>NZ_JBAZJF010000004.1:0-424652 GCF_041651515.1 Sulfuricurvum sp.
AACGTCTTCGAGCATCGCCCAAAACCGCTAAACCTACTTAGTTTTCAATGATCGCAAACTCAAACTCAATGCCTTAACTCAAGGCGTCTCATCGTTTGTGGACGGGAATTATAGGGGAAAATGTAATAGATGTCAAGAGCAAACGTAAAGAAATTTTAACAAATTCCAAAAGAGATTTCAAAACGTATCAAAGTGTTCATTATATATAGGGATTCGGGATAGTTTAGTCTCGAGAAACGTCTACCATTACCCCTAGATGACTGGTTCCGCTTCCAAAAACAACTCCTTGCATCGGAGCAATATCCGTATAATCCCGTCCGTATCCTAATAAAATATGTTGATGTGCGGGAACAACATTATTCGTAGGATCAAAATCAAACCAACCAAACCCCGGAATAAATATCGAAAACCACGCGTGCGAAGCGTCACTTCCAAATAATTTTACTTCCCCCTCCGGTGGAGTTGTCTCAATGTATCCGCTAACATAGCGTACAGGTAGCCCTAAAGAACGTAATGCTGTAATTGCCAGATGGGCAAAATCTTGACACACCCCTTTTTTTGCTTCAAATACGTCTTGAACCGGTGTATTGACATCACTGAACCCGCTTACGAAAGAAAAATTTTCATAGATTCTCCCCATAAATTCATACACACCCTCATAGAGTGAGCGTTCCAAATGGATAGACTCTTTGACATAGGCGATCAGCGGCTCGCTCGCACCTCGGATCAAAGGGCTGTGCAATGTATATTGCCGTGCATCCAGTGTCGGCAGTGTAAGAAAGTTCATCCGTTCCATCGCTTCGGCAGTACTGAGAACTTTCGCTTTTTCTTGGCGCCCCTGTTGTGATTCGATTGCATCCTGATCAATGCTGACCGTTGATTTGGCAACCACCTTTAATAGGTGATGCGGCTCTCGGATCAAAAGATGGTGCAAACGGTTACCAAAGAAATCTTCATACGGCTCAATCTCGGTTGCAATCGGATCGATATTCAGTGAAAAGTGAAGCAGTTTTTGAATGTTCGTATCACGAGGTTTGAGTCGGATGAGATTATGACTGAAGCTAACCTGATGCTGATAGGCAAACCGGGTACTGTGATAAATGTGATACGTCATGGGTCTACTCGTCATAATGGGCAAAATAAGTTTGAGACAGCTCATTGGCAGCACGTATCAATTTATCGGTAATACCCGAAAGAAGAAGATCAAGATCGCTTCGGACATACCCTTCGGCATCGACTCGGCAGAGTTGATCGATTTTACTCAACCGCAGCATCGAAAATACTTCGAATATCGGCTCTTCGTATCGTGTTAGATAGGTAGCATTTCGAAATTTCGGCAATTTCGGCAATGCACGCATCAATCGATCAATTTCACTGATCAATGATTTAGGAAATTTGATATCTAACAACAAAAACTCGGTCACATTACGCAATTCAAAGGAAGCGCGGTAGTGGGCACGATAGGCGTTCAAGCTCTCACATGTACCCAATAGTGTTTCTAGTATCTCATATTCGCTGACCGATTCGTTGGTAACGACTAAAAGAGATCTGGCTTTGGCAATTAATAAAAGCGAACGCTCAATCCCCGCACCAATCTCATAAAGAACCAACCCCTGTTCGTCAAACAAGCTCTCTTCAATGAGTTCTTTGTAAGCCATTAATTGCATTAATGTTTTATCCAATGTACTGATAATTATTCGAGCAGAAGGTTGCTCCCCTTTACCGAATAGATTGTATTCGCGGATCATCCGATCAAAAATTCTCCATGCTTCCAAAGGAAGGAGATTTTTAGTGTCCATATTGGCACCAAAGAGCATCGTAATCGTATGTCCTAATGTACCGACCCTCTGAGTATCAACGCACACAGACCAAATTTCACGAAGCGGGTCACGAATGAGAGCATCCTCTTGACCTAAAAATCCCGGATAGGTCATTGTCAAATGGGTCAATGCCTTGGTCAATGTCTCTTGGACATGAATATTGGACCTGTGATCATAACGGTATGCATTAGCCAGATATTTGACGGTAGTGCGAATCATTCGGGCCGTGATAATGGAACGCATCAGATAGCGCCCTAACCAAAAAAGATTTTCGGCACGAAGACTTGGAATACTCTCTAAAGAGCTTTCAGCAGTCGTTTTAGCCTTAAACAGGGTTACCGGAGGCTCATCACCGGGTTCTCCGATCACCCACAAATCTTTACTGCTGCCACCGCTTTGCCCCGAAACCATTAAGGAATCATTGCTGGCTCCGACACGTACCAATGCACCGGGCATAACCTCAAATCCCTCATCGGTTGCAATAGTGTAGGCTCGGATCACCGCTTTACGAGGTTCGATCGTCTCTTTAATCAGTGCAGGAGACGTTGCAAATTGTACCTCTTCTTGGCCGACGTAGCGATAGGGTTGATCCATAATTCTTTTACGCAGATCTTTGAGCTCTGGTTTCGTCAAATTTTTTCCGACGTACGTGTGATATTCATCACTTCGATCAATACTTTTGACAATCAGTTTCTCTAAATTTTCCAACACAAAATCACGTTCAGCTTCTTGTCCGCACCACCACGTTGCGATTTGCGGAAGGATTAACTCTTCATCTAAATAATAACGGGCCAAGTGGGGCATGAAAGGGTTCAACCCCAAATTTTCTAATACACCGCACCCTAAGGGGTTGAGCATCGAAACACCGTTTTGGCGAAGAGCTTGTACAAGGCCAGCAACCCCAAGCTGCGAATCACTGCGAAGTTCCAAAGGATCGCAGTAGGTTTCATCAACCCGCCGGATTATGGCATCGACCCGTCGGAGTCCCTTGAGGCTCTTGAGCCATACGGCACCGCTTTTGGCCAATAAATCTTGCCCCTGAACCAGCGTTAATCCCAGAAAAGAACTCAAATAGGCATGTTCAAAATAGGTCTCATTGTGTGCTCCGGGAGAGAGCAGGACATTCAGCGGTTCACTTTTGGAATCGGAATTTAATCCGGCAAGAGTCGATTTGAATGTTTCAAAAAAGGGATAAAGACGGCGGATGGAGAGATCATGATACAAATCGGACATCGCGCTGTTCATGGTAAGCCGATTTTCAATCGCATATCCTAAACCGGAAGGGGCTTGGGTACGGTCATTGATAATCCACATTTTCCCGTCCGGACCACGCGCCATATCAGCACCGTATATCCTTAAAGGCTGAGAGGCAAAGCCATGTACTTCACGCATAAAACCGCTATGCGCATAGATCACCTCCATCGGAATAATCCCCTCCTGGATTAGCCGCTGTTCACCGTAAATATCGCGCAGCACTTTATCAAGAAGGGTTGCACGCTGTTTTAACCCCGCTTGAACCATTTTCCATTGCTCCTCCTCAATGAGTAACGGGATGGGATCAAGATGCCATGGGCGGTTCATTCCGCTGGGATCATTGTATACGTTATAGGTAACACCGTTATCTTCAAGACGCCAATCGATCTCTTTTTGTTTAGCAATCAACTGATCCATCCCAAGATGTTCAAGATTGTCGCCTAATGCTCTCCAATGGGGACGAATGTTTTTTTCATCGTCAAACATCTCATCGTACGATGATTCTAAAATATAGTGCTCAAACATCGACTTCAATCAATCATCCCTTGATCTCATTTGGACTCCACTTACGGCGCAAATCGAGAGTATGCGGATACTCCAAAGATCCGGGGAGTTCCTGATAATAAAATGTTTTTTTCTTCGGATGGTTCAATACTACACGCGAAAAACCCTCTTCATGTGAGACGTTTTGTCCTTTAATCAACGGTTCATGCACCTCTTCGATCTCCCCTTGAGTATGACCGAATCCCCAAAAACGGCTGATACGGCGGGATTGAGCTTCGAGCGTATTAATCGGGAACGTATCATATGAGCGGCCCCCAGGATGCGAGACATAATAGGTGAAGCCCCCCATTGAGCGACGGTTCCAGGTATCCACAATATCGAACACCAAGGGCGTGTCTACTCCGATTGTAGGGTGGAGCGCCGACCATGGCTGCCATGCACGAAAACGGACACCGGAGACGTACTCTCCCTCCACTCCGCTAGAGACGAGAGGGACGCGAACCCCGTTGCAGGTAAGAACATACCGTTCATCTACAAAGTTTGAAACTTTTACCTGTACTCGTTCAAGTGATGAGTCAACATAGCGGGCAGTCCCTTGGGAACTTGACTCTTCTCCCAATACATTCCACGGTTCGATTCCGCCTCGGAGTTCACAATGAATCCCCTCAACCGTACTCATACCCAATAAGGGGAAACGGAACTCGAAAAATGGGTTAAACCAATCATTTTCAAATGCGTACCCCTCGGAACGCAAAAATTCGACAATATCGCGAATATCTTCACGTACATAATGTTCGAGCAAAAATTTATCGTGCAGCTGTGTGCTCCAGCGTACCAGCTTGTGTTTATACGGTTTACGCCAAAACAATGCAACAAGCGTACGGACCAGCAACATCTGCATGAGCGACATCTGCGCATGTGGCGGCATTTCAAATCCGCGAAGCTCCAAAATACCCAATCGTCCGGTTGAAGAATCGGGAGAGTAAAGCTTATCGATACAAAACTCACTGCGATGGGTATTTCCCGTCAAGTCCGTCAGCATATGCCGGAATAATCGATCCGTCAGCCAAAACGGAACCTCTCCCCCCTCAGGAATCTGATTGAATGCAATTTCGAGTTCATACAGATTTTCAAGCCGCCCCTCATCCACACGCGGAGCCTGTGATGTCGGTCCGATAAACTGCCCGGAGAAGAGATAGGAAAGGCTGGGATGGTGCTGCCAAAACGTAATTAATGAACGTAAAAGCTCAGGGTTCCGAAGTAGAGGACTGTCACTCGGAGTAATCCCTCCGATAGTGACATGATTTCCCCCTCCCGTTCCGGTCTGTTTGCCGTCTTGCATGAATTTAAGGGTTCCAAGACGCGATTGATGGGCTTCTTCATATAAAGTATTAATAACACCCGTAAGTTCTTTCCAACTCGACGTCGGATGGATATTGACCTCAATGACCCCCGGATCAGGGGTGACCCGCATTCTCTCGATCCGCAAATCGTGCGGAGGCTCATACCCCTCGATCATCACCGCCATCTTCAGCGATGCTGCCGTCTCTTCGATCGAAGCGATCAGATCCAAAAAGGCTTCGGTATCCATGATCGGCGGAAGAAAAATAAAAAGTTTCCCCTCTCGTATCTCGACACTGATTGCCGTACGAACGAACAGATCATAATCGGTTGACGGTTTAGTCGTTTTTGTCACTTTGGCGGCGCGCGCTTTTACGGCACTGTGATACTCACCCAACGAAGGAAAGGCCCCGAACAAATCCGGTTCAAAACTCTGTTCCAATTCGACATGAGGTTTGTGAGTCAACGAGTCTAATGGCAGACGCAATCCCACCGGTGATGTCCCCGGTGCAAGAAATAGCTGTGCTCGTCGAAATTTCCATCGGCATGTAATCCAGCGTGTAGTCCCCCAGCCAAGCGGGAGGACAAACCCGACCGGTTTATCAATCCCTTGAGAAAGATTTTCCGCCAATGCACGACGCTCTAACGAATCTTTCAAACTCGTCTTCATCGGATCAACATCCACCGGCAATAGCGCTTCTTGCAACAATGCTACGAGCGGATCATTATAGGCATCATGGATATTTTGATCACTGATTCCCAAATTCAAGCACAGTTGTGACAAAAATTTACGGGCATCCTCACTGGTGTAATCAAATGTCTGATCCAAGCTTGCCAATAAATCGGGGTTCTTCCAAATCGGTTGGCCGTCTTTACGCCAGATAATGGTAGACATCCATCGCGGCAGCGGCTCACCGGGATACCATTTTCCTTGCGCATGGTGCAGCATCCCCCCTTTACCGAACGTGTTGAGCAATCGGCGCGAAAGGACATTTGCCAGTTCACGCTTATGGGGACCGTCTGCTTCGGTATTCCATTCCGGGGATTCCATATCATCAATAGAGACAAACGTCGGTTCTCCCCCCATCGTGAGACGGACGTCGTTGTCAAAGAGCTCTTTATCCACCTGATAACCCAGCTGATCGATTGCTTCCCATTGCTCTTCACGGTAAGGCTTGGTGACACGCGGCGACTCGAATACTCTTGTTACCGTGTTAGAGTAGGTAAACTCTACCTCGCACTTGTCCATTCCCCCCTCAACAGGAGCGGCACTCTCAGGATTCGGAGTACACGCCAGCGGTATATGCCCCTCTGCGGCAAACAATCCGCTCGTTGCATCCAGACCGATCCATCCGGCACCCGGAATATAGACCTCTGCCCATGCGTGCAAATCGGTAAAATCTTCCGCCGGACCGCTGGGACCGTCGAGCGATTTAACATCGGCAGCTAGCTGAACAAGATACCCCGATACAAAACGTGCGGCTAGCCCGATATGGCGAAGTACCTGAACAAAAAGCCATGCAAAATCTCGGCATGAACCCGTTTTCCCTTTGAGCGTCACCGCACAGGTTTGGACTCCCGGCTCCATTCTGAGGGTATAGCTTAAATACTGATGGATCTTCATATTCAATTCGACCAAAAAATCATTGATAGGGCGCGGTGTTAAATCGATTGACTTGATAAACGCATCGAGCCGCTTCCCTTTTTCACTAATTTTTAAATAGGGTGAGAGCTCTTTTTTTAACGTCTTGCTGTAAGAAAAAGGGAACTTTTCCGCACTCTCTTCCACAAAAAAGTCAAACGGGTTGATACTCACCAATTCGGCCAAAACCTCTACCTCAATAGAGAGTTCCGTTGTTTTCTCCGGAAAAACGATACGAGCGAGATAATTGCCAAACGGATCTTGCTGCCAATTGATAAAATGACTATCAGGCTTGATGTTGAGCGAATACGCTTCAATAGGAGTGCGGCTATGGGGTGCGGGACGAAGACGGATCACATGCGCAGAAAGATTGATCGGTTTATCGAATGCATAATGTGTCTTATGAGAGAGGACAACTTTAAGTGACATCATAATCCCTTTGCGATGTAGCGTATTAAATTAGAGTAAGAATAACACAACTTGCTCCAAAGTAACGACCGCTTTGTGTACATAAAACAACCACGCATCGCCAAAACGCAAATTCACGTTTTTTGTACTATAATTTATCTCCACGGTAAGGGTACATAATGGATTATATTGAATTTTTAGGAACCGGCGGGACACGAACACCCACACAAGGGACGACCTGTGTCAAAGTTTCTCCCCACTGCGTCATCGATGCCGGTAACCTCATCAATACCTTCGGAGACGATGTTTTTACGATTGAACATATTTTTCTCACCCATTCACACCTCGATCATATTATCGACATCCCGTTCCTAGCCGATCTCTTTGTCACCCAAAAAGCAATTTCTCTGAAAATTTATGGACTCAAATCAACCTTGGACGATCTGCGCCAATTTATCTTTAATCAGCGAGTATGGCCCAATTTTGAAGAGATCTCCCTTATAGGTCACGCCGAAAAAACCATTGAGCTGATTGAGATTGAGGTTGAGAAGCCTTACTATATAGATGACGTCACCCTAACCGCGTTTAAAACGAACCATACGGAAGGAAGCTGCGGCTATTGTATTGAAAAAGAGGGCTCAGGGATATTGTTCACGGCTGACACCTATCGATGCGACCGTATTTGGGAACTGTTGGATGCCAACCCTCATATCCACTCCTTGGTTATAGAAACTTCCTTTCCGTCCAGTTTTGAAAAACTGGCCTATGATAGCAAGCACCTCACCCCCGCTTTGCTAGAGGATGAACTCTCCCACGCCAAACGCCGCGATTTTAGCGTCTATGTCATGCATCTAAAAACCCTCTTCGCACCACAAATCATCCAGGAGCTTGAAACGCTCCAACTGCTCAGAAACGGCGGCCGTGTCCTCATCGACGGTGACAAAATCGATTTTAAAGTATAATACGCTTCCAAAAAAGTATTAAGGTCAAAAATGAGCATAGAACAAACATTAGTTGAACGTAGCGGCAATATCTGTGAATTGTGCGGTGCTACGGAAGGGTTGAGCGTTGTTGAAGTAACACCGAGCGACGCTTCAGCGGAACAATCCATCTACATCTGCGAGACGTGTAAAAGCCAAATTGCCAATCCCCAAACGCTTGATGCCGACCACTGGCGCTGTCTTGGAGACAGTATGTGGAGCCAAGTCCCTGCGGTACAAGTAATGGCCTATCGACTCCTCTCCGCGTTAGGAGATCAAGATCAATTGGATATGATGTACCTCGAAGACGATGTCAAAGCATGGGCACAAGCCGGTATGCTGGACACTGCGGCAAATGATGATAACGGTGCAGTCGTCCATCGCGACAGCAACGGTACGATCCTCGCAGAAGGGGATACTGTAACCCTCATCAAAGACCTTGAAGTCAAAGGGGCAGGATTTACCGCTAAGAGGGGAACCATCGTCAAAAATATTCACCTTACCGATGATGCGAAATTCATCGAAGGAAAAATTAACGGCACCCAGATCGTACTCGTCGCCGCATTTATGAAAAAATCAAACTAAATCATTCCACTCTCTTTAATCGCGCGGCGTATCGCCCCCGCGATTGACTCCCCCGTCCGCTCTACATACACATCAAGCTTCTCTTTTTCAGCTTTAGTGAGGGTTAAAAACACTTTTTCGCTCTGTTTACTCTCATCCGATTTTTTCGGTCGTCCACCCGGATGTTTAGCCGTTTGAATCGCAACATGGGTTGATCGTTCACGCTGTGTAACCCGTGACGCAAACTTATTCTCTTTGAGTATTTCTTCCATTTTAAACCCCCTTTTAAACTGTAGATAACTGTTTAATTACTCTGATACTCTCGAATTTTAGCGTGCAAGTCACGGATAATATTGGCACTTTTTTTATACGCGTACCCTTTTATCCCCCCTTGCTGCGTCAACTCAATGATCGACTTGTTCTCATTGATCGCCGTTTGGAGTGCGACGCTCATCGGGATAGGAAACAATTCCACCTCAAAACCCAACGTCTCTTCATAGACAAATTTTGCATCGTTAATATCATTCTCTTTTTGGCTCATATTCGGCACCATCAGAATCGGTTTGTTCATCTGCGCAACGCGTACCAACGTATCCACCGTCCCTTGTATCGTCTCCAGCGTCGGAATAAACGGAATGATTATCAAATCAGAATAGCTAATTGCCTGATCGAGTTTGATATCATCAAACCCTCCGAAATCAAAAATCGTCTCTTCGCCCGGTTCGGATAAATATTTTTCCTGAATTTCGATCCGACTCACTAAATCCGGCAAGCGATCCGAAAGTGAGCCGTACGGATCAATCTCACATCCGCGAAATCCGAATCCTGTTATGAGCTGATGAGCAATCATCGATTTGCCTACTCCCCCTTTAAAATTGACGATGGTAATATTCATATATTTCCTTATAGTAGTTAACTGTTAATTACAGTATTTTACCTATATTTAATTGTTTATGTCAAGTTTTATACAGTAAAAAACTATTGTTAAAATATATAAAAAGAATTAAAAAAGTGGATGGATTAGGATATATACGATAAACAAGAAGTGTACGATTTATTGATTTTCATGGTATCATATCCCAATAAAAAAACACAAAAAGAGATAATTCAGATTCAAAAAAAAGGTATTATATAAGGTGAAGCAGCTTCATTGTACATTATTTGATACTTCTATATTTGCTGTAAACAAAATCTCAATCTCAATCATCCGCGTCTGTATACTCACTTTCGTTCTTGTTACATTGCCTGTTTCCGCACAGCCAGCTCCTATACCGCAAAATACACATCCACTTTCTATCGATGAATCAACTCAATTGCACCTCACTGAAAATGAAAAAAAATGGCTCACAGAGCATCATCTCATAAAAGTAGGAATGGACCCTGACTATGCCCCTTATGAGTGGATTGACAAAGATGGCAACCATGTTGGTATGGTGGTTGATTATATGCACAGGCTTGAAAAAAAACTTGGTCTTCATTTTGAAATAGTAAAAAACAAACCATGGACTGAGCTGCTTAAAATGGCAAAAAATGGTGAGTTGGATATGATAACCAGCATTGTAAAAACACCGGAACGCTCCGAATATCTCACTTTTAGTGAACCCTATAGAGACACACCGACAATTATTATTGATAATGGCGAAGGGTCTTTCATCGGCAGTTTGAAACAACTTTCAAACAAACGGGTATCTGTCGAAAAAGGGTATTTTATGGAAGAGTTTATGAAAAACAACTATCCTAAAATTCACCTTATTACCGCACCTAGCACCATAGAGGCTCTAAAAATGGTAGTGGATGGCGTGGCAGACGCCTATGTCGGGGATGCCAATGTCGCAGACTATACAATCAAGTCAAACAATTATAATACCCTTCGTTTTTCCGGTCAAACGGAGTATATAAGCCATCAAAGTTTTGGTCTCATAAAAGCGAATGAGCCATTGGCTCTCATTTTAACGAAAGCAATGGCGACTATTCCAAAAGAGGAAACTGATGCGATGTTCAACCGTTGGTTAAATATCGAGCAAGGGATAAAGAGTGAAACACTCATAAAATATGGCTCAGCAATTGGACTCATTTTCCTTGTTATAGGCTATTGGGTTTTTAGGTTACGACGTGAAATCAGCTATCGTAAAATTGCAGAAGAGAAACTTCGAAACAGCGAGACTCTTTATCGTCAACTGACAGAGGACGTAACCGATGTAATCTGGAAAACAGACCAGAATCTTTTTATCACCTACATCAGCCCATCAGATGAACGATTACGGGGCTTCAGTGCCGACGAGGTAATCGGCCATCACGTTTTTGAAATGTTCACCGATGAAGGAATAGCCACCATTACTGAAAAAATTCGAGAACGGCAAGAGACAGAGAAGCAGGGCTTCACAACTGGCTCCATAATCTTCGAGGCACACCATCGATGCAAAGATGGTAGTTTAATATGGGGAGAAGTTCTCTCCAAGCCTGAGCGGGATAAGAGTGGAACCATTATCGGTTATCACGGTATCACCCGAGAGATTACAGAACGTAAACAGATGCAAGATGAGATACAAGCACTGGCGTTCTATGATCCCCTTACTAAACTGCCGAATCGTCGTCTTCTTCATGACCGACTAAAGCAGTCCATGTCAAATAGTAAACGGAGCCAAAAGTACTGTGCATTAATCTTTCTTGATTTGGATAACTTCAAGCCACTGAATGATATTCATGGTCATTCGGTAGGTGATTTACTGCTGATTCAGGCAGCCGAGAGAGTAAAAAGCTGTGTACGCGAGATAGACACCGTAGCGCGCTTCGGCGGGGATGAGTTTATCGTGATGCTCAACGAATTGGATGAAAGCAAGGCAGAATCGATAACACAGGCCGAACGTATAGCGGAAAAGATCCGTTCTGTATTATCTGTTTCTTACCAGCTAACCCACGAATCCGTTACAGTGGAACATCACTGTACCGCCAGCATCGGTGTATTGATCTTCAAAGGGCAAGAGAAAAGCGAAGACGAATTATTTAATCAAGCAGATGCAGCAATGTATCAAGCTAAAGAAGCGGGACGAAATAACATTCGATTTTATGATTTAGACGATTAATGAATAGGTATAAATAAGATATTATAAAAAACAAACTACATTAAAAACTACATTAATGCTATTCTCATAATATATATTTATGAGAATCAAATACTAAACATGAAGCTTTTAAGTGGCTCATAGTTGCCTTGATCCGCTTCTTTTAATGACGCGATATAAGCGAATCGTGCATCACTCACTTCGGTAATGTTCCCACCCCATGAAAGAGCTTGATATCCCATCTTTAAAAGCCATAATTCAGTAGCAAGTCGCGCCCATCTCCCGTTTCCGTTTGGAAAGGGATGAATTTTTACTAACGTATGGTGCAGACGTACCGCTTATGGAGTTTACGGAAAAAACTCAAATCAAACGTTACTTTTTTGAGAGCCGACGGGTTAAGAGTATATTTAACATAGGCTTTTAGAATATTTTGCGCTTCAGCATCGTCCAGTTCTGCACGGGTGATAATCTTTTTGAGTTTCAGTCCTGATATATCATCGAGGGGAGTTTCCCCCTCTTTATCAAATGTAATCATGCCCATACTTGCGATTTCGGCATTTTAGAAATCATCGCTTTGGCTTGGGAAAACATTTTGTTTTGCGCTTCACTTCTCGGTGATTGGTTTTCGAGGGCAGAAGTTTGAATTACTCGGTTCACAATCTCATGCGCTTTTTTCTCGATTTGCGCTTGATAGAGTGCTTTCGCCGATTGTTTCGGTTTTATTGCAATCTCACATCCCAAAGCTATCGCTATTTTGTCGAGCGTATCAAGTGATATATCATGTCCCGAAAATGCACGCTTTACTGTAGCAATACCTAATCCTGAGCGTGAAGCAATAGCCTCATAAGGGATTGACAGTGCCTCTTTTTGTTTTTTGAGTTCAGAAAGAATCAATGATTTAAACATGCTGGCTTCTTTTAGTATCAAATTTGATACTTTTAATTTTACTAAATGTATCATAAGTGATACTATTTGTCAAGTGAAAAAAAGTGAAGATTGAATACCTGAGCCTTCTTTATTTAACTGACCCCCCGTATGCTTGTATGCTAAAATACTAGCTAGGCTTATTTACACTGCTATACATCCAGTCTGGCAGGATTAAGCCCGTCTCTTTTAATTTTAGCCTCAAGCTGATTGTTGCCTCCGCATCTGGTTTCTTATTTTGTTCATCATAAACTAGTATTTTAGTATTGTCATCCGTTTTTGTTTTGTTATTAAACAGCATTCCTTCGATATAAGCATTGGTAAAATCTGCATCTCTAAGATCAGCATTGTTGAAATTACCTATGCCTCTTCCAAGATTTACATGTTTCCAGTTCTCGCAGGTCGCGTTCAGATTAGCGTAACTAAAATTGGCTCCACGAAGATCAGCATCATTGAAACCTACACCGGCGAGATTAGCATAACTAAAATTGGCTTTTCGTGATAAAGCTCGCAAAAAACTTGCGCCAGCAAGATTGGAGTAACTAAAATTGGCTTTTTGTAAATTTGCTTTTGAAAATAGTGCTCCATCAAGAGCAGCGCCATGAAAATTAGTCGTAACTAAGCTTGCTCTTGAAAAATTAACCTCAATAAGTCCTGAAAAACTTAAATCTAACCCATTAAGATTAATATCTTCTAATCGCATAAGTGCCAATATTATGTGTTGCAGATCATCTTTACATTCTCTTAATATATAACCTTTATTTGATGCCACTACTGCCGTTATAGCGTTTGCAAGCGGAGAATTCACTATTTTAGTTTTAATAGATTCCCTTTCTCTAAAAAATATGCTCATATCACCTTCAAACGGTATGCGGTATTTGTCAAGATATTCTTCAACTAAAAGTTGCCAAGTAGATTTCAATAAATGAAAAGCTGGACGCTTAAAGTGTTTCCCATAATCTCCCAATATATGGCTCTAATTGATAGATTGCGGCGATTTGCAAAGCGATTGAACCATCTCTTTTGCTTATTGTATGGAATTTTGAGTTGCTGTCAGACTTGCTTTTTTCAATAGTTTCGCTTTTTTCAACTGTAATCTTATTATCTTTATCTATTATGGTTTTTTCATTTATTGATATTTTATCTTCAACTATATTTACACCAGAAACCCATTCTGCAAGCTTCTGAAAATCTTTTAGATTTATATCTTTTCGTTGATTTTCTAATTGTTCAATATTATTCTTATCTCTATAAAGCCAGATAACAAAAGCTACAGGGGAACCCAATATGATTATTAGAAAATTCCAAAATCCCACATTTTTAATAACGTCAGGATTTAAGATTGGCGTATGTACATATATAAATAAAAAGAATATTATGCCTACAATTGCAGACAACAAAACCCAAATCCATCTCTTATTGACGGCTTTAATCCAATTATAAATTGCAGACATCTTTTTATTCATTCCACTCTCGCAGTATTTTGGTTTAGGATTTATTATATCGAATCTATGATTGTTGTCGACAAAATAAAAATAGTGGTCAGATATTCCATCTTCACTTCATTACATTTTGCATCTATTCCTATCTATGATAAAATACATAAATAATCAGTGTCACCAAAAAAGGACAGTTGTATGAGCAAACCTCCCTTTTCAGCACAAAAAGCACTTAAAGCAGTAAACGTCTCTCAAATGATTGAGGGGTACAAACCTGTAGATAAAAAAGAAGTGAAGGATCAAGTCAAAAAAATCCTTTCTCATAAATGAAATATTACCCTCCTTCTGAGCATATTTACTACAAAGACAGCAACATCCCCATCAACAAACTCGACATTCACGACTCTCAACTGATTCACGAGTTAGAGCGAGAGCTTCTTTTGCGAAGTTATGAATTTTTCCATACTACTTTAGAAGAAACCACACTCTTTGATAAAAACTATCTCACCTCTATACATCACCATTTATTTCAAAAACTCTACACGTGGGCAGGTGAGTATCGTACCGTCAATATTTCTAAGGGGACAAGTATGTTTTGCCCTTACATGAATTTGGAAAGCTTCTCACATGATATTTTCAAACAGCTTGAAGCAGAAAATTATCTGCGAGATTTTGAGTCCCTAACACTGCGTGAAGAGTTTGCAAAACGTTTGGCGTATTATATGTGTGAGCTTATCGTTCTGCACCCCTTTAATGAGGGTAACGGTCGAACATTACGGTTATTTTTTGACATGATTGTAACCTACAACGGGTACGAATACATCGATTATGCAGATACGTTAAACGATGATGCTTTTATTTCCGCATCTATTGATTGCATGGAAACGAACTGCTCTAAAATGGAAGAGATCATTTTGGCTGGATTAGCAAAATCTTAAAAATAGTTTGATAGAGAGAAAGAAAAGAGAGTTTGGTGGAGGCGTCCGGGATTGAACCGGAGTCCTAAACCAAGATTGTAAAGGCGTCTACATGCTTAGTATCGTTGTTTATGTTTCAAACGCTCTCGCACAACCGAGCAAAGCTACTGCGTCCAATTCTCTAAATTCATTCAAGTCCGAGACATTCCAAGAATATAGCTATCACAGGGGTTATACGCCAAGCCCTTCCAGTTATAGCATAGGAAGGTAGCGCAGTCCTAAATTAAATTAAACTTACGCTACAGCGTAAGCAGGACGGTAATTAGTGTTGTTTGCGTTTAAGCAAGTGTGAGCCGTATAACGGAGCTGCTCAGTCCGGCAATGCAACCTAAACCTTCTTGATCCAGTCGAAGCCATGTCGCCCCCACGTAGATAACCGAAGTTAGGATCGAATTATAGCACTATTAACTGTTAATCAGCGATTTAATCGTGCGGGTAATCTCGCAGCATTTGGTAATTTTTTGGGTGTTGTTTAAAGAGTCATCAAGAAGGACATTCACGATCGCAGAACCTACGATAACACCGTCCGCCCCCTGCACTTTTTCACGCGCGCTCTGTTCGTTAACGCCGAATCCTACATACACCGGAGTCTTCGTGTGACGTTTGATCATTTCGAGTACCGGAGCCAAATCTTCGGCTTTTCCGCTGCCGGTAATACCGGCATAAGCAACGAGATAGATAAACTTTCGCGCTTCAGCTGTGATCAAAGCAATCCGTTCTTCACCGTCCGTCGGAGCAACGAAAGTGATATTTGCCAATCCCCGGCTCTCAAACAGTGGATGATACGCTTTTGCCTCTTCGTACGGAACATCGGGGATAATCAAACCGTTCACACCGATGCTTGCAGCCTTATCAAGCAAGCTTTCCATTCCGTATTGGTAAAACGGGTTGAAATATCCCATCCACAGTGTATCAATTTTGGGTGCAATCGCCTCGGAAATCTCTAAAAGATCGGAGAAACGAAACCCCGCTTCGAGAGCGCGCTGATTTGCCGCTTCTATAACCGGTCCATCGGCTACGGGATCAGAAAACGGAACTCCAAGTTCTAAAGTATCTACACCGTTTTGTCCCAGTGCCAATGCTAAATCAATAGTAAACTGTTTGTCAGGCAATCCTGCTGTAATGTAAGCTACGAGGTGCTTCACGCTTTCTCCATATCGGGTAAAATTAAAAGGGAAAAGTGGATTTTAGAGAGCTCATTGTCCATCTTAAAATCTTCCTGCCATTGCATAAACATATCGGCGACGCTAATCAACCATGTCACGGTTTCATCATTTACTATTGCATCACGCGTTCTGAGTTGTTCCAGTGCATCTTCGACAAACGTCGCTAAACGCACCATCGGCTCCATTTGCAAATAGCCCGAAGCGGATTTTATATTATGAAAGATACGAAACAATTCTTCAATGCTCCGATGATATCGTTCAGCTATCCCAAGGTCGATAATTAGCGGTTCCATGATTTCAACCATCATTGCATAATGGTCTAAAAATTCATCGATAATTTCGAAGTCAAAATTGGCCTCTAAATCACTTCGTATGCCCATGACACTCATCTCCTGTATGTCAAGATTATAGCGCGTTTAATCTGACAAAATGACCACAAAAGAGATGCAGACGCAAATTTAGGGTAATATACCAATACTAAAATTACGGAGATTCTCACACGATGAAAAAACTCACGATTGGTACCATCAAACAGCGCAAAAATGATAAAGCGATCGTCATGATCACCGCGTATGATGCCCTCTTTGCCCGCTTGTTTCAAGAGAGTGCCGATATTTTACTCGTCGGAGACAGTCTCAATATGAGCTTCGGCGGAAATCTTGATACGCTCAGCACTACGATGGATCAAATGATCTACCATGCCAATGCCGTGTGCAAAGGGGCTCCCGATACTTTTGTTATTTGCGATATGCCCTTTGGAACCTACAACGATCAAAGCTCTGCCCTTGCCAATGCCATCCGTGTTTACCGCGAAACCCCTGCCGACGCGGTCAAAATCGAGGGAGGAGCCGATAAAGCTCTTTTAGTAAAACATCTGGTAAACAACGGGATTGCCGTATGTGGACACATCGGATTACTCCCCCAAAGTGTTCGTGCCGAGGGAGGATACAAAGTCAAAGGCAAATCCGAAGAAGAAGCTCTCTCTCTGATCGCCGACGCTCAAGCCATCGAGAATGCCGGAGCGTTTATCCTCGTCATCGAAGGGGTCAAAGCCGATGTCGCATCTCGCGTAGCGGCAAGTGTCCGTATTCCGGTAATCGGAATCGGCGCGGGCAACGGCGTGGACGGGCAGGTACTTGTCTTTTCCGATATGCTGGGATTGTATGAGCCGTTTGTCCCCAAATTTGTCAAACAATATATGAACGGTGCGGCGGCAGTCAAACACGCGGTTGCTGAGTATAAGAGCGAAGTACAAAGCAAAGTATTCCCTGATGAACATTACACTTATTAAGAAAGTCTGACGTGGAACGCATTGTCGAAATAGAGAAATTTAATGCCGAAGAGGTGGTCGAGACCTCTTTACGCCCGAGTAATTGGGATGGCTATATCGGACAAGAGCAGATCAAAAAAAATCTGGGTGTTTTTATAGAGGCGAGCAGTAAGCGGGGCGAAGCCCTCGATCACGTTCTCTTTTACGGCCCTCCCGGTCTGGGAAAAACGACTCTCGCCCTTATCATCGCCAACGAGATGGGGAGCAATATCAAAGTTACCGCCGCCCCCATGATCGAAAAAAGCGGTGATCTTGCCGCTATCCTCACCAATCTCGAAGAGGGGGATATCCTCTTTATCGATGAGATCCACCGCCTCTCCCCTGCCGTCGAGGAGATACTCTATCCCTCTATGGAAGATTTTCGTCTCGACATCATCATAGGCTCTGGCCCTGCGGCGCAAACGGTCAAAATCGATCTTCCCCGTTTTACCCTCATTGGGGCAACAACCCGTGCGGGAATGCTCTCCAATCCCCTTCGCGACCGTTTCGGGATGAATTTTCGGCTCCAGTTTTATACCCCCGAAGAGCTATGCAGCATTGTTACACAGGCGTCCCTTAAACTCGGAACGTCTATCGACAAAGAAGCCGCCGCAGAAATTGCCAAACGTTCCCGCGGCACCCCCCGTATCGCATTGCGCCTTCTAAAGCGGGTACGAGACTTTGCCGAAGTGGCCAATGAGAGCAGTATTTTGCATGAACGCTCCCGATATGCGCTCGATCAGCTAGGGATCAATGCACACGGTTTTGATGAGATGGATATCCGTCTCCTCAAACTCCTTATGGAAGCAAAAGGGAGAGCCATGGGTCTTAGCACTATAGCCGCCGCCTTGAGCGAAGATGAGGGAACCATCGAAGACGTATTGGAGCCCTATCTGCTCGCCAACGGCTATTTGGAGCGGACGGCTCGCGGACGGCTCGCAACACCGAAAACCTATGAGCTGCTCAAGTTCGGAATACCGCAGCAGGCTTTGTTTGAATAATTTTCACTAAGGATACATACTGTGAAACGTGAACATTTTACGATTGTTTTATTGTTGGTCGTCTCGTATGGGATGTATCGGCTCTATGAGCCGTTTTGGATGAGTATTATCGTCGCATCCCTCCTTGCGATCTCAACGCACCATATCCAAATGGGTTTTTTCAATCTTACCCGAAGCCGTTTTTGGGCATCAATGCTCTCTACCTTGATTCTCTCGCTCCTCTTTTTTGCCCCGCTTGGGTATTTTTTATTCCATTTTTCTGTGTTACTTCAACACCTGGATCCTGCCCTCTTAGAGAAAATCGACATAAATATGCGAGATAAAATTGCGCATCTTCCCCCTATGCTTTCCAATATCGAAGCTAAAATAGAGCTCTCTCTCAACCGCTTTAATGCAACTACTTTTGCTCAGCACTCCCTCGATTATGCATCCCAACTCGGCGGCTTTGCGGTGTCGTTCCTCTCTCATACCGTTTTTATTTTGGCCTTTTACTTTGTAGCTCTCTATTATGGGAAAGATATTCTCGAATTTTTCAAACGTTCTGCCCATTTTCCCCAACAAGAAAGTACCCTCATCATGTTCGAAATGCGCGCATCCATGAGTGTCGTTTTTTATTCAATCCTAGCTACGGCGGTGTTTGAGGGGGCATTGTTCGGCCTTGCGGTAGAGTATATGGGATATAACGGGCTACTTTTTGGAATTATGTTCGGGTTTGCCTCTCTCATCCCGATCATCGGGGGAGCTATTATGTGGCTACCGTTTGCACTGTTTGAGTTTTCTATGGGCCACACGGACAATGCTCTCTTCATCGCTTCCTATACTATTGTCGTCATCTCAATCATCGCCGATACCTTCGTAAAACCTGTTATTATTAAGATCATCAACCAAAAGTTAATACGACCTCAAGACAAGATCAACGAGCTTATTATCTTTTTTGCCATTATTGCAGGACTGGCGACATTCGGATTTTGGGGGATGATAATCGGTCCGGCGATTACGGTACTCTTTCTGACCATGCTACGCATTACCGAAGCTGCTCCCCAAGAAGAGACAACCCGTTAATACTGTTAATAGATTATTGATATGTTGTTATCTAAATTAGTTTATGATGCTAAAGTAAAATAAACGTATGGAGAAAAACATGAAAAAGATTCTAAGTATCGCACTGATTCTCGGTGCAACGGCGTTAATGGCATGTCCGATGAAAGACGGCGGAATGATGATGAGAAAATGTGAGTGTGATACCTCCAAACTTCCTAAACCTTTTGAAAAATTGGGATTGAATGATGATCAAAAAGCTCAAATCCAAAAGCTTCGTGAAGAGGGAAAAGAATTCCATAATCAACAACACGAAAAAATGATGGCGGTACTTACCCCGGAACAACGTAAAACATTCGAAGCCAATGCCCCTAAAATGTGTTCAAAAAAAGGGATGAATATGCCTAATAATAAAATGGGCGGCATGGGCTGTAAAGATTGCGACAAAAAATAAGTTATGATTAAAATCCTCCTCATTGAAGATGATCTTGAAATTTCCGATCTGCTCGGGCAATATCTCGGTCGTTATCAAATGGAGGTTATTGCATACGCTCATCCCAAAGCGGCATTGGCCTCTTTGGGAATCGAATCATATGATCTCGTCTTGCTTGATCTCACCCTTCCCGATATGGACGGTTTGGATGTATGCAAAGAGCTGCGAAATCGCAGCGATATTCCTATCATTATCTCCTCGGCTCGGAGTGATTTGGGAGACAAAGTGATCGCACTCGAACTCGGTGCCGATGACTACCTCCCAAAGCCCTATGAGCCGCGTGAACTCGTCGCCCGAATCCAAAGTCTCTTACGCCGTATTAACGGTAAAACCATTCAAGTGAGCAGTGAAATGTTTCGTGTCGATGAAACCGGTATTTACAAAGAAGGGGAACTGCTCCCTCTGACTCGTGCCGAATTTGAGTTGTTAGCACTACTAATAAAACATCGTCGGCAGATTATATCTCGTGATTTTATCGCCAATAATGTCGAATCCATCGGATGGGAAAGCTCAGAGCGGAGCATTGATGTTCTTATCAGCCGAATCCGCCAAAAAGTTGAATCCAATCCCAAGCACCCTACCCTTATTCGCTCGATTCGCGGTATGGGTTACCAATTTACTTTATGATTGCGCGTCGTCACTCCGTTTTTTTCAAGCTCCATTTCTTCTTTTTTCTCGCTTCAATAATACTCGTATTGCTCTTTTTTTCTGCATTGCATGAACAAGAACGGCAAAAATTTCATCTCCTCGTCCATCGTTCCATGGAACTGTCACAAATTGTCGAAGAAAACAAAGCCAAAAGCTGCATGGAACAAAATACAGAGCTGGAAGCGGCAGGATTCAAAATAATAGAGGGAAAATCTCCCCAATGTGAAGCGATCAATCTTCCACTCCCTTTGCAATCCAAACTCCACTCCCGTCATGTTCGCGTTACGATCTATAAAGACAATCAGGGATTTATGTATGAACTTTCCGGCGAGCATTGCACGATGTATTATCGTGATACCGTAGAGGGAAAAAGTTACTATTTTGTATGGTTTTTATTTTTTGCCTTGTTGGGTGGACTGGTCAGTATGTATATCCTTCTTTGGAAAAATCTTCGTCCTCTTAAAACCCTTGTTGAAGAGATCCGCCGTTACGGCGAAGGGGAAAATAACATCAAAATCCAAAATGATGGAAAAGATGAAATCGCCCTTATCTCGAATGAATTTCAAGCAGCCCTCGAAAAACAATCCAAACTCAAAGCTTCACGGGAACTTTTTTTACGCAATATGATGCACGAACTCAAAACACCGATCACCAAAGGGAAGCTTATTGTCGAACTCGAAGAGCCCAGCCCCAATATCACCCTTCTGGGAAAACTCTTTTCACGGATGGAGAATCTGATCACTCAGATGGCGGAAATCGAAAAAATGCACGCCTTTACCTTGGAAAAACACGCGGTACAACTGGAGAAGATGATCGATACGGCACTTAGAAATCTTTTACTTTCGGATGATGCCGTTAGGGTGCGCGGATGCGTCAGGACAATTGATGCAGATGAAGCCCTCTTTACCAGCGCTTTGCAAAACCTCATCGATAATGCTCACCGACATGCGACCAAGATACCGATAGAGATTGAATGCACCGAAGAGGGAATTTGTATCCGTAATCAAGGCGAACCTCTCAAACGTCCGATCGAAGAGGCGTTGGAAGCCTTTGTAACCGAACAAAGCACCGGAGGGCTTGGACTAGGCCTCTATATTTCCCAATCCGTATGCGATTTGCACCGCTATACCCTTACCTATCGTTACGAAGAGGGAACTCACAATTTTTGTATTGTGTTCCGTGAGCGAAAATAAACCCAAACTGTTGCCGAAACGGCTGCCATTCCTAAACTAAGCGCCATTCCAAGGGTCATCCATTGACCGATGATATAGCCGATTTGCGCATCGGGAGCACGGTAAAATTCGACAATAGCACGACATAATCCGTACGCTACCCCATACAATAAAATCAATTCACCCTCAAATGCTTTACGCTTGCGGTAAAGATAAATGATCGCAAACACCACAATCCCTTCGACAAACGCTTCATACAACTGTGAAGGGTGACGCAGAGTGTCATAGACATATATCCCCCACGGAACATCGGTGGCGCGTCCTACGAGCTCTTGGTTAAGGAAATTACCGATCCGTCCAAATACATACCCAAGCGGCACCGATACCGCTACCAAATCCATCAACCGCCCGAACGGTATTCCGTGACGACGATTATAAAGATACGATCCAATCAAAAATCCAAGTATCGCCCCGTGAAAACTCATCCCCCGAATTCCGACAAACTGCCCGTCAATAAACGGGTTGAAAATCTGCCACGGATTGGTGAGATAATACATTGTGTGGGTATCATAGAAAAGGACATATCCTAAACGTGCTCCAAGGATAACACCTATCTCTGCGTAGATAAAATAATCATCCAATTGTTCTTTTGTGATTGCTATAGCGTCTTTTTTCACGATCCATTTGGCAATCATAAGCGCTGATAAAAGGGCAAGAACGTACATGAGTCCATACCAATGAACAGGTATAGAGAAGATGTTGAAAGCTACGGGATTAAAATGTTCGTAGATATGATTCCAGTATTCCATTATTGTTCAATTCCTTTAATATCTTTTTGAAGTTCACTTAATTCATCTTCAATAAATTCCTCTATCGATTCCAAAGAAGGGAGATTAATTTTGTATTTAGAAACAAAAAGCTGATTACTAAGCCCTGCTGTAGCATACTCTACTTTGGTATGATTTTTCGTCGTACACAGTATTAAACCAATAGGTAGATTATCGCTTTCTGCAATAATTTCGTTTTTGTAGTAATTGAGATAAAAATTCATCTGCCCGACATCAGCATGAGAAAACTCTCTGATTTTCAAATCAACCAATATATGACATTTTAGCACTCGATGGTAAAAAACCAGATCGATTCGGTCGTGCTCGTTATCTATCGAAATACGCTTTTGACGTGCTTCGAAACAAAACCCATTTCCAAGTTCTAGTAAAAAATCTTGTAAATGGTTTAACAATGCCGTCTCTAAATCGTTTTCACTGTATTTCGCTTTGGTCTCCAACCCAGTAAATTCCAAGATATAGGGGTCTTTGATAATCTGTTCGGGCAGTAGTTTTTCGGCTGTAAACGTGATCGATGCAATCAGCTCTTTTTTATCGTGCGATAATCCAATACGTTCATAGGTTTGACTATTTACTTGTCGCTGGAGTTCTCGAACACTCCAATTCCCTTTAATTGTTTCTACTTCATAAAATAATCTTTTTAAAGAATCATCAATTTTGATTAGTTCAACAAAATGTGTAAAAGTACAAGAATTAAGAAGCTTAAAAATATCTATTTGATGTATTGTAGATTGGCCAGTCACTGACTGGCTTTTTGTGTAATCTAAACTGAATTGGTCAGGCACTGACTGGCTTATCTGAGGATATGTTATATAAAAAAGTCGAAAAGACTTCAAATTACTTCGAGACATCCCTTTGATATGACTAAGCTTAGTGACCAAATTCTGAATGATCTTATCCCCATAATTGGCTCTATCCGAACCATTTTGCTCATATTCGACGATGTAATATCCGATCAACCAATTACGGATCGTTAAACTTTTGCTAATGCTTCGAATCGCTTCGGTTTGAATAGTAGTGTGGACGGTAGTGATCTGAGTAATTAAGTGTTCAAAGGTATCATCTTGCATACATCTTCCTCTGCTATCGTTTCGTATTTCTACGCAAAGCGATGATGAAATGGTAGATTAAAAAGCCAGAAATCATCTTATGAAGTAACGTAATATATGCTTTGTCATCACATTTCAAATCAAGCCTAAAAGGATTTGCAAACTTAGCTAAATCATTCCAAAATTCGTGACTATTAAAAGAATAATTAGCATAATTTGTTAGTACATCTATATTGAGTTTATATCCTTGATGCCAACAAAACATAAATAAGCTAAAAAACAAAATCCAACCCAGAGCCAATAACCAATTTTGACCGTGATTAGAAACACCTTTTCCAACTAAAAATAAAAAATATTCTGCCCTTTCGTGCCAATTTTTATTCTTTTTATATTTAAGCTCTTTGGAATACGATTGCATTTCACGAGCATAAAATTGATTTGCTTCAATGTAATTAGCTTGTTTATCATAAACATTTTTTATCTGTCGAAATGTATCTCTATCACATTGAAAATTAGGTCTGTCACCCCATTTTACATTTTCAAAAAATGTATCACCTAAAACCGATGATTCAATCGATATTATTTCACAATTTACTGCATTGATATTTGCGAAAACAACTTTTCCAAAATTCATCAAATGATTTATTCCAAAATAATTTTGAATTTTACATTGCTCAAAGACGAACAAGCCACTATTATGATTATTTATTACAACTTGATCAATTAGAGAATTAGCAAACAAAAATTTACAGAAAATTTTATCACTCATTTCCCCATTAAAATCAAATGATTTAATAAATGTTTTCCCTTTGGGCAAATGCTCTTTATAACCAAAGTGTTTTAATTTTCTAGGCCAAAAATTATTAATTTCAAAAGTAAAATTTTTTGCTATTTTTATGTTAAGCATGTTCATAGAAATTTTATTTGAGAGAACTACCTTAAAAAAAGTTTTTCCTTCAAAATCAACATTTATCATTTCTAAATCGTTTGTTAAAAGGACATTATAAGCTTCTATATCACTAAATGAACAATTATAAAATTTCACTTGTCCAATAAATTTTGCATTATCGAAATCAGCCCTGCTAGTAAACTTACATGAATCGAAAATTGCTGTATCAAGAAAAACAGCATTGTTAAAAGAAATAGTAGTAAAAATTTTAGATTGATAAGAACTGAAGTAATTTTGTTCAATAAATTTTGGAAATATATATTTTGATAAATTAGGGAAATTTGGTACATTTTTCTGCTTTAGCAGTTCCCAAAATTTATCAACTTTTAATTCAGATTTCGACCAATCTTTGTTGTCCTCTTTAATGTCAAACCAATCATCTTTTGGACAGTGAAAAATACATAAATCATTTTCATAAACAGTATCAGGACAATCTGGAATATGACATTTCATATTCAATGCCTATAAAAGGTCACTAAGACTTAGCTTATTACCTGCTAATCTTTTTGTTCGATTTTTTGTTTGGTTCTTGTTAAATTCTTCTACACGTTTTTGATTTTTTTTTAAAAAAGCTTCGCGAATATATTTTTCGTTTTCAGGTTTGAGAATGATCGGTTCTATAAAAGCTCTTGTCATTACTCTTCCCTTTTTACTTTAAGTTATAACGATTATAGCCAACTATAGACTAAAACGTCACCACTTTCCAGTCATTTTTAAGTGCCTGCGTCAAAAACTCTCCCGTATGGGTCGGCTCAATCCCTAAAGAACGAAGCTGTTCGGTCACTCCGTAATCGTCACTGCATACGACACACACGGAGGCTTTTACACCTGATTCAATCACTTTAGCGACCATTGTCTGAAGTTCGGCATTTTCAGCCAAAAGCTTCGCCGAAGGGCCCCACACCATCAGATGAGCTTCATCCCAATACCCACGCTCTAATATGACACTACCATAAAGTAATACCAGTTTTTTAGCGACTTCGATTTCGCCACTGCTCCATACGATAAGAAGTTTATCCATTCCCATGACCTCTTTGATGTTGACCCATGATCTGTGTCACCACCTCTAAAGCGTGATCCAAACGGTACGCTTTCCCGAATCCCATCACCACACTGCCACTTTTAGGAGAGAGTTTAAAAAGATGAAAATCTCCCATATTAGAAAGTGAATTCACCAATTCGATATCAAAATGGGCTTTAAAGCGTTCGATTACACGTGTAAAGTGTTCATCTTCACGACTAATCTCCGATGCAATTGCTTCAATCGTCACCCGTTTACGGGCAAATGGTTGCACGCATTGAGACTCATCTTCGACAAAGAGCAATGATATCTTAGGATTAATCAGCAAATTACGCCCGTGCTGGGCTACCGTACTGATAAGGATATAAAAATCGTTATCCACACGAACATAAGGGGCAGTACTGGCATACGGTTCCCCATCAGGAGTTATGGAAGCCATAACGAGGGTTTGGAACGTTTCTAAAAACGACTCAACTTCCATCGTAGTCATTGTCTCAATGCCTCAGCAATCAATTCGATCGGATTTTTAAAGACAACATCCACATTCGCCTCGTTCATGGAATTATTAATCTGCATTCGGCATGCACTGCATTCGGCGGTTACCACTTGCGCTCCTGTTTTAGCAATCATGGCCGCTTTAGGTTTTCCGGCAGCTTGAGCAAAATGGAAATTTTCCGTCTGCATCGTCACCCCGCCAAATCCACAGCAGGCATTCGGGTCGCTCATCTCGGTGATCGTATAGTTTTGTCCGACCAATGTTCGCGGTTCTTTATAAATCCCTTGCATTTTACGGGCATGGCACGGATCGTGATAGGTGACGACAATATCACTTCGCCCTTTGGATGCCAATAAGGCACTCAACTCGGTTTTCTGCTCCAGCCACTCTGTTGCCATAAATATTTTATTTTTGAGTTTTTTGGCACGTTCCAACCATTCAGGCTGATCATGAAAAAAGTGTTCATAATCGACTTTTATCATCGCGCTGCACGTCGCTTCCGGGATAATAATCGCTTCGACCTCATCCATAAAGCTCTCAAAGTAAACGATGTTCTTTTTAGCATTATGATCAACTGTAGCGAAATCACCCGTAAAGTAGGCGGGTGCTCCGCAGCAGAGCTGCTTTTTGGGGATAAAGGCATCGATATGTAACGCTTCCAAAATTTCCAAAAGCCCTTTTCCTATTTCGGTATAGTTGTAGTTTGCCAAACACCCGATGAAAATAGCGACACGACGTTTCCCGCCATTAGAAATATTTTCAGGATGGCTGTTCATAAAAGAGGTTTTCCCCATCGACGGCAACAGTCGATCTTTTTTGATGATCGGAAGATTAAATCTCGGCTGCATCGAATTAATTTCTGCTTTGATCTTGAATCCGCAGGTCTGAAAAACGTATCCAAGTTTAAAGAGGATATCCATCGTACTGCGATGGCGCAATAGATAGAAAAAGGCTCGCTTAAACCATGCTATCCCGTATTTATCGGCAATATCCGCACGTACCTGTTCGATAATCATATCGGTCGGAAGAGCCTTGGGACACACATCGACACAGTTGGTACATAAAAAACAGCTCTCAAAAATCGCTTTAGCATTATAATCGAGTTCCAGCTGCCCTCGTTGATAAGCACCTAATAAATCAATAAATCCACGCGGCGAGGTGACTTCATCGGCATTGACATTGTGGATCGTACAGACAGGGATACATTTTCCGCATTTGATACAGGCATCAGACGTTTCGCTAAAATTAAACATTTCTCCCATCGTTACACCGTCTTACTAAACGCTTTATCGCTCGCGGCATGACGTTTCATATAGGCATCAAACGGCATTGCAATATTTCGGATAAGCAATGTCCCCGTCGGTGAACACTCAATAGAAGTCGGCGTAATGGTTAACAAATCATCGGCTTCGAACGGTTTCAAAGCATCTATCGCATCGCTAAAATAGTCGTTAAATTTCACTCCGTATAACCGTTCAAACCGTGGAATATCGAGTTTGAAATTAGACATCAGTTCCATAATGACGTATTGACGGATACGATCATCCTCATTTAGCGCCACACCCCGTTCGTACGGTAATTTGCCCGCATCGATAGCTGCCTCGTAACGTTCCATCTCTTTGAAGTTTTGTGCGTAATAGTCCGCTCCCTCACCGATAGAGGTCAACCCGATACCGATCAAATCAGCACCCCCCTTGGTGGTATACCCTTGGAAGTTACGGTGCAACTCCCCTTTGTCGATCGCCTTAAACAATTCATCCTCAGGTTTGGCGAAATGGTCCATCCCGATCATCCGGTACCCTTGTGCCGACATGTAATCGACCGTGTAACGCATAATGGCAAGTTTTTCGGCAGGATGAGGCAATGTGGTTTCATCAATTTTACGCATCGTTTTTTTAAGCCACGGTACATGGGCATAGTTAAACACGGCAAAACGGTCCGGATTTAATGAGATTGATTGTTCCAACGTCTTTTTAAACGTCTCAAGGCTCTGATACGGCAACCCATAGATAAGATCAACATTGACACTCACCATGTTGTATTTGCGCGCCAAATCCATCGCCGCTTTGGTAATATCGTACGGTTGTACACGATGAACGGCGATTTGCACCTTCTCATCAAAATCCTGTATTCCAAAACTGACCCGATTAAACCCGGCATCACTCATCACTTTCATCTGCGCATCGTTAATGTGACGCGGATCGATCTCACAACTGATTTCGGCACCTTGTACAAAATTCTTAAAATGACTTTTGATGGTATTGATAATCCGGTAAAGTTGCTCGTTATCGAAAAAAGTAGGGGTACCGCCTCCGAAATGGAGCTGAATCACAGGACGATTGACATCAATGTGTGTACTTAAAATTTGTAGCTCACGTGTCAAATAATCGATATAACGCTCTTTTTTATCTTCTTTCGAGGTAAATACCACGTTACAACCGCAAAAGTAACAGGCATTTTTGCAAAACGGCAAGTGGAAATAAAGGGATAAAGGACGCGACGAATCTTGTGCATGAAGTTTTTCAAGATATGCATCATACGTAAATGCATCACTAAATTCAAGTGCTGTCGGGTAGCTCGTATACCGAGGTCCCGGCTTGGAATATTTGGTAAATTTGTCAAAATCAAGCATTTAGTATATCCATTGCATGGTCTATTTACCGCGATTATACACTGTTGGTTTGAATATCCCCTAAAATTCTTCTGTTACGAAGAGAAATAGAGGCGTAGAAATAGTATGGATTTATCGTCAATTTATTGTTTTTAAACTCCGATGTGATAAAATAATCACAATATCATCGGAAGAAGAGGATTTTTATGGCCGTTATCAAGGTATTAGTGGTAGAAGACGATGAAGTGACTGCAATGAATTTGAAAATGTCTTTAGAAAAGCAAGGATACGAAGTCATCTCACTTGCCGATAATGCCATCACAGCCCGAAACAAAATCAAAATTTATAATCCGGATATCGCTCTGATCGATATTGGCTTGCAAAAAAGCAGCGATGGAATAGAACTCGCTCAATACATTCGAGAGAAAGGTGTTCTCCCCTTTATCTATCTAACCGCCCATTCGGACAATGATATTCTCGCAAAAGCAAAGAAAACCGAGCCTTATGGTTATATTGTCAAGCCCTTCGATCCTATCAATCTCCATACGACGATTCAAATGGCTTTGTACCGTTTTAAAGAAGAGAAAAAGCGAAATAACAATATTGATGAGCTGAAATCGGATCGGGAACATCTCGAAAAACTGGTTTACGCAAAAAAACTCTCCGACAAACCCATTGTTGAATTCGGCGATGGATACCGTCACGACATCGGACTAAGTGAAACCTACTACCAAAACCAAAAAATAAAACTCACTAAAAAAGAGAATGCCTTTATCCGTCTTCTGGTCGCCCAACTGGGGAGTGTTGTCGATTTCGAACAGGCAATCAATTACGTTTGGGAAACGAAAGGGGCGACCGATAACAGTGTCCGCACCTTAGTATGGAGATTACGAAACAAACTTCCAACCGATGTGATCAAAAATGCTTCCGGTGTCGGCTACTATCTCGAAGAGTAATTCCTCACATACAGCCTAAGCGAATTTGTGCAAAAATTCGCTTCTCATGACGGTAAATGCATCCTCAAAATCAAACTCTGCATCGCGTTGTGTTGCCGATTCTTCAATCAAAGATGCAAGTCGAAAAAGCTCCTCAAACCGAAAATTTGCACTCGATCCCTTAATGGAATGGGCAATACGTTGAATCACTTCATAATCATTTTGCTCTACCGCTGATTTTAACTCATCCAAAGAGTGTTCCATTTTCGATTTATACATCTCCAACAGTTTTTCCACCTGAGCGGTATCCAACATCAATGCCCCTTTTAAATGTTCCATATCAATATTAGAATAAGGAAAGGCATAGGTTTGCACTTGAGGTCGTAAAATCACGGTTGATTCCAAATAGCGTTCAAACAGTTGCTCAATCTCTTTTAGAATAATAGGCTTTCCCAAAAAAGCGTCATAACCGTTTTGAATAGCCCGTTCGCGTGACCCTTTGATCACATTGGCGGTTAGCGCAATAATAGGGGTAAAAATACCGTGCTCTTGCTCATAAGAACGTATTGCAGCTGTCGCACCATTACCGTTTAATCGAGGCATTTGTTCATCCATAAAGACCAAATCAAAAGGTACTGATTTATAATACGCCAGAGCTTCTAATCCATCACTCGCTATAGTACACGAAAGTCCATAACGCTCTAAAATCATTTTAATAAGCTCTTGGTTGGCCGGATTATCCTCGGCAACCAAAATAGCACCCTCAAAGCCGCGCTGTTGATTATAGGAAGATTCTATCGAAGAAGTAGCCTCTTCACGCATTCCCAAAACATCACTCAATGCCCGCTGAAGTTTTGTACAATAAATCGGGAACGTCAATGAAATAACATTCGGAGTCGTGTCATACCGGTCATCTAAAAAATCCATGATAGCAACCGAAGGAATTTTTCGTCGAATAATCATCTCTCGGCTAGCGTCATCAATTGAACTTTCTAAAAAGATAATCAAATCACAATCTTCTTCAACTCTCTCAATCTGTCGGATATTTAAATCAAAATAATCCCAATATCGATGTAAAGACTCCAATTTATAGCTCTCTTTTTCATCGTATGCAAGCAATCCAAAAGCAATATTCTGAAAAATAGAGGTATCAAATTTTGAAAAGACACACTCTTCATTCGCTTCCACCGGGATTTTAAGAGTAAAGGTGCTGCCTCCGCCCATGGTTGATGAGAGCTCAATACTTCCGTTCATATGCTCGGCCAACTGCTTGCAAATGGAAAGTCCCAGACCGCTCCCCTCGTTTATTTTATGATTTCCCTCATGCGCTTGAGAAAAAGCATCAAATATCCGTTCCAAATCGGCCTCTGCGATTCCAATCCCGCTGTCGCATACGGAAATAATTAACACACCCTCAACCCATCGCGCTTCAACATGAATGGCTCCATCAGGATGACTAAACTTAATTGCATTGCTCAAAAAATTCCCTACGATTTGCTTGATACGCAACGCATCGGTCACAATTTCATAGGGGATGGAGGGATCGATAAAACTGGTGAGGGTAATGCTTTTTGAATTGGCACTCGGAACAAACAGCTCCATCGTATGCGATATCTCGTCATGGATATTAAAAGGCTGAGGATCAATCGTAAATTCACCGCTGCGCAATTTTGAAAAGTCCAAGATATCATTGATAATATGAAGCAGATTTTCACCGCTGTTAGCAATGATGTCAAGATAGTTTTGGTGACGCGGATTGATGGCTTCGTCTTTTAACAAAGCAACAAATCCTAAAATGGCGTTCAGAGGAGTTCGTATTTCATGCGACATATTAGAGAGAAAATACTCTTTTGCTTTTCCTGCATTAATCGCTTCTTGCTCTTTTTGATAAATGGTATCGGTATAAAGTTTCAATACCCCGGCGAAATTACGGTCAAAAAGATAGCTGATAGCCGCAAATATCTCTGGATTATTAATTCCCAGACGATACGTAGCATTAATAACAGAGCGTTTAAAATGGGTACAGAGGACAAAAAGCTCATCAGCACGTAACTCTTTATCTTTCAAATAATCAATCAGGTCACCGATAACAGGGCACTCGCCCAATGTTACATACCCCGATACAACCCCCATGAAATAATCAAACACACTCCCCGCGTATTGTTCAACAAATACTTCGGTATCAATCTCATGACGCTTTAAAATCTCTTCGCACAATTCTGCTTCTACCCACTCATGAAGAATCGAATCTTTCGAGGCTACGAGTACCTCTTGTCCTCTGGATAACGGGCTAAAATCGTATTCGCTCATGTCAAGGTGCTACCCAACCGAAAACACCGGCACAGACAATCAGAAATTGCCCTCCCAAAATAGCCGTAGTCCCAATGATATTACCGGTTTGACAGCTGGTACACTGTTTGTATTTACGCGATTCGTACTGCGCATATAAAAAATACCCTATCATGAGTAACGGAACCAGAATTAAGGCATATTTATCGATCGAATAGACCAATGCGCGCACGGATTCTGAAGCAAAAAACGGTACAGCAAATGTCGCTACTATCAATCCCATCACATATCTTGCTCCGCGTCTAAAATAGTCACGATAAAAAATAACAGGACAGCTTCCGCCGCCATCTTTCACCAGTCCGAATTCGAGATAATCATGAATGCGCTGCTTCATCTCTTTGTCGACACGATCGACAAAAGTACTTCCGAAGCAATAATCGAGCTGCTGTTGAAATACTCTGGCTCTCTCCCCTTCCAAATCTCGATGGTGAGGATTTCCATGCTCATCTTCATAAATCACGGTCACCGTTTCGTAGCGATCAACATCGGCGCTGATCCCCTCATAATAGATACTCCGCTCGGTTTTCGTACTCATCCCGGCATGTTTTATGAGGCGGGCATTAATATAGGGAGTGTAGGTATCCCCTTCTTTCATAACGATCACACTGTATTGGATTCCGATCAAGATCGCACTCAGAGCGTCAAGGTTATGCTCTTTCATGGTATCGGTCATATCGGTTATCCACTGCACTAATTCGTCATTAAAGAAACGGACATTAGCAGAGATGTGGCGCACCATCGGATCAGGGTATTTTAGAAGATTTTTAATCATGATTAAACTTTGAGGAAAAAATTAAAAGGAAGAATATGACGGTCATAGACCGTCATACAAAAAGTTTTTAGTGACTTTTGCCCACTACAATGATCATTTTGATGTTGATGATCACAAAACGGATAAACTGCCAAATTTTGCATGTGCGCATAGCACGAGCAAATTTCCCTGGAATCATTGCGTTATTGAATTTATCGTTTTTAGCGAAATTAAATTCTTCCGGTTTTACTGCCATATTATTTCTCCTCTTTCTTATTCTGGAATCATTGTCCAGCCCGGGTTGAGCTTGGCTTTGTAGATAAATAGATGATGTAGGATATGCTTAATCCAGTGCCCGGCTAAACCAATCTCACCAAACGTATAGTCGGTATCACGACCCGTTCCAGGATACTTATCAAAGTCAGGAACGACAGGATATACCGTCATAGCCGCAGCTTGACCGTCTAACCAACCTTTACCGGCTGAAGCAACACACGCCGCACCCATTTCCGCCATAGAAGCCTCATGCAAATGAGCACTTGGCCCTTTTTTGATTAAGTCACAAACGCTGTGAGCAACCGCTTTTCCGATGATACCACTTGGCATACCGGTACGTGGAGGCGTTGGATTAATCATTGTGCCGTTTGGCGATTTCATCGGTTTAGAGATAATGTGCGGAGGTGCAAAAGCGATTCCTGCTGCAAAAAGATTTTTAAACGTCGGATTTTGGTATGTACGAGGCCAATCCGATGCTTTCCATTCTTGATACGGTTTAGGAGTGTAGTCTGCATCGACTTTCATAAAGCCGTTTGGTGCAAATACGGTATCCGTAATGTCTTCACCGGCTTTATTATACGCTTTAAGACCTACACCGGCAAACGGTGGAATCAACATTGAAAAGTCAAATGTCTCTTCACCCATTGAACCATCCAAAAGCTCGTAAGAAACTTTCCCTTTTTCTACTTTATTGACATGTGCACCGGTAATATAGTCTACTCCGCGTTCCGCAAAAAGAGATTCGGTAAAGATACGTGAACTGACGACATAACCGCCCACTTTCATGTGTAATCCGCCCATACCGAAATCGCCTAGGAATGACTCATTAGAGATCCATTTGATTTCAGCCATATCGCGAACGCCCGCTTTACGAAGTTCGTGCTCGATATTGAAAATGTACTCAAACGCCGCACCTTGACAGGTACACATACCGTGACCTGTCCCGATAAGGAATTTTTGGTGTTCACCTTTTTTCATTTTTTCGATGCATTTAGCCAGTTCATGCGATGCATGATCTGCGTGATCTGCTGTACAAACGGAAACGGTAAACTCACCCAAACCGTTAGCATCACCAAGACCAGGAGTTGCAGCGAAATTAAGTTTAGGCCCGGTTGCATTGATAAGGTAATCGTATGTTACGTTTTCACTTTGTCCCGCTTTACCTTGACCGGTGTATTCGATAGTGACAAACGATTTATCGCCGTTTACATCCCCTTCAGGGTTAAGACTTACCGCTTTGGCTTGTTTGTATGTAATGCCGGCTTTTGCATATACAGGAGCAAGGTCGAAAGTAACCTCTTCTTTGGACATTTGACCGACACCGACCCAAATATTTGAGGGGATCCAGTTCCATTTTGAGTTAGGGGTAACAACCACTACCTCGTGATCTTTTCCGAGCCAATCTGCTGCGAACGTCGCAGCGGTATGTCCGGCGACACCGCCACCGAGAACGACTACTCTTGCCATTGCTTCTCCTTAAAAATTAATTCCATAAAGGATGATTATAATACCATTACATCACAATTATATCACATCCTTAAAATAACCCTTGTATATCAGACTAAATTATTTGTAAAAGCGACCAATGTTACTTTTTTTCTCACCCCTGATTGACCTGTAAAATCTTTGCAATTATCTCATACACATTATTGGATAAATTTGGATGATTTTTGATTTTTTCCAATTCCGTTTGCATCATTCTTTTAGCATTGGGCGAGAGTTTTCCGTAATTTTTAAAAGCACCTGCGAGTCCTGAAGCGATTTGAGGATTAATAACATCCAGTTCGATAATCTTATCTGCAACGAATCGATACCCCGCCCCTGACACATCATAAAAGGCAGCAGGATTTCGGGCAAAACTTCCAATCAATGCACGGACAAGATTGGGGACCTTCATGTCAAATACAGGGTCTTCCTGAAGAAGACGTACTCTCTCTAATGTCCCTGATCGACGGGATGAAGCACAAATCGCAAAGTATTTATTCATCAATAACGGCTCATCCCTATGACGTGTATAAAAATCTTGTAACGCTTCCGAGGCTAGTGTCGGAGCATAATTCTCAAGCAGTTCAAGGGCACTAAGCCGATCGCTCATGGAGAGCGATGAGTCGTAATATTGTTTACACAGTTGTCCGATATTCTCCTCTTCCAAACTCATCAGAAGTGCCAATAAACGATTTTTTAAAGCCCGTTTTCCCATGCTTTCCGCATCAATCGAACAATTTGAGGGGTCATACAGAACTTCAACTTGAGAGATACATTCATCCCGATACGCCATAGCAAGTCTCTGTTTGAGTCTCTCAATCGCCGAAATAATTTTTACAACATCGATCTCTTCTTGACGCTGCATCAAAGCTCCAACACTCGGAAGCTCCAATAACTGTGCTTTAACCATTTTGTCCAGTGAGAGGTCACGGATAATTACTCCGAAACTTTCAATAAATTGAGAGGAGGGTTCTTCCCCCTCCATCATCGCTTCAAGGGTCTCCATACCAAAACGCTGAGACGCCTCGTATCGGACGTATCCATCCCTCTCATATGCCATTAAAAACGGATAATCTATCTCAGTGCATTCAATCTGTATCGGGGCACTGAAATGACGATTGAGTGATAAACGGGGAGCTGATTTAATCGATTCAAATACAATGTCACTCACCTCTTGGTCAATCCATAAAATATCATTATGCAAAAGGGTGATATCCGATGTTTCTAATGGATATTCCGATCCGTCTTGCGCTAAAAGGGCAATTTTCAAAGGCATAGCGTAAGGTAATTGCTCTTGATTTGCACTATTTTTAGGTATTTTTTGGACAATCTTCATCCGCAATTGATCTTTGCTTGCATCATAGTGCGTAGAGACTTCCAGCGTCGGTGTACGTTCCTGAGAGTACCATCGTTTAAACTGTGTCAGATCAATCGGACTCTGAGATTGCATTGATTCTAAGAACTCTTCCGTCCCAACCGCTTGTCCATCAAATTTCTCAAAATAATAATCCATTGCGGAACGAAATTTTTCACGCCCCAATAGGGTATGCATCATCCGAATTACCTCAGCCCCTTTTTCGTAGACGGTTGCTGTGTAAAAATTATTGATCTCTATATAATGATCCGGCTTTATCGGGTGGGCTGTCGGCCCTGCATCTTCGACGAATTGACGCTCCCGAAGTGCTCTGACATCATCAATGCGCTGGGTGAGTTCTGAGTTCATATCGGCACTGAAGCACTGATCTCTAAAAACCGTCAATCCCTCTTTCAAGGTGAGTTCAAACCAATTTCGGCAGGTAATACGATTGCCCGTCCAGTTATGAAAATACTCATGGGCGATAACACTCTCGATTCCCATGAAATCACCGTCTGTTGCACTTTGCTCATCGGCCAGAACATAGTGGGAGTTAAAGATATTGAGCCCTTTATTCTCCATCGCCCCCATATTAAAACTGTCCACCGCGACAATATTGTACACTTCCAGATCGTACTCTCTCCCGTACGTTTGCTCATCCCATTCCATCGACTTTTTCAGTGACCGCATCGCATGGTGGCACTTCTCTTCATTTCCGATATCGCAATAGATAGCCAAATCGACTTTTTTGCCGCTGACCGTCGTATAGGTATCGTGTATGCTTCCTAAATCACCTGCTACCAAAGCAAAGAGATAACACGGTTTTGGAAACGGATCATCCCACACAGCAATATGCTTTCCGTTTTCCAACGTAGCCGTTCCGCGAAGATTACCGTTACTGAGCAATACCGGGCACGTTGCTTTATCGGCAATAATTTTGGTGGTAAAGCGGGTCATGACATCGGGGCGATCAATAAAATAGGTGATACGGCGAAACCCTTCCGGTTCGTTTTGGGTGCACCAAATACCACCGGAGCGATAAAGCCCCTCTAATGCTGTATTTTCATCCGGATAAATCCGATTTATAACCCGTATTCGTGCACTGTCTTGATCTAAGGGGAGTATCAACGCATCGTCTGTTTTAACATACATCCCCTCATCCCACACGATATCATCAACCCATAACAGTTCTAAATCGAGAAGCTCTCCATCGAGTCGTAACTCTTTGGCATCGGGATTTGAGCGGGTTATCTCCATCACATTATCGACACGTGTTGAACTGTTTTCTATAATAAATTCGAGGGTACAGCTCTTAATGGTATAATCACTGGGTAGATAATCTTTAAAAAAGATCGTTTTAGGTTCATTATTCATTGCATTCTCTTTAATTATTTTATTTTGAAATAATACTCAAATTACGCTACACTTAAACTATTAAAACACAAAGTCACATATATGCACAATACGCTTACCCTCGCTCGTCAACCGATCATGGATCGTACTGAGCATATTATCGGATATGAATTTTTTTACCGTGATGCGAATGGTCAGTGCAGCATTGATGACCCGAGACAAGCAACCGCTTCGGTTTTGGTCAATCTTCTCAATCAACTCGGTTCGACATCGGCTTTCGGGGATTTAATCGCATTTATCAATACCGATGGGCCATTGTTGTTAACTGACATCCTCCGTACCCTTCCAAAAGAAAAATTTATTTTTGAACTCTCCGAAACGATGAAGGTAAACACCCGTATTTATGAATCCATACGCTATTTTCATGCTCAAGGCTACCGGTTTGCCCTGGACAATGCCTCTTTCCATCCGGATTATCTTGAACATTTTGGAATCCTTTTCCCCTATATCGAATACGCCAAATTTGACGTTACTCAAACCGACATAGAACAATTCAATCTCTATCCCAATCCCTATGGTCAGATGAAGCTAATCGCCCAAAAAATAGAATTTCATGAAATGGCAGAAGCATATGAAGAGATTGGATTTGAGTTTTTTCAAGGATTTTATTTTGCGAAAGCACATCTTATCACGCAACGAAGGATTGATCCGCAATACATGGATGTCATGAGACTTTTTTCACTGCTACAGCACGATGCTCCGATCGATGAAGTGTGCGACTCTTTTAAGCACCAGGATATCCTTTCACTCCAACTCATTCAATTTTTGCACTCCGTCTATCCGGAACATCTGCATGGAGTCCTTTCGGTACGCGAGATAATAGAGCGATTCGGAACCAATGCATTAATGCAGTGGCTGTTATTGATTATCTATTCCAAATCAGGGACCAAGGCAATGGATGAAAAAAATCCCCATGCCGTATTTGCCCAAGAACGGATCAATATGATGCTCTCCTTGCTGCAAAAAACAACCCCATCCCCCAATGAAAAGCTCATGGAACATGTCAGACTGATCGCTTTGCTCTCTTTACTGGAGGGGATAATGAATGTTCCGATTCAAAATATTATTGAAACACTCCATCCTGATAACGTCATAGAAGATGCGCTAATTACCCATACCGGTGTTTTAGGAAGGATTTATGCAACGGTTTTGAAGATGGAGAGCGGGGACACACACGGAGCGGCAATACTCTTAAAGTCCTTCGGGATTACTCCCGAAGAGCTTAACTCATTGCATCCATAGATAAGAGTAAGTCATCCATTTTTTGATCGACGGTTCCCACATATTGGGTTAAATCCATCATTTCATCCATATTTTTATTGAGCGATTCACTGTTATCATTAATTGCTTGGATAAGAATATTAATGGTTGCAGAGATCTCAGCAAGGCTTTTCTGTGTCCGTTCGGCCAGCTTGCGTACCTCATCGGCAACAACGGCAAATCCGCGACCGTGTTCACCGGCACGTGCCGCTTCGATCGCTGCATTGAGTGCCAGAAGATTCGTTTGATCAGCAATATCCCCGATAGTCACCAAAATGGCTTTGGTCTCTTGGGCATTACCGACAAGGGCTTGAAGATTCCCGGAAAGTTCATGCTCTTTACCGGCAACACTTTGAATCCGCTCAACCGTAGAGTTAATCATCCTATTTAGTTCTACAAATTTGGTAGAACGGAGTTCCTCTATAGTCGATTTAAGGTGTTTTGTATTGTTATCCAACACCTCTTTGGCTTCATTATTTTGATGCTCAAGTGACTGAAGGGCTAATCCAAGATCATTAATCTTTTCAAGCATTAGCCCCATCTTCCCCTCAACCTTGATATCGGCGCGGGTTGCAAATTTTCCCTCACTCAACGCTTCTAACACATGAATGGCATTATCGAGATTGGCTTCCGTTTGATCCAGCATATTGTTCATTGTTTTACGGAGCAAATGAACATGCGGAGTTTTTGAATCACTGTCTACTCGGCACTTATAATGGCCTGTTCGAACTTTATCGGCAAGCAGTACCATCTCTCCTGCGACCAAGGTATCTTGCAATAACATATCCTGGTATGCTTTTACTAAGGTATTAAGTTTCCCTTCCATACTTTCTGGAGTTGCCTCCAAAAGGGGTAAGCGATTTCGCTTAAACTGCATCAATTGCAAAAACAAGTCCAACTGCTTGTTGATCTCAGTTTCCCCTGCCGGCGTGCTTGATACCAACCCTATCGATACCAATACCATAACAATTAATACCCCAACCGATGCACCTACACTCTGCGTTAGTATGCCGATTAGAGCACCAGCCAATGCCACTAGAATCAAAATTATTATTTTTGTCGTATTATTCATCATGCCCCCTTATCTCATCGTCTTGTAGAGTTGCTCTGCTTCGGCAATCTCTTCACGGGATGGCTTTCGGCGACATGACAAAAATCCGCATTTCCCACTCTCACATGCAATATTGGGGTAGACCGTTGCATAAACCCAATAAAATCCGCCGTCTTTCGTCGCATTTTTAACATAGCCAGTCCAAATCTTACCGCTTTGTACGGTATCCCATAAATCTTTGAAGGCTGCTTTAGGCATATCAGGATGGCGAACGATACTGTGCGGTTTACCGATCAACTCATTGATGGTGTAACCGGCAACTTTACAAAAATCTTCATTTGCGAAAAGGATCTTTCCCTTTTCATCTGTTTGTGAAACCAAAAAATCACTCTCTTGTAGAATGTACTCTCCCGCCATTACTATCCCTTATTAAAGTTTTGTGACTATTTTGTGATTTAGTGCAACTATTATACTAGGCTTCTTGTATATTAACCGAGCGTATTATAATTAGTTTTAATATCCGTTCATACAATTTTTATGTCGATTAATAACCATTGTCAAATTTTACACGTCGTATGCATCTTATACTTTCCTAATTCTCGCCCTTTAGCATCGATCACATGCACCGCACACGCCAAACACGGATCAAAGGAATGAATGACTCGTAGCACTTCAAGCGGTGATGTAGGATCAGAAAGAGTGATTCCTATTAATGCCTCCTCATACGCTCCTCGTACATTTTTGGCATCTTTGGGTGAAGCATTCCATGTTGTCGGAACAACAGCTTGATAATTTGCTATTTTTGCATCTTCTATACGGATGAAATGTCCCAATACTCCGCGAGGCACTTCAAATAGCCCTCTGCCTCTCCCCTCTTTTGGAAGATCTTCAAAAATATACTTTGTCCATGTTGTTTCATCGTAATATTTAATATTTTCGATCAAATCACTCATCGTATCAAAAAGATAATCGCAACAAATTTGTGCCTCTATGGCACGTGCCGCATTTCGTCCGATAGCAGTGGAAAAATCGATCAGTTTCATCCTTGTTTTATCCATAAATCGTTGCATATAGGGGTAAATTATAGGAGACTTCTTGGCATACCCGATACTCATCCGGGCCAAAGGCCCTACTTCCATCACCTCGCCATCATATCGAGGGGCTTTGACCCAACTGTATTTCCCCTCGGATTTCAGAGTTCCATCATCATTAAGATCGGTATAAAAGGGGGTTGTCTCCCCTATATACGGGGAGAGAGGAGCATCATTCTCATACCACGATCGGGATGCCTCTTCGGTGATTTTCGATTCATCAAACGGCTCAACCGTTTCAAAATCATGTCCTCGAACCACACCGCTCTCGAATAACTGCTGTTGCGTACTGAAACGGTATCCGCCGCAACACATAAAATTGCCGCTGGCGCGCCCTTCACCTGCATCTATCGATTCTCGGTATCCTTCAATTACCATTGCCATATCCGGGATATATGCTCTCTCGATAAACTCCCGAACCTCTTTGATAATAAAAAGAAAATCATTTAATCGTTGAGGGTTAAGCATATCGGCAACGCTTGTCACCCCTCCGACCACCAAATTTTGAGGATGAGGCGTTTTCCCCGCAAATATTGCCACCGCTTTGGAAATTTCGCGTTGAAGATTTAACGCTTCGAGATAATGGTTCATATGCACCAAGTTTTGCTCAGGACTCAAACGATACGCACTGTGCCCCCAATAGCCATTGGCAAAGAGCCCTAATCGTCCCGCTTTGATGAAACTGCTCAGCTTTTCTTGCACACTCTCCAAATGCCCTACCGAATTACGATAGGGGTGAATGCTCCATTGTTCAGCTTCCCGTGCGGCTTGGGTACAATCCGCTTCTAATGCCCTTGTAATATCCACGAAATCGAGCGAATGGAGATGGTAATAATGGACGATATGGTCTTGAACAAACAATGAGAGGGTAACCAGGTTGCGAATGATCTCCGCATTAGGGGGAATCGTAATGCCATAAGCATCTTCCACGGCACTGATCGAAGCACGATAGTGGACATTCGTACACACTCCGCAGATTCGCTGAGCAATCAATCCCGCATCGCGCGGGTCACGCCCTTTTAGAATTGTCTCAATTCCCCGAAAAAGCTGCCCCGATGCCCAGGCTTCTTGAATAACATGATTTTCATCAATTTCCACCTCGATGCGCAAATGCCCCTCGATACGAGTGATGGGATCAATGACTATTTTCTTATTCATGCGGTTTTTCCTCTAATTTTCGGTGGTTCGCGTAGCTGTCAAACGCGATTTTACCCTGACCGCACGCAAAACATCCATGTCCCGCCTGTACCGGCCAACTGGTCCCTTCGTTAAACTTCACCAGCGAGCAGTTGAGATCGGCATACGGCCCTTTGCACCCCATTTGAAAAAGACACCACCCTTTTTTCGCCCCTTCATCTCCCCATTCAAGGACAAATTCATCCATATCATAATGGCCGCGACGTTCGCAATTATCATGCACCCGAAATCCGTACGCCCATTCAGGGCGGTTTTTCGCGTCCAGTTTCGGAAATTCGTCGAACATAATGTAGTGTAGCAGGGTCCCCACGATATTGATCGGATTGACGGGGCACCCTGGGAGGTTGATGATGTCAGTTCGTCCCAGCGCTTCGCTCACCCCTACTGCTCCGGTCGGATTCGGCTGGGCCGCCACGACACCGCCGTCATACGCACACGATCCCACCGCCATCACGGCTACGGCATTTTTGGCGACACGGCGCAGCAAATCTGCACCCGTTTCCCCCTTAGGGCCGATCCGTAAAAACTTTCCGTCCAGTCCCAAAGGGACTGCCCCCTCAACGATAAGCAAATATTTTCCCGCATCGTTAGCGATAATGGCATCCAATGCCTTCTCCGATTGATCTCCCGATGCCGCCATCAGCAGTTCATGGTAATCGAGGGAAATATATTTGAGGATCAGGTCATCCACGCTCGGATGGGCTGATTTGATAAACCCTTCGGAATTTCCCGTACAGTCGGCGAGTTCGAGCCAAATAATCGGTATCTTGTTAAGCTGAGCCACCCCCTCTTTGACCGTCTCTTCAAAACTCGGATGCAGATGCATCGATGCGGTTATCATTGAGACCCAGCGGTTAAACTCGCGGCTCATCTCAAACGATTCGATCGCTTCTTTAAAATTTTCCGAACTGAACTGATTTTTGGGGTGAAGCCTATTGTATTTTTCGATTCGAGCACGCACCTTAAAGAGTTCGGCTTCTTGTACAGCGGATTCGCGCGCCTGTTTTAGCCGTGCCGCTTCTGCAGGGTCGATCGAAGTGGCCTCTATAATCGCACATACATCCTGCTTACATCGCCCGCACGTACGCCCTGCTTTGGAGTATGCTTTCAAATCGGCAAATGACGTTACCGCATTGTCTCGAATCAGTTCGATCAATTCTTGTTCATGTACCCCTTCGCAACTGCATACCAATCGCCCTTTTTCAGACATCAGACGGTTTGAATAAAGATACGCCGCATCAATAGCTGCACCATTTTCAATCAACCGTCTCAATGCCAGCAAATCGATATTGGTATTGATCCCGATAAACCGCTTCAAGCGATCATGATTGACGATATACTGATCGATCCGATTTTCATGCGAAATGAGAATCGTTTCATTATCGGTATCTTTTGGACTAAAATCGGTCGCTGTGACATCAGCAAACAAAAAAGACCCCACTTTAAGCCCGTCGATCGAAACGGCTTCTCGAAACTCTAAAGTGTCGTTTCCAAGTAGATTGCCAATCGCGACATCGGCTTGCAAGGTGCATTCCTTGACCCGTCCGGCGATAAATCCCCCATCACGAAGCTGTGCCGCTTCACCGACACAATAGATATCAGGATTTGACGTACGCATTGTGTTATCAACCAAAATCCCCTTATCGCATTCAAGAGCCTCTCTGGCAAATCCAATATTCGGATCGATCCCAACCCCGAAAATAACAAATGGGTTAGTGATCTCTCCATGCTTCGTGATAATTTTGGTGATCCGATTTTCTTCCATCTCTTTATCTACAATCTGATCGTTGAAACGGATTTGAATACGGGGATCTTGCTCGAAAATATGACGAATCAACGATAGCCCCTCTTGAGAGAGAGAAGGTGAATAGAGGTACTCCCCGCGTACCAGCAACTTGATTGTTTTAGCACTATCATGGCGCATAAGGGTATCAAGCAGTTCCAAAGCAATCGGACCGGCTCCTACAATTACTACGTTTTTCTCAACAATCCCCTTCGCAATTGTTTCGCAATCATGAAGACTGCGAAACGTCGCAGCGTTCTCAATAGCTGAAATATCAAAAAGCGTTTTTGGGAGAGATCCGGTAGCAATGATGAGTTTGTCATAGTGGTACAAAGCATGTTCACTCAAAATATGTTTTGACACGGTATCAATCGCGGTGATCTTTTGATGTAATTCAAGACGGACATTCGGATGAAGCTCCAGTGAAATCGTATCGACACACTTTGAGTTCTCAACTAAAGAGCACAGATGAATACGATCATACGGAGGATGTGCCTCTTCAGAGACAATAACAACTTCAGACGCAGGAGATTGGTTAAGGAGGGAATTGGCTAAATAAACGGCAGAGATTCCACCACCGACGATTACGATACGCATGAATTGGCATCCTTACATGGTTGCGATAATGCAGTATTATGACGTAGTTATAGGAAAAACAAGATGATAGAATAAAGGATTCGGATTAGAAGTTACAAGATGGTGGCGGGGGGGGAATTACCATACTCTAAATATTTACTACGCTCTTTTTTAATCCTCTTTAGGTTTCCATTCGTTTTGATTGAAGATACCCAAAATAATGATATTATCCTTATCAATAAAATAAGGTACAGTGTAGCCTTTATGTATTAACTCTCGGCTTCCATCCTCGGTTGCTCGCCCTTTGCGTGGATGATCAACTAAACTATCTAAATGCTCCATTAGAGAATAGTAAAATCTTTCAGCATTTTTCGGATTCGATTGACCGATAAATTTTACAATCTGTTTTATCTCACTTTTGAAACGGTCGGACTTCTTAACTTGCAACGGAGTTGATCTCTCTTAGATAATCCTCTATTTCTTCCATTCCCTCATGCAACGGCGTGGTTTCCAGCTTCCCGCTTTTGTACTCTTCAATCCGGCTTTTAACCTCATCGGCATACCACGGGCGAGTTTGCTCAACCGTAATGGTGTCTTGAGGAAGTGAGTTTAAAAAAGCCATTACTTTATCGGCAACACTATCATTAACGGTGATCGTCATAGTCATGGCTTCTCCTTTATTTTGTTGAGAAAATTATAGCACTTTTTGAAATCAACAAAAATGAGGCGTTAGCGGAGAACTAATATGTCTATAAAATAGGAGTCATTCCACCCTGCTCTTATCGTCAGAAATAGAATGAGTTTAAGAAAGTATGATATCATCAACGAATAACGATAAGATTAATTACACTTTGGACATACAATGCACAGCTTTACCGATCTCGTAGATAGATGCACAACTTTTACCCTTGAAACTTTAAGGGAAGCAAACGAGCGAACAATTGAGGCACTGCAAACGAGTAGCGCCACTTCCCTAGTAAAAACTCTTCAGATGATACAGCTCCAAAAAGCGATCTTAGCGATTGGTATGTTTTCCATTTTTGAAGCCAAACTACAAGATTGTCTAAATTGTTACAATGGATTTAGTGAGGCTAAAAACATTTTAGCTGATCAAGGAGAGCTACACATGAAAGAGCGTTTTAATGATCTTTATCTAGCCGTCAATGTACTCAAGCATGGGCGCGGAGGCAGTTACGATGCTCTCGTTACGAAGGCTGAATCTCTACCTTTTAGAATTAAACTACCCGATGAATCGTTCTTCTTAGAAGGTGACGCATCAGAAGTATTTACATTAATCAAGGTAGACGATGCTTTCGTACAGCATTGCAGCAGTGTAATTAGCGATGTGTCTGGAGTAATACGTCGAGTACGTCCCGAGTTCGCCTAGGATATTGATCATTTGGATGCTAATGACAGGATCAAATTGCGCAATAATACAAATACTGGTAACGTTTACTGGTAATGATGTAGTTGAAAGTAGGTAATATAGGAAGTTTAAGATGGTGGCGGGGGGGGGACTCGAACCCCCGACCTCCGGCTTATGAGACCAGCGCTCTAACCAGCTGAGCTACCCAGCCATCTTAGGTAGAATTGGATAAGGCCGGAATTATAGTGAACCATTGCTTATTAAAAACTAAAAGATGAATTAATTTTGCAGAAAGAGATAAGAAAGTTTCTATCATATATCATCAAGCTCATAACTATTGAGCCATATAGACTAAGAGATTGACAATTAATCCAAACTCGTGTACAATCCCGAGCATAATAAATCACAATAAAAGGAAATGCTATGAATTTTCAACCGCTTGGAAAACGTGTATTGGTTCAACGTCTCGAAGAGGCGACCAAAACCGCATCAGGGATTATCATCCCCGACAACGCTAAAGAGAAACCTTCACAAGGTACTGTCCTTGCCGTGAGCACCGAAGTAGAGGATGTTGCGACTGGAGATACTGTCGTATTTGGCAAATATGCCGGCAGCGAATTAACTCTTGATGGAAAAGCGTACTTGGTCATTGCAACTGAAGACCTACTCGGAATTATCAAATAATCAACTCATTTAAACTATAAACGGAGAATACTATGGCAAGAGAAATTCACTTTTCAGACGACGCACGCAACAAGTTAGCCGCAGGGGTACAAAAACTCACTGACGCGGTAAAAGTCACCATGGGACCACGCGGACGTAATGTCCTCATCCAAAAAAGCTACGGCGCACCCAGCATCACAAAAGACGGTGTATCGGTTGCCAAAGAGGTAGAACTTAAAGATCCTCTTGAGAACATGGGGGCACAGCTCGTAAAAGAAGTTGCTTCCAACACAGCGGACGAAGCGGGAGACGGTACCACTACGGCAACCATTCTTGCTAACGCGATTTTCAAAGAAGGTCTTCGCAACATCACTGCTGGAGCTAACCCGATCGAAATGAAACGCGGTATGGATAAAGCGACCGAAGCAATTTTGGCAGAATTAAAATCCGCTTCACGTATCATCAATGACAAAAAAGAGATCGCGCAAGTCGCAACCATCTCTGCAAACTCCGATGAGCGTATCGGTGCTATGATCGCTGAAGCAATGGATAAAGTAGGCCGTGACGGTGTTATTACGGTTGAAGAAGCTAAGGGGATCAATGATGAACTCGACGTTGTCGAGGGGATGCAATTCGATCGCGGGTACCTCAGTCCGTATTTCATCACCAACAGCGAAAAAATGACCGTTGAATTGGATCATCCGTTTATCCTCCTCTTCGATCAAAAAATCTCTAACCTCAAAGACCTTCTTCCGGTGCTAGAGCAAGTTCAAAAAAGCTCACGCCCTCTTCTTATCATCGCGGAAGATGTCGAAGGTGAAGCGTTGGCAACTCTCGTTGTGAATAAATTACGCGGTGTATTGAATATCACAGCCGTTAAAGCTCCGGGATTCGGTGATCGCCGTAAAGCAATGCTCCAAGATATCGCCGTATTAACTCGTGCGCAAGTGATCAGCGAAGAGATCGGCCGTACATTGGATAGCGCAACCGTTGCAGACCTCGGTCAAGCGGCGCGCGTCGTAATCAGCAAAGACAACACCACCATCGTAGACGGTGCAGGTGAGAAAGAAGCGGTTAATTCACGTATCAAAGAGATCCGTACCCAAATCGAAGCAACCACCAGCGAATACGACAAAGAGAAACTCCAAGAGCGTCTTGCGAAACTCTCCGGCGGTGTTGCGGTTATCAAAGTCGGTGCAGCTACCGAAACCGAAATGAAAGAGAAAAAAGACCGTGTTGACGATGCACTCTCAGCGACCAAAGCGGCAGTTGAAGAGGGGATCGTTATCGGCGGCGGAGCGGCATTGATCCGTGCAGCGGCAAAAGTAAAGCATGATCTTACCGGCGATCAAAAAATCGGATGGGAGATCATCCTTCGCGCGATCTCTGCACCGGTCAAACAAATCGCTGAAAATGCGGGATACGATGCGGGTGTTGTCGTCAACACTATCGTCTCTGCAACCAACGAAAATATCGGATTCAACGCCGCTACGGGCGAATATGTCGATATGTACGAAGCAGGGATCATCGATCCTCTCAAGGTTGAGCGTGTAGCATTGACCAACGCAACATCCGTTTCAAGTATGCTTCTAACGACTGAAGCAACAATCCATGAGATCAAAGATGACAAAGCCGGCGGAATGCCGGATATGGGTGGAATGGGCGGAATGCCAGGTATGATGTAACTCTAGGACAATCGTTCTAGTTTTACATAGATAAACCCCAATAAGACTCCCTTTAATAAGGATTTTTATTGGGGTATCTTTCCTCAATAAATCTTCAATGATCTTCTCTTTGATAACTCATTTATAACCTAAAATTAAATTATTATAGAAATAAAAACTAAAATAATTATAATATTTAGTACTTAATAAGGGTAACTATGGAACCATAACAACTATATTTAAAAATAGGAGTTCCATTGAACACAGTAAAATTATTATCCCTAAGTGTACTCAGTGCATCTGTAGCTACTTTCTTTACAGCTTGTGCCCCAGCAAATATTCAAGCTCAAATTAGAAATTCAGATGTCAATTCAAATATGATGACACGTTGTGAAGAAGTAGATATGAGAAGCAATGCTGAAATGGACAAATTATTTAAAAAATACGATGGGTGGAGAATGGTTTATATTTCTGAGTATACAACAGACCATAAAATTGGAACAAGCGCTAGTGTTTGTTTTGAAAAACCAAAAAACTAATTTTTTCCAATTAGAAAGGAGATTATCCTCCTCTCTAATTAGTTCTTAAACAGACAAATTCTCTTTTTAACTCTTCTTCGATACACTGCTTCTCTAATACCAATAACGGAATATCCTAATGCAATTATCTCTAAGCGATCTCATCGGTATTCTCGGTGTTATTATCATTATCATCGGTTATATGCTTTTACAACTTGACAAAATGGATGCGAAAGATTTAGGCTTCTCCGTCTTGAATACCCTCGGAGCATTACTGATCATCCTATCTTTACTCTATGCCTGGAATCTTCCTTCCTTTATCATGGAGTTTACATGGATGATGATAAGCATGTATGGAATATTTAAATATTATTCGAAAAAAAGAAAAGAGGAGAATGCCGTCCAAGAGGGCGAAGCAGACTAAGCCTGATTCCCTTGTCTGTTTTCCCAAATGGAGTGTAAGAAAGCGATGGATATCAGTCCGATACCGATTGTCCCCGTCACGGCTTCACTCACATGTGTGGTAATTTTGATCAACATGATGATTGCTAAAATTCCGATCGCGTAGTGGGCACCGTGTTCGAGGTAGCGAAATTCGGAGAGAGTTTTGTGCTCAACGAAATAGAGGGTAATACTCCGCACAAACATCGCACCTACTCCAAGCCCGATCATAATGATGAAAATATTGCTCGTCAAGGCAAAGGCTCCAATCACACCGTCAAAACTGAAACTTGCATCCAATACTTCAAGATAAATAAATCCGGCTATCCCGCTTTTGACTGTATCGGAAGAGAGAAAATGGTCCAGCATATTGAGAAGAGAGTGGAGCAAAACCCCGTACATAAAGGCCAATACAACTCCGAAATCCTGCGTGATATGTCCCAAGCCGATTCCGACCATAATAGCGGTAATCAGCTCGATATTCGCTACTCCGGAAAACTGCTCCATCATTTTGGAACCTTCTACAAAGGTGACCCATTTGACATCGTGTTCCTGAAAAAAGAAATCCAAAAAGACCATCAATAAAAATGCTCCCCCAAAAGCAAAAATTGTCGTTTCAGTCGTTTTGAGGATCGCTTCATAGCGATGCGGTTCATTCATTGCTACTTGAAGGGTCTCTAATAGTCCCATCCCTGTCACGATCGAGACAATCGCCAACGGAAATAAAAGTCTCATTCCAAATACGGCTATCGGCATACCGAAAAGGATAAAACGCTGCTGCCAAACTGGCTCCATCGTCTCCAAAATTTTGGCATTAACAACCGCATTATCAAAGGAAAGGGAGATTTCCAATACGACCAATAATGCAGCAATATATACCCCCTCAAGTCCCCCTAAAAAATATCCGGCAATCAGCCCGATAATGAGAATAAAAAAAGAGGTATAAAAATAACGCATTAATGCCCTTGAAAAAAAGATAGGAAATTATAGCCTAACTGTGTGCATTATGCCATTGAACGAGGCTGAGGCGGTAACCTGATTTTACAGGAAGTACTTCGTGAGAGAAATAGGGATTGCTTAAAAATACGACCATATCACCCGCTTCCGGGCGCAGCGTGATGGTATTGCCATGCTCATCACAAAGGTAGTTAAAAAGAAGCTCTCCCCCGTTGAAATGATCCGAATCGGTCGGATGGGGAGTGTATGAAGTGGTAAATAAAACCGTCGTCACTTTACGCTCTGGGGCTACGGTGTGAAATCCTACCGTTTTCCCCTCACGGTCTCGCAGTTCGCTTGAATCGTCACTGTGCTTGACGTAAAATGACCCGCTCTCATACCCCAAGACCTGTATGTCGGTAGAAGTGCTGAGAGACAGAGCAAAAAAATCCTCGATCTCAGAACGAACTGCGGCAAATCGGCTCTCATAAATCGCACGATACTCAGAAGAGAGGGTATGAATATCGGTACGCCGTATTGCCGTATCAAGCTTCTTGCCTCGAAGCTCCGCTTTCACAACACCGTTATCTTCCAGCGTATACGCGGTAATAGCACGGCACTCTGCAGGAGTTAGTACCCCTTCAATCACCATATAGGGAAAATCAAGATACGGATTGGGAAGCCGTTTAGTCGGAATATCCCAATCCAGCAACTCATCGCGAGCGTAAACATAGTTGCTGATTTGGTGCACGACTATTTCTGCTTATCGGTTACAATATACAGTTGTTCATGTCCAAGGCGCTTAAGAACATCCATAACACCGACAAAATTTTGAAATGCAGCATCCTTATCGCTGTAAAGAACAACCGTCATCTCTTTGCCACCCTCTGTGACTTTTTGCTCAAACTGATCAAGGCTCACTTGTGTTTTCTCATCAATCCATAGGGTACCGTCTTTTTTAATCGTCAGTTTCATCTCACTGGGTTTATGCTCGGTTGCAGTCCCTTTAGCATTGGGAAGGTCGACGGGAATAACCCCCGTTTTGATAAACGTTGCCGTTGTCAAAACCATCACCAGCAATACGAGCATAATATCGATAAAGGGGATGACATTGATCGTATCGATCCGTTTCATCTTCATAGTTTAGCCTTGTTTTTTGTGAGCATCAATTTCCCACAACGTAAGGATACGTTCCATTTTACGGAGCAAAATATTGTAAAACACGATAGCAGGAATCGCGACAATAAGACCCATTGCGGTTGCTTTGAGAGCAAGGGCTAATCCGGTCATAATCTTTTTAGGATCAACCGCACCGACATCTCCGAGAGAATAAAACGTGATCATAATGCCCAAAACGGTCCCTAGCAGACCGACGTAGGGGGCATTAGAACCGATGGTTGCAATAATCGAAACATTATTACCAAGATCCAGCTCAAGCTCCTCTTTTGTACTGTAATCACTTCCTCGAACAGCACCGAAAAACATCAATCGCTCAATAAACATCCACAATGAGATCACACTCATCAAAACCAAAATACCGATAATCCCATAATCGACTGCGCCTTGCGCCCATCCTAACCATCCGCTTACTTCCATTGAATTTACCCTTTATGTTAATTTTTTTAATTCCAATTTTACGCATGTCCCTTTTCCCACTTGGGAAGAGACATGCAATCCGATATGATGCCGATCACAATATCGCTTGACCAATCCAAGACCGATTCCATACCCCGGTATTGTAGTATCATTTTGGAAATAGCTATCATATATTCGCATCAAAGTTATCTCATCCATACCGATCCCCTGATCGCAGATATTCAATGTATCCTCATGTAACGTGATTTTAATATGAGCCGGTGAAAGGGAATATTTCACCCCGTTTTCGACCAAATTATCGATCACTTTTCCCATTCCGATACGATCTAAACTCACCATCCGTGAAGAAAGTGCTATTTCCCATATCACATTCGAATACAACCCACGCAAAAAAACAAGTCGCTCTTGAAGTAAATCGACTAAATCAAATGACTCTATATTCTCACGTGCCATCTGCTTTTTGATCAAATAATCGAGCTCATTATACCGTTCTTTTAACATCCCGACAGCTTGTCCGATCCGATCCAAACGCTTGAAACTTTTTTCATCTGTATGGGTTTTACGTAACATCTCCACATTAGCAGTGATCGTATTAATCGGTAAATTCAGTTCATGAAGCGTCTCTTTGGAAAAAACTTCTAAATGATCAAAATGTTCTTTAAGCGGTTTGATCGCAATTTTAGCCAAAATCCATCCGGCAATAAGGGCAAAAATTAATGAAATAAGAAAAATTACTCCCCATTGTTCTATCCCTAATACGTGATGTGCAATATAAATACCGCTCACCAATACCGCCGTTGTAACGACATACAACGATGCCAACGCAATTTCAACACTACGAAACAAGGCGATATCCTAAAGCACGAACATTGAGTATCCGATCACTTCCGATCTCTTGTTTGAGACGGTTAATATACACCCGTATCGCACCGTCACTGATATTTTCAGATGCACTCCACAACTCATCCATAATCATCTCTTTGGTAACAATTTCCCCGGCATTTCGGATAAAAAGGGCCATTAGTTGATACTCTTTTAGGGAAAAATGGACCTCATTTCCCCCTAAAAAAATACACTTGTGTATCTCATCCAAACATAAATCCCCGGCACATCTGCGGGTTTTGCCTTTACTGCGCCGCAGCAATGCCTGAATACGTATCAGCAGCTCCTTCGTATCAAACGGTTTTTTCAGATAATCATCTCCACCGTATTCAAACGCCTTAGATAATACTTCCGTTTCACGATGCGACGTCAAAAAAATCGCAGGGGTATCATCCGCAGAATCTCTTAGCTCGTGCAATAAAGAAAGGCCATCAATCAAAGGGACATTAATATCCAAAAGATACAAATCAAACCGGTGTTTGTACGTAGCATCAAGGGCCTCTTGTCCGTTTCGGCACAAGGTCAGAAGATACCCCTCCTCTTCGAGTAAATCTTGAATCGACTCACCAAATAGGAGATCATCTTCCAAGAGGAGAACATTAATCGACACGATCAATAGACCATTTCAACGTTTCACCCGCACGCATCGGGACAACACTGCCGTACATATCCGGAACAACAAAATCATGTTTCACAAGGACAACCTCTTTATACTCAGCGCAAATCCCATAAATTCGCTGGGCATTATCACTCACAAAGGATTGAAGGTTATCGAGTTTATCATGCGCTTCAAAAACCTCACATAACAGCTGAAGAGCGATCGGTGCGGTAAAGACCCCTGCTCCGCATCCGCATGACTCCTTGGTATGTTTCGGGTGGGGTGCCGAATCCGAACCAAACATCACTTTCGGATGCGCTTCAAGGGCAACGCTCAGCAATGCATCACGATCATGCGGACGTTTGGCTATCGGTTTGCAAAACAGATGAGGACGAAGCATCCCTCCCGCCACATCATCGAGGGTAATCATTAGATGATGTACCGTAATGGTGGCATACAAATTCTCATAACGATCCAACATCTCTACCGCTTCGGCAGTCGTTATGTGTTCCATGACGATCTTGAGTTTCGGAAAATTGATTGCGAGCATCTCATAGACGCTCATAAATTCCGCTTCACGATCCATTACAAAACCGTTCGTCTCACCGTGAACAGACAAAACAATCCCTAAATCAGACATTGCCTCTAACGTTTCGCGCATTGATTCGATATCAAAACTTTCAACTCCCCCTTCCGAGTTCGTCGTTACCCCGCTTGGATAGAGTTTGATTGCACTAATATGATCTTGTACATTTTCCAAAAACACTCGGCTGTAATTTTGGTAAAAGAGGGTCATATAGGGTTCAAAATCATCCGCTTCCATCGCTACCTTGATACGATGACGATACTCTTTGACCGCATCAAGAGTGGTAATCGGAGGGACAAGATTAGGCATAACAAGTGCTCCGCTAAAACTGTATGACGTCAGCGGGGCAACCGTTGAGAGCATCTCACCGTCACGCAAATGGACATGCATATCCAGCGGCATGGTTAATGTTATTGTTTTCATACTTATCCCTTTAACTGGTTTTGGGCCGTTTGAATCAGCGCATTAAGAGATTCTTCGTATCGCAGAGCTTCTTTAGCATCGGTCGATTCAAAACGGGTAACCAGTACCGGAGTCGTATTACTCGCACGCACTAAGCCCCACCCTTTATCAAAAATAACCCGAACGCCGTCCACTTCGATAATCTCACGGATAGCAGGAAAATCGGATGGAGGGTTTTGCAGAAGTTCTTTGAGCTTGGCCATAAGGAGAAACTTTTCTTTCTCGGTCGTTTTGACCTTAATCTCTTCGGTGGAAAATACCTGAGGAAGTTTTGCAATCTCTGCATCCAAATCAACCCCTTCATGCACCAATTCAAGCATCCGAAGGGTGGCATAGATTGCATCATCGTATCCGAAATAACGATCCGCAAAGAAAACATGCCCGCTCACTTCACATGCCAAATCAGCGTGAAGCTCTTTCATTTTGACTTTGAGATTCGAGTGCCCCGTTTTATACATCACGGCGGTCGCTCCCCGTTCCCGAAGCGTGTCGTACATCACCTGCGAGCATTTCACCTCGCCGATAACGATCGGATTTTTCATTTTAAGGGCAAACAAAATGGCCATCATGTCCCCTTTGATATTATTCTTAGGCGTCAATACAGCAATACGATCGGCATCGCCATCGTAGGCAAATGCAATATCTCCCTCCTCTGTGAGAAGTTTTTTAATATCTTCGAGATTATGCTCTTCACTCGGATCAGGATGGTGATTAGGAAACGTACCGTCCGGATCAACATAAATCCCTTTGGTTGTCAATTCCAATGCATTAAAAATATCTTCGATCGCTAATCCCGCAACCCCGTTACCGCAGTCATAAACGATGCGCTGTTTCATTCCACGCAAATGGCCAAACGATTCGACCATAAAGCGTTTGTAACGACTCAATGCATCGATCTCTACCACTTGTCGTTCCACTTTAGGGGGAAAAGGTAATGATTCTATTTTATCCCCAAGGGCATAGATCGCTTCACCGAAAAAAGGGGCTTTATTAATGGTAATTTTAAATCCGTTGTATTCGCTCGGATTATGCGAACCGGTAATCATCACCGATGCACACGGAGTGATTCCATCGAAATCCTGATAATTGCAAAAATAGTTTACCGGAGTGGGAACCATCCCCATCCCCAATACTTTCATCCCACCGGCATTGAGTCCGGCCGTGAGATATTCAAATAAAATGGGTGAATGAGAACGTGCATCGTATCCGACCGCAACAACATCGCCATATCCTCGCATCTCTTCGGCCAATGCATATCCCAATCGAGTAATGGTCGCTTCATTGAGCTCTTTTTCAAAAATCCCTCGAATATCATATTCGCGATAAATAGACATAAAATCCCTTTCTCTTTAAAACAATGACAAATTATACAACGCAGTAGGTAAAAGAGTTTTTATGGGGCAAAAAGCCCCACAGAAGAGTATCGAAGAAGTGTTACAAGAGTGTTAAGTTAAATCGCCCTTTTGAACTCGGGGTATGCTTCCAGACCGCATTCACTGACATCAAGCCCTTGAAGCTGATCTTCATCGGAGGCGCGGAACGGAACCAACTTATTGATTAAATAAATAGCCGCAAACGATACCGTAAAAACAAATACGGCGATTTCGCCAACCCCTTTGAGCTGATTCAAAAAAGTTATCCCTTTCGCAGCATCCGAAGCAAATATACCTACCGCAAGCGTTCCCCAAATACCGTTGACCAAATGAACCGACAATGCTCCGACCGGATCATCAATACGAAAACGGTCGAAAATAGGGATTGCCAAAACAACCAATACTCCACCGATCAAACCAACAGCAAGCGAATCGTAAAGGGTATATAAATGGGGTCCTGCCGTAATCGCAACAAGGCCACCCAACGCACCGTTTAGAATCATCGTAATATCAAAGAGTTTATACCGTGCATAAATGATGATACCCGCAGAAATGGCTCCGGCAAGTCCCGCTACGTTAGTGTTAAAGATAGTCAATGCGACACTGTCCGCCAACTCTTTGGTCGAAATACCGCCCACCGAACCGCCGTTAAAACCAAACCATCCGATCCACAGTAACATCGCCCCCAAAACAACAAGAGGGATATTAGAGGCAGGAATAACACGAATTTGATCGTGAACATAACGCCCTTTTCGCGGACCGATAATCAAAATAGCCGCCAATAATGCCCACCCGCCTGTAGAATGAATGACGGTAGAACCCGCTAAATCGACGAAATTCAAATCAAACAGGGTATCTTTGATCCAATCGCTTCCCCAGCTGATATTCACGGCCGTCGGATAGATCAGAGCCCCCATAATAAGGGTAAACAGAGTCAACGGCAACAATTTAGCCCGCTCACCGACCCCTCCGCTCATAATGTTAATCGCCTTACCGACAAATGCCATTTGAAACATAAAAAATGCCCACTTACTCATAGTGGTACTCGCTACATCGCCAAAAGCAAAATGAAAACCGACCAGAATAAACGCCATAGAGGCTACCGCATAAATCATCACATTGACCGTCAAAACGCTGGAAACGTTTTTAGTACGGACTAAACCCGCTTCGAGCATTGCGAAACCGGGAACCATTAAGATGATCAAAGTGATTGAAAAGAGGGCAAAGAGGGTATCGATAACGTACGCAGTATCCATGCAACACCTTTAATTTAAGATAAAGGTGTGCATTATATAACCAATCACAGAGATTGTAGAAGTAAAATTGATTAAAAATTAATCAATTGATAGAATTGCACGTTTACGTGCTTGGGCATACTGCCGAAGTAAACCCAGTGTTAACGTAGTAAAGAGGGACTATGTTCCTCTTTACGTTAATTTAAATGGCCTCGATATCGGTCTCACCCGTACGGATACGGACGATTTTACTGATATCGCTGATAAAAATTTTCCCGTCACCGATTTTCCCGGTACGAGCCGCTTCTACGACCGTGTTAACGACTTGATCTACCATCGCGTCATCCACTACCATCTCCATTTTGATCTTAGGAAGAAAGTCAACCACATACTCAGCACCACGATATAACTCACTGTGCCCTTTTTGTCGTCCGTACCCTTTTACTTCGCTTACCGTCATACCCGTAATGCCAATCTCGGCAAGGGCGTCTTTCACATCTTCGAGTTTAAATGGTTTGATAACCGCTTCAATTTTTTTCATTGTTCATTCCTTCTTATAGGTTAAATCCACGTTCACCGTGTACTGATTCATCCAAACCTTGGCTCTCTTGTTCTTCGTTAACACGTGAACCGCCGGTCAATGCCATTGCGATATAGTACACTACGATCGTACCGACCAATGTAAACAATCCGACCAATAAAGCGGATTCCGCTTGAACCATGATTTGTCCCATGCGATCGCCTGAATCTTTCAACGGTCCTGCCCATAGAAGCCCTTTGTCATCTACAGCAAAGATACCGGTTGCAATCGCACCCCATAGACCTGCCAGAAAGTGAACCCCAAATGCATCCAATGAATCGTCGTAACCCAATTTTTTCTTAAGTGCCGTTACACCGAAGAATGCGATCAATGCACCCGTCATACCAACAATTAATGCACCACTGACACTGACAAAACCAGCTGCCGGAGTAATTGCAACCAAACCAGCGATTGCACCGGACGCTGCACCCAGAAGAGTCGGTTTTTTGAAGACTGCGTACTCAATTACAATCCATGTCACTGCTGCAACAGAAGCTGCGATAGTCGTTGTTAGGAAAGCGACACCGGCGATAGCGTTTGCACCAAAAGCTGAACCGGCATTAAATCCGTACCAACCGAACCAAAGCATACCTGCACCGACAGCAGTTAAAATAACACTTACCGGTTTCATCGCTACTTTTGGATACCCTGCACGTTTACCGATCAACACAGCCAATACAAGACCAGCCAAACCGCCGTTCATATGAACAACCGTACCACCCGCGAAGTCAAGGGCACCTTCATTAAAGAGGTAACCGCCACCCCATACCATGTGAGCAATCGGTGCATAAACCACGATAGTCCAGACGAAAGCAAATACCATCCAGGTAGAAAATTTCATACGCTCAATGACTGAACCCGCAACGATCGCTACGGTAATAGCTGCAAATGTCCCTTGGAATGCTACGAAAACAAATTTAGGGAATAGCAGACCCAATTTTGGATCTTGTAGATCGTCCCATTTAATACCGTTTAGCATCACATTGCCAAATCCGCCGATAACTTGGTTCATTGAACCATCCGCTGTTCCGAAAGCGATCGAGAAACCTGCGATTACCCATGCCAACATTGCTACTACAAATGCACCAAAAATCATTGCATAGGTATTAAGAACGTTTTTAGAACGGGTCATCCCGCCGTAAAACAATGCCAAACCGATCGGTGTCATCAACATAACCAATGCGGTTGACATCATCATCCATGCAGTATCACCTGAATTAAGTACAGGTGCCGCCGCTTCTACAACAGCCGTTGCGTTAGCATCATCAGCAAATGCCGATACGCCGAGTAGCAATAAAGCTAAAAGCCACTTTTTCATTTTTTCTCCTTATAACTTGAATGTCGGATACCATTGTACAAAGTAATCAAATGTGAAGAGTGCAATCTATTGATTAATTTTTAATCAATGTGCAGTATAAATATAAAAAAGAGAGATTTTTCTAAATACGAGAAGATATTTAAAGAGGAGTCCAAAGCCGAAGCTTTGAAGCTAAGAAAGTGGAATTATATTGCGTCGCTATCCGTTTCGCCCGTACGAATACGGATGATTTGATTGATATCGCTGATAAAAATTTTCCCGTCACCGATTTTCCCGGTACGAGCCGCTTCTACGACCGTGTTAACGACTTGATCTACCATCGCGTCATCCACTACCATCTCCATCTTGATTTTAGGAAGAAAGTCAACCACATACTCAGCACCGCGATATAACTCGCTGTGCCCTTTTTGGCGACCGTAGCCTTTTACTTCGCTTACCGTCATACCCGTAATACCAATCTCGGCTAGGGCGTCTTTCACATCTTCGAGTTTAAATGGTTTGATAACCGCTTCAATTTTTTTCATAAATACTAAACTCCATAACACTAATGTTTAGGATAATTGTAACCGTATTTAATTAATTAAGCAAATTAAAGCTAAAAAAACAGGTTTTAAGAATTTAAGCCTCATTCGGCTATAATCAGCCATATTATCTTCACTTTTGGGGACCGCATGAACGATCTGCTAGACAACAGCGAAATAAATGACATTAATATAGAAGACACACTCAAGAGCAGTTATCTTGATTACTCGATGAGCGTTATCATCGGGCGTGCCCTTCCAGACGTCCGAGACGGTCTTAAACCGGTACACAGACGTATTCTTTATGCCATGGACAAACTTAGCCTCTCAGCCGGTGCTAAGTACAAAAAATCGGCTCGTATCGTCGGTGACGTTATCGGGCAATACCATCCGCACGGTGATACTTCCGTTTACGATGCTTTGGTTCGTATGGCACAACCTTTCTCGATGCGTGCACCGCTCGTAGACGGTCAAGGGAACTTCGGTTCGGTTGATGGCGACAATGCGGCAGCTATGCGTTATACGGAAGCCCGTATGACCCGCTACGCCGGAGAATTACTCAAAGATCTTGAAAAAGATACCGTCGATATGGTCGATAACTATGACGGTACTACCCAAGAGCCGGAAGTTCTTCCGACACGTGTTCCGAATCTCCTTATTAATGGTTCAAGCGGTATCGCCGTCGGTATGGCAACCAATATCCCGCCGCATAATCCCAATGAAGTGCTCCAATCTCTTGTCTATCTAATGGACAATCCGAATGCAACATTACCGGAGATCATGCAATTCATCAAGGCTCCCGATTTCCCAACCGGTGGAACCATCTACGGTAAAAAAGGGATTTTGGATGCGTATGAAACAGGGCGCGGCCGTATCCGTGTCCGTGCTAAAACCCACATCGAAAAGAAATCCAACAAAGATGTTATCGTTATTGATGAACTTCCGTATCAAGTCAATAAAGCCCGTTTGATCGAAACCATTGCCGATCTGGTCAAAGACAAGTTTATCGAAGGGATTTCTGAAATCCGAGACGAATCCGACCGTGAAGGGATTCGTGTCGTTATCGAGCTTAAACGTGATGCGATGAGTGAAATCGTTCTCAATAATCTGTATAAATCAACCAATATGGAGACTACGTTCGGGATCATCATGCTCTCAGTCTATAACCAAGAGCCTCGTGTTTTCCCTCTCCTTGATATGTTGGAACATTTTATCAATCACCGCAAGACCGTCATTATTCGCCGTACGATTTTCGATCTTGAAAAAGCAAAAGCACGTGCCCATATCTTAGAAGGTTTGAAAAAAGCGCTCGATCATATCGAAGCAATCATCAAGCTAATCCGTGCAAGCAATGACGGCGAAGCGGCTAAAAATGGCCTTATTACTGAGTTTGGCTTTTCGCCGATCCAAGCCCAAGCAATTCTCGACATGCGTCTCCAACGTCTTACTGGATTAGAGCGTGATAAAATCGAAAATGAACTCAAAGAAATTTTGGCACACATCGAATATCTCGAAAGCATCCTTCGCAGTGAAGAGGTTCTCAAAGGGATTATCAAAGGCGAATTCGTCGAACTCGTTGAACAATACAATATCCCGCGTGTCACCGATATCGAAGACAACTACGATGATATCAATATCGAAGATTTGATTCCGAATGAGCCGATGATTGTTACTATCAGCCACCGCGGATATATCAAACGGGTACCTTCCGCTTCGTATGAGAAACAACGTCGCGGCGGAAAAGGCAAAATTGCCGTAACGACTTACGATGATGACTTCATCGAAAAATTCTATACCTGTAATACACATGACACCTTGATGTTTGTCACCGATCGCGGACAGCTCCACTGGCTCAAAGTGTATAAAATTCCGGAAGGGTCGCGTACGGCTAAAGGTAAAGCCGTTGTTAATCTTATCAATCTCGAAGCCGATGAGAAGATCCGCGCAATTATCCCGACAACCGATTTTGATGAGAATAAATCACTGGTTTTCTTCACTCAAAACGGAGTGGTCAAACGTACGGCCCTCAGTGAATTTTCAAATGTTCGCAGCAACGGTGTCCGAGCTATTGTTCTTGACGATGATGATGCACTTATCACAGCCCATATTGCGACGGAAGAGACAAAATACCTCTTTATCGTCACCAAATTTGCACAATGTATTAAATTTGAAATCGAAAAAACCCGGGATCAGGGACGAAGTACCCGTGGTGTTCGCGGTATTAAGTTCAAAATCGAAGGTGATGTTGTCGTCGATGCCAATATCATTAAAAACGATGAAGAAGAGATCTTGATGGTGAGTGAAAAAGGGATCGGTAAACGTACCACTGCCGAAGAGTACCGCCTCACCAATCGCGCCGGATCAGGTGTTATCGCAATGAAACTTAATGCGAAGACCGGAACAACCGTCGTCGGATGTGTTATGGTGGATGAAACCATGGATCTTATGGCACTCACCAAAGCGGGTAAAATGATCCGTGTCGATATGCAAAGTATCGCTAAATCGGGACGTAATACCAGCGGTGTCTATATCATTAAAGGGGATGATGTGAAGAGTATTTCACGCTGTCCTAAGAATGATGAAGAAGAAGATGAACTCGAAAATGACGAAGGGTCATTAGAACTGGAATAGTATTTGCTGTAATTAGCTATTATTCCACATTTCAAGGAAACCGAATGAGAATCTCTGCTGCTCTCACTCTCGTACTCAGCGTTACTGCGCTTCATGCGGGATTTTTTTCAAGCGATGAGTCTAAACGATCCGATGTCCGTTGTGTTTACAGCGGTACAGACGGTAACTGCGTTGAACCTATTGTAAAATCAGGTAAAGAATTGGTCATTACGGTCATGGGACAAGGAGTTGCCCCCTCCGTTACCGCTTCTCCTGCCCAAGCGTATGCACTTGCTAAACGAGCCGCAATTGCGGATGGTTATCGCCAAATCGCCGAGCGAGTTCGCGGAGTTCAAGTTGAAGGTCAAGATACGATCAAAAACATGATGCTTACCCAATCAAGCACACGAACTTCCGTCGAAGCGATTGTTCGTGGAGCCAATGTCATGAACACCACATTCAAAGAGGGCTTGTGCGAAGTAGAAATGGAAATTGCCCTATCCTATACGCAATTTGCTCAATAACTTTTAGCCTCTCCCTTTTAGCCGATGATTACCTAATCGGGTATCGGCTAACCACTCGCAATGCGCAGAGTGTCCAAGAATCCCTAACCGTCTCAAAAGCGATGATGCCCTGCCCTATTCACAAAGCTTCTTCCCTTATTTTAATGCGTGAAAATAATGAATCTCTAAACACCCTTTTGACTCACGAAGAGACCGCTTTTTTAGAATATGCAGCCAAACAACCCCTTCACTTAAAAGGGAATGATGCTCTGAGTAATAATACAATTAAAAGTCTCGAAACCCTTACCCTGCCAACACAATGTTATGCAGTCGAATTTAATGATCGCTCTGTTACAATCACCCTATTACAAGAGTAAGGGTTAGGATGAAAATTGCGATAGTCGAAGATGATATCAATATGCGCAAATCGCTTGAGATAGCGATGGCAGAATTCAAAGCGTATGAAGTTCATACCTTTAAAAATGCCCGTGACGCTCTTAAAAAACTCGATGCTACATTTGATCTTGTCATCAGCGATATCAACATGCCCGGTATGGACGGCATTGAGTTTGTCAAAACGCTCGACGGTGCTTATGAGGTCATTATTATCACCGGCAATGCTACCCTTACCCGCGCTATCGAATCGATTCAACTGGGGGTTAAAGATTTTCTCCTCAAACCTTTCGAGATCGAAACCCTCATCGCAGCCATTGAACGAAGTGGCAAAATTCGTCAAAAAACACCTAAAAACATCTCTCCCGTATCTCGTGAAAACTCGATTTTCAAAGCCACGTCCGAACCGTTAGAAAAACTGCTAGCCCATATTGCAAAAGCGGCTATTACCGATGCGAGTATTATGCTCTTAGGGGAAAGCGGCGTAGGCAAAGAGGTATTTGCCCGTCACATCCATGAGCATTCCCTTCGATCATCCAAACCTTTTGTTGCCATCAATATGGCAGCTATTCCGGATAATTTGATAGAGAGTGAACTTTTCGGTTTTGAAAAAGGGGCATTTACCGATGCGACCGAAGCTAAAACAGGACAGTTTGAACTTGCCGAAGGGGGGACATTATTTCTTGATGAGATTGCCGAAATGCCCTATCCTCTGCAAGCCAAGCTTCTTCGGGTACTGCAAGAGAGAGAGATTCGCCGTCTAGGAGCATCCAAAAGCACCAAAATAGATGTACGGATCATTTGTGCCACCAATGCCGATCTTCATAAAAAAATCATCGAGGGAAGTTTTCGAGAAGATCTCTACTATCGACTTAATACCATCCCCCTCTCTATCCCGCCGCTGCGTGAACGACGTTCGGAAATACTCCCGATCGCCGAAGCGGTATTAGCCCAAAATTGCACCCAATACCATTTCGAACCGAAACATTTTGACGAAGAGGCACGAGAAGCTCTCCTTCACTACGCATGGCCGGGAAATATACGTGAGCTCATCTCCGTGGTAGAGCGTTCCGCCATTTTAAGTGACGGTGAACAAATCGGTATCGATGATTTATTTTTAGAAGCACGCGGGTTTGGAAGAATTTAAACAGTTTTTTATTAGTCCTCTTTGGCTATAATCGCGGAAAAATATTCACGGGTGATTCCATTCATCCCCAAGGAAAGCTTCCTATGAAACGTTATAACGTTGCGATCGTCGGTGCCAGCGGTGCCGTTGGAGAAGAAATTTTACGTATTTTCGAGGAGATCGATTTTCCTCTTGCCAAACTTGTACCCCTTGCAAGCGCTCGAAGTACCGGCAATACGGTAACCTTTAACGACTCTGATTTGGTTATCCAAGAACTCACACCCACTATTTTTGATGAAGAACACATCGAAATTGCCCTCTTTAGTGCCGGCGGCAGTGTATCCGCTGAATTTGCTCCTTACGCAGCAGCGGCAGGTGCCGTGGTGATCGATAACACCAGCCATTTTCGTATGTATGAGGACGTTCCGCTTGTAGTCCCTGAAGTAAACCCTGAAGACATTGCGCAGTGGCGCAATCGCGGTATCATCGCCAACCCGAACTGCTCCACCATTCAAATGGTACAAGCGCTCAAACCGCTGGATGATGCCTACGATCTGCAGCGCATCGATGTCAGCACCTATCAAGCGACTTCCGGTGCCGGAAAATCGGCAATGGAAGAGCTCGTTGAGCAGATGCAGGCATTCTTTTCATTTAAACTCGATGATGTAGAACCGAAAAAATTCCCTCACCGAATTGCTCTTAATGCTATCCCTCAAATCGACTCATTTACCGACAGCGGCTACACCAAAGAAGAGCTCAAAATGGTAAATGAGACCCAAAAGATCATGCACAAAGATATCGAAGTAAGTGCAACCTGTGTCCGGATTCCAACATTACGCGGTCATGCCGAAACCCTCACCCTCACTTTTGACGGTGCCGTAAATGCGGATGAAGCACGAGAAATTTTACGTAAAGCTCCGAACATTATCGTTATGGATGTACCTGAAGAGAGTATTTATCCGATGCCCTCACTGTGTATGGACCAAAACGAAACATTCGTAGGACGTATCCGCAATGACCTTTATCGTGAAAATGTCCTCCATCTGTGGGTTGTTGCGGATAACCTCCGTGTAGGTGCCGCAACCAATGCCGTACGAATTGCCCAAAAATGGGTAGAAATGCAAGGAAATTAAGATGAACTTCATCGAAAATCTCTTTGAACACGGGCTTTGGAGTTCACGTTTTATTATCGTTTTAGCGGTTGTCTTTGGTTTACTGGGGGCAATATTGCTCTTTACCATTGCCAGCTTCGATGTCTACCATACAGCCGCTTATGTTATTAATTCCTACGTCACGCAAGGACATCCGGAACACTTCCACGAAGATGTTATCGGAGGGATCATCGGTGCCGTTGATTTATACCTTATCGGCGTCGTTATGATTATCTTCTCCTTCGGTCTGTATGAACTTTTTATCTCGGATATCGACCCGGCCAAAGATGAGCACGGAAAAGAGAACCAACTTTTAGCGGTCCATTCGCTTGACCAGCTCAAAGACAAAATATCGAAAGTCATCGTCATGGTTCTCGTTGTAGGCTTTTTTCAAAAAGTCGGACGAACCGAGTTTAACGGAGCGTTAGAGCTGTTCTATCTTGCTCTATCGATCACGGCGGTTTCCGTCGGTCTTTATTTTCTTAGCAAAGTAGGTCATCATGAGTAAGATTTTCGTCGATGCGTGTTTCGGAAAAGAAACCCCTTATACCCCTGTTTGGATGATGCGTCAAGCAGGTCGTTACCTTCCGGAATATATGGAAGTGCGCAAACGTGCCGGAAACTTTCTAAATCTGTGTCACGCCCCGGATATGGCAGCAGAAGTCACTCTCCAACCGGTGGATATCGTCGGTGTTGATGCGGCAATCCTTTTCAGCGATATTTTGGTCGTTCCCAATGAGATGGGGATGCAACTTGACTTCATCAAAGGGGAAGGTCCCGTTTTTGAAAAGCCTATCGCAACGAAAGAGGATTTGGACGCGCTTGTCGGCGGAGATGAAGCGGCGTCTAAACTCACCTATGTTTATGAGACGATCAAGCTTTTAAGAGCGCAGCTTGATGCACGGGATGATAACAAAGCCCTTATCGGATTTACCGGTGCCCCGTGGACCCTCGCTACCTATATGATCGAGGGACAAGGGACAAAGACCTACAATGTTTGTAAAAAAATGATGTACTCAAATCCTGAACTTCTTCATAAAATCCTCGCTAAAGTGACCGAAGTGGTCAAACTTTACATGGAAAAACAGATCCAATCGGGGATCGATGTCGTTCAAATCTTCGACAGCTGGGCAGCAGCGATTGAACCGAGTAAATACGATGAGTTTTCATGGAAATATATGGTGGAGATTGCAGAGTATTTAAAAGACAAATACCCTCATGTCCCGATCATTATGTTCCCAAAAGGGATTCCGGCCTTTTTAGATAAAGTGTATGGGAACTTCGATGTTTTCGGAGTCGATTGGAGCACCCCGATGGCTCTTGCCAAAGAAAAATTAGGCGATCGCTATGTCCTTCAGGGAAATATGGAACCGTGCCGTCTCTATTCTAAAGAAGAGACGACAGCCTGTGTCGAAGCCATTCAACAGATTATGGGCGGAAAACGCCATATCTTCAACCTAGGGCATGGTATTCTCCCCGATGTCCCTGTTGAAAATGCACAACATTTTGTCCGAGAATGCCAACGTGTGAGTAAAAAGCACTAACATGTCCACAATATTTGGTCCCGTCCATTCTCGCCGTTTCGGTGTATCGCTCGGGATCGATCTCTCTGCTTCCACTAAACAATGCAATTTTGATTGTCTTTACTGTGAACTCTCTCCGGCGTTAGCTATTACTACGCAACATAGTATCACTCCGATAGATACGATTATTGATGATCTCACCGCCGCGCTGCAGACTCATCCTAAGATAGATGTTATCACCCTCACCGCCAACGGTGAACCGACTATGTATCCCTATTTAGATGAGCTCGTCACACGCATCAATGAACTCAAAGGCAACTGTGAGCTTCTCATCCTCTCCAACAGTGCCTGCTTGAGCGATGAAAAGGTTTTTAATACCCTGCTGCAGCTCGATCAAGTCAAACTTTCACTGGATGCAGCGATCCCCAAAACCTTTAAAAAGATAGATCGTCCTGCCGAGGGGATCGATATTCATTCAATCATCGATGCAATTCGACGATTTTCTCTGATATTTACCGGAAAACTCTTTATTGAGATTCTTTTTGTACGCGGTGTGAATGATTCGCTAGAAGATATCGCGGCACTCAACAAGGCGCTATTAGATATCCATTGCGATCGAATCGACATCGGAACCGTCGATCGCCCTCCGGCTTACGCCGTAGAGGGGCTTGAATTTAATGAGCTTTACACACTTTCACAGCTTTTTGATCCCACCTTACCGATCCATATCGTCTCACGCACTCATGCGTCTGCACACCCCAATTCTTACAGTGCAGAAGAGATTCTCACAACGCTTGATAAACGTCCACTGACGCAAGATGATATTGAAGCCCTCTTCGATACCAAATCTCAACACTGCTTTAAAAAGCTCCTAAGCGAAGGTAAAATCACCCCGATTGAACGCTCCAATGTCATTTTTTATCTTCCAACGCAAAACATTCATCGAAAAGCACCAAAAAGAGGCTCTTTTTCTTGACATTTACGCCTTCATTACGTATAATTACGCCCTCATAAACATTCCGGATTAGCTCAGCGGTAGAGTAGGTGACTGTTAATCACTTGGTCACTGGTTCGAATCCAGTATCCGGAGCCACCACTTATGATTTCTTCCTTTTTTATTCCGAATTAGCTCAGCGGTAGAGTAGGTGACTGTTAATCACTTGGTCGCTGGTTCGAATCCAGCATTCGGAGCCACCCTTTATAATCCCCATAAATAGCCACTTTTCGAAGATAAATCTCCAAAAATGTGACCACTATACCCATTTTAAATCTCAATCATAAAGTTAAAATCTATAAGTTTTATATATAAAAGCAAATCTACTCTTTTGATAGAAAATAGGTCTTAAAATCTCACTGTGCCCAAATTGTGCCCAAAAGTGTCAAAACGGCTCTTGTAGAAAAGTAGCCCTCTTCTTCTGATCTTGTTTTCGATACTTCGCATACATTTGTAATGTCATAGAAGTATCCGTATGTCCAAGCATGTGAGACACCCATAAAATATCTTCTCCATGTTCGATCATCACCGTAGCAAATGTATGACGCATTTGATAAATCGTTCGATATTCGATTTCTAATTTTTTTAGAAGATTTTTCCAATGAGTATTGCGAATTCGTTTAATGTCATAGTAATGTGTAAGTTCACTATTTAAAAAAACATAACTGTCATATTGCCCTGTACTTTTGTACTGATCTTCTAAATATGGAAATAATTGATCGAGTATATCTATCGTTCGAACACTGCTTTGTGTTTTAGGAGTAGAAATTTTTCCCATCTTGATCGTCCGCTTAATAGATATCTCACGACGATTAAAATCAATGTCTTTCCACTGCAAACCAATCATTTCTCCACTACGCATACCCGTAAAGAATCCAAGGGCTACAAAAGCCTGTATGTCACCCTCCGCACCATGTATTATCTCCATCATTTCTTTCAAGGTAAAGGGCTTAACCTCTACCTTTTCGATTTTAGGGACTTTTACCATGGTAAGCGGATTTTTCTCAATAATGCCGTCACGTATCGCATCTTGAAAAAACATATTCAAAACAGCTCTTATATTTCGAACTCGCCTAGGTGATAATTTATCCAAAAGACTATTTTGCCAGAGTGCAACGTCTGATGGCTTAATACGGTCAATTCGTTTATCAGCAAAATGCGGATTAATATGTAATCTTAGAGATGATTCATAATCGTATGTAGTCGTTATCTTACGGTGATGACTATGAAGCTCAAAACTAATTTTTGCATACTCTCCCACAGTGGGTATATCTAATCTTTCATTTTCAAAGAACGTTCCATAATTCAATTTGTATTGAATCTCAGGAATGATGACATTTTCAGCCAGCTTTCTATTGGCTTTCGTATCATCAAGATTAAGGCTTTTACGATGCCTTTTGGATTGATAGTAGAATGTTATCCACAACTTGCCGTTGTTTGATATGAGTTTCATCGGTTTCCTTTCCGACCACCCAAGAATCAATTGCAACTCTATCAAAAAGAATTTTACCAGTTTGATTATGGAAGTGAATTCCCTCAACTAAGTATTGATCTTTGATTTTGTAGATTCGATCTTTTGAGTAACCTAAATATTCCGCAACCTCTTTGACGTTCAGCCAACGTTTTGCATTTGTTTCATTCAGCGATTTTTTGAGTAGTGCTATATCTTCCGCAATCTGTTTGATCAGATTGATATTTTCCATTTCGATCATTTCATATCCTTTTACCTGTTATACTGATTCATATCCGAAAAAGCGTTTCATGTTATGCCGCCGTTCCTCTGAAGTTACCATACAGCCGTAAATTGCGTTCGATTGTTTGCATGGTGTACAGAGTAATGTTTTCCGATCTCATAAACAAGAGTTCTTCATCGTCCCATATTTCCATAATCTTGTCATTGTCTAGACGGGCTAAAACTTTGAGGCTGTTACCTTTGCGTACTTGTGTTAAACCGTAGAGGCTAAAGCGGTTACTTAGTAATCGGTAGAGGTACATTGGAGCCATTGAACGACTGGAGCAAAAACGATTTACACGATGTTTGACATACCATGCGTTAATGTATTGATCGGATTCGCTGATCTGCTCTTTAGACATTGGCAAAGTCTTGTTAATGTACTTCATGATGTAGCTAGAGGCACTTTTGATATTCTTCTCGAACTTATTGCCGACTTGGAGGAATAAGCGTTTAAAAGCGGTCTCTACACGATCTATAAGCTCTTTTGGGATGAATAAGAGAATATGCGTATGCGGTGTTCCGTCTTTGTGTGGTTCATTGACACGATAATACATTCTCTGAGCCTTTGTAAGCTCTTTGAGTGATCTATCTTGACGGAGCTTAGCGAATTGCTTTGTGAGGATTTTAACCGACTCTTTTGGCGTAGTCCCGTTGTATTTCGGATTCGGTACGAGTTTGCCATCATGTGTTTTCATTTCGTGAAACTCACTAGGGAGTGTCATAGTTAAAAAGACGGGGGTTAAATTTGCATTTGTAGCTTCACGCTCTAAGGTGTTAATACGGTTTTGAATTTCACCGTAGTACCTATTAGGATTATGATTGGATGAAACGATACAATCTTTAAGACAGAATGTTTGTCCTGTCTGATCGTTCGATACATAACTGAATTCCAAGAAGTTTCTTTGACGTTGCAGTTTCTTACGAACTGTCTCTAAATCATTCTCGTTTAGACCGTATGTTTTGACAATGTCCACAACTTTTTTATAAGTAGTCAAGGAGAGAGAGCCGAACACGTCGGCAGAACCACTGATGGGGCATAGCCCCATGCTAGTTCTTTCCGCCTGATCGGCAATGGTATTTACAGACATTTTTAGGGATAATTTAGTATCATCCATTTTGTTTCCTTTCTAGTAAACTGGAGACGCCGTAGGGGGTTCTTATCTTGCCGGATTGACCCTCTATGCGCTCAAATAAATTTCTAACAGTTCAACACTTCATTATGACCCCGTTACGTTCTTCGCTTTGCTCAGACTTTCGCAACGTGGCTTTATTTTACGTAGAAACTTACCTGACTTTTTGATACAACATCACATTTGACTTGTACTTTTTGACCGATTTGCGTTTCATATTCTTTCACCCGTGTATCAGGTATCGAAATATCTTGCATATCATTCTTGACAGAACCGTTTTGTAACTCACTCTCAACGAGCAACTGTAATTTATGTTTACCGTGGGATACTTCTCCCGTCTCTTTGTCTTTAAAATCGTTGCTTTTGTATATTGACAACAATTGACCTTCGATAATTACTTTCATTCTGATCTCCGTTTTAGTTCTTTTTGCAACGCACTAATGGCACTTTCCAATGGCTCAACTTGTTTTTTATTGGCGAAATTTTTAGGAGTATTAACAAATGCCCCATTTTCATCATATTCAAGTTGCATTTCAATGTGATCTAACTTATCACTCAACTCTTCTATCTTTTCACTCAACTGGAAAGTGCTTTCAGCATAGAATTTATTTCGTGTTATCTCCTCCATGGCAGCTTGAAGCAACCCATTAATAAATGCAGTCATGCTCACACTATTATGTTTGCAAAATGCTTCTACTTCTTCTTTACGTGAAGATGGTATTTGTAGATTGAATCCAACTTTTTTTTCTTCAGTTCCTTTAGCTATAGCTAAAGCTCTAAACACATCCATTGTATTTCCTTTATGTATTTATATAAGGCACGCTGTGATTGTACATATTTTATGTATATCTTGTCAATAGCATTTATTTGTTTCTCAATAAAAACAGCAAATATTATTTTTTAAACTATAATATTTTTACTTTTTGTGTCAGGTAAATAAATGGGTATATACGATCGTGACCATAGACAAAAATATTCAAGGCAACATTTCAAATAAAACAAAATTGGAACATTTATAACTTAACAGGTTTGAACGAAAGATTCAAAGGGAGTTTTAATATCTATAAATAGTACAAAAATGTACTGTATCCAAAAATAATAGAGGAGTTTAGGGAATGAAAATAATAGTAGGGGATACCTATGATGAAATGCTCAAAAGGCGTTATTTTGTAATGATCATATTACCCTTTTTATGGGTGTTTGGTTTAGGGGTATCGGATTATGCGTTTGATGATAATAGTGTATTGCCATTTTTATTGTTTTTGTTAACAATGGGACTTTTTTGGCTATTTATCTTCTTTATATTAATAACTTTGGTGCAAAGGAAAATATTAGTCGCAATGTTTTTAAGTACCGTAGACATAATGCTGTTTTTTGCAGCTCATATGTATACATCTCTAAATATGCCATATCATTTAAGAGAAGCAAACTTCTATATCCATCAAAATTCTTACGAACAGCAAGCAAAGATACATCCATCCCAAGCCCGTGACAATGGAAAAAAACTGGTAGAGTTCCCTCTGCCAAATAACTATGGTGCTGGCATGATATCTTCAATCGTATATGATGAAAGTGACATACTTGCAATGCCCTATCAATATAGGACTCTAAACGAAACATGGGATAAAAACAATACTGTTGTAGGACGCACGCATTTGGATGTAGAGCACCTACAGGGACATTTTTATCTTGTAGTTTATGATAATTCAAACTATACAGCAACTCAATCTAATTTAAAAGGAAACACAAATGGCACAAATTCTTATTGAGAAACAAGTTAATGAAAACTTTCACACAAACAATATTGGACGTAATGCGGTCATAGAAGATTGAATTTAATGTGCCCAAATCGTGTCCAAAGATGACTATTTTTACCTAGTTTTTGAAAGCCGATAGAGTTGTAAAAGCCCAAGAAATGGTCGTTTGTAGTTATTTAACTTAATCTAAATTGAATCCAGTATCCGGAGCCACATTCAAAAATCTATATATTTGTTTCGTTATCATAATGATCGCATCTATAATTCCGAAATCCTTCCAACATTCTTGTAATGTTTTTAATCGGTGTCGGATTAAACAAACGGCGTATATCATGTTGCTGAACACAATCCTCACATCGGTTTATAACACAATGGATAGCATCGCTCACCACTAAAATCGGCTGTTTTGGATCCGTATTCAATATATATTCTACACACATTTGTCCATTTTCTATCCCGTGATCAATCATCACTACGCTGTAGGTATCTTTTTGAAATGCAATAAATACCTCACCTAATGTTGAAACCGTATCAATAACGCAGTCCAAAGCTTCTTCAAGTAACATTCTTCGAGTTTGAAGCTGAAAGCCGACTCGGTCAATAATTAATATTTTCATACCACAATTATTGCGTATACTCCTTTAAAAAAAGGTTCTTTTTTATCTACTGTTGTTATAATTTTGAAAAATAAATAAGTTGTTTTTACATGATTTTAAAAAACATAAAACGAGTATTAGTCATTCGATGCGGTGCGTTGGGTGAAACGATTTTTGCTTTACCGGTGATTGAAGCTTTGCGTCAGCAATACGGTGAGAATATAGAAATTGACTGGGTAGGTACACCGGCCGCCTCTGCACTCTTCAAACTCGATCATCGTATTAATCATATTTTTCATCTCAAACATCGCCGTTTTCCGATTATATTAAGTAAAGAAAAAAGAATAATTATCGAATACTCTAAAAAACATCCATACGATATTCTTATAAATTTGGAATCAGGGCACATCTTTTATCCTTTAGTTGAAAAAATAGTAGCAACGCATAAATATGGAATGCCCTACAATCAAATCCGAGCATTACCGAATCCTCATGCTATCGACAGCCTAAAAACCATGTATGAAGGGATCATTGACCCCGCTATCATGGAAAGTTCTTACCCGGTTTTATATGGAGCAGAGTCTGCTTTAGTTCAGCAAAAGTTCAACCTCCCGCCCCACTATATCGTTATCAATCCGAGTACCAGTCATCATCGCAAATTTACACACCGTGCATGGCCAAGTGATTATTGGAAAGAGCTTATTAACCTTCTTGCCCCACTCTATCAACTTGTTATCATCGGGGGAAAAGGGGAAGAGAAGTTTTTTGAATCACTCCTCCCTTATCCACCGTCGGTCATTGATTTAGTCGGAAAATCAACCCTTCCTGAACTCATTACCATTATCCGTGAAGCAGAAGCCATTATCACGGCAGATACAGGGCCTTCACACATAGCCTCAGCCGTCAATACTCGTACATTCGCGTTATTCGGACCCTCTAATCCAAAAGGGACAGGGCCTTATCCTACTCCTTTCAACCATATTCATATTATCTCTAAAAATCTCGACTGCAGCCCGTGTAATGCAACAGAGAGAATCAAAACATGCACGGATAACCAATGCATGAAACAAATTTTACCCTCTGAAGTGATCGATGTTATTCTCCCGTATGTTACACCCAAAAATCAAGCCGCTTTTAGTAACGACTAGAAGTTGGTTATAATATCATTATGACTAAACCCGATAAAATAACATTAATTATTGCTGTGTATAAAAATACGGCTGCTTTAAAAATTCTGTTAGATGCGATTCGGCACCAAAGTATTTTGCCCGATGAAATCATCATCGCCGAAGATGGTGAATACGATCAAATGCGCATACTTGTTGAAGCTGAATCCATGCCGAACTTGGTGCATTTAACGCAGGAAGATCTAGGCTGGCGCAAAGCTCGTGCACTGAATAATGCGATCCGTAAAGCAACCGGTGATTATCTCATTATAATTGACGGTGATTGTGTCCCCCATCCCCGTTTCATTGAAGGGCATCTTGCGTGCAGTGAACCGCGAAAAGTATGTTGCGGAAAACGTTCAGAGCTGGGTGAAACGTATACAAAAAAAATTTATGACGGTACGCTCTCCATCGCCAATCTCACAAAAAATTACCTTTTTAACGCCCTCTCACTCCATCAAGACGGTATTCGCCACTATGAAGAAGGGGTCTATATCCCTTATACCGGGTGGATGTACCGTCTCTTCAAAGATCGTCATGTTCGATACATCATCGGGTGCAACTACTCGTGCTACAAAACCGATATACTGGCGATAAACGGATTGGATGAAGATTACACCAAACCTTCTGTCGGTGAAGATATTGATCTGGGTTGGCGATTTAGAGGTTTGGGAATTGAGCTTAAATCATGTCGAAATGCTGCCAATATCTATCATCTTTATCACAAAAAGAACTTTAATCGCGATACTTTACGTGAAAATGATGCTATTTTAAAATTAAACTTTGATGCTCACCGCTATGTCTGCCGTAACGGAATCGAAAAATTACAATAGAAGGATGAAAAATGAAAGGGATTATATTAGCCGGAGGGAGTGGCACACGCCTCTACCCAATCACAAAAGGGGTGAGTAAACAACTCGTCCCCATTTATGATAAACCGATGGTCTATTATCCCCTATCAGTCCTCATGCTCGCCGGAATCACCGAAGTGCTCATCATCTCTACCCCGACCGATCTTCCCCGTTTCGAAGAACTTTTAGGCGATGGTAATGATATCGGAATGCGCTTTGAATATTGCGTGCAACCCAGCCCCGACGGATTGGCTCAAGCCTTCATCCTCGGAGCTGATTTTATCGGGGATGATGATGTGTGTTTAGTACTGGGGGATAATATTTTCCATGGTCATGGTCTCACCAAAATGCTCGCGCAATCCGTCAAAAATGTTACGGAAGAGAAAAAAGCAACCGTATTCGGTTATTGGGTCAAAGATCCTGAACGTTACGGTGTCGCTGAATTTGACAAGGAGGGAAATGTCCTCTCTATTGAAGAAAAACCTGCTCAACCGAAAAGCTCGTATGCGGTTGTCGGACTCTATTTTTATCCCAATAACGTCGTTGAAATTGCTAAAAATATTAAACCCTCTGATCGCGGAGAACTTGAAATCACTACCGTCAACCAAGAGTATCTCGCGCAAAACGCTCTCAAGGTAGAACTCATGGGGCGCGGTTATGCATGGCTTGATACGGGGACGCATGAGAGTTTGTTGGAAGCGAGTATGTTCATCCAAACGATTGAAAATCGCCAAGGGCTCAAAGTGGCCTGTCTTGAAGAGATAGCTTTCGAGATGGGGTATATAACCAAAGAAAAACTGTTAGAACTGGCACAGCCTTTGAGTAAAAATCAATACGGTCAATACCTGATTCGAAGAGCCAGTGAAGGGAAAATCGGCGAATGACTTTTACACGTTGCGCCATTTCGGATGTCGTCATTATCGATCCAAAAGTACACGGTGATGCACGCGGGTATTTCGTCGAGACCTTTCGTGCCGATAAGCTCGAAGCGTTTTTAGGATTCAAGGTTCCTTTCTGTCAGGATAATGAATCTTCCAGCACGTATGGCGTATTACGAGGATTGCACTATCAGCTTCCTCCCCATGCTCAAAGCAAACTGGTTCGGGTTATCGAGGGAGAAGTTCTCGATGTCGCCGTCGATATTCGCGAAGGGTCTCCTACGTTCGGACAATACGTTGCCGTACGTCTAAGCGGAGAGAATAAACGCCAGCTCTTTATCCCGCGCGGATTTGCCCATGGGTTTGTCGTCCTCTCGGAGAGCTGTACTTTTGCGTACAAAGTGGATAACTATTACAGCCCTGAGTGTGATCGGGGAATCGCCTTTAACGATCCTGCTTTAGATATCGATTGGATTGTTGAAACCGCACACATGCAGCTTTCCGCTAAGGATACTGCACAGCCTAGCTTTGCGGATGCCGATCATTTTAATGTTAGCGAAAACCTCTATGTCTAAAATCCTGGTAACTGGAGCTAATGGACAAGTGGGAAGTGAGCTCAAAGAACTGAGCACCTCTTATCCTCACGATACTTTTACCTTTTTGGATCGCAGTGTTATTGATCTAAGTGATCTCCCTGCGCTTCAAAACTTTTTTTCCGATAAAGCATTTGATGCAATCATCAACTGCGCTGCGTATACGGCTGTCGATCGTGCCGAATCGGAATCGGAATTATCCGATGCCATCAACCATCGCGCCCTCGAAATACTCGCCCAAATTGCAAAAGAAAAAGAGATGAAACTTATCCACATCTCAACGGATTATGTCTTTAACGGACAAAACTACCGTCCCTATGTCGAAAGTGATCCTACCGATCCGCAAGGGGTCTACGGACGTACCAAACGCGACGGTGAAAATGCTATTCTTAAAATAGCACCTGCAAACACGCTCATTATCCGCACTTCATGGGTCTATTCCTCGTTTGGCACTAACTTTGTCAAAACCATGCTCCGTCTTGGACGTGAGCGTGAGAGTCTTGGCGTTATCTTTGATCAAGTCGGAACACCGACCTATGCACGCGATTTGGCGAAAGCGATTCTTGACATCCTCCCCAATGTTAACACTTCAGCCCCTGAAGTTTATCATTACAGCAATGAAGGTGCTGCCAGCTGGTATGACTTTGCACAATCGATATTTGAACTCTCCCATATAATGTGTCACGTAAACCCTATTACAACCGATCAGTATCCGACTCCCGCAAAGCGACCCCATTACAGCTTGCTGAATAAATCAAAGATCAAAAACGACTTTGGAATCACCATCCCCTATTGGAGAGATTCCCTCAAAACCTGTTTGAAAATTTTAGGAGAAAACCCATGAAAACCCTTTTAGTCACCGGATGTGCCGGATTTATCGGAAGCAACTTTGTCCCTTATTTTTTAGAAAAATACCCTGACACACGTCTCATAAATCTCGATCTTCTGACCTATGCAGGAGATATGGCCAATCTTTCCGACGCACCGCAAAGTGATCGTCATATCTTTGTCAAAGGGGATATTTGCGATAGAACGTTAGTTGAATCTCTCTTTAAAGAGTACGACATTCGCGGCGTAATCCATTTCGCTGCCGAAAGCCATGTGGATAACAGTATCAAAAATCCGGGAGTGTTTGTCCAAACAAACGTCAATGGTACCTTTACCCTCATCGATGTTGCGTATAAAAGCTGGATGGAAAAACCGTTCGTCTATAAAACAGGGTACGAGGGGTGTCGATTCCATCACATCAGCACCGATGAAGTGTATGGAACTCTCGGTGAGAGCGGATTGTTTACCGAAGAGACCTCGTATGCGCCAAACAGTCCCTACAGTGCTTCCAAGGCCGGAAGCGATATGATCGTACGATCCTATCACCATACGTACGGGATGAATACGGTCATTACGAATTGTTCCAACAATTACGGTCCTAAACAGCATGATGAAAAACTGATTCCTACTATTATTCGTAAAGCACTCTTTGGAGAAAACATCCCTATTTACGGTGATGGCAAGAATATCCGCGACTGGCTCTATGTCTTAGACCACTGCAAAGGGATCGATCTCGTCTACCATATCGGGCGTTCCGGCGAAGTGTATAACATCGGCGGACGCAATGAGCGGAACAATAACCAAATCGCTGAACGCATTTGCACCCTCCTCGATACCATGAAGCCTAAAGAGGATGGAAAAAGCTACAAAGAGCTCATTACGTACGTCGAAGACCGCGCCGGGCATGATCGCCGCTACGCTATCGATGCAACCAAACTCGAAAACGAGCTAGGCTGGAAAGCGGATGAAAACTTCGATACTGGTATCGTTAAAACCATTCTATGGTATCTGGAAAAATACACACGATGAGTGCACTCGAAATCGATTCTATCAACGATGAAAAATTATTTTCCGTCTGTACTTTAGTCACCAACCTTGAGGAATACTCTCAAATGAGAGATTCTTTTTATGCGGCAGGATTTAATGAAAAAAATTCTGAATTCATATACATTGACAACTCTGCGCATAATAAATACGATGGGTACAGCGGGGTAAATCGTTTTTTAGAGGTTGCCCAAGGGAAATACATTATCATCTGCCATCAGGATGTTTTACTGAAATTTGACGGTATCGATATCTTAAATCAACGCATAAACGAAATCGAAAAGCTTGATCCGTCTTGGGGTCTTTTAGGCAATGCCGGGTACAAAGATTTTAATCGAGTAGCGTTAAGAATTACCGATCCCTACGGAGATAGTCGCAACTACGGCCCCTTTCCATCCAAAGTTGTTAGTCTGGATGAAAATTTCATTATTGCCAAAAAAAGTGCTAACCTCGCTATCTCTCACGACATGAGCGGTTTTCACCTCTACGGGACAGATATGTGCATACTGGCCTCCATATTGGGATACAGTGCCTATGTCATCGATTTTCACTTGTACCACAAAAGCGGCGGTACATGCGGAAGCAACTTCTACGGTGTTAAAAAAAACTTGATTGAGAAATACCGACGGGCGCTTTCGGCAAAATACGTCCGTACCCCTTGTACCAATCTTTTTTTATCCAATTGCCGCTTTTTAAATTATCTATTAAACAAAAAAATTATGTACAGTCTAAAAAAGCGTTATGACTATCTCTATGCCAAATTCTTCTAATTCAATTTCGGTTGTTATCGCGACCTATAACGGGGCGCAATACCTAAGAGAACAGTTAGATTCAATACTTGCGCAGACCCATCAACCCTATGAGCTTATTATCCAAGATGATTGTTCAACCGATGAGACAGTCGCAATAATTCAGGAGTATTTACCGCACCTCCCGATCCAATTCGAAATCAATCCTGTCAATATAGGCTATATCCATAATTTTGAATTGGCTCTATCCAAGGCACGCGGTGAGTTTATAGCCCTCTGTGATCAGGATGATGTATGGGAGTCAAACAAACTCGAGCTGTTGCTGTCCCATATCGGGGATAACTCTCTCATATACAGCAACTCTCTGCTTATCGATTCAGATGGCGACTCACTCAAAAAAACACTTGCAGAAAAGCTCAACAATCGTTTTATCTCAACCCACTCACCGATTGCATTCGTTTATGACAATTGTGTTTCAGCCCATGCATTGATGTTTCGACGATCACTGTTGCAACAACTTTTTCCTTTTCCCGGCACCCTTTATTTCGATGCTTGGATAGCAGCCAATGCCGCATCGGCGCATGGTATCACGTATATGGATCAACCCCTTGTACGCTATCGTCAACACTCGACCAATACACTTGCTCAAACAGCCAAACCTAGAAGTTCCCTCTTCAAAAAAATAGCATTAAAAGCTGAGAAAAAATCATTGGAGCACCGCAACAGTGCTCAAATGATTTCAGATCTACTCCATATATCAACACTATCAAGCACTGAACGCGATACGTTAGAATCTCTCAAAAAGGCTCACTTATCTTTTGAAACAAGCTGGTTTAATCTCACCCTTTTTCGCCTGCTCAATCGACACAAAAAATATTTATTTGCTATTACCCGACGAAATCCATGGATAGTGGCCCTCAAAAAAGCTATCGGCTTAAAACTCTATCGCTTTTTTCCATTTTTATAAAGGTCAAAGATGCATATCTCAATCATAACGGTAAACTACAACTCTTCTCACCACACAATCAATATGGTCGAATCAATCCGAAAAATGACCGCTTCAAGTTTAACGTATGAGATTATTATTGTTGATAATGCTTCTGAGCCCGAACAATATGATCTCTTATTGTCCTTGCAATCTTTTTCGGATATTACCATCATCCGTAGCCGTATAAACGGCGGATTTGCTTGGGGCAATATGCTGGGAGTTCAACATGCAATGGGGGATTACTACCTTTTTCTTAACAATGACACCCTCTTTCAAAATGATGTTTTAACCCTTTTTTATAACTACGCTCAGACAAACAAAGATGTCGGATTACTCGGCGGACATCTCTCCAATAAAGATGGAAGCCGAACGTCATCGTATAAAAAATTCCCCTCTCTCCTGAGTAATCTACTCGGTAATTCTCTTGCCAGATTACTGACTCCCCAAGATTTTCCAAGCAACAAAACAGTATTGAACGTTCCTACAGAAGTCAGTGTAGTAAGTGGCTCATGCATGTTTTTTCGCCGGGACTGTTTTGATAAAATCGGAGGATTTGATACGGTATTTTTCTTGTATTGTGAAGAAGAAGATATTTCAAAACGGGTTTGGGATAGCGGTCTAAAGGTTATGTATCTACCGGACGCACATATCCTTCATCTTGAAGGGGCAAGTACAACTCGAAATTTAGCGATAGAAAAAGAGTTTTATATTTCCTATATACTCTTGTTAAACAAACATTTTCCTCTCTGGAAAGTGGCCATGTTAAAAAGCTTACAACTCATTAAACTGCTACGTCGTTCCTTTCGATCTACACACTATTTTTGCCTCTTTTTATTTGTGCTCCGAGGAGCCCCTATCAAAGAGAGCCTACGCTATAAGCAAAGTATAAAAATATGACTTTAATTACATCGATCAATCCTATGCAATGGGTTCGTACTTTTCTAATATTCTCTTTCCTGTGGATTGGAACGGTTTTTACAGTTAATTATATCGTTGATCCATTTGGAAACCGAGAATGGATTGTGGAAAAAAAATACAAGCCAATCGTTCATGAACGAAGCGAAAAATACAATACTATTTTTAATGAAAACACTATTCACCAATATAACTGCGTTATCCTTGGAAGTTCGCGCGTAATGTCCATGGTACCCTCAGCCAATGATACGACAAAAGAGTGTTATAACTTTGGCGTTCATGTTGCTAATAATCCCGAAAAACTCTTTATTCTACAGGAGTGGCTAAAACATGCCCCACTGAAAACGGTTTATATTGGTAATGAGCTCTATAATATGCATCCATGGCTACATCCATTGGATTTAAATCCAAATCACTTTACTCATGGTTCTGAGGGAAATTATTTATCTTTTTCAACACTACTAATGAGTTATAAAGTATTAAAAAACTTACTTAAAGATCAACCTCAAGTCTATTTTGAAACAGACGGGTCTATTCGCTTTTATCCAGAGGAACAGTTAATTAGAAAAGGGACATTCGATCATTCTTACAAACATTTTAAACAAATATCTCAAGAAGCTGTAGAAGGAAACTTCATACAACATCCTTTTACTTATGAGGCGAAAGCACTTGAACCTCTAAAAAAAATGAAAATGCTGTGTGACCAACATCATGTACGGCTAGTCGCATTTATAACGCCTACATATTATGAAGCACAGATAAAAATGCAATCGCATCCATCACTGAATGCCGCATCGCAAAAATTCCGAAAAGACTTAGTCAATATTTTTGGCAACGTATACGATTTTGATGTCAATACATCCGAGAACCGAGAACCTGCTAACTTTTATGATCCGGTACACTATCGACCAGAAATCGGTAACTTAATGATTAATCGAGCAGAAGACAAAAATAGCTATGGGATATTATTCTCCGCACAAAAAAGGCCAAATTCTTTTTAACAACAATAAGATACAATACCACTTCTAATTTTTTTTTAGGGTCTCCTGCATGTTATTTAACAGTTACGAGTTTATATTTTTCTTTTTGCCGATAACCTTCGGGATCTATTTTTGGCTCAATAAAAAGCGTCTTACCCAAGCATCGAAAGGGTGGATGGTTTTTGCCTCTTTGTTTTTTTATTCGTGGTGGAACATTATTTATTTGCCGCTTATTTTGGGCTCTATTCTTTTCAACTTTACGATCGGATCTACTATCTCTCGAATCAATGCTTCGCCTGCTTCTGCTAAAAAAGGGGTATCGAGCAAAGCTATTTTAGCGTTTGGAATTATCTCAAATGTTCTGTTACTCGGTTATTTCAAGTATATGGACTTTTTTATTGCTAATGCCAATACGGTATTGGGATCTCATTGGGATCTGATGCATATTGTTCTCCCTTTGGGGATCAGTTTCTTTACCTTTACGCAAATCGCCTATTTGGTCGATGCTTATCGTGATGAAGTCAAAGAGATGGATTATCTCAACTATACTCTCTTTGTCACGTTCTTTCCTCATTTGCTTGCCGGTCCGATTCTCCATCACAAGGAGATGATGCCTCAGTTTGATGCTCTTCGAAACAAAGCACTTAATTATAAAAACATTGCCACCGGACTCTTCCTTTTTTCGATCGGTATGTTTAAAAAAGTGGTGATTGCCGATACGTTTGCCGAGTGGGCGAATGCAGGCTTTGTAACGGAACATGCACTTAACTTTTTTGAAGCGTGGGCTACGAGTCTGAGTTATACGTTTCAGCTTTATTTTGACTTTAGCGGTTATACCGATATGGCGTTAGCGGTTGCTTTGTTGTTTAATATCAAACTCCCTATTAACTTTAACTCTCCGTATAAAGCGCTCAACATCCAAGATTTTTGGAGACGTTGGCACATGACCCTCTCGCGCTTTTTGAGAGATTATATTTACATCCCTCTTGGCGGAAACCGTAATGGGGAAACTCGTACTTATGCCAATCTCTTTACCGTTTTTTTAGTCGGCGGTTTATGGCATGGGGCCAGTTGGATGTTTGTCATCTGGGGAGCTCTTCACGGTATAGCTATCGTTCTTCATCGTGCTTGGCAGCAGATGGGTCAGAAAATGAATACTCTGCTTGCTTGGTTCATCACCTTTAACTTTATCAATTTCACCTGGATCTTTTTCCGTGCTAAAGATTGGGATGATGCTCTTAAGGTTATCCAAGGCATGCTCGGATTCAGTGGAATCATGCTACCGGAAAAGTATACAAAAGGGCTTATGTTTCTTCAGCAATACGGAATTGAGTTTGGAGGAGTTTTCGGAGATATTCAAGGAAAAGCTCAAACTATCGTTTACATTGTCGTGGCCACTATTATTACCCTTAAACTCAAAAATGCGATGGAGATGGTCAAAGAATTCCAACCAACACGATTGAATTTACTGTATACCATGGCACTGTTTTTTACAGCCCTTTCCATGATGTCACGCGTATCCGAATTTTTATATTTTAATTTTTAAAGCGGTATTGTATGCACTCGCGTTCTTGGATTCATATCTATCTTTCAGCCGTTATCATCGTTATCATGGTTATAGGTATCGTAAACTACCTCGTTAACCCCTATAATGTTTTTAAACCGAATCATCATACACATTACAATCGGCTCAAAAAAGACATTATCTCTGAACGGATGACCTATTTTTATGAGATGCGCTATATACGTCCTCAAACATTGATGGTGGGAACCTCTCGTATAGGCTATTTCAAATCCAATACGCTCAAGCCGTATGCACGCTCTCCTATTTTTAACCTTACCCTTGCTGGTTCTTCTGTATATGAACAACGCCGCTATATCGAATATGCAATCAATCACCTTCCGATTAAAACAGTGGTATGGTCATTGGACTTTTTCTCTTTCAATCCCATCAAAGAGCCCTATCCTGCTTTTTCTGAAGACCGGTTAAATCATCCTCTTTACCTAAACGATTATACGACTGCATTACTTAGTTACCGTACTTTTGAAAGAAGCCTTAAAACACTTAAAATCAATCGTATAAACAATCCGTTAGATGATAATGTATCGGAATATTACGAGCAGCATCATTACATGGACGTGCAAGGCCAAACCCTTTCACACGACGAAGTCCGAAAAAATGCCAACTGGACTCTCAATGAATATGCCCACAATGATAGCTTTTTGCATGCAAAAGAATTTCGTAATCCACATGCGATAGATATAAAGCTTGCCGAGGTCGCTTATATACTGCATCGCTGTAAAGAAAAACATATTAGATGCTTGATCTATACCAGTCCGGTATACCGCGAACACCTTGATATGATTTATAAAATCGGATTAGGAGACACCTATGAATACTGGAAAAGAGGACTTGCACATATCACGAATTATTGGGATTTTAATACCTACAATTCACTGACAGAAAATCTTATGAATTTTCGTGATAGTTCCCATATGGTGAGCGATAACGGAAGATTTATTTTTACCAAATTATTTAACGCGGCTCCCTATTTAGGGCCCGATGATTTTGGCTACTATGCTACGCAAGAAAATATTGAAGCCCATATCAAAGAGCAACGGAGATTTGTCCGCCCCTTTGTCTTTCATAAGGAATATCCCGATTCTATGAAATCTGCGGAGTAGAGATCAAAGACCTTTCATTCGCTTCTGATGCTGCACAATTGTATCACATGGGTACTGCCCGAGCGTGTGTATGATTTCACAAAAAGAGTCTACTTCTTTGTTTCCGAAAGCATTGTGTGACAATACGGCCACTTTCAAAAAAGGGATCCGATGATGCCGAATAAGAACATCCCAAAATAAGAGTGACGTATTGCACGCAAAATGACCTCCGTCTCGACATCGCTTATAAATATTCCGCGCTTTTTTATACTCTCCCCGCAGTAAAAAGGAGAACATTTTTTTTCGGGCTTCCTTTCTCTCATCTTCAATCCGGACTGCTACCCCCTGAACCAACCCCGCATTCTGAAATTGGGTAGAGAGACCGATCTCGTATTCCAAAATAAGATCTGCCTTTGATTCAATCACTTTCACATCACTCCAAAAACTTCTGAATGCAGCAGAGTCTAGTGCTTTTTTCTTAAAAACAATAAAATAGCTTTGAAGATGATGTGAAAATTGAAAACTCTCCGTTATCCCCCAATAGTCGCACGATTCATACGACATTCGATCCATTAATTCCGCTATGGGGTATAAAGGACCGTATACACTGTCATTGCAAACAAGGACTTCATCATAAAGAGATAAATCACATGACAATAGCCCTATCTTGTAACTCATAAAATCGTAGCCGACATTCTCTCTACTTATCATGCGATTAGAAAGATTTTCTGCTATTCTGAGGTTTTCCTCATCTAAATCACTCGTCGTTACAAAAAGAATATCCTCCGTAACGTCTTGCAATTGCCGCAGATAAAACTGTACATACGGGTCCACTCTTCCATGCTTATCAAAATGGACAAAAATAGCCAAGCGCTTCATTATTGATGATTATCTTTTGCAATAAGATGATCAAACGGAATACTCTGAACGACCTGTTCCGATGCTCTATAGGTCCAATGTGAGTCATCGGCATGAAACACATCTTTTACTTTATGATCTACAAGTTTTTGTAATTCTGCTTTTGTATTCACAAAATAATATCGTTTCGGTAATGGAGCCAATATGTCAAAAAATCGATTTCTCTCGGTCGGTTTTTTTACAAGATGATCATAATATAAATCATATTTATCCACAACAGGCATAAAAATCAGTCGAATCCCTTTCTTTGCCAACATATCGGCAAGACGGTTCAAATTAGTATTCATCTTTTGCACATTTTCCTCATTGACAAGTCCGAGGCTGGTAATATCTTGATCATACGATAAAAGTGTATGATTCGCTTTTGCAGTAAATAACGCTTCATCCAATTTAAATCGATATACAGTTGAATAATTCAATGCATTATGAGAAAATTTGTACATCAGGTTATAGATAAAATATTTATAATTGGCGGTATTGATCATCAAGATAACTTGACTACCTGTTCGATCCTGTTGTCTCATAGCATCGTATATTAAAGGAAGGGAGACATTCTGTTCCCAATTCATCTCATGAGAATAACGATCAAGTGCCGATCGCTCTATCGTCTCCAGAATAATAACTTTAGGCTTTATAACATCCAACAATCCACTATTATTCCACACAATAATATTTTCCATATAATCGTCAAGCTGTGGTAAGCGATCGAGATTCATCACACTAAGATTATAATTTGTCGCAATATAATCTTGGTAAAAAGGGTTTAATCCACCGCCGCCGCCTATGGAAAATGAGTCTCCAATAGTCAGAACATCGACTTTTTCATTATCCCATGTAGGAGCTTGTATGTGCAGCTTTGGTAAGGTCACTTCTGTTTTTCGTATTTGAAGAGAATCAAGCTGATACCCTATTCGAGCCAAATCACCGACATAAAGGGGTTCTTTCGTCGCTAAAAGCTGTTTTGTAAACACTTCCCAAACCAAAAAATGTAAAAATGTAAAAAAAATGAAAATAATGATAAACCACCGAACAAAGCGATAACTGCTCATAACATTATGCAAATTAACCCCACTTATTTATCCTCTTTTAAATTCAATTGTCAAAATATTATATATTAAAACAATAGCTATTTTATCTATGATTCCATTCTCGATCGCAGATTATAAAATTTTTCCTCTATAAACTTGTAGGTAAAGGTTGCACTGACTATCATCACCATGCCTAAGACCGCAATGATTAACCAATAAGCTTCAAGACCTAATGTTTTAAAATCAATATATCTTTTTAGAATATTTAGAACCGTATAAAGCCATATTCCGTGAAGCAGATATACACTGTAGCTGATCGATCCTAAAAATACTGTCGTTCGTAAATGTAATAAACCGAAGAAATCAACATAACCGCTCACAATCAGTAAAAATAATAGAAAACCGAGTGCATACCATAAAAGGTTAAAACCATCATGAAAGTCAGATAAAATAAAAACTAAAAAAGGGATAGAGAAAAGATTAAAAAAGAGTTTTTGCATCCGCGTAGGAATAATGTTTTTTTCTTCCAATGCATGCTTAATACTGGCCGCCAACATTCCAAACGGAAAAATAATCCAAATATTGGATTGACCCAAAACAATTTTTATAATAACGAGTAAAAGCAACGGGAACCATATCCAATGACGTAAAACAGTACGGTACAAAAAGGCCAACACCAAAATAATCAAATAGAATTTCCACTCATACTCGAGTGTCCAATAGACACTTGCATTAATTAAAAGTTTATTCGGTATCTCTGTGATGTCCAAAGAGATGCCGTCAAAATGGAGTATATGAACTAAATATTCTCCGCTTCTTCCTGCAAGCGTGTATAAAGAGTATTCGGAAAAATAGATCGCAACAAGCTGTATGAGAATGAAACTAAAAATAAACATCGGTGCAAGACGCAAAAAACGATGCTGCACAAAGACCCAAGGGTTAAGTACCCCTCGATAGCGTATAATCATATTCCAGAATAAAAAGCCGGTAATCATAAAGAAAAAGAGGACTGATCCTTCCCCTATCATCGTATAGAAATTTTCTATTGGCAGTTGCCACGGAATTCCCTGATAATAACGGTACGAAATCGCTGCATGGGCAACAAAAACTCCCAATGCCAATAAACCTCTCAACCCATCTATCTCAAGACTTTTTGCGGGTGAAATATCGGTTCGGTAAAAAAATTTAACAATCAAATGCCCCCACACCAGCATTATAAATATGATCATCACACCATAATAAAAATTCATTAACCCGCTTTATTTATTTGATATAGTACTCATTTAATTATACCTTTTTATATCTTGAGTGCCATTAATCCAAAAAAGCATATCTTTACATCTAATCCGCTAAAATTTCTCATCCCTATTTCAGGAAAACGTCAATGTCAAAGCCACTGATAAGTGTCATTATCCCCTATTACAATCACAACCATTTTGTGAAACAGACGCTTGACAGTATTCTTGCTGATCCCTATCCTGCTAAAGAAATCATTCTCATAAACGACGGCTCAACGGATCCTGATGATACACAAATCACCCAATGGATTGCCGCCCATCAAAATGAAATTAATATTACTTATCACAAACGTGAAAATCGAGGAATCACTAAAACGTTAAATGAAATGCTCAAACTGGCGAAAGGGCAATACATAGCACACATTGCAAGTGATGATTTTTTTATCAACAATACCTTTACACAGCGGGTAGAGCTTCTGCAATCCCATCCAGATAAGCTTATGCTCCTCTCTGATGCCATCACCGTTGATGATGACGGAAATCAATTATATGAAAGCGCATTATTTGAGCAGCGCGGAGGAAAAAAAGAGTTTTACTTCACCGATAAAGGGCTCAAACGAGAGCTTATTAAACGGTGGTGTGTCGTCGGGCCGACAACATTTATCGACAAGCGACTATTTGAACAAATCGGTGGTTACGATGAAAATCTGTTTTATGAAGACTGGGATCTATTTTTACGTGCCGTGTCGCAAGATTTAATTCTTTTCCACGATCAAAAAGTAGCCGCCCATCGATGGCACAAGAACAATGCCAGTGCCAATCCGAAAACCGAGTATATGCGAGCCATTGATCTTGCGCAAACCGCTAAACAAAATCTAAAACGCTTTTCACTTCCCTATAAAATAATGCTTTGGAAACGGTATAGAAGCTGGAAAAAAGTGATAAATAAATTAGAAAAAGCGATTTAAATGCATCATTCCTTATCGCTTATCTACGCAAGGATTCAAAAAAATACCAATCTTATAGCAAATCATATTTTAGTTATTATCGCCTTTTTTTTACCGATAAATGTAGGTGCTGTCAAATCAGGTTTTTTTATCCTTATTATTTTATTGTTGTTTAAAAAAGATTTATGGAAAGTATTCAAAGAGACGTTATCCAATCCTGTCATTATCTCTTTTTTACTGATTTGGTTATTGCATAAAATCGGTATTTTATACTCATTTGATCCTATAGGATCTGCCAAATATGCATCAGAAATGATTTTTTTTCTTTATCCCATTCTCATTCTTATCTTTGCTGAACATCGCTATGTTTACCGTATATTTACTGGTTTTATTCTAGGTGTTTTTTTAAGTGAACTCCTCTCTTACAGTTTCTTTTTTGAATTACTTACTTCACCGATTCCTGAAAAATTTGGAGGATTTGCTCTCGCCAGTAAGAATGAGCCTTCACCCTTTACGTACCATATTGAATATGGTTTTATTCTCGCCATCACCTCCGCTTTGCTGCTTCAACGATTTATCATAAGCGCTCATCGCTCCGAAAAACTAGCACTTATCCTTTTTTTCACCACGATCTCTCTCAATGTTTTTTTAAACAGCGCTCGAACCGGTTATATTATTTTCTTTATTGCTAATCTGGCAGTACTTATATCGATTTATAAAACCCAATTTATTAAACGATTTTTATTTTTATTACCCATTGGACTTTTCGTTATTTTCATTGCTTGGAATTTTTCCACTAACTTAAAACGAGAATTTTACGAAACAACAGATTCACTCCAAAGACTCTTTATGCATAATGATATGTCTTCTAGTATTGGCAATCGTGTTAGTATGGCAACAACCGGTTTTACAGCTCTTAAAGACCACTATTGGATTGGCTTTGGAACAGGAACTCAAGGGCATGTGGTATACGACGAAGCCGTAAAAGAGAACAACACCCAGTTAATTCAATGGATGCCTGAGCCCCATTTTTATATGGGTTATAAAATGCATCTTGATTGCAATTATGTCGATGTCTTGATACAATTTGGCATCATTGGTCTATTTATTTTTTTAAATCTATTTGTTCAAATGGCTCGATTTCATAATCAGGATTCTTCTCTTAATTATATTAGGTCCGCTGTTCTTTGGTCTGGGTTATTCTACGCTTCAATCTCATCCCTTCTTTTTGGCTTTTTACTGCCTGTTTTATATGTCGTGTTAACCACATTCACCCTCGTTCAACCTAATAGTTCTTTACCGTCATTGCCAAAAGAAACTTTTCGGCATATTAGCCTCTATGCCCTTTTAGCCATCGGCCTTTTCTTTATCTCAAAAGTCACTTAAAAAATCAAGGAATCTAGTTTATGTTAATGAGTTTTTACCATGTTATTTAACAGTTACGAGTTTATATTTTTCTTTTTGCCGATAACCTTCGGGATCTATTTTTGGCTCAATAAAAAGCGTCTTACCCAAGCATCGAAAGGGTGGATGGTTTTTGCCTCTTTGTTTTTTTATTCGTGGTGGAACATTATTTATTTGCCGCTTATTTTGGGCTCTATTCTTTTCAACTTTACGATCGGATCTACTATCTCTCGAATCAATGCTTCGCCTGCTTCTGCTAAAAAAGGGGTATCGAGCAAAGCTATTTTAGCGTTTGGAATTATCTCAAATGTTCTGTTACTCGGTTATTTCAAGTATATGGACTTTTTTATTGCTAATGCCAATACGGTATTGGGATCTCATTGGGATCTGATGCATATTGTTCTCCCTTTGGGGATCAGTTTCTTTACCTTTACGCAAATCGCCTATTTGGTCGATGCTTATCGTGATGAAGTCAAAGAGATGGATTATCTCAACTATACTCTCTTTGTCACGTTCTTTCCTCATTTGCTTGCCGGTCCGATTCTCCATCACAAGGAGATGATGCCTCAGTTTGATGCTCTTCGAAACAAAGCACTTAATTATAAAAACATTGCCACCGGACTCTTCCTTTTTTCGATCGGTATGTTTAAAAAAGTGGTGATTGCCGATACGTTTGCCGAGTGGGCGAATGCAGGCTTTGTAACGGAACATGCACTTAACTTTTTTGAAGCGTGGGCTACGAGTCTGAGTTATACGTTTCAGCTTTATTTTGACTTTAGCGGTTATACCGATATGGCGTTAGCGGTTGCTTTGTTGTTTAATATCAAACTCCCTATTAACTTTAACTCTCCGTATAAAGCGCTCAACATCCAAGATTTTTGGAGACGTTGGCACATGACCCTCTCGCGCTTTTTGAGAGATTATATTTACATCCCTCTTGGCGGAAACCGTAATGGGGAAACTCGTACTTATGCCAATCTCTTTACCGTTTTTTTAGTCGGCGGTTTATGGCATGGGGCCAGTTGGATGTTTGTCATCTGGGGAGCTCTTCACGGTATAGCTATCGTTCTTCATCGTGCTTGGCAGCAGATGGGTCAGAAAATGAATACTCTGCTTGCTTGGTTCATCACCTTTAACTTTATCAATTTCACCTGGATCTTTTTCCGTGCTAAAGATTGGGATGATGCTCTTAAAGTTATACAAGGCATGCTCGGGCTCAGTGGAATCATCCCACAAAATGCTTTTATAGAATCACAAAAATTTTACCAAGAACACGGTCGGCTTAATTTAGATATTTTCTTACCTACTTTTGATGGATCAAATACTACCGTGGTAGCAATTTTTGTGGTATTTATCCTTGTTCTAAAGTTTCAAAACAGTACTTCTTATCTGAGAAATATTTCTTTTGGATACAAACAAATGTTTATTTTTACGGTAATAATGACCTATGCATTATTAAATCTAAACAACATGACCGAATTTCTCTACTTTAATTTCTGAGGCATATTATGAAACCAAAAAAATGGGTACTCATCTCACTGTTGATTATCATTCTCCTATTAATACTCAACACACTTTTGATGGTCTGGATCGATTCATATTCCATTGCCCATCCGAAGCAAGATCACTATTATTGTGAACCCAATCGAAATTTTTTAAAAACTGAATATATACGCTCAAATCCGGCCCTATATGACTCATTTATTTTCGGTTCTTCTAAAGTGGGGGCGATTAACCCCTACAGTATTCAAGAAGGGCATTTTTACAATATGACTTACTCAGCGGGGATCCCGCATGAACACCTGATCAACATCAAATTATTCCTTCGATCGGGTGTCAAAATTAAACATCTGCTTATCGGTTTTGAAGAGATATCGTATCTAGAACCGTTTGCTAAGCGTCAACATCAAGGGATTACAAAAGCCCACCCTTTGGCAACCGGAAATTCATGGCTAAGCCAGTATCTCTACTATTTTTTCCGATTTCCTGCGAAAGTGGATCGTACCAATCTTATGACAAAACTTTTTCATCCCGATAGAACCGTTACCATGGATGTATTTCACCAAAAATCCTATTATGCTCAATTAACACAGCAATTTCAAAACCGCGATATTAACGAAACCGAATATGTTCAACAACCAAAATTTTCCATCCCAGCCGGCTACCACGGGGATGAATTACAAGATACCCTTAACGATATCAAAGAGATCATACAGGTTTGTCGTGAAAATCATATTGACGTCAAGTTTTTTATTAATCCGATTCACAATGTCACCTATGAAGCTACCGACAAAGCACTCCTAACCAAATTCAAATATTCATTGGCACAACTAACGGATTATTACGACTTCAGTGGACCGAATAGTATTACAAGTAATAACTTGTATTGGTCAGATACAACCCATTATGATATTCGGGTAGGGGAATATATTCTAGAATCCCTTTATCATTACGGTAAACCGCCTAAAGATTTTGGGATTTACGTCCACAAAACAACTCTTTGATAGGTTAATGGGTATTAAGCCCCAAGGTACAGACATACTCTTGGCTGCGTTCCCGCTCTCGCATCTGTGCTACCTGTAAACTTGCATCACCCCTATCGTGTGCTTTATGATGGAGATGAAAAACGTTTGCCGCATTTTTGCACGATTTGAGTTTCAAGCCGTACGCACGAAAACGCCAATCCAAATCCATATCATCACTGACGGCACTCTCTCCATAACTCTCATCAAATCCATTGATCGCGATCATATCAGAGCGAAAACAGGCAAAATTGCATCCTAGAATTGCACTGCTCCGTTTTTGACGTTCAATAAATATCCGATAAATCCACCCTTTCGGATTGAGATAAATCCCTTGTTTGAAGCGGGAATCCCTGTCCATTAACAGTTTCGGGACGTATTTCCAAAATGATTTTTCAAATTCCCATGAAACCGATTTTCCTTCTCGCATCTTATGCGAATAATCGGCAGGGAGATTAAGCCTTCGACCCGATCGGACAATACCGCGTTGCGCCAAGGCAACATGAGCTTCCACAAACGTCGTATAAGGGATACAATCGCCGTCGATAAAAATGAGTAACTCTCCCTCTGCAGCCAATACACCGTTATTCTGAGAGCGTGCTTTGCGAACTCCGATGTCCTCTTGAAAAGTGTGTTTTATGGCAATCGTTTTAACCGATTCAATGTAGTTCCGCATAGCTTCGGCATTATTATCTTCAGCAACCACCAATTCAAAATTTTTATACGTTTGCTGTTCCAGCGCTTTAACAATAAGATCCAGCGCTTGTATATCTTTGTAGACAGCAACAATGACGCTCACTTTCATACTTGCTCCAATAGAAGGCGTAATTGTTCAAATTGTTTTTGACTTTCAAACATCTCTAACACTTTATTTTTTCCGGCATTCGCGTATTGTTCCCGCAAACTATTATCTCGATACAACCGGATCAATTTATCGGCCAATGCCTCTGCATCAAACGTTTTAAAGAGCAACCCGTTTATTCCGTTGTCAATAATCTCCAACGGACCTCCGCTATCGCTTGCTACGGAACACACGCCGCACATCATCGCCTCGATCAAAACCAGTCCAAATGTTTCATTTTCCGTAGCAAGGACCATAACATCGAATAACTGCATCATCACTTGCGCTTCACGAGTGAATCCGGTGAATAGGATACGCTCACTCAACCCCCGTGCAGCGACATCGCTTTGAAGCTCCGCTAGGTATTCTTCATTCATCGGGTGACCGACAATCAGTGCTCGTGCATCAATCCCCTGTAGGATCAGTTTCTCAATCGCATCGATAACAAGATATTGCCCCTTTTGCGGTTCAATTCGGCCGACAATTCCTACTGTAAAGGAATCGGATAATCCTAATTGCTCTCGTCTTCTTTTTTTCTCTTCCTCAGTAATAATAACCGGTTGATCGGCACCAATATAAAGCACTTCTATTTTTGGACGGATCTTCTCCGGGATAAATTTCTCAATTTGTCCCTTTACCTGATGAGTTACAGCAAGTATCATCTCCATGTTTTTATAGAGAAACCGGTGATAAATGTCATCTTTAAACCGAGTCATCGTCATATGGCGCGACTGCACAACACGCGGTTTACGTTTGGAAATCAGCTTTGCCATAATGGCTACGGGTAGATCTTTTGTCCAATGCAAATGCACGATATCAACCGCTTCATCATCGATAATACGGGCAAGATGACGGGCACTAAGCCATGATAAAAATACTTTTCGTCGCTTGAGGGTAAAATAGCGGTACACACTGTTTTCATAATAGCTTTTTAGCTTCCCCTGCCCATTAATAACGCTGATACACTCACCATGATCGCTCAAATAACGTGAAGCTCTCATCATATAAAGCTCTAATCCCCCCAAATCGGGCGAAAGACACAGCTCCAGAATTTTTTTAGCCACGCTTTCCCTTTTGCTCCAAATTCATCTCATAGAGTTTGATATATTTGTAAAAGTTGGTTGCCATATGAGAAAATGCAATAATCAGCCCTGCATATCCGTCCAAAAATCCCCGTTTCAGAATATAAGTTCTGAAAAATGAGTAAAGCCCGTTGAAAAATGCCTTGGCGGGGGATGAGGATTTTTTTCCGGCGTTATCGATTGCAAAGAGAGTTGAATAACGATCCAGCTTGATGATAAAATCGGAGATACTCATGTAGCTGTAGTGCTTCATATTCCCCTCTATCGGCTCTTTTTTCATCCCTTCATCCATAATATTTTCATGAACGGCGTTATCGTTAAACCGTGTAACCGATTTATTGTACAAACGACGGATCTTTTGATTATTCCAACCGCTGTGGCGTATTTGTATCTCTTTATAATAGGCTAAAAAGTTGAGAATATAAATCGTATGCGGATCAAGCACTTTGGTTTGAAGCGCATGCAACAGTTCTTCATCTACCACCTCATCACTATCGATAATCAATACCCAATCGCGCTGGGCAAAAGCAGCCGCCCGATTTTTAGTTAGTCCGAATCCGTCAAAGTTCCCTTCGATCAAATGGACATTCGGATATTCCCGGGCTATCTCCAATGTCCCGTCGGTTGAACCGTTGTCATATACCACGACATCATCAAATTCACGCAAACTCTCCAAGGTTTTACGGATCGTCCGCGCTCCGTTTTTAACAATCATTACTGCCGATACGTTCATCTTAACTCTTTACTATTTTAACAAATGTTTTAAACCAAAATCCAAGCTGTCTTGAGGGTTTAAATAACTCATCGGGAGCTTTAAGAGCATCCCCTTTAATCCGGTATAGAAGTCCGCCGATTCCCTCCCACGAAGGATTAAAAGCATTACCGATTCGGAAGACATACGGATAATGCTCACGGGCTAATGCAACCGCAGCATCATTGTATTTTCCATATGGCAGAACAAACGATTCAATCCGGTATCCGAGCTTCTCTTCAAGCACTGCTTTAGAGCCAAAGATTTCCCTCTCCAAATCAATTCCTCCCTCCGTCAAATTAACATGATTCACAGAGTGTGAAGCAATCTCTACTAAGCCGCTCTGCACCATTTCACGCAACTCTGCATAGGTACAAAACGGTACATAGGTTTTATAATTTTCTCCTTCGTAAATTTCATGATGTTTTAGCGATAAACGGGTTAGCGAATCAACCGTAGTATCATCAAGAATGTAGGCAGTAGGGACGGCGAGGAGCGCTTTTAAATGGTATTTTTTCAATAAAGGGAAAACGTAATGGTAAAAATCGTAATACGCATCGTCAAACGTCAGACAGATAGAACGGTTAGCCGATTCTTCGCCGGGAAAAAGGGTCGTATACCGCTCGCTAATGAGACGAAGATGCGACTCCATCATTGAATCGGAATTGGAGAGTGGAAGATCATCACTGTTAATATGATGGTACATCACTATAGGCAGCATGCGTCCCCTTTCTCGCCTTTCAGGAATTATAAAGTATCATATCATACCCTCACTTAAGGACTTTTCTAAACATTATGAGTATCCGATACGAATATAAAAGTGACTACACTTCTCTAATAGCCTCATTTGAATCGATCCGAGAGTTATTCTCACACGATAATCACTCCATTCATAAAGCACGCAATGAACTCAAGATCATCTCTTTAGGGGATATTAAAACGGTTGTCAAATCATTCAAAGTTCCCCATTTACTCAATCGTATCGTCTACAGCTTCTTTCGACAAAGCAAAGCGTATAAGTCGTATCACAATGCGCTCCGTCTTGAAGAACTTGGAATCTCTACTCCCTCTCCAATAGCTAAAATCGAATTTTTTGAATCCGGTCTTCTTTCGGAGAGTTTTTTTATCAGCGAATATTTTGAATATGATTTTACCATCCGTACTCCACTGCTCGAACCGCTCGAAGATCGTGACGCCATTTTCACTGCCTTTGCCGCCTATACGTATGACCTGCACCAAAAAGGGGTATGGCACCTCGATTACTCTCCTGGTAATATCCTGATCAAACGGATGGAAGAGGGCTATCAGTTCAGTATTGTCGACATCAATCGGATGGAGTTTCGTTCAATCACACCGGTAGAGGGATGTGAAAATTTTAATAAGCTTTGGGCCACTAATGAAGAGCTTGACGTTATGGGGCGGGAATACGCCCGGCTTAGCGGCTTGGACGAACAGGTCACGATTGCTGAAATGAAACGGCACAACGATAGTAATAAACGGACAAAAAACTTTAAAAAGAGGCTTAAAAACCTGATGAAAGGCGATTTTTCAACGCCAGCTTAACGCTCTCGAACATTGCTGCACGTCCCTCAGGCTCAAGCGGAATCATAAAATGGTGCTGTTTGCTCTCTTCACCGATGCTTTTCCAACGCAACGCGGAAGCAAAACGGGAATCTCCAAAAAAAGTAAACGTCTCGCACCCTACTGCACTCGCCAAATGATACGTCCCTGTCGAGGTACTAATAAACAGTTTAAAACAGCTCAAAAGTGTGGCAAAATCGACCACACTCCCCGCAGAACGGTACAAAACTACCCGGCTCTCAGCTAAATAGCCTTTCGCTTCATTATACAATTTTTCCTCATCGGGCCCGAACGTCATAACCACATCAACAGTCTGATCTACTTCGGCAATTTTCACCAATTCAATGTATTCCTTCAATGTCCAGTTAGCATCCGAAGAGCCGCCAAATCCCGGATGAAAAGCAACAACGGGTTTCGTAATACGCTGTGCTGCACAAAAGGATTCATAAACCTCAGCAGCTCCCTCAAATGCTAAAAGCGGTTTCGGAAAATCCAAAGATATCTCAGGAAAAAGAGCTTTCGCGAGCTGCAGATTGTATTCAAACTCTCCCATTTTCACTTCGCTTCGACGTTGGGTGATGCGGCGATTGTAAAACAGCTGAGCGATCTTGGTCGCGGGGGCAATACGAATAGGGATACGGGCGATCCACTGTGCCAAGGCAACGCGGGTATTCGAAAAGAGGGTTATAGAAGCATCGATATTCGCTTGTTTAATCTTATAGGCCAATTCGAGAATATCTTCGCCACTATCAACAATCACCTCATCGATAAAATCACAGGATTCTGCCAATGTGCGATTCATTGGAGCGACAAGAGCAATAATGCGATTAGCCCTATTATGGTGTTTAAGAACATACAATGTCGGCAATGCGGTAATAAAATCACCCAGTTTATCGTTACGCACTACTAAAATGTTCATTCACTTTCCTCTTGTTCTGATGCTATATTCTACCTAATTCATCGTAAAGAAAACGCTATAATATGGCCATGAAACAACCGTTTGCCTGGGATCACTATTCGGATCAACCCGCCATCATCAAAGATAAAGCATTAAAACGTGCAATGCGTCGTAGCGCCCTCCCCTCCCTTATCAAAACATTCGCTATCGCGCTACTGACCCTTCCGATTGCATTGTTGCTTATCCCTTTTACTGGGCGGCGTAGCGTTAGGGGTGAGCACTTTTTCGGTATAGGGGTCAATCTCGATAAAGAACCCAATACAACTCCCTATTTGATCAATGAGCTTGGTAGTCAAAGACTTCTTATCCGTATCCCTCTGTGGGAGATGGAACGGCTCAATGAGTATGTCGCTTTTATTCATACCTTTAAAGGTAAAGAGATCACCGTAGCCTTGCTGCAAGACCGTGAACATATCACCTCTCCTACCCTGTGTCGCGATCACTTCACCCAAATTTTCGAAGCATTGGACGATGTTTGCCATACCTATGTTATCGGTTCTACCATCAACCGTGCCAAATGGGGATTTTTCAGTGTCAACGAGTATCTTGATTTTTATGCACTCGCATATGAGCTGAAACAAAGCCGTTTCCCCCACCTCAAACTCATCGGTTCAAACGTTATCGATTTTGAATTCCATTTCACGGCCCACACCCTTTTCAATCTGGCACGTATACGATTTGATGCACTTGGGAGCCTCCTTTATGTCGATCGTCGCGGGGCACCCGAAAATACCCAAATGGGCTTTAACCTCCTAGGCAAAATCAACCTCCTCAACGCCCTGATCTCCTTTAGCCCAAAAACCGCCAATGAGCTTGTTATCACCGAAGCTAACTGGCCGATTAAAAATACGGCTCCCTACGCGCCTACCAGTGAGCATGAGTGTGTCAGTGAAGCCGATTATGCCGATTTCATGGTACGCTATCATCTCCTCGCTTTTGCATCCCAAAAAGTGGATTCACTCTATTGGCACCAGCTGATCGCACCGGGATACGGACTGATCGATAATCGTGAAGGGATTCGAAAACGAAGTGCTTTCGATGCCTATGCTACGATGCTTTCGCATTTAAGCGATGCGAATTTTTTACGCTACCGTCACAGAGGGGAGGAATACCTTTTGATCTGTTCTACCCCACGAGGAGAGTTGCACATTACATGGACTCCCACCACTTCACCCATTTACACCTATAAGGCTTCACTGTGAAAATTCTCATCATTCTCCCCAACTGGCTTGGCGATGCTGTAATGGCGACTCCTGCCATCGAAGCGTTGTGTGAAGTTTACCCTGAGGCGGAACTGACATTGGTAGGCTCCTATGTGAGCATTGAAGCACTCAAACATCACCCGAAGTGTGTCAACTCCTATGTAGACGAGACAAAAAAAGGGGGGAACCGATTTGCCAACACCTATAAATTCGCTATAAAGATAGGAAAGCATGATGTGGCCATTACCTTTCGAAATCAGCTCCACTCTTCGCTCTTATTGTTTTGGAGCGGTACCCCGATCACAACAGGTCGTAGAAGCTGGCATTCGCGTTTACTTTTATCCCACAGTATCAAACCCAGCCACCCTTCTCATCTGGTAGAACAATATCGCGATATAGCCCAAAGCCTTAGCCCTGCACCGCTCAGTATCAAAAAGTTGCAACTTCATCTCCCTCCACACCGATATTCTCGCCCCACCCTCGGAATCAATCCGGGAGCAACCTACGGGAGTGCCAAACGGTGGTATCCTGAAAAGTTTGCCGAAGTGGCTCGTGCATATAGCGATCGATATGACATTGTTTTATTTGGAGGGCCTAATGAAGTGGGGATGGCAAAGGAGATCGAATCTCGTTTAGAAAACATCAAAGTGACAAATTTGGCCGGGAAAACATCGATTCAGGAATTATGTTCGATGGTTGGCGGGTTGGATCTGTTTATTACCAATGATAGCGGACCGATGCACGTTGCGGCAGCGTATCAAGTACCCACGGTTGCAATCTTTGGTCCTACCCGCTATCTGGAAACATCCCAGTGGATGAATGAAAAAAGTATAATCGTCCGACATGAAATAAAATGTTCGCCCTGTATGAAAAGAGAGTGCCCGCTGGGACATCATGAGTGTATGAAAAGTATCACCTCTGAGGAGGTGATAGTGGCGGTTAAAACTCTAATTTAAGCCCAAAATACCATGAATCGTTATAGGTAATGGTTTGAGTTTTAATATCTGTATTAATTTTGCGATACCCGACTTCAACGCGTGCATGGTCGATCGGTTCAGCATCGAGATGAATGCGGCTCTCTAAATATTTATCACCCTCTTTAAACGATAAAACCGAAGGGGCATAATACAAAGCCCCTCCGAGATAAAAGGGAAACGGAGTATTGAGCGGCAATTGAAGCTCCGCTTCAGCTCCTAATGGAATGGCGGCATAGCTGTGTCCGTCAAATTTCGTATATTCCGCTTTAATCCCAAATCCCAGCTTTAATCCTTGCACTCCGCGCACCGGACGCATCACCATAAAAGAGACCTCCATCAGCGGATCGGAATGGGTAATCCCTTGAGAGTTATTATTATCTCCGTTTAAAAAACGGGCTCCGATATAGGTATTTTCCATAGCATTACCCATTCGTCCCATATCAAGACGAATTTGTCCTTCAACATCTTTATCATTGACATTCGCTTCGATTTGATGTGCCGCATAGGCTCCAGTGCTGATTAAAGCAGCTAAAATAAGTTTTTTCAACATGTTGTCCCTTCATTAATTCGTGCAATCGTGGCAGTAGTACTCTTGCCATCCACAAACTGCACCAGTCGTAATTCCTTAGCAAATTCCGCTCCAACAACGGCTTTCCCCTCATAGTCTCCCCCTTTGACAAGGATATCAGGAGCTATATTTTTGATCAGTTGATACGGCGTTTCATCGCTGAACATCACGACATAATCGACCGATTCGAGTGCAGCTAAAATATACGCGCGATCCGATTCAAGATTGACAGGACGGGTTGGCCCCTTCAATGCACGTACCGAGCTGTCCGAGTTAAGTCCGACAATCAATACATCACCATAGCTTTTAGCCTCTTGAAGGTATTTAACATGTCCCACATGAAGAATATCGAAACATCCATTGGTAAAGACAACGGATTTACCTTCCGCTTTAAGTCTTTGAACGATAGATGCAATTTCATTATGCGATTTAATATGAGCGTCGGAACTGCTTTGATGAAGACTCGATTCATACATATCAATTTCATCCAGGGTAACCGTTGCCGAACCGATCTTGCCGACAACAACTGCCGCTGCATGATTGGCGAACGGTGCCGCTTCATCAATGCTGAGTCCACTGGAAAGTGCATAGGAGAGGGAAGCTATGACGGTATCGCCTGCTCCCGTGACATCATAAACCTCTTTCGCTACCGTTGGAAAACGGCGCATAGACTCATCATAAATAGCGATTCCGTCTTCAGAGAGGGTAATCATAGAACATTCCAAATCGCAGCTCTTTTTCAAAGAGAGAAGTGCCTGACGCAAAGAGGAATCATCGTTAATGACAATTCCCGTTGCTTCGGAGGCCTCTTTTTTATTGGGGGTCAGAAGATAAGCGCCGCGATATTTACGATAATCTTTCCCCTTAGGATCAACCAACACTTTTTTACCGGCCAGTTTGGCCGCAGCAATTACCCCACCGGCTACTGCCTCGGTAATCACCCCTTTTCCGTAATCCGAGAGGATAACAATATCACAGCTGTCGATCACATCAATCATATGGGAAACAATTTTTCGTTCACTCACTGTTGCAATAGCCTCTTTAGACTCTTTGTCGTAACGCAAAATCTGTTGATTCGAAGCGATAATACGGCTTTTCTTCGATGTTTTACGTCCCTCTTGAATGACCAATCCTGCAGCATCAACACCGATAGATTTAAGCATTTCGCGGAGTTCTTCACCGTTTTCATCGTCTCCGATAACTCCTCCGACACAAACATCTGCTCCCAATGAGATGAGATTATTAATCACATTTCCTGCACCGCCCAAAACCGTCGTTTCACGTGTAATATCGACCACCTGCACCGGAGCTTCCGGAGATATCCGTTCACACCCTCCCCACAAATAATGGTCTATCATCAAATCCCCGATCACAAGAATACGAGGATGGGCATTTTGGAACCGTTTCATGAAAGCTCCTCCTCAAAAAGACGTTTAATCTCAGGAACATACGCAGCAATACCCTCCTCAAATTCAAAACGTGGTTCATAATCCAACGCTGCTTTTGTCGATTCAATATCCGCTTCGGTATGAAATTGATACCGACCCACGTACGGATTCGGGATATATTCACACTCAAACGATGTTCCCAGTTCACGTTGGAGAATATCAACCATCGATTGAAAGGAGCGGGCTTTTCCCGTACCGACATTAAATACCCCCGATTCCTTGGGATGCATTGCCAAAACATTGGCCTGAATGATGTCTTCAATATAAATGAAATCACGAACGATTTTATCCGAATTTTCAAAGAGCTTCGGAGTTTTCCCTGACAATAGCTGATGACCAAACTGCACCACCATCGATGCCGTTTTGTTTTTGAAAAATTCTCTAGGTCCGTACACATTAAAATAACGTAAACCGACAATACTGATGTGATTATGCTGAAGGCTGTACTGCCGTGCTAAATGATCCATCATCAGCTTAGAGAAGCCGTATACGTTTTGGGGGGCTTCCCGACCTACACGTTGCGGTGAAGGGGCATCACCGTAGGTTGCACCGGAAGAGGCATAAATCATATTCGCACCATGTTCTACTGCTATATCTAAAAGATCTTTGAACGCGTTTAGATTGGTCTGAATCATCAAATCTTGTTCCAATGCCGTCGTATCCGAAATCGCCGCTTCATGGAAAATATAATCAAATTTATACTGAGCGGTAAGTTTGGCAAGAAGGAGAGAATCGTTAATATCGCCGCTGATCACTTCACCGCGAAATCCGATCAAATTTTTAAAGTGCCCGAAACTTTTGAGATTACCGTTGGAAAGCGTTTGCGTTGAGCGAAATAGATCCAAAACAACAATACGCGCATACGGATAATGCTCCTGAAAATAAAACGCAAGATTCGAACCGATAAACCCTGCTCCTCCCGTAATAAGGATAGTTTTATGATTAAAATCAACATCGCTGTAGCGCATAGAATTTCCTTGGCTTTTTTAGTGCATTATTGTAACAGAGGATTGATTAAGCCAAAGATTGTTAGAGTCATTTAAGATTGCTAAGACTATAATGGTGCCGAAATTTTTTACGGAGAAAACAAATGAAAAAAATTGCTCTTGCAATGTTATTTGCTGGTGTATCAATGATGGCTGCCGATGGTAAAGCCCTAACTGCTAAATGTGCTGCTTGCCATGGTGCTTCTTTCGAAAAATCGGCTCTTGGTAAATCAGGAATCGTAAAAGGTCAATCAGCTGCTGCTATCGAAGCTTCTTTGAAAGCATACAAAGCTGGTACACAAAACAAAGCTGGTATGGGCGCATTGATGAAAGGTCAAGTGGCTACTATGTCTGACGCTGACATCAAAGCTGCTGCTGCTTACGCTGCAGGAATCAAGTAATTCCTCTCTCACCGCGTAAGCGGTGAGTCTTTACATCCTTTTATTCCGGTCGATACTCTTCTTTTTTATTCACTGATTTTTGTTTTCGCTGTTGGTTTGCTGCATCGTTCAGTTCACTTTCATCATCGTACAATACCTGATTCATCATTTTCTTCTCATCATCAAACTGACCGTTTTTGATCCCCCACAAAAATGCACTCAATGCAATAGCACCTAAAAAAAGCGATGCACCCAGCATCATTGCTATTACCCAAGAATCCATAATACCTACCTTTTTATTTATAAAGCCAACGCACTCGCATCGAATTACCGACCACGAGAAGTGAGCTGAATGACATCGAAATCGCTGCTATGAGCGGAATCACATATCCCATCATTGCCAATGGTATCGTGATCGAGTTGTATACCAATGAAATGAAAAGATTTTGTTTAATCAGACCATACGTTTTACGGCTGATAACAAACGCTTCAGAGAGCGAAACAAGCGAATCATTCATCAATACGACGTCACTCACCTCAATAGCAATATCACTCCCATTCCCCATCGCGATAGCAATATCAGCCGTAGCAAGCGCCAAAAGATCATTAACCCCATCTCCTGCCATCACGACGATATGCCCCTGCGTGTGTGCCGATGCAATAAATTCCGCCTTACCTTCCGGTGTCAATTGGGCATACACCTCTTCGATACCAACCTCTTTGGCCACTCTTTGCGCCGCAGCTTCATGATCGCCGGTAAGCATTACCACACGAAGATTAGCACGTTTGAGTGCCGCTATCGACTCATAGGCTCTCTCTTTTGGAAGATCTCGCAATTCGTAAACCGCAACCAATGTATGATCGACGGCATAGTAAAAAAGACTTTTATCACTCGAAATATCAACATCCATACCGAGCTCGTGCATTAAAAATGCATTCCCTCCTGCAATCATCACACCCTTATGTCGACCGACCATTCCGCGAGCGGGAATTTCCCGTGCCTCTTCGATGGTACTTGCATCTATGCTCTCTTCCGTCCGATCCAGATATTCCCTAACTCCGCGACTGATTGGATGCTTTGAGGAGGAAACCAGAGTATGCAATGCCCCGACATCAAAATTAGAATGGACCGTCGCATAAATCACTTCAGGACGTCCTTGGGTAATCGTCCCCGTTTTATCTAGAACCACCATCGTCACTTTTGCCATGGTCTCAATCTGTGCCGCCGATTTGAAGAGGATACCTCTTTTAGCCCCCAATGCCAACCCGACCAAGGTTGCCACCGGAGTCGCTAAAGCAAGGGCACACGGACAAGCGATAATAATGACAGAAATTCCCACCATCAGCGAACGATCAAAGCTGTGTGGCCAAAAATACCATGCCCAAAACGTTGCAATAGCTAAAAACAAAATTGTGGAAGAAAAATGTTGTGACAGACGATTCGCCAACTGTTCAATGGAGGGTTTCTGAGCCATCGCATTTTCAAGCAGATTGACAAGATTCGAGAGGGTGGAATGGGCAAAATCTTTCGTCGCTCGATAATGGATCAGGGCATCGATACTGGTCGTCCCGCTGATGATTCGATCTCCTAAACGTTTAAAAATAGGTTCGGATTCACCGGTGAGATTGGATTCATCAAAGCTCCCCTCCCCTGAGATCACTTCACCGTCGATTGCTGAGCGTTCACCGCTGCGGATTACAATCTCATCTCCGACTTTCACTTCATTGACATCGACGGATCGGATGGATTCCCCTTCCACAATACTCACTTCACGGGGAATATGTTTCCCGATAATATCGAGGGTATCGGCGGCATTTTTACGGCTAAGCACTTCAAGAAATTTCCCGAAAAGGACAAAAGTGATAATCATTGCCACTGAATCGAAGTAGGCTTCCCCTTTTCCCAATACCGTGATATAGATAGAATAGAGATATGCCAAACTTGATCCGGTAACGACAAGTAAATCCATCGTAATGGCTTGGTTTCTGAGCCCATAATAAGCACCACGGTAAAAAATCCATCCGCTGTAAAACAGAACCGGAGTGGCCAATACCCATTCAGCAATATTAAGAATCGTCTTTACCTCTTGCGTAATTCCGGTGAAATATCCCGCGTATTGTGCAACGGCGATCCACATCATATTCATGGTGGCAAACGTCGCTACCGCCATCCGCAAATAATAATCTTTACGCTCTTTGTTGGCTCGCACTTCTTGCAGCGATGCATCGTAGGGAAAGGCATCATAACCGATGGCCCGAATCATATCGATGATAGCGGAAAGCTTAAGTACTTCAGAATTCCATGTAATTCGGGCTTTATTATTGGTGTAGTTAATGTGTGCTTCGATCACACCCTCCATTTTATGAAGGGCCTTTTCATTCAGCCATACACACGCCGCACAGTGTATCCCCTCAATAACTAATGAAATTTGAGATAAGTTTTCCTCTGTCGTTGTAACAAATCGCTCATGAAAGGCAGGAGTATCAAAATTGGAACTTGCTTCAAACTGCTCTGTTGGGGGAGCGAGGGTAGTATCTCCCATTTTCGAATAAAAACTCTCTAGCCCCTCATCCTTAAGGAGATGAAAAATCCCACGACATCCGTTACAGCAAAAACGATACTCTCCGTCGTGGATCATCACCTCATCGTTGAATTCAAGATGGCAGTGATCACATTTGACTTTAGACATATTCGAACTTCCCTGCAAACTTATTTTTTTTCACCTGTTTAAAACTGCCCATAACCCCTTGCATCACAATATGGACGCCCGCTTGAACATTGTTCGCATAGCCGATTGCGATGGAAAGATTTGCCGTAGCCTCGATGGGATTAATGCTAAAAGGGACCATTGCTCCCGTAAACACAATCACTTTCTCCAGTGCTAAACTCTCTATATAGGCAGCACTTATATCCATCGTATCGGTGCCGTGAACAACAATAATAATGTTTTCCTTTGAATGTGCGATCATTTCTCCCAAGACGAATCGGTCATGACTGTCCATTTCCAAAGAGTCTTTATAAATGACCCCTTGAAGAGGGATATCAACCACGAATGAAGAGATAATTGCTTCAACTGCTGCATTATCCTTCGGCACAAAGAGTTCCCCTTTAAGGGGATCGTACCGCTTATTAAACGTGCCACCCGTATTAATGATACGCATTAAAACAACTCCCGCAATGAAGGTATAATCCGATTAGCATTGGACATAACCGCATCCGTAGAGAGGAGAATATTTATCCCGACTCCCGCTTTAAGTGACGCTTCAATATCACGCTCATTATCGCCGATCATAACGGAAGACGACATATCTAAATCGTACTCTTTTTGTGCCTGAATAAACATTCCCGGTTCAGGCTTTCGGCATTCACAGAGACCATCAATACTCTCATGATGGGGGCAATGATAGATATGGGTGATGGTAATTCCCAACTCGTGAAAATGCTCCACCATCCATTCACTCAAACAGTCAAAATCGTCCTCCGTATAATAGCCCCGAGAAATCCCCGACTGATTGGTGACGATAATAATTAAATAGCCCTGTTCTTGATAGGCACGGCACACCTCAACAATGCCGTCCATGAGTTCAAAATCTTCGATCTTATGGAGATAGTTTTTCTCAACATTAACAACACCGTCACGGTCAAGAAAAAGGGCTTTATGTGACACTTACGCTACTCCGCCGCCGAAAAGCTCTTTTTCGATAATGTCACACAGAATATGCCCGATCAAAATATGAGACTCTTGGATACGAGGAGTTGCATTAGAGGGGATAATAATCGCATAATCTGCCATTGCCGCCATTTTGCCGCCATCACGCCCGACAAGCGCCACCGTCGTAACCCCTCGCTCTTTTGCCGATTCAAATGCATTAATGATGTTTTGGGAATTACCCGATGTTGAGATTCCGATGAACAAATCCCCCTCCTGTGCCATCCCCTCTAACTGACGGGAAAACACTTTGTCATACCCATAGTCATTTCCGATAGCGGTCAAATTGGAGGTATCGGTTGTCAAGGCAAGAGAGGGGATAGAGGGGCGGTCAAATCCGTAACGCCCTACCAACTCAGCCGCAATGTGCTGCGCATCGGCAGCCGAACCGCCGTTTCCGGCTAAAAGGGTCTTCTTACCCTTACGATATACCTTTACACACGCTTTTGCTACGTCAACAATGACATCCAGCAAAGGCTGATTCTCTAAAATTGCTTGTTTGGTTGCCGCCGAATCGGCAATTTGTTTTTGAATATAATTTTTCATTTAAATGCTCCTAATATGTAATTCCCGTAACCGAACGTACTTTTTCAATAATCGGTTGAGCGACTGCACGTGCCTTGTCTGCTCCGCTTTTTAAAATATCGCGTACCTCATCCGGATGCGATTCATAATAAGCGCGTCGTTCTCTAAAGGGGCGAAAATACTCCCACAATACATCGGCGAGATAAAGCTTGAAATGACCATGCCCCTCTCCGCCTCGTGTGTAACGCTCCTGCAGTGCCACCCGTTCATTCTCATCCAAAAACAATTTGACAATATTATACACATTGCAGTTAGCGTACTCTTTAGGCTCTTCCATCCCAACGAGTTCTGTAACAATTTTTTTGATTGTCTTGAGCTGCGCTTTCTCTTCCCCGAAAATGGTGATGGTATTCCCATAGCTTTTGGACATTTTCTGCCCATCCGTCCCAGGAACCGTTGCAACGTTTTCATCAACTCTGAATTCCGGCAATGTCAAAATATCGCCGTATCGGTTATTAAATTTAAGTGCAATATCGCGGGCAATCTCTACATGTTGAATCTGATCTTTCCCGACAGGGATGATTTGCGATCCAAACAATACAATATCGGCCGCCATCAGAACCGGATACGAAAAGAGGTTGTGGTTAGAGGCAATCCCTTTAGCCACTTTATCTTTATAGCTGTGTGCACGCTCCAACAATCCCATCGGAGTAAAACTGGAGAGTACCCAGTAAAGTTCCAATACCTCTTTTACATCCGATTGCACCCAAAAAGTACTTTTAGCCGGGTTCATCCCCAACGCCAAGAAATCGGTAGCTGCCTGCATCGTGAGATGAGAAAGACGCCCACCATCATCCAAAGAGGTCATGGCATGATAATTGGCAATAAATGCAAATACCTCATGCTCCTCTTGTGATTCGATCATTGGTTTGATCGAACCGAAATAGTTTCCAATATGTAAATCGCCTGATGGTTGAATACCCGTTAAAACTCGCACAATAACTCCTTGAACATAAAGTAATTTTACCGCAGAGTCTCTTAAGCTTCCTCTTAAGAAAAGATATGCTATATTTTTCGACAGTTCAACTATCAAAGGATCTATTATGACTGTCCAAATTCGCTCCAAAGAGATCAAACTCACTCAGCATCTAAACGATCATATTGCTACTGCTATTGAAAACTTTAAACGCTACCATCTTGATATTACCACCGTAAATGTAATGATTACCAAAGAGAAAAAAGGGGTCGGGGTCGAATTTGATATGCACATTGCTCACGCACAGCCCGTTGTTATTTCGGATGTCGATGAAGATATTGATACCGCTATCGATATGGCGATTGAACGCGCCAACAAAGCCCTTCGCCGTCTCCATGACAAAGTAAAAGATCACCATGCTACCTCACTGCGTGAGATTGAGCTTGCAGAAGAGGCAGCAGAGTAACGCGATGACTAAAATCAATGTCGTTTGTCCCCACTGCGGGGGCGTAAATGCTATCCCTGTAAAAGAGTCTTACGTAAAAGCCGCATGCGGTCATTGCAAAGCTTCCCTTCTTGATACCAAACCCTTATCGGTAAATGCAGAAAGCTTTGATCGGCTCGTCCTTAACGATGAACGGCTTATCATCGTCGATTTTTGGGCACCGTGGTGCGGACCGTGTCGCTCAATGGCACCCTCATTTGAAGAAGCGGCCCGAAACTTTCCCCTCAAAGCTCAATTTGTCAAAATTAATACCGAAGAACAACAACAGCTCGGCGCACGTTTTGGTATCCGCTCTATCCCCACCGTCATCGCATTTAGAAATAATCGCATCGTCGACCAATTCAGCGGCGCACTCCCTACCCCACAAATTATTGCATGGGTAAAAAAGCACCTTTAATTTTTAGCTTCTTTTGGTTACTCTTCCCTACTTCATAATCAGGAAAGTAACATGTACAGTTGGGTGCTTTGGTTTCATATTATCTCTATGGTGTCGTGGTTTGCGGTACTTTTCTACCTTCCGCGCCTCTTTGTTTACCATGTCGAAAACGGAACCAATCAGGGGTTTATCGACGTAGTGGAAATTATGGAAATGAAAATTTATAAATATATAGGTGTCCCCGCTTTTTGGGCAACGTTACTCTCGGGTACAGCGTTAATCATCTTATCAACACAGCACTATAACGGGGTAAATGTATTTCAGATGGGGGGATGGATGCACGCCAAACTGACTTTGGTAGCCATTTTGACCGCTTATTTTTTCTCACTCGGGCACTATCGTCTCAAACTCAAAGAAAACACAGCGTATAAAAGCGGGAAGTTTTTTCGGATGTATAATGAAATACCCACCCTTTTATTGATGGGTATTGTTGCGCTAGTAGTCGTAAAACCGTTTTAACGATCTTATTTTTTTACCACATCGCTCTTGTTTTGTGCGGCTGTGGTCGACGGTTCGTATTTTTGCTTTTTGCTTTAAAGAGTACCGGAGTCCCTTCAAAATCAAACTGCTCCCGCAACTGATTCGTCAAATATCGGCGATAACTGAAGTGAAGCCCTTGCGGTTTGTTCATAATCAGTGCGATACGCGGCGGACGGATATCATACTGCGTTGCGAAATACAAACGGATATTCATCCCGTTGATACTCGGCAAGATATGTTTACGCATTGCGGCTTGGATAACTTCATTGAGTTTACCCGTCGAAATACGCTGTGAATAGTTTTGATTGATTTTGAGCAACATATCAAAAATTCTATGGACGCGCTGTTTACTTTGTGCTGAAATCGTAACAATCGGAGCATAGCTCAAAAACTTAAATCGGTCGCGAACTTCAGCGATGATTTTGTCATAATCTTCTTTCGGTGCCATATCCCATTTGTTCAAAACAATGAGACACGCGAGACGGTTTTTATCGACAAATCCGGCGATTTTTTCATCCAGGTCCATAAAGGGCTGCGATGCATCCAAAACAAGGAGTGCGATATCGGCCGTTTCAAGCATCTCTTCGGTACGCATAAGGGCATATTTTTCGATTCCGAGAATTTTCCCCCGTTTACGAATTCCCGCTGTATCGATAAAGGTGATCTTTTTATCTTGGTACTCAACGGTCTCATCGATCGGATCAATCGTTGTCCCGGCGACGGAACTCACCACCGAGCGATCTTCGCCCAATAATGCATTAAGAAGTGAACTTTTCCCGACGTTGACACGACCGATAATTGCCACTTTCATTTGATTGATATCACCAGCTTCATACTCTTTAACAATTCCGCGATATGCTTCTTCGAGGGCTTCAATGGATTCTTCATCTATATCTTCGTCCGAATCATCCTCTGAATCGTCATCCTCATCATCAAACTCTTCATCATCCGAAGAAGCTTTCAACGCAGCAGCAAAACCGTCCATCTCATCATCTTCTTCTGCCGTTTCGGCTTCAGGCTTAACGATAGAGGATTCAGGAAGTTCTGAAGCGATCCAATTCAAAAGCGGCAAAACCGATCGATTATGGGCGACCGAAATACCGAAAATACGATCGGTTCCGAATTCGTAATATTCCCACAGTTTTTCTTGCATTTTATCGTTATCGATTTTGTTAACGACCAAAGCGATCGCTTTTCCCATCGATTCAAGCTCATAAAAGAGCTTTTTATCATCATCCTCGGGGAGGCTTTTACCGTCCACCATAAAGAGAATAATATCGGCTTCATGCGCCGCTTTCAGCGATTTTTCTTTGATCCGGTCGAACAGCTCGCACCCTTCGTCCAAACCGCCGGTATCGAGAATTTCGACCTCTTTATCCACTACTACGGCAACCCGTTTTTTGACATCTCGTGTCGTACCTGCCTGTTCGGAGGTAATTGCATCGCGTTGCTTTAAAAGACGGTTGAATAATGAGCTCTTGCCGACATTCGGACGGCCTATGATGGCTAATTTTTTCATAATGACCTTTTTAAAACTAAGTTTTTCATTATAGCGTATATGCCCTTATGATATGATTTCAAAATGATACACTATGAATATAACCAGTTTAAAAACGACGTACTCTCACTGGCCGCCATCTGTGAGCCTTTTCAGCCGGATACCCTTGTCGCTGTAGCACGCGGCGGTATGACACTTGCCCATGCCCTCTCGACGGCCCTTGATATCCGTAACCTCCAAAGTATACGGATTGAGAGCTACGACGGAGAACGTCAACGTGATACCCTCACCATTCGAGGAGAGTGCGATCTGTCTCTCTCAAAAAAAGTTCTGATCATCGATGATATCGTCGATAGCGGACAAACACTCGAGGCATTGTTACAATACCTTCGTATCCGTTATCCGGATATAGAGTTTAAAAGTGCCGCCATTTACACGAAACCCTCTGCATCTATTCAGCCTGAGTATTCTTTACATGAAGCCACGGATTGGATCGATTTCTTTTGGGAAAGAGATTTTTTAAAATAGGGTTTGCTATAATCGCATCAATTTATAACCTCGAATCAAATAGTAATTAAGGACTTTCATGCCTAAAGAGTATATTTTCACCTCCGAATCGGTCACTGAGGGGCATCCCGATAAAATGGCCGATCAAATCAGTGATGCCATTTTGGACTATATTATCGAACACGATCCTAAGGCTCGTGTAGCTTGTGAAACGCTCGTATCTAACGGGTTTTGTGTCATCGCCGGTGAACTTAAAACCACTTCTTACGCTCCAATGCAAGAGATTGCCCGTCAGGTTGTCCGTGAAATCGGTTATACCGATGCAACGTACGGATTTGATTACCGCTCATGCGCGGTTCTTAACGGAATTGGAGAGCAATCTCCCGATATCAACCAAGGGGTTGACCAAGAAGACGGTGAGATCGGTGCCGGTGACCAAGGGTTGATGTTCGGTTACGCGTGCCGTGAAACCGATGTGCTAATGCCTTTACCTATCTACCTCTCGCACCGCCTTGCCGAGCGTTTAGCCCAAGTACGCAAAGAGGGGATAATCCCCTATTTACGTCCGGATGGAAAAACTCAGGTTAGTATCCGTTATGTCGATGACAAACCGGTCTCTGTCGAGACGGTTGTTGTCTCTACCCAGCATGCCCCTGATATTTCTCAGGAAAAACTCCATGCGGATGTTATTGCGGAAGTGATCAAGTATGTTATTCCGGCAGAGCTTATGAGCCCAAACATTGTTTACCACATCAATCCAACCGGTAAATTTGTCATCGGAGGTCCTCAAGGGGATGCAGGACTAACAGGACGCAAGATCATCGTTGATACCTACGGCGGTGCCTGCCCACACGGAGGCGGTGCATTCAGCGGAAAAGATCCGACCAAAGTAGACCGCTCAGCCGCCTATGCCGCACGCTATGTGGCCAAAAATCTTGTCGCTTCCGGTGCATGCGAAAAAGCAACCATTCAAGTCTCCTATGCGATCGGTGTTGTAAAGCCCATATCCATTATGGTAAATGCACACGGAACCGCTATCGTCCCTGAAGAAAAACTCGAAGCGTGTGTCAAAGAGCTCTTTAACCTTACTCCAAAAGGGATTATTGAATCCCTTGATTTATTGCGACCTATTTATCGTAAAACTGCTGCTTATGGCCATTTCGGTCGTGAACTTCCTGAATTTACATGGGAAAAAACCGATAAAGTAGATGCAATCAAAGCCTATCTCGGTCTTTAAATCTATTTCCGTAACACTCCTTCTATAATCTTCATTACCCCTGCCTATTTTTTAGGTGGGTTTAAAATTCTTCTGTTATAGTTACCCCATATTTATATAAACCAAGGAGAATCCTATGGCAGTAGTCATTAATGATACCTGTATTAATTGCGGTGCTTGCATCGATGAGTGTCCGGTAGAAGCGATTGTAGACGAGGACGATAACCCGACAGGTGAAGAGATCTATTACGTTTACGCTGACAAATGTGTCGAGTGTGTAGGTCACCATGATGAGCCAGCTTGTGCAACTGCATGTCCGACTGAGGGTTGTATCACTTGGGATGAAATCGGTGCTAGTCCATCTCACCGTGATGATGTTACCGCTGATATGCGTTCTAACAAAGCAAACGTAGTTAATTAATTTTACTTGGAGGGTTTTCCCTCCAAACTCCACTCTTTCCGCAAATCCCATCATCTTTAATATTACTTAAATGATTCATCCGCTATAATCCCGTTCTATTTTTTACACATAAAACAGGAGCATTGATGGAACAAACCTTGTCAATCATCAAGCCTGACGCCGTAGCAAAAGGTGTCATTGGAAAAATTTTGGATCGTTTTGAGACAGATGGTCTTAAAATCGCAGCTACCAAAAAAGTTCAGCTTAGCCGCCAAGACGCGGAAGCATTTTACGCGGTACACGCTGCTCGCCCTTTCTTCAACGACCTCGTTGATTTCATGGTAAGCGGACCGGTTGTTATTACTGTTCTTGAGGGCGAAAACGCTGTTCAAAGAAACCGTGATTTGATGGGTGCAACAAACCCTAAAGAAGCAGAAGCAGGAACTATCCGTGCTGATTTCGCTGAAAATATTGATGCGAATGCTGTTCACGGAAGTGACTCGGTTGAGAACGCTAAAAATGAAATCGCTTTTTTCTTTTCAGGTCGCGAGATCTCTTAAGTGACAAAAATATCGTTTAAACGCTTGAATGCGGTGCCTCTAGACTTTGAGGTAAAATGTGAAGATGCCCATTTTTCAGGAGATATAATCCTGAAAAAGCGCAATCTTGCACAATTAAACGGTACAATAACAGGAAGTATTTCACTTCCTTGCGATTTATGCGCGGAAACGGTAAAAAAAGAGCTTAATGAAGAGATCGTTTTTTATCTATCCGATGGAATTGCACACGGCAATGACAATGAGTTAGATGTCGTCGAAATCGAAAACTCTACCATCGATATGGATGAATTATTGGCTTCGGAACTCGAACTGATCAGAAGCGATTATTTTTGTTGCTCAAACTGTGAAGGTACTTCGCTAGAACGCGAGTTCTAATATTACTTTTGAAATACAATTTCAAAGGCACTCTAAATTTAAATAGAAAGGGATAAATACTATGGCAGTACCTAAAAGAAGAGTGAGTCATACTCGCGCCGCAAAACGCAGAACTCACTATAAAATTACACTTGCTCGCCCCGTAAAAGATAAAGACGGGACTTACAAATTGTCACACTACGTCAATCCGACAACCGGTGAGTACAAATAATCGATGATTAGAATTGCAATTGATGCAATGGGTGGGGACTTTGGTCCCGAACCAATTGTTAAAGGGACACTTGAAGCGCTCAAAGAAGCAAAGTTTCAACCAATTCTAGTTGGTAAAAAAGATGAGATTTTATCTTTATTACCCAAGGGCTATAAAGATAAGATTTTAATTGTCGAAGCGGATGATGTCATCGATATGGGTGATGCCGCAACTGATGCACTTAAGCGTCAAGAAAGTTCAATCTATAAAGCGATAGAGCTGGTTCGCAACGGTGAGGCTGACGGTGTTGTCAGTGCAGGGCACAGCGGTGCAACGATGACCTTGGCAACACTTCGGCTTGGACGGCTCAAGCATGTTCTACGCCCTGCCTTGGTCACATCCATGCCCACAAAAAGCGGTAAACGAAGCATACTTATGGATGCCGGGGCCAATGTTGACTGCAAAGCGGAGCATCTTTTCCAATTCGGGATTATGGGATACTACTACGCTCAGGATATGTATAAAATAAGCAATCCACGTGTTGGTTTACTTGCCAACGGTGAGGAAGATTCCAAAGGGAACGAAGTCACCAAAGAGACATTCAAATTGCTTGAAGGGCAAAAAGGGTTTATCGGAAACGTCGAGGGTAACAATATTTTTGACGGAAGCTGTGATGTTATCGTATGTGACGGATTCATTGGAAACCTTGTACTTAAAGCCTCTGAGGGGGTAGCATCAACGATCAGTTTTTTCATCAAAGAGTACATCCGAAAATCACCGATCGCGATTACCGGTGCACTCTTGATGCGCAAAGTATTTAAATTGCTCAAAAAGCAAATCGATTACGCTGAAATCGGGGGAGCACCTCTGGTTGGTATCAAAGGATGCGCAATTGTCAGTCACGGCAAAAGTAATCCAAAAGCAATTAAAAATGCTATTTTCCAAGCGATTCGTTATGTTGATACCGGAGTTAACGTCCATATCGAAAATCGTCTTGAAGAGCTAAAAAGCTAAAATCGGCACATAAAAAGGCTAACCAATGTATGCAGCATTTCGTTCAATAGGGGCATATGTCCCCTCTAAAATTCTCACCAATGCCGAGCTGGAAACCCTCGTTGATACAACGGATGAATGGATCACTAAGCGAACAGGGATCAAAGAGCGCCATATTGCTGCAGTAAATGAAACAACGAGCGATATGGGTGTCAAAGCAGCCGAACTCGCTATAGCGCGTTCCGGACTGGATAAAAGCCAAATTGATATGCTTATTTGTGCAACTATTTCACCCGATTATTTTTGTATGCCCTCTACCGCGACTATAATCGCCACAAAATTGGGACTTGATAAAATGATGGCCTTTGATATTTCGGCCGCATGTACCGGTTTTGTTTATGCACTTAGCATCGCAAAAGCCTTTGTTGAATCGGGAATGAAAAAAAATGTACTTATTGTCGGAGCTGAAAAACTTAGTGCCATCACCGATTACACCGATCGTGGAACCTGTATCCTCTTCGGTGATGGTGCAGGTGCAGCGGTTATCAGTGCTACGGAAGATAAATCCAAAGCAATTATTGATATCCATACCGGTTCCGATGGAAGCTATGCGGATCTACTTATGACTCCTAACGGCGGTAGCGGATCGGCTCATGATGAACTCAACCGTGAAGCGGCAGGATGTTTTATGAAGATGAAAGGGAATGAAACCTTTAAAGTTGCAGTCCGTACCCTCACCAATGATGTTATAGATATCTTAGAGCAAAATACCATTCCTTCATCCGCTATTAAACATTTTATTCCTCACCAAGCCAATTATCGTATCATAAAAGCAGTAGGCGATGCATTAAACCTTCAAGATGAACAAGTGGTACTGACTGTTGAAAAATATGGCAATACTTCCGGTGCTTCTATCCCTATGGCAATCAATGACATCTATGAATCAGGTCGTCTAAAAGAGGGTGAACTTATGCTTCTGGATGCTTTTGGCGGCGGTTTGACATGGGGAAGTGCCCTTGTTCCGTTTGCAGGAAAAAATATCTAAAAATTGCTACACTATCGAATCTTTTTAAAGGTTCGACATGCTTTACTCCAACTCCCTTATTTATATCGAACGTCACGATAGTGATATCCCTTGGCTCAAAATTTTTACCCATTCACTCCATAAAGAATTCTCAGAATGTTCTCGTGACGAAAAAGAGATGATATGGGAATGCTTGGATATGATCGAAAAAGAGATGTTACGCTATTTTAATCCTGCTAAAATCAATATTGCTTCATTCGGAAATATGTTACCGCGCGTTCATTGGCATGTCATGGCACGATTTGAAGATGACAACTATTTTCCAGAACCGATGTGGGGGATTAAACAAAGAGAGGGGTTTGTATTAACGACTCCGATGGAGCCGTTTATTGAGGCGATGAAGCTTAACTTAGCTTCTAGGTTTGCTTGAGCGATTACCACCGCTAAAGCTGCGTGAACGATCACCGCGATCGTTTCCGCCGCGTTCTCCGCCACCGCTGCGCTCACCACCGGCAGCATTACGATCGTTATTGCCACGGTATCCGCCGCCAGAGCTGCTACGACCTGCACCGCCTCCGCTACGATTACGGTTAAATCCGCCAGGACGGCTTCTTCCGCCACCGTCGTGACGATTTTGAAGATTATTAAGAATTTTCTCTAATCTCTCTGCTGCAATACCGATTTGATTCGGTCCGGCAACCGTATTACGTTCCATCAATACAGAAATTAATTTATACGCAATTTGCTCTTGATCGTACTCTTCTTTCAAAACGTCTAGCACTTTATGCGCTTCATCATAAACATGTTGTTTTTCAATTTCAGCAAGCAAACGGCTTACTTGAGCCTCTTTAACATCCAATTTACTTGGAATATACGCATGCTCCATGGTCGTACCAACTTTTGAACGGATACGCTGCAGTTCTTTGAATTCCATTGGTGTTACCAACGTAATCGCGACCCCTTTTTTACCCGCACGTCCTGTACGTCCGATACGGTGCACATAACTCTCTGCATCGAATGGAATATGGTAGTTGAATACATGGGTAACATTATCAATATGTAAACCACGTGCAGCAACATCGGTTGCGATCAATACGTCAATACCCTCGGTTTTAAACCCTTTAATAACACTTTCACGTTGACGTTGTTCCATATCGCCGTGCAAGCCTTTAGCCGAATAACCCACTGCAGAAAGGACATTTGACAAACGGTCAACTTCTTTTTTAGTACGGCAGAACACAACGGTTTTTTGTGCGTCTTCCGCATCCATCAAACGGATAATCGCATCATCACGCTCTGATTCTTCAATAACATAGTATTGTTGTGTAATATCCGTATTGGTTGTCTCGGATTTCGTAATCGATGCAAAGAACGGGTTAACCAAGATACGCTCAGCAAGATGCTTGATCGGAGCCGGCATCGTTGCTGAGAAAAGCAATGTTTGACGTTCAGTCGGAAGATAGGTGAAAATTTCATTGATATCGTCCAAAAAGCCCATGTCCAACATCTCATCCGCTTCGTCCAAAATAACAGTTGAAGGGGCAAAACCTTTAAGCATATCGCGACTAAGCATATCCAGAAGACGACCCGGAGTTGCTATAATCACCTGTGCTCCGCGCTCAATCAAATCCATTTGACGATTGTATGAACTTCCACCGTAAATCGTAACGGTACGAACACCCAAATGTTTACCGTATTTAAAAATTTCATCGCTTACTTGGTTTGCAAGTTCACGTGTCGGAGTAATAATAAGGGCTTCAATCCCCCCTTTTAAATGCATTTTATTCAATGTCGGAAGACCAAACGCTGCTGTTTTACCGGTACCGGTGTGGGCTTGTCCTACAACGTCGCGCCCTTCCATGATAACAGGGATAACCATTGACTGAATTGGGCTTGGTTGCTTAAAACCTGCATAAGAGATGCTTTGCATAATTTCACTACGAAGACCGAAATCTTCAAATGTAGCTAGATTTTCTGCGTTGTCTGTGTTCATTTCTGAGTTACTCATAATTCTTTCCTTTTGTATACGCCACGCCTGCAAAAAAAAGGAACCCGTTTTCCGTAATATACGAAAATATTTCCTAAAAAAGCCCATGTTGCTACGCTGTGCAGCTGTGACGTTAAATAATTGCCCTCATATAGGGACGATAAATTTTCAAAGATTAAATAGGGCATCCCTATAATCTCTACCATGGAGGGCACCTTTACAAAACTTCATTTTCATTAAAGGTTTGTAAAGGCACCCAAAAATTTGGCGAATTGTACCCATTATGACCATAATATCTCCTGACAAACATAGTTTAATAAAAAATAAAGTTAACCTTTAGTTTCATTTCGTCTAATTTTTGTCTAAAATTTTTAATCTTTATCGATTATACTTCCAAAAATTTACTCCAGGAGCAACGATTATGTTTACTGTAAAAATGGAAAAAGAGTGCGGCTGTTTCAAGCGCAGTGGTATAGAAAATTGCAAAACATTTGACAATCGTGATGATGCAATGCAAGAAGCAAAAGAGTGGTCAGAAGAGATGAATGAGACATTTTGTAAAAAACATAATTTTACTGTTGTAGAAGAAGGCAATGACTTAATTATCAAAGTCGATATGAACTAGGATTTATATATGCCAAAGGGATATATTTTCCCTTTGGCCACACACTTTTATGAAGAGAGCAATAGCGTTATTTAGAGTTTTAAATTTAGCTTTTTAATCATCATTTTTTTCGACCAAATCGGATCTTTCAATTCCAACATCTCACGTACCTCATCATTTACCAATCGATAAGAAACAACCACTGACACAGCATCAGCACTTGCTACTAATGGCAATGAAAAGGTTTTAGCGCCCAAAGCCGGAATGGAGACACTGTTCATACTCTTTGCCGCCAAATGAGGAATGGTAGGCTTATCCCGCTTGTTCAAATAGTGGGTAGAAAGAGAAAGGGCTTCCGTTTTGATCACTTTTCCTCCGGCCATGTAATAAGCCTCGATCAAAATCTCACGCGAACCAAAGCCGTTTGGTAATGCGTGAGGCTGAGGATTTGTCAATGTCACTTCCAGAGAGCGTGTACTTTTGCGGACATCAACATCCAATGCACCCTGCCACATTGTCTCCGTATGTGCCCCTTTAAATCCATGTTCACGAATTAAACGTTTATGCTGTTGCCCATTTTTATCCGGCAAGGTAGCAGCAACTCCCTCTTTGCGTGTTCCCATATGACAATCTACACACAATTTGCCATTATTTTGAAATTCTGCTTGCATGTTAATAAAGCGAAGTCCTTCTTCTGAACTGTCATTGGCATGGCACACAAAACAAAGCTGATTGGGATTTGTATCCATAAAATCACGTGGCTCGACTTTATGATACGGTGATTTAGCATCTGCATACGGACCGCTCATCATACCGGATTTTATCCAAGTAACCCGGTTTATCCCCCGTTTATTGTCAGGTAGATTATCATGTATTTGATCGATGTTATGGCATACGACACAATTGATTCCTTCGGAAATCGTATCACTGTGAAGCGCTTTATCCACAGCTGTCCCTTTGTCAAGCTTCAAAGCAGCTATAGCTTCATAGTCTGCGTTGGTAGAAGTAACGGCGATGCGCGGGTTATGACAAGTAGCACACTCAACCTTCACGGCATTGAGTGACTTATGGTTTTTGCGTACAACATAATCAATGGTTTTCTGAAAATATTCATCGCTCTCATAATGCGATTTAGCATGCCATGAAGTATCCCATTGTGCAACGATATGATTATGGCACGCTTTACACTTACTGGAATCTTTATATCTGTCCCCGACAGCCACAACTTCAGCCGCATAAGCTCCCAAACTGACCAATCCAATCCATAACAACCAACGCATTAGCACTCCTTATCGATGTTTATCTAGCCAAACCATCAACCCTTTTTGAGCATGTAGACGATTCTCCGCCTCTTCCAATATAAGACTTTGTTTCCCTTCAAGTACCGCTTCACTCACTTCTACTTCACGGTAGGCAGGAAGACAATGGAGAAAAATAGCATCCTCCCGAGCCAAAGCCATCAACGCTTCATCTACGATGTAACCTTTAAAATCATTAATACGCTGTGTTTTCTCGTCTTCCTGCCCCATCGATATCCAGGTATCTGTTGTCACAACACTCGCGCCGACAACCGCTTCTTTCGGATCGTTCGTAATAGTGATTTTAGCCCCGCTCTCTTGGGCCAACTCCATCGCATCTATAACAATAAGAGGATCACACTCATACCCTTTTGGGGTCGCCACACGCAATTCAAATCCAAGTTTCGCCGCTAACATCAGCCAAGAATGGGTCATATTATTTCCATCACCGACATAGGCAACAACCGGATTGATATCTTTACCGCATTCCATCATTGTCATATAATCAGCAAGAAGCTGCACCGGATGGTAACTGTCACTGAGTCCGTTAATCACGGGAACTTTTGAGTGCGAAGCGAACTCTTCGAGCTTAGAGTGCTCATAGGTTCGGATCATTACCATATCGCACATCGAAGAGATAACACGCGCCGTATCTTTTACCGGTTCACCACGCCCCAAATGGATATCCCGATTGGAGAGAAACAGGGCATGACCGCCGAGTTGGAACATTCCGACTTCAAAGCTGACACGGGTACGTGTCGAACTTTTTTCAAAAATCATCGCCAAGGTTTGATGTGCTAATCTTGGCTTAAACACTTTGGCTTTAACCTCATGTTTAATCTCTAATCCCAAAGCCAAAATTTCTAATATCTCTTCTTTGGTGTAATCTTTCAGCGTTAAAAAATGTCTCACGGTGTTCCTTCGATACAAAAAACAATCATATCATAAAATTATTTTATTAGTTTAAAAGTTTGGCTACTTCTTTAGCATGGTAACTGATGATGATATCAGCACCGGCTCGTTTGAAAGCAACCATCGTTTCCATCATCACCCGATTATAATCGATCAGACCGGCATTTCCGGCAAATTTAAGCATCGCGTATTCGCCACTGACATTGTAGACTGCAAGAGGTAATTGAGAAGCTTCACGGATATCTCGGATAATATCAAGATAAGCCAATGCCGGTTTCACCATCAGAATATCAGCCCCCTGCGCTTCATCTGCAAGGCTCTCTCGAATCGCTTCACGACGGTTTGCAGGGTCCATTTGATAGGTTGAACGGTCTCCAAAACTCGGGACCGATTCGGCAACATCCCGAAACGGTCCATAGTAGCCACTGGCAAATTTGGTCGAATAACTCATGATGGGAAGATTCGAATATCCGCCCCCATCGAGGGCGTCACGAAGCGTCGTAATAATCCCGTCCATCATTCCCGATGGAGCGATCATATCAGCACCGGCACGTGCATGAACCAACGCCTGCTGTGCCGAAATACCAAGGGTTAAATCATTATCCACGGTTTCATGAACATGATCCAGAATACCGCAATGACCGTGATCGGTATATTCACAAAAACACAGATCCGTCACGACAAATATTTTAGGATAGGCACGTTTGATAGCCCGAATTGCGGTGGCAATGATCCCGTGATCGCATAGGGCATCAGAGCCAACGGAATCTTTCACCTCCGGAATTCCAAAAAGGATAATGGAGTAAATACCCAACGATTGGAGCAGTTCACACTCCTTTAAGATCTCATCCAAACTCATCTGATAAACACCCGGCATCGAAGAGACTTCTGTTTTGATCCCCTCCCCAGGTCTGACAAACAGCGGATAGATAAAATCAGTAACGTTGACTTGGGTTTCACGAACCATTGTGCGTAATTGCGGGTTAAGTCGAGTGCGGCGGAAACGCTCCATATATAAGACTCCATTGAAAAAAATAATGGTTAGATTGTATCGCCAGTTAGTTTAATTATTCATATCACTATAAAGGTACGCTTTTTGCTTGTATGCACGTGCGCTTTGCGCACCCATTTTCGATAAGGAGGTCAAAATGACAATCAGCGGCAATTCTGCCATGTCATCTTATGTGTCTCAGGTATATTCCAATAAAAATGTACAGAGTCAAAGCGGTGCCAGCGGTACATGGACAGACAACAGTGCCCAAAGTTTCGATGCAATAGCTCAACAACTTATGTCTGCACTCGATACCAATAACAGCGGTACTATCGATAAAACCGAATTTTCTCAAGCGGCTCAAGCACTCTCCAATAATACGGCGGACACTACTAAAGTAGATACTGCTTTTAGTAAAGCAGATCAAAACGGTGACGGTCAAATCAGCTCGGATGAGTTTTTGAATGCACTCAAACAAGCCAGTGCTCAAACTCATAAACAACATCATCACAAACCGGCAGCCGATACTGCTGCAACACAAACCAGCCCATCTGCTACACCTTCAGATTCCGCATTATCACTCAGTCAGATGCAGAAAAATTTGTTAAGTAAGATATTAGCTGCTTATGGCAATTCAACGACAACAACTGGATCAACCACCAATCTTTCTGCTTGAATTTTTTTTAGCACGCCTTATGAGCTTCGTATTGAAGCTCCGACGACACTGAAGAAGCACTACTCATTATTACATCTGCTCATTCACATACGATACCACCTACTAAAGTCTTTTTTAATCTTAACAGAGTTAGGATAGGTATAAAAGAGAAGCCAAATATTCGTAGAAGGTGGTACCCCATGCATGTACTTATAACCGGAGGAGCAGGATTTATCGGATCCAATCTGGTCACTTATCATCTGGAAAAAGGGGATAAAGTCCATGTCGTTGATAACTTATCAACCGGCCGTATAGAAAATATTGCCCCTTATATGGAGCATCCCGATTTTATCTTCGATGAAGCCGATATTCTTGTATGGAATGAATTGGAAAAAGCGGTTAATTGGGCAGACCGAATTTATCATATGGCTGCTGTGGTCGGTGTCTTCAGAGTATTAAAAGAACCTATTTCTGTTTTAGCAACCAATATCGCCGGATGTGAACGTATTTTACGGGCTCTTCATACCAGTCACTGGAATACAAAACTTATCATTGCTTCAAGCTCGGAAGTGTACGGTAACCGCTCCGAAGATGAACTGCTAAGTGAAGACATGGAACTTCTTATCAGCCCTGGGCATAACAGTCGGTGGAATTATTCTATCAGTAAATTGGCAGATGAAGCTTTTGCCCTCTCATATGCTCGGCAGTACAATATGGATGTGACCGTTATCCGTTTCTTCAATGTTATAGGCCCCAATCAGACAGGCAAATACGGTATGGTAGTTCCCCGATTTGTTCGGCAAGCCGTTCGAGAGGAACCGATCACTGTTTTTGGAGACGGAACCCAAAAACGTTCATTTTTGGATGTCAGAGATGCCGTAATCTATTTAGATATGTTGGCCAATAATCCGCAAAGCCGTGCAGAAGTAATCAATGTCGGTACCAGACGGGAAATTAGTATAGAGCAATTAGCCAATATCATTAAAAATGAATCAAACAGTGCTTCTTCTATCGAATATATATCGTATGATGATGCATACGGAAAAGATTTTGACGAAATATTTCATCGAAAACCAAATCTTGAGAAACTTATAAAGTTTACCCATTATCTACCGCAATGGAGTCTTGAAAAGAGTATTATCGATTTAATTCAACGTCAACACGCTAAAAAGGAGTACTAAATGGCCGCAACCCCCTATTTCGTCCTTAGCCCGAATCTCATATTGAGTATTGTGGGTATGTTTCACGGTCCTGATAAAACCGTACCTACTCCATCGGAAGATTGGAAAGAGGCAACCGTTAACGTAATTATTCCCGCCTTTAATGAAGAAAAAAATATCCCCTTATGTCTTGCTTCGCTTGCCAATCAAACCCTTAAACCGCAACGGATTATTCTCATTGATGACGGTAGCCATGATAAAACCGTACTCTATACTCAAGAGTTTTGTGCTGCCAACAACATGGAAGTAACCATTATTCAAAGAGAGCACTCCATCGGTAAAACACCCACCATTAAACGACAATCCAGAGAGTTTGAAGCCGATGTCGAATTTATCCTTGATGGGGACACCTATTTAGAATCGATCAATTATATTGAGAGGACGGTTCAGGAGCTGTATCAGGCAGTCGGCATTGCCAGTGCATGCGGAACAGTTGTTCCTTTGCGTGACAGTGATCGTAAGATGATGATACAGACCCCTATGATTCAATCTTTTTTACACCATTTTCCAGACGCTGATTTACTACAAAAACAGGACTTTTTTCATATTCTTATGCGTAAACTTAGCAATGTATATCGCGATTCACTGTATATCTTTTTACAAAAATTTGTTTATCACGGACAAATGATCTTTTTTGGCTCTGTCACCAATCCGGTTGGTTGTGCAGTCGCTTATCGTCAAAAATATATCCGTGATCTCTTTGATCAGTATGAACCTATACTAGGAGATGATTTAACCAATTCCGAAGATATTTTTATTGGTTTTGCCCTACTCAAACATGGCTATCGTAATATTCAGCTAACGGATATTTATGCACGCTCTCAAGAACCTGAAGCCGAAAAGCTTCCTGCTCAAATCTACATGTGGTCTTCCTCCTTTTTTCAAAGTTGCTACTACTTTGATGAGTTGGTGCGCAGTCCCCTTAAATCTTTCAGAAACTATCTTCACCATCGCAAAATGGAAAAAGAACAGGGAGAAGAAATCCGTCATTTACGTAAAATACAAGAACCGTATCGTCAACCATTCGGAGATAATGTGACAATACAGTATGGTCGGCCTATGGGATGGGTTATTTTTGTCTCTCTTATTGAAAAAACATTTTTTCCAGCAACACTGTTGGTCATGATCATTCTTCATATGTGGTGGGCGCTAGGATTGACAATGGCAGTTGAAACAGTAATATCAGTCACCCTTTTAACGGCTGTAAGCAATAAAGGGGAGCGTTTAAATTATTTTTTCAAAGGAATTGTTGCAACACCAATGCGGTATGCAAGTATTATGTTTGATTTGTATACGATGAGCCGTTTCGCAATCGATATTTGGATAACCCGCAATAAAGGATGGAGAAAATGAGATACATTGCTGGATTAGTACTTACAGGAGTCCTTGCTATTGCGGCAGAAATTCCGCAAGATGGGTTAAAAGCAGAAATGGCTGGAAAGTGGAATGAAGCGGCAACTATGTATGAAAATGTTCTTCAAAAAGAGCCGACACGAACCGATTTATATGTACGTCTTTCCAATATTTATGCGAAAGAAAAACAATTTGACAAAGCAGCCGATGTACTCAATCGAGCTATTGCTATTAATCCAAAGCAGGCTGATTTGTATGATAAGCTAGCTTCGATCTATGCCGTCTTAAATCAGCCGGAACTAGCTCTTGCTGCACGCGATAAAACAATTGTACTCGAACCAAAAAATATTACCTATTTGGTAGCTCATGCAAAAGTCGCTAACTGGTGCAAGAAATCAGATATTGCCACCGAAAGTTTTAAAAAAGCACTTGCCCTTGATCCAACCAATGAAGATCTTCTTTTTTTACTTTCTCAATCTTCAGAATGGGCACGAAAAGATGTCGAAGCAATCAATTATTACCAAAAATATCTCGACTATAATCCTGATAATTTAAAAATTTGGCTTCTCCTAGCAAATATGCAAGTTATGCGGGGTGATTTAGCCGGTTCGAATGAGACACTGAAAAAAGCCTATAATCGTTTTACTCCAAAATCTCCGATTCAACCGACATCTTCAACCACTATCCCTGATATAGCCATTCCGATACTCGAGTACCATTGTCTTGATAAAACTGCTCCCAATATGTATTGGGTTTCTACCTCTGAATTTGAGTCTCAGATGGATGAATTGGTAAAAAATGGATATCACTCTATTACGATGGATACTATCGGAAAAGCAATAAAAGAAGGAAAGCCTCTCCCTGAAAAACCGGTTGCTATTACTTTTGACGACGGATGCCGAAATCTTTACACACAAGCATTTCCAATTCTCAAGAAAAAAGGCTTGAATGCTGAAATTTACGTTGTGACTGACTCTATTGGAAACAATGATGCAGAAAGAAAAAGCAGCACTACAGCCAAACTTGGAGAGAATGGTGAAAATTCGTTTACCGATTATCTTACATGGCCGGAAATAAAAGAGATGAGCGATGCTGGCTGGGGTATCGGGAGCCATTCAAGAGCACATACGGATATGAATGAGATTAATGCATCCGCACGCTTTCATGAACTCTTATACTCAAAACTTGCAATATTGGCCAATACTCAACTTAATGTTACCTCATTCTCTTATCCATACGGTTATGGTATTGGGGGAACGGATATTCATAATGATCTATCTTCTTTGGGGTATACAACAGCAGTTGCTTCAACAGGAGGGATAGTACAATTAAAAACCACTAATATGTTTGAGATTCCCAGAATTATGATATATGGACCAAAATCTTCAATTGATCCGCAAAGTAAAGGGATTTCAGTAATAAGTGACCCCTCTCGCCCAAATGATGGATTCATATATAAAATTGAGCCTAATGAAGCTGAAAAAAGATATGAAAAAGCAAAATTTCTTCTCAGTTCTCGAAAAGAGAGTGAAGCTCTTATTTCTATTAATGAAGCGGTTAGGCTTTCTCCGAATACCGTACGTTATCTGAAAACACAACTTCAACTTGCCGGTGTTTTGAATAATGCTTCGATTGCGGCAGAAGCTGCAACTAAATTACATGCCCTCGAATCAATAGATGAAAATCTTCTGACTCTTGCCCGTACGTATGTAGCGGATAACAGACTGAATGATTCAGTTACAAAATATGCAATGTATCTCCACCGTCATCCCGATCAAAAAGAGGTATGGTTGGAATATATCCAACTTCAAATTTGGCTGGGGCATTATGCAGCCGCACTGGAACAGTTAGAGTGGTATAAAGAAAAATTTGGAATCGACGACCCCTCTTTGGAAATAAAAGCTCAGGCATTAAGTTGGGGAAATCGTCAACAATACGCTTTCCCCATCCTTGATTCCACATTGAAAAGCCATCCTAATGATTATAATGCCAACTATACTAAAACCGTAGCTCTGGATAAAAATTTACAACCGATAGAAGCCGTCGAAAATCTTAATAAAGTGGAAGCATCTCGTCCGGATGCAACCCTTCAAAATGACTTTCTCCGTAAATTTATTACCACAAAAAATCGTTCTTCGGTTACGGCAGGTTTTCAATATTATGACGATTCATATCACGTAAACGATCTCTCGGGAAGAGTAAACGGAGAGTATGTCCTCACTCCGATAACAAGATTGAATGCGCAAATTCGTGTAGATGATTTACAGGCCAAAACCATCAGTGGCTACCAACAAGACAATGGAAAAGAAAATGCCCGTTACAGCAGTGCCACAGTAGGTATTAACCATCGATTTTCACCACGTCTAGCATTCAACGGGGCACTCGGAGGGGCAAAAACAGAAACATCAAGTGATGTTATTTATACGGTCGGTACTTTATGGTCTCCGGTCAATGCATTTTCAATGAATGTATCATACGGACATGATTATTTTGTTATTTCACCGCGTAGCATCAGTCGTGATATCAAAGATAACAATGTAAAAATGGAATTGCATTGGGAACCAACCATGAAAATCGCCGTTGATATTTTTAGCAAATATGATTGGCTTTCGGACAGTAATAAACGATGGGAAATTGATTTGTCCCCGAAATGGCTGATTGCACGAACACAATACTGGAATTTAGATATCGGGCCAAGTGCCCGTTTTTATGGCTATGACAAACAATTCACCGATCATGGATATTATGCACCTGAACTGATCCAAGGTTATTATGGAACGGGATATCTATATTGGAAAAAGAATCAAAATGACGGTGTTGGATTAGTCGTTTCAGTCGGAACCATTTATGACAGCTATGTGAACAGATCCAAACCTGGTGGAGGGGCAACGGTTGAGGGAACATTCGGTTTTTATCAGGACTGGATGCTCAAAGCAAGTGTATCCCTCGATTATAATTCACGGTTCACAGATCAGTCGTATCGGGGAAATAATTTTTCCCTTTATGTCACACGTCGTTTTTAAGAGGTTAGTATGTCCAAAAAAATATGTATCATCGGAGGCGGATATGTTGGCCTCCCCTTAGCAGTAGCCTTTGCTGAATATTTTTCTGTAATTGTTTTGACAAAAACCAAAGCTCATGCAGAAGAACTTTCAAAAGGGATAGATCGTACGCAAGCATTTAGTAGCGATGAACTCAGAAGGCATCCAATAATCTTTACTTCGGATATTTCAAATACGTCTGATGCAACCGTCTATATTGTTACCGTTCCTACTCCGATTTATGATGACTATACCCCTGATCTTTCTCCTGTAGAGGATGCAACCAAAAGTATTGCATCAGTTCTCAAAAAAGACGATATCGTCATTTATGAAAGCACCGTTTTTATCGGATGCACGGAAGAATTTTGCGCTCCATTGCTCGAACAAAAGAGCGGTTTGAAATTTAATAAAGATTTTTTTTGCGGTTTTAGTCCTGAGAGGATTAACCCTTCCGATACGGAACGAACCATTCATACCGTTGTCAAAATTATTGCTGGTTCTACCCCTCCTATCACAGAACAGATGAAAGAGATGTATGGAAAGATCATCCATGCTGGGTTACATATTGCCCCCTCTATAAAAGTTGCCGAAGCATCCAAATTGATCGAGAATATCCAACGAGATGTCAACATCGCACTCATGAACGAGTTAAGTCCCCTTTTTAAAGTACTTGGAATAAACACTAACGATGTGATTAATGCCGCATCAACTAAATGGAATTTTCAACCCTACCGTCCGGGTCTTGTGGGCGGTCATTGCATCGGTGTAGACCCCTATTACATGCTTTACAACGGAGAGAAACAAAACATTCCTCTTCCTCTGATTGCGCTTGCACGAAAAACCAATAATGCCATGTCTCATTATGTAGTCGATTCTACCCTTGAATTACTCCGACAACACAGCATTAAACCATCAGATGCCAACATACTCATGCTAGGGATTACCTTCAAAGAAAACTGTCCTGATATCCGAAATTCCCAAAGTGCCCGCATTTTTTCTGCCTTAAAAGCGGCAGTTAATACAATAGACCTTTGCGACCCGATCGCTGATCAACAAGAAGTTTATCGAGTGTATGAGATTCGAACTATTCCAATGGCTGATTTGAAACCGAAACGATATGATGCCGTTATCATAACGGTTGCCCATACTCTCTACAAAACCCTTGAGATTCAGAAATTGTTACTACAAGAAAATGGGATAATTATTGATTTAAAAGGATTACTTCCTTTAGGCAAAAGCAGCTTCACCCTCTAAAAGTTGATTCGTAAAATATGGAATCACACATTGTTACCAAATTTCGATAAACTAACTGCCATAGAAAATAAAAACAAACCAAGGAAAATTACCATGACAAAACGCTTTATCGGTTCCGTCATAACCGCATTATGTATTACTTCGTCTCTTCAAGCCCATCCAATCGCACCGGATGAGATTAAACAATTTGCTGCACAAGCGTTGCAAATCGATTTTGATAAAGCTCCACAGGACGTTCAGCAAAAAATATCGACTGAATACACTCAGCGAATAAAACTAGCAGAAACCCTTGTTGTTAAACTCAAAAACGATCCGGAATATATTCGTCTTTCCGAAACACTCGCTCTTGATTTATGGTCAAAACGGATCGCTGATACTATTAAACCTTCCGACGAAGAGTTACAAAAAGTATACAGTGAAGCAAAAGATTTAAATGTAGCACCAAGCTATAAACTCCGTCATATCGTTGTTGCACAAGAGACATTGGCGGATGATCTCATCAATCAGTTAAAAGCAAAAACAGGTGAAGAGCAAAGTAAGCTCTTCGCTTCATTGGCAGCAGCACAAAGTTTGGATCAAAACACTAAGCAAAAAGGGGGTGCAATCGGATGGGTTGATTCCGCAGCACTTCCTCCCGTTGTCAACAATGAGCTAAAAGGTAAAGAGGCTGGGAATCTTGTCAAGATGGCTGCAGGTAAAGAGATGTGGGATGTTATTCTTGTGGATGAAGTGAAAGCGGAACATCGTGCAACGTTTGAAGAGGCTAAAAATTATTTGTCCAATATGATGCGCCAGCAAGCGGTTGAAAATGAAGCAAAGAAAATTTTGGGCAGCAGTACAACAGCTCCAAAGCCAACAGGAAAGCATAAATAAATCTTTAACATAGGCAGAGAAACCCTCTCTGCCTATAATATTTCTTCTGACACCCCAATTTTTACGGAATATCGGACTATTACGTTCCCATAGAGGATACGAATACGCCTCTTTTATTTAGGAATTCAGAAACAACGATTATAATGGCACTAATGAAAACAACAACACCCACTTTTGAAAAATCTTCCATCGCCAATCTCCCCAGCAAATATGGGCATTTTAAGATCCGTGTTTACAAAGAGGGGATTCAAGAGCATCTCGCTATCTTTACTGAAAACTTTGAGCTCCAAGAAGCTCCACTTGTACGTATCCACTCTGAATGCCTTACAGGTGATACGATGGGAAGTATTAAATGTGATTGTAACAATCAGTTACACAAAGCATTGAATCTGATCGCCGATCAAGGTGGAATGGTCATCTATCATCGCCAAGAGGGGCGCAATATCGGATTGCTTAACAAAGTAAATGCCTATGCACTCCAAGATCAGGGACGCAATACGATCGAAGCGAATGTGGAATTGGGTTTTGCACCGGATCAGCGGACCTATGACGTAGTGCGTGAAATTTTTAATGATTTCGGGCTCACAAAAATTCGTCTCTTAACCAACAATCCGGCAAAAGTCTCTATCGTTGAAGAGTTGAATGTCGAAATTACGGAACGTATTCCGATCATTATCGATTCAAATCCTTACAATGAAGGATACCTTAGGGTAAAAAAAGAACAAATGGGGCATATTTTTTGAGCCGATTACACCAACTATTAAAGAATGCCGGAGTAAACGTCAATGAACGTTTTTTCGAGCGGGCTGAACAGTACAAAGTATTACTCGCAAAATGGAATAAAATCCATAACCTAACGGGAGCAAAAACAGCCGCTCAAATCGATGAATTTATTGCCGATGCTATTGCCCCTATCACTTTTTTACCCCCCGTTAAAACCGTTATGGATATCGGAACAGGGGCAGGATTCCCGGGAATGATCTTGGCGATGGGAATGGACGATACCCATTTCACCTTAGTGGAGCCTCTTGCAAAACGGGCTAGTTTTTTGCAGTTCGTAAAAGCGGATCTAGGGCTTAATAATGTTGATATCAAAGCCATGAAAGTTGAAGAGTTACCCTCAACGCGATACGATCTTATTACCTCGCGCGCTGTAACCGATACCCAAATGTTGTTAAAACTTTCTAAGCCGTTTTGTGATGATAAAACCCTTTTGCTCTTTTACAAAGGGGAAAAAGTGTATGATGAAATTGATGAAACGCTGAAGTATCAAATTTTTCAAACAGCTAACCGTCACTATCTTCTAATCGAGTCTTAAAAATGTTATTAAAACTATTGCTTTTTGTCGGTCTTGTAAGTACCGTCTATTTTGTATTTTTCAAGAAAAAAAGTCTCTCAGCACCCAGAAATGATCATTCACAAGAAGAGGCAATGATCCCCTGCGCCCAATGTGGAACCTATGTTCAGCTCAAGGAATCATTAATGAGAGATGGAAAATACTACTGCTCACACGAGTGCCTGGAGGCCTAAATGCTACTGTTCGGACACCCTTATATCGCCTCGGAGACGTTTTATCATATTGAATCGCTCGAAGCGATTCGACGCACTCCGCCCAATTCCATAGTCACCCTTTTCTTCACCCCTGAAAATCTTGATTTGATTGAGCATTTGCGTACACACGGTATACGCTTTGCCCTTCACATTGATTCCGTTACCGATGCGGTCATAGGGGAGAATTTACGCGCTACCTATCTCATTGTCAATCCCAAAGCGGGTATCGAAATTCAGCGTGTCGCAGAACATTATCTTTTTGATGCAAAAGTATTAGGGTATGTTGAAGATATGAGCAGTCTTGAAAAATTGATTGATCTACGGCTCGATGGAGCCATTTTTGCCGACGCGATTATTAAAATAACCTCTTAATTGCGCCATTCCCGTTTTAACTCTTTATCCAAACACGCCAAAATCTCATATCCGATCGTACCTACCGCTTTGGCGTATTCATTGGCGTTATCAAAAATAAGCAGCTCATCCGCATCACTCGAAAAAGCTGCATTATCCATCGAGATACGTCCGCGCAGCGCAATACCCTCAGGGGTGATGTAGCGGTTGGAAGCAAGGCGATCCAATCCGTTCGCATACCCTAAATCATACGTCGATATCACCTCATCCTCCTTCGCTTCATAAATGCCGTTATAACCGATCCGTTCCCCTTTTTTCAAAACGCGGGTAGCAATTTTATCTCCATACAGTGAGAGAACCGACTTAAGAGGCGGTTGCGGTAATGTCGTATCCATCTCCAAACATCCATATAATGCAATACCGACGCGTACCATATCGTCACTGCAGTGCGAACGAAAAGTACCGGCAGAGTTCGATGCGTGAAAGCGAAGATGCCACTTATACTTTTTGGCAAGTTTCACGGATTCTATTTTGATTGCATCAAACGCTCTACGCTGCCAGTACCACTCGCTGCTTAGAGTATCGGCACTTCGAAAGTGGGTAAACACACCCTTACAGATCAATCCCTGCGCAGAGATTTGTTCAAACGCTTTACTAAGAGCCGAAGGGGAGATACCGTTGCGGTGCATCCCGGTATCCATTTTCAATTCGACATGAGTACCGCGAGGAAATAAAGGGATCGATTCGAGGGAGTTGATGGCATAGCTAAACGTTTCATTGGGACGATCAGGCATGTCGGCTAAAATCAAAATACGCTCAAAAAACTCGACAATCTCTGCCGCTTCACGCTCCAATCGCACAACAGCATTTCGTACACCGTACTCCGACGCCGCTTGTGCGATCATGAGAGCACCATGGCCGTACGCGTTGTCTTTTAAAACCACGGCTATTTTATCTTTTCCACCGACTTGATGTGTAATAATGTCAAGATTATAAATCAGTGCCTCACGGCTAAGTTTGATCGATGCCATTGTTTCCCTACTGGGTGAGATGGTGAAATTATAGACCAAGGTAAATTAATGCGCTATTTCCCCGCCGAATTTGAACCCCAAAGTTTTGTCCAACTCATCTTTCCCCACCCGCAAAGTGACTGGGCACCCTATCTCGAAGAGGCACGTCAATGCTTCGTCAATATTGCCACCGCTGTCGCCCGCTATCAACCTTGCCTGCTCATCTGTGATGATGTTGAACTTGTCAAAAGTTATTTCAAAAACCAAGAAAATCTAATTTTTATTGCCTATCAGAGCGATGATACCTGGGCACGTGATTGCAGCGCATTAAGTGTCATTGATGAGGAGGAAGATGAGCCTTTACTCCTTGATTTCACCTTTACGGGATGGGGTGGAAAATTCGACTCATCCCGTGATAACGCAATGAGCCGTGCAATCAGCAACGTATATGGCGCACCAATGAAAAAAATTGACCTTATATTAGAGGGCGGCGGCGTTGAGACAAACGGGGCGGGAAGTTTACTCACTACGGCAGAGTGTCTTCTAAACCCAAACCGCAATACACACCTCACCAAACCTCAAACCGAAGCCATCCTCAAAAACGAGTTTGGCGTCGAGCAAATCTTATGGCTCAATCACGGCTATTTAGCCGGAGATGACACCGACAGCCACATCGACACTCTCGCCCGATTTATTGATACCGATACGATTATGTATGTCAAATGCGACGACAAAGAGGATGAACATTACGATGCTTTGAAAAAGATGGAGAGCGAGTTGCAAACTCTACGAGACATAGAGGGGGAACCGTTTAATTTAATCGCATTGCCAATGTGCAACCCGACGTTTTACGACGGTGAGCGGTTACCGGCAACCTATGCAAACTTCTTGATTATTAACGACGCCGTACTCTTGCCTGTCTATAACGATCCGCATGATGCCGAAGCAATCGCGATCTGCAAAAAAGCCTTCCACGGACGCGATATTATCCCTATCGACTGCTCCGTCTTGATCCGTCAACACGGATCACTGCACTGTGTCACAATGCAATTCCCCGAAGAAGTATCTTTAAAAGTAGAATGAATTCTGCCCGGCAGGGCAAGCTTCAGTGCCATAGTGGCGAGCGTAACCGAAAGGATTTTATCCCTTCGGTGTTCCAAATAAGAGCGAAAAACCGGAGTATAAAAAGTAGCCCGAAGCGACCAAAAGCAAAAAAGTAAAACCTATCTGTTTCATATTCATTTTGTAGTATCTCCCATAACTATTTACCCCTGAGTAAGTAGTATTTCATAGGCAACGTTGGCATCATTACGGTCGAAATTGAATTGTTTTAACATAGGCTCAACTTCTTCAAATGCTTTTATATATTTCAGATTAAAAAGAGTTCTTGCACACTTTATAGCCGCGCAAATTTCGGGTTCAAGCCCATTTTCAGGATTCAGTGAATAGCCTAAAGAATTGACAAAAAGCTTATCAAAATTCCACAATTCAAACAATGTTGCAGCCAATTCATCCCCTGACGCACCGACGACATTTTTTTCTTCAAGAGAGAGCTTTTCGGGTTCATCTTCCGTAAAGCAGTAAGCGTTATTGTTAAACATCAGAGAATAGGATGAAATCAAACGTCCGATTTCAAGGATGAAGGTAAGTCCTCCCAGCGATTGCAACATCGCGCGATGTTTTTTCCTAAGCCAAAGATCCAGAAAACGTTGTTGTTTTTCCATAACCGCGAACCATTGATCAACAGTAATGCCATACGGGGTAAGATCCGTCGAAGGATTCGCTTTTAACTCAGCGGTAAGAGCCATTCCTCGGATTGCCGAGATCCCGAAAAGGGCGATTGCTTGCGATATCGATGTAATTGGATTGCTAAATCCATGATAAGGAACATTCGAATAACGAAGAATATCGGTATACAAAAGCGGGTCAGATTCAATTAGCCGAATAAAAGCTTTTAAATCAACATCTTCAAAACGGCAAAGTTCATTCATTTTATTAATGGATTCAGATAACGGAGGAAAGGATTCTATCGAATGCAGTAAAGTACTATTCATTTATTGCCTTGTTAGCTCTATTTATAGGTTTTCTTCAAGAGCCTAATAATAACCAAAAAAGTCCCTAAAAATTAGGCTGAAAGATATTATACAACTTGGTAAAAAAATTAATAATTTCTATTATTACTTTCCTATAAGTAATAAATACAATTGAAAGTAGAACAATTGTTATAATGCGTCAAAAGTTATATTGCGATAGCAAAAATATCCCTATAAAAAATAAATTATTCAAAGCAGATTCTGATAATATGCCTTACTTTACTTACTTTACCCGCTTAAATGAGCGATTTAGTTGTCATTTTTCTGTTAAGAAAAGCAATTCATGAATAAAAAAGCCGATTTTGGATTACTGGATATATTAAAAAAAACCAATATTGATGCAAATCAACGTGAGTTTGAAATCATGGCTATGGCCATGAAGCATGCTTCAGACAGCATGATCGTTACCGACCGTAACAACAATATTATTAAAGTAAATAATGCCTTTGTTAAAACGTTCGGTTATCAAGAAAATGAAGTCATTGGGAAAAATCCTGATATTTTATCTTCCTTAAAACATGAAGTTTCTTTTTACCAATTTTTGTGGCATTCATTGTTAAAAGAAAAACACTGGAGCGGTGAATTATGGAACCGACGTAAAAATGGTGAACTGTTTCCGGCATGGGTGAGTATTAATGCGATCACCGATGAGAATAAAAAAATTCAAAATTATCTTGCTGTTTTTACCGACTTAAGCGCCTTACGAAAAAGTCAAAACAAATCCTTAAAACTAGCCTACTTTGACCAGCTGACTGAATTACCCAATCGTCAGAAAATTGTCTCAGATATGGGAGAAAAAAATCCTACTACGTGTGTAATTTTCAATATAGATGATTTTAAAGAGATTAATGACTTTTTCGGCATTGAAACGGGGGATGCCCTCTTGAGTCAAATCGGAAAATGGTTTTGCAGCATGAATTTTTCACCGTATCGAATCGGCGGAGATGAATTTGCTATTTTGCTCTATGAAGAGATTGTGTGGAATGATCTACACAGCCGAATTTCCGCATTGATGTCATTATTAGAAGAAAATGTTTTTGTTGTTGATGAGGAAGCTATCAATATCCGTATGAGCGTCGGCGTGGCAATTGGAAATGATAAATTATTAACACGTGCCGATATTGCATTAAACAGAGCCAAAAAAGATAAAAAGTCGATCGCTCTTTATGCCGAGCATGAAAATATAGAAGAAACCTATCGTGCAAATATGAGGATGAGCGCTATTATCCGCAATGCATTGAGTCAAAAACGGATTCTATGTCACTACCAGCCTATCGTGAATCTGACCGATGGAAGGATAGATAAGTATGAGACTCTCGTACGTATGCTTGATAATAATGGAAACATCCTCTCTCCCGCAAGTTTTTTAACCATTGCAAAAAAAGCCAAACTTTATTCTCATATTACAACCGAAGTAATCAATCAAGCCTGTACCCTATTTTCAACACGAAATGAGGAATTTTCTATCAATCTTTCTGATAGTGACTTACGAGATCCCTATATCGTTCAAGAGATTATTAATACCATTACCAAAACAGGTACAGCTTCTCGAATTGTATTTGAAATTCTCGAATCCGAAGGGATAGAAAATTATGAAGAAGTGACCCATTTTATTACACAAGTAAAAGCTTTGGGGGCCAAAATAGCGATCGATGATTTTGGAACCGGGTATTCAAATTTTGAAAATATTCTCAAATTGAGCGTTGATTATATCAAGATAGACGGTTCCCTGATCCAAGGGATTACCGATAATACGAGGCATCATATTGTTGTTGAAACCATCGTCAGTTTTGCCCATAAAATCGGCGCTAAAACAATAGCCGAATTTGTAAGTGATGAAGCAATTTACGCGGCTGTAAAAAATCTGGGGGTTGATTATTCCCAAGGGTACTATACCGGAAAACCGGAAAAACTCCTCCACTCCATACCGTTTAAACAGAGTGTAGACTTAACACTATTGTAACACTTCTTCCGTACAATTCTTCATATTTACTTAAGGATTTAAAGTATGAAGAATGCTGCTCTTCTCTCTTTAGCGGCCATTGCCGCTCTCGCCTCGGAACCGCTCACGATCCAAAAACTAACCGTCGAAGTCGATGCACCAAAATCGGATGTCACCGCGGTTGACATGACACAATTACCTGCGGCTACCAAAATGTCCGGAGATTCCGCTACCTTATTAGCCGATTTACCCGGAGTCAGTCTCTATTCCAACGGAAGTACCGCTTCCCTGCCCGTCATTCACGGTATGGCCGATGATCGTGTTAAAATCGATATTGACGGCATGACTATTACCTCGGCATGTCCAAATCACATGAATCCTGCACTCTCCTATATCGATACCTCTAAAATTGCCGTTATGGAAGTCATGGCGGGCATTACTCCGGTAAGCTATGGCGGTGACAGTATCGGAGGAACCATCATTGTAAAATCCAAAGATCCTGTATTTGCTCAAAAACCAGGCGAAGTGGTTATGGGGGGCAATTTAAGCGGTTTTTATCATAGCAACAACGGCGCACGCGGCGCTGCAATTAATGCCAATGCCGCCAATGACAAAATCAGCGTCAGCTATTCAGGCTTTGCTGAAAAAGCAGGTGATTACCGAGATGGAAACGGAAAACTTGTTAAAGCTACACTGTATCAACAACAAAATCAAGCCGCTACCTTGGCTTATAAACTTGATGATGACAATATTCTCTCTCTCAAAGTCGCTAAAACCTATGTTGATTATGCAGGTTTCCCAAACGAGTACATGGATATGCTCGATAATACCTCCACTAACTTTAATTTGATCTACAAAGGACGTCTTGGAAATCTTTTGTTGGATGCCAATGCTTTTCGCCAAAAAACCGATCACTATATGAATAAACTTTTGACTGAGCGGATCGGAAATATGCCAATGCATACTGAGGCGGTAGAGACGGGCTTCAACCTCAAAGCAACTCTCCCTCTTTCAAAAGAACATACCCTCAAATTTGGAAGCGATATGGATCGCTACAAATTAAATGATTGGTGGCCTGCTGCTGGAGGAACCAGTACAGGGATGAATCCTAATACCTTTGTTAATATTAATGATGGTCATCGGGATCGTTTTGGATTATTCGCAGAAAATGTCTCTCAATGGAACGATAAACTTTCATCGATTATCGGGCTACGCACCGATATTGTAACCATGAATACCGGAAATGTTACGGGCTATAACAGTACCAATAATGACCCCACCGATGCGGCCGGTTTCAATGCACGGGATCATTCAAAACGGGATGTAAACTACGATTTTACTGCAATGTCCAAATATGAGTATAGTAATTCCAGTGATTTTGAACTCGGCTTCGCCCGCAAAACACGATCTCCTAATATTTACGAACGGTTTGCATGGGCAGGAGGATACGGTTCAAATATTACCGCTATGGCAAGTAGCCCAATCCGAATGGATATGGCCATGGTAAACTGGTTCGGAGACGCAAACGGTTACGTAGGAAACCTTGATCTTAAACCTGAAGTTGCCAATACCATTAGTGCGACACTATCCCTCCATGATGCAGCACAAAAAGAGTGGGGATTCAAATTTACCCCTTATTACAGCAAAGTTCAAAATTATATTGATGTCAAATATTTAGGCAAAGCAACCACGGGTAACTTCACGAATATTCAACTTCTACAATTTGTCAATACCGATGCTCATCTTTTCGGGGCTGACCTCTCCGGATATGCAACCCTTTGGGATAATGCTAATAGCGGAACCGGTACGCTTAGATCCGTCATCGGATACACTCGCGGAATACGCGATGATGGCGGATCCCTCTATCATATGATGCCATTTCATGCTAAAGTCAGTTTAGATCGTGTTTCCGGTGCATGGAACAACGGTATTGATATTCAAGCCGTTGGTGCAAAAGATTCCGTTGATACCCTCCGCAAAGAACCGATGACTCCGGGATATGCACTTGTCGATCTTCGAACCGGTTACCAAATTTCAAAGGATATTAAATTTGATGTAGCAGTAACCAACCTTTTTAACAAAGCGTATGAAATGCCACTGGGAGGAGTGGATGTTGTCAATTATACCGCCAGTAGCTATACCCCGTTACAAGGGATGGGACGATCCTTTAATACCGCATTGAATATCAATTTCTAGATCGATTTTAGTTTCGTCATCCCCCTATGGGGGCACTACACTCGATTTTCAAAAAACCATCCAAAGCCGAACATTAGACCCGGTGTTTTGGCTTTGGTCTCATCCATCACAAAATATTTTGCATCCGCCACATCGATATACATGACTTCGATTTGTTCCGCTTCGATTCCGCCCCCTTCACTGACACGCATTGATTCATTAACCGATGCAACGTAGAGCGTTTGAACCGAACCGGCAAACCCCACTGCGGTGTAAAATGACGTTACACGTTCAATGGAGTCTAACGGTACCTGATATCCGCACTCCTCAAGTATCTCTTCCTGGGCGATCTCAACCAACGATTTGTCTTTATCCACAATCCCTGCACACAACTCATACGTAAAACCGTCATTATTTTTGAGATAGACAGGGGGACGAAACTGCCGCACGACGATCAGCGCTTGGCGTTCTTCATGATACAGAATGATCGCGACGCTATCATGAACATCCACCATATCCCAAGTTTTTGCTTTTCCTTCCTGCGTATATAGCATACGTTTAGGTTGAATAAAAGCCGAAGTACTGCATGGGAGAATTTCAACATCTTGAATCACAAGAACCCCTTATCAGAACGGTTTAGGCTTAAATGTTCCACTGTCAACATAATAGATATCTTGGAAATCGACATATTTGTGTGCTACCGGTTTAGATGAGAGTTTTTGTCTGAAAATACGATCCAATTTATCGCGGATTGCAAGAAATACCCTCCGCTCTTTACCGCTAAAGCCTTCGGTTTTCTTCTTCATAACGCTCAGAGGATCGATCGGTGTCGAGCCGATGTACATCCCAAAATGCAAATGGGGACCCGAAGAGAGACCTGTAGACCCCACATAACCGATGACATCCCCTTGTTTCACGGATGAGCCCAGATGTATTCCGCTTTTAAATGCTTTTTGATGGGCATACAAGCTTATATAACCGTTGGAATGGTGTATCTTGATCGTATTTCCATACCCCCGGGAAAATCCCTCAAAACAAATTTTCCCCTCACCCGTTGCCAAAATAGGTGTTCCGGGGCGAGCCCCAAAATCGACCCCTACGTGCGCCCGATAGCGGTGGAGTACAGGATGCCAACGACTTTTGGTAAATCCTGAGGTGATACGCGGGGAACAGATCGGTGCCTTGAAAAGAAATTTTTCGTATTGTCCCCCTTTGGCATCGTAAAAGCGTCCGTCACTGTGGCGGTACATTGCAAAATGTTTTCCCCCCATATCGATCATTGCACCATGAATTTCCGGCATAGAAAACGGTTTTCCGAGGCGATATTTTTGATCATACACCAAAACCAAAGGATCACCCACTTTGAGATCACTTTTAAAATTGACTTTCCCTTTGAACATTTTGACAAAAGTAGCCGCAAGATTTTTTGATCCTGTCGCGTTAAGGATGTCGTCATAGGGGACACTTTGAATAGGAAGATAGAGAACTTCACTGTGTGTCTCACTGATAATCGGAACTACTTTCAACCCATATTTTCTTTTGGGCGTAAGATAAATTTGCAGCTGTAACTCGTCATTCACAGGGATTAAAATTTGTTGAATAAGATGTTTATCATTAAGTAACATTTGACAATTTGCGTTATACGGGATATCTTCCGTAAGCTTTTGATCTTCTTTATCAAGATTGTAGTAAATCGCAAGAGGGAGTTTTTTACGTTCCAAAAAGGTTAGAAAACTTTCACCGTCATTCCACTTAAACGGTTTTATCGAAGCACTGAAAAGAAGTATAGGAAGTAAAAGTAAACATAAAAATCGACACATTACTATCCTTAAAAACTATTCTGAACCTCAAAAGAGTCTTAAATAATATCAAAAAATTCGTTTACAAATGGATGTTTAGCTATAATCCGAACTACTTACTTTTTAAAAAGGTTACTATGATGCGCATTTGGCTTTATTCTCTTATCTCTTTTAGTGCGCTGTGCGCTTCACCTATCTCAACCCCCTTACTTACCGTAGAAGGAGAACGCGCGGCCATTGAAGCTCCCAACTTGCGCGTCGGTATGAGCGGTTTCATCGTCCGCAAATTTGACACAACGCACAGTACCATTATTGCCAATGCACGTGTCGAACAAACCAATCCTTCTAATAACCGTGCTATTTTACAGATCAGCAAATACGACGGTCTTAGCCAGAGTGCCCTTCCAAGCGGTATCTGGAGCCCAAAACCTTCGGATGAAGCCATTATAGCCTACGATTATGGACGTGCCCTTGTCATCGCTCCAAATGAAGACACCTATGAATCTATCACAAAAAGCATTCCCAATATCGAGTGGATTCATCCGGATAATTATGCAACCTTTCTCTCTCACGAAGGTCATCCGACCCCTTTAGTTCAAGATTTTCACGATTACTGCACTGCCAATTCGATCGGTCTTCTTTATATCCAAAGTGCACAAACCCTATTTACCCTGGATTGTAAAAGTTTTACCCTCTTGGACAGTGCCCCTTCCATCCCAAAAAAGGGGTCGGCTCAAACACCGTTTTTTACCCATGTTCCAAAAATTAGAGCTGCATGGTGGGGAACGGGAAGCTCACAACTGGGAAGTTATGAACCTTATTATCTGGAACAAATTGCTTTAAATAATTCAACAAATCACAATTTATATGAGCTTTACAAAGCAAAATTTAGCGATAAAAGTGCACTATTGCACCACTTCCAAATTAAGGAGTAAGCGATGTTATCCGCTTCCGCCATCGAATTTTTCACCACATTATTGGGCAAAGAGAATGTTTACAGTGATAAAGCGCACTTAATTGCCTATTCGTATGATGCAACTCGGGAACATTTCGAACCCGATCTGGTTCTTTTTCCTCGCCACGAAAGCGATGTTAGCGATATCCTCAAATACTGTAATGAACACCGAATCGTTATCGTCCCTCGTGGAGCCGGAAGCGGTTTCACCGGAGGCGCGCTTCCGGCATCCGGAGGTATCGTCCTCGCATTTGAAAAACATATGAACAAAATTTTAGAGATCGATATGCAAAACATGGTCGCTATCGTTCAACCGGGTGTCGTCAATATGGAACTGCAACGTGCAGTTGAAGAGGTTGGCCTTTTTTACCCTCCCGATCCGGCAAGCCAAGAATATTCTACTATCGGCGGTAACGTCAGTGAAAACGCCGGCGGAATGCGTGCTGCCAAATACGGCATTACCAAAGACTATGTCATGGCAATGCGTGCAGTACTCCCAAACGGTGACATCATCAAAGCGGGTAAGCGTACGATCAAAGATGTAGCAGGATACAACATTACAGGCATTTTGATTGCCAGCGAAGGGACGCTTGCCGTCACTACCGAAGTGACTCTAAAACTCCTCTCAAAACCGAAAATGACCAAAACAGCCATGGGAATTTTCCCAACCGTTCATGAAGCAATGGAAGCCGTTTATAAAACCATGGCAAGCGGTGTCACCCCTGTTGCTATGGAATTTTTGGACAATCTCACCATACGAGCGGTAGAGCAAATCTACCATAAAGGGCTTCCCGTAGAAGCCGGAGCGATCTTGGTTACCGATGTCGATGGCAATCTCGAAGAAGACCTTGATTTTCAACTCGCATTGATCAAAAAAGTCTTTCAAGAAAACGGATGCAGTGAATTTAAAATTGCTCAAAACAAACAAGAAGCCTCCGACTTATGGTTTGCCCGACGCAATGCGAGTCAATCGCTCTCCGTTTACGGCTCTAAAAAAATCAACGAAGATGTCACCGTCCCCCGTTCCGCTCTCCCCGAATTACTGGAAAGATTCGATGCCATTGCTAAAAAATACGCTATCAATATCCCCTGCTTCGGTCACACGGGCGATGGCAATGTCCACACCAATGTAATGGTAGACGGCAAAGACCCGGAGCAGGTCAAAATCGGCTATGAAGCGATCCGTGAAGTATTTCAAGCCACCATCGATCTAGGCGGAACCCTTAGCGGAGAACACGGTATCGGCTTGGCCAAAGCCCCATATATGTCCATGGCTTTTACCGCTGAAGAGATGGCTCTGTTTCAATCGATCAAAAAAGCCTTTGATCCCAACAATATCCTTAATCCGGCGAAAATGGGGCTTAAATAACCGATGAATGTAAAAGCGATGCTCAGACATATTCGCCTTTTTTTCCTAATGCTCTTTGATCGGGAAATTACCGTCTATGCCTCCAGTCTCAGCTTTTACACTATTTTTACCGTTGTACCGTTACTGATCATCTCTCTCAGCCTTATCGCCAATGTCCCCGTTTTCAACGCCCAATACGCCAAAATTCAAATTTTTATTTTTGAAAACATGATGCCGGTTCAAACCGCCGCAGTTGCAGGATATTTAGAATCCTTTTTCCAAAACTCCGTGCAGCTAGGGGTAATCGGTTTTAGCACAATGATTATTTCATCGTTGCTTTTTTTCCAAAACTTTGAACATATCGTCAGTAAAATTTTCAAAACCCCGAAGAGAGCGATTTGGGATGCCATTACAACCTATTGGACCCTTATTACCCTTACGCCGATCGTTCTCATCGCCTCTATGAGTTTAAAAGCCTACTTAGTTTCGCATGTCAGCGGTTTTATGCTCCAGGCACTCTCCATCTTCCCTTTTATATTGCTATGGGGAATTTTTTTCGTGATCTACCATATCGCCGTAAATGCCGATGTCTCTCCAAAAGCAGCCGCCATCAGTTCCTTTATTGTCGCCGTCGTCTGGGGAGTTGCTAAAAACAGTTTTGTCCAATACGTCTTTTATAACAAAACCTATGCCACAATGTACGGCTCTTTTTCCGCTCTCATCTTCTTCTTTTTATGGATTTATGTTTCATGGATCATCGTCATCTACGGTATGAAACTATGCTATCTGATAAATCGCGCTGACCAACGTACCGAAACCCAAAAACCCTAAACTCCCCATCGCCCATTTCCATCGCATAGCCGCAACAGCCAAAAAAACACTTCCAACTCCCACCGCTATAGGAATCGTTACCATTCCCACCTTTGCCGAGGCAAACATTTTGAGCAGCAACGGGTCATAAATATCTCCCCATGGAGTCAGATGCAGAGCCAAAACACTGGGATAATAAAGATTAAACAGAAGCGATAAAGGGATAGAACCGATATGCCAAAAACTAAACGTCCCAAAAATAGCGAGCGATATCGGCAACATAACGAGATAGCACCATACATTCAACGCTAAAAAGATTTGCCATGGCTTCCAATGTTCATAATGACGAACAAAGATAAAGATCGACAAGACACCGAACGTCGAAAACCAAAAGCCCATCGAAAAAAAGAGTCGCGGGAAAAAAGCGAGTAAAAGGGTAATCGCGATAAAGAGCGTTTGAACCGAAACGATTTTAATCCCCCGATCATAGAGCCAATACCCCACCGCGATCATCGCAAACGAACGTACCATCGCCGGGTTAAATTCCAGTGCCCATAAATAAAAAAACAGTAAGGACGTGACAACAACAACCAAATCCCGATTGCCGTGCCGATAGGGGAAATAACGATTTTGTAACCACCGATACGGTGTACGAAGAAAAAAATATGCGATCAAACTCAAAATCCCGAAATGGTATCCGCTGATGGAGAGGATAGCACTCAGCCCCATCGCCCCCACCAGTGACTGAAACTCTCCGGACATCGGAGTTGCTACAAATAAAGCGCCGTAAAGCTCTTTCATTGTTTGATCCTGATGTGCAGAAGCAATCAACCGATATCCGCGCTCTTTCAGGCTAAGGGTAGGATACACCTCCACAATCACCCCACGAGTACGGAATCCTTTCAGATAATCCCAGAAACTCACTTTGGCAACCTGCAACTCGACCAATACGTCCCGCCCGCGCAAATCGCGCAGATAAGGGCTCATGACACATCGAACGCTGGATCCGTTTTCAAGACGAAGTTTCATCGAAGTTTTAGAAGTATCCGAAATCAACCGTACCTCTTGATCGATCACATTGGCTCGAACCAGCGGGTCATCAAACTGTTTAAATTTGCTAAATTGATAGTATTCATACGAAAGAGATAAAGAGAGTATAAACAGGAGAAATACCAAAAAGAGAGAGCCGCTTTTAAGATCAAAAAGCTCGACTCTCTCTAATTTTGACATCTATATTATCGGCATTGAAACCGTTTCAGTGTCCATATTCATCGTTGCCGATTTCATATCGATATTTTCATACACGATCTGTGCCGCCCCAAACGTCGGTTTATCGATAAAGCGGGTAAATTTCTTTTGGAACATCAGCTTCACATGTCCTGTCGGACCGTTACGCTGTTTGCCGATAATAATTTCGGCTTCTTCTTCCTCTTTTTCGACGTATTTTGAGATAAACTCTTTGCCCGAAGAGATTGCCTCTTTCTCCCGCTCTTTTTCCTCTTTGTAGAGATAGACATCGTTTCGGTAGACGAAAAGGATAATATCGGCATCCTGCTCGATCGAACCCGACTCACGGATGTCGCTGAGCATAGGACGTTTATCGGCGCGCGATTCGAGGGAACGGTTCAGCTGTGAAAGGGCAATGATCGGTATTTCCAACTCACGGGCGAGCATTTTTAGCCCGCGTGAAATCTCACTCACCTCCAAGTGACGATCTTTCCCCCCTGTTCCGTTCATAATTTGCAAGTAGTCAATGACGGCAACTTCTATCTCAGGATGGCGGCTTTTGAGCTTTCGGAGTTTGGAACGGAGCTGATTGATATTGATCGAACCGTGATCGTCCACGAAAAGTTTCGTATGGCGCATCTTATCGACCGCATCGTTGAGCCGTTTGTACTCCTCTGGGGTCATATCCCCGACACGAAGACGTTGAAGCTGGATAGAGGTTTGAACACTCAGAAGACGCAGCATCAGCTGTTCAGCAGGCATCTCCAACGAGAAAAAGGCAACCCCTTTCCCCTTTTCGATCAGATTTTGGACCATATTGAGGGCAAATGAGGTTTTCCCCATTGCAGGACGGGCGGCGATGATGACCAAATCCCCTTTGCCGTATCCGGTTGTCATTTTATTAAGCTCGGCATACCCCGTATCAACCCCGACGAGTATCGCATCGCCCCGCGCGCGCATCTCTTCGATGTAGCGCATCGTCTCATCGGTCACGGTATCCGCATCTTTAAAATCGGTCGCTTGAGAGCTTTGGGTAATCTCGTAGAGCTTTTTTTCGACCAAATCGACGACATCCGCCCCCGAAAGCTCTTCTTCGAGCGTTACCCTCTTGATCTCCGTCGTAAGAGTCAGCAAATGACGTTTAATCGCTTTGTCTTTGATCTCTTGAACATAAGCTGTCGTATTGGAGATCGGATTGGCAGTGAGAATTTCCACCATCACCCGCTCATCAAATTTTTGTTTCCCCGTCAGCTCTTTTTTCAAAAACTCTTCATCGATGGGGAGATCGCGATGCGATAGAGCCATCATCGAGCGATAAATTTCCTGATGGGCAGAGAGATAAAAATCTTCCGGTATCAATATCGCTTCAAACTCATCAAACTGCGAGGGATCGAAAATGATAGAGCTCAAAACAGAGCGTTCAAAGGCTAAGTTGTATAACGATTCTTCCATTTAATCCTCTTCCCTTGCCATTTTTTCGACCTCTTCGACAAACCGATCCACCAATAAATCTTCACTCAATCGCGCAACCACTTCACCCTTGACCATCACCAATCCAGAACCTTTGCCATAGGCGATAGCGACATCGGCATGTTTCGCTTCCCCGATAGCGTTTACCACACACCCCATGACCGAAAGATCAAGGGGCTTTTTGATGTGTTTTGTCCGCTCTTCGATTACCGCTACCGCACTCACCAAATCGGCTTCGATCCGTCCGCACGTCGGACACGAGATGATATTGGGTCCCTCTTTGGCCACCCCGCTGTCTTTGAGGATGGCGCGCCCGACTTTGATCTCCTCTTCGAGCTCTCCGGTGATGGAGACACGCATCGTATCCCCGATCCCCTCTAATAACAATGTCCCCAGACCGATCGCACTTTTTATCGTCGCATGAAAAATCGTCCCCGCCTCGGTCACACCGAGGTGGAATGGATAGTGGTTCTTCGGACGTAACATCCGATACGCTTCAACGGTACGCTGAACATCACTCGCTTTGAGTGATACCTTGATATCACTAAAACCTAAATCTTCGAGAAATTTGATGTTATACTCGGCAGATGCCACCATCCCCTCGGCGCTTTGTCCGTAGCGCTGCTCAAACTCTTTTTCCAGACTTCCCGCATTCACCCCGATACGGATCGGAATTGAGCGTTCCTGACACGCTTTTACGATCTCACGAATGCGCGATTTCTCACCGATGTTTCCGGGATTAAAACGGATGCAGTCTACGCTCTCAGCAGCGATCAATGCCAGTTTATAGTTAAAATGGATATCCGCCACAAGGGGAAGAGAAATTTGTTCTTTGATCGATTTCAATGCACGCGCATCCTCCTCATCGGGGACGGCAACGCGGACAATATCACATCCGGCAAAATGGAGCCGATTGATCTGCTCCACGGTTGCACTAATATCCGCTGTACGCGAATAGGTCATCGACTGTACCGAGATGGGGGCATCTCCGCCGATGGGGACATTTCCGACAAAAATTTGTTTAGTAGGGTAGCGTTTTATCATAGGGTAGATTGTAACCATTATGATGTTAATTTTTACTGACTTCTGCCTCGAACGAGGCAAGCTTCAGTGCCATAGCGGCCAGCGTAGCCAGAGAGATTTTATCCCTTTGGCGTTCTATATTACGTAAACTCTATCGGGTCCATATCAATCTCACACAACGGCGATTTTACGACCCTGATCGCTCGAATCAGATCGGTACTTTTATCACTCCGTAACAGAATTTGAAATCGGTATTTGTCGGCGATCCGCTCTATCGGGGATGCGCCGAATCCGACAATGTCTATCTCTCTGAATCCACGTAAAACATCCACCGCCTCTTCCATCGCACTCTTTGCTTTAATCCCATTTTTATGGGCATAGAGGAGTCGTGCCAGCTTTTTCGTAGGGGGATAGCGTCCCTCTCTCAGTTTCTGCTCATCCTTTAAAAATTGTTCATAATCTTCTAAGTAACTTCGGAAAAACGACTCATTAAAACTTTGGACAATAACCGTTGAACTGTTTTTTCGACCGCTTCTGCCGGCTATTTGGATGAGCAAAGAGAGTGCTTTTTCACGTGCACGGTAATCGGCCTGCCCCAGTAAATTATCGATCCCCATTACCACAGCGAGGGCAATATCGTGATAATCATGCCCTTTGGATAACATCTGCGTCCCGACAAGTAAATCAATCTCTCGTCCGTTAAAAGCTTTTAGAACCTTGGTCAGTTTATTTTGCGTCGTGATAATATCGCGATCGAACTGGGCGATGGTGAGATTAGGATTTTCGTCCTTGAAATGCTCTACCGCTTCTGCCGTACCTAGCCGTGAGGAGGTGAGATGAGGGCTGTGGCATTTCGGGCATACTTTCGGAAGCACCTCGGTATAGGCACAATAGTGACATTTCAACGCACGGGCATTGCGATGCAGACTCATCCCGACACTGCAAAACGGGCACTCTACGGTACTGCCGCACCCCTCACACACCAGATATTTAAAATTAGCGCGCGTAGGGATAAAAACGATCCCCTGATGCCCCGCTTTATAGTTCGATTGTATCGCTGCATCGATGGTGCAACTCAGCGATTCCACCGAGGGTTCAAAAACAAATGTCCGCTTCGTCTCATAATAGCCGCCGCGTAGACGGGTAAAGGGATATTTGCTGTAACTGCTAAGACTGGGGGTTGCGCTCCCCAAAACAACAGGAATTTTCATCATATTCCCTAAATAAATCGCCATATCCCGTGCATTGTAGCGAGGACGGGAGGAAGACTTATAGCTCTCATCATGTTCCTCATCCACCACAACCAATCCTAAATCCGCTATCGGTAAAAAGAGGGCTGATCGAGGACCCGCTATAATGCGCGCCTCTCCACCATAAATTTTTTCCAGAGTCACTTTTTTTTGTTTCGGCGTCATTTTAGAGTGCCACAATACAAAGGCTTCGCCGAAATGCTTTTTAAATCGATCTTCCATCTGCGGTGTTAATGAGATTTCAGGAAGTAACAATAAAGCCCTCTTACCTGCACGTAAAACTTCATCCATCCGCCGCATGTAGATTTCGCTCTTCCCCGCACCGGTATCACCAAAGAGGAGCGATACTGGGTGCGAGCGGATAAAATTAAGCGCTTCGTTTTGCGAAGGAGAGAGGGTAATATCGACGAAAGAATGAGAAAGAGGCGGAAGAATCCGATCTTCATGGTCTAAAAACGGTACAAACACATTGAGCGCTTCGCCCAGCGAACACCCATAATACTCCGCCATAAACTGCGCCATTTTGATTTGGGAATCCGAATAGATGAGAGGGGAAATTTCGAGGATACTTTGCGTTTTGAAGTCAGGTTTTACCGTAGATTCGACAACCACACCTAACATTTGACGGTTTGAAAGAGTCAAAGAGACTTGAATACCGACCGAAAGCCCGGCATCGTAATGATAAGTAAGCAACTCAAGAGGAGAGCCCAAAAGGGCTATTTGATAAAAATAATTCACTATCGATGAAGGATCTATTCCGTCAAGCTTTTACAGTTTGCAGTAGTATGGTCACAATCAAATGTACCCGCTTGATGCGTCCCGTTGATTACCGGATAATAGGTAAATGCAGTGTCAGCATTGAGAACATGAAACGTATACTCATTCGTATTTGTTTTTCTCCAATGCCCGTTACCTGTACCCGGAGCAATACCATACTGCAACAGTATGTGCGTACTATCATTTCCATCAAATATCCCGCCACTTGCACCATCTAATGCTGAAATATAGCTACTGTCCCCTTGCAATAACCGCGTTTGACGCTCACTGACAATCGCCGCACGAATGGCCGCCACATCGCTGCGCCCTTTGGCCATTTGCGCATCGTCCCGTGTCGCTGCCAACTTGGGAATTGCAATTGCAGCCAAAATACCCAAGACGACAATAACGAATACTAATTCGATCATTGTAAAAGCGTTTCGTTTCATACTAATCCCTGTTGCTCTGAGTTTTACGATTCATCTTAGAATCTCAAAAGTCAAGTCAATACTCAAAGGAGGTATCACCCGAAGGTGATACAAAACGCGTTATTGAACGACGCTAGTTCCGCCAAACGATACGTTTTTATCTGCATTAGAAGCACCAAGAAGATTTGATTTGACCGCTGCTGCTTGTACTGCCTTACAAACATTAGATGTTGTGTCAGTTCCTACAGAAATTGTCATATTGCCATCCCCGGTGGCTACAGTAAACGGTTTAAATATCAAACAACTCTGAGCTGCAGCAGTTCCATTAGCAAGATGTAATGTTGCACCGGCCAAAGTTGTTGTCGCTGATGGTTCAACGAAAGCAACATTCGTAACATCACCGACAAATGCAGTACCGAATGTACCTTTGGAGGTATAATACGCCCCTATATCGCTCACAAACGTAGCTGCATCCGAATTTAATTTTGCAACTTTAGCATCATCCCGTGTTGCTGCCAATTTCGGAATAGCTACTGCCGCCAAAATACCCAAAATAACGATAACGAAGATCAGCTCGATCATAGTAAAACCCGAACGTTTCATGGTTTACTCCTTGAAGTTTAAAATATAGATTACTCTTGTAACCTTAGTGTCATTATGAACCCCTTAATCTTATAAAACGTTTAATCCAAAACCATCTTTGCTATTGAACGACGCGGGTTCCGCTAAAAGAGACATTTTTATCTGCATTATTAACCCCAAGGATATTGGATTTAATCGCAACCGATCGTACTTCGGTACAAATTGCACCGGTTCCCGTCCCGGCAGAAATGGTCATATTTCCATCGGCACCGCCGGCAGCCGGTTTAAATACCAAACAGACGTTCTCTCCATCCGTCAAATCCAATGTCGATCCCGCCAAAGGGGTCGTTGTATCCGTCGGTGCCGCAACCGTTCCGAATTCGACATTGGTAATATCTCCAAGCGTTGCCGTTCCGAAAGTATCTTTTGAGGTATAGTATGCTCCCACATCGCTCACAAATCTAGCGGCGTCCGAACTGATTCTTGCAACTTTAGCATCATCCCGTGTTGCCGCTAGCTTTGGAACCGCTACCGCAGCCAAAATACCTACAATGACAATAACAAAGATTAATTCAACCATGGTAAAGCCTGAACGTTTCATTGGTTTACTCCTTAAAATTCAGCATTAAAGTGTAATATAAAAATTACCTTTGTGAGCTTAAAGTATCCAAAAAAAAAATTTGTCCTGTTTTATTCTCTAGCACAGTATTTAAGTTCCCTATGGCATAATTTTCAAAATCAAGGAGACCTTATGAAAATCGCGGTACCCGTAATGGATGAAAATTTAAAAATGGCCGGCAATGCAGGACATACCCCCTATTTTGCTGTTTACACTCTCAAAGGGGGGATGTTTCGTTCTTTCGAATATGAAGGATTACGCGCCAATCCCAAAGTAGCCGGCGAAGAGGCTCATGATCATGATGAACACCATACGTGCGATCACGATGCCGATGATGTCGAACATATCCAAGCCCATGACACCATGGCCCATGCAATAGAAGATTGCGACTACCTTGTCGTGAAAATGGCGTGTAAAAATACCGCTAAGAGTATGAATAACCTCGGAATAAAACTTCAAAAATACAACGGAACCGAAGCACAAGCTGGAAAAATATTGATGGAATTAGCGGCACAATTTCAATAATTGACTACTTTAATTCTCGTTTATAAATTGGAGGCGTATAATTCGCACCACAAATGAAGCTTATGCTTTAACTTTTCATCTGGGTACAGTACGCAGATGAACCCAAAAAGGCAAAACAAGACCATGATTTCCACAGAGATTGAGACGTTAGGGATAAAAAACAGCGGAAAGCTTTTCCACAATTTGGGCTTTGAAGAGCTGATTGAACACGAATTGCGCAACGGTGAATGCCGCCTCGCTGATAACGGTGCGACGATGGTTGATACGGGTGTATTTACCGGACGAAGTCCAAAAGATAAATATTTTGTTGACCAAGACCCTTCCAATAAATACATCGCATGGGGAGATGTCAATAAAAAAATTGACAAAGCCGTCTTCGATGAGCTTCTTGTCGTTGCACGCGAGCAACTCTCCAATAAAGATCTTTACATCACCGATGTTTTCTGCGGTTCCAGCGCTTCAAGCAAACGTTCTATCCGTTTTGTCTCTGAAATTGCATGGCAATCCCATTTTGTCAAAAATATGTTTATTCGCCCTACAACAAAAGAGTTAGAGAGTTTCAAACCTCAGTTTACCGTTCTTAATGCGTGTAAAGCGGTTAATGAGCAATGGGAAAACCATGGTCTCAACTCGGAGGTATTTGTCCTTTTCAGTGTCGAAGAGAACCTCTGCATCATCGGCGGAACCTGGTATGGCGGTGAGATGAAAAAAGGGATTTTTTCAATGATGAATTATTGGCTTCCTCTGGAAGGGAAGCTTTCAATGCACTGCTCCGCCAATGTCGGCGATGCGGGAGATACCTGTTTATTCTTCGGCCTCAGCGGTACCGGAAAAACCACCCTCTCAACCGATCCAAAGCGCGCCCTTATCGGCGATGACGAACACGGTTGGGATGACGAGGGTGTATTCAATTTTGAAGGTGGCTGTTACGCCAAAGTTATCAACCTTGATCCCAGCAGTGAACCTGAAATCTACGGTGCTATCCGACCGAATGCACTGCTCGAAAACGTCGTGTATGATGAAGACGGAAAAGTAGACTATACGGACGATTCTAAAACCGAAAACACGCGCGTATCGTATCCGATCGAACATATCGATAATCACGAATCAACACTTCAAGCTCCGCATCCTAAAAATATCATTTTTCTCTCTGCCGATGCATTCGGTGTATTGCCGCCGGTTAGCAAACTTTCCAAAGAACAAGCCATGTATTACTTTCTCAGCGGTTACACGGCTAAAGTAGCCGGAACGGAACGCGGCATTACCGAACCGGTTGCAACCTTCAGCTCCTGTTTCGGAGAAGCATTCTTACCGCTTCATCCAACCGTATATGCAAAATTGTTGGGTGATAAAATTGATAAGCACGGTGTCAATGTCTATTTGGTTAATACCGGATGGACAGGCGGCGGATACGGCGTCGGTAAACGGATGAGTATCAAAGATACACGCGCGTGTATCAATGCTATTTTGGACGGTTCCATCCGAGAGAGCGAATTCGACGTTACCAATACTTTCGGTTTTCATATTCCAAAAACACTCGCTTCCATCGATCCGGTAATTCTGAATCCTCGCAATGCATGGCAAGATCGAGATGCCTATTTGGTTCAACGTGATAACCTGGCCGCCCTCTTTATTAAAAACTTCCAAAAATATACCGATGGACAAAGTGAATTTGACTACTCTGCTGCGGGACCAAAACTTCCATAATTCTTCTTCATACTTTTCTTTTTAATAAAGAAAAGTAGCAAAAGAAAATCGCCCCCACAACAAAACGCTATCGGTACGCTTTTTCCCTACGGCAAGCGACCTTGCTCTTGGTGTGTTGGGGGGCATTATTTTACAATAATAAAATTTAATAATAAAAATGAACTGAAGAGAAAGTGTGCAGGGTTTTCACCCCGCACAGAAGATTAGCAAGAATAAGTGGATTTGAATTCGAACGCAGTCGGACGAGCTTCGTCAGGCCATACTTGTGTTTCAAATTTGTAATTTTGGTAAGTATCCAAAAATTCTGGAGTCATAACCGGCTGCAAGAAATCGTTATCACGAATCAATGATTCCAAAGCACCGCGCAATGTGTGTGGCATTTGTGGAATCCCTTTTTCACGGATTTCATTGAGGCTAAGCTCAAATAAATCTTCATCCATCGGTCCAACCGGAACCATTTTGTTTTTGATACCGTCAAGTCCAGCCAACATCATTGCGGTAAACGCAAGGTATGGGCATGAAGTAGAGTCAGGGAAACGCATTTCGATACGAGTCGCTTTTTCACCTGCACCGTATGGAACACGGCAAGATGCTGAGCGGTTTTGACTTGAGTAGGTCAAGATAGACGGTGCTTCAAAACCAGGGATAAGACGTTTGTATGAGTTGGTTGATGGGTTAGTGAACGCTGCAACGGCGCGAGCGTGTGCAAAAATTCCGCCAACATAGTGAAGCGCCGCTTCAGAGAGGTTACCGTAGCCACCCTCTTTGTAGAATGTGTTTTTGCCGTCTTTCCAGATGGATTGGTGAACGTGCATACCGTTACCGTTGTCTCCGTAAAGCGGTTTAGGCATGAAAGTGACCGTTTTGCCGTTAAGATGCGCTACCATTTTGATAACGTATTTAAGTTTTTGAACGTTGTCCGCCGCGTTAACAAGAGTATCGAATACGATACCGATTTCACCTTGTGCTTGAGCAACTTCGTGGTGACCCAAAATAACTTCAAGACCGACTTGCTCTAATACTTGCATCATTTCTGCACGTAAATCGACCATGGTATCGATCGGAGCAACCGGGAAGTAACCCCCTTTGGTACGTGGACGATGACCGGTATTGTAACCGTCTTGGAAAGATTTACTATCATTCCATTCACCCTCTTCAGAATCTACTTCATAGTATGAGCAGTTGATCTCATCGCGGATTTTTACATCGTCAAATACAAAGAATTCATTTTCAGGCCCGAAATACGCAACATCACCGTAACCAGCTCCTTTAAGGTGCTCAAGGGCTTTTTTAGCGATAGAACGTGGACATTTTTCGTACATTTGACCTTTGTAAATGTCAAATACGTCACAGAATACGATGATGGTCGGATCAGCCGTAAACGGATCCATAAATGCAGATTCTGCATCCGGTTTTAGGAGCATATCGGAACGATTGATCGGCTGCCAAGCATCGATAGATGAACCGTCGAACGGAAGACCGTTTTCAAAATGGCCGGCATTTACCGCACTGTAGCGATAGCTAACATGGTGCCATGTCCCTTTCATATCGGTGAAACGGAAATCTACGAACTGAACGTCGTTCTCTTTTGAAAAACTAAAAAACTCGTCGACACTATTTACGAATTTACCCATGCTTATCTCCTGAAAAAAATAAAAGTGAAGCAGTATATCAAAAAAGACTAAAAATTGAAGCGCTGAGGATGATTAAAATTTAACCAATGTACGATCTTTGTTACGGTACAGCGCACATTGCGTGTACCCGAATGAACGGGCCAACGTTTCGATTTGCTCACTGTACAATCCGACCTGATCCGGTCTGTGTGCATCGGATCCGAACGTTATCGGAATATCCAATGCCGCTATCTCTTCCAATAAATGTGTTGAAGGATACGCTTCCGCAATGGGTTTTCGATATCCGGCAACATTAAGTTCAACGGCCAATCCCGCTTTTTTGATCGCATGGAGGGCATTTTTGGCTAATAGTCTGATATCTTTCTTGGGTAAAAATTTAAAGACTTTCAACAAATCCAAATGGCCGATAATTTCAAATTTACCGCTTTGTGCCATCTGTTCTATCAATTCAAAATAGCGCGTATATACCGTATCAAGGTTTGCCCCCTCATAACGCCCGATAAATTCAGGATTATCGAATCCCCAGTCATCAATAAAATGAACGCTTCCGATCAAATAATCGCACGGACGTTTTAAGACAGCATCGTCCATAAATCGGGGCAGAAAATCGACTTCATATCCTAAAAGCAGCGTAATTTTGTCCTTATAGTGCTCACGGGCATCTCTCACCCATCCCTCATAAAGTTCCATTTGTTCAAAGCTCATGCGGTACTGCGGATCATAATGCATCGGGGCATGATCGGAAAAACCAAAATACTCCGTTCCTTTCTCTATGGCGGCTTCAACATATTCAGCAACACTTCCCGTAGCATGATTACATAAAACCGTATGGTTATGAAGATCGATTTTCATTTTTTTATCCAAATAAAATAAAGATTTAAATGCTATTATAGTGCAATTTAATCGTTGAGGGTACAGGTCATGACGCAAGAAGAGCTAGATGCACTGATGAATGGTGATATGGATTTTGATGAGACGGTAGAGGAAACGATTCCTTCTGCTGCAGTTGAATCTGCACAAGAAGAAGATGAAGCAAAAGAGGAAGTCCCTTACCATGAAACCGATCCAGATACATACCGCGTTTCGGCTATGAACAGTTGGCCACCGCCACCGCCAACCGATGACAATAAAATGGTGCATCAACTGGACGATGTCACTAAAGAAAGCGAAGAAAAAGCGACTGAAATTTTTGATCTCATAGAGGGGATCAGCAATGATCTGGGCGATGGCGAGAAGCATGTTAAAACACTGAACGCTGTCCTGAAAAGCAATATCGAATTATTTGAAACCCTGAGTGTCAAGTTTCCTCATGTTGAAGCGTTCAAAACCCAACTAACAAAAAACAAAGAAGCGTCCAAAGAGTCCGATCAAATTTTAGAAATACTCCAAAATGGCGGCGACACCATTATGAATGTCATGGATATCATGCAGTATCAAGATATTCACCGTCAAAAAATCGAACGGGTTATCAACGTAATGCGCGCCCTTTCAACCTATATGAATCATCTATTTGCCGGAAAAATAGACGATTCTAAACGGGTGGCATCGGCGGTTCATCTTCCGGGCGATACCGGAACGGAAGATGTCGTAAGCAGCGATGATATTGAAGCATTACTTGCATCTTTTGGGCAAAAGTAGAGGTTTTATAAGGTAAAATTCTCTCAAATTATTAAAAAAGAGAATTTACTTTTGAAAAAAGTCGAACTCCTCTCCCCTGCGGGGAATTTAGAAAAACTCAAAATCGCCATTGATTACGGTGCTGATGCCGTGTATGGCGGAGTCAGCCACTTTTCGCTCCGTATCCGATCGGGTAAAGAGTTCGATTTAGAAAGTTTCAAAGAGGGAATCGATTACGCTCATGCACGCGGTCGAAAAGTCTATGTTACCATCAACGGCTTCCCTTTTAATTCCCAACTCAAACTTCTCAAAGAACACATTTCTCAAATGGCCTCGTTAGAACCCGATGCGTTTATCGTAGCCACCCCCGGAGTACTCAAACTTGCCCACCAAATCGCCCCTCATATTCCGCTGCACCTCTCGACGCAAGCCAATGTGATGAACGTTTTGGACGCGCAGGTCTATTACGATATGGGGGCTCGCCGTATCATTGCCGCACGGGAAATTTCGCTCAAAGACCTCAAACAGATCAAAGAAGAGCTTCCTGATTTGGAAATCGAAGTATTTGTCCACGGCTCTATGTGTTTTGCCTACAGCGGGCGCTGTCTTATCTCAACGCTCCAAAGCGGACGTGTTCCGAACCGTGGAAGCTGTGCCAACGACTGCCGATTCCCGTACGAAATGTACGCCGCCAATCCGGAGACCGGAACGCTGTTTAAACTCGTGGAAGATGAAGGGGTCGGCACCTATATTATGAATTCCAAAGATCTCAATCTAGCAAGCCATATCCAAGAGATCATAGATGCGGGATGTATTGATTCGCTCAAGATTGAAGGGCGCACCAAAGCCCCTTATTACGCCGCTATCACGGCCAAAGTATATCGCCGTGCTATCGATGATTATTATGCCGGAAAAAGTGATGCTGATGCCTACCAAAAAGAGTTGGGGACGATGCAAAACCGAGGATTTACGGATGCTTATCTCGTAAATCGGCCGTTTGAAAAGCACGATACCCAAAATCTCGATTTCAGTATGATGATGGGAACCCACCAAGTAAGCGGCATCGTAGATGAGAGCGGTGAGTTTTATGAATGCAAATACAAAACCTTCCCCAATGAAGCAATGGAGATAGTTACCCCCGATGAATCGATTCTAGTAGAAATCGATAATGAAATCGGTACGATAAGCCAAAAAGAGGGGCAATGGACCATTACCTTCAAACAACTGCTTGCCGAAAACGGAAAAGTATGGGATCAGGTACACAGCGGAAATCTAAATCGTTTCACTTTACCGACCAAACTTCCCCCCTTTACCTTTTTCCGTATCCCTGCAACGGAAGATATGGGGACTGTTAAATGTGATACGCCCAAGGAGCAAAGCCCCTCTGGGCTACGCTAACGCTTAGTTTTCCTCAGCGGAAAGCTCACGCGCACTTGTGCGCTTTTTTAATCTTAACCAAACTTCAGGAGGAAAGAAATGAAATTCGTATCTATAATTATGGGGAGCAAAAGCGATTTTGACGTCATGAAATCGTGCTCACAAACCCTCGAAGAGTTTGGCGTCCAATATGAGCTCATTATCTCATCGGCACACCGCAGCCCTGAACGGACCAAGGACTATGTTATTGCTGCTGAGGCAAAAGGGGCACAAGTGTTCATTGCCGCTGCGGGAATGGCAGCACACTTGGCAGGGGTACTCGCCTCTAAAACGATCAAGCCCATCATCGGTGTCCCGATGAGTGCATCAGCCCTATCGGGGATCGATGCGCTCCTCTCAACCGTCCAAATGCCGGCCGGTATGCCGGTAGCGACCGTCGCGATCGGAAAAGCCGGAGCAATCAACTCTGCCTATCTCGCTATGCAGATTTTAGCTTTGGAAAATGAAGAGTTACGGATGAAGCTCCAAGAAGACCGCATTGCCAAAGCGAAAAAAGTAGAAATGGATTCACTGGAAATCGAAACCATTATCTAGGTACGGCTTTTGCTTTAAAAAATAAAAATAGTGAAGGTGGTAAAGATGCAAGAAGGGCATTGGATGAGTATCGATGAATACGCCCGTATGACGCAAATGGATCGTTCTGAGGTGGAAACATTGATTGTTCGAGGCAAACTTACCACAATCATTGAAGACGGGATTGTCTATATCGATCCGGGACAGGGGATGTCCGGAATTGTCCCTGCCTCCTTGCATGCTCTGAGTGCCTCTGAAACCGATATGACCATCGGGGCAAATTTCGTCGAAAAAACGATCGGTACCATCATCAACCTTCATGAAAAAGTACTCAGTGCCAAAGAAGAGACCATCGAGTCGATCAAAACAGAAAATCTGTTTCTCAGAGAAGCCCTCGCCTCGCTTCAAGAACTTTACGATGAAGACCGTAATACCATAGCGACCCTTACCGAACAGCTTAAACTCTCTCAACAAGAAGTAGAGTTTATGCGCCGCAAATACAAATTGATGTGGGGCAAAGTAATCGATGAGCATGCTGCACAATGACCATACAACAAGAGTGCATTGGGTGTATTATTGCCCAAAGCAACCGAGTTTGCGATGCCATTAATGCAAGTCACGAGTTAAGATCACAAATTACAATCTACGTCGAACATGCTCTCAAAAATCCCGATTTCACCCTTTCTCCGCCGGTTATAGCCGCACCTTTGTATGAACAAATGGCAGTTTTAGCGGGGAAAATTGATCTTTATGAGGAACAAAAAGCGCACGCCAGTCGTCAAGCATCACATTATTTACCGTTTTTACGAGAAACCATCAAAAACGCCAATCACCCTTTCACTGCGCTCCTCAAAACGGCTGTTGTCGGCAATGTTATCGATCTCGCAGCTGAAGTTCATTTTGACCTGCACCATGCCATTGCCTCCGTTTTTGATACTCCGTTTGCTCACGATGATTCCAAGCTGTTGGAGAAAACTATCTCTGAAGCTAAAACACTCCTCTACATCGGCGATAATGCAGGAGAACATCTGTTTGACGGACTCGCTATCGAATCGCTAAAAGAGCTTTATCCTTCATTAAAAATTACCTACATGGTGCGAGGCAATCCTATCATTAACGACGTAACAATGAAAGAAGCCCAAGAGGCCGATATCGATAGCCTCTGCACCCTAATAGACAGCGGTGTCCCGACACCCGGATTTGTCTACGAATATGCTTCTATCGAAGCACAATCGCTCTTTGATAGTGCCGATATAATCATCGCAAAGGGGATGGGCAATTATGAGTGTATGAGTCCCGTCAAACGGAAAAATATCTGTTTTTTATTGAAAGTTAAATGTTCGGTTGTCGCCCGTTCTTTGGGTAGAGAAATCGGTGATATTATCTGCAAACTCTCATGATACAATAATTTTATTGCGCCCTAGATCTTTTGCTTTATATAGCGCTTCATCAGCCCGGCTAACCGCGCTCTCAACGCGATCATCCTCTCTGAACTCACCAATTCCGAAACTGCAGGTAAGGGTGTGTACCACTTCAAAATCATGCGCATTAATCATCGATTGAATCTTGCTTGCTAAATAAGATGCTCCTGCTTTATCGGTATCAGGACAAATAATCATAAACTCTTCCCCACCCCAGCGTCCGACAGTATCGGTATCACGAACCGTAGTGCGCAAAATAGAGGCTAACGTTTCTAAAACTTTATCTCCTACCAAATGTCCATACGTATCGTTGATCCGCTTAAAATAATCGACATCCACCATCACGATGGAAAATGCTCTGCGGGTACGTTGATAATAGGTAAAACACTCAAATAATTTTTCATCCAGTTTAATCCGGTTTGGAAGCTTGGTAAGTGAATCTGTCGTTGCCATTTTGAGAAGTTTTTTATGGTATTTACCCATTTCAAGCTGTCGATATACAAACAAAGATACGATAAGAAATACGATAAGCCCCCCCCAATAAACCCACCGATAATCAACTTTATCCTCATACGTAACAGCAATATAACGATTAAAGATTTTCTGCCGCTCCGCCAGAGTAATGGAATCAATCCCTTTATCAATAATCGATTTAAGCTCGGGATAATCATTGCGTATCATCATCCGAACATCAAAATTAAACTCGGTTGTCCCCGATATTTTTAAATCAACATAATGATCGGCATTAATCAAATACGCGACGACGGGAAGGATATCAATCACTGCATCCACCCGTTTAGCACTCAGCAGTTTTAACCCTTCACGGGTATTCTCGACACCGACGATACGGATTTTCGGATAATGCTCGGCAATCGTTTCGACAATACTATACCCCTGCCCTATCGCTACCCGTTTCCCCTCGAGTGAGGAGAGCCCCGGGAGAAAATCGATGGTTTTATTGGTTACGATAACATTCGGAAAAGTAGCATAAGGTTTGGAAAAGAGGGCATAGGGTTCTGCCGTACTGGAGATAGATGTCCCCAAAATTACATCCGCATGTTTTGTTTTAATTGCATTGAATACCGCACCCCATGTCGGAGCAGAGATATAAGCCGTTTTTAACTCCGAACGTTGGACAATTAAATCCCAAAAATCATGTGCTATCCCTTCGAGTTTTTCTTTATCGGTATCGGAAGCAAAGTTAAAGGGAGGCCACGTATAGGTGGAGGTGTAACGGACAGTCGTCCGATGAATAAATGAGCGTTCTTCAACACTTAAGGGCAATGCTTGGCGCACTAAATTTTCATACAGAAACCCGTGTAATCGCTTTTCGTCTTGCGGGATTCCCATCACTTTATAAATATCGGATATCCGCTGGAATTTTTCGATATTCATCCCCCCTAAAGGCTGATTATCATGATACGCGAGTTCTTTTAACACTCGCCCCTCGTATATCAAACTCTCCAACGATTTATTTTGCCCGTTATAACGGGCTTTAATCAACTGTGCCGTCTCTTCAATATGGGTAAAAGCATATTCCCATCCCCGTAATGTGGCATCCACAAAAGCACGCACTCGTTTGGGATGATGACGCAGTTCATCTTCTGAAGTGAATAAAATATCGCTGTAAAAATCAAATCCGTACTGTTCGGGGTTGATGGCGTTGGTCTCTACCCCTTTCTCTTTCAACACAAACGGTTCATTCGAAATATAGCACGCCATCACATCCGTTTTGCCATTTGCGATATCGATGGGATTGTAGCTGTGCTCTATAAAACGCAGCTTATCCATCTGAACCCCTTGAGCGTTCAGCATTGCACGAACAGAAATCGTATCTTGGAAATCTTGGGTCATCATAATCCGCTTGCCGATTAAATCTTTCGGCGTAGTGATATCGAGTGATTTTTTCGAGAGAAGAACCATAGGGGAGCTTTGGAAAATAGCCGCAAGCGCAACCACTTTTTTACCGTTCATTCGATCGATTAAAAGCGATGAGCGCCCTATCCCATAGGTCGATCGTCCACTCATAACCTCATCCACAGCAAGTTTCTTAGGATCAAATTTTTGGATCGTTACATCGAGTCCCACATCGCGGTAAAACCCTTTCTCTTTTGCTACATAATAACCGGCGAATTGAAATTGATCCGCCCATTGCAGCTTAAGCGAGACGGCATCAAGCGGCTTAGCATTATAGGCAAATACGGATATAGCAAAAAAAAGAAAGAAAAAGAATTTCATTTACCCAATGTACTTTATTTATAATTCCTTATATCATAAAGGATATTTGATTAAAAGAGCCTTTGGGGCAGTACAGGCTTTTGGTATAATGGCATTATCTTTTTAACGGGACACGTATGATTACTTTTGGCGATATGCTTTTAAAACTTCAACAATTTTGGAATGACCAAGGATGTGCAATTGTACAACCTTACGATATAGCGGCAGGTGCAGGGACCTTTCATCCGGCAACTTTTTTACGTTCACTCGATTCACAGCCTTGGTCTGTCGCCTATGTCGCCCCAAGCCGCCGACCGACGGATGGCCGTTACGGTGAAAATCCAAATCGTCTGGGAAGCTACTATCAGTTTCAAGCACTCATTAAACCCAGTCCCGAAAATATTCAGGAACTTTATCTTAAAAGTCTCGAATATCTCGGTCTGAATTTAAAAGACCACGATATCCGCTTCGTTGAGGACAACTGGGAATCGCCAACCCTCGGTGCATGGGGACTGGGTTGGGAAGTATGGCTCAACGGTATGGAAGTAACACAGTTTACCTATTTTCAGCAAGTGGGGGGGATCGCGTGCGATCCCGTAGCCGTCGAAATCACTTATGGAACCGAGCGTCTTGCCATGTATCTGCAAGGGGTTGATACGGTATTTGACATCGTATGGAGCGAAAATAAATACGGCAAAACCCTCTACCGTGATATTCACAAAGAAGGGGAGATCGAGTTTAGCAAATACAACTTCGAAATCGCCGATACCGCAATGCTCTTTGCCGAATTTGAGGCCAAAGCCACTGAGTGTAAACGCTGTTTGGATGCGGAGCTTCCCCTGCCGGCATACGATCTATGTATGATGGCATCCCATACGTTCAATACCCTTGATGCCCGTAAAGCGATCTCCGTCACCGAACGTGCCAACTACATCCTCAAAATCCGTGAACTTGCACGCGGATGTGCCGAACTGTATAAATCTCAAGAAGCTGAACGGATAGAACGGGTCAAAGCATAATTGCAAACACTCATCGGCCAAATCGATAAAATCATTTATGAAAACGGCGAATTTTTCGTTGCCGCTCTCAAAAGCGGAGAAAAAATAACCGCCCACTACTTTGAAAGTGACATCGAGCATCTGCTCGGTGCTGCGGTAACGCTCAAGGGAGAATGGGAAGAACACCGTACTCATGGCCGAACCTTTAAAGCCGAATCGCTTCTCGTCAATCAAAATGAACTCTTCTTTTTTCTCAACCGCGTAGTCAAAGGGTTCACTAAAAAACTTACCGCAGATCTGATAGAACGCTACAGCCCCGAGGGGCTTATCGAGATTCTGGAAAACGACATTGAGCGTTTGATGGAGATCAAAGGGATGAATGCCAAACGCCTCTCCAAACTGCACGAGGGGTGGAAACAGTTTCGATCCTTACGTCAGCTCGGGGAATTTTTAGCCCCCTATGGTGTCACTCCTGCCCTCTTGCGTCTTATTGCGGGTGCAATGAAAGGGGTTAAAGATCCCATTGAAGTGATTCGTAAAAATCCTTATGGACTTATGTCGATCAACGGTATCGGCTTCAAAAAAGCCGATGATATTGCACGGCAAATGGGGACAAGCGATCACGATCCTCGCCGTATTCAAGCAGCTATGGAATACACTCTAAGCGAATACTGCGATCAAGAGGGAAACAGCTGCATTGATAGGCAAACTCTTTTTAACAAGCTTGATCTCCTTATGGAGCTGGGAGAAAATAATCTCTATCGTGATGCCCTTGATGATCGGGTAAAAGAAGGTTCTATTGTCATCCTTCCAAGCGGCCGACTCTCACCGGTACGATTATATGAATCGGAAACCTTTTTGGCACAAATGTTTCAAACTCGTTCACGGGATCGTTTTGAAGTATTATCCCCGGATTTGGAGACATTTTTAAAAGAACATACCCTTTCGCTGGGAGAACAGCAACAACGGGCACTCGAACTGATTAACGAAGGGGTAAAAATCTTGCTTCTCGTCGGGTATGCGGGGACGGGGAAAAGTACGACAGCCAAAGCCCTCCTCGATCTTCTTTCAACGCGCCACGCTCCGGAATTAATTATGACCTGCGCCCTAAGCGGTATCGCTTCGGCACGGATACGGGAACGAAGCGGCTATCAAAGTGCGACCATCCAAAGTTTACTGGTACGGTTCGAATCCCAAGACGTAATGCCCTACAAAGTTGTACTGATTGATGAAGCTTCTATGATCAACTCCATGCTTTTCGCACGGCTTATCTCCAAAATTTCCTCCGATGCGGTTATTATCATTGTCGGAGATGATGCACAGCTCCCCCCTATCGGTGCGGGAAATCCTCTCACCGATGCGATAGCCCTAGCTCTTGCTCCCACAATCACCCTCACCCGCATTTATCGTCAAAGCCCTGACCAAGCCATAACCCTTATCGCCAACGACATCCGCCAGGGGATACTCCCCGAGTATCAGGGAGAATATAAGGATTTTACCTTCCATACCGTAGATATCCCCAATCGTAATATGCTTAAACGCTCTTTAGGGGCCAATGAGTTCCAAGAATTGATCGGTGACACGGCACAAAGTATCCTCGCTCGAATTGCCCAAGTGTGTTTGGACTATTTAGCCGATTCGCGTGAAAAGCTTCAAAACAAACAAATTCGTGAGTATCTATCCGCCTTTCAGGTCATCTCGCCGATGCGGGGAAATACCTTGGGGATTGATAATCTCAATCTCCTCCTGCAAGAGTACTTCAACCCCAATCCGAAAAAAAAGCTCAAAACGCGTAACGGCGAATTTCGCCTCTGGGATAAAGTCGTTCATGTGCGCAATATCAATATGCCCTCCTTTTCCCCCGAAGAGTTCAAAGAGGAAGGGGAAGCGAGCGAGCGACGCGTCTACAACGGGATGTGCGGCCTCATATTTCGCCTCGATGAAGAAGAGGAACTGTGCTATGTCTTTTATCCCAATGAAGAGATGGTCGTGCAGTATAAATATGACGAAACATCCGATCTTCTAAGCCTCTCCTATGCCCTCACCGTCCATAAAGTGCAGGGGATGGAGTATGAGAATGTTGTTGTCGTAATGAGCTTCGCCCACCACATCATGCTCAATACCAAACTTCTCTATACCGCTATCACCCGTGCGAAAGGGCATTGCATTGTAATCGGAGAGTCGGCGGCATTTGAATCGGCATGCCGTCGGCTTGAAACCACCAAACGCTCCACCGTTATGCAAGAACTAGATAAAGGATAAAAATTTTCCTTTAGTTTAATCTGTTACAATGTTCTCATCTATCCAACCTACCAAGGATTCCGCATGAGAACACTAATGATTTCCGCTATCGTTGCTACAAGTGTACTGGGTGCTTCACTGATTGATGAAGCCAAATCTGCCGGTCTTAAACCGATCCCGGCCAATAAAACAGCACTGGAAAAACTCACCTCTAATCCTAATAATCCAACCACTTCAGCCAAAGTAGAGTTAGGCAAAATGCTCTATTTTGACCCTCGTCTCTCCAAAAGTGGTCTTATCAGCTGCAATACCTGTCATAACCTCGCTCTCGGCGGAACCGATGGGATGAGTGCGGCAATCGGTCATAAATGGACTTCTAATCCCCACGGTTTAAGCTCACCTACCGTTTACAATGCTGTATTTTACACTCAACAATTTTGGGACGGACGCTCTCCACACCTCGAAGACCAAGCCCAAGGTCCAATCCAAGCAGGACCGGAAATGGCAGCACCTAAAGAGTTCGTCACGGGTGTCATCAACTCAATCCCCGAATACACGGCACTGTTCCAAAAAGCGTACGGTAAAGATGTCAAAATAACCTTTGAAAAGGTGGCCGATACAATCGCCGTATTCGAGCGCACCCTCGTTACCCCAGCGCGCTATGATGCTTTTCTAAACGGTAACAAAAAAGCACTTACAACTGCGGAGCAAAAAGGGCTTAAAACCTTTATCGACAAAGGGTGTACAACGTGTCATAACGATATCGCATTGGGCGGAACCATGCAGGCTTTCGGTGTCGTAGCACCGTATAAGTACATGAGCGTGGGAGATTTTAAAGGGGATAAAAACGGGATGGTTCGCGTACCGACCTTGCGCAACATTACCCAGAGCGCCCCGTATTTCCACAACGGTCAAATCGCAACCCTTAGCGAAGCGATCAAAGAGATGGGACGTATCCAACTCGGTATCGATCTCACTGAAGATGAAACCGCCTCAATTGAAACGTTCCTCAAATCACTTGAAGGTAAAAAACCGCAAGTGATTTATCCGATGCTTCCCTCATCTACCGCAAAAACCCCCAAAGTGGACGTCGTTAATAACTAAAAGACCCCTCCCTGACCACGTCGGGGAAACGTACTAATCACACTCGATCCCCTCATAATCTTTTTGATACTGTTTACATTCGTTTAGCGGTATTTGCAATATTTTAGGAGATTTAAGGGGATCAAGCCATGTTAACAGCTCTTCAAGAGCCGCTTGATCCATCGCGGTACAGCCTGAGGTGGGATGGTTGTCGGGGTGGTTGAGATGGATAAAGATGCACGATCCCCTTCCACTCACCCCTGCAGTGTTATACTCAATAATTGCTCCATTGCGATATACCTCATCGTCTCGTCGCATTTTTTCATAGCTTTTCGGAGGATTAAGCGGGTCTAAAATAGCCATTTGATTGTACCTCTGATCCGACCCATCATCAATACAAATCAACGTCGAATCAGCATGCAGATAGGGCATTTGTGACAGAGAATGTTCACCATACCCGAAGGTACGGGATATGCTAAAAAGACCTGCGGGGCTTCGTCCATCCCCCTCATATTTAAGCGGTTCGGCACCCTTACTCCACCCCAATCCATTTCGTCCAAGCGTTACAGGAACCGCAGCCCCTACCTTATGCCAATGGATTACTTTTTCATACCGCTGCATCATTGCAGTGGTTGAATTGATATCCCGAGAGAGGACAACGATAAGCTGTTCAGATGCCGAAGCAGAGAAAAGAGAAAAAAATGAGCTCATTAAAAAAAAGATTTTTGGCATACTATTCATCAAACTTAGTTTATTTTAAAGTTAGGTAGTATAGCATACTGAAAATTGCAGGGTAAGGGCATCGATGAATATTACAGTTCGCAAAGCATCCGAAACTGATGTTGACATAGTTTCCCAAGCCTTATTGGAAGGGTCACGTGCCGGCAAAAAAATCGGACTGTTTGATCTGGTATTTAACACCTCTGATGATGCAATACTCCTAGAATACCTCAAGCGCTTGGCCTTGGCATCCACTAAAAGCTATTGTCATTTTTCCAATTTTTCGATCGCGTTGGATGGAAATGAGCGTGTTGGTGCCCTCTGCGGATACGAACCCCGCATCGCTACCCATGAAGTATTTTCCCAAGCCCTTGAAGAGATTGGTTTTGATGAAAGCTATCATGAACGTATTGCTGCCTATCTCTTGTGCGAAGGGGAGAGTGATAACAAAACATGGGTCTTGGATTTCATTATGGTCAATAATCCATTCCAAAGCTTCGAAATTCTCAAAGAGCTTGTGGGGAAAAGCATGCTTACCGCCCGTCTAAAAGGGTATAGAAAAGTTCAAACCTCTGTTGAAATCGGATCCATAGAAACAGAGCTTATTTATAAAAAATTAGGATTTACCGTGATTGATGAAAAGCGGAGTGAATACTACAAAGAACAATTTGGACGCGCCGGTATTATGCGGCTTCAAATGATTCTTTGAAATGAGTGAGAAGCATCAACCTTCCCTCCTTCAAGCACTTGGATTGGTTACAGCAATCTTGATGGTTGCCGGAAACATGATAGGTTCCGGTGTATTCAAAAAAATTACCCCCATGTCAGCCGAACTGATGAACAGTTCCCTTATCCTGTGGGCATGGGCGGTCGCCGGATTGATTACTATGCTCGGCGCCTTTAGCTTTGCTTCCTTGGCTACCACAACCAAAGAGGCGGGGGGACAATTCCAATATTTTAAAAATGTATTCGGTGATTTTTTCGGGTTTATCTACGGATGGAGTTTTTTTTCCGTCATCAGTACCGCTTCTATCGCTTCAATGGCCTATGTTTTCGCCGAATCACTCGGCAATCTTTTTCATGTCTCCCCACTATTGGAGTCATGCAGTAGCTACAGTATTGCCGGCGTTATTTTTCCGTTTCAAAACGCGTCGATCAAACTGATCGCCATTAGCACATTGATTTTTTTGACTCTCTTCAATATTCGCGGAGTAAAAGGGGGAGGATGGCTCAGTAACGTCGTTACCAGTGCAAAGATTTTGGGAATTGTACTCTTGATCGCACTCGGATTAAGTTATTCGGGACATCATACTGATACACCCCTCGCCATACAAAGTATTAACCCCTCTCAAACCAGTAATTTACTCCATATCAGCGCTTTTTTTACCGCAATGCTCGGAGCATTTTGGGCGTATGACGGTTGGGTAAATATTACCAATATGGCAAGCGAGTTTAAAAATCCGACCAAAAATATCCCCCGTGCCATTATTATCGGAACCGCTCTTACGATGTTTCTCTATCTTATGGTCAACTATGCCTATTTACAAGTCCTCACCCCTGCTGATTTTGCCCATTTGAAGACTCAACAGGGGAGTATCGCCGCAGTGAAAGTGGCCGGGATTGTGTTGGGTTCGTTCGGTATCACCGTTATTTCCGCATTGATTATGATCTCTACGTTCGGTGCGACACAAGCAAGTACGATGTCTGCGGCACGAGTCTATTATCAAATGGCCAAAGAGGGGTATTTTTTCAAACCCTTCTCCCTCGTCCATAAACGTTTTCGAACTCCCTATATTTCACTGTACGGACAAATGATCTGGGCCTCGTTGCTCATTCTTAGCGGTACATTCGATCAACTCACCGATATGTTGATTTTTGCCGCATTTATCTTTTACGGACTGGGTGCAGTTGCGGTTATCCGATTAAAAATGCTCGGCAAGCTCACTTTTACGTTCGGATATCCGGTCGTCCCATTTTTATTTTTGCTCTGCTGCGCTGTTATTGTTGGTAATGCGATCTATACTCGCCCCTTAGAGTCTCTCACCGGATTGGGGCTGATTTCGCTCGGTATACCGTTTTATCTCTATTTTCGAATACAGCAATCCAAATGATAAAAGCCAAACTCCTTCTCCTCGAAGATGACCCTAATCTCTCAGAGAGTGTCTGCGAATATCTCGAAGAACAAGGGTATGATGTCGTACCCGTGTATGATGCCTCCGCCGCCGAAGATGCACTGTACGAGGGGAAATTTGATGTGTTGCTGCTGGATGTAAACATTCCGGGAGGAGATGGTTTTTCACTTCTCAAAGCCTCCCGCAAAAAGGGAAACGTCACACCGGCCATTTTCATCACCTCACGTAACGGCATCAGTGATGTTGAAGAGGGGTTTGAGAGCGGGGGAGATGATTATATCCGTAAACCCTATCAGCTTAAAGAGTTGCTTCTGCGCATTCAAACCATACTTAAGCGGAATTTTTACCATCCCCCCTCCGATACGCTCGATCTAGGAGAAGGGATCACGTACGACATCCTCAACCAAGTTCTACGGATTCAGAATAAGGAGCAGCCGTTGCAACTCAAAGAGCACAAGCTCCTCAAACTCTTCATTCAACATAAAAATGAGCTTCTCACCCATGAGACCATTATGGAATATCTCTGGGATTATGAAGAGACCCCAAGCGACGGCTCACTTCGCACCTATATAAAGACGTTGCGCAAACTTCTGGGAAAGGATCGTATTGTCAGCCACAAACGTCTCGGGTATCAATTCCGCTAAATATCGGACTCTGCGGAGCTTTCTTGCTCTCTATGGGGTAATGAGTATCCTGTTATTACTCCTCGTAGGGATGATTTATTATCATTACATGGAATCGCAAATGCTCTCATCGCATCGTCTAGCAATGCAGCTGCAAAGTGAATCGTATGTCCCAAAATTGCGCAAATGGCTTCAACACGATCGTAATATCTCCACTTTTCCAAGTGACTTAGCCTACAAAACGGCACTGTACGGATATGATCAAAAACCGCTCGTATCCCGGATTCACCGCACTAAGATCGATTTCACAGACAACCTATATCTCTCAAACGGATATGTCTACCTGATTATCCCCCTCTCGGCATATGGCATGGGAGAGTATTATCTCATTTTTGAAACCCTTGATGATCGGTTGTGGCTACAACAAACACTCGAAGTCTCTGCCATTTTCGGAATGATCTTATTTTTGCTCCTCTCGGCGGTCGGTTTTGCACTCTCCCGTTTGATATTACGCCCGATGAATGAAGCCATTGCCCTCCTTGATGATTTTATTAAAGACACTACCCATGAACTTAATACTCCCGTTAGTGCTATCCTCACCAATATCGAATCAATGGATGCCGATCAATTGCCCCCTGCACTCCAAAAAAAGCTCCGTCGTATCGAGATTGCATCCCGAACCATATCAACCCTCTACGATGATCTCACCTATTTGGTTCTTAACCATGACATCTCTTACACCAATGAACCGCTGGATATCACCCATCTCTTAGAGGAGAGACTGGAATATTTTCGACACCGCATTGAGCAAAAAAAAATTACCCTCTCGCTGGATATTACCCCCAATGTGACACTCATCATCGATCGCACCAAAGCAACCCGCCTCCTCGATAATCTTCTCTCCAATGCAATTAAATACAATCATCTGGGAGGTACTATTTCGATTGTGCTGGATCCTGCGTCATTATGTATCCAAGATAACGGTATCGGTATTCCCAAAGAGATGATAGAACGGGTATTTGAACGTTATACAAGAGCGGATAAAAGCGTTGGAGGGTTCGGAATAGGCTTGCATATTGTTGCTATGATCGCTAAAAGCTATGATCTCTCCATCAGTATGGAATCCGAAGAAAACAAAGGGACAAAAATATGCGTGGGGTGGAAGATATAGTCCCCGCCTAAACGGGGGAAATGACGAGAGACAAAAACAAAATCATAGATGGGCTACGACTGCTCGTAGCAGCTAAGAGGGATTATTTAAGTCCTGCTACATACTCGGCAATCGTTTTCATATCACCCTCACTCAGCGTCGCGGTTTGACCTTTCATAATCGCACCCATCCCTTTGGTGTTACGGGTCCCCGCTTTATACCCTTTGAGGGCATCAAGCGTTTTATCCGCTTTCCATCCGGCAATCACTTCCGATTTCCCCAGTGCCGGTTTCTCAGCTTTAAGACCGTGACATGCGGCACATTTTTGAAATAAAGCACTGCCATCCGCAGCACTCAACATAGCACTCAAACCAAGAATTGCAATTAACGTTTTCATGTTAAATCCTTTGCTTATCATTTATATCTATCAACCGCAAGAGGGGACATTTCCAGAATCACTGCCGTACTCTTTGGCAAAATCACCGACCTCTTGCAATTTATCTTTCATTTCAGGGTTGGTCAATACCGGAACCGCTGAGGGGAACTTGGCACTGTACTCTTTAATGAATCCAGCCGCATCGTTTGCAAAAAGGTCTTCCCATTCGGCTACCGTATGTTCAGCGGCGAATTTTGTCCCGTTCATCCCAAATTTTGCTTTGAGGGTTTTAAGATACACTTTTTGTCCCGATTTGGCATCCGCTTGTGCCATCGAAGCAGTAAGTGCCGCAGCAGCAAGTAACAATAGAAACTTTTTCATAATAAACTCCTTTTTTTTGAGATTTTCTTGCGAAATTCTCTTTGGGTAAGGAGAGTATAGAAAAGTATTGTGGAGGGATTGTGAAGTGAATTAGTCGTTGGTGATTTTTTCTATTAATCCGAAAATCTGTTTCTCCTGCTCATACAGAGCAAAGTTCTTGCGGACATAGGCTTGAAGGAGGAGTTTAAGATCATTATTGCCCGAAACATTAAAATCCTCAGCCATTTGAGCACTCAAAAACTTGGCGAAATCCTCTTCAACATCAATGTCGTACCGTTTGGCATTAAGTGTAAGGGAGAGTTTTGTTGTCACGATTAACCGAGTAGACTTTCAATTTTGGCAACAATGGCTTCTATCTCGGCATCTTTTTCAGCTAATTCACTGTTTTTTTCAGTCAGTTCAGCATCTTTGGCACGTAACTCATTTTTTAAGCGCTCAACTTCTTCTTCCTTAGTTTCTCCCTGAGTGCGAATCGAGACCATCTCCTGACGTAATGTATCAAGTTCCTCCTTGACACTATTGTATTTATTCAACAGATCATTAGTCAACGTACTCAATTTTTCGATAGGTGTCGGATTAAACAACATAAATAGCCTTAGATAGGATTTTTTTCGATAGTTCTATTACCTATAATTCTATCACAATTTATCCTAGGGTTTATCCATGTCCGATTTTAAAAATATCGATCCCCACCGTTGAAGCACTAAGCGGCTATTAGAGTATTACAATACAATCCCGTCCATCTTCTTTAGCCTTGTATAGCGCCATATCAGCAGTTTTTATAAGATCTTCATAATAATAATTTTCATTTGGGATCTTACTGCTGATTCCAAAACTCATTGTGACCGGTTTTATTTTAGTTCCCTGAAATTCTAAATCATTGGTACTTTTAAGATTTTGTTTAATACTCAGACACAACTCTTTTGCATCATCTCTATTGGTATCGTACAAAACAATCACAAACTCTTCACCACCGTATCTAGCTATAAAATCCGTACTTCTTTTCAATGATTTTTTTAAAATTGTCCCTACTTCTTTCAGGATCATATCTCCGCATACATGCCCATACGTGTCATTAACCTGCTTAAAATAATCAATATCACACATTATCAAGACAACTTCCAATTGTTTTCGATATGCCAAATTCCAAATATCTTTAAAAGATTGATCAAAATGGCGTCTATTAGAGAGTTTTGTTAGTGGGTCGGTAATAGAGAGTTCATTTAATTTTATATTCACTTCTTCGAGTTCTTTCGTTCTTTCTTGAACCTTAGATTCTAATGACTGATTTACCTCATCTAGCAAGCTAGCATAGGAGTGTATTTTTTCAACCATACTAATAATAGCGTTATGAATAACCCCTACTTCATCGGTTCGATGAGAATGAGTCAAAGTAAAATTATTTTGTTTTGGATCATATTTCAAAACGTTTCTGCTAAGTTCTTTTAAATATTTAAATTCCCGTTTGATCCCATAAATGAAAATCATAAGTAAGAAAAAAGTAACCACAAAAATTTTAATTGTCGCTTCTTTATTTTTTTGCAATATCATTTGATAGTCATGATTATCAAAATAAAGCGTCACTTTTCCGAAATACTCAGCGGTTACCGGATCTATAATATTTTTGCTATACGGATGTTTTTTGCTTTTATCGTTCGTATTGCCCTTAAAATACCGATAAAGAATACTTCCCTTATTATCAATCAATTCAATAAATTCTAAATCGCTGTTTTGTTTTGCTATTTGACCTAAATAATCTTGATTGGCATCACCCAATCCTAAAGAGATATTCAATGCGATGATAGGTGAAATAGTATTAATCAATAAATTGTTTTTTGATTTTTCTGATTCAATAAATTGTTCGACAATATTTTCAGATAATTGGTAGCGTTCTAACCCCACAATAAAAAGGGTGAACAATACAACGCCTATGAGCATTTTCATTTCTATACTAATACTTCGCATTATTTACCGTCTTCAGTGTAAATTTTTGAGATTCGCAATAAAACATTATCAAGTTCGATTCCTGTTTTACGAAAAGAGTTCATATTGATATAAGGGACAACTTTTCTTCCTAAAAAAAGAGAGAGAGCAACACCGTTTTCAAGATATTTTGCATCGTATGACATGCTCATGACCTTATGTTCGTTGGAAAATTTTGTGGCTTTTTCAATATTAGAGTCACTGCTATTGAATAAAAACAGCATTTGGCTGTTCTCACATATATCCATATTGGCATAGCCTGTATTCATCATTTTAATTTTTAAATTTTTTATTCCAGAAGGGTATTCAGCAGAAATCTTTTCCATCAAGGAGAGAGCACTTCTTTCATCCATTTTATCGTGCAGAACACATATTTCGACTCGCTCGTTATACTTCGCTTTTTCATTGCTCATAAGGATTAAACGGGGGATAATTTTTGCGTAAATATCTAAAACATCATCATCATACGTAGACGCATAGAGGGTTGAAGAACCGAAAGAAAGAGTCAAGGTCAGCAAGCTATGAAAAAAAATACGTAACAAAATCTCTCTTTTATAATAAAACAAAATAAATTAAAGATACATTTAATCGTTTTATGACCTTATACACTATAACATACATTAAATTAATGGTTCTTAATAAAAAAGAAATCATCACATCTCTTTCGATGTCATCAGGAAAAAGGTACTAGGTGAAAAAGCATATTATACTTATCATACTTTCAACTCAACTGATAGTTGAAGCCAGTGAACCTGCCACATCCAATGATTTCGAATCGCTTATTAATAGTGTCAGTGAAATCGCAACAAAAAAATCGCTTAATATTGACTATTTACCCTCTGTCGTGACGGTCGTAGACGGACAAACCTTTTTAGATGCCGGTATTCAAAATATTGGAGAGGCATTGGACATGCTGCCCGGTATTCAAATGCAAACAAGTCCGATGGGATATACCACAACTACCGTCAGAGGGTTAAAAATGCCCAACGCCTATCTCTCCGATAAAATCAAAATATTGATCGATGGCGTTGCCATCAATAACGAAGTAACCGGAAGCAGTAATTTTTACATGGACTTCCCTATGCAGCTGGTCGAAAAAATAGAAGTTTTACGCGGCCCAAACTCTACCATATACGGTGCAGGGGCATTTTATGGCACGGTTAATGTAATTACGAGACTGGGGAATAACAAAACAGAAAATCAACTCTTTTTAGGAACAGGAAGCTACGAGTATCGAACAGCCGGGAGTAATTTAAGTACTTCCATCGGAGACTGGAAACTGTTTACGGACGGTTATTACAAACAAAACAACAAATCACTGCCGGTAAAGGACAAAGATCAGGGGACAGAAGAAGCAATGCAAGACTACTCTGTAGGACTCAAGGCAATTAATGGCGGTTTTGAATTTTTAACCCGCTTCAAAAAAAGCACCTATGGAAATTTTTACAGTTTTGAAGGAGACCTTGATCCTATTCCGGGCAAAAATCAAGGACATACGAATTCCTATTTTTTCTCACAGCTCTCGTATAAGACCTCTTTTCATGATTATAAATTGGAAACAAAAGCTAATTTTTCTCATAGAGAATCAAATATCGATGCCAATATCTATAGTGCAAGTACAATAGCAGAACTTCCGGCTCCATTTGGTAATAGATTACTGAGCGTTGGTATTACTCCACAGGAAGGCTTTTATACCCATGAAAAAACGGGAGAAGAAAACTTTGAAGCTGAAGCAATTTTAACGCTCCCAAAAATACAATCAAATGATATTTTAGTAGGGGCGGGGATACGTCAAGTAAACATCACGCAGAATGATTTTTACAGCAGTCTTGAAAACCTGATCATGCAAAATGAAGCAGCAATCCTTAGTAACCCAAATTACAATAACTTTAGATACAACGCAACAAAAGAACCTGCATTCTGGGCTAATCCAACAACGAAGCTATTAAGAGACGGAGTGAACCGTACCATCGGCTATGCCTATGCGCAAGATTTGATATCACTCACAGATGATATTGATCTAATCCTCGGATTGCGCGCGGATGCTTATTCGGACTACGGAATGCATGTTAGCAAAAGAGCTGGATTGGTTTACCGTGCTACCGATAAGATGATTTTTAAACTTCTATATGGTTCAGCCTTTCGCGTTCCGACACTGATTGAAGCCTATCAAAACGGTCATATTAACACCCGTGCCGGAGACAGCACTATTCAACCTGAAGAGACGGATACCTATGAAGCGACATGGATTTATTCACCAACCTTGAACCATAAATTTTCATTGAATCTCTTTTACTCCCAATTAAAAAACATCATTGATCTCGAAGAGTTTACTGATACCATTCCAGGATATCAAAATTTCAAACAACGGTACAGCAAAGGGGTAGAATTTGAGTATTTTTATCACACAGAACGAAAACATAATCTCTATTTCAATGCAACCTATGTCTATTCAGAATATACCATTCCGCCAGAAAATAGACCGATTGTATTGGTAGATCAGTCGATGCCGGATATTTCAAAAGTAATGCTCAAAGCAATGTATATTTATCGTCCAACAGAGAAGCTCTCATTCGGTACTACTTGGCGCTATTTTTCAGAAACAACCGCTACAAAGTTGTACTGGGTAACGAATGATTCAACAGCGGATGCGGTTCATATTTTTGATGAAACACTCACCTATCATTGTTCACCCTCAAGTGAGATTCGGCTCACCGTTAAAAATATTCTTAATAGAGAAGTTCACCAACCAAGCTACTACTATAACATCGCTGGCGGAATAATACGAGAAGGAAGAAACTACTTTTTGAACTATACCCTAAAATTTTAATTTTCTCAAAAACTTCCTTTCCAATACTTGCAGTGAATCAACAGTTATCCACCATGAAAAATAGCTTTTCCGCTATAATTTCAGATAATTAACAGATACTACATCAGGGTTCACTCATTGCCAGTTTTTAAAGTCCATACCCCCTATCAAGCTGCCGGTGATCAGCCCGTCGCGATTGAAGCACTAGCGTCAGGAATCAAAAACGGCGAGCGCTACGTTGCCCTAGAAGGTGTCACGGGTAGCGGTAAAACATTCACTATGGCGAAGGTAATCGAAGCGGTACAGCTGCCGACTATTATCATGACCCATAATAAAACATTGGCGGCACAGCTTTACAGCGAGTTTAGAAGTTTCTTCCCTGAAAACCATGTCGAGTACTTCATCAGCTACTACGATTATTATCAGCCCGAAGCCTATATCCCCCGCCAAGACCTCTTTATCGAAAAAGACAGCTCTATCAACGATGAACTGGAACGTCTTCGTCTCTCGGCTACCGCCAATCTCCTCAGCTATGATGATGTCATCGTAGTCGCTTCGGTCTCGGCAAACTACGGTTTGGGTGATCCGGAAGAGTATGAAAAAATGGTTCAAGTCGTTAGTTTGGGAGATGAAATCAGCCAAAAAAAACTCCTCCTTCGACTCGTCGAGATGGGGTATGCTCGAAATGATTCTTTTTTCGACGGAGGGCATTTTCGCGTCAGCGGCGACGTGATCGATATTCATCCCCCTTATTGGCAAGATCAGGCGTTACGTATCGAATTTTACGGTGACGAGGTAGAACGACTAACCCTTTTTGAGCCTCTCGCCAATACTGTAACCGAAAGTGTCGAAACTATCACCATTTATGCTACCAGTCAATTCGCCGTAGGGCAAGAAAAACTCTCCCGCGCTATCAAGCGGATCGAAGATGAGCTGGGAGAGCGTTTGTCCGAACTTGATAAACAAGGCAAAATCGTTGAAGCGCAGCGATTACGACAGCGATGTGAATTTGACCTAGAAATGCTCCAGGCTACGGGGATGTGTAAGGGGATCGAAAACTATTCTCGCCATCTCACCGATAAATTACCCGGCGAAGCTCCGTACACTCTGCTCGATTATTTTGATCTTCATCATGACAAATACCTCATTATCGTCGATGAATCGCATGTAAGTTTACCGCAATTTCGAGGAATGTTTGCGGGAGACCGCAGCCGCAAAGAGGTGCTGGTAGACTACGGTTTCCGTCTTCCGAGCGCGTTGGACAACCGCCCGTTAATGATCGATGAGTTTATGAATAAAGCCCCGCACTATATGTTCGTATCTGCTACCCCATCGGCGCAAGAGCTCGATATCAGCACTACCATTGCCCATCAGATTATCAGACCCACAGGGCTGCTTGACCCTCAAATCACCATCAAGTCCAGTAGCAATCAAGTCGAGGATCTCCACGATGAGATCAAAAAAACGGTTGCTTTGGGGGATCGGGTATTAGTGACGGTACTCACCAAAAAAATGGCCGAAGCACTCACCAAATATCTTGCTGATTTGGGAATCAGAGTGCAATACATGCACTCTGAGATCGATGCTATAGAGCGCAACCAAATCATACGGGGCTTACGAGTAGGCGATTTTGACGTCCTCATCGGAATCAACCTGCTGCGAGAAGGGCTTGACCTACCCGAGGTGAGTCTTGTAGCAATTTTGGATGCCGACAAAGAGGGATTTTTACGTTCCGAAACATCACTTGTCCAAACGATCGGACGGGCGGCACGTAATGAACGAGGACGGGTTATCCTCTATGCCGAAAAAATAACCGGATCCATGGAACGTGCTATTGCCAAAACCAATGCACGTCGAGAGATGCAGGAAAAATTCAATACCGAGCACGGAATCACACCTATCAGTACCAAACGCTCACTCGATGAAAACCTCAAACTCGAAGATCCGGCTGAACTGTACAATCGAACCAAAAAAGCCAAAACACTTCCTGCAGCAGAGCGGAAAAAACTGATCGATGAACTTAACCTCAAAATGAAAGAGGCTGCAAAAAAACTCGAATTCGAAGAGGCAGCCCGCCTCCGCGATGAAATAGCCAAAATAAGGAAATTATAACTCCATGGATGATATGCTAAACAACCTCGCGACATACGGATATCTTGTCGTCTTTATTTACTCCCTCGGAGGTGGGATGCTGGCACTAATCGGTGCCGGAGTACTCAGTTTTATGGGGAAAATGGATTTAAGTCTCTCTATCAGTATCGCCTTTGTTGCCAATTTTATCGGTGATACCCTCCTCTTTTATATGTCCCGATACCACAAAGCCGAGATGTTGGAATATGTCCGTAAGCACCGCCGTAAAATAGCTTTTTCGAATATGCTCTTCAAGCGACGGGGAGCATGGATAATAATCCTTAAAAAATTCATCTACGGACTCAAAACCTTAGTGCCCCTTACCATTGGATTGACCAAATACGACTTTTGGAAATTCAGCGGTTACAATGCATTGGGTGCATTTGTTTGGGCGATTGTTGTCGGAGGGGGAAGCTTCTTCTTTGGTGCGGCATTAATCGAAGGGTATAAGCTCATTTCGGATAAACCCTATCTCGCCCCCATCTCACTTCTTCTCGTGGGGGGAAGCGTTTGGTTTTATCTCTCACAAGCGACTAAAAAGAGATAACTAAAATACCAATCGCTCATTCGTTGCCGGAGCTGGCGTTTCCGTTACATCCGGCGCTTTCGAGGTATCGGTATACTCTTCCGTTGTATTGCCGTCATTGGTCGGCTCTCGGTATACTCCGGCAGGAAGATCAAAATAGCGTTTGGTATTCGGATATATGCGTAATAAATCATCGTAAAAATATTTAAATACCGGAGCTGCGGCACGCCCTCCGGTCTCACTTCGGCGCATTGGGGTATTGTTATCATGTCCCATCCATACGACCGTTTCAACACTCGGAGAGTACCCGACAAACCATGCATCGACATTTTTATTGGTCGTACCCGTTTTACCTGCAATATCCATCCCATTAACACGTGCAGCAGTTCCTGTACCGTGGCGAACAACATCTTGAAGAATAGAGGTCATTAGGTAAATTTGTTGCGGTGTATTGACTTGGCGATGTTTGTTCTCATACCGCAAGGTCTCTCCCTTAGGGGTGATGACGTTACGAATCAAAATAGGATCGCTCAAAACCCCTTTTGCTGCAAACATCGTATAGTATTTAGCCAAATCGATCGGAGAGATGGAGATCGTCCCCAGAGCAATCGAAAGATCGGGAGGGAGATTTTCAGTAATACCGTAACGTCTAAGCCCCTCAACCACTTTTTGGAATCCCATATCACTCACCATATTGATCGTCGCCAAATTTCGCGAATGGGTTAGAGCATCACGGATGGTAACCATCCCTTTGTACTCGTTTTTAAAGTTTTTTGGGGTCCATGTTTTTTCTTCTCCATCGTCACCCGCATAGGTATAGGTGCGGGCAATATCGGGAACCATTGAAGATGGAGACATACCGCTGTCCAGTGCTACCTGGTAAACAAACGGTTTAAAAGCAGATCCGGGTTGTCGCTTGGCTTGAGTAACACGGTTAAAAGGGCTTGATGCGTAATCGTATCCTCCAACCATCGCTAAAATTTCTCCCGTTTCAGGGTCAAGACTTACCAAAGCCCCATTAAGCTGTGTTTGAATATTTTCATCCAAATCGCCTGCTTCCTGTGCCCGCTTTAGTATCTCATCACGTCCTGATTGGAGAGCTTTATACCCTGCTTCTTGAAGACGCATATCGATAGTGGTATAGACTTTGTATCCGCCGCTGCGAATATCCGGAAATGCATCTCCAAGTTGACGCATGACTTCATCGATAATATAAGGACCCGAATTTTTACTCAATGTGTCATTATACACTTTAGGGCGTTCTTGCGTTGCCCGATCATACGTACCCTGATCGATCCATCCCAAATCTTTCATCCGTGCTACGATACGGTTTGCCCGCCCTAAACAAAGCTCATAGTTTTTAGTGGGAGAGTAAAAGTTCGGAGCTTTCGGCAATCCGACCAACATCGCTATCTCTTTGAGGGTTAGCTCTTTCAGAGGTTTATGAAAATAACCGTCTGCCGCTGTTTTAATCCCGTAATAACCGTGCCCTAAATAAATTTCATTGAAATAACGTTCTAAAATTTGTTCTTTGGTAAGCTCCTGCTCGATTCGGATCGAATAAAGAACCTCTTTAAACTTACGGGTAAAATTTTTCTCTCGGGTCAACAGGGTATTTTTGACCAATTGTTGCGTAATAGTACTCGCCCCTTCTTTGAGTTTTCCGGCAGTAACGTCTTTAATAATAGCCCGTAAAATCGCATCGGGATTTACGCCGTGATGCTCAAAGAAAGTGGTATCTTCAATGGCCAAAAGGGCTTCTACCAATCGGGGAGGAATATTGTCAAACGACACATAATAACGATGTTCGTCACTAAAGAGATTGGCTATTTTGTTCCCGTTGCGATCGTATACCTCGGTCGTTAATCGGGGCTGGTAATTAATCAGCTTTTTTGTCTCATACTCAAACGAATAGATAAGATATCCTAAAAAAACAACGGGGATTAGGATTGCAACTCCCACCGCTATCAATATATATTTTTTCATTAAATTCTAAACTCCCGATTCCCAAAATCTGCATCAATCAAAGAGCGTGTATAACGCTCGCGCGGCCTCTCTATCACCTGAGACATTTTCCCTATTTCGACGACTTTTCCATCGTAAATCACACATATATCTTCACATAAGGCCGAAGCAACACCCATGTCGTGAGTCACGAATAGCATCGAAAATCCCATCATTGCCTGCAAAGAGCGCAATAAGTCTATCATTGTCTCTTTGGACTCCGGATCGAGGGCGGTGGTCGGTTCATCCAACAACAGCAATCGCGGATGGGAACCCAAAGCCATCGCCACAACCACGCGCTGAAGCTGACCCCCAGAAAGTTCAGGGGGGAAACGCTCCAAAAGAGCCCTCTCTAATCCCAAAAGATCAAACAGCTCCTCACTCCGCCCATCAGCACAAAACATCTGCTCTTTGATCTTGGTCAAAGGGGAAAGAGCTGTAAACGGATTTTGAGGAACCAAAGAGATGCTTTTTCCCCGGATCCACTCAAAATCAGAGCGCTTTTCTAACTCCAGCTCCATCAACGGATCCAGCAATCCTAAAAGTGCTTTCAACGTAAGTGATTTACCGCTCCCGCTTTGCCCAACCAAGGCTAAAGATCGGTCGATATCAAATCCGATATCAAGCAGAACCTTTCCCTTGTGAGTAATTTTTAGCCGATCAATATGGATACGATTCATCGCGCTATTTTACCCTAATCCGCGTTAAACGCTCACACACCTGTAATAAAACCTCTTCGGATATTTCCAACCGTGCAATAAGGCGGAGGATTGCTTTTTCGACGGTAGGTTGACGAATTGCTCCGATCTGTATCCCAAGCTCTTCTTTTAAAAGAGCCTGTATCTCCATAACACGAACATTATCCCCGATTTCAATAGGGATTATCAACCCTTCTCGATCAATTCCAAGCACTTCATGAACAATGAAACGACGTCTCATGATTTGAGAGCGCAGTTCATCGGTATGGAGTTGAATATAATCGAGAGCATGGTGAGCAAGGGCGGTATCGTACAAAGAGGGGGCAGTCGCATAGATAACATTTTTAGCTCGATTAATGAGATAATCGGCAATATGAGCACTGCAGAGAGTATACGCACCAAAACTTCCGTATGCTTTCCCCAACGTCCCCATTTTGACCATCAACGGCGTCGGTATAATCTCATAATGATCGAGTATCCCCATCAGGTGTTTCCCGATCACACCGCTGCTGTGTGCCTCATCAAGGATGAGAATCGTTTTATAGCGGATACATAACTCAATGATTTCGCGTTTTAGAATATCCCCGCTCATCGAGTAAATTCCCTCTACGGCTACAATAATACGACGATCTCCTGCCCTGATAAGCGCTTCTTCAAGCTTATCGGAATCGTTATGGGAGAAAAAAACCACCTCTCCGTCCACCATTCGGCTCCCCGCTATACCGCTGGCATGGTACTCTTCATCCATCAGCAGTACATCCCCTTTACGCACCAATGACTCTATAAGACCAATATTGGCGTTAAAACCACTCCCCATTACGATTCCCGCTTCGAATCCGTTTGCTTTGCATAACGCCTCTTCAAATGCTGCGTGAACAGGGTGATATCCACCTACGAGCATAGAGGCTTTAGGGGAGTGATACGGGTACGTTGAGAGCGTTGCACATGCTTTTGCATGAAGATCACCCCTATGGGCCAGCCCCAAATAATCATTCGAGGCCAGATCGATCAAAGTTTCATCCGCAAGATGACGTTCTCGATAGCGCCCTGAGCGCTTTAGCGCTTTAAGTTCATTGGTGTAGGGATTATAATTCAACTCATTTTCTCTTTTATTTTAAAACTTTGACACATTCATAAAAACCATGTATAATTCTTTTACAATTCGCCTTCGGGCACACCCACTTTCTAAGTGGGGTCAACCAATCTTTTTATCTTCTCCTGAATCATTTTAAAATTCTCTTTATCAATCATCCCTATACGCTTCATCAATCTTTTTGTACTAAAAACTTTTACCTGCAATACCATTGCCGTTGTTTGAGTTTCACCTTTTGATTCATGGTTATAAGCAAATGTATGGAAATAATCATTATGTTTTTCATTCGTGGTTGTAGGGACACCCAAAAATAGATCATGGGTAAGTTTTCGAATAATGATTACTGGGCGTGTAAAATTTTCACCTTTGCCGTACTCTTCAGAACCAATATTTTGCCCTACCTTTACCCAAAATAGTTCCCTGGGTTTAATACCTACTTTGCGATCACTCACATCGGTTTGCTTTTTGGTTTCATTCCACTCATCAAATCGTTTACTCATGTATGCACCCTACTCACAAGATCAATTATAATCTTGTGTGACACTATAGGTAATATCAGTATTCGTTGCTTTAATTACTTTTATCCGCAGCCCTTTAAATCCGACCATAGCTTCACCATTTTTGTCAAGTTCATACTCGATATCTTGGGTAAAGGCTGGTCTTATCATTAAAAAGTCATCAGTGTCTCCTGAAGATTTAACAAATTCTCTAAATTGAATTTTGATCTTATTTCCTATTTTTCCTTGATAAATAGCTTCATATTTAAATGAGTCATCAGTAAATGTTGGACGGGTAGGAGAAATTGTATATTTTATAGGTCCATCAACTTCTACTATCTCATCTGTTTTGTTACGTTTTGCTCTATCTTCAACATTATCTTCAATTTCACTGATTTTATTAATTGCTGTAATGTCTTTCATCTCATTTATATTTTCAATATCTTCAATATCTCTAATAACTTTTGTAAAGTATCCTGTATTGTTTTCATCTACAAGAAAGGCATTATTATTAATATAACATACGGTATTCCAATTTTGATTTGTCCATTTATGCAATAAGTTCTGTTTTTGACATCCCTGCCCATATGAAACTAATTTATTGATTTTATCATCCGACGTATTGATGAGTGTAACATCATTTGTATCATATGAGTATTGATTTGTCTTACTATATATATTATCTCCAACTTCTACAGTCGCTATTGTATTAAGTGTAGGAAATCTGACTATACTTAATCCTGTCTGTCTATTAAAATCATGATAAACTGTAGGAACTTGAATTTTTGGAAGGCTTGGATTTTTTGCACACCCATTTATACCAAATCCTACAATAGAAAGCAATCCTATGCTAACTATAAAAAAATTTACTTTCTTCATACTTTTTCCCTATTTCTACTAAATTTTGCTAATTAGTCTATCTCAAAGACTCTTAAACTAGTGTTGAGCAGGTAACAGAGCAATATAATCACGTATGGCTTTGATCCGTTCATCATCTGCCGGATGGGTTGAAAGAAATGCAGGGCTTTTTTGGGAATTTTTCGAAAATTTCGCCATATTTTCCCAAAATTTGAGCGCTTGCATCGGATTGTAACCCGCTTTCCACATTAAGTAAATACCAATTTGATCTGCTTCATTTTCAAACTTTCGGCTGTAGGGGAGAATAAGCCCTATCTGAGAGGTAACTCCGTATGCTTGAGCATAGAGATTTTTATATTCGGCAGGGAGGTTCAATGCACTTGCCAATACCTGCGCTCCAAGATCACTCGCCATCTGCATAGACATCCGCTCTGCTCCATGCCGAGCAAGAGCGTGTGCGATCTCATGCCCCATCACCGTTGCAATCTGATCGTCATTTTCCGTTACTTTTAAAATTCCGGTATAAAAAAAGACTTTGCCCCCCGGCAAACAAAATGCGTTCAGGGTGGGATCGTCTATAACCGTAAATTCCCACGCATAATCATCCCGACCACTGATGGCAGCAATCTTGTTACCGATCCGGTTGATCCGTTCTTGAAGAACTTTATCTGTACTTATTTTCGATGTTTGAACCACTTTTTGTGCTTCAGTGGCTCCCATACTCATCTCTTCTTGCGGGGATACCATGATAAATTGTGATCGGTTCGTCAGCGGTGTTGTCGCACATCCGGCAAATACTAACCCGGCGAATAAGAGTGATGTACATTTCATAGCATCTTCCTAGATAAAAGGTTTAAGTACTTCGACGCTTAGCCCCATTGCCGTACTCTCGTATCCTCTGGTTTCTCGGATATACGGCTTGCAGAATCCCTCAACCATACAGGCTCCCGCTTTTCCTTTCCACTCACCGCTTTGTATATAACGTTCCACATCCTCGGGATCGAATCGATCAAAATAATAATGGGTCGAGGAGATGTCGATCAGTTCCAAGCGGGGAGTTTTATATACCATACACGTGAGGATAGCTACGTCTGAACCGCTTTGCATCTCTAAAATTGCTCTCGCATCCGCTTCATTTTTTGCTTTACGCAAAATTTTCCCCTGCGCGGTTACCACCGTATCGGCAACCAAAAGGGGAAAATCATCACAGCCGAAACGGGCTAAATTAACTTTGTATTTTCCCATGGTTGCTTGATAGACAAAATTTTTAGGGGAGGTGGCAATGATAGAGTCTTCATCAAAATCAAGCGACTCTTGAATAAACGAGATACCTGCCGCACTGAGAAGTTCAGCGCGGGTAATAGAAGCAGATGCAAGTCGTAGCATTAATAGGCGTTACGGAGAACGACACCAATAAAAATAGCGATAACACCAAGCACGATATTCACCGGAACCATATATTTAGAGATCAATCCGAGCATCTCTTTGGCAACGGCAAGATTCCCTTCGCGTAATGCAATTTCTGCTTTGCGGCGTCGAAACATCATCGCGGCAAGGTTCAACGACATGAGCAACCAGATCGCCTCTTTGATATGGATGGTTTTATACAGACTCATTGCGTAATCATTGATCACGTTACCGGACGCATCCATGGCAGCCGCGCGGAACCCGAGCCCGACCGACATTAAGACTGCCGTCGTAATCAGCACGAGAACAAACGGCCATACGATCGTAAAAAAACGTTTCAATGTATGCGCAGCACGCTCCAGCCTCTGTTTCGGATCCGCAATCTGTGCTAACGATTGGTGGACCGCAAAACGAATGGCGACCATCCCCCCAACCCAGATGACAGCACTGATAATGTGCAAAAAAACAATCAACGTCCGATGATGGGCGAACGTCTCGATCAAAAACTCTTTCATTACGCCAATTCCTTGGTTACATACGCCATTGCCGCTTCTTTAGCTTCAGCGATTTTCGTAATATCTTTTCCACCCGCTTGGGCGAAATCAGGACGTCCGCCGCCGCCGCCGCCGAGAATCGGTGCGATCACTTTGATCCAGTCACCCGCTTTGACCTTCGTGTTTTTAGCACCGGCTGCAAGAAGGACTTTGTCCTCTTTGATTTGGAATAAAATAACCGCAACCGATTCATGAGCGTTTTTCAATTCATCGATACGCTCTTTGATATCACCGGTTCCCAATTCAGAGACAACAACAGCCGTATTGCCCATCATTGTCACAGCAAGTTCTTCTTTGGCAGAAGAAGCTAATGTGCTCATCTCATGCTTGAGGGTTTTAACCTGCTCTTTAAGACGCTCGATTCCCGCTAATACATCGCGATTTTTAACCGATGCTTCGACCTCTTCGAGAAGATGGCGCTGCGATTTAAACAAATTGTACGCCGCATTTCCGCACACCGCTTCGATACGGCGAACACCGGCACTGACACCGCTCTCTTTTACAATCACAAATGTTCCGATGGTTGCCGTGTTATCGACATGGATACCACCGCAAAACTCGACCGACGCAGTGCCGAAATTGACGACACGGACGGTATCGCCGTATTTTTCGCCGAACTGCGCTTTTGCACCGCTTTTTTTAGCCTCATCAATGCTCATCTCACGCGTTAAGCCCTCTAATGCATGGAAGATATGATAGTTCACCCGCTCTTCGACCAATGCAATCTCTTCATGGCTCATCGCTTTCGGATGGGAAAAGTCAAAACGGAGACGATTAGGTTCAACCAATGACCCCGCTTGGGAGATATGTTCCCCCAACTGCTCATACAGTGCCGCATGCAACAAGTGAGTCGCCGAGTGGTGTTTCGCGATTTCATTACGGGAAGGATCGACAATAGCGTCGATCATCTCTCCGACGTTAATCGTTTCGCGGGTTTCGACATGTGAAAGGTTTAACCCGTGAAATTTTTTAGTCTCGGTAACGGTCGCTTTCTCTCCCAATGCACCGATATCACCGCATTGTCCGCCGCTCTCCGCGTAAAATGGAGTTTCTTCAAGCAATACCCATCCGCTTTGTTGTGCATGAAGCTGATCGACACGCTCAAAATTCTCACCCAAAAGGGCTTGGATTTTGACCGGAGCTTTCGTATAGGCATACCCGATAAAGGTGTTCACGCCGAATGTTTCGAGAAGGGTTTTGAAATCTCCCTCGACATGGGCATCCCCTGAACCTTTCCATGCCGCTTTTGCACGCTTACGCTGCTCAGACATCAATGTTTCAAACGTCTCCACATCGAGGGAGAGGTGTTTCTCTTTCAGCATATCTTCGGTCAAATCGAGAGGGAATCCGAAGGTGTCGTAGAGTTTAAAGGCTACTTCGCCGCTGAATATCTCTTTGGTGTTTTTGAGCTCTTCATTGAAAAGCTCGATCCCCGATGCGATGGTTTTGAAAAAACGTTCCTCTTCGAGCATGATTTGCTCTTTTAAAACCGCCAACTTTTCGACGATATACGGGTATTGTTTCCCCATCAATTCGGCAACAGTATCGGCAACCTCAAACATAAACGGTTTGGTAAATCCAAGCAAGTAGCCGTGACGAACCGCACGGCGAAGGATACGGCGAAGAACATATCCGCGCCCTTCATTTGAGAAGTTTGTCCCCTGTGCGAGGAGGAAAGTAGCGGTACGGATATGATCCGCGATAACACGGTACGACGCACCGCTCGCATACGTATACGGTTTACCGATAAGAGCTTCGACTTTACGGATAATCGGCATAAACAAAGATGAATCATAGTTGCTCAATGCCCCTTCGAGGACAGCCGTAGCACGCTCTAACCCCATCCCCGTATCTATAGATGGTTTCGGCAACGGCTTCAACTCACCCTTCGTATTACGCTCATATTGCATAAAAACAAGATTCCAGATTTCAAGGAATCGATCTCCGTCTCCCCCCATGTAATCTTCAGGGCCGTTGAAATGTTCCGCACCCTGATCGATAAAGATCTCCGAACACGGTCCGCACGGTCCGGTATCTCCCATCTGCCAAAAATTGTCTTTGTCCCCAAGACGCATAATGCGATCCGCGCTAATGTGTTTTTTCCAAATTGCTTCGGCTTCGTCATCGCTTTCATGAACGGTAACCCATAGCTTTTCGATCGGCAATTTCATAACTTCCGTTACAAACTCCCACGCATACGCAATTGCTTCTTCTTTGAAGTAATCGCCAAAACTAAAGTTTCCAAGCATCTCAAAAAACGTATGGTGGCGCGCCGTATGACCGACATTTTCGAGGTCATTATGCTTGCCCCCTGCGCGGATACACGTTTGGGCACTCGTAGCACGAGGATTGGCAGGGATAGGAATATCTCCCGTAAAGATCGACTTGAACGGAACCATACCCGCATTGGTAAAAAGCAAGGTTGCATCATCGGGAACGAGTGGAGAACTCGCGGCACGTTCGTGTTGTTTTGATTCGAAAAAGGCTAAAAAAGCTTCGCGGACATCCATCATAGTCATACTCTCATATTGGATAAAATTGCGCGATTATAGCGAAGATGGAGTTAAAAAACTTTATAAAATTCCCGTGATCCGATACAAAGAGCCGTTCCGAAGGCAGTCGTGACGAGAAGAATATAGCGTTTTTGGATCACAGTATGATCTTGTGCTACTTTTCTGGCTAAATAGAAAAGTAGATAATCTTTTTACGACTTTTTTGCTAAACTATATTTCATAAGCAATTAGTAGAGGACATTTAACGTGCCAACTGTTCTGAAAATTAAAGATTACCGTTTTTTCTTTTTTTCTCGTGAAGAGGTACGTATGCATATCCATGTCATTTGTCCTGACGGCGAAGCGAAGCTTTGGCTTGAACCGACTATCGAAATTGCAACGAGTTATAAACTCTCAAATGTTCGTCTAAAAGAGATTGAAATAATGACGAAAGAGAATATTGAAACTTTTAAAAATGCTTGGGAGGCACACTTTGGAAACTGAAATCACCAACATTTCCCCTAATGGCGTATGGATTCTAACCGAGGGCAAAGAGCTGTTTATGTCTTTTGAAACATTCCCGTGGTTTAAAGATGCTTCGGTAGCAAAAATCGGCAATGTCGAGACCTATGCAAACGGTCATCTGTATTGGCCGGATTTAGATATTGACCTCACCGTTGATATTATCGAACACCCTGAACGATTTCCGCTGATTGCGTCGTAGAATTTCAGTTATTATGAAAGCTGAAGAATTAGACGAATTATTTGATTCAGGTGAAGATATAAGCGAGCATCTCGATCTCACCACTGCCAAACGGATCGGGACGCAACCGAAAAAAGTAAATGTCGATTTTCCCGAATGGATCGTCAATGCGCTCGACATCGAAGCTAAAAAGATCGGGGTGACACGCCAATCAATTATTAAGGTTTGGATTGCAGAACGGTTAAAAGAGGAACAGTCTCATAAGGCGAGTTAAGTAGGTTTCCGTTCGTGGTGAGCTTGTCGAACCATGAACCCCCTTCGACAAGCTCAGAGTGAACGTTTTTTGTTACAAAAAAGCTCTATTGAACGAACTTAAATTTATTGTTCAGTTGAAACGTTCTTAATGTCTGTAAAATGAAATATAAACATAGACACACTCATAATCAGAATGAGCATAATCATTGAAGATTTCAAACTAATATTAAAAATCATATTCTGAGTAGTAAACATAATAGAAGTATATTCAATAAGAATAAAAGCAGGTGCATACCATAGTTGTGATCTAAACCCACCACTTTGATTTACAACCATTGCTAAAAACTTAGCTAAATAAATCACCAGAAATATGCCTAAAAAGAATTTTATTTTATTTTTTTCTTTATCTTCATGGACTATCTGTGTTAATTCATGAACACCTACAATTCTTGCTGTGGGAGTAATTTTATCAATTACACCATCTAAAATAATGCTAATTGTAAATTCATCATCTGGGTTCAGTAACATTGGATTAAGTTGGATTGAATTTTCTATTTGTTTAAATTCTATATGTAAATCTTTTGGTTTAATGTAACTAATTTGCGATTGAAAAATTCTTTTTGCTTCAGGGATTTTAATAGTTATTGGTGTGTCAAATTCAGAACGTTGAATTGCGGTTTTTCCACTATTGATAAATCGGATTGTGACAACTGATAAATTGTCGCCTAAATAAGTCTCTTTGCCATCTTTTATTCCAAAAAAAATATTCTTATTTTCTATTCCATTGAAACTTTTTTTATTTATGATTTGTAAAACTTCATAAGACAATTCTTTATCTTTTTGAAAAAAACTATTACTATAAATAAAAGGTATTAATGCAGTTATTATTGCAACCAGTATACTTATTGCCCATTTCCAATCTATTTTCATAGTCGTAAACTTCCTAAAATTATTTATTCAGCAGGTGTTAATATATGATTATATCAAAATATATAGGTTTTTTATTGTTCCACCTCTTCAGGAAAAAGGGGATGAGGCTGCTTTTATTTAGCTAGATTCCCGCTTATGCGGGAATGACGGAAGAGTTACGAAAACGCCCGATTAAGAGCGCTGAACATCGCTTTGATTGAGGCCACGGTGATATCGTTATCACACCCTACCCCGAAAAATTTATCCAAACTCTCCGTCTGAATCTCGATGTAAGCGACCGCTTCGGCACTGGAGAGCTCTCCGCGTGAATGCTCACTGTACGAGAGGATTTTAAAGCTATGGGAATACTCTACCATCAACGCATTTTTGCACGCATCGATCGGACCGTTCCCCACCCCTTCGCTTCGGATCGCTTTTCCGTTATGGGTGTATTCCAACACACATTTGGCGGAGTGCTCTTTGGCACTCTCCGAGACCACCGAATAGTCCACAAACTCGATGTCATGCGGTTCGCCGAAATACGTTTTCTCAAAGATCTCTAAAATCTCTTCACTGGTGAGTTCGCGCCCCGCATTATCGGTCACTTTTTGGACAATGGTGCCGATCTCAGGGTGCATTTTCTTCGGCAGTGAATAGCCGAATTTATCTTCGAGAACGTACGCTACCCCCCCCTTACCCGATTGGGAGTTGATACGGATAATCCCCTCATAGTTACGCCCCACATCCTGCGGATCGATAGGGAGATACGGTACTTCCCAAAACGCATCCTCTTTGGCACGCTGATACGCCAACCCTTTGTTGATCGCGTCCTGATGAGACCCTGAAAACGCCGTGTAGACGAGTTCACCCACATACGGATGACGCTCATGGGTTTTCATATCGGTGCACTCTTCAACAACCCGAACAACACTCTCCAAATCGCTGAAATCGAGCTCCGGATCAACCCCTTGGGTGTACATATTGAGTGCGAGGGTAATAATATCGACGTTTCCGGTGCGCTCCCCATTGGAGAGCAACGTCCCCTCGACACGATCCGCCCCCGCCAACAATGCCAACTCGGTTGCCGCGACCGAGGTTCCACGGTCATTATGGGTATGCGTCGAGATCAACACGTGTTCACGATTCGTCAGATGACGACTCATCCATTCGATCTGATCGGCATAGACGTTCGGTGTCGCCATCTCAACCGTAGCGGGGAGATTGATAATGACTTTACGATCCGCACTAATGCCCCAACGATCGGTTACCGCGTTACAAATACGGGCGGCATATTCCAGCTCTGTCCCCGTAAAACTCTCCGGTGAATACTCCAAACTGATCTCGCCGTCGTGTTTGGCTGCGCGAGATTTGACCATATCAACACCCTCCAACGCCAATGCGATAATCTCGTCTTGCTCTTTACCGAAGACGATCTTACGCTGTGCAACGGAAGTGGAGTTGTACAAATGGACAATCGCTTTTTTGACCCCGGAGAGCGCTTCGAACGTTTTATCGATTAAATGTTCACGCGCTTGGACGAGCACTTGTACCGTCACGTCATCGGGAATCAATTTTTGCTCGACCAAGGTGCGCAAAAAGTCAAACTCCACTTTCGATGCGGAGGGAAATCCCACCTCAATAGTTTTAAATCCGAGTTTCAGCAAGAGGGAGAAGAGGGAGAGTTTTTGATCCAAATTCATCGGGGTGATCAACGCTTGGTTTCCGTCGCGAAGATCGACACTGCACCACAAGGGAGCGTGTGTGATGGTTTTGGTAGGCCAAATGCGATTCGGCAAATCAACTTGAGGATAAGGACGGTATTTTCCCGCAGACATGTTTTTCATGTTGGTTTCCTTTGAATTTCTCTTCTCACCCCAAAGGGGTTCTCGTACCCTTTAGGGTGCTACCCTTGCTGGTGGTAATGATTGGGCGAATTATATCAAAAAGGTCTCGTAATTAATGATTTTAGAAAGGTAGATTTCCCTCTTCAATTTTTTCAATGATGTGGGATGCACCGTTGGATTGAATCAATTCAGCCAATCGATGACTTTTGGGGGCTATATCGCTACCGATCGCCTCTTTGAGTTTTATGGCTATCCCCTCATTTTGACGTTCGCACCATCCGCAGTCGTGTTGAAGAATATATTGTGCATTGTGAAATTGATGATCGGCTGCGGCACTGGGATAAGGGATAAAAAAGGCAGGTACCCGTGCGGCACACAATTCCCACAACGTGCTTGCGCCGGAACGGCTTATGGCTAGATCGCTTCGTTCTATCAATTCCGCGATTTTGGTGGTAAATCCATAGACTTCGGCATCAATCCCGAGGGTCGCATAGGCCGCTTTGACCCGTTCTTCTTCTTTGGCACCGCATTGATGGAGAATAGTTATCGATTTCTCCTGCAGCCACGGAGCAATTTCGAGTGCCAAATCGTTGATAAACTTCGCCCCCTGAGATCCCCCTAAAAAAATAACCGTTTTAATCGTATCTCTATCACGTGCACCTTGGAAATACCGCTCACTGACCGGATAATCGCATCGGGATTTCCCCTCTTCATACGAACTGAAAAAACCTTTTGCATAAGGACGCAATAGGGTATTGAGTTTTCCCATAATCGCATTTTGCTCATGAATATATAACGGTGTTTTTGTAATAATCGCTGCCAAAGCCGCCGGTGCCGCCGAAAAGCCGCCGACACTCACGACTGCATCCGCTTTAAAAGCATGAATCACTCTTCTCGAAGCGATTAGCGCTTTAAAAATCTTCCATAAAGCTCCGACTTTTCCGAAACCCTTTTTATTGACAACTCCGGTTGTCTCTAAAAAATGGGCTTGTTCAAACAATGTACTCTCACTAAACCACTGCCGATCCTGTCCGGATGTCGAACCGATAAACATCACATGATGTCCTCTCTCACGGGCCGCTTCCGCGAGGGAAAGGGCAATGACAAGATGTCCCCCTGTCCCCCCTCCGGTAAAGATTATATTCATAATTTATCACCTGGTTTGTACTTGATTTTCTTAGAGAGCATCAATACCATTCCGATACCGACGGCTGAGGCCATCATTGCCGATCCTCCGTAACTCAAAAACGGTACCGAAATCCCTTTGATCGGTGTTAATCCGCTGATACCGTAAGCATTCACCATAAAAGCAAAGGTAATCAATAATCCTACACCCAAACTAAAAAGATACGCCGTATCATTATGAGACCGGTTGGCAATTTTAAACAAACGGTGCAATATCATGATGAAAATCAACGTAACAACAAATACCCCCAGAAATCCAAACTCCTCGGCAATTCCGGCTAATACAAAGTCGGTATGCACTTCACTCAAAAAGCCCAGTTTAAAGGTTCCGCCACCCAGCCCGGTACCGAAAATACCCCCGTTATGAATCGCATTGAGGGAGTGTCCAATTTGATATGCCTCCTCGGCATTTTCAATCCGCAGATGCTGTGCAATCGATTCGGGGAAAAAAGCTAAAATCGTACTTTGAGCTGATGCCCACCATGATAAAATACGGTTAATCCGATGCTCGGAAGTAAGGATAAAAAAGAGAAAAAAGGCAACCGAACCGCCGATCAGCGTCATGAAGAAACGAAAGCTGCTTCCGGCAAAAAAGAGCATAAACGCCAGTGTCAATGCCAGTACAATGACCTGCCCCAAGTCGTTTTGCATGAATGCAATCAAAAACATAATCAAAACGAAAATCGCCGCATAGGGGAAAAAACGTTTAAACTCTTCTATAACCCCCATATCGTCATGATGTCCAAGCTTTCGCGAAAAACTCCATGCCAAAAAGTAGACAAATCCAATTTTAAAATATTCTACCGGAGCAACTGAAAAACCGGCAAGCTTGATCCAACGTTTTGCCCCGCCCACTTCACTTACTAAGAATGAAGGGAGAAAAGGCATAACAATCATTAATACTATCCCCCCAAAAAAGAGGGTTAAACCTAAACGGTGAAGCCAAATATCGGGATCAAGCTGAGCCAATCCCCACATCAATAAAATCGAAATAATAGCAACAATAAGTTCACGTACGACAAAGTGAAAATCGTTGTATTCGAATAATACGACCGTATATGCCGTAAGGGTGTACGAACAAATCACCCCTATCGTTATCAGCGCAGTCGTTAAAAGAAATAGTTTTTTATCGGGCATTTTAGGACTTATTAATGTATAATTTACGTAAGTATATCGCTCTTTATAAAAGAGTTCGATAAAAGCATTCCGTTGAATTATGGAATATTTTTTGCTTTAGGGTATTAAATTAGTTAAAAAGGGGTCATAAATGGGTATCAATATCTCTCGCGCTCACGATCTGATGCAAAACGCGATGGACTATCGCGCCGCCCGTCAGGACATGATTGCAGGAAATATTGCCAATGCAGACACCCCGTTTTACCGACCGCGCGATATTCGCTTTGAAGAGATGTTAACCCAAAAAAGCGAAGCGATTTTTGCCGATAAAACCCAAACCCTCCAAATGAGCCGCACCGATGGTGCTCATCTATCAGGAGTTGAGGGGACAACTTCCACTAAACCGACCACGTTTTTCAGAGACGGGCACATGGCACGCAATGACGGTAACAGTGTCGATTTAGACGTTGAAAGCAGTGAAATGGCAAAAAATTCTACCATGTTTAATGCCCTTACTGCGGCACTCAAAAAAGATTCGGCTCTTTTCAAAAGCGTTATCGACGCTTCCGGAAAAACATCATGATGGTAAGGATTAAATAATGGCATTTTTAGACAGTTTTGACATCAGCGGTTACGGACTCTCCGCACAGCGTGTCCGTGTCAACACCATCAGTTCCAACATCGCCAATGCTCAGACAACTCGAACCGCTGAGGGAGGACCTTATCGTCGTCAAGAGGTAGTCTTTAAAGCAATCGATTTCAACACGGTTTATAACCAGCAGCTTGAACGTCAAAGCTCCGCTCTTGGGTATTCTGATCCTCTAAAAGAAGGGTTGGCAGGGCTGAAACCGAATCCTGCCATTATGAGTGTTGTGGTCGATAAAATTACCCGTGACGATACTGCACCCAAAATGAAATTTGATCCGTCCCATCCCGATGCCGATGCAAAAGGGTATGTTGCCTACCCAAATGTTAATCCTGTCATCGAAATGGCCGATTTAGTAGAAGCAACTCGCTCCTATCAGGCGAATGTCGCCGCATTCGAAAGTGCAAAAAATATGGCAGGCAGTGCCATCAGTATTTTGCAGAACTAAGTAAGGAAAAATAATTATGACTGATATTCAATCCATAAAATCGCTCTCAACTGCCGATTTACTGAAATCAAAAAGTGTCAACGGAGTAAGCGGAAGCACAACCGACTTTGCCCAGGAACTCAAAAATGCGATGGGAAACGTTAACCAAATGCAGGTTGACGGAGAGAGAGCAATGAGTGACATTGCAACCGGAAGCGTCAAAGATCTGCATCAAGCCGCTATTGCCATCGATAAAGCCGAAATCAGCATGAAACTTATGTTGGAAGTACGAAATAAAGCCCTCAGCGCTTACAAAGAGATCACCCGTACCCAAATGTAACCCTAAGGCGAGAGGAATCGTATTCCTCTTATCTCTTTCTAATTGATCAATTTTTAAACCAAAAGTAAGCATGCATGAGAAATACAAGTAAATCTAAAAAAATATTAGCCCTATTTCTCGTTTTAATGCTTGGATTTACTATCTTTTTGACCGTAATGCTCTACACTGCACTTCACCATCGAGATATCCCCTCTATCTTTTCCGAAGAGACGTCAAAAGCACAACGCGGCTCTATTATCAGCAGTGACGGCTTTCATATTGCGACCACTCAAAAGCTCTACAAAGCGGTAGTGAATACCCGAAATATTGATCCGGGAAAAGAAGAACTTTTTATTCAATTATTCAGTATTTACAGTGATATTAACCCGGAAGAAATCCGCCAGCGTCTTCACACGCGTAAAGGGTCGGTAACCCTCAGTTACCACATCAGCCCGAAAGAGGCCATGTACTTAAAAACGTTAGCTTTCGAGCTTCGACGCCTTGGGGTATTTATCGAATACGAAACCCGTGATGGAGACCGTATCTTGCAAGGGCTCAGTATTATCGAGAGCGGAGAGGCACGTGAATACCCCTACGGTAAATTATTGACACCTCTTTTGGGGTACCCTCGCAAGATTGAAGAAGACGGGTACACTCGTGTTTATGGGATCAAAGGGCTGGAGAAATTTTTCGATGAAGAGCTCAATCCTCAACAAAATAAAGCCCAAAAAGCGATGCGCGATGTAAACGGCTATCTCATTTTAAATAAACAAAGCGACATTAAACGCCAAATTAACGGACTTACCGTTAAACTTAATATCCCTATGGCACTTCAAGCTCGAGTGGAATCGATCACGGATCGTATCAAAAATCAGCTCCAAGCCGATGAAATTATTGCCACCGTCATGGATTCCAAAACCGGTAAAATTCTCTCGCTTGCAAGTTCAAACCGTTTCGACCCCAGTCACATCCGCACCGAAGATTACCCCTCCCTAAATACGAATGCCATCGAATACAGCTATGAACCCGGATCGGTTATCAAACCGGTCATTTTTGCTTTGTTATTAGAGCATCACCTCATCAATCCCTATGACATGGTAAACGGTCATGGCGGAAGCTATACGATGGGGCGCAAAACCATTACCGATGAGCATAAATTCAATATGATCAGCGCAGAAGACGTCATTGTATTCTCCTCCAATATCGGGATTGCACAACTCGCTCAAAAGCTCAACGGTGCCGAATTTACCGAAGGGCTTAAACGCTTTGGTTTTACCCATTTCAGCGGTATTGACCTCCCCTATGAAAAACGCGGCTCTGTCCCCTCTTCCACGCAGCTCAATAATTATCTCTACAAAGCGATCACAGCTTACGGCTACGGAATGCGTGCCAATGCAATGCAGTTGGTCAAAGCATTCAATGTGTTCAACAACGGAGGAAAACTTATTAATCCGATGGTGGTAGACTCCCTCATTGACGACAACGGCCGCACCATCCCGATGCAGGTTCAAGCCCCTATTCAGGTAATCTCTCCGGCTACTGCACAACAAATGAAACAAATTTTGATTAAAACGGTCAATGAAGGAACGGGAACGGTTGCAAAAACTCCCGGACTTGAAATCGGCGGTAAAACAGGAACAGCACACATTGCAAAAAACGGCGGTTACGTCAATAGCTATCACACCTCATTTATCGGCTTTGCCAATGACGGAACCCATAATTATACGATCGGGATTACGGTTATCAACCCTCGTACCGTATATTTTGCTTCCATTACCGCCGTTCCGGTATTCAAAGGGATTGTCGATATGATGATTGAAGAAAAATATCTAAAACCCGATCCCATAGCCGCAGCGGCAGCGGCTCAAGAGGTTCCTACTCACCACTAAGTTTTATTTTAGCGCTTTTTGAACGAGCTTGGTAATCTCTTTTTCAAACGGATAATGCTTTTGGATTCCCCATACTTCAACAACCGCTTCTCCTTTTAAAAAAAGTTTACGCTTTGATTGCATTACCCCTAAAATTTGATTCGCACTCAAACGCTTCGGATCAATTCGTAATACCAGCGGAATAATTTTTTGCTCTCCCGAAGCAACAACAATAGGGTGTAGCGTATCTACAACAGCTTCTCCTGTGCCAAAGCTGTTTTTTTCATCATTCAGCGTGTACGAGAGTGAAATCAGCGTCAAATCACTGTGCCATTTATTGGTTACTTTAAGATCCCTTCCCAATCGGATAGGTCCATTATTGACCGAAATACCTAATAAAGAGAGTGCTCCCAGAAGCAATTCAGATTCCGTATTTTCAAAACGGATATTCCCCTCAGGTTCGATAAAAATATCTTTCCCCATTTTCGGAGCACATCCCCCGATCAACAATGCCACGAGGGCAATTACAATAGTGTATCTCACCCTTACATCCAAACATTATCAATTAAGCGGGTAGGTCCCACCCGCGCCGCCACAAGTACGATGGTATTGCCGATCATGACCTCATCAAGCGCTTCAAATTGACGATTAACAATCGCAACGTATTCAACCTCCAAAGGTTCTAACAGTTTTAGCATAGCACCTTTGATCTCATTGCCCCTTATATTCCCTTGCATTACCATTTTAGTGGCTTCTTTAAGGGCGGAAGAGAGTTTTAACGCCTCTTGGCGCTGTGACTCATTCAAATAAACGTTTCGGCTGCTCAATGCCAAACCGTCACTCTCACGTACCGTTTCCATTGGAACAATCTCAATATCCATGAAAAAGTTTTCACACATTTGTGTAATTAATGCCAATTGTTGCGCATCTTTTTTTCCAAAATAGACACGGGTAGGATGAACCATATTCAGCAATTTCATCACCACCGTCAAAACACCGTCAAAATGCCCGGGGCGGGAAGCCCCTTCAAGAATATACCCCCTGATATCGGGAGCAATCACCCGTACTTCATCCTCTTTGTACATAGCAGACACCTCCGGATAAAACAAGATATCCACACCGCTCAGTTCACAAATTTTGAAATCGGCCTCCTCCCTGCGGGGATACTTGCTCAAATCCTCTCCCGGCAAAAACTGGGTCGGATTGACAAAAATGGAGACAACCACCGTCTCATTGTCACGCCGCGCTGCTTCAATTAATGTCCGATGACCGATATGGAGCGCCCCCATCGTCGGAACAAATCCGAGGGAACCTTGTTTAGACTCAAGTGCAGCTTTAAGTTCTGACGCGGAACGTGCGATAATCATGGTTTTAGCCTCTATAGAATATAATCGCAATTATAATATAACCACAGGAATAAATACGTGGATCACTACGAATATACCGAATTACTTAAAACCTTGACCATTAAGATGCAAAACGTCACCGATGTTGTCCGTCCGCAGGACATTACTGCACGTCTGAGCGAAATTGAAGTCCTTGAAAACTCGGATGGCTTTTGGAACGATGCCGCCAATGCCGGAGTAGTACAAAAGGAGAAGACTCAACTCGAACGACGCCTTGCCAAATATTCCAAAACATTTCATACACTCGGAGATGCTGTCGATTTGTATGATATGGCAAAAGACGAAGGGGACGAAGAGACGATAGAATCCCTCTTTGCCGATGCGGGAGCATTGGAAAACAATGTCAAATCGATGGAGGTTGAAGTGCTTCTCTCCGGTGAACACGATAGCCATAATGCCATTGTCACCATCCATCCGGGAGCGGGAGGAACCGAGTCTCAAGACTGGGCTTCGATGCTGCTGCGCATGTACACCCGTTGGGCGGAACGACATGACTTTACGGTCGAAATTCTCGATTACCAATCCGGTGAAGAGGCGGGGATCAAAGATGCCGCACTCCTTATCAAAGGGGTCAATGTCTATGGCTACCTCAAAAATGAAAACGGTATCCACCGCCTTGTCCGTATCAGCCCCTATGATTCTGCCGCCAAACGCCACACCAGCTTTACCTCAGTAATGGTCTCGCCGGAGCTTGACGATGATATCGATATCGAAATCGAAGACCGCGACATCCGTATCGACACCTATCGTGCATCAGGTGCGGGGGGTCAGCACGTCAACAAAACCGAATCGGCGATCCGTATCACCCATATCCCATCAGGGATCGTTGTACAGTGTCAGAATGACCGTTCACAGCATAAAAATAAAGCGACCGCGTTTAAAATGTTAAAATCTCGACTGTACGAACTCGAAATGGAGAAAAAACAAGCGGCGGTAGACGGAATCGAAAAAAGTGAAAACGGCTGGGGACACCAAATCCGCTCGTATGTCCTCGCCCCCTATCAACAAGTTAAAGATACCCGATCCGGAATCCCTTATTCAAACATCAGCAATATCCTCGATGGAGATATTGACGAGATGATCGAAGGTGTCCTCATCTCCCTTAGCCGCAAAGATGACGACGAATAACCAAAATACCATTCTCAAAGAGTGCGCGCTCCATGAGCCGTGCTCCTACATCTCGGGAAATTCCCAAACCATCCACTACAAAGTCATCCAAGAGTGCACCAAAGAACAATGTGAAGCATTAATCCTGCGAGGATGGAGACGATTCGGCTCAATGTACTTTCGCCCTATCTGTTCGGAATGCCGCGCCTGTGAAAGTCTCAAAATTGATGCTGAAAATTACGCACTCAGCAAATCCGAACGGCGTATCCTCCGCAAAAACACCCACTTAACAACCGTTATCCGCCATCCAACCCTCACGCGGGAGCATCTAAGCCTCTTTGATCGTTACCACCGCTATAAACACCACACAAGAGAGTGGGATGCCCCCAAAAGCGATCCTAAAAACTATTACGCATCCTTCGTACAAGGGCACGGTGACTTTGGATGTGAAGTGCTCTATTTTGACGATAACAAGCTTATTGCCGTCGATTTGATCGATATTTTAGACGAAGGGATCAGTTCGCTTTATTGCTACTATGATCCCGACTACAATCGCCAATCTCTTGGACGCTACACGCTACTGCAGCAAATAGAATTTGCCCATCGCCTTAATCTAAAATGGATCTATCTGGGATACTACGTAGAGGGGTGCCAAAGTCTGGCCTACAAAGCAGACTATCAACCCGCGCTTGAATTGATGGGGCGACCTGAAGAGTATGAAACACCTATTTGGAAAGAGCTCCACAATGAAAAACATCCACTTTAACGGGACACCGATCACCCCCTCCAAAGTGATCTGTATCGGGCGTAATTACGTCGAGCATATCCACGAGCTGAACAATGAAATCCCCTCTTCCATGGTAGTGTTCAATAAACCCAACTCTGCCATCACCGATACCCTCCGTTTCATCACTCCCGATACTCGGTTTGAGGGAGAAATCTGCTTTTTGATGATAGGCGGAGCGATAAAGGGAATCGGATTCGGACTCGACCTCACCAAAGCGGATATCCAAAATCACTTAAAATCCAAAGGACTCCCGTGGGAGAGAGCCAAAGGGTTCGACGGTTCTGCGGTATTAGGTGATTTTGTCTCATTTGATACACCGCTTGAATGCCTACGGATGACACTCCATATCAACGACGTATTAGTACAAGAAGCAACCTATGAGTTGATGATCTATAAACCGCAGGAAATGATCGAAGAGATAAAAAGCTTTATGAGTTTCGAAGATGGCGATGTTATTATGAGCGGAACTCCCAAAGGGGTTAGTACCTACAACATGGGTGATGAGTTTATCGGACGAATATACAGTGATGAGAGATTGTTAGTTGAAAGTTATTGGATTGTAAAATAAAAAAAGAGTTAGGGAAGACTCCCCAAAAGGGGAGGAGAAAAAGAGATATTAGCTGTTACGCTTTTTGATGATCTCTTCAGCAACGTTACGTGGAACTTCTTCGTAGTGATCGAATTCCATAGAGTAACTTGCACGTCCTTGAGTTGCTGAACGAAGGTCAGTTGAGTAACCGAACATTTCAGAGAGTGGTACGAACGCGTCAACAATTTTGTTACCAGAACGGTCACCCATATTGTTAACTTGTCCGCGACGACGGTTAAGGTCTCCGATAACGTCACCCATGAAATTCTCAGGAACTTCAACTTCAACTTTCATCATTGGCTCAAGGATAGCTGGATTTGCTTTACGTGCACCCTCTTTGAAGCCCATAGAAGCAGCAAGTTTAAACGCCATCTCATTCGAGTCAACCTCATGGTATGAACCGTCATACAATGCAACTTCGATATCTTCGATCGGATAACCCGCGAGAACACCTTTTTGCATTGCTTCTTTACACCCTTTTTCAACTGCAGGAACGTATTCTTTTGGAATAACCCCACCTTTGATTTCGTTGTGGAAGATATAACCGGTACCAGGTACGCCCGGCTTGATGCGGAGATATACGTGACCGAATTGTCCACGTCCACCCGATTGTTTCGCGTATTTGTACTCTTGGTTAACTTCGTTACGGATAGACTCACGGTATGCAACTTGAGGTGCACCCACTTCCGCTTCGACTTTAAATTCACGGAACATACGGTCAACAAGGATCTCAAGGTGAAGCTCACCCATACCTGAGATAATTGTTTGACCTGTTTCTTCGTCTGTGTGAACCCGGAAAGATGGATCTTCTGCCGCCAGTTTTGCTAACGCGATACCCATTTTTTCTTGGTCTACTTTGGTTTTAGGCTCAACCGCAACCGAGATAACTGGCTCAGGGAAATGCATACGCTCTAACACTAGACGTTCACGCTCATCACACAAAGTATCTCCGGTAGTAGTATCTTTGAGACCTACAACTGCACCGATTTCACCTGCATAAAGAGATTTAATCTCTTCACGTTTGTTAGCATGCATTTTCAAAAGACGACCGATACGCTCTTTTTTACCTTTAATGGTGTTATAAGCGTATGTACCTGATTCGAGAACACCACGGTAAACACGTACGAAAGTAAGCTGACCAACGAATGGATCCGTCATAATTTTAAACGCAAGACCGGCAAATGGTGCATCATCCGTAGATTCTACCTCTACTTCTACCTCTTCATCATCTTCCATTGTCCCTTTAATGGCGGCAACTTCAAGTGGTGAAGGGAGATAATCGACAACTGCGTCAAGAAGAGTTTGAACCCCTTTGTTTTTAAACGCTGTACCACATGTCATAGGAATGATTTCCATTTTAAGACATCCAGCTTTAATCCCGCGCATAATCTCTTCGTTGCTAAGTTCACCCTCTTCGAAGAATTTCTCCATCAAAGTATCGTCACCCTCAGCAGCCGCTTCCATCAATTGTGCACGGTATTTATTCGAAATTTCCACCATATCAGCAGGAATCTCTGCTTCATGATAGTTTGAACCCATTGCTGCGTCATCATCCCAAAGGATGGCTTTCATCTTAACGAGGTCAACAATCCCTTTGAAACCGTCTTCAGCACCGATTGGCAACTGAATAGCGATTGGATTAGCTTTTAGACGTGCACGAATTTGCTCTTCAACGTTATAAAAATCGGCACCGGTACGGTCCATTTTGTTAACGAAAACCATACGAGGTACGCCGTAACGATTTGCTTGACGCCATACGGTTTCTGATTGTGGTTGAACCCCACCTACCGCACAAAATACGGCTACAGCACCATCAAGTACACGCATAGAACGCTCAACTTCAATCGTGAAGTCAACGTGGCCCGGAGTGTCGATGATATTGATTTGTTTGCCGTTCCATTCACAGGTTGTTGCAGCAGAAGTAATCGTGATACCACGCTCTTGCTCTTGCTCCATCCAGTCCATTGTTGCAGCACCTTCGTGTACTTCACCGATTTTGTGTGATACACCGGTATAGAATAAGATACGCTCAGTTGTTGTCGTTTTACCCGCGTCAATGTGAGCGGCGATACCGATATTTCTAACGTCTTCTAGTTTATGGGATCTTGCCATGATAATAGCCCTTAAAGAGTTTATAGTGGATTGAAAAAATGATAACCCGAGTGGGTTATCAAAAAGTTACGAATATCTTACCAGCGATAATGAGCGAATGCTTTATTCGCTTCAGCCATTTTGTAAGTATCTTCTTTACGTTTGAATGCAGTACCTTTATCGCTGGCAGCATCCATCAATTCATTCGCCAAACGCTCAGCCATAGTGCGCTCGTTACGTTTACGTGATGCATCCGTCAACCAACGGATAGCAAGTGAAAGCTGACGAACAGGGCGTACTTCTACTGGAACTTGGTAGGTCGCTCCACCCACACGGCGGCTTTTCACTTCGATAACCGGTTTAATGTTATCAATCGCTGTGTTAAACACTTCGATACCTGTTTTTTCACCGCGAGATGCAATGATATCCAATGCACCGTACATGATTTTTTCAGCGGTACTTTTTTTGCCGTCCCACATGATTTTATTGATAAATTTTGTCAATACTTTTGAACCATGAACCGGGTCAGGCATAATTTCGCGAACGGGCGCTTTTCTTCTTCTCATAATGTTTCCTTCAATGTTTTTTCATTTACTCAAAATAGGGTCATCAAAAACCCAATCTTGTCAGACTAATTGACTATTTTTTAGCCTTAGCTTTTTTGGTACCGTATTTAGAACGAGATACTTTACGGTCTTTAACACCCGCAGTATCGAGAGCACCACGTACGATATGGTATTTTACCCCTGGTAAGTCTTTTACACGACCACCACGAACAAGAACGATAGAGTGCTCTTGCAAGTTGTGACCCTCACCACCGATATAACTAATTACTTCAAACCCTGAAGTCAAACGTACTTTAGCAACTTTACGAAGCGCCGAGTTCGGTTTTTTAGGGGTTGTAGTATATACACGAGTACATACACCACGACGTTGTGGGCATGACACCAAAGCAGGTGATTTTGATTTTTTCACAACTGCTTGTCGCTCTTTACGAATAAGTTGGTTGATTGTTGGCACACAATCTCCTTTGTTGAAATGTTCCAGTAGAATGTTAATCCGCTAATTAAAAGGGGACTAATAAACGCGAAATGTTACCCGATTTTTGATTAAATATAGCTTATTTTAAGGAAGTTTTAAATTGAAGAGAAGAGGGATGAATATTTTTGGCCTTAGCCAAAAATATTACTCGCCGAACATAATGGTTTGATCTTTATAGATACCGGTACCAACTGGGATAGTACGGCCGATAATGACGTTCTCTTTAAGATCGGTCAAGTCATCGATTTTTGCCGCTACCGCTGCTTCGGTCAAGACTTTTGTGGTGTCTTGGAACGATGCAGCCGAAATAATTGAGTCAGCACTAACCGCAGCGCGGGTAATACCTACGAGGTACGGTTCAGCAATTGCCGGCTCTCCACCGAGACGAAGAATTTTTTCATTCTCGATTTTAAACTGCACCTTACTGGCCACATCGCCTTCGATAAATTTCGTGTCGCCGGAACGAACGATTTTAATCTGACGCAACATCTGAGTAAAGATAACTTCGATGTGTTTGTCGGCGATATTAACCCCTTGACGGCGATAAACTTGTTGTACTTCACTGACAAGATAGTTATACAACGCTTTAACACCCAAGATTCTCAAAATCTCGTGTGAGCTGACAATACCGTCGGTCAAACGCTCACCGGCGTGAACAAACTCGCCCGGATGAACCAATGCGACAAGATTTTTATCAACAAAGTACTCTTTAACCATTCCATTTTCAGAAGTGATCAAGATACGCTCTTTACCACGAAGCGGTTTACCGAAGCTTACTACCCCGTCAAGTTCAGCAATCAGCGCGATCTCTTTAGGTTTACGTGCTTCGAAAAGCTCAGAAACCCGTGGAAGACCCCCGGTGATATCGCGTGATTTTTGTAGTGCTTTTGGCGTTCTTGCCAAAATATCAGCCACTTTTACATCCGCTCGATCTTGGGCAAAAATCGCTGTTTTCGGCTCAACCGCATAACGGATCACCGAACCGTCGTTTGCTGCAAGGACGATCGCCGGTTTGTATTCCGGAGCAACATACTCGTTGATCATCAAACGGGTTTTACCGGTCAATTCGTCAAACTGCTCAGATGCCGTAACACCTGGGATAATGTCTTCAAAGGTAATGACACCATCGGTCTCAGAGATGATCGGATTGGAATATGGATCCCACTCTGCAATGACCGTCGATTCTTCTTTAGCCGGTTTAGCGATCAAGGTATCCGCTTTTACCGCTTCGTTATCGTTAATTTCGATTACGGAACCGCGAGCGATATAGTGACGAATCGCTTCACGATCTTCACTGTCAGCAACAACGGCGAAAAGACCTTTCTCTTCAACGCTGTACCCTTTTGCAATTTCGTGATGACGCTCAAGATAATCGCCTTTGAGAAGGTAATATTTGATAGTCCCTTTCTCTTTAGCCAAAATTTTCTGCGTTACCGGAGCACCGTCTTTAACTTGAATTTCAGATGCATACGGAATACGGTTAGGAACATTCCATCCGTCTTTAATGGTTTCGACAATAGATTCATTCTCTTTAACTACACTGCCATTTTCATACGGCATGAAGAATTTACCTTCGATTTTACCGCTTACCCCTGCAAGTTCATTCGGTTTTGCCACTTCATTTTTGCGAAGGGTATAGCGAACGGTTTGGCTTTCACCTTTAACACTTACAATGGTTTCATCATGAATGGTTTGAATCTCAAACGTTCCGTTAAACGGAGCTTTGATTTTCGGCTCTACCAATAGGATTGCCGCATTACGACGATTCGCAACAATTTGTTTCCCCTCTTTAGAGAGGTATGTTTTCATGTTGTAATAACGGATGAAACCTTCTTTAGTCGCAACAACTTGACGCTCTTCACGTGTACTTGATGCGGTTCCCCCAACGTGGAAGGTACGAAGTGTCAACTGTGTACCCGGTTCCCCGATTGACTGAGCGGCAACGATACCGACGGCTTCCCCTTTTTTGACGATTTCGCCGGTTCCAAGGTTCAGTCCATAACACAATGCACATACACCGTGTTCTGTTTTACAGGTTGTCGGAGTACGGATTTGAACCGATTTGATTCCCGCCTCAACCACTTTGGATGCTTTGATCTCATCCATCAAGGTACCCTCAGAGTAGAGGATCTCATTTGTGATAGGATCAATTGCATCTTCTGCCAATACACGACCGTAAATACGATCTTCGAGCGGCTCGATCAATTCATTACCGACAGAGATATCAGTCAATTCGATCCCCTCATGGGTACCGCAATCGTGCTCAATAATTTTGACATTTTGAGCAACGTCAACAAGTTTACGAGTCAAATAACCCGCATTCGCTGTTTTAAGTGCTGTATCCGCAAGACCTTTACGGGCACCGTGGGTCGAAATAAAGTACTCAAGGACGTTTAGACCCTCTTTAAAGTTTGAAATAATCGGGGTTTCAATAATCGAACCATCTGGTTTCGCCATCAAACCACGCATACCGGCCAACTGACGGATTTGAGCCGCAGATCCACGCGCTCCAGAGTCCGCCATCATAAAGATCGAGTTAAATCCGTCTTTATCATTTTGAATAAGGTCCATCATACCGCCGGCAACGGTATTATTGGTATCTGTCCAGACGTCAATAATTTTGTTATAACGCTCTTGCTCGGTCAAAAGACCCGCTTCGAACTGCTTTTGGATCTCTTTTACACGGTTTTTAGATGCAATAATCAATGGAGCTTTCATCTCCGGAATAATGATGTCCGTGATAGAAATCGATACACCCGATTGTGTCGCGTATTTGAAACCGAGATCTTTCAAATCATCCAAGAAACTTGCAGTAACGCTCAATCCACCATGCTTATTGACATAGTCAACAAGGATAGAGATATTTTTCTTTTTCATAACAACATTCCAAAGCTCCACCGGAACGAAATCAGGGATAACCGATTGGAAAATGATACGACCCGCTGTTGTATGGATCATACGTCCATCCACGCGAGTACGTACTTTTGCGTGCAAATCAAGAGCGTTATGCTCTAGTGCAATCATAATCTCATCAACATTGCTGAAAAGTTTATTCGATCCCTTAACATCATTTTTACCCAATGATAGGTAATAAAGACCCAAGACCATATCTTGTGATGGGGTTGCAATCGCTTTACCCGATGCAGGAAGCAAGATGTTCATAGAAGAGAGCATCAATACTTTACACTCGGCTATCGCTTCCGCACTTAGTGGAATATGAACCGCCATTTGGTCACCGTCGAAGTCCGCATTGAACGCCGCACAAACGAGTGGGTGCAATTGAATCGCTTTACCGTCGATAAGTTTCGGGTGGAACGCTTGGATCGAGAGTTTATGCAGTGTTGGTGCACGGTTAAGCATAATAGGATAACCCTCAACGATTTCTGCAAGACACTCCCAAACTTCATTGGTTTTCTCTTCAATCATTTTTTTCGCCGCTTTCACGGTGGTTGCGTACCCTTTATCTTCGAGTTTTGCAATCAAATGAGGTTTGAAAAGTTCCAATGCCATTTGTTTAGGCAATCCGCACTGATCCATACGCAAGCTTGGTCCGACAACGATGACCGAACGGCCTGAGAAGTCAACACGTTTTCCGAGTAGATTCTGACGGAAACGTCCTTGTTTACCTTTGATAATCTCAGAAAGTGATTTAAGAGGACGTTTGTTCGCCCCTTTAACCGCATTTGCACGACGACCGTTATCAAACAATGCATCTACCGCTTCTTGAAGCATACGTTTTTCATTACGTACAATGATTTCCGGTGCTTCAAGCTCGATAAGACGTTTCAAACGCTGGTTACGGTTAATAACACGGCGATAGAGGTCATTTACATCCGATACCGCAAATTTTCCACCATCGAGACTTACCAACGGGCGAAGTTCAGGAGGAAGAACCGGCAATGCCGTAAGCATCATCCATGCAGGGTTGTTACCTGAATTCAAGAACGATTCGATAACTTTAAGGCGCTTGATGATCGTTTTACGTTTTGCTTCCGAATTGGTCTTTTTGACATCTTCTTTGAGTGCAGAAAAAAGATCTACAAGATCAAGTTCATCCAATAGATCACGAACCGCTTGTCCACCCATTTCAGCAGAGAATCCGCTCTCTCCATAACGCTGAACCAAAGTACGATATTGCTCTTCGTTCAATACATCGTATTTAAGTACCGCAGAAGTTTGCTCACCGTCATAGTACGCTTCTCCACCGGTTTTAACGATATACGCTTCATAATACAATACGCGTTCAAGATCTTTCATCTTCACGCCAAGAAGCGTTCCGATACGGCTTGGAAGTGAACTGACATACCAGATATGCGCTACCGGAGTTACAAGATCAATGTGACCCATACGTACACGGCGTACTTTGGCTGATGTGACTTCTACACCACATTTTTCGCAGATAACACCTTTGTAACGCATTTTTTTGTATTTGCCGCACAGACATTCGTAATCGCGTACCGGTCCGAAAATTTTCGCACAAAACAATCCATCGCGTTCCGGTTTAAGGGTACGGTAATTGATCGTTTCCGGTTTTTTAACTTCACCGTGGCTCCATGAGAGAATTTTCTCAGGAGACGCAAGGCGAAATTGAAGTTGTTTAATGTCTGTAGGACGATTCTCTTCCGTTATGGTAACAGGTACTAATTTACTCATTGTCATCTACCTCGTCAAAAATCTCAATATCGAGCGCCAACGCTTGGAGCTCTTTGGTCAATACGAACAACGTCTCAGGGATACCCGATGCAGGAACGCTTTCACCTTTTGTAATCGCTTTGTACGCACGGACACGTCCGTCCACATCATCCGATTTGATTGTTAACATCTCTTTGAGTACAGCTGAAGCACCGTATGCTTCAAGTGCCCAAACCTCCATCTCTCCGAAACGCTGTCCGCCGAAAAGTGCTTTACCACCAACAGGCTGTTGAGTAACGAGAGAGTATGGTCCCGTTGAACGAGCATGTACTTTCTCATCAACCAAGTGATGGAGTTTAAGCATATACATGTAACCGACATTAACACGTTCTTTGAGCTTGTCTCCGGTTTTACCGTCGTATAGCTCCATTTTACCGTCGTTATCAAGTTTAGCAAGTTCAAATAACTTACCGAACTCTTCCGCATTTACCCCTTCGAAAATCGGAGTAGCAAATTTAACCCCACGTGACCAATCTTGAGCGTATCCAAGGAATGTCGCATCATCCATAGCACCAATCGTTACAGCAGCGTTCATAAGTCCGGCAACATCGGCGATAGTGATCATTTTAGCACGAAGTTCACCGATAAACTCTTTTTGTTTGGTTTCAAAAATCTCTTGAAGTTGGAAACCGAGTTCGCGCCCGACCATACCAAGGTGCATCTCAAGGATTTGCCCGATATTCATACGAGACGGAACCCCGAGTGGGTTCAAACAAACGTCTACCGAACGGCCGCTTGCCATGTATGGCATATCAACTTGAGGAACAATCGTCGAAACGATACCTTTATTCCCGTGACGTCCCGCCATTTTATCCCCGACTTTGAGCTTACGTTTAGTCGCGATATAAACTTTAACGAATTTAACAACGCCGTTAGGGAGAATGTCGTCTTTTTCCAAGATAGAGAGTTTTTCTTCGTGTTCGTCACGGAATTTTTTCTTCTCTTTTTGGAAGTGATTTTTAGTTTGGTTGTACTTCTCTTGTATATCGTCTGCAAATGCTTTTACGATGTTGTTCATCGCAAAACGGTTTACCTCTTTTAGATCATCCGCTTTTACATTATCACCAGCTTTATAATCGTTTCCGTTGATGCTAACATCACTGATAAGTGCATGTTTGGTAAGTAATGAAACAATACGAAGCATCTCTTCTTTGTCGATCATAAGTAAACGATCGTAATGTTCACGCTCTAATTCATCACGTTCATGCTTTTCGAGCTCAAGAGTGCGAGGATCTTTATCATACCCTTTTTTCGTGAAGACTTTGACATCAACAATAACCCCTTCCATACTTGGCGTACAGTAGAGTGATTTGTTAACGACATGACCTGCTTTTTCTCCGAAGATTGCGCGCAATAGACGCTCTTCAGGAGTCGGTTTTACTTCCCCTTTAGGAGAAACTTTACCGACGAGAATCATCCCACCTTTGACATAGGTACCGATTTTAACGATACCACCCTCATCAAGGTGCGCCAATTCATCATCACGAACGTTTGGAATATCCCGTGTGATCTCTTCAACACCGTGTTTGAGTTCGCGAGCTTCTGCCTCTTTTTCATAGATATGAACCGAGGTAAATGCATCTTCGCGAATCATTCGCTCCGACATAACGATAGCATCCTCAAAGTTATATCCGTTCCACGGCATAAAGGCTACAAGAGCATTGATACCAAGCGCCAATTCACCTTGATCCATATTTGGACCGTCAGCAATAATTTGACCCTTAGCAACTGCTTGCCCTTGTTTTACGATCGGTTTTTGCAAGAATGTCGTATTTTGGTTGGTACGAAGATTCTTTTGCAACGGATAATAATCGATAAACGTTCCGTCTTCATCTTCACCCATGATATACACGTGTTTCGAGTCAACTTTCTCAACCACACCGCTGCGTTCTGCTTTTACACACTCCCATGAGTCACGAGCAACAAGTTTTTCAACCCCTGTTCCAACCATCGGTGCTTCAGGACGCAACAACGGTACGGCTTGACGTTGCATGTTTGATCCCATCAATGCGCGGTTCGCGTCATCGTGTTCAAGGAATGGAATCAAACTTGCCGCAACACCGACAACCATGTGCGGTGTCAAATCACGTAGTTCACACTCTTTAGGAGAAACAAGTGGATATTCACCATCTTGGCGTGTTTCAACCAAATCATCCAAAAAGTTTCCGTTTTCGTCGATACGGCTTGATGCTGCAGCAATGACTTTACCCTCTTCTTGAGTAGCCGTCAAATAAACGACTTCAGAAGTTACGACACCGTCTTTAACAACGTTGTACGGCGCTTCAATAAATCCGTGTTCATTAACTTTTGAATAGGTTGCCAACGTATTGATCAAACCGATGTTTTGTCCCTCAGGAGTTTCAATCGGACAGATACGACCGTAATGGGTTGGGTGAACGTCACGCACTTCAAATCCGGCACGCTCTTTAACCAAACCACCTTCTCCGAGAGCGGATAGACGACGTTTATGGGTAACTTCCGACAACGGATTCGTTTGGTCCATAAACTGTGACAATTGTCCACCACTGAAAAATTCCATAATAGTAGAAGTGATCATTTTTGAGTTGATCAAATCATGCGGCATCAACTCAGTAGTAGGTCCGCTCATTGTAGAAAGTTTGTCTTTGATCGCTTTTTGCATTTTGATCAAACCGTTATGAAGCTCGTTACCAAGCAACTCGCCGATTGAACGGATACGTCGATTTCCGAGGTGGTCACGGTCGTCGATATGACCTTGACCGTTTTTTACTTTTATAACGTATTTAACCGTATTAATGATATCTTCATTGGTTAAAACGGTTACATACTCAGGTATATTTAGGCCTAATTTATGATTCATTTTCATACGACCGACACGTGTCAAGTCATAACGTTCAGGATCAAAGAAAAGTTGGTTAACAAATACTTTTGCTGCTTCTTTTGTTACCGGTTCACCAGGACGCATTACTTTGTAAATACGAATTGCCGCTAGATCATTTTCATCTTCAATAATTTCTGTTTGACGGAGTAATTTCAATGAATCGGCATCAGCGATAAATGCATTAATGATAGCACTGTCATGTCCTTCAGCTAAGTCGTTTGCAATAACAAACTCTTTAATTCCGGATTCAATCATCTTTTTGAGTTTAGTCTCATCAAGTTGTGCCATCGTATCAAGCATAACTTCACCCGTTACTGCATCAATAATCGGCTCAGCCAAATGACGTTCAATTAATGTTTCAATCGGGTACTGAATCGCAGTGACACCATCTGCTATCAATTTTTCCGCTTTTTTCGCTGAAAGGCGTTTTCCGGCAGCGACCAATAGTTTACCGTCACTATCAATTAGATCGTAGCCCAAACGGCCTTCAAAATGTTCTGGATCGAAATCCATCAAATATTTGTTTTCTTCTACGCGAATTTTTTGCAACGGATAGAACATTTTCAAGATATCTTGTTTACTGTAACCAAGTGCACGGAACATGATCGTAACCGGTACTTTACGGCGTTTGTTGATACGCATATAAAGGATATCTTTTGGATCGTACTCAAAATAGAGCCATGAACCACGGTCAGGAATAATCTGTCCGGTAAAAATCATTTTACTTCCGGCAGTACTTGACTCTTCTTCTTTGAAGATAACCCCAGGACTTCTATGCAGCTGATTTACAACAACGCGTTCAACACCGTTGATGACAAACGATGTGCGTTCAGTCATTAACGGAATGTCACGTATGAAGATCGTCTGTTCTTTGATATCTTTAACACCGGTTTTTTCTTTGGTATTTTCATCACGGTCCCAAATCATAAGACGTGTTTTCATACGCAAAGAGACCGAGTAGGTCAAACCACGTTCCATACACTCGCGTACGGTGTACTTAGGGCGTCCTACTTCAGAGCCCAAATATTCAAGTGAAAGACGGTTTTGTGAATCGTGAATCGGAAAAACCGATTGGAATACGCGCTCAATACCACTTTTGGTACGATCTTTTTGATCCAACATTAGAAATGATTCATATGAACTTTGTTGAAGTTGTAACAAGTTCGGAACTTCAATTTGCTGGGGAGTTTTCGCGAAATCTACGCGTAAGCGGTTTCCGGAGTGAAGAGTGTTTAACATAGGCTACCTCAATCGAAATATATAATCCCAAGGGGATAAGTGCAAAGTCTGGGGGAAGAGCGTCCTCAACCCTATAACGACGTATGGGCACTTTAGCAAGATGATTAAATCAACTCGCTAAAGCGCCCGTTGGGAGGTGGAGGCGCAAGCCTCCAATCAGTAAATGATTATTTGATTTCGACAGCTGCGCCAGCTTCTTCAAGCTCTTTTTTCGCTGCTTCTGCAACGTCTTTCGCAACGCCTTCTTTGATAGTTGTTGGTGCACCTTCAACAGCATCTTTAGCCTCTTTAAGACCAAGACCTGTAAGAGCACGTACCACTTTAATAACGTTGATTTTTTTGTCACCACCGTCTTTCAAGATAACATCAAATTCAGTTTTTTCTTCTACTTCAACAGCAGCAACTGCAGCACCAGCTACAGCAACAGGTTGTGCAGATACACCGAATTTTTCTTCGAATTCTTTTACAAGCTCAGAAAGCTCAAGTACAGAAAGGTTTGAGATAAACTCAAGAACGTCTTGTTTTGTAACAGCCATTGTATTCTCCTATGATATTTTAGTTTTTATGCCGATATTCTTATCAGCGGTTTTTGGAAGCAGCAATTACGCTGCTTCTTCTTCTTTTTTGCGTTTAAGCGCATCGAGTCCGATTGTGAAGTTGCGAACTGGTCCCATCCAAACGGATGCCAACATTCCAAGCAACTCTTCGCGTCCCGGTAGGGTTGCAAATGCACGAACTTTAGTTTCATCTGCTGCTTCACCGTCAATGTATGCAGTACGAATAGTAAATTTATCATTCGCTTTTGCATACTCAACTACGGTTTTCGCGGTAGCGATTGCATCATTACCCCAAATGAAGATATTGGTATCTACGATATCAATACCGCTCATTTGTGCATTATTCAATGCGATAGTTGCAAGGGTATTTTTTACCACTTGAACTTTCGTATCTTTATCACGTGCAAGTTTGCGGAGTGCTTCAAGGTCTGATACCACTAAACCGCGGTAATCACACATGACAACAGAACTAGCCGTTTTGAACTCTTCTGTAAGAGCGCTAACGATTTGAGCTTTTTGTGTTTTAGTCATTATTTCTCCTTTCCAGACATAACTTCAAGCGGGGCGGAGTGACTCCGATTAAGGCTAACGCCCCCTACTGTCTTAAGTCCATAAGATAAAGTATATTTTTTTGAATTATAAACGGATATCAAGAAGCTCTTGAGTATCAAATTTGATTGCCGGACTCATAGTTAATGAAAGGGCACCGTTTTTGATATAACGGCCTTTAGCCGTTGATGGTTTTGCACGGTTGATAGCACCAACAAATGCTTTGATGTTCTCAGCAATTTTATCCGTATCGAAACTTACTTTACCGATACCGGCATGGATATTACCTTTTTTGTCAACACGGAAATTAACTTGTCCGCCTTTAACGTTGCTTACCGCTTTTGCGATATCTGCAGTTACGGTTCCTGTTTTAGGATTCGGCATCATCCCTTTTGGCCCGAGGATACGTCCTACTTGACCAACAAGACCCATACAATCCGGTGCAGCAACAACGATATCAAAATTGATGTTGCCTGCTTTGATTTGCTCAACCAAATCTTCAGCACCTACAATATCAGCACCGGCAGCTTTAGCTTCGTCTACTTTAGCACCTTTTGCGAAAACCGCAACACGAACCACTTTACCCGTACCGTGAGGAAGCACAACGGCACCGCGGATCATTTGGTCAGCGTGACGAGGGTCAACACCTAGGTTCAATGCAATTTCAACGGTTTCGTCAAATTTAGCCGATTTAAGTTCTTTAACGAATGCTGCCGCATCAGCTACTGAGTAGCTTTTTGACATATCGATTTTTTCACTAAGTTGTTTGTAGCGTTTTCCAGCCATTTTAATTCTCCAATATTAGAATCTGCCGCAAGGTTTAGCCTCTTTGCGGTCGAAGAGTAGTGTAGAAATTAATCTACGATATCAACACCCATAGAACGAGCAGAACCGGTAATAGTTGCGGCAGCTGCATCGATATCATCTGTATTCATATCTTGAATTTTTTGCTTAACGATTTCCATCAATTGAGCTTTAGTGATTTTACCCACTTTGTTTTTCATCGGATTATCAGTCCCTTTTTTAAGACCTGCTGCTTTCATAATGAGAGCAGAAGCCGGTGGCTGTTTAGTGATGAATGAAAACGTTTTGTCCGCATATACCGTAATAACAACAGGGAGTTTAAAACCTGCCTTATCTTTTGTACGCTCGTTGAACGCCTTACAAAATTCCATGATGTTAACACCACGTTGACCGAGTGCAGGTCCAACCGGAGGGGCTGGATTAGCTGCGCCAGCTTGTACTTGCAACTTGATGTAGCCCGTAATTTTCTTTGCCATTTGTGCTTCCTTTTTTTGAGATTAAATAATTTTTTCGACTTGCGTATACGAAATATCCACCGGAGTACTTCGTCCGAAGATAGATACATTAAGCTTTAACGTTCCATGCTCAAGATCATACTCATCCACTGTACCGGTGAAATTTGCAAACGGACCATCCACGATACGAACCATTTCAGCTTTATCAAAAAATACTTTTGGTTTCGGAGCGGAACGATTCGTTACACGATCCAAGATAACCGCAATGTCATTTTCACTGAGAGGGGTCGGTTTATTCGACTCACCGATAAAACCGGCTACACGAGGCAGTGATTGAATACGGTGCTGCAAATCTATTGAAAGATCCATATTGGCAAACACATACCCTGAGTACAATGAACGCTCAGTAATTTTTTTCTTGCCGTTTTTTACTTCGATAACATCTTCTGTCGGAACGATTACTTCTGTAATCACTTCTTGTAGATTGTTTTCGGCAATAATATTTTCGATAGCCGCTTTAACACTGCGCTCGCTACCTGCATACGTTTGAATCGAATACCAACGATGTGCCATGTTTATTCCTTATCTCAAAATTGCCGAAACGGTAGACGACATGATCAAATCGACCAATGCCAAAAACAAAACGACGAATGCAACAACAACAACAACAGCAATAAATGCTTGCTTTACTTGCGGTTTCGTCGGGAAAATGACTTTCGCAAGCTCTAACTTAGCATTACGGATATAGTGGTTTACGCTGTTTTTCATCATTAATCCTTAGGACATTTCCAACGAATAAAGCCCTAAAGCATCATTCGTCAAAAATGGGTGGCAGGCCAGGGGGGATTCGAACCCGCAACCATCGGATTTGGAATCCGGCGCTCTACCATTGGAGCTACTGACCTATAAAACCCTCAAAAAGAGGGAACTAATATTAAAGTTTTGCTTCTTTGTGAATGGTGTGTTCACGACAGAATTTACAAAATTTACGAACTGAGAATTTCTCAGTATGAGTTTTTTTATTTTTTGTTGTGTGATAGTTACGACGAGTACACTTCTCACAACCCAAATGGATAATTTCACGCATGTTTGACCTTATGTTCCGACCCTAAGGCCGGATAAAATTATGCAAGGATTTTAGAAACAACACCTGCACCGACAGTACGTCCACCTTCGCGGATAGCGAAGCGAGTACCCTCTTCCATAGCGATTGGGTGAATCAATTCAGCATTGATTTTCACGTTATCACCAGGCATAACCATTTCAGTACCTTCTTGCAAGGTGATAGCACCTGTACAGTCAGTTGTACGAACATAGAATTGTGGGCGGTAGCCGTTGAAGAATGGAGTATGACGTCCACCCTCTTCTTTGCTCAATACGTAAATCTCAGCCTCAAATTTTGTGTGAGGAGTGATTGATTTAGGTTTACAAAGAACTTGACCACGCTCAACATCTTCTTTCTTAGTACCACGAAGCAAGATTCCGCAGTTATCGCCTGCTTCACCCATTTCCATCTCTTTACGGAACATCTCAACACCGGTTACAGTTGTTGTTTGTGTATCACGGATACCAACGATCTCGATCGTTTCACCGATTTTGATTGTACCACGCTCAATACGACCAGTTACAACCGTACCACGTCCAGAAATTGAGAAAACGTCCTCTACCGGCATCAAGAAATCTTTTTCAGTTTCACGAGTAGGCTCAGGGATATATTCATCAACCGCATCCATCAATTTAATGATTTTAGCAGCCCAGTCACCGATAATTCCAGCTTTAGCTTCTTCAAGAGCTTTAAGCGCAGAACCTGCAACGATTGGAGTGTCATCACCTGGGAAATCATACATATCTAGAAGCTCACGGATTTCCATCTCAACAAGCTCAAGAAGTTCTTCATCATCAACCATATCTTCTTTGTTCATGAAAACAACGATATATGGAACACCTACTTGACGAGAAAGAAGGATGTGCTCACGTGTTTGTGGCATCGGGCCGTCTGCTGCAGAAACAACAAGAATAGCACCGTCCATTTGAGCAGCACCGGTAATCATGTTTTTAACGTAGTCGGCGTGTCCAGGACAGTCAACGTGCGCATAGTGACGTTTATCAGTTTCGTACTCAACGTGTGAAGTAGCGATCGTAATACCGCGCTCGCGCTCTTCAGGAGCGTTGTCGATTTGATCGTAGTCCATAAATTTTGCACCAGTTTTTGTAGCAAGAACCGCTGTGATCGCTGCTGTCAACGTAGTTTTACCGTGGTCAACGTGACCGATTGTACCGATGTTAACGTGTGGTTTATTACGCGTAAACTTTTCTTTTGCCATTGTGTCCTCCGACTGAAATTGTAAATGAAATTGGAATTATACCAAAAAAACAGCTGAAATAGCTTTCAAGCTTCAAATATTACAAAAATATTACTGGAGCTCACGAGCGGATTTGAACCGCCGACCTCTTCCTTACCAAGGAAGTGCTCTACCCCTGAGCCACGTGAGCATAATGATACATTTGTATTGGAAGCTTAAAAACTATTTTACGGTTTTATGGTAATGATGAAGTAGTATTGCGAAATGTACTTCAGCTCCCAGTGGAGCGGGAAACGAGACTCGAACTCGCGACATTCAGCTTGGAAGGCTGACGCTCTAGCCAACTGAGCTATTCCCGCAGATGGTGGTGAGAGAAGGATTCGAACCTTCGAAGATAAAAATCAGCAGATTTACAGTCTGCCCTCGTTGGCCACTTGAGTATCTCACCACGGCCATAATCTGGTCTAACACTGATAATTGTAATGCGTTTCCAATTTCGTCAATGGTGCCGGCACGAGGATTTGAACCCCGGGCCTATTGATTACAAATCAATTGCTCTAGCCAACTGAGCTATGCCGGCATATTCCGAAATGGAGCTGAAATTATAGACATTTCATTCTAAAAAGTCAAGTGATTCTCAAAAGAAATTAGATAATTTCGTAAATGATCTCTTTTGTCCTCTTGGTTTCAAGGATTTCTTTTAGTATCAGCCCCTCAATATTAAGCGCCAATAACGCGTTTATGGACTCTACCTTCGATAATGCCGCTTCACGCAACACTATCCCTCGATACGCTTTTGCCCAGTGACTCACGACCTTCCCCTCTTTCAAAAACTTCAACGTTGCAGCCTTATTTTTGGGAACATAGAACTTATCATAGAATCCGGCACGAATATCTAATATTTCTCTATCGCCGATCATCTCATCCAAAGCACTGCTAAAATGGGTCTTGTAAAATTTCTCGGGTGCAACCGTATCGATCGCTGAGCCTTGTTTGAGTTTATAATCGGGAATTTGATCATCCGCACGGATCGGTCCAAATAAATTCGAGAAGAGGATAACATGCGAATCAATATAGCGCTGTGCTTGCGTGGAGAGCTCCAGGTAATTTAGATAACCGTATGCCACGCCATCGTAACGTTCTATCGCTTTCATTGTAGGAGCAGCCTCAAATGGCTTTTTATACCGTATGAATTCGTTTTCATCTTTAATACCGAACAATGCCGAGAGTGCTTCTTGGGTTCCCGTTTGGACTAATGTTTCATATCGCTTAATGATCTCAAGACGATTGGAATAAAGTTCGGGGAAAAGAAAAGACGTTTCAGAGAAGCTCGGGAGAAGACCGCCCTCTCTCTTTCCTTCGCTGGGTGCAAATAATATAACCATTGTTTAGTAATATGCCGCAATAATTGCATAGCTGATAAAGAACATCAAATGTGACGCCCCTTCAAAATAGTTGGTCTCCCCTTCTTCGGTCGTTTTCCAAACTAATATAATCGTCAATAGCAGCGCACCGATCTGGAGCGGATTAAAATCAAGGGTAAGATTGATTCCTGAAAAATGAGCCAACAACATCAAAATCGGAACCGTCAAAATAATCGATACCGTCGATGCTCCCATTGCAATATTAACAACACGCTGAATCTGATCGTTGCGGGCAGCACGAACCGCCGTAAAAATTTCTGGTGATACGCTGATAATAGCAATGACCAATCCGGCCAACCCCGCAGAAATACCGTAATCACGAGCAATTTTGACTCCATTGCCTGCAAAAATATCCGCCCCCAATGCAATGACGCCGATCAACATAAAAATAATTAAAAAATTGACCGTTGTGCTGAAATGTTCAAAAATATAATCACTTGAGTCATTCTCATCAATTTCACCCTCTTCCTCTTGAAGTTTACGTTTGAGACGGAAAAAACGGCTTCGGGCTGTTGCTTTAAAAAAATGGGTGTGCGTACGCGTTTGAAAAATAAAGATGACAAGATAGAACAATAGCAATACACCCGCAATTAAATGACTTACTTGCGTTAATGAATCTATTCCGTGATCCGTATGGCTCAACAAACCGGGGACCAGCAGTGCCGATGAGGAGACAAATAAAACGGTACTGTAGGCGCTGGAGGTCTCTTTATTGTGTTGCTGCTGACTAAAAGCGAGTCCACCCAAAAAGACGGCAAGCCCGAGCAAGACATTCAAATCGACAATTACTGCCGAAATAATCCCCCCCTTAACCGTCTCCAAAACCTCTGGACTGTGACGTACTTCAAGTAAAATTACGTATAAAAGAATGATCTCTACCACAACGGCACTAAAGGTAAGGACAAAGCTGCCATAAGGCTCTTGAAGACGTTCAGAGAGGATATCAGCTACTTCGGCTACAGTAAGAGAAAGAGCGGCAATAGCGACTGCGGAAAATACCGTCGCCATCATCCCATCCCCTTCGTGATGAAAGAAAAAAGCAAGTGTAATAGAGACTACTCCTATGAATATGTCCCAGTAATCTTCGATAAAGTAGCGTATCCGCCTGTCCAAAAGTGTATCCTTTTTTTTTACTAATTCAGTATAGATGTAATGGTATCATATTTTACCATGGAGCATTAAATCCACCCTTTCCGTTTAAAAATATAAACCGGTAGAATAGATGAAATAATCATCATAACAATTGAGAGCAAATACCCATATTGCCAATGCAACTCGGGTAAAAGATCAAAGTTCATCCCATATATACTCGCGATTAAGGTCGGAGGGAGAAACACAACATTAACGATTGTAAACATCTTAATAACTTTGTTTTGTTCAATACTCAAAACTCCAACGAAAATATTCTGAAGATAATCCAGTCGCTCAAAATTAAAGTCGGTGTAATCAATCAATGATTTAATATCTTTAAGCATAACCGTAACATCGTGCTTAAGCGCATGCTTGTATTTACTTGATTTCAGAAAAGCACTCAGAATACGCTGCTTATCATTGAGATTTTCCCGAATTTGCATGTTCAAATCTTCTAACGATGAAATACGTTCCAAGATCTCTTCATCTTCATTCGTATAGTCGGTCAAAACGTGTTTACGTACACGGGTAATATCTTTAGCAAGTTTTTCAATAATATCCGCATCGGCATCAATTCGAATATCTAAAATCTGGCAAAAAATATCATAGCCGGTCTCAAATTGTTTTGGGGTAGCAAAAAACTTTCGATTAAATTCATCAAAGGTATATAAAGTAGTGTAGCGAATAGAGATCAGCATATCGTTATTTAAAATAAAAGATACCGTTTCATTATGGGAGCTTTCTCTCGTATTTACCAAAAAATAACTGTTGATTTCAATTTTGTCGTTCTCTTCCCAATAACGCGAACTGATTTCAATCTCTTCTGTCTCTTGTTTGGTTGGAAATTTAATCGTAAAGGTATTTTCAATAAAAGCAATCTCATCGTACGTCGGCATCAGCATATCGATCCAAATGACTTTATCGATCACATCGCCGTCAAGTTCCGACATAGTATCAATAAATGCGATTGCATTTTCGTTTTTTACATAACATTTAATCATGCTAGTACCCCTTTCCTAAATCGCTCTTTATAACTGCACTTTTGGCACAGTTCTTCGATAGCAAGCCCTTTTTCAAAACCTGTTACCATTGCGCATGAGCGTTCCGATGTCAGAATTTTACCCAAATTTATCTCGTGGAGGTTACCCAATTCCATAACCCCCTCACCGTCTAAGCAACAAGGGACCACTCTTCCATCGCTTAAAATGGCAATTTGACGACTGAGCCCATGACAATAGCCATCTCCGACCACCTCATTATTCAAATGCGGCCACTCAAAATAGCGATCAAAATGGAGCAATACTTTAGATGCGAGACGGATCGATTGACGCTCACCGCTGATATACGAAGCAATACTCTCCTCTTCTAGAGAAAAATGTTTCTCCAAAAGTGCAAACAACTGCTCATTAAAATATTTCTCGCTGTAAACCTCATCCAGATTCCAAAGGCGAAGATTGATAAAAAAATCTTTTTTCCCCGCAAGCTTCTCATCACACAGAGCTAAGATAGGTTCCATATACGCTTCAAACGTTCGGGAAACACTGTTTTTGTTAAAACTATTCAGAGAGATATTCACTTGTCGTACCGATGGATGGAAAAGAGCCTCTCTGCGTGTAGAATCCAAATAAAATCCACTCGTGGTAACCATAACTTTAAATCTGTGTTTGTGTGCAATATCCAAATAGTCGCGTAAATTAGACAAAACCATCGGATCACCCATAACGTGAAGTGCAATTTCATCCGTGTAATCACGCAATTGTACAAGAGTTGATTCAAAGCAAGAAAGCTCCATTGTCTGAGTTGGCTGCGATTTGGGTGGACAAAAGGTACACGCCAGACCACACACATTTGTTACTTCAACATAAGCTCGATGAAACTTCATTGGCTATAATACCTTTATGCAAACTCTAGAAACTATACAACAAACATTAGATCAAAACGATGCGGTTATGCTCTATTTCAGTGCACCCACCTGTAATGTGTGTCATGCTCTTAAACCTAAGCTCGTGGAAGCGATCATCACTGAATTTCCGATTTTTATGATGGAGAGTATCGATATATCCGAAATACCTGAAATTGCATCGCACTTTAGTGTTTTTACCATTCCGACAGTACTGATCTTTTTTCAAGGGCGGGAATTTTTACGAAAAAGCCGCCATATGAGCGTTGGAGAAGTAGTCGAAGATATTCGCCGGCCGTATAACCTTATGGTAGAAAGCTGACGATTCCTGCCGTCACGGCAACATTAAGCGATTCAACTCCGCGATGCATTGCAATGGATACGCTGTGCGTCGAAGCACGCATTACGGCATCGCTTACCCCCTCAGACTCATTCCCCAAAACAAAAATAGCGCGAGATGGAATTTTCAACGCATGTATATCCTGCGATGCATGCGAAGAGAGGGTAATAATCGCCGTATCTTTCAATGTCAAAATATCGCTCAAATCTTCACAGTAATAGATGGGTATTTTAAACAGTGTTCCGGCACTCGCTTTCATCACCAAAGGGGAAAGTTTCGTACTGTTACGACGCGGCAATACAATTCCGTCAATTTTACTTGCCGCAGCGGAACGGACGATCATCCCCAAATTTTGAGGGTTGTTAATCCCATCAAGAGCCAAAAGGCGAAAAGAGTGGGGCAAATCCGTTGCAATCATTGAAGCACTTCGGTAATTTCGAGAGACTACATCAATAGCAACCCCTTGATCTTGGGCGCTGTTTTTTGAAATACGTGATAATGAATCTTTGGTATGGTACTTAATCTCCACTCCGCGCATATCGGCCAAAGCTAAAATCTCTTCTATCGTCTCATCGCTGCGGTTACTCTTAGAGAGATGAAGTTTATGAATCTGTACCGCATCATCACGTAACACTTCAACCGCTACATTCCGCCCATAAAGGGTAATGAGCGAATCAAAAAAACGCTTTTTTTCTAAATATTCAGGTGAATCATTCATACAATTTTTGATGCGATTGCTTCCGCATTAAACCCAAATCGTTCAAACAACAACTCTGCCGGTGCACTTGCACCAAAACTATCCATGGCGATCACCGTATCCGCAAATCGGTACCACTCCAAACCTCTGGCCGCTTCAATAGCCACTTTTTTTGTAGACGGTTTAATAATGGAATCAATATAACTTTGTGGTTCTTCCAATAATAGATCAAAACACGGCACACTCACGACATTTGCTTTTACACCTTGTGCAGCAAGCAATTGTGCAGTTTCTATTGCCAATGAAACTTCAGAGCCCGATGCCATCAACGTTATCGATGCATTCTCTTCTTCAACCAACAAATATCCGCCGTTTTCGACATTACCTTTTAGTGCTTTAGGCAATATGGATAGATTCTGACGTGAACATACAAATGCCGATGGCGAGCGCTTCATGGAGAGCGCCTTTTGCCAACATTTCACATTTTCTGCTCCATCTGCCGGACGGTAGACGTAAAAATTCGGTAATGCTCTAAATTGGCTCAGATGCTCAATCGGCTGATGGGTAGGACCATCTTCTCCGACACCGATACTGTCATGCGTCCAGATAAAAAATTGCTGGATACCTGCAAGTGCTGCAATGCGGGCTGCTGGCTTCAGATAATCGCTGAAAACAAAAAAGGTTGCACTGAACGGGATAATCGGACCGTACAATGCCATCGCATTGGTAATCGATGCCATCGCATGTTCACGAATCCCGAAATGGATATTTTTACCCTTAGGGAAATCACCCATATCTTTGAGCTCTGTCTTATTCGACGGACCAAGATCAGCAGATCCTCCTAAAAAGCCTGGTATAGCTTTAGCAATCGCATTAAGAATAATCCCGTTCGTATTACGTGTCGCATCGGCTTTTTCAAATGCAGGCCATACGATTCGTTCAAAATCAGGATTCATCAACTGCTCATATGCCTCATTTTGTTCCGACAACGGAAGCTCTTTAAGACGGTGCTTCCACTCGCGCTCCGCCAAATCCCCTTTTTCGATCGCACATCGAAACCGCTCCAATACATCATCACTTACGGCAAACGTTACTTCAGGATCAAAACCGGCACTAATTTTAGCCGTCTTAATCACTTCGTCTCCCAAAGGTGCACCGTGAGCATGGTGAGACCCTTCCATTTTTCCGCCCCCTTTGGCGATGACGGTATTCGCAATGATAAGAACAGGACGAGAAATCGTTTTAGCTTGTGTCAATGCCCCATCGATCTCTTCAAAATTGTGTCCGTCAATCTCCAAAACTGCCCAATTTTGCGATTCAAAACGGTCACGTATATTTTCACTAAGGCTGAGTTCCGTTGAACCTTCAATCGTAATACGGTTAGAATCGTAGATGAGTATCAAATTATCCAACCCCATGTGACCGGCAACCGAACACGCTTCGTAACTGATCCCCTCTTCAAGGTCTCCATCCCCGCAAAGACAATAGACGTTGTGATCGATCATATTAGCTGTTTCCGAATTTACTTTGTTCCCGACATATTTTGACGCCATTGCAAATCCTACCGCATTGGCAATTCCCTGCCCCAAAGGTCCCGTTGTGATCTCAATTCCGGCTGTATGACCATATTCCGGATGTCCGGGAGTCTTGGAATCGAGCTGGCGAAAGTTTTTCAAATCATCAATTTGTAATCCGTATCCCCATAGATAATAAAGCGAATAAATAAGTCCGGTACCATGACCACCGGAGAACACAAGCCGATCCCGATTAAGCCATTTTGGATTTTTCGGATTATGACTCATATGCTCAGACAAAACAACGGCGATATCCGCCAACCCCATAGGAGCACCCGGATGGCCCGAATTGGCTTGCTGAACCATGTCTGCCGCTAAAAAGCGGATTGTGTCTGCCATTTTTTGGCGCATTGCATTACTCATCGTTTAGTCCTTATGTCGGTTAATGTAGTGTTCAAGTGTTGGTGACAATTCGCGTTGCAAATTCTCATCAAAACTTTGAATTTGGGATAAAAGCTTTTCAGCCAATGTGTCCGCCTCGTTCATTGCCCCTTCATACCCGAGCAATGTCACAAAACTGTTTTTTGCCCCATCTGCTTGTGTTGTTTTTCCGGCTTCCTCGGCACTCATGGTCACATCCAAAATATCATCTTGAATCTGAAACAGCAATCCCAAATCAATCCCGAAATCATAAAGTTCAGAGGCTAACGCTTCACGTCCGATAATCAATGCACCCATTTTCAATGACGCTGCAATCAGCTTACCGGTTTTATGGGTATGAAGAATTTTAACTTGCTCTAGGCTCAAACGCTGATCTTCAAAATAACAATCTATCGCCTGCCCCAGTACCATCCCGTTTAGTCCACCGTTGTACGAAAGTTCTCGTACCAGTTTTACGATTATTCTATCGCTGAGCGGAGCATGAGAGAGAACTTCAAATGCGTACGTATTAAGGGCATCACCAGCCAGAATAGCACTTACTTCATCATACGTTTTATGCAAGGTAGGGATACCGCGACGCAAATCGGCATTATCCATAGCAGGTAAATCATCGTGAATTAAAGAGTACGTATGCAGCAATTCAATCGCTAATGCAACCGGAAATGCGCTTTGCGTTAAAAGTGGGTTATAGGCACGAACGACCCCTAAAAGGAGTGCCGGACGGAACCGTTTACCGCCTCCGAGCAGCATTTGATGTAAAGCATTTTCATAATGCGGGTGAAAACTAGGAGCGGATGGCAAATGTGCCGATAAAAAAGCTTCAAACTGCTCCATAGATCCCCACTATTTTTTTAGTGAAATTCTACCATGACGGAGCTTATTTAGATCTTCTCAATCACTTCGGTAATCGCATTATCATCATCGACCAACACGACGGTCGGTTTATAGTTCTCAAGTTCGGCATCATTATATGTTGCATAGGCAACAATTATGATTTTATCCCCTTTGTGAACTTTACGTGCAGCTGCTCCGTTAAGACAGATATCCCTCTGTCCGCGCTCGCCGAGAATGATATAGGTTGAAAAGCGCTCACCGTTATTGATGTTAAGAATTTCAACTTTTTGCCCGACACGCATTTTGGAAGCTTCAAGAAGTTCTTCATCAACTGTGATCGAACCGACGTAATTTAGATTAGCGTCGGTCACCGTGGCACGATGGATTTTGCTGTAAAGCATCTCGATCAACATGGATTATCGCCCCATCTGTTTCATCATATCAGCAGGCGTAACCGGTGCGTCCCACAATTCTGCTGGAATAACATACTCTTGTACCACTTCGCCGCCAATAATATGACGATCGATGATTTCATTGATTTTCTCTTTTGTGAGTCCTGCATACATAATATGACCCGGCTCTACCAACATGACCGGACCGACATTGCAACGATTCATGCATGATGTACGAATCGGCTGAACCGTAGCGATAAGCCCTTTTTGCATCAAGGTTTGTGCTAAATGTTGAAAAAGATCCTGTGTTTGCGGATTCACACAACTCGGTTTTGGCATCCCCGGAGGAGAGCTTTGCTCACATTTGAAAATATAAAACGCTGGTTGAGGGATACCCATCAAAACGCTCCTTTAAAAATCTAGTGTACTAAAACACCGTAAAATAATTACGGCATTATAGCCAAATCATACCAGTGCATATTAAGCTCCAGTAAACAACTTTTCTGTTTAAATCTCTTTTAACAACTCTTTTGCCACAACCCGATCATCGAAAGGGAGATGTTGATCGTAAATAATCTGAGAGGTTTCGTCCCCTTTACCCAAAATCAAAACAATTTCATCGCCACTTCGATCATGCAGCGCTTGCGCAATCGCATTACGACGATTTACATCGACAAATACTTTACTGCGATCTTCAATCCCATTCAATATATCTTCAATAATCATGTCCGGATCTTCAAAACGGGGATTATCGCTGGTCACATAAACTTTTTTAGCATACATCGCAGCCACTCTCCCCATCATTGGACGTTTGGTTCGGTCTCTATCTCCACCAGCACCGAATACGACCAACACTTCTTTCTCTTTTAACGCATTTAGGACCTGTTCCATCCCATCGGGAGTATGGGCAAAATCAACAATCACAAGAGGAGATTCACTCACCACTTCCATACGTCCGCTTACACCGCCGAAATTTTCGACTACTTCGGTAATTTTTTCTAAAGACTCACCGCTCACTAAATGGACTGCTGCGATGGCAGCGGTAATATTATAGAGATTAAAGAAACCGTGCAATGAAGTTGTAAATGCAACATGTTCTTCAAAATATTTTAAAACACCGCTAACACCGTTGTTCAATGAATAGGCAATTATTTTATACGTTGCCGGATTTTCAACGCCGTAACTAAACGCATTTTTCATATTAAATTCAGCACGCGGCTCATCTTTATTAATCAGTTTTTTAGACTCATCTTGAAAAAAGAGATTCTTTATACGGGTGTACTCTTCAATACTCTCGTGATAATCGAGGTGATCTTGGGTGATATTTGTCAAAATTTTTAATGCAAAATCAATCCCTGCAATCCGCTCTTGCTCTATCGCGTGCGAACTTACTTCCATTATAAAGTACTCACACCCCTCTGCAATTGCTTGCGCCATATGACGATAGGTATTTAGTACCGTAGGAGTAGTAAGGGTTTTCCCCTCTACCGGTGCATCATTCATAAAAAAACCGCGCGTACCCTGCATAGCCGTTTTGTGACCGCAATCAAGTAAAATCGAATAAATAGCACTCGCTGTCGTTGTTTTACCGTTTGTTCCTGTAATTCCGACAACCTTTATTCGGTTCAGGCCGAATAGTTCCCAACACTCTTGAGGAGTTAATATTGTATGTGCTCCGCGCGTGAGTGCATCTTCTTTGTACTTTTCATTTTGTTTTGTCAATAAAAAAGCGCAATCCGACCCGCACACACGTGAATTTTCGGATACATATCGGTATGGCTTGTCTTGAACTTCAACTTTCAAGTTCTCTCCCCTTCGCCAAACGGCGTAACAGATTTCGAAGCTGTCTGTCATTTGGGTAAACCCCAAGTGCACTTTCCAAATAGCTCAAGGCCATCTCTTTATAGCCATGATCTATTAAATTATCGAGAAAATCGACAAAATCCTCTTTCTCCGTAATAATAACTCGTGTAGAAAACATAATATTTTCAAAAATTCGGTTGAAATCTTTATCATTTTCTACGAGCTCTTTAAACTCGGTGTACATAATACCGTCTTCATATGCAAGGCGTTGTTTGATCGTATCGTCAAACAATCCAGCAAGTTGATCCAATGTCCCATCCATCGTCTCTAATATCTCAGAGATTATAGTATCCGCTTGCTCGCTATCTTCACTCCGCAAAATTGAATAATAATCAAACAGTGCTTCGGCACCGCTCTCGCCGCTCATAGCCATATCAGCGAGGATGGCACCATTATAGGCCTCTTTTGATGTAGGGTGATCTTTAAGTGCAAGGGAAAAATCACGCAATGCATCACTGTATTGCCCAGCCGAAAAATGTTCATTTGCTTGATTGAGGGTTTTGGATAAGCTAATCATTTTCATTGTACCCCTCCTATTTACTCTAATATCGACTTAAAGCGCGTGGATTATAGCGCGTCTATCTGATTTTCCATACCTTGCGGTACGTTGATGACACTGAGTTCTGGATGAATGTCCATCCGAAGCTGCCGTTCTACGCCGTACTTAAGTGTATTTCCACTACTCGAACATCCGATACACGCCCCTTGAAGCTGCACATAAATCGTTCCATTTTTAACGGTCAAAAATGCAATATCTCCTCCGTCTAATGCTAAAGAGGGTCTAATTTTATCGATTACGTGACGCACAGGTTGCATCAACTCTTCATCAGTGAACGGAATCATAATAATTTTACCTTTAATATACAAAATAATATGGGTAATAATAGGAAATTTGCGCTAAATGAGCACTAATGCAAAACAGGATGATTTTCGAGCGAAGCTCGGTTTAAGGGGTTGGGGGATTGAACTCGTTAAACGAGTTCAATATATGCCATATGCGTAGCATCGCCGCGACGAATACGAGTTTTAACGATACGAGTATATCCGCCGTTACGCTCTGCATATTTAGGAGCCACTTCATTGACGAGCAATTTAGTTGCTTCTTTGTTTTGTAAAACAGCAAATACAGCGCGATGAGCGTTCGCATCACCTGCACGAGCAGTTGTAATCAATTTTTCAGCGAATGAACGAAGTTCTTTTGCTTTAATCAACGTTGTTTCAATTTTACCGTGTTCAATCAACGCAATGCTAAGGTTAGTCAATAAAGCTTCACGATGTGCGCTTGTACGACCTAGCTTGCGGTATCCGTGACGATGTCTCATGATACTTTCCTCTTGTGTTTACTTATTCAGCTTCAATTTTCTTTTTGAGTGCACTGACGAGATCATCGCTTAGATCTTGTCCAACAGCATAACCGAATTCAGTGATTTTTTCTAAAATCTCTTCAAACGATTTTTTACCGAGGTTTTTAACCTCTTTCAAATCATTTTGACTCATCATTACGATTTCGCCAATGTATTTGATGTTGGAGCGATCCAAGCAGTTAAAACTACGTGCACTTAATCCGAGTTCTTCGATACGTGCACCTAAACGTTTAAGTTCCGGATGCTCATCACCGCGTTCAGCAGTTGCAGGAGCTTTGATGCTCACTTCACTGTTGAAAACAGCCATTTGCGCGTACATTACTTCCAACGCATTTTTAAATGCATCGACCGGTGAAATCTGACCGTCTGTGACAATGTTGATAATCACTTTCTCGAAATTCGGGTTATCTTCGACCAAAATATTTTCGATCGCATACGTTGCACGGCGTACAGGGGTGAAATATGCATCAAGTGCAATATAACCTTCACCTAATACATCACGTACATCTTCACTCGGAGCATAACCGATACCTTGATGAATTTTGACGGTAAAATTTAACGTCGCATCTTCATTCAAAGTTGCTAAGAAAGCATTCGGTGTCACCACTTCGACATCATCATTCTCTAAATCACTACCGTGTATTTCGCAAGGGCCTGCGAAACTGTAAGAGATATCTTTCTCTTTAAGGCCGTTTTTCAATTTGAAACGTACCCCTTTGAGATTAATGATGAAATCCGAAATGTCCTCAAGCATACCGCGCACGGAGTCAAACTCATGCTTAGCACCCTCAATCTTGATACCGATCGGCGCAAATCCAACCGAACTGCTTAATAAAAAGCGACGGATAGGATGGGCGAGTGAAACCGCGAAACCGGTCTCAAACGGGTAGGCAATAATGTTCGCTTCGTTCGCGCTGATTTGCTCGACGACAAATTCTTTCGGAAGAAGCGGAGATGTTTTAATTTTTTTCATGCTGAGCGCCCTTTCTTTAATGATTATTTCGAGTAAAGCTCGACGATTAGACGTTCCTCAACAGGGATAACAACTTCTTCACGCTCTGGGAGACGTGTGAAAATTCCGAATACTTTCTCTTGATCGATGTCGACCCAAGCAGCAATACCGGTTTGGTTGGTAAGCTCTACCGCGCGAACGATTTGGTTATTCTTTTTGCTTTTTTCGCCGATTTCCACTTTTTGACCCGGTTTTACACGGTATGAAGGGATATCAACACGTTGACCATCAACCAACACGTGGCCATGGTTTACCAATTGGCGAGCAAAACGACGTGTCGTTGCAAAACCCATACGGTAAATAACGTTGTCTAGGCGTTGCTCAAGAAGCATAACCAAGTTTGTACCGGTATTACCTGTACGGCGTTTTGCTTCGGTAAACAATGAACGCATTTGTTTTTCACTAAGACCGTACATAAACTTCGCTTTTTGTTTTTCGCGAAGCTGTGTACCGTACTCAGAAATTTTTGTACGACGTTGACCGTGTTGGCCAGGTCCATACGGACGTTTGTCAAGGGCACTTTTACCTGCAAGACGACGCTCACCTTTTAATCCAAGGCTTACACCGAATCTTCTTTCGATTTTTTCTACGGGTCCTCTATATCTTGCCATTACAAACCTCCTTAGACTCGTCGGCGCTTAGGCGCACGACATCCGTTGTGTGGTAGTGGAGTAACATCTTTCATGAATGAAACACGTAGTCCTTCGATTGCACCAACACTTTTTACTGCTGTTTCACGACCAGATCCTGGTCCTTGAACTTTAATTCCCACTTCTTTAATACCGTGGACCATTGCTTTTTCGAGCGCAGATTCTACCGCTTGTTGAGCAGCAAACGGAGTTGACTTTTTAGAACCTTTGAAACCAAGGGCACCAGCCGAACTCCATGCGATCATATTACCCATTTCATCAGTTACCGTTACAAGGGTATTGTTGAATGATGCCAAGATATGTACGATACCTCGTGCAATATTCTTCTTTACAATTTTTTTACGGGTTGCTTTTCTTTTTGCCATACTCTAATCCCTTACTTTGTAACTGAGCCGACAGTTTTCTTCTTACCTTTGCGCGTACGTGCATTGGTTTTGGTTTTCTGACCACGGCATGGGAGACCTTTACGATGACGAAGACCACGGTAAGAACCAAGATCCATCAACGCTTTAATATCCATAGCAACTTGTTTACGGAGGTCACCCTCTACGACGAAACTAGCACGAATCTCTTTTGCAAGAGTTGCTGCTTCATCTTCGCTCAGTTCGAATACACGTTTGTTGTAATCGATACCTGTAGCATCTAAAATTTTGCGTGAAGTATGTAGACCGATACCATAGATATAGGTCAACGCATATTCCACTCGTTTTTTCTTAGGTAAGTCCACACCAGCAATACGTGCCATGCTTATCCTTGTCTTTGTTTATGTTTTGGGGTTTTGCAGATTACGCGCACAATCCCTTTACGCTTGATGACTTTACAATCATCGCACATTTTCTTCACTGAAGAACGTACTTTCATCGGTTGGCTCCGTTGATTTAAATCACTTGCTTTTCGTAGGTGGGATTGATCACACCAATACTTGTAACTACGATTGAACGCAGTTAGAAACATTCAATTCTATTTGTCCGAAAGGGCAAAGTGGACGCGTATATTACAGTATTTAAAGTTAAACTTTTATTAAGGTGTAGAAAGAGGGGAATCGATACCAATCGTAATTAGACGATCCGTATCATATAAGGTGTTTCTAAAACAGCATCCAATACTTCAAGCTGAGACATCAACTCTCGAACGGAGCGCTCCGTTGCCTCATGGGTCGCAAATAAAAGATGAGCACACTCTGTTTCGCTGGGGCGTTGAATCACTGCCTCGATAGAAATCGAATGATCTGCAAATAATTGGGTGATTTTGGCCAAAATTCCCGGTTTATCCAAAACACGCAAACGGAGATAATATTTGGAACAGATATCATCTCTATTTTTGAGATGGAGCCCTTCTTCTAGAGGATGGTTAAACCCAAGCATAGGAGAACGTTTTCCTGACCTAACAATATCAATGATATTAGCTACAACGGCACTGGCCGTCGCATTTCCGCCGGCACCCGGTCCATAGTAAAGGGTTTCTCCCACACGGTCACCCACAACGCTGATCCCGTTCATAACACCATCAATCTTAGCGATCATGGCACTCTCTCTTACCAATGAGGCATGTACGCGAAGTTCAACTTCAGCCCCGTCGCGCGCAGCAATGCCCAAAAGTTTGATCGTATAGCCAAACTCTTTTGCAAATGCGATGTCAGCCTGCGTAATTCCCTCTATCCCCTCTATCAGTATCTCTTCGGGTTTGGCATCGATACCGTATGCTATAGATGCTAAGATAAGGAGTTTATGCGCCGCATCAAAGCCGCCGATATCAAAGGTTGGATCGGCCTCAGCATACCCTAAAGCCTGCGCTTCATCCAAAACCGCGTCGAATGCTACCCCTTCCTTCATCATTTTGGTCAGCATAAAATTACACGTACCGTTCATAATACCCATTATGGAGAGGATATGGTTGGCAGAGAGACCGTCACGAAGGGCATTGATAATAGGGATTCCCCCTGCTACACTTGCCTCAAATTCAAAGGGAATTTCACCTGCGATTTCTTGAAGTTCATAGCGATGGTAGGCCAACACTGCCTTGTTCGCAGTTACTACCGCTTTACCGTTTTTCAAAGCGCTTTTCAAAATCTCAAAAGGGGTTTCAATCCCCCCCATCAATTCGACGACAATATCAATTTCGGGATCATTAATAATGTCATAGGGGTCTTGTGAAACAAGAATCGAGAGGTCACGTACTTTATCCAGATTACGAACCACGCCGCTCTTAACGATAATCGTGTCACCGGCACGTGCCGAGATAATCGAAGCGTTCTCCTCTAAGATAGAGACAACCGCTCTTCCGACTGTTCCGACCCCAATTACACCGACACGAATCACTCTTGTCCCTTAGACTCTAATTGTTGCAAAAAATGTTTAATATTTTTAGCTGCCTGACGGATACGCTTGTCGTTTTCTATCAATGCGATACGGACATACTCGTCGCCGTAATCTCCAAACCCGATCCCAGGAGCAACGGCCACATTGGCTTCAACCAATAAACGTTTTGAAAATTCTAAGCTCCCGAGATGACGTGCACATTCAGGAATTTTGGCCCATACAAACATAGATGCTTGATTGCGGCGTACCGGCCATCCCGCCCGGTTAAACGCTTCAATCAAAACGTCTTGGCGATGATCGTATTTATCGGTAATCTCCTGCACACAGGTCTGATCACCTTGAAGCGCTACCGTAGCCGCAACTTGGATAGGAGTAAACATCCCATAATCCAACCAACTCTTAATTTTTTGCAATGCACCGATGAGTTTTGGATTTCCTACAAAAAATCCGACACGCCATCCCGCCATGTTATAGCTTTTCGAGAGGGTAAAACTCTCCACTGCCACATCTTTAGCGCCTGGAACCGACATAATTGATGGGGTTTTATACCCGTCAAATGTCAAGTCACCATACGCGATATCACTGATAATATAAAAACGTTCCCGCTTAGCCATCTCGACAATACGGGTATAAAACTCCGGCGTTACTGTCGCTGTTGTCGGATTGTGAGGAAAGTTTACGACCACAAATTTCGGTTTAGGAAAAGAGATATGAAATGCTTGTTCCAATCGCTCAAAGAAAAGATCTTCATCCACTTTATAATCTTCATCGAACGGAAGTTCCATTTTTTGGACATTCCCCCCGGCTAAGATAAAGCCATAGGAGTGAATTGGATAGGTAGGATCGGGGACAACCGCCACATCTCCCGGATTGGTGATTGCATACGCTAAATGAGCATATCCCTCTTTGGAACCCATAGTTGCAACCGCTTCGGTATCAGGGTTAAGATCCACATCATAACGGCGCTTATACCAATCACAAATTGCCTGACGCAGTTTTGGGATCCCTTTGGAAACAGAATATCCGTGTGTTTTAGTTTTTTGGGCAGATTCAATCAGTTTTTTACGAATGTGCTCCGGGGTATCCCCATCGGGATTTCCCATACTAAAATCGATAACATCGGCACCAGAGCGTCTACGCGCCATTTTCAGCTCATTAACTTCAGCAAAAACATACTTAGGGAGGCGTTTAATCCGGTCAAATTGGATTTCATCAAACATGGCTACAACCTGTGATTAAAAAATTGCGCCATTTTAGCATAAGAGACTTAGTTTTTATATAACTCAACGCCCCAAACTGATCGATTCAACCCACATTCCCTCTCTAAGTAGTTTCATCCCATTGGTATTGGAAACTTTTAGATAATAACTTCCGTCGGGCAGAGAAAATTTCAGTTCATCCACGCTTTTATCTGAACGGTATGTTGAGAGGACATGCATGGAGGCATCCAGCACACTGACATCCGGATACCATTTCCCTCCGTAAGGGGGATCGATATGTATCTCTTGAGCAGATTCGACCCGAAACCAATAGGGGAGAATTGAGCGTGACATTTGTGCCCCCTCATCTATTCCAAGTGCTTGGATATTCCATACAGCTGACGTAACATCGATACCTAATTCCATCGTACCATGATTCATGCGGGCGTAAAGTAGTTTTATCCCCTCATCTTGGATATTCTCCGTAAGAACAGAAGCGCTAAAGGGCTTTGCACCAATCACCGTTCCATCCATTGCAATGAGAGAGTTTTGGGTTGAAAAAGTCTCTATTTGGTACTTGTATCCAAGGGTATTTAAGGTATGAGAGAAGGTTGCAATCCCGACTAAAGGATCACCAGTGAGATCAATGTGCACTTTAAACTGGACCGCCAGCAAAACAAGAGGCGTTAATAAGAAAATTCCAAGTGTATGCTTAAACATTATTACCAGTTATTACCGCCATTACGCTCTGCAAACTCTGCTTTTGTAAGCCGTTTGAGCGTGCCGTTTTCATACACAAACCATACCGCACCATGCTCTCGAAGCGTTTCATTTCCGCTGGACGAAACGATTTCAATCCGTCCGTGCCCCAATCCGATAAGCCAATTTTTAGAGGTGTCAATTTTAATGGGATCTTTGGTGATGGTTTGCGTTTTTGCATGCGTTCCCATGTCAATCATACCGACCCAAACTTTGTACACCGGACGAATCTCAAGCCCATTTACTGCACGAATACTTTGTTGTTTTTCCGGCACAGTACTATTTTGCTCTATCACCGGTTGGGTCGTATTGGCTTCAACCGTTGTATTCATCTCAACGGCTTCCGTAGTGTTGAGCTCTTTTCTATCATCAACGACCTCTACCGTTGCACTATTAAGCTGCATCACCTCTTCTTTTGGGACATTAGCCATATTAGACTGTGCAAAATATCCGCCGACCACCAGTGCCGCAATCAAAACAAAACCGACAAGTATCCATTTTTGCTTTGAATTAGTATGGGACTGCAAAATAACCGATTGTTTAGGAGGAAGGGTACTTTTGTGTTCCTCTTGATACGCAAGGTACTCTTCCCTTATAGTACTCAGATCGAGACCATATTCACGTTCGAGAATGGATAAGAATCCCATAAATTGAATTTTATTGATCTCTCCATACGATTTAGTCAGTACCAGCTCAATTTTATCACGCGAGATATGAGTTCTCTCATGAATTATTTCAGCTCCTAATGATTGTAATTCCTCGAACGTTTGGCACCCTTTCATCGCATCCTCTCCATCAATATTGCTCCGGCTACGCCCACATTGAGCGAGTCAAAATCATGTGCCATCTCTATCGATACACCATAGTCAAGCCCTTTTTCAACGCGGCCACTCAATCCTTCCCCTTCACTTCCTAGAATCAATGCACGTTTAGCGTCAAAACTCACTTCTCGCACATTCGTCCCCTTCAGTGTTGCACCATAAAGGCTAAAACCTGATTGTTTCAGTTCATGCATCACATCATGAATATTATGAACCACTACAAGAGGTAAATCAAGAGCCGCTCCACTGCTGGTTCGAATCAAACTTTCAAGATTGGGCTCTTTAATACCGCATATCACCAACGCTTCAACTCCAAGAGCATAGGCGCTGCGAACCAACGACCCCATATTTCCCATATCCGTAATGGAGCTAAGCACTACTACAAATCCGCAACGTTTCAAAAAAGGTGAAGCGTAAGGGACAAGGTTGGACATCTCTGCGATGTATCCTTGATGATTCCCCCCCTTAACCATCGATTGTGCCGCATTTTCAGGAATTCGTTTTACCTCGAATCCCATTTTCATAAGGGCTGAATACTCTTTTTTATCGACCTCTTTGGCTAAGAATAGCGTCTTGATACGATCACGATGACGCTCTAGTGCATAATAAACCGGTTGTTTTCCATAAATAAGCATTTGTTATTGTATCCTTATGAGTTTAAGAGTCGCTGATAGCACTCTTTCGGATTTTCTCCGGTAATCTTTGAAATTAACTTCGATGCCGCTTTTTTCGGAATATCAAGGGCTAAAATATCTTGTTCACTTAACGAAGCCGATTTCCCCTCCGATGCTTCTATTACGACAACCCACTCTCCCCGAATCTCGTTTTCCATCTGATGTGCAAGTTCTGAAGCAATACCGTGATGAAAACGCTGATATTTTTTGGTGATCTCTTTGGCCAAAAACACCTTCCGCTCCGGTGCGGCTATCGCAATCTCGGATAGAAGTTTGTCCAGTCGTTTAGGCGATTCATACAAAACTGTTGTATAGCCATTAAACAGTGCTTCTTGAAGAGCCGATGATCGGTCATTCCCTTTATGAGGTAAAAAGCCGAAAAAAAGCATCTTGGTTTGAACAAATCCGCTGGCGACAAAAGCGCTCAGTACCGCATTGGCTCCGGGGAGAATATCATACGCTATCGAATTATCAATACAATAACGGACCAATATTTGTCCCGGATCGCTGATTCCCGGCATCCCGGCATCACTCACATAAACAATATTACGGTCAAAGAAATCAGGTGTTAAAGAGGTGACAAATTCGGCTTCATTATGGGAATGCAAACTAATAAATTGGGGATCATTGAGGACTAAAGCATAGCGTTCTTTGAGAAAATGGAGCAATTTTTTCGTAACACGCGTATCTTCACATAGAAAAACATCAGCTTGTGAGAATATTTCAAGGGAGCGGAGTGAGACATCGGCAATATTTCCGATAGGTGTGGGGACAAGAGACAGCATTGTTTTCTCTATTCTTATAATTTTCTCTATGATTCAAGAAAAAACTTCTGCTTCGAAGAAGCAAGTTTAGTAGCTCAAGCGGCTAGTGCAACCAAAAGGAAAATCCTTTTGGCATTCAAGTTACGAATTAAGTGCGTAACGTTTTTTGAATTTATCGATACGACCTGCAGTATCTACTTGACGCTCAGAACCGGTATAGAATGGGTGACACTCATTACAGATATCAACACGGATAGTATCTTTTGTGCTGGTGGTGGTAAATGAATTACCGCAAGCGCAACTTACAGCGCATTCTACTACGTTAGGGTGAAGATCTTTTTTCATTTTATTAGCCTTGTGATCGACGGCGTTGTACGTCGAATCGGTATAGTTTTACATCCGTACCTGGGGACGGATTGTTAAGGGCGAATTATATCGGAAATTTTCTTTTTTTACAAATGCATGGCAGCAATGGCTACGGCTGCCGTTTCGGAGCGTAAAATCATCGGGGAGGGGAGAGATCGGACACGATGGGCAGCAAATAATTTACGCTCATTATCGTCAAATCCCCCCTCGCAACCAATCACAACCGTATCCATACGATCATCCTTACTCAGTACATCTTCGGCAAAATCCAAAATTACCGCCTCAGGATTCTCTTTTAAAAAGGTACTCAAAGCAGGAGATTCGGATAGCTCAATCAATGAACTCCGTCCGCACTGCATAATCGAGCTTTCCATGATCCGTTCAAACCGCTCAAAATCAAGACGAAAATTACGCTGAGAACGGTGGCAATGGATGAATGTGATCTTGGTTACCCCGAGTTCACTCAGCATCGGAAGGGTTTTTTCAACCGTTTTGGGATCTACCAAACACCACCCTATATGAAGTCTATTTGTTACTTCGCAGAGAGCTTCATGATGCCCTTGAAGGATAAAGTACCCGTTGCGTCCATCGGTGCGGTCCAAACGATACAGATACTCTTCACGCAAATTCTGACGTGAACGAAATGCAATCAGATCACCGATAGTATGACGACGTACTTTGATCAGATATTTATACTCTTCACCCGATACACACAGTTCGCTTGTTCCCGCATCTGAACTCAGGACGAATTTCATACCATCATCCACACGCTAAGTGCCAAAAGTAATGCCGCTTCAATCCCTAAAAAGCGAAAGGCTTTACGTTTATACAGATCAAAAGCCCCCTCATCGGTAATATCCGTACGCCGTTTGAGTGTTTTATACCGTTTTGCTTCTAAAATGATCATAACGATGCCGACCACAATCATTGCAAGATTGGCAAACGTAAAGTGCAAATGTTTTGCCGCCATCATAATCGATCCCGTAAAAAGGATCAATGCAATCAACGATGCCGAAATCGGCATAACGATCCGCATCCGTTTAGAGTAACGAATGACTTGCTTACTCAATGCGAGCATGACGATATTAAACATCACAACTCCCATCAACACCATAACGCCGAAATAGTGGATTTCTAATCCCATTTTATACATAGCTTCCATAAAGGGGATTTTACCTTAAATTGCCTATAATGATTTTTTAAATAACCCTGCAATGCTGTGAATGAATGTTGCATAAAGCAGAGCAGACAAATCCAAGGAGAGAGTATGGCGATAAATGTAGAGGGTGCATTGAAGGAAATCTATACCCTTTCCCTTCCGCTTGGGAGTGAGATCGTCACCCTCGAAAGTGCCGTTCATAGGGTTTTAGCCGAAGTTGTTATCGCTTCTCATTCTCTCCCGTCATTCGATAATTCGGCTATGGATGGGTATGCGGTGCGTGTAGAAGATGCCGGAAAAACACTCAAGCAATCCTGTGTTATTTTTGCCGGAGACGGCGATGAAATCCGTATGGTTGAAGATCAATGCATCCGAATAATGACCGGAGCCAAAATTCCTCAAGGCTGTGAAGCCATTGTCCCTATTGAAGAGGTAAGGGTAGAAAATGATTCCGTAGCCCTCCCCCATACGATTAAGCCCTCGCAACATATCCGCCTCAAGGGCGAAGACATCCAAAGCGGAATGCAACTACTCGATATAGGAACACAACTCTATGCACACCATATCGCTCTGCTCGCATCCCAAGGGATTACCCATATTCGGGTCTATCGCCGTCCCAAGGTCGCCCTTTTCTCCTCAGGAAATGAACTGAAAATGCATTTCGAATCTCTCGGAGCCAATCAACTCTACAATACTAATACCCCAACCTTTGCTTCTCGTGCCGCAGAACTCGGCTGCGATGTCATCTTCACAGGTACCGCTGAAGATACTCTTGAATCCATTCAAAACCATATCCGAAATGCCCTAAGTGCCGACCTCGTAATTACCTCCGGTGGTGTCAGTGTCGGAGATGCTGACTACACAAAAGCCGCATTTACCTCATTGGGATTTGAAGGTTCGTTTGAATCGGTGGATATTAAACCCGGCAAACCGACAACATTCGGTCGTATCGGCAATACCCTCATACTCAATTTACCTGGCAATCCCCTCGCAGCCGCACTTTGTTTTGAACTTTTCGGGCAAAGTGCTATCTTAGCTCTCAGCGGGAGAAGCGATAAATACCTCTCTACGATTACAACCCGTATCGCGAATCCCTTCAAAATGAAAAAAGGTCGCCGTTCATTGATCCCAGGCTGGTTTGATGGAGCTACTTTTACCCCAAGCCCCGTTTTTGGTCCGGGAATGGTCTTGCCTCTCTCACGTGCCAATGCTTTTATGATGGTGGATGCTTCGGTAGAAGGGTTTGAGGAGGGTTCGGAAGTAAAAATAATCCCTACACGATGGTGTATGAGTTCAACAGTACAACATTCTCTCGTGACGGATTAAACCGTCTCCGGATTCATGAATACTTCGCCGGAAAGCATTTTTTCCCATAAGCGTGAATCGCTCCACCCTTCGCGCACTTCGTGGCTAAACACAATCGATTCCAGCGAGATAACCCCCATCAATTCCGAATAGGCATCTTCCTCAAAAGCTTGCGCATATCCCGTCTCGGTCTCATGGACGATAATACTATGCAGCTTCACCCCCTGCTCACCGTTAATCATCTGCGTAGATCCAAGAAGACGATCCAACATCAGAAACAGGACACGGCTAAACTGCTCGCACGATGGAGAGACCGGAAGAATCACCCATCGATTAGAGTGCTCTTTCATACTTGCGATATACTCCGCATCGTCCCCGTCCCAAATCGCTACACCGTGATCGAAACTGTCAATGAGCTCTTTCATACCCCGCTTCATCAATCCGAAATCGTAAATCATCTGACCATTATCAAGATATTGAGACTCAAACAATACTTCAACTTTGTACGAATGACCGTGTATTGACGCTCGGCACCGCTGGGTTGAGCACCCGCGAACGACATGGGCATTTTCAAATTTAAAAAGTTTACGGATAATCATGATGAACCTTGGTATTTTGAAATCACATTGTGTGATCTCAAGTGTTATACGTATTATACTCCATGATTTTGATCCCATATACGGATATGGAGACGGTCGCTGTAGATAAATCCGCGCCGTTTACAAAACTCGATAACCGCTTCACAGTTTGCTTCGATATGGGCTTTATCCCCACCGAGCGGCATACAATAGACGGGGGTAAAAGGATGAGAGGCCACGATGGCGTCGATCTCTTCTTCAAGTACACTTGCCAACGAGGGTTCATCCACGCTGAATTTAAAAAAACTTCCCTGCGTGTGGGCTAAAATAGCCTCTATCACCTCAGGCTTTACCCGTCGGTTCAGCGGCTCACCGCTGTTAGAGAGTTTGACGGAGAGGGCATAGGTAGCCGCTGCATAGAAGGGATAGCGTTTGAAATCGGGTGCGATTGTCGCATTGGTCTCAAAGGTTACCCGATGTCCCTGTCCGATCAAATAATCGATAAATTCGACAAAAATCGGCTCATTCGCATAGATCAACGGTTCACCGCCGGTCAAAACGACATCCACATGCGGAGGCAGGCGATAACCGTTCATAATCCAGATAAGGGTTTGAAGCTCTTCGATCTCTTGCCACAGTTCGCCAAACCCTTTTCGATCGACGGCGTAAACGGTATCGCATCCGATCACTTCGCGCCCGTCGGGAGTTATCTCGGAACATCCAAATCCGGGACAGGTGAGATTGCATCCTCCAAAACGGAAAAAGAGGGAGGGGACACCCGTGTGTTTCCCCTCCCCCTGTATCGAGTAAAAATGTTCAACTAAATAGAGCATCTCATCCCCCCGTCTCATAAAATGCCCGTTTGGACTGTTCGCCGTCCGGATCAGACCAACGGTTCTTCTCTGGTTTGGTACGGATCACCTCTTTAAGTACCAAGGCCGCTTCTTTGATGTCACCTCGACGTACCGCATCACGAATCGACATTGCCTCGTCAAAATAAAGACACGGAATCAAATTCCCCTCTGCGGTAAGACGTATGCGATTGCATTTGGTACAAAAATCGTCTTTGTGCGGTTCGATGATTCCGAATTCATATCCGTCGTCAAGTCTGTAATAGTGTGATGGAGAGTGACCGTCAAAGCCTTGGTCTTCGTAGGCGTAGCGTTTGCTGATAACGCTTAACAGTTCATCACTGTTCATCCCCTTAATGTCCACCTCTGCATGCACGTTCTCCATATACTCAATAAAACGGATGACCATACCACGCGCTTTGCAATATTCTAGAACATCTAAAATTTCGTCCTCGTTCATCCCTTTCATCGGGACCATATTGACCTTGATTTTCAGCCCCACTTTAAGCGCCTCTTCGATCCCTTCTAAAACATTTTTTAATACATCTTTTTTCGCTATCGCTTCCGCAACTTCCGGTTTCAAAGAATCGATAGAAACATTGATTCGGCGCAGTCCTGCGTCGTAAAGTTTTTGCGCAGCGCCTTTGAGCAAAAATGCATTCGTTGTCATAGCCAGATCAATATCGTTTTTATAATCGTGAATCATTTTGACAAAACGGTCTAAATCTTCACGCAACAAAGGTTCTCCGCCCGTAATACGGATCTTTTTTACCCCTTCATCAATAGCAACTTTGATAAACTCAAACAACTCTTCGAAACTGAGCAGATTCTCTTTTGGAACCCATGAAAAGGGTTTTTCGGGCATACAATACTGACACCGAAAGTTACACCTCTCCGTTACCGAAACACGCAAATAATCGACCGTTCGGCCATAACTGTCTATTAACACGACTATCCTTGAAAAATTCCTATAATTAGGAGCGTTGCGCGAGTGTATCGAAAAGTTGTTTGGATTTTTATTTAGCGATAGGATTAGGAAGAGGAATCTGCCTCGAATGAGGAGCCAAAGGGGCTTTTCGTCCCTTTGGAATTAAACTACGATTTACTTACCAGCCGCGAACGACTGCGTGACATGCCGTACAAGCATTCACGATTTCTGAATACGATTGATGCGCTTTAGAGAATTGTTTTTTATCCAATGCTTTAAGCATTTCATCACTCGCGCTGTCAATACGTTTTGATGCATTGAAAGCGATATTACTCATATGTTGTTTATCTTTAGGAAGAAACTTTTTGGTTTCGTCCACATTGTGAAAAAGGGCATTGGCGCTGTGAATATCACTGACACCGCTCTTAATCAACGCAGGGGCATTATACAAAAACCCTTTTTGTACGCTGCTAAGGCCACTTTCCATTTGACTCATGTTCTTAGCCAATGTATCGTCTGCCATTGCACCGCTACCGACAAGTGCACAGAGAGCTAATATTTTGATCATTTTCATATGTTATTCCTCTGAAAGGCACACCTTAGTGTACCTCCTCCCAAATTTTTCGTTTCCACAAATAGGCGAAAATCGCAAATACGACTGAGTACAAAATAACCCATAGGCCAAGACTCTCACGCTCTGCTTTTTTCGAGTCACCGACCTCTTCCATATAGGCGATAACCTCTTCTTGCGCTTTTTCGTTCAATCCCACACGTGGCATTGAAGTCCCTTTGAGCAATACTTGAGGATCATTCACGAAACTATGTAAATAGTGTTCACCACGGCTTTTGATATATTGAGACAAATCCGGTGGTGTCGTCCCCATATAGTTTTTAAGGCTATCACTAGGAGTTGTCGCTTCAATGCCCGCGTATTGCATATTGTGACATCGTCCGCATGCCGCTTCAAACGTTGCTTTGTGCCCTTCTTTATCATCCGCTACTTTTGGAGCAACCGATTGAAGATAGGCTACAACGTCCATGATATCTTGAGGAGACATCCAGTTGTACGATGGCATTGGGAATGCTTTTCCACTCTCAGGAGTGTATTTGTGCTGCAAGTGCATTGCACTTACCGGATCAAAAATAAAGTTAGCCAAGAAGTTTTTATCGTAAATACGACCCGCATGACTCAAATCCGGTGGAACAACACCGTACGAAGCTGCAGCATCGGCATTCGGCATAATCGCAGGATGCCCTGCTTTTTCGATTGCGTGACACGCAATACAGTTTGCTTCAACAAGCGCTTTACCGTTTGAAGTATTACCCTCAAGTGAAGTATCGACGTTTTTTACATCTTTAAAAGTGAAATCAGCTGCAGTAACTTCAGGATGCATTACACTGTGTGCATACGGTTCAATACCGTAATAAGTAATGCCGACAAGAGCCATAATAACGGCTAAGATTTTAAACTCTTTCATTATTTACCCTCCACTTTTTTCGCTTCTAGTTTAGTGATAAACGGCAATGCGATAAATAGAATAAGGAACGTTAATGATGCACCAAATCCTACCCACGCATTCGGGCCGGTCGGAGGTAATTTACCAAATTCTGTAAGAACCATCAAGTCTACAATCATCAACCAAAACCAGTATTTAAAGTAAGGACGTTGATTTGCCGGTTTAACCATCGGTGAACGATCCAACCATGGCAATACAAGGAAAATAACGTTTGCAAAACCAAATGCCATCAATCCTAATGATTTACCGGAAATACCTGCGATTTCAAAGAACCAACCGCGTAATACTTCATAACTCCACAAAAAATACCATTCAGGATAGATATGTGAAGGTGTTTTAAGCCCGTTTGCTTTATCAAAGTTGATCGGGTCCATTGCGAAACCGTAATGGAAGAAAACCAAGTAGAAAAAGAAAACCAAAAAGACACCCAAAACAAAAAAGTCTTTTGACAAGAATACCGGCCAAAAAGGGATAACTTTTGAACCTTTTTTATCACCTGCTTTGAATTTTTTCGCTTCCTCTTCGAAATCGAAAAACTCACCCGCTTCGTTATTAACGTGCGGAAAACGGAGTGCATAAAAGTGAAATACAATCGCACCGATAATCGCGAGAGGGATCAATAATACGTGAAGCATAAAGAAACGGGTCAATGTAGCATCCGCAACGTAGAAGTTACCGCGAATCCAAACCACCAACTCGTCCCCGATAAACGGAATACCGCCGAAAATCTCTGTAATTACGTACGCAGCCCAGTAAGACATTTGTCCCCATGGAAGCATGTAACCACTAAATCCTTCTGCTGAGAAGAGCATAAACAGAAGCATCCCTGAAATCCAGATCATTTCACGCCCTTTTTTATAAGAGCCATAATAGATACCGGTAAACATGTGGATGTACACGATCAAAAATACAACCGAAGCACCAACCGCATGAATGTGACGGAATAACCAACCATACGCAACTTCTTGCATAATAGTGTAGTTAACGCTGTCAAATGCCATATTGGCATCCGGTTTATAATACATCAAAAGGAAAATTCCAGAAACCACCAAGAAAGTAAACAAAACGGTTAGTAATACACCCATCGCCCACAAGAAATTGATATTTTTAGGAATCCAATATTCGCTCATCATCACTTTTGCAAAGTTAATGACACCTAAACGCTGGTCGAACCACTCGAGCATCGAATCTGCTTTTTTAAATTCTGCCATCTCGCTCCCCTTACGCTTTCGCCGTCATTTTTTTGTATTCCGGGCCTTCATCACCCAATACAAGAGTCACACCGTCAAGTTTGAACGGAGGGATATCGAGCGGACGAGGTGGTGGTCCAAATGTATTTTTACCATCAGCAGAATATTCTCCGCCGTGACAAGCACATTTGAACATTTTTTTATCCCCTTCATATCCAGGGATACAGCCAAGATGGGTACAAAGACCGATCATAACTGAGAAATAGCTGTCACCAATTTTGACACTACGGCCATCGGTTGGTTTCATATCTGCGCTGTATTTAAGAATAAACACCGGTTTACCCCGCCATACAACGATTTCTAATTTGTTGGCTTCTAAGCCCGATACGTCAACCGTTGTAAAACCGGCAGACATAACACTTGGAAGCGGATCCCATGTTTTCTTCATCGCAAGTAGGGAGGCTATCCCCCCGACAGCGGCGACGGCACCAAAGGCTTTTCCGACAAACCCTCTTCTGCTTTCATCCATCATTGTCATCTCACTTAGTTTGGAAATTTAACCCTCTATCATAAGTTAAAAAGGTTTAAGTTTCACTAAATCGAAAGTTTTTCTTATGAATTCGATTACTTCACTGTTACTTTTTTTGAAGATGTGATAGCTATGTGATGGAGCCTCTTTTAGTGCTTGCATAAGCTGTTCTGGGCTAAATCCATCAATAATCGGGATAAACAGTGATTCAAATAACGGAATGAAATCTCTAGGATAATCGCTCCTTTGTAAATAAATCGGTTTACCGCCGCCGATTAAGTTTTGAAGCACTGCTTGAGGAGAAGCGCTCACTAAAATCTCACTTTGGCGAATCACCTCATCATAGGCTTCCGTCTCATGAATCGTCACAAAACTCTCTTTGAGCGCGTTCTCATATCCGAGAAAATGGTAAAACCCCATCAATAAATCCATTTTATACGGGGCGAAAAGCGCTTGATTGGCTTCCAAATCTTTCTCATAATCATCATCACCGAAGAAAAGGGCCAAGGGAATAGTTTTCGGAAGCTGCTCGTAATAGCGTTCATTGACCGGAATGGCTTTGCAAATACCCTCACCCTCCAAATACGGTGAAATTAAAAACTCATTGGGGTGCTTAACATCGGAGGGATCATCACTGATACGGATTAAGGGGGAGAAAAATTGGGTCATATCTTCCAAAAGGGTGGGATTGATCTCCGCCGAATCAAAAATAATTTTGTCCCCGTGTTGAGCGATTTGGGGAATATTCCGCACCAAATCCACTCCGACGGCTCGTTTAATCCCAAATTCTTTGGCTTCTGCCGCAATCCGAAAATCAGAGCATAGCAAAGTAATATCAATCTCTTTTTGGAGTTCATTGACAATGGCAACAGCACGATGGAAACGATCCAAACCGATACGGTGTCCGGTGTGGACGTAATAAAAAAATCTCATTTTTTGCCCGCCATTTTGATGTAAATTTGTAAAATATCCAATGCCGCAGGGGTCATTCCGCTGATTTGCGATGCCGCTTGCAATGTTGGTGGATTAAATTTTCCCAATTTATCGACAATCTCGTTCGATAACCCCGAAACTGATTTAAAATCGAAATTTTCAGGGATTGCGATATGGAGCATTTTCGACATTCGCTCAATATCTTCGCTTTGCTTTTCAACATAACGGGCGTATTTAGCTTCAATCAAAATTTGCTCTTGGGTGTATACATCCAATTCACCTAATTTCGGAAATAATTGAATCAATTTTTCTTGTGTAAAACTTTTACGGGACACAAGTTGAGCAGCCGCTATTTTGTCATTGATGTGCTCTTCGTCTATCGACGCTAAAAAGGCTAAGAACTCTTTATTTGGGGTGTAAATCGTCTCTTCAAGAAGTTTCAATCCCTCTTCAATTTGACGCCGTTTTATCTCAATCCGCTCCATCTGCTCATCACTGATTAAGCCCAATGCGTGTCCATAGCGACCCAGACGCAAATCAGCCGTCTCTTCACGAAGAAGAAGCCGATATTCGGCGCGGGAAGTGAACATACGATAGGGCTCTTTTGTCCCCTTGGTCACCAGATCATCGATGAGGACACCGATGTATGCCTCATCACGACGTAATATGAGCGGTTCTTTGCCTTGAAGTGATAATGCGGCATTAATCCCTGCCATCATCCCCTGCGCAGCCGCTTCTTCATATCCTGTCGTCCCGTTAAGTTGTCCCGCGCAATAAAGGTTTTTGACTTTTTTCGTCTCGAGGGTATGCTTCAATTCGGTTGGATCAACATAATCGTACTCGATGGCATAACCGTAACGGACAATTTTTGCGTTCTCCATCCCGTGAACGGAGTGGATCATTGCTCTTTGAACATCCGGCGGAAGAGAGGTGGACATACCGTTAATATAGCACTCGGTATTTTCCGCCGTCTGAGGCTCAATAAAGAGGTGGTGACGCTCTTTGTCGCGGAAGCGGTTGATCTTGTCTTCGATACTGGGGCAATAGCGCGGGCCTACCCCTTCGATCTGTCCGGTGAACAACGGAGCACGATGAAAATTCCCCTCGATCAACGTATGGGTCTCTTCATTCGTATAGGCGATATAGCATGGGAGCTGTTTTTTTGTCCGGGCAAATTCTTCCCGATCGGTGCGAAAACTAAACGGTTTGGGAAGTTCATCCCCCCCTTGAATCTCCATCACGCTAAAATCAATAGAAGAGCTGTCTACGCGGGGACAGGTCCCCGTTTTGAGCCGTCCGACATTAAGCCCCGCGTCACGGAGAGAATCAGTCAGCCCTTTTGCCGGAAACTCTCCGAAACGTCCCGATTCTTGGGTAATTTCGCCGATATGAACGACACCGTTAAGAAAGGTCCCGGTTGTTAAAATAACCCGCTTTGCACGATATTCATTCAGAAGATGGGTGCGTACACCGATGACCGTACTGTTTTCAATAATAAGGGTATTGACCGTCTCTTGGATCAGTGACATATTGGGCGTTGTTAAAATCGTGTTACGGGCGATAATACGGTAACGATCCATATCAATCTGCGCACGGCTTCCCCGAACAGCAGGACCTTTAGTGATGTTGAGAATACGAAACTGGATACCCGCTTCATCGGTAAGCAATCCCATCTCTCCGCCAAGAGCATCGAGTTCACGTACTAAGTGCCCTTTTGCCAATCCTCCGACTGCCGGATTGCAGCTTGTCGCTCCGACCTGTTCGGCTAACATTGAGACCATCAACGTATTGTGTCCCATCCGAGCTGAAGCAAGTGCGGCTTCGATTCCGGCGTGTCCTCCGCCGACGACGATAACGTCATAATTCATTATTACTTCTTTTTGCGTAAATTATTAATGCAATTATAGCTTCCATTGTTGAAACCTATAAATATCGAAAGCAAAAATAGCTTACAATTAAGCAAAACTTTTGATGACGAGTGATTGCCATGAATGACGAAAAACCAAAAACATTAGAAGAGCTTCTCAAAAATTATGACCCTTCACCGATGGAATATGATCCGAATGTTGATGGCGATGAAGAGCATTTGATCCGAGATCAGCTTCTTGAAGAGAAAGAGCGGCTCAAAGATGTTATTACCAAACTTAAAGAAAAACAGCGCCTTGATCGGAAAGTGCGTCGCTAAAGCACCCTAAGATATAATCCGCCAAAAAGAGACTAAACGACCATGATCCAAACTGCATTTGACGCTTTTAATCGGGGAGATTACCCCGCTGCCCTCACCCATTTCACAGCCCTTGCGGAGATGAACCATCCGACTGCACTCTCTTCACTGGGGTATATGTTCCAAAAAGGGTTCGGAGTATCCCAAAATCTCGAACGTGCATTCGAGCTTTATACGCAAGCAGCGCAACTGAATGAACCGACCGCTATCTTCAATCTTGCTCTTATGTATGCAGACGGTGTCGTCGTAGCACATGATCAGTATAAATCGCATGAGCTTCTCATCCAAGCCGCCGTACTCGAATTTCCTCAGGCACAATTTGAGGCCGGACTGAGTCTGGAACGGGGTCTTGGATGTATCCAAAACTTTTCAGAAGCGGCATTTTGGTATGAGGAAGCGGCAAAACGGGGTAATGCGAATGCCTTCAATAATTTAGGCGTTCTTTATAAAGAGGGACATGGCGTTCCACAAGATTACCCACGAGCCTTTATCTGTTTTTCGCGCGCCGCCAATATGAACCTCCCTGAAGCCCAATATAATTTAGGACTGCTCTACGATCAAGGTCTCGGCTGTGATGCGGATCATGATACGGCATTGGAATGGTGTCGTAAAGCAGCCTACAACGGTCATGAAAAAGCGAAAAGTATTATCAGATCGCTCCAAGAAGAGGGTAAAATTGTATTTTAACAAAGGAACACTATGTTTACAGGACTGATTCGAGAGATGGCAAGTGTAAAAAGCTTCGGAGGGAATCGCCTCTCCCTCAAAGCGGCGCACAAACCTAAACTTGGGGACTCAATTGCCATAAACGGCACCTGTCTATCAGTCGTCAGTATCGAAAGTGACGGCTTTTCCGTCGAACTCTCCCCCGAAACGCTCAAGCATATCGCTACCGAAAAGCTCTCAGGAGCAGTCCATATCGAACCGGCTATGATGATGGGAGATCGGTTTGAGGGGCATATCGTTCAAGGACACATCGACACGATCGGAACCATCCGCTCTGTCACGGACAACGGCAACAGCTATGATGTGATCGTCGATGTCAATGCGGAATTTATCCCCCTCATCCCCCCGAAAGGTTCCATCACTATCGATGGGATCAGCCTGACGGTTAACGAGGTTATGGTAGATGCTTTTCGCCTCACCATCATCCCTATTACTATGCGAGAAACCCTCTTTGGCACCTATAAAAAAGGGACACGGGTTAATATCGAAACCGACGTATTTGCCCGTTATATGCGCCATATACTCACCTCATCGACTAAAAAAGATCTCAGCTGGAACGACATCGACCATATCAGTGCCCTCTACTGAAACAAACCCCCATCCAGTTTTTCAGATTTTTACTTTGTACCACTCTACCGTCATTATGAACAAGATAATAATAAACACCCGATATCGATTTCAGTAAAGCCATCCCCTCTTTTTCATCCATCACAGCCACTGCGGTACTCAAAGCATCCAAAGCCGTATTATCCCCCTCCCCCATTAACGTCACGGATGCAAACCTCTGTTCAGATTTTCCCGTTTTAGGATCAAGCAGATGGTTGTGCTTTTTATTACGGATATACCGTTCATAATTACCGCTGGTACTAATCGCAAACCGTGAGAGTGATGATGTTACCGTAGCAATAAAAGCATTCGGATGAAACGGATCGGTGATTTTGACCTCACATTCTCCCAAGCATCCGATATCCCCGCTAGCGGCAATTACCGCTTTCGTAATCCCGTGTTGCATCAAAAGTTCAATGGACTTATCGACGGCGAATCCTTTGCCTATCCCCCCTAAATCAATAATCGTTCCCGGAGTCACATGAACACGATCATGATCAATTTTCAGGTGATCTTCCCCCACAAAAGTGAGCGCATGATTAATCTCAGCCGATGTCGGAAGTCTCTCTTTCGCTCCGAAATGATACGCACCGTGACTCAATGAACCGATCGTCACATCAAAGGCACCGTGCGTAAGTCGATTCATTTCAACAGAACGCGCTAATACCTCACGGATAAGAGCAGATACATTTATATCCTCGTTACGATTTAACCGTGAAATTTCCGAATCACTCTTATAGGTCGAAAGGCGTTGATCCAAATCACGAAACAGATCAAATACCTTATCACTCAAATTCTCATCGTCCACACGGACACTGATTAATGTCCCCATATGCACCTGTGTCCGCTCATGTGCACCAAGCAGTGTTCCCAACACCAAAAAAAGAATAAATGTTTTCATATGGAAAGTTTACCATGACAAAAACTCTTTTAAGTAAATGATAGTTATTTTCAATATTAACTTTAGATTCAGGTTTGTGCTCTATACTTTCGTTATTAATAATCATAATCAAAAAGGATAACGGATGAAATCTCTTCTATTTAGTACCGTTACGGCGATGGCGATAGCAACAACCTTGAGTGCCGATGAAATGAGTGATCTCAAGGCTCAACTTAAAGCTCTAAGTGAACGCCTTGCAACATTAGAGGCGAATACTAAAACGCAAACCGAACAAACGCAAACGTTGACCGATGAACTCATCAATGTCCAAAATGCAACCTCTTTCTCAACGGTCGATACTACAAAAACAGAGGCCGGATTAGGAATTGCAGCATCCAAAGTGTACTATTCGAAAAATCCTCTCTCCATTGGGGGATACGGCGAGCTTTTCTATTCTAGTCAGCTCAACAAAGGCGATACACAGGTTGATGCCAACGGGGTACGGGGAGGAAATACCTCTGAAGCGTATCGTTTTGTCCCCTACATCGGATATAAGTTCAGCGATACTATTATCCTCAACTCCGAAATCGAATTTGAACACGGCGGTGCAGAGATTTCGCTTGAACAGCTTTATATCGATTTCCTCCTAGATCCGAAATTTAATGTCCGTTTGGGTCAACAAGTCGTTCCAATGGGGCTTATCAATCTTAATCATGAACCGGTGATGTTTAATACCGTCAGACGCCCGGATGTGGAAACCTATCTCATCCCATCCACTTGGCATGAAAATGGTCTTACCGCATACGGCTCGCTAAACAATTTTCAATACGCTGCCGGCACCGTCATAGGACTTGACATGGGACTGGCAACCCATGACGGTGCCGTATCCCAAAGAGGGGTTAACTGGATCCGAGATGGCCTACGCGGTGGTACCGAAACCAATAGCGCAACCTCCAATATCGGAGGAGTAGCGCGATTAGATTACATAGGAATCAACGGTTTACTCGTAGGGGCTAGCGTCTATACCGGTAAAGCAGGTCCTGCCAATAAAACAGGTGCACAAGAGGGATCTCTGTTCATGGCAGACCTCCATGCCCAGTATCAAACGGAAGGGTTCAAGATCAAAGGGCTTTACACCCAGACACAATTAACGCATGCCGATTCCTATCAGGGCAACGCTATTGCCGGATTTGATTTCAGTGCAATCCCTATGCCCGAAAAAGGTCACGGCGGTTATGTGAACTTAGAGTATAATATCTTACCATTTTTCGCACAAACGGCGAATCGCCTTCCACTCTTTTTCCAATATGAAAACTATAATCTTGCTTCTCGCATGAATGATGGAACATCCTTTGGAACAACGGAAAGCTTCACCTACGGTTTCAACTATTTTCCGCATGAGCAAGTTGTCTTGAAAGGGGAATATAAATTGCGTAATAATCGCAACAGTATTGATACCTATGCGGCCGAGGGAATCTATTCGTTTGGATTAGGATTTATCTTTTAATGAAAACACTATTACTTTTATTCCTCTCTTTTACCGTTAGTTTCGCCCAGGTATTGGGCGATCCGATCGCACTGACCCAGCGCGTGTTCAGTGCGAAATCGGTTGAATCGCAAAATATCATTCTGAGCGAAGAACAGACTCAGCAGCTTTCCAAAGCCTCGATGCAAAAAATAGAGACAAAACTTTATCGGCTCTATATTGCCAAAAATGATGCTAAAATCGTAGGGTATGGGGTATTGCTCAACAAAAAGGTACGTACCAAAACCGCCATTTCCCTTTACCTCATCGGAACCGATAATAAAATCAAATCCATCGAGATTGTAGCCTTTAATGAACCGATGGAATACCTCCCCACCAAAACATGGCTGGACGGATTTGACAACAAAAGTGCCGCCAATACCCTCCGTCTTAATCAGGATATCCCGACCGTCAGCGGTGCTACCCTCTCGGCACGCGCTATCACCGACGGAGCCCGTATCGCACTCTCGCTCATCGATATCGCAAAGCCCTGACCTATGAAATTTATCGCCTCTAAAAAACTCTCCGATAACACCACATTACGCGCCGTCATGATGTGGATGCTCATAGCCCTTATCCTCGCGATGGGGTTAAACATTGCCGCCAAATCGATCGATTACGGAACCACCCCTACCCAATGGGAAAACACCATCTTGGGCAATGAAGCCGAATTTATCGACCCGCTCAGTTTCAACGACCTCCTTTTAGCCGTTCATACCGAGCTGTTCGGACTGCTATTGGTCTTTATCCTCATCGCATCCCTTAGCGCTCGCACCTCCCGCCCAGTTATTGTTAAAATGGGTTTCTTGAGTATAACACTGCTAACGCTTATCCTCTACCCTGTTGCTCTTCTAACGGCGCCCTGGTTTGGATCGATTAGTGTTATTATCGCTGTATCTGCATATCTCCTTTTTCATACCTTGATGATTGCAAGCGGAACCGATCTGTTTATTGCACTTGTGCGGAACAAACTTTAATGCATCGATTATTGCGTCTTTTGGCACTTGTATTTGTTGCTTTAGTCTTGCTGCAAGCATTTATGGGGGGTATCCTCTTCTACAAAATAATAGGCTTTGGTGCCGATCAGATATTTACCTATTACCATGATAAATCCTTTCACGGTCTCCTCGAAGTCATTCTTCCCCATACCCTCTTTATCGGCATTGCCCTTATGAGCACACTCCATTTTTTAGCGTTTATCGAAACCCTCACAGATAAGATGAAAAAAACGGCTACCCATTTACTTTTTACCCTTTTTATCCTCGATCAGACCAGCCCGATTCTCATCCTTTTGGGAATGCACCTATTTACTTACGTTAAAATGGTCGCTTTTATCGGATTTGAGTTAGGATTAGGATGGGTTTGGGCATTGATCTTTAAACAAACCCTGAAGGAGCTAAAATGATTAAGTGGATGATGATGGGCGCTTTTATAGCCGGACTGGCCCTTTCACTCTATAAACTCTATCTTTTCCTCCCCCAAAAGCCCTTAGCGGATGATGATACGACATCCGAATCGGTTGAGTTGCTAGAGCGGATTATGGTCGAATGCAACAATGCCCACCCGCACCTCGATGAAGAGTCTCTTTATCAGATGATGACAGAACACCACAAATTTGATCCGAAACACTTTTGGCGTTTTAATGAAAACCGCCTGCGCCACCTCATCGAGCACTATCGCCTAAAAGAACCGGATTTTCGTATAAATTAAAAACCTATTGTATTTTTCTGTAACAACGAACATTCCATCTATCATTTTTACTATTGCTCGTTAAACTTAACCTGTTTTTACCGCCAACATAATTAAAATAAACTCTCCAAGCGGTTAAATCGGTGTTTTGAGTTGATGACCAATATAAATCTTCAACATGATACTTCAAATCTTGTTCCTCAAAAAACAGTTGAAATAATGTTTCTTTATCAGGTAAGCGCCAATCATCATATCCATCTAATTTTAAATCTAAGCAATAATTCATGGCTTCATTCCATGTCAACTTGAGTGTCACTGTATCTTGATTATCTTGCCACATTATCATATTTTGGATACTCTTTTTTTCTTCCCTTATAGGCTCTGTTGTAATATTAACAGGTTCAATCTTTAGGGTTGGGTCAACTTTAAGTACCGTATCTTTTGAAACATTATTCTCAAGTAATGGAGAAGATACTTTTTTTAATTCGTCTTTAACTTCATGTATGGGCAATTCAAGTCTTTTTTCATTCTCTTGTATCATCTCAACATTTCGCTTTGCTAATTCATCCCCATTAGTAGCCGCCAACGTAAACCAATAAAGTGCTTGTTTTCTATCACATGGCACTCCTATTCCTTTATAATAGAAATGTCCTAAACTCATTTGTGCATAAACATTTCCGCTTTGAGCCGCTTTTCTATACCACTCAATCGACTCCTTCATATCACGATCGACACCATTCCCTTTTTCATACAATTCGCCTAAAATACGCTGCGGTTCAGACATACCTATAGAGCCAAGCATATGAAAACGTAAAACATCAAAGCGCGAAATACTCTGCGACAAATCAGTTTTTGGAGAAAACAACATATAAATAATTAGAACAATACTAGCCAGTAAAAGGTAACGTACAAATTTATTTGAAGACGGTCGATCTGATTCATTTGTATCCATCCCCGAATCAAGGCTTACTTTCATTTTATCTTGAAAATAACGGCTGAGCGCTTCAAAGCGCTGAACTTGCCGACCGATCAATATCTCTTCAAACAACGGATAAATAGTTTCCGGTACAAACCTTTTTAAATATTCTTGGGTTATTTCAACTTTTTCTTTATTCTCGAAACCTAGAAAATTCAACAGAACTATCGCAAACAAAGCAATCTCTTTTTCGCGGCTCTCATTTTCTGGCTTCAAACTCCAGTTATCGCTAAAAAAAAGCTTGATTTCACCGCCATCATCTACGAAGATATCTTTTAGGGACAAGTCATCCAATCCTATCTCGTTTCGTTGCAGTAAAACCAACGCTCTTAAAAGACCCTCTCCGATTTTTCGAAAACGATCTTCATCATATCGTTCCAAAGGCTTGAGCATTTTGCCTTTTGGTATCTCAGAGACCACAAAACCAGAATCACCTTCACGAAAAAAATCAGATACCTGAATGATACATGGGAGCGAAATCTTTTTAATTTGAGATGCTAAGTTCAGCCACTTATCGTCTGTAGCGTTTCCATTTCTCTCAAAAAATTCGGTGATCCATACCGTTTTATTTGAACGCATATCTTCAGCTAACCACCGACAATAGTGTTTTTCAGAGTGTAGCGTTTCAGTCAACATATAATGGGATATAAATCTTTTTTCAAGTGTCACAATAAAATCCATACCATATTAAATTTTAATTATTTAACACTCTGATAATACACTAAATTTCATAATAAAGAATGCTAATTAAAAAGGCTTCCATCGCTTAAACTCGTAGCATTCGGATTGCACCCGATTTTATGCGCCATATCGACTTTCTCAAACTCGCTTAGTTCCCGTCGTGATGCAATCGTCGCATTACGATACCCCTCACCCGAATTGAGATAAACACTAAAGCCATTTTCATACAGTGCCAGCCGTGTAGCGAGCGCTGTCGAATAGGTCGTAACGATACCATCCTCTCCCAACAACCTCGCAATATCGGAAAAATACTCTTTTGTCCAAAGTACCGGGTTAACCGAAGGGCTGAAGGCATCCTGATAGCACACGTCCCACTCCCCCTCTAACTCCCGCATTGCAACCCGTGCATCCATAATATCGACGGTGATTTGTGTCCGCTCATCTTCATAGCCACCGAGGGTTGCAATGTCGATAATGACATTTCGGTACGGCTCAAAAATTTCGGGATAGGGGAAATCGACAAGCGAAGCGACCAGTTCGCCGTCGAGTTCGGGGGAATAGATTTCGAGCGTCGTATCGGGATAATAGGTGTCACGGTAATAGAGGCTCAACAGGGTATTAAACCCCAAACCAAAACAGATATCGATAATACGGAGATGATCTTTCTGCGGGTGCAGTGCAAAAGCGGGTTCGATGTGTTTTTTGAGCGATTCGTTGAGAGCGCCGTCTTTGGTCGAGTGATAATGCTCGTCGTATTCACTGCTATACGCGGTATAACTGCCATCTTCGCTCTGTACCCACTCTTTCATAGCCCGTTGCCCCACATATGCATCTTCTTCGCCACAATTACATCATACCCCTCTATCAAATCACCAATCGTATTTGCCGCACGAAATTCCGATTTTTCCAATAAAGCCTCCACATCTGATGTCTCCATCACCCCACATTTTTGAATAATAATAACCTCAGCGGAGTTTTCGAGTGACCGATAGACGAGCTGTAACAGTTTTAAAGGGAGAGAATGCAAATGCAAAATATCCTGAAGAATGATTGTCTCATAATCGCGAGTAGCCGAACGAATGGGAGAGTTAAAATCTTTGATCGTATCGACTTTAGAGAGGTAAGGAGATAGGTGTTGCGAATGTTCCCCCGGATATAAGGAAAGATCAACCGTTGCGTTAAAAGGTTCTAAAAAAACACATACCTCTTCGATCAATGTATCCGCATGAGAGGTCGCCACCAGAATTTTCATCTGCGGTGACGTTTGAAACAAATCACAAAAAGAGATCATAGAGCCAAGTCGTGAAGTTCTCTGAATAAATACGCTTCGACAATATCATCGATGGTGCGCTGTGTATGGGCGACAAGAACCATCATCTGCTTATCGATAAACTCCATTACGGGTTCATAGTTATTGGTGACGATAACGGCATCAAGCCACGCTTCGATTTCATTGCGGTCGGTATAGAAATTGATCTCTACTACGCGCCCCTCTTCCACTTCGACGGTAGCCCAATGGGTGGCAGACAAAATTCCGGCTAACTCGCTCTCTTGCGTATCATCTCCGTTCATCGGCAACAAAAGAATCATTAGTCGTTTACCTTTTCAAGGTCAAGTTTCAATGCCTCGTTGTCCATGATATCGATGTCTTTGCGGAGCACTTCGGTCGCAATCGCTTTCGCATCTTCGAGGGAGTGCATTTTATAGGTGCCGCATTGATAAATATTGAGTTCAGGTATATCACTTTGTTTTTCCACCGCGAGGATATCTTTCATCGACGCTTCCCACGCATCGGCAACGATCTCTTCACTCGGTGTCCCGATCACGCTCATATAAAATCCGGTACGGCATCCCATCGGAGAGATATCGATGATCTCCGTACTCTCTGAATTAAGATGATCACGCATAAACCCCGCAAACAAATGCTCTAATGTGTGAATCCCCTCCGGTGATAAAATCGCTTCATTCGGACGGCAAAAGCGAAGATCAAAAACGGTAATATCATCCCCTTTGGGTGTTTTCATTCCCTTAGCACGACGAACGGCTGGGGCTGGCATAATAGTATGATCTACGCAAAAACTATCAAGTAATGGCATGAATATCCTTAAAATCAATCTTTTATTTGCGCTAATATTAGCACATTTCATCCTTGCATCGCTATAATTTGGCCACTAATAGAAGGATCTAACATTATGACAAGTCTCTTTGACGACGCAACCGCTATCCAATTTCAAAATGACCCACTGGGGATGAGAGTTTATACGTCTCAACTGCTAGGTCAAAGCAAAGAGTTGGTTCTCCACGGCGGCGGAAATACCTCGGTTAAAATCGATAACACCCTCTACGTAAAGGGGAGCGGTTGGAACCTAGATACCATTGAAAAAGCAGGGTTTTCTCCCGTAAACCTCGAGGTGCTTTTAGAGATGGCAACACGCGATAGGCTGAGTGATACTCAAATGGTCGCCGAGCAGCGTGCCGCGATGAGCGATCAAAGCTTCCCCAATCCCTCCATCGAAGCGATCCTCCACGCCATCATCCCCTACACATTCGTCGATCACACCCATGCCGATGCGGTCGTTACCCTAACCAATACCCCCGAAGGGAAAGCATTGGCTCATATGCTCTACGGGGAACATATGCTCATCATCGATTACGTGATGCCCGGATTTGAACTGGCAAAACATATCTATGAGATGACCCGTAATATCGATTGGAATAGCCTTACGGGGATGATTTTGATGCATCACGGCGTATTCACCTTTGATAATGATGCCAAATCTGCCTATGGGAAAATGATTGATATCGTCACCGTTGCCGAAGAATATCTTGCAGAGCATGTTACCCTAGCGTGCGGCGATTGCGAAGGGAAAGGAGATATATCCATTGCCACTGCCGTCGCTAATGAAGCATCAAAACTTCGCAGATGCGAACTTTTCCCGCTCCTCATCGATTCGCCTCGCGCCCAGCTTTTCAGTATCCTTCCAAATCTCGAATCACTCGTAAAAAAGGGGGGATTGACCCCCGAACACGTGATCCGAATCAAACCGTTCCCTGCCATCATTGCTAACGATATTGCAGTGGGGATCGCTCAATTTGCAGCGGATTATAAAGCCTATTTTGATACCAATGCCTCCTCGGAGCACATTTGTCTCGATCTCGCTCCGCGCTATGCAGTCGTCAAAGGGGTCGGGATCGTAGTGCTCGGAAAAGATGAAAAAGAGTCCCGCATCATCGGCGATATCGTCAAACACACCATCACCGCTATCCTCTCTGCCGAACAACTCGGGGGATGGCAATCACTGTCATTAGCTCAGATGTTCGAGATGGAATACTGGGAACTTGAACAGGCAAAACTCAAAAAATAAGGATACAACATGAAAATTACGAAAAAAGTGACCTTTATCGCCAAAGAGGAACATATCGCAACGGTAAAAAAATTATTAGAAGATATGGTAGCACCCTCACTCAAAGAGCCGGGATGTCTGTTTTATTACATCTTCCAGTCTCAAACCAATCCGCGCAAATTCTTCGCCGTCGAATCATGGGCAGATGAGGAGTCGTTAGAAGGGCACAAGCATACAGAGCATTACGCCTACTACAAATCGCACTACGAGCCGTTTGTGGACGATAAATACACCGAAGAGCTTGATTTACTCGATCCTAAAGCGTATCAGTTCTAAATCCCTGGAGCCTTCCACATCGGCTCCAATATCCCATCACGTACTAATTCCATCTGTTTGGCGTACACTTTGAGCCATCTCTCTTTGATCTCGCCGTATTGTTCGTGATTGGCCGCGTTCGGTTCATACATCCGCTCGATTTTGACGATATTTTTCCCCGCCTCTTCAAAGCTTTTATATTCGCCTGAACCGATCCCACACGCCATCGCCACGCCCAGTGCAGTCGCCTCTTTGACTACCGGTACACGCACTTCTAATCCTGTAACATCCGCTAAAATCTGCGACCACAACGATCCGTTGGATCCCCCACTAGCAAACGTGATGGAGGTGGGTGAAACACCGCTGAAAGCTTTGATGTTTTCTAGATTGATCGCACTCACGATACACGCGTTCTCTTCGAGAGATCGAAACATCGATGCGATGTTATATTTTGACTCATCCAGCCCCAATCCGATAAACGAAGGGGACGCATGTATCCACTCGCCGTAGTTCATCCGATCACTAAAAATGGGGGTAATGCCGTACGATCCGACCGGAACCGAGGCGGCCATTGCTTCAAGTTCTACATAACTTTTTCCGCATCCGAAGGTATTGCGAAACCAGCGCATCACCAACCCTGTAAAAAAGGTAATCCCCTCTGCCTGAGACATTCCGCGTACGACATGCGGATTAACCCGCAACAGCATCTCATTGGAGAGTTTCGCATCGCTAGGGATATTGACCACCTGCTGCCAAAAACTCCCTCCGAGTACTACTGCATCACCAAGCTTGGATGCTCCCAGACCCGCCGTACCGATCTGAACGTCACCGCCCCCCATTACGACGAGGGTATCACGGCTTAATCCCGTCTCACGTGAAGCTTCTGCACTGATATGACCTAAAACTTCTCCGCTCTCTCGTATCGGGACAAATAAATCTTTGAGTCCACATTGTTCGAACTCTCTTTTGTCCCAATTTCGATTTCGGAGACTAAATGAGCCTGCCGTACCAGCATTGGATGGTTCAGAAGCTAGCTCACCACTGAGTTTGAAAAGTATCCAGTCGCTGATCATCGTAAAATAACGGGCTTTCTTATACAGCGAGAGACGATTGTTTTTCAGCCATAACAACCGAGGTGCGGCAGAGAGGGCAAAGGTTTGTCCGCTGATGGCGTAACTCTCTGATTCCAATGAGGGAAATGCTTTTTTGAGCGAGGAGACTTCTTCACCTGAGCGGCCGTCGACATTGGCTACGCCCCAGAGCTCACGCTTTTCACTGTCATAAACAACAATCCCCTCACGCATACTCGATGCCGATACCGCCACAATCTCTGACGTATTGATTTGCGCTTTAGCTATTGATTCTCGGATGCACCGCTTCGCAAGTTCCCAACCGTGAACAAAATCAAATCCCATCGACCCCGCAACGCCTGTCTCAGCAATATGCTCCCACTCGTATTGTGCAATGGAGATTTGATTCCCCGTTGTGTCAAAAAGTATGGCACGGATACTTCCCGTCCCCGCATCAATGACAAGAAAATATCGGTTCAACGAAGCTCTTTCATATTCACAAAAACATCCATCGGTACATATTGATCCATATCCTCTTTCACTTTATCAATGTGAATATTGCATATCGAACTTTTTAACTCTTCTGCAAGTTCTATAAGTTCATGAATATGTTCACGCTTTTCAATGCCGCGTGCGGAACATCCGGTAACACCGATGTGGTTGTAGGTCATGCGATACATAATTAATTCCAAAACTTTTATTTTGGTATAAGAAGCAAAGAGAGTTCCAAAGTTATATAGAAGAGAATATGGAGAAAAGAGAGGGAGAGGAAGTGTCTTAGACACTTGCCTCTTCACGACGTTGAAGATAATCCCATTTAGCATCGACGCGTGCTTGCCACTCGTCGATAAGGTATTCGTATTGTTTGGTGAAAAGGTGTTTAAAACGCCCTTGTGCACCGAGGTAATCGCGTACCGGAATAATATTTTTCGGACGGTAGGTAATGTTTAATTGAGTACCATCAATGATTTCATACAATGGGAAAACCAATGAATCGGTTGCCAAATCGGAAATCGCAATGGTATCTTCCGGAGCAAATTTCCACTCAGTTGTACATGCTGACATCGCATTGATATAAACAGGACCTTCTGCTGCAAATCCTTTTTGGATTTTAGCTACCATGTCTTTCCATTTATTTGGAGCAACTTGAGCTACATACGGTGCACCGTGCGCTGCCATAATCGCCATCATATCTTTTTTATTTCTTTTCTCACCGTAGCTTACACGTCCCGCAGGTGTAGTCGTTGCCGATGCACCGATCGGAGTAGAAGATGAACGTTGTCCGCCGGTATTCGCATACACTTCATTGTCCAAACAAACGTACATCATGTTGTGTCCGCGTTCGAAACATCCTGAAATCCATTGAAAACCGATATCGTAAGTTGCACCGTCACCGCCGAATGCAACAAATTTAGGGACGCGATCCGGTTGTTTCAAACGCCCTTTGGTTTTAAGCGCTTTGTACATCGCTTCGGCACCTGCTACTGCAGATGAACCGTTTTCAAATCCGATGTGGATCCACGAAGCATCCCATGAAGTATACGGATAAACGGCCGTACACACTTCCAAACATCCTGTTGACGCTGCAAGGATCAAATCATCGTTGGTAGCATTTAAGACTTCACGAACAATAATCGAATGGGCACAGCCCGGGCAAAGAAGGTTAGCCCCCTCAAAGCGATCCGCCGAAGTGGAAAAATCTTTGAGGTTTTTAATTTTTTTAATTTCTGACATAATTGCCCCTTAGAAAAAAGAGAGTTTCGGTCCGCGAAGGCCGATGTACTGTTGCAATGGAGTGGTTACTTTACCCGCATCCGCATTTGCTTTAAGATCCGTAAAGATGCTCACTAAATGTGCTTTCGTCAAGTCACGTCCGCCCAATCCATAGATGTAATTCGTCAATACCGCTTTGGTATCCGTGTTGAATAACGAACCTGAAATTTCATTAAAAAGTGCTCCAACGGTACCGTGTGGACTAGAACGATCCAATGCACCGATTGCTTTAACATTTTTCAATGCTGCTGCGATTTGTTCCAATGGCCATGGACGGAATACGCGGATACCGACGACACCCGCTTTAATGCCGTGTTGTGCACGCATCTCTTCCGCTACTTCTCGAGCCGTTTCAACGGATGTTCCCAAACATACGACCGCAACTTCAGCATCTTCCATGTTATAGGTCTCAACAAGATTGTATTTGCGTCCGCTCAATTTTTCAAAATCATCGAAAGCCGCTTGGATTTTAGGAAGAACCGCTGTCATCAAGGCATGCTGTTGACGTGCTTTATGCTCAAAATGCCAATCTTCTTCCGTTTGTACCCCGTGGGTTACAGGATGATCAAGATCGAGCATATCATTCATCGGTTGATATTGACCTACAAAATTGTATGCCACTTCATCGGTAAGAGTGTGAACCCCTTGAGCTGTATGAGAGGTCATAAACCCGTCTTGGTGAACCATTGCCGGCAAACGAACATCATGATCTTCTGAAACTCTAAAAGCAATAAAGTTCAAATCATACGCTTCTTGCGGGCAATATGAATCGAGCTGAATCCAACCGCTATCACGTCCCATGTACATATCGGAGTGGTCACCGTTTACGTTCAACGGCGCACCGATAGCACGGTTAACGACGTTAAGAACGATCGGCAAACGCATACCTGATGCAGAATATAGGGTCTCAACCATCAAAGCAAACCCTTGGGAACTCGTAGCCGTTGCTACACGTCCGCCTGCGGCAGCTGCACCGATACAACATGACATTGCACCGTGTTCAGATTCCGTCATTACGAATTCACCGTCTACATACCCATTTGCCGTAAAACCGGCATAATTTTCAACGATAGGAGTCGATGGGGTAATTGGGTAAGCGGCAACAACATCCACTTGCACTTGGCGAAGCGCATGGCTCGCCGCCATATTACCGTCCCAGACTTCAATATCGCGTAGTTCCATAGTATCAGCCATTAGTCTTCCTTCACTTCGGTATCAGCTTTTTTCTCTTTTTTAGGCCATTCGGCAAGTGCCGCTTCTTCGTCTTTTTGTTCCGGGAACATTAAAAGAGATTTAGGATTGGTCGGACATACCTCGACACAGATCCCGCACCCTTTACAATGATCGAAATCAATCCCGATCATCTTTTTATCGCGAGCAATAATCGACATATCCGGGCAATACACCCAGCAAAATTGGCAATCAATGCAGTAGTCTTTGTTAAACAAAGGCTTTTCAATACGCCAATCCGCTACACTCGCAGTAAACGAGTTTGATTGTGAATAAGGGCGATCTTCAGGCAATGTCGTCGCGATATCGCGTGTTGCTCCGTCAAATGAACGAAGCATAGCACCGATTTCAAATCCATCCCATCCTTTTTTTTCCATCATGTGCTCCTTATTTCACTTCATCATACGCGCGTTGAATCGCGATCATGTTAGCATCGATAATTTTTTGTGGTAATTTTTTCAGTACCCGTATCATATTCTCTTTGAAAAAATCCATCTCATACATTCCGGATATTTTCATCAAGGCGCCTAACATAGGTGTATTCGGAATTGCTTTTCCAATTGTCTCTTGTGATATCTTGATACAGTCTACGGTATACACTTTTTTACCTGCAAGTTTAGGCTGTGACGCGATCAACTCTTCGGTACTCATATGCGTTGTAATGATATAGACAGTACTCTCTTTTTCATTTGCTGTAATATCTGCCACATAAACAAGTGCAGGGTCAATTACCAAAACATAATCGGGACTCATGAATTTTTCGTGATTCATAATCACTTTATCATCGACACGGTTATACGCTGTCATCGCAGCTCCCCGTTTGGCTGAGCCGTAAAATGCGAATGCCTGAACATGCTTACCGGTGGTGGATACAACGTCTGCCAAACCTTTTGCACCTGTTACGGCACCTTGTCCGGCTCGACTATGCCATCGAATTTCCAGCATGACTTCTCCCTCTGACTTAAGTTTTAAGTTGAATTTTATCAATGATGGTATTCTATGAAAGTTGCTCTTAAATGTAGCTTTTCACTATTTCAGAGATCCAAAACCATAGGAAAAATGTTACTTTCGTCCCCTCTTTGCGATATATTGAACCGCTTCAAGGGCATTGGGTTTTATAATATCTGTTAATGTTCGCAATTGTTCCTCATTATCATACCCTGTAGTGACTGCTACACATTCAACCCCGGCACGCAAAGAGGCTTCAACATCCAAACGGGTATCTCCGATCATCCACACCTCTTGATCTTGGTGCCCCATCTGCGTTAATGCCTTTAAAATCGGTTCGGGGTGAGGTTTTCGGTGTTCTACATCTTCAAATCCTATCAGAACCTCAAAATAGTGCATTATTTCGAAATGTTCCATCAGTTCACGTGAATATCGCCCCGTTTTTGTCGTTACAATCCCAAGTCTAGCGAAGGAAGATGCTTCCTGTATCGCTTCAACGGCATTGGGAAGCATGAAGGTTTTTTGACGCGCTATCTCTTTATAATAAAGCTTGTAGGTGCTCACATGGATATCAACCCTATCCGCATTCACACCGACCCCCGCAAACATCACCTCAAGAGGATGCCCTATCTGCGAAGTTATCATAGACTCTGTAACCTCTAAACCCAGGGCGTGCGTTTTAAGCGAATGGTAAAAACTCTCCAATATTGCCTCTGTCGAATCGATCAATGTGCCGTCCAAATCAAATAAAATAACCGTTTTCATTGTTTTTCCCAATCAATATAATTTTCCCAAATACCATTAATAGTGGGTTTAATCCCTGTAATTTTTCGATTATACACCGTAATCTCATTGGGTATTACTAAAAATAAATAGGGGTTATCCGCTACGATTTGCCCAAAAATAGCTCTTTGGAGTGATGCAATTTTTTCAGGATCAGTCGAACCTTCCATCCGCTCGATTAGAGAGTCGGTAACGGCACTGTGATAACCGATCATATTGAATCCACCCGGAACATCGCTGTCACTGTGCCACACCATATAAGGATCGGGCGTCAATGACAACGACCATCCCAGCAATACAGCATCAAATTTTTTAGGCATAACAACGGTATTTAAAAAAGCCTGCCACTCCATGACCCGCAGCGTCACTTTAACCCCGATACGTGCCAGTTGACGTTGCATAATCTCCGCCGCGTAAGGACGTATTGCATTTGAATTGGAAGTCGCAATCTCAAACTCAAGAGGGTGCGCCGAATCATATCCCGCTGCTTTTAGAAGGGCTAACGCTTTTGGTCTATTTTGCTTCGGTGCTTTGATCTTATCATTAAACCCTTTACTCCCCAGCAAAAACGGGCCAGTACATACTTTACCGTGGTTTAAAAATAAAATATCGATCAACTCTTGACGATCAATAGCAAGCGAAAGCGCTTCACGCACCCTAGGGTCTTTAAATTTATTAAGACGCAGATTAAATCCGAGATAGGTGTAGCTATGAGAAACCGTTTCAATAACGCCGAATGATGTGTGGAAATTCCCCCCTAGTTGCCGCTCATACTGCATCGGTTCCAGTGAGTCAATATCTATTTCTCCCGATTTCAGCATCAAAAACCGTGTCATAGGATCACTGATTACATGAAAAACAATCCGTTCAATCTTTGCTTTGTGCTCAAAATAAGAGGGGTTGGCTTCCAAAATGATCTGTTTTGAAAATTCAAGTTTTTTCAGAACATAAGGGCCGGTTCCGATAGGATGAGTGTTAAAACTGCTCCCCATAATGTCTTTCTCGTTTTGAAGGATATGACGGGGAACAATCCCCATCATCCAGATTTCCAACGCTTTAAAATAAGGTTTTTTATAGGTGACTCGAAGGGTAAAATCATCCATAACGTTTACCGATTGTACCACCCTGAAATCCGAGGCATAAGGGGTGATAGTTTTGGGAGATTTGATCAGATTGTAGGTGAACAGGACATCCTGTGCAGTGAAAGGTTTCCCGTCATGCCACGTAACACCGTGACGCAGTTTGAATTCGATCACCGTAGGGGTAACATATCGATACGATTCGGCTAAATCACCGATGATTTTTTGTCCGGTTGAATCGTATTTCACCAAGGAATTAAACATAAACGCGGCGATGGATGAACTGGCAGAGTCGGTGGCGATAAGGGGGTTAAGGCGTGCCGGATTGGAAGATGCGCTCAGATGAAGGGTTGATGCGATCAGCCAAACGCTTTGGAGTAATACAAAAAAGAGTTTCATCGTGCTTTAGTATCATGCAGTATGTCTAATTCCGGTCGATACACCGTGCTGTTGACATCAAAAAGTCCCAACATCGTATGGAAAAGATAATCATGAGTATACGGCTCAGATGCGCGTTTTTTGAGGGCATCGCGATTAATTTTAAACTCTTTTCCAAACCACATGAGTGCAGGAACATGCTTTTGGGCATCCGGGGCAATCGAGTATGGGAATCCATGCAGATAAAGTCCGTTTTCCCCTAACGACTCCCCATGATCACTCAGGTAAAACATAGCCGTTTCAAATTTTCCATCGTTCCCTTTGAGCAATCCGATCACTTTAGAGAGAAAATAATCGGTGTAAAGGATTGCGTTGTCATACGCATTGGTAATTTCTGCTTGGCTGCACTGTTCAAGCTGATTGGTTTTACACACCGGCGTATATTTTTCAAATACTTTGGGGTAGCGTTTGTAATACGCAGGGCCATGATTTCCCATTTGGTGCAACACAATGACGATATCCCCTTTCGGATGTTTGTCTATGTACTCTTGTAACCCGACCAACATCCCCTCATCCCGACACTCACCCTCATCACACACCGTATTTTTTTCAGCCGTTTTGTAATCTTCATAGGCCACTCGAAGAGCTACCCCTTTGGAGTCAGAGTTGTTATCCCGCCACAAAATAGTGGCACCGGCATGGTGCAGCACATCCAATACGTTCTCGGTATGCTGCGCGATATCTTTATCATAACCTTCCCGACCGTAACAAGAGAACATACACGGTACCGAGACCGCCGTTTCGGTGCCGCTTGAGGTAAACTGCGGAAAGTTAATAATATTTTCTTTTTTGAGCAACGGCGTCGTCTCACGAGCGTAGCCGTTGAGCGAAAAATGGTCCGCACGTACCGCTTCACCTACCACCAAAATCACCAATTTTCTATGATTGTCCGTATTGGTAATATGAGCATCATTGCCAATGGTTTTTAATCCGCTCAATTCATGCGAATACGACTGGTGAATCGTTTCTCCGATCGCATAGAGATAGTTAGCCGGATTGGTATAAGAGCGGAGTGAAACATGCTCCCGAAAAAAGGAGGTGTAAAATTTACTAAATGCAAAAATCAGCAAAAGCGAAAGCCCTAAAGACAATCCAATACTTTTAATCCCATCAATAAGTGCACGGTTTAGCGTTGTCGGTTCAATCTTGGAGCGATACACCAAAATAGAAGGCAATACCCCCAAAATAATGAAATAAAGAACTTGACGGAGACTGAACAGATCCATCGATTCATGGATATCCGTTTCGAGGACGTTTTGGATCATCAGTTTATCGACAATGATGTCATAAGTCCCCATAAAATAAGCAACCAACGAAGAGAGGAGGAGAACAACAATCAAAAACGGTTTCAACAGATAACGAGAACTAAAAAGGGTAAAGAGTATCACCAAGACTGCACCCAAAACAATCCCTAAAGAGGCTATCATAGGAGCATTAGACCACGTTAGAGGATAAACTTGAAGGACGTGTTTAAAAAAAGTACCGTTTGCAAAAATGACTAAAAATAATGAGACCGCAAGTATCAACGTGCGGCTTCGTATCGTTTTATTAAAATTGAACACCCATAACTCCACTGCAAAATCTATCCGGAATGGTACCGAATATTCGTTAATTGTAAGGAATCGACCACCCGCATCTATTATCCATTCTATGTTATAACTTTATATCTACTTTTAGGAAATATCACTTCATGCGGCTACTCAAAGAATTATTGAAAATCTACCTCCTTTTTATACTCCTCTTTTTTCTGGGACGACTGGGGCTTTATCTCCTTTATTTTGATCGGTTGGGGGATATCAGTTTTGCTGAATCGCTCATTGCATTTCTCTACGGACTGAAGCTTGACACGATGAGCACCTCTATGATCCTCATTATTCCTGCCCTGCTTCTTACCTTAACGCCGCAGATGTTTTCGCGCTTTATTGCACGTATCACCACCAGTTATGTGCTGATTTTTTTACTGATAGCACTTTACGTCGAAAATGCAACCTTCCCGTTCGTTGCCCAGTACGATGTTCGCCCTAATTATCTCTTCATTGAATATCTCAAATACCCCAAAGAGGTCACCTCGATGATCCTCAAAGAGTATCCTTTGCAATTGTTTGCCGCCTTGGCCATGATGCTAGGAACTGCATGGGCATTTTTACGCTTTTCACCGCTACGACTGCAAGAAGTTATTCAAACGCCGCTTTGGCAGCGTCTCTTGCTTCTCCCCTTTATCGTGGCTCTTCTTTTCATCGGTATCCGCTCCTCTCTCGGTCATCGTCCCGCCAATATCTCCGATGCGCTGTACAGTACTAACCGCATGGCGAATGAAATTGCCAAAAACTCCCTCTACAGCATCGGTTATGCCTATTACAGCTATTCCAAAGAGTCAGACAAGCTTGTAGCGACCTATGGGAAAATGCCTCTAAATGAAGCATATACACGCGTTTCGAAAGCGCTCAATATTCCTCTCGGAGAAAAAAAATTCCCGTTTAACCGGCTCGAGGCTACCCATTTCCCGACCCAAAAACCTAAAAACTTGGTCATTTTTATCCAAGAGTCCATGGGGAGCCAATTCGTCGGATTCAGCGGCGGCAATGTCTCCATCACCCCCAATATGGAAAAACTCTCTCATGAGGGAGTAGCCTTTACCAACCTCTTCAGTAACGGAACCCGAAGTATTCGAGGACTCTCCGCCATGACATCCGGATGGCTACCCCTCACGGGCGAAGAGGTAGTCAAACGAAACAAATCCCAAAGCGATTTTTTCACCGTAGCCTCACTTCTTAAGCCGCTGGGATACAAATCCAGCTTTATTTACGGCGGCGAAGGACGGTTTGACAATATGCGCAGCTGGTACATGGGAAACGGATTTGATGAAGTGATCGAACAAAAAGATTATAAGAACCCCGGATTTGTAAGCACATGGGGGGTCAGTGATGAAGATTTAGTGATCAAAGCCAATGAAACATTCAAAGCCCATGCACAAAAAGGGGAGAAATTTGTCAGTGTCATGTTCTCTTCTTCGAATCATTCACCGTTTGAACTTCCGAACGGAAAAATAGATTTTATCCCGGGCGAACCACGACAAAGCGTAAATAACGCGGTCAAATACGCGGACTTTGCTATCGGACGTTTTTTCGATTTGGCCAAGAAAGAAGCTTATTATAAAGACACCGTTTTTGTTGTCGTTGCCGATCATAATGTCCGTGTCTACGGAGATGATTTGGTTCCGGTCAATATGTTTCATATACCGGCACTCATCATCGCCGATGGACTAAAGCCACAAAAATTTACTACCCTCGCTACTCAGCCTGAAGTACTCGCAACCGCCCTTGATCTGATCGGTGTCAATTTCACCTATCCGATCTTGGGACACTCTATTTTCAGTAATGCCAAAAAAGAGGTTTCATTGATGATGTTTAACGATATCTTTGCCCTTCGCGATCACAATAATATTGCGATTCTGCAGCCCAATAAAGAGGCTCAAAGCTTTGTATATCTCAATGAGCATCTCAAACCCTCACCACACAATAAAGAGCTTGAGAAAGACGTGTTGGCGTTTATTATCGTCCTTGATGATATGTACAATAAAAAACTTTACCGGATGAAAAACTAAAACGAGAGGGGAACTTAGTGTCCCACTCGTTTTTGGTGTGCTTCAATTACTATAGCTCTAGACCCTAAAACATCAACAACTACTGCATCAGACAACATCTACGTTCAAACAGATATCTGCCCTCTACGGATGATATAAGTGATTTGAAGTCAGTATAATTGGAAGCGTACGTAAATATTAATGACTGAAAAATAGGAATATGAGAGAGAAGAAGGATAGGTATAAAAAGTTCTCCCATAAAAGGGAGAAAAACGATTAACGTTTTGAGAATTGAGGAGAACGACGTGCTTTGCGTTTACCCGGTTTCTTACGCTCGACGATACGAGAGTCACGAGTAAGCATACCGTACGGTTTCAAAATAGCACGGAACGCAGGATCAAATACACAAAGAGCACGAGAAATACCGTGACGAAGTGCATCGGATTGACCTGAGAATCCGCCGCCTGTTGTTGAAGCAGTAATGTCCACAGATGTGTCTTGTTTTGTCAATGAAAGCGGTTGAGTAACACGCAATTTCTTTGCTTCAAGACCACCGAGCCATGCATCGAGTGAAAGACCGTTTACAGTAATTTTACCTGTACCCGGAGCAAGCCATACTTTAGCGATCGAAGATTTTCTTCTTCCGGTTGCATACGTTTTTGCCATAATTTATCCTTACTTAGCGATCTGCGCAGAGTGTGGATGTTCAGCACCTGCATAGACTTTCAATTTTTTCAACATCGCACGACCTAATTTTGTTTTAGGAAGCATACCGCGTGCCGCAAGTTTGAAAAGTTTTTCCGGGTTAGAAACCATAAGCTCTGTCAATTTTTCACTTTTAACGCTACCGAAGTAACCGCTGTGTGTATGATAGGCTTTGGTTGCCAATTTACCGGCACCGTTAACGTTGATTTTTGCCGCGTTAATAATAACAACGAAATCTCCGCAATCAATATTTGGAGTAAAATACGGTTTATCTTTTCCGCGAAGACGAGTAGCAACATCTGTCATTAAACGACCAAATGTTTTCCCTTCAGCATCGATCAAAACCCATTTACGGTCGATTTGCTCAGGTGAAGCAATTTTAGTAAATTTCATCTTGAGTCCCCTTTTAAAGTCTCTATAAATAGTGGCGAAATTATACCTTTTAAAACTTATATAACGCTTAAATTAAGTTATTTATAAGCACTCTATCCACTCTGTTTCCTCTTCGAGTAGATAGCATAAATAGCCACGCACGTCATCATTGCCGAATGCACGGAGGGCTTCCTTATACCAAAGCACTTGATTACGATGCTTCTCCTCGCCCTCACGTCCTGACTTATAATCAATAATAACCCAATGATCTTCATGCCGTACCAGCAAATCGATAATGCCGATAGAGCCATTATGACGGATCATCTGCTCTTTCATACACTCTGCACGGGTCAAGGTAGAAAATTGCTCATCCTCTATCAATCGCAAAATGCGCCGTTCAATCCGAAGCAATGCACCCGATTCCAGCATGGCTCCATAACGATTTCGCGTCGATTCAATGGCAATAACGAGAGATTCTTTATCAAAACTTCCCAACATCTCCATCGTATAATGAAGGGCTACTCCAAACTGTACCGCAGCGTAATCGTGGGTTAGCTCTTTCTCAGTAGAGAGAGATTCCTCCTGTCGTCCGTATGAAAGCCCTTGGTACTCAATGGGTTGGAGCTCTTCTCGTGCGACACATGCTTTACTCCCCTCGAGCAGTTCTCCGAGTTCTCCCTCTCTCAGTTCCAAGGGTGCGAACCATGAGTTTTTTTCTTTGGCAATCACCGCGAGTGATTTTACCGCGCGAGTCAGCGCCACATACAGAGCATTAAGCTGATCTTCCGCTTCAAGCTTTTTCTCTTTTTCCAGCCCCCTCGCATACACCTCATCGAGAAACTCACGCCCTTTTATCCGATAATGGAGTGCTTTAAGATTGGAATCGTCGTATTCATAAAGGATAGGGTCACTCTTGGCGCGTGATTGTCCCAAGCGATCTAGAACGATCACATGCTCAAATTCCAACCCCTTGGATTTATGTACCGTCATAACCCGAATTCCCTCTAAATCGCTCTGCGGCGAAGAGGCTTCCATTCGATCCACTTCAAATACCGCCTCCTCAATATCACGATAATGACGTAATGCTTCTAAAAACATCAAAGCGCTTTTATCGGCAATTTCCCATCGTGAAATAAAGCGAAGAGACATTCCGACGAGATCATCACACGACTCACGACCGATCTTCTCCGATTCTACCCCGATCAATGCCGCACAATTATGCCGATACAATGGTGCACCGAAATAACAGTAGCGCAGATATTCGATAATCGCTCTCACACTCCGCTGATGAATCAGCTTAGCCGTTGTCTCTGTGATAACCGCATACCCAAGACTCCCCAAATACTCCTCTACCGCGCTTCCGTCTTTATTGGTCGCGGTTAGAATCGCGATCTCCTCTAATACAACCCCTTTTTCGATCAAAACACCAATATGTTCCCCTAGCCCTTCCAAAAGCTCGACACACGTGTGAACTCGAACGTATCCACCCGCAAGCCTCGCAGGACTCTCCTGATGAACATACCCCCGAATCCTCTCTCCAAACGCCGTGTTGACAAAGTTAACAATGACACTGTGCGAACGGTAATTAACCCGAAGGGGTTCAACATGGACATCGAAGTGTTCCGCCACCTGGTAAAACAGGGCACTTGTCCCTCCACGAAAACGGTAAATCGATTGTTTCACATCCCCGACAAAAAAGAAGCTTCCCCCCTCATTCACCCCTTTGCCTGCTCGAATCTCCTCGATTAACGGTCGCAAAATATCAAACTGCACAACACTGGTATCTTGAAACTCATCCAGTAATAAATGTTTCAATCGAGAATCGAGCCGAAAATAGAGAAACTCACTCTCCAGTTTTTCACGTAGCAACGAATGAACCATTAGGGTAATATCATCAAAAGAGAGTTCATTGTTTTGGACAATCAAACTTTGGCGGCTTTTAATATAGAGTTTCAAGATACTTAACAGCTCTTTGAAATAGCGAGCCTCTTTTTGGCGCATTTGCCTCCTGATCGCATTTTGTATCCCGCGCAGCAATTCATCCATCTTAGGTTCATAGATTTTTTTGAAATCCCAATACTCCAGACTTGGTTTCAACAGCCATGTCTTCTCTAAAAGAGCCTCATAACTTTCAATCCGCATCGTTTTTTGGGCACGCTCGCTTAACGGCTTGCTCAATACCAATGCAGAGAGTTCATGCGCCAATTCCATGGCTTCCGCATAAGGATTTCCCTGTATTGCCTCATCGCTAAAGCGGAGCGAATCAAACTCTTTGTGTTTTGCGTACAGATTCCCCAATAAAGCGAACAAATCGCTCAACCGCTTATCACTCAACAAAGAGAGCCTGACCAATGCATCACTTTGTCCCGACACCTCAATCTCATGTAAAAAGCGCTCCAACAGTTTCACTTCATGGTGATTTTGAGTCGTTTTATACGTCGGCATAATCCCGGCGTTCAATGCAAATTTGCGCAAGATAGTTCCAAAAAAGGCATCAATAGTCGAAATTTGTACATTGGATCGTAAAAACCGTCTAAGCACATCATCACGACGCTCTACTATTTCATCCTCACTAAGACCGCTTACCACAGCTATTTGTGAGAGTTCACCCCGCTTTTCGAGTTGCTGCAAGGTCACCGTGACCCGCTCCATCATCTCATTGGCCGCTTTATTGGTAAAGGTCAATGCGGTAATGGACGACGGTTCTTCTCCCATAAATAATAAACTTAGATATCGAACGACAAGATTAAATGTTTTACCGCTGCCGGCACTCGCCTCATACGCCAAAAAGGGTTCAAATCCCACTAAAAGCCTCCCGATGGCATAAATACCCGTACACACAATAACGGCAACGGCTCACCTCTTCGCACATCTCCCAATCCCATTGCTTCGTTGCAGCCATCTCTCGCAATATTTCTCGTAAGCGATCAATTTTTACCTCCAAATACTGCTCAAACTTCAATACTCCGGTGGAAAGATCATAATATCCGCATCGATGTACATCCCCAAACTCTCTCGCTAACAAAGCATAAACACTAAGCTGATAATCGACATCACCCTCTTTGGGCTCTTTGTCAGTATCGGCGAATTTACCGCTCTTATAATCGATCACTTCAAGCGCACCTAGATAGTGGTCTATCCGATCAATCCGCCCGATCAAAGTAATCCCCTCAACCATAGCAGAGCCCTCTTTCTCGCGGTAGGCTACACGGTGCCCTTCTCTAAAGCGGACTATTTCATTTTCATAAAACGGGTTCAATTTATCCAGCCACAACCGTCTCATATAGCGCTCTAATGCATCAATATTAGCCTCATTACTCCAAATATCATTCAATCTCTGTTTGATCTGCTCAACAGTAGCATAGGAATCTTTATCGGTGTAGAGCAGTTCCAATGCACGATGAAGAGTATTCCCGATATCCCGCTCTTGACTCATATCGCGCGGCAACTCATGCGATGCGATTTTTGCTATTCTGGAAAAATAAAATTTACGCCGGCACGTTAAAAAATCTTTGAGTCCGCTCGCAGAGAGAGGATGTTTCGTAAAATCGTATTCGGTGTTAAATTCTCCGACATTTCGAGGATGCAGTGAGGGTGCCGCAAACAATACCCGTTCATAGGAATAAAGAGCCGTTTTTGCCTCTATCCCCAGTTGCAGCAAAAAGCGTGACGGCACTGATTCACTGTTTTGGACACACCCTATCGCAACCGATTTAGCTCGGTTAAAGAGCATTGAGTAATAATGTTTTTGGAGGGATTCACGATCATTCGTCGTCGGAAGCGAGGCAAATTGACGTGTTGTCGTATTTAAGAAAAGATCTTTTTGACTTTTATGGGGGACGAATCCTTCATTGAAATCAACTACTATCACCCCATCATAACTCATCCCGCGTGTCTCAAGAAGACCCATCACCGTGATTTTTCCCCCACGTACATCATCAAGGGTAGCACTTCGGAGCCGATTCATAAAAATCCGCAATACCGATTTGAAATCCATACCGCTCAAAGCATCCCCTAAATGGGAAAATCGGTGTACCTCTTCGGTTATAAGCTCCAACGCATCGCTCTTTGCTTCGCCCATCATCTCAAGCAGTTCAGCGAGGAGGGTATGATTAAAGGGGCGATAATATCTCTCCCTTAACCACGACACATAGGCAAGAGGAACTTTTTGGACACGTGCTTTGTTTTGCTCCGTTGATTCGTCCAAAAAGAGGACAATCGCTTCTAGAGATCGAAACAATGGATCGTTTTCCAGTGATGAGCCCATTGCAAAGTTAAAGTTCTCTTCCACATCAAACTCTTTTAAAAACTCCACAAACCCCTCATCCGGCAAAACAACGACAATATTTTCAGGTGCTATTCCACCCTTCACCATCAACTCGATACGTGCTTTTATAAATCCGATCTGGGATAAACGATTATAAAAGATTTCGCACTCTATTCCTCGATTGCAAAACAACGGTACACTGGATAAGATAGTTTTATCACTCAGAGATATAACGTATTCATTCCCCTCTTCCAACACGATTCCCATCTCTAAAAAACGTTCGGTCATCTTGCGATTATAGGCCGTAGTGTTATACTGAATACTTAAGGGTATGATTTCTGCACACGCTCTCAGCAGATTAATCTCACGCCGTGTCAAATACCCTTCCACCACAATACGCAGTGCATCAAAGCTTTTCAAATACGCACAGTTAAGTTGCAATGTCTCAGAAGCAAATATCGGATCGCACCATCCATTTCGGATGCATATATCACGGTATCGGCTCCGAAGATGACTGAGAATCGTTATGTGTTCTTCGTATTCACCATACACATCCGCACGCTGCAAAGCATCGATACCTACCTCTTCCGAAGCAAGCTCCTCAAAAAAACGAAAGATGTATTGAGAATTTTGTATAAAGCTAAAAAAGTTTCGTTCAATTTGCAACGTACTAAATGCGCTAAAATCGGACGCTTCATGAAGGGCAAGAAGCCGAAGATCATTATCAGGGAGAAGAAGAGAAGGGGCGAGCGTAATACGACCTAAGAAGTCACCCATCGTTATCATATGGGGAATTATGCCCGATTCAAAACTAAAAAGAGCATGACGGATACACCGCGCCGTTGGAAAAACGACGCATTCACCCTTAGGCATGCTTAAAACTCGATAGTATTAGGATTTCGTGTATCCGCTTTGAGATTGTAATAGCGTTGATCCGTTCCGACACTCACTTTTGCCAAAATATCCCATCGTCCAATTTTAGGAAGATCCACGGCACTAAAGGTATATGTTCCCTTATCAATCGTAGGGGAGCTAAGGTTTATATCAAGTTTAGTCGTATTTGGACGGGTTAAAACGACATTGACTTTAGCATCATTCACCGCATTGCCCGATTTGTCGGCAACTTGATACGTGATGACCGTCCCCTTTTCGGTAATTTGCGGTGTTAAAAATGTAATAGTGTATTTTTTGTCGAATTCAATCTTAGCATTAATAATATCATTGACTCCATCGTCGTATTCATGATAATTTTGCATCCCGTAATCCGACATTTCAACCGGATTATTAATAGCCATTTTTACGGTTATAACCGAAAAACCAATTACTGCTAAAATAGACAATGCAATAATAATCGGCCATTTACGACCTGCATTTTTACTCATTTGAAGACCCTTTTTTACGAAAAAATCTACCGCGCACATAAATAAAAAGTGCGTAAATAATAATACCGTAAAAAACAACACGCAAAATATCAATGAAATTTTTACTTCCGCTACCGGCAGATGAGCTTAAGGTTACCCCTTGATACTCTGCAATTTGTTCTGCAACATCCGTGTAACCGTTAAACATCGCAACGGAATATTTTGAAACGGTTTCGTTTCCTTTTGTTTTTTCTCCCAATATAGGCAATATCGTCCCACCACGGTTTACGATAAGCTCTTTGGCTTCATCGAAACTGCGTGCGAACATAATAGAGCTCATTACCGCTCCCATAAAGGTAGCATTAGGACTTAACACTTGAGATTTATTAAAATGTTTGTATAAAGTCGTCGGGCGTGCGAGAATATCGACTTGCTGTTTTAACTCAATAAACGTCATAACGACTGCAGGTTGATCAAGTTGAGCGGTGATATTTTTTTCAAAATCGGCAATTGTTTGATTATTGTCCAAATCACGAACCATGACCAAATAAAGAGATACTCCGGTTTTTGCCTTCAGCTCGGCACCGATAGCATTAATTTGTTCTGCAAATTTCGGGTTATGGACAACTTCGTCTTTATACAAAAATTCAGCATGCGCAGGAATAGTGAAGAGTGATACAATGAGGGTGAGGGCCGCTAGCCCTCGCGAGAGACGCAAACGCTTCCCTTACCCGACGTATAGGTGATTTGGTGTTAATACCGCCCACAACGTTACCGCTGCAGAAACCACCAAAGCTACTGTAATGAGTTTATCCATGATACTTGCCATCTAAAACCCCTTATTTTACATCAACACGATGAGCAGCGTTATCCGTGCTAATCATTTTGATCTCTTTTTCATTTACAATTTGGTAAAAATTAGCCGCACTACCTTGTTGTACACCCAATCCCCACACGGTTAAACCGGCAAGGATAGAGAGAAGCAACACAGTCGCGATCAACATACCAGTAATTCCGTCCAATGCAAAAATACTGCGATTTTCCATCTGGCTCTCCTTATTTACTGAGGTCGGTGACATAAGCACCAAGCGCTTTAACTTGAACTTCTGTCAAGTTGTTGAATGCCGGCATTGTACCGATTGCACCTTTTTTACCGTGACTTAGAATATTTGCAACCAAAGTAGGGTTAAAGACAGCGATACTTGGAGCAACCATCTCCATACCTTTACCGTCAGGTCCGTGACATGCAGCACACGTACCAGCAAATACATCCGCACCTTCGGTACCTTTGAGTCCGCCTGCAACGTATTTAGCAACTGCATCAATTTCAGCGTCTGTAATAAGAGCACCGGTATTTGCATTCATTAAACCGTTACGATCAGGCATTGGAACACCTGTACCTAATATATTGTTGTTTCCACCGTTCATAATAACATGTTTTACTGATTTCTCAGCGATACGGTGATGTAAATTGGCAGCTTTGCCGTCGATACCGTCGGCTTGCAAACCATGACACGGCGCACATTGTACAATAAAGATAGATCCGCCCATCTCTTTAAGAGTTGACTCATCCATGTTTTTGTATTGCTCTTCGAACTTAGCATCATGTTCAGCTACCGCTTCATTGTACTCACCGATTTGTGAATACGCATTAACCGGATATCCCGCAAGGAAATACCAGATCGCCCAAATGGTTAGACCAAGGAAAATAACCGCCCATCCAAAAGGAAGTTCGTTTTTATATTCTCCGATCCCATCCCAGTTCTCATCAGCAAGTTTACCGCTAGCGCGGTCATACTGCATTTGACGAACATATTTAGTAACAACAAATGCTGTTACAATAACCAGGACCACTGCACCTAAAACGGCGAGTTTATTAACCCAGTCATGCTCACCGCCCATACCACCGGCAGAGCCGACAGCAAGGTAAGTAAAGCCAAGCATTGCAATTACAACTATAATAGCAGCAAGTACTGTCTTGTTCATTTATCCCTCCTACTTATTTTTCATCATTTTTTGAGATTTCTTCAACCGGCTGGTCAGTAATCTCGTCGTGTAGCGCGATATTGCTGTACTTTTCATAATCGCGCTTCCCTTTTCTCTGTGAGCTGTACAAATGGTATATGTACGAATACAGCACGATCACCAAAAAGGCGACGAAAAAAAAGTAAGCATACGCTTGAAGTGTACCTATATCCACGCTCGATCCTTATTTCATGCTGTTAAGATAGGCGATAATCGCTACGATTTCAGGGATTTTGCCCGCTGCAACCGCATCTTTAACATCTTGATCTTTCATGTCTGCTGCAATTACTTTTGCCTCTTCGAGTGCATCTGTTTTCGCTTCATCCAATGTAGCCGCCAATTTAACAGTCGCTTTTGAGCCGTCTGCCATTGGTAGTTCTTGGTTATATGGAGTTTTAAATACTTTGTTAACGGTTACTTGCTCAGCATAGGCTGTATCGATATCCGCAGTATTTTTAAACATCCATGTATATGCCGGCATGATTGAGCCCGGGACAACTGCCGAAGGATCTTTCATGTGATTTTCATGCCAGTCTGTCGTACGGTAGTTACCTACACGCATCAAGTCTGGACCAGTACGTTTTGAACCCCATAGGAATGGGCGATCATACGCATATTCACCGCTCAAGCTGTAATGACCGTAACGGTCAGTTTCAGATTTGAACGGGCGAACCAATTGTGAGTGACATGCATTACAGCTATTTTTGATGTAAACATGACGACCAGCCAACTCAAGCGTACTATACGGCTTTGTCCCGATAACCGGACGAGACGCCTGTGCGAAGTTTGGCAAAATTTCGATAAGTCCCGCAAACGCGATAGTAACGAAAACCGCTACCGCGAAAAAGAATGGGTGTTTTTCTAACCAGTGAAACATATTTCCTCCTCCTGATTATGCGCCCATAGGCGATGCAGTTTGAAGTTCACTCTCTTCAACACGGCGAGAGCTTGTCATTGTTTTATACATATTGAATGCAAACAAGAACATACCTAAGAAATACAATGTACCACCAACTGCACGAATCGTGAAATACGGGTGCAATACAGCAACGGTATCGATGAATGAATACGCAAGGTTACCGAATTCATCGTGAGCACGCCACATCATACCTTGTGTAATACCGGCAATCCACATAGAAGTGAAATAAAGGACAACACCAAGCGTTTGAATCCAGAATTGAGTATTCATCAATGATTTAGAATAAATCTCACGTTTGAATACACGTGGAGCCATATGGAAAAGTGATGCCATAATCATGAAAGCAACCCATCCAAGAACACCATCATGTACGTGACCAACGATCCAGTCTGTGAAGTGTGCCAATGCATTGACCGATTTGATCGCCTGAATTGGACCTTCAAGAGTCGAGAACATATAGAATGTTGATGCAAGAACCATGAACTTAATCAATGGGCTTGCCGCAACTTGTTGCCATTCACCCTTCATTGTAAGAAGCATGTTGATCGCAGAACCCCATGATGGAAGGATCAAAACAACAGAGAAAACTGAACCCATTGTTTGCATCCAGTCAGGAACAGTTGAATAGATCAAGTGGTGTCCGCCTGCCCATAGGTAAACAAACATTAAGCCCCAGAACGCAAGAAGAGACAATTTATACGAATAAACCGCTTGGCCTGATTCTTTTGGAAGAAAGTAGTAAATCATCGCAACGATAGGTACAGTAAACCCGAACGCAACCGCATTATGACCATACCACCATTGTACCAACGCATCATTCGTACCTGAGTACATTGAAACCGAGTGATACCAGTTACCGATTCCGCCGGAAGCAAAATACGTTGGGATTTCCATATTGTTGAATAGATACAACATAGCGATACCAAGGAAGGTTGCAATGTAATACCAAATAGAGATGTAGAGTGATTTTTCACGGCGGATACCGATCAAACCGAAAATAGACATACCCCAAATAACCCATACCAATACTACTGCAATATCAATCGGCCATTCAAATTCAGCATACTCTTTTGAAGTGGTAATACCCATCAAAAGGGATCCTACAACCGCAACAACTACCAATAGGTAAAGTGCAAAGTGTAATTTTCCAAGAAACATCAAAAATTTTGATTCTGCCATAGAAACTTTTAATACACGTTGACCTACATAGTACCATGTTGACCAAATACCGCTAAGGGTAAACCCAAAAATGACTGCATCGGTGTGCAATGGTCGAAGACGGCTGAAGTTTGTGAACTCTGCCAATCCTGATCCCGCAATCGTATTAACAGCAGGAAATGCCATTTCCCATGCCAAAATTACGCCGACAAGCATCCCGACGATTCCGAGTACAACAGTTGTAAGCATAAACATCTTTGCAACCGTGTAATCATACTCCAATGGACGATTCTCCATTTACGACCTCCTTAAAGATTCAAAGCATAAGAGCCTATTAGGGCACCTCTGACTTCGCAAAACTGTGAAATCAAAGATGCCCTTAACACTTTTGTAACAAAAGTAGGCTATTAAACGCTCTAATGATAGCAACGACAGTATTTAAGGAATCTTAAATTATTAAATGTTTTTCAGTATATCAAAACTTAACGATTAATTTAAGTTTATACACAGAATAAGGGGTAGAAAAGTAACACTCGGAGATGAAAAAAGTTTATGAAGGGCTAGGGAAATCAATTCCCTAGTCTGGTAAAGTTATCGTTGAATCAATGAAAGAAATTCGCCAAAAATATATCGGCTCTCTTTTGGCCCTGGACTTGCCTCTGGATGATGCTGTACCGAAAATACCGGAGCATCTTTATAGCGAAGCCCTTCAATCGTGTTATCGAATAAATTAATATGTGTCACTTCAGCGATTTCACGAACCGATTCAGGAACATTATAGTTATGATTTTGCGCGGTAATCTCAACCATTCCGGTTTGAACATTTTTAACAGGATGATTTCCACCGTGGTGGCCGAATTTCAGTTTATGCGTATCATGCCCGTGAGCAATACTCAAAAGCTGATGCCCAAGACAAATGCCGAATAATGGAATGCGGCGCACTATGAGCTTTTTGATCTCTTCTTGTTCTTGTTTAAGAACCAACGGATCTCCCGGCCCGTTCGAGAGGAAAACACCGTCAATCTCTTTATTCTCGTAACGTGCAATCAACTCATCGCCATTAAAGGTATTCGGAAGTACTTCAACTTCGATTCCGGCTTGGGTTAATTCATTCAAAATATTGCGTTTTACCCCAAAATCAATCGCTGCAATGCGCGCTTTTGGAGCCGGTACGTCGTTGTAACGAAAATTAAACGGATCATATACTCCGTGAGCATGAACGTAGGATGTTTTAGTACTCACTTCTTGAATATAATTGATCTCTTCGATACGAGGAGAGGCATCAAGAAGTTTTTTGAGTTCTTCTTTGTCAGACACTTTTGTCGAAGCGATCATCATCATCGCCCCTTCCGTTCGGAGCATTTTTGTCAAATAACGGGTGTCAATATCGCATATCCCAATAACACCGTGTTTTTCTAAAAAGGTGTGCAACGCTTCTTCTGCACGGAAATTTGAGTGTTTACTTTGATATTGACGAACAATTATCCCCTTACAGTGTGCTTTTATGCTCTCCATATCTTCGCCATTCACACCAACATTGCCGATTTCAGGCATCGTAAAGGTGATAAACTGCCCCGCATAGGATGGGTCGGAAATAATCTCTTGGTAACCAGTCATCGACGTATTAAAAACAATTTCACCGACGTTTGTCGTGTCGGCTCCAAAACTTTTAGCCTCTAGAAAAGTTCCGTTTTCGAGATATATCCAAACATCACGCATCATGCCATTCCCCTTCGGTTAAGTTCATCTTTGTACAATTTTTCGTACATAATCTCATACTCATCGGTACCCGGGATCAAACGGCGTTTATAGCTTTTGATCTTTTCATAAACAGCCGATTCAATCTCGCTCGTATCGGCGACAAACATCGTTATTGCATCATAAATGATATTTTTAATACGATTTTCACTCACATCGTAATGGATCAAATCTTCTTCGTACAATGCATCCAAAATTTGGTGGGCAATATCCGAATAGCGCTCTTCATAGGATAAAATAACACCATACTCAGGAGCGAGTTTTTTCTTAATCATAAAAAATAGCTGCCGCTCATCGGCAAGGTAAAAATCGATCTGCTCTTCATTGGCATTTACGATCTCTTTAACCTTTTCTTCAAGTGCCATCTCTTTTTTAACGTTGGCAACTAAAATACCTTCGGCCTCTTTGGCAACACTTTCAAGCCCGTGGGTCATCGTGACTAGTCCGCTCCGGTTGAGGTCTACGGCGATACGCGTCGATATATGGGGTACATGGGTGAGTGAAACCTTCATTGCAAAGCCCTATCTTAATTTTTCGCTATTTTACTTTATCACACCTCTAAATAGCCTTATAGCGACTCGGAAATGTAAAAATTTCCCTTATGATATCGAAGGCTCAAAACTGCCAATATCCCGCCGAGTATCAAGCCCCCTATTACATCCATGAACAAATGCTGCTTAATCGCCATAGTGGAATAAATGATCCCTAGACACCACACGGCACTCATCATGCGGATTCCTATGTTTCCCTTCATCTGTATCAGCAGATAATCAAACCAAAAAGCTGAAAAAAAAGCTGTCGCTACATGTAAAGAGGGAAAAGCATTTCCAGCTGTGTCTATCGTTTTAAGCAATGAAAATTGGGGATACTGATGTAAATCTATTGCATATTGGGGTACAGACGTTGGAAAAAGGATATAAAAACCTACCCCTATCAAGCAGACGGCACCTATATATATACCGTAGTAAATGAGTTCTTTTCGATTTTTCATCAGAGCAGGGACCAGCGATACATATACCCATAAGGAAAGATAAAAATAAAGATAATTCGGCTTAAAACCAATCCAATTATCGACAAAAATGGGTGCTATGTGAATAACGGTAAAATAGGGGTTTTTGAGTAAGTAAAGGTACATTGTGAAAAAGAGTGCCATAAAGAGCATTGTCCCTACAGCCTTCAGACACCAATGTACCCATAATCGAACCGCTAAGTTTCTAGAGAAAGAGGCTCCATCCTGATAATCTACATTCCCACACATTTTCATTTATAACCTTTTACGGCTGACTTGATGGAAGTTGACGAAGCTTATTAGTAATTTCAGACCCTTTTTTAGGATCCATTTTACCCAATATTTGTCCCACTACTTTACTGTTTAAGGTACTCATAATATCGGCCGCTTCACTTGCTGACATCTGAGAGAGTATCCCTGCTGAAGCAGACGGTTTCATTTTTGCAAAGGTCTGAGAAACTTTACCCGCTTTGACATTTTTAATCTCATCAAGGACTTTTTTATTATCCTCAAGCATTTTTTTTACGGAGGCTTCTTTGGCTTTAATCTCTTGTAATTTTTGATCGACTTTGCTGTCTTTGCCCTGTATCATCGTCTCTTTTTTCTTGAGCAAATCTTCCGTTGCATTTTTGAGTGCATCCAAAGATTGACGCTGTTCATCGATCCTTCCCAATTCTACTAAAAGTTCATTTTTTCGCTCTTCAAATATTTTGGTACAGTCGTAAGACTTTGTAGCTTGTGCACCGAATAAAACACTTCCCATAAAAAGAGATAAAAGAACGATTTTTTTCATATAGATTCCCTTTTATAGGTCATAATACCAATTTCATCAAGCATTTTAGCCTCTTCTTTTTTGATTTTTACCATATACGCTTGAGCTTCTTGAAGTTCAAGGTATTTAAACTTCTCATAATCGATCATTGCCGTCTTAAATGCCTGTTGCCTTTGTAACTGCTGATCTTCTGCAAATGTCAGCCACTCGCGGCATTGTTCAATGGTTTGATGTTGTGCATGGATCATCATCTGAGACTGTGTCAGCTCACTAACGGAGCCTTTTATGGGCAAAGAGAGGGTGGAGAGGGTTTCATACGCACGATCCAGTGCACCGGACGCATTGGCTAAAGCGTTATTTGCGGCAATCAGATTTTGCTCCGCACGGTCAAGATCTTTTTTTTTGAGCTTGACCAACGGAGCGTATTTAGATTTCACGTTCTAGAATACTATTGTGTCGTTTCGATCCGGTGATGTGGAGATCATGCCGATTTTGGTTTGTGTCAACTCTTCGATCGCACGAAGATACTCTTGTGCCGTAGCTGGAAGATCTTCAAAACGTCGTACACCTTCAGTTTTATCCCATCCTGCAAATGTTTTATAAACCGGTTTAACATGCTCAAGATCAAGCGGCATATAATCGATCACTTCACCGTTCACCTCATACGCTACACATACTTGAATTTCATCAAAACCATCCAGTACATCGAGTTTCATAATTGAGAGATCATCGCATCCGTTCAAACGGCTCGCATAGCGGCATGCTACGGCGTCAAACCAACCGCAACGACGTGGACGCCCGGTGGTGGTACCGAATTCATGCCCTTGTTTGCGAAGACGCTCTCCGATATCACCGTGATCTTCCGTCGGAAACGGACCGTTTCCAACGCGGGTACAGTACGCTTTTACTATCCCTGTCACTTTGCCGATATCTTTCGGATTGACCCCAAGCCCGGTACACGCACCGGCTGAAATCGTCGATGAACTGGTGACATAGGGATAGGTGCCATGGTCAATATCGAGCATCGTACCCTGAGCCCCTTCAAGGAGGATTTTTTTCTCATTATCCATTAAGTCCCATGCCATTTTAGTCGTATTGGCCAAGAAGGGAACCAATGCTTCGGCAAAAACGTTTAACTCTTTTACTAACGCTTCACGAGACGGTAAAGCAATCTCTAATGCTTCAAATATGGCTTTGTTTTGAACAAAATATTCCATTACACGGCTTGTCAAGGTTTCAACATCACGCAATTCACCCAAACGGAATCCGGCGCGAGCAATTTTCTCACTGTACGCAGGCCCGATACCGCGACCAGTCGTACCGATCGCTTTTTCGCCGCGAAGTTTCTCTTTTGCTTGGTCGATCAACGTATGAAACGTCAAAATCATGTGTGCCGATTCACTGACAAACAAACGTCCAAGTAAATTATCGAATTGTTTCATCTCTTTGATCAACGCTTCGGGAGAAACAACAACACCGTTACCGATGATATTGATCGCTTTCGGATTCAAAATCCCTGATGGAATCAAATGAAGAGCATGAGTTTTGCCATCAACTACAATAGTGTGACCGGCATTGTGTCCCCCTTGATAACGGGCAACACAGTCGTATTTTTGCGCAAGCAAATCAACAATTTTCCCTTTTCCTTCATCACCCCATTGAATTCCTACGATTAAATCCGCTTTCATACTACTCATCCTGTTTGTGTTATTGGTGTAATGCGTCTATCAACGCATCGGTGTAAATGGCAAAGCCGACCGAAACGGTCTCGTCACTTTTGTAACGTCCGCCCATAGCGTACATTTCATTTCCTTCGATCACGCGGAAAAAAAGCTCATCATAATAGAGCATTTTAGCGTAATAAAGGGGAGCTATAACCACATTAGGATATTCAAGCCCAACGCAGAGTTCTTTGATTTTCATCAACTCGGGTTTGATCGGATCGGGGACAATCTCCACAACCGCATCGATCTCGCTTGCATGCTGCATGTACACAAGACGTGTTAACCAATCAATTTTCAAAGACAACATTTTCTCAATGTTGACGTGACGAAAATCATCTAAATTCAGATCCAACATTTCGGTAAGGATACGAGGGATATTAATATTAGAAATTTGTAGCAGAGGCTGCATATCCAACACATTCAAAATCCGTGTTGCTTGAGTGAGAGCTACCGAGAGATTCGGCTCATCAATAATCTCTACCCCGATTTGATACTGCTCATCGGCAGGATAACGGTAGACCGGCTGAATATAGAACCATTTCTTGTGTTCGGTATTGCCGCCAAGCCGTTTATTGAGTATACGGACCACATCGATCGTTGAATCGGCGCGGAGACTCATCGAATGATTTTTACTGTCACCAAAACGGATCAATTCCCATTCGTCAGAGACACTTTGGTGTTGATGATAGGAAAAAAGCGGCGTTAGTATCTCTTCAAAACCCGCATCACTTAAGAGTGTGCTCGCTTTGGTTTCGATACGTCGCTTGGTCTTTGCCGTAGCGGCAAAGTAGAGCTTGGAACCCTCAGGGATTTCGTGTTCAAAAACCATAATCTTAGAGTCCAAAATAGACGGTGTTAAACACGCGATTTGCGGTTCCATCATACGCACGGCGACCGAGTTTAGCTAACGCCAGCTCAACCCCGTTGATAACCCATGCCGCTTCATACGGAGCGATCAGTCCCATGTGGTTGATACGAAAAATCGAATCTTTGATATGGTCTTGCCCGCCGGCAACGTTTGTCTCATACTCTTTTTTCAAAAGGGATCGGATCTCTTTTGCCTGAGCATCATCAACAGTGGTCATCGAATCAGCCGGAGAGGTTGGATAGATATGCAAACCAATCGCACCCATCGCCTCACGAGTCGCTTTGGCACGACGCGCCGTATCGCTGTAAAGTTTCTCCAGACCGCCTTCGGCTTTGATACGCTCAAGTATGTTTTCAAGACCAATAATAAGAGTTGTTGCCGCTGTCCATGCCGTCGTATTTTTGCGCTGATTTTTAATCTCGGTAGCGAGGTTGAAATAATACCCTTTGCCGCTTCCGATTTTTTCGATCGCTGCATTGGAAAGACCCATAATTGCAAGTCCCGGAGGGAGCATCAACGCTTTTTGGCTCCCTGAGATCAAACAGTCAATATTGGTCACGTCAATTTTCTCAACACCCACCGCCGTGATACCATCGGCAATTACCATGATAGACGGATTGTGCGCTTTTACTGCCGCTGCGATCGCTTCGACATTGTGGCGAAGGCCCCCTGCACTTTCACAGATTTGAATCGCAAGCGCATCGATATCCGGATTAGCGTTCAATGCCGCTTGAACCTCTTCGACCGAAGCCGGCGTGTCCCATTCGTGTTTAATCTCAACATTGGCGATCCCGTAAGCGGCCGCGATTTTACCGAAACGCTCACCGAATTTTCCCGAATTAATTGAGAGAAGTTTGGTCTGAGTCAGATTCGTAACTGCACCCTCCATAGCACCGGTGCCGGAGGATGCGAGCATAAGCACCTCGTCCATTCCAAGAAGCTCGAACAGTAATGTACGAGTTCGTCCGAAAATCGCTTCAAACTCGGGGGTACGGTGGTGGAGTGTTTCGCCGGCCATGGCAATACGTACCGACTCGGGTACCGGGGTGGGTCCTGGAGTAAACAAAAGCATCAATAAATTCCTTTATTAGGAGTACAAAATGCTCAAATTATATCGGATGGGAGGTTAGGAGAGGTTTAAGGGGAATGGCTATGCTACAATTGCATCAAAAAAAGAGCTTTTATGACGTTATTTGACTCTCTCCTTTTAGGTGCCCTTGAGGGGGTAACCGAATTTTTACCCATCTCCTCAACCGGACATCTCATTTTAGCCTCACAGCTGTTAGGACTTCAACAAACGGCTGCACACAAGGCATTTGAAGTCTCGATTCAGTTAGGAAGTATTTTAGCCGTATTGTTTTTGTATGCACAAAGACTTTTGCAAGATAAAACCCTCTGGTTTAAAATTGCGATTGCTTTTCTTCCGACCGGAGTTATCGGATTTTTATTTTATAAGCATATCAAAGCTCTCTTCGGTGTCGAAACGGTGAGTATCATGCTCATTGCTGGAGGAGTGGTATTTCTGATTATTGAATATTTTCGTCGTGACAAAGCCATTGATGAGGGGAAAGATTTACGTGAACTGACCATCAAAGAAGCTTTTACTATCGGGGTTTTCCAAAGCTTTTCGATGGTGCCCGGCACAAGTCGCTCAGGAGCCACCCTCATCGGCGGATTATTTATGGGACTCAACCGTAAAAGCGCTGCCGAATTTTCTTTTTTATTGGCAATTCCGACCATGTTTATCGCTACCGCGTACGATCTGATCAAACATCGCCATGAACTTGTCGTGGATGATTGGTCAATGCTCATCATTGCTTTTGTCACCGCTTTTGTTTTTGCCTTTGTAACCGTCAAAGCGTTCGTCGGCTTTGTGAGCCGTCATACGTTTGTTCCGTTCGCAATTTACCGAATCGTTGTCGGTATTATCTTCTTTTACTTTGTGGCAGAAATTCCCGCTTAAGAGCGCAGTGATTTAATCTGATCGATCAAAATCTTCGCCAGTTCTAGCGCTTTGGAGCGGTGGGAAAGTCCTACTTTTACTGCATTTTCCAACTCACCGAGCGTTTTATCGTACCCTGAGGGGATAAAGATCGGATCGTACCCAAAACCGTTTTCACCGCGAAGAGTGGTGATGACATCTCCGTGCATCCACCCGTGAACGCAACTCTCCCCTTCACGAGAAACCACGGCAATAGCCGCCGTGTAGTGAGCGGGAGAGGTCATTAACCCTTTTTCCTTTAACGCTTCGACAAGTTTTAGAAGATTATCTCGATCACTCGCGCCCTCTCCACCGTAGCGAGCACTGTATATCCCCGGAGCACCATTCAACGCATCGACACTGATACCGCTATCATCGGCAACGACAATCGCCTCCATATCACCCAATGCACTATAAACGGCGCGCGCTTTGATCAATGCATTTGCCTTAAACGTCTCGCCATCTTCGATGATCTCAAACCCATCGATCAGATCCGTATACGGAAAAACTTCCCGATCATGGAGGAGTTCAATAATCTCACGAACTTTCCCTTTATTTGACGTTGCCAAGACGATTTTCATTTCATTCCTTACAGTAGACTTTAACGTTCAGTGTTTACCCGATGTTTCATCTAAGGGTGTATTATAATACTGAAAATTTTAACGTATCTAAGGTTGTACGGTGTTTAAAACGGTTCTCCCACTCTCCGCGATTCTTTCGCTTCGATTTTTCGGTCTATTTTTAGTTCTTCCGGTTCTCTCGGCATACGCACTCAACCTTCCGAGTGCCACGCCCCTACTCATCGGCGTCATCGTCGGTGGATATGCCCTAACTCAGGCTATTTTCCAAGTCCCCTTCGGAATCATGAGCGATAAAATCGGTCGTAAGCCAACACTGTTACTCGGTCTTGTCATCTTTTTGATCGGATCGATCATCTGTGCGGTGAGCACCGACATCTACACACTGATGGCGGGACGCTTTTTACAAGGTGCGGGAGCTATCGGCGCCGTCATTCCTGCCATGATCAGCGATTTGGTCATCGAAGAGAAACGGGGTCATGCAATGGCACTCATGGGAGGAACCATCGCTATCAGTTTTGCCGCTGCAATGGCTTTAGGACCCGTTCTTGCCGCAGGGTTCGGATTTTCGTCACTCTTTTGGATCGCGGCTGTTTTATCAATCGTATCAATGGTCGTCCTCTTTACAAATGTCCCGAATCCTCCGCGCATTCGCCATATCTACCATTCAACTACGACGACCAAAGATATCCTCAAAGATCCGAATTTGCTCAGTATGATTATCACCAACGGGATGCAAAAAGGGCTTATGACCGTTTCATTCGTCCTTATCCCTATCTTTCTGACCAAACCCGAATACGGTTTTCTATGGGATAAAAAAGATCTCTGGCAAGCGTTTATACCGGCAATGGTAATGGGGCTTTTGGCGATGGGACCCGCCGCTGTTTTCGGTGAAAAATACAACAAACCACGTGAAATTTTCCTTATCTCCATCGTCCTCTTTGTCGTTGCATTTACCCTCATGGGATTTGCGACTAAAAGCTGGGAATTCGTTGCCGGAGTGGTCAGCTTTTTCATGGCATTTAATATGATGGAGCCATTGGTTCAATCGATGATCAGCAAATACGCCAAAGTACATCAAAAGGGGGCGGCTCTCGGTATCGCCAACGGCTTTGCTTATTTTATGACGTTTGTCGGCGGTGCAGCAGCAGGGATTGCATTGCAGTACTCCAGCCGCGAAGTGTTCACCATTGCACTGATCGTCATCACCACATTATGGCTGTTATGGACCCTTAAAATGCAAAATCCGCACCGATTTTCCCATCTTTATATCTCTATGGATCATGTGGATATGGAGAAATTAAACGGCTTGGAACACGAGCATATCGCGGAGTGGTTTATCAATGAAACTGAAAACATTGTCGCAGTAAAATATCGTAAAGATATGATCGATGAAGAAGCTATTAAAGCGAAGATCGTAAAATAAATCCTAATCGTCATCCTCAAGAAGGGTGACACTCCATTAACTCAAAGTCCTCTCCCTCTTTCGAACATCAAAGGATATAATACTCTTTTAAAAACGGAGCAAAATTGTGATCAATAATATGGCCTATTTCGGAGTTGCTTTAATTACGGTGATGTTTATCATTTTTATGATGAACCGGAAAAATAAATCTATTCAAGAATTAGCTCCGAGTATTTTGATCACTACGGGTATTTTTTTTACGTTTGTGGGGATAGCTATTGGTTTATTCCATTTTAATGCAGATAATGTGGATGTAAGCTTACCGACATTGCTCAACGGAATTAAAACAGCATTTTGGGCCTCGGCCAGCGGTATATTCTTTGCCTTAGTGATCAAACTTCTCGATATTTTCGATTTAACACAACACAATGAATCCACCCAAATTGAGGGAATGAGCATTGATGATATCGTTATCTATCAGGCCAAACAAACCGAAGTACTGGTGGAAATACTCCGAAGCATCAAAAGTATGCACAGCTCTATCGCCGCTCAGGACGAGTCTTCCCTTGTAAGCCAAATCACGTTATTGCGAAACGAGTCAAATAAACAAAGTGACGCGTTACGCCAAGAGTTTCATGATTTTGCGACGACCATGGCGGAAAACAATTCAAAAGCATTTATCGAAGCACTCAAGGATGTTATCAAAGATTTTAACGACAAAATCAGCGAACAGTTTGGAGACAACTTTAAACAGCTGAATCAAGCGGTCGAAAAAACCGTTATATGGCAAGAAAACTATAAAAATCAAATGACGCAGTCAATCGAAACGATGACTCTAATTTCCTCGATGTTGGAAGCCCAGGCTCATGATTACAGTGTAGTCGTTTCTAACAGTGCTGAATTTGAAACCCATGTATCCGCTATGGCTCACTCCTTGGAAGAGATAACGTTTCAGCGTGAACATCTCCAAAGCCTGATTCAATCCCTCGTGAACTTTTTGGAATCCGCATCCGATTCACTGCCGCTTATCGGTCAAAAAGTCGATGATATGACGGAACGTTTGGTCAAAGGGATGAACGAAGCTACTGAAGAAGTCCAAAAACAAGTAACGCTCCTCGATCATGAACTCGAAATTGCTCTAAAAAGATCATTGGAAGGATTGGGACAGCAATTGGCCTCTCTTTCAAACAAATTTGTGCAGGACTACACACCGCTAACCGATAAATTACGCGAAGTGGTTGCATTGGCTTCAAAACAACGATGAGCGGGTTAAGTCTATGAACCGGTTACCGCAAAAAAAACATTATCACAAAGAAGATTACTGGATCAGTCTAAGTGACATGATGACGTCGCTGATGATGCTCTTTTTACTGATCTCCATCATCTACATGATTAAAGTTCAAGATAGCGTTAAAGTTCCCCAAATCTACAAAGAGACAACCCAAGGACTTAATCATGCACTCAATAAAGAGTTTGACAAAGACCTTAACAAATGGGGAGCTGTAATCGATAAAGATTTAACCGTACGCTTCCAGCAGCCTGATATATTGTTTGCTACCGGTTCATCGGCTTTGACCCCACGATTTAAAGAGATTTTGGATGATTTTTTTACCCGTTATATGAAAATCATGATGTCTAAACAATTCATCAACAATATTGAAGAAATTAGGATAGAGGGACATACATCCTCAATGTGGGAAGGGGAATCCGATAAAGAAAAGGCCTATTTTAAAAACATGAGCCTTTCTCAAGAAAGGACAAGAGCCACCCTCGAATATATCATGACATCCCAGAAAATCAATTTATCCCAAAATCAAAAAAAGTGGCTGATGAAACATTTCAGCGCAATCGGATTTTCATCTGGGCATCCCTTGAACAGCAAAGGAATATACAAAACCGACGCAGAAAGTGAAGATTATCAGTTATCCCAAAGGGTAGAATTTAGAGTTCGCACCAACATTGAGGATAAAGTTGCCAAAATCGTGGACAAACAATGAATCTCATAAATTTTTTGGACTTTAAACCGCTTGAGAATCTTCGAAGTGAAATGAAAGCGCCTTTAGTAGCACCGATATTTTTCCATGTTTTTCAAAACTCTATCGTGACCCATAAAGGAGATCGAATAGAGCTCGAATCGCTCAATGAGTTAACTATACACCCTGATGGAACGTTGCTTTACGATAATAAGCGGGTTCTTCTGTATATCGTCGATTACAGTTTGACCAATATTTATGATAATCCAATCATCTCTGAGTTCCATATCAGTTCCTGCCCAACTGTACAAGAATTGATTACAAGAGGACGTCATCTAAGATATTTTATTACATCCGGTGACGATGAACTGTTTTTGATTGATCAAATGTTTGAAAGCACAAATCAAATAACTCTAGTCCAAAAGTTGAGTGTTTGCAAACATTGTCTGATGTTTCTTAATTGGTCTGAATACGCCGATAAAGACAATAAGATCAAACAAGATATCTTCAATATATTTACAGCCTCTTCTTTTTTTGAAAAATATCCGAAGCAGTTGTAATTAATTTACAGTTTCACGACTCTAACAAGTGTCCCTGCTTCCAAATCCCCATCCTCTTCACCGCAAATCATCAGTCCGGCATCTCCGAGAAGATTCGTCAAAATTGCCGAACTTCCCGTCTTTTTCCCCTCAAAATCGACCCAGTATCGGCCGTCTTCAAAACTCAAATTGCACGCGGTAAATTCACTTTTATTGGAGCGTTTGGCAAACGGTACTTTGAGGGTTGCTTCGATAGGCTCATACGGATTAACACACCCCATCATTCGGGCAAGTAGCGGTGCTACATAAAGGATACACGTGACGGTAGACGAATAAGCGAATCCCGGCAGGGAGACAATAAACTTCTCACCCCGCTGTGCGAGCATCACATGCTGTCCGGGTTTAATATTGACCCCTTTGAAAATCACTTCTGCACCCAAACGGGGAACAATGTGTTTCACAAAATCATAATCTCCGACACTCACCCCGCCGGTACTGACAACAATATCGCTGGAAGCAAGTGCCTCTTCAAATCGTTCCATTATCGCATTTTTATCATCCCCAACGATCCCCATTTGAACCGGTTCACCGCCGAGTTGTGTTACAAGAGCCTCTAGTGTATAGCTGTTGGAACTGCGGATTTGTCCTGCGTGACGTGCCTCTTCTCCGATATCAAGGATTTCACTTCCCGTCGCAATGATACTCACGCGAGGACGCTGTGATACACGCACCATTACCTGATTAATCCCTGCCAATACACCGATCTGCGCAAAGCCTATGCTTGAACCCTTAGCAATTAACGTCTCATTAGCCCGATAGCTTTCCCCTACAGGGCGGACGGCAAACCCAAGAGGAACCGATTTTTCAATAACAATCTCACCCTCTTGCACTCGAACATTCTCGATAGGAATGAGAGTATCGGCACCCTGCGGCATTAATGAGCCGGTAAAGGTTTTAATACACATTCCGCTCGTCACATGCCCGATACTATCCGCTCCGGCAGGATTGTCTCCCATAATAAGCAACGAATCAAATTCAGCCAAGTCGCTATGAAGTATTGCGTATCCGTCCATTGCCGACGTAGGATGAAGCGGATAATCCTCGCAAGCGACAATGTCCTCCGCCAAAATCCGCCCCAATGCCGCACTTAGAAATACCCGCTCGCTCTTTTGGGAACCGATAGGGAGTAAACTCACCATATTTTGAGAGGTTTCATAGGAGATCATGCGTTGCTCCCTAATAATCCTGCTCCTGAAATAGGGGTTGAACGCTCTGCCGCATAAAGGCGTGCCCCATTTTTAAGATCGTATTTCCATATCGGAGCCGAAGCTTTAAAATCTTCCACAAATTTCTCGATTGTCTCCAATGCTACACGTCTTTTAGGGGAAAATACCGCCGCTATATAGCTCGATTCGTGAACCAAAACATCACCTCGACTGTGCGCCATTTTCAGGGTTGCTCCCATAGGAGTAGCCTTAGCCACCCACGCTTCAAACCATGCGGTAAGAATCGGTTCATACACATCGAAGCTTAACCCTTCAATCCCGTCCTCTTCACGTACCGTACCGACAAACGGAATATAAGCACCGTAATTGTGTTCTGCCTCGTCTGCATACCAACGGGTCAGAATTTCGGGGACGTTCAACGAGCCTTCATACAGTTCAACCATACTCACCCTCCGCATACAGGAGGAAGCAAGGATACTTTATCCCCACTTTTTAGCGGTGTATCGAGTGATCCAACCAGAGTGTCATTGACCGCCACAGCACAGCTCTCAATCCACTGCGCCAGCTCACTGTCTTGTTTTAATACCTCTGCAACATCACGCAAAGATGCTGCTTCCATCGTTATAGCCGCTTTTTGAATCGGCCCTAAAAATTCGATTGTCACCATGACAATTCCCCTTTTTGGGTAATAATATTGGGATAAATTATAGCGAAAGAGAACTAACAGTCCCTTGTCAGGGATCAATTAGTATAATGGTTTTTATTTTTATGAGGAAGATAGTTTGATTTTCGGAAAAATTGATTTTATAAACCTTTTGCCGTTTCACGTCTTTATCAAGCGCTACGCCCAGACTACCCAATTTCATCAAAGCCTCCATTATCACAAAGGGGTCCCCTCGGTACTCAACCGTGAGTTTGCCGCTCACCGAATCGATGCAGCATTTATCTCCAGTATCACGGCTAGAAATTGCTCCCATTTTAATGTCGGAATCGTTGCCAAAAAAGAGGTGTTGAGTGTTTTATCACGCCCTAATGCCGATAAAGACGATCGTGATTCAGCCACTTCCAATCTCCTCGCCCGCATACTCGACATTCATGGAGAGGTATTGATCGGAGACAAAGCGCTACGCTATTACTACAGCGGTGGCGAACATATTGATTTAGGTGGAATATGGCATGAGCGAACAGGGTTGCCGTTTGTCTTTGCTCTGCTATGCACCCATCATCACAGCAACGAGCTTCGCCGTCTCAGCCTCGCGTTTGTTTCCAAAAAGGTGAAAATTCCTTATTACATACTGATGGAAGCTTCCCGCAAAAGCAATCTTAGCCCTGCGCAAATTACCCATTATCTAACATTTATCAGTTACAAAGTAGGGGTGAAAGAGTTGAGAGGATATAAACGGTTTTTAAAAGAGGCGAAAGCGAAGGGGCTCTCCCCTTCGATGAGAAAGATTCGTTATCGCTGAACAAGCGCTTCAATACGTTTTAGTGTCTCTTCGACACCGATAATTGCCATCACGCTATCCAATCCGGGACCGGAAAGTTTTCCCATCAAAGCAACACGAAGGGGCTGACCGATTTTCCCGAAACCGATTTCCAACTCTGCGACAACAGCTTCCATAATATGGTGATAATCACTCGGCAAATGAAGATCCTTTGCCCCTTTAAGTGCGGTAGCAAACGCTTCTAAAATAGCTTTGCTCTCCTCTTTATACCCTTTTTTTAAAGCCGCTTCATCATACTCGGCCGGAGCAACCAAGATTTCACCCACCAAAGTTGCCATTTCGCTGAGTGTTTTAGCCCGCTCTTTAACCGCATCAAGAAGGATTTCCCGTTTGTCATGGCTTATTAGCATAACACCGTGAAACTCAAGCAGTTCACACAGTTTATCGTTCGAAGTATTTTTAATATAGTGACTGTTCAGCCAATCAAGTTTCTCCACATTATAGACCGATGCGGAGCGATTGATATCGCTCGGATCAAACAACTCAAGCATCTCTTTCATGGAAAAGATCTCCTGATCTCCATGACTCCACCCCAATCGAACAAGAAAATTAAGCAATGCCTCAGGGGTATATCCCATCGTTTTATACATCATCACATCGGTCGCACCGTCACGTTTGGAGAGCTTTTTCCCCTCACTGTTATGGATCATAGGAACGTGGAAGAATTTAGGGACAGGAAACCCTAGTGCATTGTAAATCACGATCTGTTTCGGGGTGTTAGAGAGGTGATCGTCACCACGAATAACGTCGGTAACTCCCATCAGAGCATCATCTACTGCCACGACGAAATTATAGGTCGGAGTTCCGTCGGAACGGGCAATAATAAAGTCATCCAAGATATCTTCAACGTTAAAAATTACATCCCCTTTTACCCCATCATGTACGGTAATAGAACCCTCCAAAGGGGCTTTGATACGGATAACCGCTTCGCGTCCTTCAGGGGCCTCTCCGCTAAAATCTCGATATCGGTTATCGTATTTTGCTCTCTCTTTTCTCGCTATCTGCTCTTCACGCAGCGATTCAAGCTCTTCTTTAGACATGTAGCATTTATACGCTTTGCCCTCATCCAGTAATTTCTGTGCATACTCTTGGTAGATGCTCAAACGGCTGGATTGATATTCGATCACCCCGTCATGTTCCAATCCAACCCATTTAAACGCTTCCACGATCGCCAATGCTGCCGCTTCGTCATTGCGGCTGAAATCGGTATCTTCGATACGGAGCAAAAATTTTCCATTGTTGCGGCGTGCCCAAAGATAACTAAGAAGTGCGGTACGCAATCCGCCGATATGTAAATAGCCCGTCGGGCTTGGAGCAAATCTGGTTACTACCATGTGTAAAATCCCTTTGTTGGATGCAATTGCGCAATTTTAGTTAAGGCTATGTTAAAAGCGGGTAAAATAGAGCACTTTACCAAGGAGCACGTATGCGACCGTTATTACTCTCAACCCTGTTAGCCTCATTTTTGTGGAGTGCACCCATTGGAGGTGTCGCTGTGTTAGTTAAAAATAGCCCTATTACCCTCTATGAAGTTCAGCAAGAGATGAAACAAAGCAATACCAATGCGCAGCAAAGTGCTGATACCCTTATTCGTAAGAAATTGGAACAACTCGAAGCGGTAGAGAAAAAAATCACCGTCACTTCAGCTGAAGTCAAAGAAGAGCTTGAACGGATGGCTAAACAAAATAATCTTTCCATGGAACAATTCTTAAACGCTATGCAGACGGTGCGAGGGCTGAGTGAGAAAGAGCTAAAAGCCAAAGTCGAAGAGAGTATCAAAGGGCAAAAGCTCTACAGTGCCATTGCCTTTTCAAAAATGGCCCAACCTACCCCCACCGAAGAGGCTGAATATTATCAGCTCCATTTGGATGATTTTTCCCGCCCTGAAAGCTTTAGTGTAACCGTATACACCGCTTCTTCCCAAGAAGCATTACAAGCCAAGATCACCGATCCCATGCATAATATCGAAGGTATCGCGTCCAAAGATGAGACGCTTGCCTACAATGCAATCAATCCTCAACTCGCCCAAATTCTCAATAAAATCCCCCAAGGAAACTTCACCCCTATCCTCCCAAACGGACAAAACGGTTTCATGAGTTTTTACGTACGTGAAAAAAATAATGTCGTTACCGAAAATTTAGAATCCAGCCGACCAGCAATCGCAAATGCGATCATGGGGGAAAAACGCAATCAAGTGTTAAATGATTATTTTACAAGACTACGTCTCAGTGCGGAGATCAAAGTATTGCGCCTCCCTTAAATAAGGAGGACACACGTTAGCGGTAATTAGCCGCTGTAGTTTTCGAGGTACTTAGTGTCAAAGTTATTGCTGATGAAATCGGGATTTTTCATCATTTTCATGTGAAACGGAATGGTTGTTTTAATTCCGGTGATCGTAAACTCACTCAATGCACGGTGCATCCGAGCAATAGCGTCATTGCGGTCTCTCCCGTAAACAATCAATTTACCAATCATCGAATCATAGGTAGAGGGGACAATATACCCCGCATGTGCATGAGTATCGATACGAATATTACGTCCGCCAGGGGCAATCCACTGTGTAATTTTTCCCGGACTTGGCAAAAAGCGGATCGGATCTTCTGCTGTAATTCGGCACTCGATTGAATGTCCGGTAAGAACAACACTCTCCTGAGGGGGAAGAGCTTCACCCTCTGCAACACGAATCATCATCTCGATCAAATCCAAACCGCTAACCATCTCAGAAACGGTATGCTCTACCTGAAGACGAGTATTCATCTCCATAAAATAGAAGTTTTTATCGGCATCAAGGAGATATTCAAATGTTCCCGCCCCTTCGTATTTAATGAATTTGGTCGCTCGCACCGCCGAAGCATGAAGCTCCGCACGAATTTCAGGCGTCAAGGCAACAGCCGGAGACTCTTCAATCAGCTTTTGGTGGCGGCGCTGCATGGAACAGTCGCGCTCACCGATATGAAGAACGTTACCGTGAGAGTCGGCAATCACCTGAACTTCAATATGGCGCGGATTTTTAATGAATTTTTCCATATAAATGGTACCGTCACCGAATGCGGTAATGGCTTCCGCTTCAGCCGCTAAAAAAGCATTCTCTAAATAACTCTCATCTTCGACAACACGCATACCGCGTCCGCCGCCGCCGGCAGCCGCTTTGAGGATAATCGGATATCCGACTTCTACGGCACGCTTCGCTGCGTCCGCAATATCGGTGATTGCACCTTCAGAACCGGGAACGACGGGAACACCCGCAGCGATCATGACATCTTTTGCTTTCGATTTATCCGACATCAACACCATAACTTCCGGGGTCGGTCCGATAAATTTGATCCCGTGATGGGTACAAATTTCAACAAAGTGTTGATTTTCACTCAAAAAACCGTATCCCGGAAATACAGCATCACACCCGCTGATTTCACACGCAGCGATAATGGCGGGAATATTGAGATAACTGCTGGAACTTGGTGCGCCGCCGATACAAATTGCTGCATCCGCAAGCTTAAGATAGGATGCGTCTTTGTCTGCAGTCGAATAAACCGCTACCGCTTCTTTACCCATCTCTTTAATGGTTCGGATGGCACGAAGGGCGATTTCACCGCGATTCGCGACTAAAATACGTTTAATTTCTGCCATATTTAAAGCTTCTTAACCGCAAAAAGTGGCATATCATATTCGACAGCCTGAGAATCAGAAACCAAAACGCTAAGGATTTCACAATCAAATTCCGCCTCAAGTTCATTCATAATTTTCATTGCTTCGAGCACCGCAATAACTTGACCTTTTTTCACGCGATCACCCACTTTGACAAAGGGGGCCGAATCCGGTGACGGAGCCGCATAATAGGTTCCGACCATCGGGGAAACGATCATATCACCGCTAATAACCGGCGCTGCTTCAGGTGCTGCTGCAGCAACTGCATGAGCCATTGTTGCTACGGGAGCCGCTGCCATAACAGGCGCGGCAACTACGCCGATATTTTTTTCAAATTCAATAGAAAAAGCGTCTTGAGTAATTTTCAATTTTGAAAGAGTACTCGCATCGAACTCTTGCAAAAGGGTTTTTATTTGTTTCATATCCATGGGAAAATGCTCCTAAAAGTAGGGTAAGAGATGTGCTATACTACCACAAAATATTTTAACTTTGGATAACACTATGGGGCTCAAGAGCGACGGATGGATTAGGAAAATGGCATTAACCGAGGGGATGATCTCCCCTTTTTGTGAGGATCAAGTGGGAGTTGGAGTCGTCAGTTACGGTCTTAGCTCATACGGTTATGATATTCGTGTAACGAATGAGTTTAAAATTTTTACCAATCTCAATTCCACGGTTGTGGATCCTAAACATTTTGATGATGCCAATGTCGTTGATTTTGTCGGAGATGTCTGCATTGTCCCCCCAAATTCCTTCGCTCTCGCCCGTACAGTCGAGTATTTCAAAATTCCTCGGGATGTTTTAGCTATCTGTTTGGGTAAATCGACCTATGCACGTTGCGGGATTATCGTCAATGTCACTCCGTTCGAGCCCGAATTTGAAGGGCATATCACCATCGAAATCTCAAACACTACCCCTTTGCCGGCAAAAATTTATGCCAATGAAGGTATCGCTCAAGTGTTATTTTTACAAGGCGACGAAGTATGTGAGACCAGCTATAAAGACAAAAGTGGCAAATACCAAGGACAAGAAGGTATCACCCTTCCACGGATTTTAAATTAACTAGTGCTATAATTCCGATAAATTTCCACTCAAGGACCCAAAATGTTGCACGAATACCGCGATGTTATCACCCATATGAAACAAAACGATGCGGCAAATGCCCACTTTTTGAAAATTTTTGATCGTCATAACGATCTTGACAACCAAATCGCTAAAGCCGAAAACGGTGAAGTTCCAATGACTGATTTGGAACTTGAAAAACTCAAAAAAGAGAAATTACTCCTTAAAGATGAAGCGTATGCAATGATCATCGAGTATAAAAAAGAGCACGCCCTCTAAATTTCCCTCTTGCCTCTACGAGGCAAATTTTTTCTTTCCTTCTCTCCTCTAATACCTCATTGAGTTTCTTTTTAGCTTTCGACTGATAGCATTAGCTACGCATCTTTTTCAGGAGAACTGAATGAATACAGCACCTTCCTACAGTGCACTTGCCGAATTCGGCCGTGCATTACTTAAACGCCCTTCCCTACAAGAGGGGCTTCCCATGATCTCTGAATATGCCAAAGAGGTCAGTGGTGCCGAACGGTGTTCCATTTTTATCTACAATCCCAACATCCAAATGCTCTGGACGACATTGGCTGATGGTACCGAAAAGATTATGGTTCACAAAGATGACGGTATCGTCGGTCATACCGTCAAAGAAGGAAAACCTATTTTGGTAAATAACCCTTACGATGATGAACGTTTTTTACATACGGTCGACAGTAAAACAGGGTTTGTAACCGAAAATATCGCCTCTATCCCTATTTTTGACTCTGCTCGACGAATTATCGGTGTCTTTCAACTCCTCAATAAGCCGGGAGGATTTTCAAAAGATGATGCGAAAGCAATGATATTTTTTGCTCATTACATCAGCGGATATTTAGAATTGGCTATGTTATTTGATAATGAAGCATCACTTCTCAATAAAGGAATCGAATGAGTATCGAAATTTATAAACGTATTGCCAATTTTGGTAAAAAATTGGCGCAACTTGACCATCTCGAAACCGCTTTACCCACGATTGCCGAAGAGGCTAAAGCCATTGTAAATGCAGAACGTTGTTCTATCTTTATCCTTGATCACTCCAGCAATATGCTCTGGACAAAACTCAGCGACGGGATCGGACGAATCGCGATTGGTCTTGATTCAGGAATCGTCGGAGATACGGTGCACACCAAAAAAGGGCAAATTGTTAATAGTCCCTATGAAGACAGCCGTTTTTTAGCAAAAATTGACGAAAAAAGTGGTTTCGTCACCCGAAATATCCTTGCAATCCCTATTTTCAATTCTCGCCAAGAAGTGATCGGAGTAATCCAATTACTCAATAAGTATCACGCAGATTTTAATGAAGCTGATGAGGGGATTATGAGCTTTTTTGCCAATTATATCAGCGGAACATTGGAACTGGCTCTTTTAATCGAAGGGAAATAAGAATCAGGTTTATAATAATTCTCTCTGTATCCAATGGCTTAGAACATAGAGCCCCCATACGTGCTGCTTAAATCGGCCCCGCCGAGCAAAATCAAGGTATTTGTCTATCTCTTCGGGATGGAACAATCCGGTTTGATTATTCACCTTTTTGATCAACTCAAGTCGCTTAGATGCTATCAGCCATTCCATATAGGGGTTAGAGAACCCTTTTTTCTTCCGCTGCAGTATCTCTTTGCTCAGATAGCGGCTTGCAACTTGTTTAAGCAGATACTTTGTTCCTCCCTGCCCTATCCGTATCTCAGGATCAATCGCCATTACCGTATCCACCAACGTATGATCCAAAAATGGGGTTCGTGCTTCGATCGTATGGGCCATCGACACCCGATCAAGTTTGGTCAAAAAATGCTCTCCCATAAAAAGTTTTAAATCAATTGCACTGTACCATTGAGCCGGATGGGTATGAGCACTTTGTTCAAAGAGGATCCGATACGGCTCTAAAAATCGAAGCGACTCATTATCGCGTATATTACGCCGCAATAATAAATTTTGCTGCAGATCGGTAAATTTTTCCCCCGAGGAACGAAATAACAGCGTCTCGTCAAATATCCGTTTGTACCACTCCCACTCCCGATTCATCGAAAAATTGCTATGAAAATACTTCTTTAGCCAGTTTTTATGGTGCAAGATAGCCGCTTTTTCAATATCGAGATACTCGAAATATTGTCGATACCCCAAAAACAGTTCATCCGATCCTTCTCCACTCAGAATAACCTTATATCCCTCGGAACTGATTTTTTTCATCAGCAGATAAAGAGGCAATGCGGCAGGATCATTAAGCGGCTCATCCATATGGATCAGCAATTCATCCAGATAGTCATTAAAATCATTCTGTGAAATAATAACTTCCGTATTTTTTACCCCGAGTTCCAGTGCACTCGCACGCGCATTGATTCGTTCGTCATACCCGCTGTATTCGTCATATCCGAGAGTAAAAGTATCTAACTTTTTCCCCTGATCCGATGCCAATGCACACAACAAAGCACTGTCAATACCTCCGGAGAGCAATGCTGCCGTAGGTGCTGACGTATCCAAACGAAGTTCCAACGATCGCTTTAACCTCTCTTCGATATTTTCAAGCGCCGTAGCTTCATTGTCTATGGAGGGGTGAGAAGCGTTACATACGTCGTAATAGCGCTGTTTGGTAATCCGACTCCCTTCAAATCGGATCCATTCACCCGATTCAAGCTTCTCAATACCCTGATAAAACGTATGGGGAGGTGTTGGTGCCAAAAATGAGAGATAGGAGAGCATTGCATCTTGATTCATACGTACTTGTGTCAAAAAAGGTTTAATCGCTTTGATCTCCGAAGCAAAGATAATCTGCTTTTCATTTTTATGGTAAAAAAGGCTTTTTTTTCCGAAACGATCACGAGCTAAGTAAAGTTTATCCCCATCAATCAAAGCAAATGCAAACATCCCCTCAAAACGTTTAACACACGCTATACCCCACCGTTCATACGCCGCTAAAATAACTTCGGCATCCCCTTGCGTTTCCCAAGTGCAATCTCCCAATTCTTCCCGTAATGCTTTATGATTATAAATTTCCCCATTGAAACTGAGTAAAAATCTGCCGCGCTGCATCGGCTGATGTGAGCGAGGGTGTGCATCGGTGATTGTGAGTCTCTGATGCGCCAAGAACAATCTTTCTTGTTCGATTATGCCACAGTGATCACGCCCCCTGTGTGAAAGTGTAGCTAATGCTTCACGCGCTTTTGCAGGGGTATAGTCACCGATAATTCCAAAAACACCGCACACAGGAAACCTTTTTTTTCGCAATTATACGCTATCATAACCTAACCATATCAAGCACAAAGATGATATAAAAAATGATACCTCTTTCCGTTTCTCAAAAACAGGTTATTCTGGATTTCTTTAACGATGATATTAAACTCGTTAAAAAATATTTTAATGCCATCGGATTTGATTTTGACGAAGCCTTCCGATTTGATGTTTTCAAAGAATTTATATATTCTGCAGCCGGAATGTTCAAAGATCTCGATCCTACGATCTACAATCAAGAACTTGTCACTAAATTCAATACGATCCGTTACCTCTGTGACCGATATGCCGAATTCGAACAACGCAGTACCTATGCACTGCGTGTTTATACCAAAGAGTTTTTAGGGGCACAAGAATCGTACCTTGAAGAAAAAAAACTGTTTGATACACTGAAAGCCGAACTGCAAATGCTTGTCGGCAAAGAGCAGGCGGTTACCGCCAAACGTGAAACAATGGAAGCCCAATTAAAAAATACCGAAAATCCTATTGCTACGGTAGATCGTGAAAGTTTTGAGCAGGAACTCAAAACGGCACGCCGAGAACAAGTCGATACCATTCATACGATCGGTACCCACCGCCGTGATCTTGATGAACATTTCGCCAATCTCAAAGCATTTGAAGATTTGCATAAAGAGGAATTTTTAAAATACTTCAATGAAATCAAAGAAAAGCTCGCCTACCAATTTACCGAATCACTCAACTATTTCGGATTTGATTTCAACGAAGCGTTGTTCCGCGAATCTGAACGCTCATCTTCTATCCAACGTTTTAAAAAAGAAGCAGGTATCCAAGGAGATATCAATTTATGTAAATACGTCGAATACTATCTCCGTAACGTTGTTACCGAAGCTCTCGCCGATATGGGGCATAAAGAACGACTTTTAAATGCAAAAAAATATTGTGAGCGTGTCGGAAAGAAATAATAGATAAAAAGATGGCGAGTATACAACCATAAGTTATTTTGAGTAAAGGAAGAAAAATGGAAAAATATAGCAGAATATTTGTTGCAGGAGGCACTGGCCTTGTAGGAAGTGCAATAATCAAGAACCTTTTATCAAAAGGCTACACCAACATAATTTCAAATTATCATATCAGAAAACCTGTTGTCGATGGAGTGGATTACTATCCGCTGGATCTAACAAAACAACAACAGGTTGAGTATTTTTTCGAAACATTTCAGCCGGAATATGTTTTTTTTGCTGCTGCCAAAGTAGGTGGTATTGTCGCTAACAACACTTATCGAGCAGAATTTATCTACAGCAATCTTGTCATTCAAAACAATTTGATTGATATCAGTTATCAGAATAAGGTTAAAAAACTGCTTTTTTTAGGCTCCACTTGTATCTATCCCAAAAACTGCCCTCAACCGATGAAGGAAGAATACCTTCTCACCGACACACTCGAATACACCAATGAACCTTATGCCATTGCCAAAATCGCCGGAATCAAAATGTGTGAAAGTTATAACCTTCAGTATGGCACTAACTTTATCAGCGTAATGCCCACCAACCTTTATGGCCCTAACGATAATTTTGACTTGGAAACTTCCCATGTGCTTCCTGCCATCATGCGTAAAATTCATGAAGCAAAAATTTCTAATGCCCCACGTGTTGAGATATGGGGAAGCGGTAAACCGATGCGGGAATTTTTGTGGAGTGAAGATATGGCGGATGCATGTGTGTTTCTGATGGAAAATCGTGATTTTGAAGATACCTTCAGCACTACTCCTGGAGGTGAAATCCGTAACACTCATATTAACATCGGAACAGGGGTCGAGATCAGCATTCACGATCTTGCATATCTGATCCGTGAAATCGTAGGATATACGGGTGAACTTTATTTTAATACCGATCGCCCTGATGGAACGATGCAAAAACTCACCGATGTGAGCAAGTTACATGCTCTTGGATGGAAGCATACTGTGGAACTCTCCGAGGGTATTTCACGACTGTACCAATTATACAATGCGAATGATGACTACGATTCACTATGAAACTGTTTTTTATCAAACTGTTTTCAATTTTAACAAAACACGATAAAAGATTTCTTTTTATTCTAGTTTTTATCTCGATCGCTGTTTCCCTCATGGAGATGGTCGGGGTAGGAGCGATTCTCCCTTTTATATCTATCGCCGGTAATTTTACTAATATTCATACCAACACCTATATAGAAAAACTCTATCCTTTTTTCCACTTCCATAATGATGTTAATTTTGTCATAACCATTGGAATCATTCTCCTAATCTTTTATTTTTTACGCTCTGCCCTCAATCTCGGATACTTTTATCTGTTGGCCAAATTTTCAAAAGGGCGCTATCATCTCATCGCTTACCGACTCTTTGAAAATTATCTTGGTATGAGCTACCGCTCCTTTATCGATAAGAACAGTGCGGATCTCAGCAAATCTATTATCAATGAAGCACAAAATATGACTGCTCTCATTTCCGGTCTACTGCTTATGCTGAGTGAAATTTTTGTCGTGATTTTTATTTATGCCATTATGATCACGATCAACTGGAAAATCACTCTCCTCATCAGTACGATCCTCATCGTTAACGCCTTTTTTCTGACGATGACCGTCTCTCGCGCCATCAAAAAAGCCGGAGTTTCCCGTGAAGAACATCAAAAAAAGTTTTTCGAGATTATCCAAAGCAGTCTCGGTAATTTCAAAATGATGAAACTCACCTCTAATACTGCATCGATTCTCGAACAATTTGATCACGCCAGTGCAGGTTATGCCCAAGCTAATATCCGAAATGAAACACTCACCCATTTTCCCAGACTTTTTTTAGAGGCGCTAGGGTTTGGGATTGTCATTTTTATGGTGATCTACATCATCCATAAATACCAAACCGATATCTCCGGCGCTTTAGCCCTTATCTCCATGTTTGTCTTAGGACTTTATCGCCTCATGCCCTCAGCCAACCGTATCCTATCGGGCTACAATCAAATTCTTTTTTATAAAAGTTCTCTTGATATTATCCATAACGATTTAATGTACAATCCCGAAAATTTCGGAAATGAGCCTATTTCGTTTGAACACATCCTCCAGCTGAATCATATCGATTTTGAATACGACGAAGCCAAGCCCATTCTACGCGATATTACCCTCACGATTCGTCACGGAGAAAAAATTGCCTTTATCGGCGAAAGTGGCAGTGGAAAATCAACACTCATTGATCTACTCATCGGGCTGTATCGTCCCAAAACCGGCACCATTACCGTCGATGGCGTAACACTCGATGAGGGGACAATCAAAGCATGGCGCGCAAAAATCGGCTACATTCCCCAAAGCATCTATCTCTTTGACGGCACGGTCGCTCAAAACGTCGCTTTCGGTAAACCTATCAACAACATTAAAATCCAACACGTTCTCCGGCAAGCCAATATTTTGGAGTTTTTAGAATCACACCATGAGGGAATAAATACGATGGTGGGGGATGGCGGGATCAAACTCAGTGGCGGACAGCGTCAACGGATTGCTATCGCCAGAGCACTCTACGGTGATCCCGAGATTTTAGTCCTTGATGAAGCAACCAGCGCGCTCGATACCGATACCGAAGCCAAAATTATGGAAGAAATCTATAAAATATGTGAGCATAAAACATTAATTATTATTGCTCATCGCCTCAGTACGATAGAGGGGTGTACGCATCGTTATAAGATTCAAGAAAGGTGTCTTAATGAGATTGACAGCATTTGAACACCGTTCAATCCTAACAGCCTTTCAAGAAGTCTTCGGTGAAGGAGATATCTACCTTTTTGGAAGTCGAGTCGATGATCACAAAAGAGGCGGAGATATTGACCTCTATATTGAAACAAACAATCAGGCTCATTTATCCGAAAAAAAGATCCGATTTTTAATTCTTCTCGAATCGCTTATTGGTGAGCAAAAAATTGATGTGGTATTTCATCGAGATAATGACCGACTTATCGAGAAAGAAGCAAAAATAAAAGGGGTGCAATTGAATACCGATACCGCAAAAATAGAAAAATATTTCAATGAATGCAACAAGCATATCCTTCGAATAGAACAAGCATATAACGGTATCAAAGAGTTTTTACCCATTAGCGCAAGTGCCTATCCGCATCTGAGCGAATCACAAGTTCAAGCAATCGATCAATATCTATTTCGATTCGCCAAACTTCAAGATACCATGGGAGACAAATTATTCAAGCTGATTCTCTCCCAATACGAAGAAAATACACAACAACTCTCCTTTATTGACATACTCAACAAACTTGAAAAATTAGAGTTTCTACCCAGTGCTAAAGAATGGCTAACGTTGAGAAAAATACGAAATGAAATATCCCATCAATACGATGACGAGCCTGAAGAGATGAGCCAAGCCATTAATACTATTCTCAATCAAAAAACCATTATTATCGAAATATATGAACATATAAAAAATCGCTATGAAAGGTAAGACTCGATGAAAGTTCTCTTACTTGCAGGTGGGTATGGAACACGTCTGAGCGAAGAGACGGATATCCGCCCAAAACCGATGATTGAAATCGGTGGAAAGCCGATTATTTGGCATATCATGAAAACATACTCTCACTACGGGTTCAATGATTTTGTCATTTTGCTTGGCTACAAAGGTTATTATATCAAAGAGTATTTTGCCAACTATTTTTTGCATCAAAGTGATATGACGATTGATATGAGAAATGGAAACATGGAAGTGCATAACAACAGTGCTGAACCATGGAAAGTAACCTTAATCGATACCGGATTAGACAGTATGACGGGCGGACGGATAAAAAGAGCCAAAGAGTATATCAACAATGAGACGTTTATGCTCACATACGGGGATGGTGTCAGTGACGTCAATATTCATGAGCTTGTTGCGTTTCACAAACAAAACAGCAAACAAGCGACCATGACCGCGATTCAGCCCGCAGGACGGTTCGGGGCATTGGACATTGACACAAACCTCGTGAAAGAGTTTGTTGAAAAACCTGCTGGAGACGGCAACTGGATCAATGGCGGATTTATGGTGTGTGAACCGGAAATTTTGAATTTAATCGAAAACGATATGACTATTTTTGAACACTACCCTCTACAAACGCTCGCTAAAAAGGGTGAATTATGCGCCTACAAGCACACAGGCTTTTGGCAGTGTATGGATACCTTACGAGACAAGATTGCTCTCAACGATCTGTGGGACAAAAATACGGCTCCGTGGAAAGTATGGTAATGGACACTCTCTTTGGTGGTATCTACAGGGGTAAAACCGTTTTAGTGACAGGACATACCGGATTTAAAGGGTCATGGCTTAGCGTTTGGCTGCACCGAATGGGAGCCAAGGTTATCGGCTATTCGCTGGAGGCGCCTACAACTCCAAGCCACTTTGAACTTTTACATCTTGATATTATCTCCGTCATCGGAGATATCCGAGATTTGGATGCACTGAATGAAACGTTTGCAACCTATAAGCCGGACATCGTCTTTCACCTTGCCGCTCAGCCACTCGTACGATTGTCGTATGAAAATCCAATTGAAACCTACGAGACCAACGTTATCGGCACCCTCAAAGTATTTGAAACGTGCAGAAAACACACCGTTAAAGCCATCGTCAATATCACAAGCGATAAAGCATACGAAAACAAAGAATGGCTGTGGGGATACCGTGAAAATGATCCCTTGGGCGGCTATGATCCCTACAGTTCCTCAAAAGGGTGTGCCGAACTTTTGACATCAAGCTACCGAAGCTCTTATTTTAACCCCGTAGAGTACAAAAAATTGCATAACACCCTTTTGGCATCCTGCCGTGCCGGAAACGTGATCGGTGGAGGTGATTGGGCAAAAGACCGCCTACTAACCGATATTATACTCTCGGTGAGTCAAGGCAAAAAAATCACACTTCGAAACCCGCATGCGACCCGTCCTTGGCAGCATGTACTCGAACCGCTCAGCGGGTATCTCATCATCGGGCAAAAATTACTCGAAGAAAAGGTCGAATTTGGTGAAGCGTGGAATTTCGGCCCGAACGATGAGGGGAGTATCTCTGTCGAAGAGGTGGTACAAAATGTCAAAAAACATTGGGACAAAATCGATTACGAAATCAACCGTGATCCGAACCAACCGCATGAAGCGAATCTCTTGAAACTTGATTGTTCAAAAGCCCATATCCGATTACAATGGAAAGCAGTATGGGACAGCCAGACAACATTTGAAAAAACGCTCACATGGTATAAAACCTTTTATGAAAAAAATAAAATCCTAACCTCGGAAGATTTACACTGCTACATCTCGGACGCAAAAGCAAAAGGACTCTCATGGGCAAATTGAGAGTGACCGAACTGCCTCTAAAAGGGGCTTATCTTATTGAGCCAAACACCGATGAAGATCATCGAGGAAGCTTTTCGAGAGTATTTTGCAAAGAAGAGTTATCTGAGATTTTTGATGGCAATATTGCCCAAATCAATCATTCGATAACCCATCAAAAAGGTTCTATCCGAGGTTTACATTTTCAATACCCGCCCAATGCTGAGATCAAAATGGTCAAGTGCATCCAAGGAAGTGCTTTTGATGTGATCGTCGATATACGAGAAGGTTCTTCCACCTTTTTAGAATCGTACAGTGTTATTTTATCCGGTGCCAATATGCGCACAATTTATATCCCGAAAGGGTTTGCCCACGGTTTTCAGACCTTGGAAGAGGATACGCAACTGCTCTATATGCACAGCGAAGTGTATACACCGGAGAATGAAGGGGCACTCAATGTGCTCGATCCGTATTTAGCGATCACATGGCCATTGCCCTTGGGGAATCTCTCGGAGCGAGATACCCATCATCCGATGATAAACAAAGATTTTCAAGGGATTAGAGTATGAAATGCCGATTTTGCAGCCATGAAGTCCATCATGAGTTTATCGATTTACTCAATGCACCCCCCTCAAATGCCTATTTAACCTTTGATCAGCTTGACGAACCGGAGATTTTTTACCCTTTAAACGTTCTCGTATGTGAGCAATGTTTTTTGGTTCAAGTTGACGAATACAAAAAAAGTGATGAGATCTTCGATGCTGATTATGCATATTTTAGTTCCATGTCGAGCAGTTGGGTAGAGCATGCCAAAAACTATGTAGAAATGATCACGGAGAAACAAAAACTCTCTTCCCATTCGCACGTGATTGAAATAGCGAGTAACGACGGATATTTACTCCAATTTTTTTACTCCAAAAACATCCCCTGTCTTGGTGTGGAACCGACAAAAAGCACAGCAGATGTCGCAAGAGCTAAAGGGATCAATGTTATCGAAGATTTTTTCGGTGAGACATTGGCGGGAACACTGCAAAAAGCCGATGTGATACTGGGGAACAACGTCTTAGCCCATGTCCCCAACATTAACGATTTTGTGAAAGGGTTAAAAGTCGCGTTGAAACACGATGGGGTTATCACCATGGAATTTCCCCATCTTTTAAACCTTATTGAAAAATCTCAATTTGACACTATCTACCATGAACATTTTTCCTATCTCTCCCTCATGACAACGATGGCTGTTTTTAAAGCGCATGGATTGCAGATTTATGATGTTGAAGAGCTTGTAACACACGGCGGAAGCCTAAGAATCTATGCCACACATATCGAAAACGATATTGCGATTACCACTAATGTAAAAACTGTTTTGGAAAAAGAAGCTTCTGCCAATCTCGATACACTTGAGGGATATAAGGGCTTTCAAGAAAAAGCCAATAAAATCAAATACGATTTTTTGAATTTTCTTTTACACGCCAAAGCTCAAAACAAAAAGGTTATCGGATACGGTGCGGCGGCCAAGGGTAATACTCTGCTCAACTATTGCGGAGTTAAAAATGATTTGATTGACTTTGTAGTCGATAAAGCGCCTCTAAAAGTGGGAAAATATCTTCCGGGAAGCCACATCCCGATCGTCATGGAAGAGAATATCAAAGAGGCTAAACCTGATTTTGTCATTATTTTTCCATGGAATATACAAGATGAAATAATGAAGCAACTTTCCTATATCCGAGAATGGAACGGACAATTTGTGGTAGCGATTCCCCATTTGGAAATCTTATGAAAATAGCAGTAACCGGAGCAACAGGCTTTATCGCTCGACATCTGATTCCCATCTTAAAAGCAGATCATGAAATCATTGCTATTGCACGATTTCAAGACCCGGCGGCTCACTATCCATGGCTTGATGGCATTGAAAAAGTAGCAATGGATATAACTAATCCGCAAAAAGATATGTTTGCTCTTATGGGAAAGCCTGACGCACTCATCCATCTGGCATGGGGAGGATTACCCAATTATAAATCGCCCGATCATCTTATCGAAGGTGCAAAGCATCTTTTGTTTTTAAGCCATGCAATGGAAAACGGACTTAAAAACATAACGGTCATCGGAACATGCTTTGAGTATGGAATGAAAAATGGGGAGTTATCCGAAAACGATATCACAGAGCCTTCAAACCCATACGGACTTGCCAAAGATTCTCTCCGAAAAGCGTTAGAGTTTTTAACGGCAGATAAATCGTGTACATTTAGATGGATTCGATTGTTTTACCTGTACGGCGAAGGACAAAACCAAAACTCTCTTTTATCCCAACTGGACAGAGCAATAGAGAGCAAAGAACCGATTTTCAATATGTCCGGCGGGGAGCAGCTGCGAGATTATCTACCCGTCGAGAAGGCAGCTAGATACATCGCGTTAATAGCAACACAAAATGCGGTGGATGGAATCATAAATTGTTGCAGTGGCAACCCCATATCGGTACGAAAACTGATCGAAAATCGAATCAAAGAAAAATCAGCGGATATATCGTTGAACCTTGGCTTTTACCCTTACCCTGATTACGAACCGATGGCATTTTGGGGAAATAACACCTTGCTTAATCAAATAATTAAAGGAAATCACCAATGAACCCAATAGAAAAATTTGAAATAGAAAGAGCTGAGCTTATCAGTTTAAATGGAGAAAATAAGGGGTTGAAAGCATCTGCCTTAGATTTCCTTACAAAATCTGCAGAAGTAAACTACTCTTACAATTTTTCTTGGCTTGGTCGTCCAATCATTCAATACCCACAAGACATGATAGCTATGCAAGAACTTATATGGGAAGTAAAGCCCGACCTGATCATCGAAACGGGTATTGCCCACGGAGGCTCTCTCATATTTAGTGCTTCTATGCTCGCCCTTTTAGAGATATGCGGAGAAATCGAAAAAGGAGAGGTTCTCGGTATCGACATCGATATCCGAGCCCATAACAAAGAAGCCATTGAAGCTCACCCAATGAGCAAAAAAATCACAATGTTTCAAGGCTCCAGTATCGATGAAGAAATGATCAAAAAAGTGCATAACTTCGCCAAAAGAGGGAAACGGATTCTAGTTTGTCTCGACAGCAATCATACGCATGAGCATGTTTTAGCGGAACTGCAAGCATACGCCTCTCTCGTGAGTATTGGAAGCTATTGTGTCGTTTTTGATACGCTAGTAGAAGATTTACCCAATGAGATGTGGAGCGACCGTCCATGGGGTAAAGGAAATAATCCGAAAACCGCCGTTTGGGAATTTTTGAAAACCAATGATGATTTTGTCATTAATGAACAAATAGATAATAAACTTTTAATTTCAGTTGCATCGAATGGATATCTGAAGAAAATGAAATGACATTTGACTTCTTGTTAAAATATTATGGAAAACAAATACTGAGTGTATAAATCAATAGAGGGATATTTAATATGCAAAATAATATGAATGGGGGGACACCCTGGGTTTCATTTTGTATTGCCACGTACTGTAGGCAAGAGATCCTAAAAGAAACTCTTAGCCATATAAAGAAGCAATCATTCTCAAATTATGAAGTAATTGTATCGGATAACGATCCTCTACAAAGCAGCCGGACTGTCGTCGAAGAAATCGATGACGTAAGGTTTATATATTTTAGCAATATTGAAAATGTTGGAATGGTTAAGAATTTCAATATTGCTTTGAGTAAAGCACGCGGAGACTTCATTGTTATGATAGCAGATGATGATCCTCCAAGAATTGACTTCCTCCAAACATTGTATGATTTATGGAAAGAAAAACCATATTACGGGGCATACTATGGAGCCTGTGAGGTTATTATTTCAAATGAAGATGCAGCAGCAGCATATCAAGTAGACATCGGGTCCATTAAATTTTTGGCAAACATACCAGAAAATACAGTGAGATGCTTTTCACGAGAGGAGTTCCCTCTAGCATATTTAGAACATCAAGTATTTCCTTACATGTTGTGGTCAGTGGGAATTGTTCGGAGAGACATAGTAATACAAATTGGAGGAATGCCCGATTATGGGTCTCCATTGCTAACTGATCTTTCATATATTACTATTGTTGGCTCTTATGCTGGATGTGCCACGATAAATAAAATACTAGGTGGACAAATAGTACATGGAGCCAATTCTGGTTTGGCGAACCCACACAATATTGAGTCTGCTTTAATAGGTTGTCATAAATATTTTGAAGATAAATTATCTTCACGTGAAGATTGGATTAATTTAAAAGGACGGGTAGAAAAATTTCTAGCTACTTATATCGTCAATCATTGTTTAGCTATGAATACTTATTTTACAAATCATAATAAACATGAAGAAAATGAAGAAATGCAACTTGCGCTAAAAAGAATGTTCAATCTGCCTGGCATGGGAAAAATGCGTTTTTACTATTTTCGTGCAAAATGGATGCCAATCATCAAAAAAATTCTACAACCTATACGACCTTTTTATAAATGGGTGCAAAGTTCATTTATTAAAAAAAGTAAAAATATATAATGAGAACTGATTATACTTTTTCAATATTTCTTCCTGTGCGAAATGGCGGTCATTATTTTAAACAATGTGTTTTCAGCATTCTCAATCAAACGTATCAGAACTTTGATTTAATCATACTAGATAACGCAAGCACAGACGGCTCATTGGAATGGATACGAACGATTAAAGACTCACGAATCTGCATACATGAATCTGAAAAAGATTTAACTATTGAGGAAAATTGGAGGAGAATACTATCTATTCCTAAAAATGAATTCATGACTATTATCGGACATGATGATTTATTAGATACAAATTATCTAGAAGTCATGACGAAGCTTATCGATGAAAATCCAGATGCCGGTCTTTATCAAGCGCACTTTCGTTTAATTGATTCAGATGGTTTACCAATACGATCTTGCCATGCAATGCCCATGCATGAAAATGCAGAGACTTTTCTAGCGTCTAGATTTTCTTTTGAAAGAGACTCCTATGGAACAGGATACATGTTTCGATCTCTAGACTATGAAAAAGTAGGCGGAATACCCAGCTATAAAAAGTTACTATTTGCTGATGATGCATTATGGGTAATGCTAATGATGAATTCTTATAAAGCCACAGCGCAAGATGAATGTTTTTCTTACAGAGTCCATGATAAAAGTACATCGTATGCACCCGATTGGCATTCTTTATTCGATGCATTAGAAACTTATTTAGTGTTCTTAAAAAATTGCACAAATAGCCACAAAGAGATTGCTATATTTTTAGATTATAAATTATCTGACTATATGATTTTTTGGTTCCAGTGGGCATACTTTAAAAATTGTAACGATAAAAAAGCGATAAAACTTAGAATTTATCAGATTACTGCACTGGTCAATAATATACTTAATGATACACGAAAAAAAGAATTTACCAACAACATAAATAAATATGTTTTTGGATACTTTGCCCATTTTCGCCGCTATATGTTACGATATAGGAATCGAGTGAAATATATATCTATGAAAGTAAAAAAGGTTTTAATTCCATGATACGCAATTCGTTAAGAAGATCTTATTAAAATGAGTAAGTTAAAATGAAAATTCTCTACGATCATCAAATATTCACACTGCAAAAATATGGTGGTATTTCACGCTATTTTTACAAGTTGATACATGAGTTTGACAAGATCGAGGGGATAGATACGTCACTATCTCTTATTTTCTCCAATAATCACTATATATCCGATACAAACAAAGATAATAAGTAAAACTTGGGAAGACTCAATGACACTAAAGGAAAATAGATGACAGGACAACAAATACAACAAAATAATTATTTTGAATACCGAAATATTTCAGAAGAAAACTACAAAGAGGCTAATCTTCCATTATGGATTCAATATGAGATTAAAGAAAAAAATGTACATATTTTAGATTATGGGTGTGGTTTTGGTCAAAATTTAATTGCATTAGAAAATGCTGGTTTTATAAATATTTATGGAGTAGATATAGAAAAAAGTGCTATGAATTTTTGTATTAACAAAGGATTGAATGTAAAAGAACTTGATATTTCAAATTTAAAAAATCCTTTTTTAATAAAATTTGATATTATTATTCTCTCTCATATCATCGAGCATATTCCAAAAAATGAGGTAATTAACACGCTTATAATTATTAAAAACGAATTTCTAGAAAAAAGGGGAAAGCTACTAATATCGGTTCCTAATGCCCAATCAAATACTGATTGCTATTGGGCTTATGAAGATTGGACTCATACAACTCTATTTACCTCTGGCTCATTGCATTATGTTCTAAAAGCAGCTGGTTTTGATAAGATTGACTTTTTAGATACAGATTGCACACTTGGTGGCTCGAAAATAAAGTCAATACTTAAAAGGTTTTTATTGAAAATATATAAAGCTAATAGAAATTTTTGGAATAAAGTTACCTCTAGTGCTTATCATCAACCTTCGCCGCAAATTTTTAGCTATGAAATAAAAGTAAAAGCTGAATAATATATGTTTTCAAAACTAAAAACAGCTATCAAACTTATAGTTTACTATTTTATCAATCTCTCACTATCACCTTCAAAAGAGTTAAAACAAAAATCTATTTTACTCATTCGACTAGACGCTATAGGCGACTATATCCTTTTTAGAAACTTTATAGAAGTACTAAGAAATAGTGAGCAATACAAAGATTATAAAATCACTCTGATTGGCAATAATGCTTGGAAATCTTTAGCAGAAGAATTGGATAGCGAGTATATCGATGAATTTATTTGGCTGGAAAGAGATAAATTTCTCAAAGATTTTATTTATAGATATCTAAAACTAAAGGAGATCACATCTAAAGGATACACAATAGTGCTATCCCCAGCTTACAGCAGAGAATTTCTTATGGGTGATACTATCGTCAATCTTGTGAATGCTAATGAGAAAATAGGCAGCATTGGGGATCTGTCAAATATACGGGAATGGCAAAAAAACATCAGTGATAAATACTATACAAAACTTATAAAAGCCAATAACAAACTACTCTTTGAATTTTATAGAAATAAAGAGTTCTTTGAAAATTTGTTGCAGATAAAGCTTGATATATCGAAATCGACAATAAAATTAAAAGAAAAGAATTTAACTTTTGAATTACCACAAAAATATGCAATATTGTTTATAGGTGCAAGCAGTGATTTTAGAAAATGGAGTATAGAAAGATTTGCAAAAGCTGCAAAATATTTAAAAGAAAAGTATAACTACGAAATAGTACTTTGCGGTGCTACAACCGATAAAATTGATGCTGCAAAATTTAAAAAATATTTTGATGGGGAATGTGTTGATTTAGTAGGCAAAACTTCATTGGTAGAGTTATTATACGTCATCCATAACGGAAATCTCATAATAGCCAATGAAACCAGTGCGCCACATGCTGCAATCGCGTTAGGTGATATAAAAACATTTGTCATCTCCAATGGAAATCATTATGGACGGTTTACCCCATATCCAAAAGAAATAGCACCGAACTATTATGCAGTTTATCATCCGCTGATTGAGCAAGATTTAGGCAACTATCAAAAGCTAAGTAATAGTTATGGTTTTGGAAGTGACTTAGATATAAATGAAATAAGTGTAGAAAGTGTGATGAAAAAAATTAATGAAAAAAGTGAGGAAGAAAACCCCTAAAGAAGCTTTAAATCTCCAACAAGCTGCTGGAGAAATCCCATGGGGTTACAATATCCTTATTTTTAGCAAATGGCAAAGACTAAGAAGGTATATTACCAAAACCTAAAGAAATAGCAAAAACACTTGAAATCAAAGAAGAAAATAATGGCTAATGGCGGACTAAGAACAAAAGAGTATTTTAAAACCTCTATCCCCGACAAACCTCTCATTACCATAATTACGGCTGTCTATAATGGTGAAACACATCTTGAAGAAACGATTCAAAGCGTCATTAACCAAACGTATGAGAACGTCGAATATATCATTATCGATGGGGGAAGTACCGATAAGACGCTAGACATTATTCATAAATATGAAGAAAAAATCGATTACTGGAGCAGTGAAAAAGATAAAGGGATTTATGATGCAATGAATAAGGGGATAAATTTAGCTCGTGGTGAATGGATTAATTTTATGAATTCCGGAGACACATTTTATAATAAAAATGTTTTAAATGAGATATTTGTTAATCCAAAAATATTTAAAAATACAGATTTTATTTATTCAGATACGCTATTGGATGGGAAAATACTGCATACATGTAATATACAAACCAACGTCATCATTCATCAATCATTACTATACAGGAGAAGTCTCCATCAAGAAAAGGGATTATACCTTGTGTATAAAAACTTGTTAATTTCAGATTACCTCTTTTTTATGTTGTGTAAAGATAAGCATTGGTATAAAAGCGATGTGATCATTTCGATATACAGTACCAACGGATTGTCTAATAAGAAATTTGCAATACACTTAAATCAAAAGATAGGAACGGATCTGATGTTTAACAATATCAGTAGAGTCAATGCAACTTTGATGCTGCTGATCTACCCATCTTACAGATCGCTCAAAAATTTATTGAGAAAAACAATAGCGTATTTTAAAATCAAAGAAGATGGGAAATTTGAGCACCATCATGAATGATTTAATAGTTATCGTTGTCTTGTATAATAAAAATATATCTGATTTACCCATAATTATGCATGGCAGTTTTATGAAAGACAGCAGTATCGATATTTTTGTATATGACAATTCTATGGAATCGCAATACGTACCGAAGATAGAAGGGTTCAACTTTTATTATATTCACGATAAAAGTAATGCAGGAGTCAGCAAAGCATATAATAGTGGCATCAAAAAAGCCAAAGAATTAAATAAAAAGTATGTGCTCTTGCTAGATCAGGATTCAAGCGTCTTAGCTTCTAATTTAGAAAAATATCTTTTTTTGGCTGAGAGATATGGCGAAAACTATATTTACGCTCCTGTGATGTACAGTAAAAATATGATTTACTCTCCGGCCTGTGTAAATCATTTTATTGGAAAAGTTCAGGGTTTAAACACGTTTGTTTACCAAGAAATCTACAGTTTAAAGAAAAAATCGTTAATTAACAGCGGATTGATGATTCCGATAAAGGTAATAGACGTAATAGGTTATTTTGATGAAAATATTAAATTGGACTTCAGTGATTTCTATTTTATTGAAAAATACAAAAAAATCAATCAAGATATTATTCTTTTGAATCTATATATTCAGCATAAGTTATCTGGCAATGAAGACAAGAATTATACGGTGGAGATGTTAAGATATAAGTATTATTGTAATGGTGCAAAATTTTTCAATATTTCAACTAATACATTTAGGCTTATTCCACCATTTAGAAGAATGCTCAGCTTAATAATAAAATATAAAAATTTAAAGCCTATTGGTATTTTCTTAGGTTATTTTATCGGGAATAAAAGAATATGAAAATATCAGTTTGCATAGCAACTTATAATGGTGAAAAGTATATTAAAGAGCAATTAGATTCAATCCTACTACAATTAAATGATAACGATGAAGTGATAATATCAGACGATAGTTCAAATGACAATACTATAGAAATTATAAAAGATTATAATGATAGTAGAATCAAGATTTATGAAAAACAAAAATTCAGATCACCGATTTTTACGTTTGAAAATTCTTTGAAATATTCAACGGGAGATTATATTTTTTTATCAGATCAAGATGATCTATGGATGCCAAATAAAGTTAATACCATCAAAAAATATTTAAAAAGTTATGACTTGGTCTTCAGTGATGCCAATATTATAGACTCAAACCGAAAGGTACTTCATGAATCATTTTATCATCTAAATGGTTCTAAACAAGGATTGATCAAGAATATTATTAAAAACTCTTATTTAGGTTGTACGATGGCTTTTAATAGAAAAATTTTAGAAAAATCATTGCCATTCCCGAAAGACTTACCTATGCATGATTGGTGGATAGGGCTAATAGGTGAAATGTACGGTAGAACCTATTTTATAGATGAAAAATTAATAAGTTACAGACGACATGGAAATAATGCTTCACCTGCTGGTGAAAAGTCTCAATATAGTTTGAGTAAAAAAATTTTCTTTAGATTTATCATGATAAAAAATTTATTTTTGAAATACACAGAAGGACATTACCGTGGAAAATTGTAGAGTATGCAATAGTAAGCTTGTATTTCATGAAAAACTCACAAAGGATTTAGGAGAGAAAGAAAAAATATACGTATGTAAAACATGTAAAACCTATTTTATCAATCCAAAACCTTTTTCTTATGATTCTAGTGAAGAAAATTTGGTTAGTTATTATAAAGACAGAGAAGCAGGAACGATAGAAAGATTAGAGAATGTTTTTACAAAATTCATAACTATTAATTCGACAGGCAAATGTATTTTAGATATAGGCGCAGCTATAGGATATAGCGGAATTGTTGCAAAACAATTGAATATGGATTATATTGGTATTGAACCGAATAAGACACTATTTGAAAATGCAATTAAGCATGTTAATCTTATAAATGACTATTTTCCTTCCGATAAAGTTACTAATAAATTTGATTTTATACTATTGGACAATGTATTAGAACATGTATATAATCCTAAAGAGTTTTTTGATAAAGTGATTCAATGGCTAAATCCAGGAGGGGTATTATTTTTAGCTGTTCCACCGCAAGATTGGTTGAGGGTATTTTTATCTACAAATAAACTAATACAAAATGCTCCGGAAGGCATTTCTCGGAGGTTTACACTATTTTATGATTTGCAACAACATGTTAATTATTTTTCCTACACCTCAATACGATATCTTGTGAACAATCATAAAGATTTAAAGATAATAGAACAATTTCATCGTAAAGAATGGGCGTTACAAATCTATAAATTATTACACTTAACAACAGGACAATATTTCATACAAAAAGATTACAATGTGTCATTGAGTAACAATCACAATTTGTAATGTAGTATAGGAAAACATATTATGAAAATATCTATCTCTATCGTCCTCTACAACAATTCCATTCCAATGCTCCAAAAAACCATCCGAAGCGTTTTAAACACCACTCTCGATATCACTCTCTACCTCATCGATAATTCCCCCATAGATACACTAAACATATTTGCTTCCATGGATGCGCAAATCAAATATCTTCATAATCCTTCTAATCCTGGATATGGTGCTGCGCATAACATCGCTATCACAAATTCGATAAAGTCTGGAACCAAGTATCATCTAGTTCTAAATCCTGATGTCTATTTCGAGGATGGAATACTTGAACACATTTTTAACTATATGAACTCTCATTCTGATGTTGGACTACTGATGCCTAAAGTACTCTATCCCAATGGTGATATACAGTACCTTGCAAAACTGTTACCCACACCCTGGGATCTATTTGCAAGGCGGTTTATTCCTATCAAGAGCTATTTAGACAAACTAAACCGTAGATACAGTCTCACGTTTTTTGATTATTCATCCATCGTTGAAATCCCCTTTATATCAGGGTGTTTTATGTTTTTAAGAACCGATACATTAAAACAAGTCGGTTTATTTGACGAAAATTACTTTATGTATCTCGAAGATGCTGATCTCTCGAGGCGAATTGGTACTGTTACAAAAACAGTTCTCTATCCGCATGTTCATATCTATCATGAATATGAGAGAGGAGCGTATAAAAACTTCCGCCTCCTGTGGATATTTATTCGTTCTACGTTTACCTATTTCAATAAATATGGATGGTTTTTTGATATCCATCGGAAAAAAATAAATCAACAGACTCTCCAACAATTAGGCTGGATAGAATCATGAAAATTCTCCTCACCGGTGCAACCGGATTTATCGGGAATTATTTTAAGAATAACAATAGATTTGATGAAGTTGTCCCTTTTTCATTTCAGCATGGCAACATAAATAATTCGGATTTTTCCAATTACGATGCAATTCTTCATCTTGCCGCACTAGTACATCAAATGAAAACAACTGATTTTGCCGAGTATGAAGCAATAAATGTACAAAAAACTCTTGAGCTTGCCGTAAAAGCAAAACGAGATGGAGTAAAGCACTTTATTTTCATGAGTACTGTAAAAGTCTATGGGGAGGAGAACGATGCCGTATATACCGAAAATACACCCTGCAATCCCCAAGATGATTACGGAAAGAGTAAATTTCATGCTGAATATGAACTTCAAAAATTAATTGATACAGAATTCACTGTATCAATTATCCGTACCCCTATCGTGTATGGCGCAGGCGTAAAAGCAAATATTAGAAACCTCATCGATTTGATTAAAAAATTACCTGTCTTGCCCTTTAAAGATACCCATAATCTCCGCACTATGGTTTATATAGGAAATTTGTACGCTTTAATAGAGAGTGTTATAGAACATCGCATAAACGGAATATTCTTAGCGTGTGATGATACCTCTATCTCAACGACGGAATTTATTCAAAAAGTTTCTGTATCTCTTGGAAAAAAACGCTATTTAATCCATATTCCCTTATTTGAAATAGCATTAAAATATTTAAAACCTTCCTTCCATAAACGTCTTTTTGGAAATCTGATTATAGACAATACCCAAACAAAAGTACAACTTGGATACCATAACCCCTATTCCATGGATGAGGGGATTGACAACATGATTCGAGGTAAACAGCAATGACATTCAAACGCTGTTTCGACCTAATATTGGCCATCTTAGCTTCTATTCTATTACTCATACCTTTTTTGCTCATAGCATTGATGGTACGTCTCACCTCCAAAGGTCCAATACTCTACTGGTCACAGCGAGTTGGCAAAAACAACACCCTCTTTTTAATGCCAAAATTTCGCAGTATGTGGATTGATACCCCCGCAGTCGCTACCCATCTTTTGAATGATCCCGAAGCATTGCTCACCCCCATAGGTTCCTTTTTACGCAGAAGCAGTCTGGATGAGATACCTCAATTATGGAGTATTCTCAAAGGGGATATGAGTTTTGTAGGTCCCCGTCCCGCACTGTTTAATCAAGATGATCTAATAGCTGCACGTACCGGCTTAGGTATTCACCGTCTCATTCCAGGACTTACAGGATGGGCACAAATCAATGGACGCGATGAGTTACCTATCCCTGAAAAAGTTGCCCTTGATGCAGACTATTTAAATCGCCGCTCTTTGTATTTTGATCTCAAAATTATTGTTTTGACATTTTTGAAAGTATTACAAAAAGAGGGTGTAACACACTAACCTCACCCATCATTGATAAAGACTCACCATTCAGCTAAAATACCCCCACTAAAACACGGAGCAATACATCCTATGCTTAAACTACGCGAAGAACGAACCTCTTTAACCACGCTACTCCTACTCATCATAATTGCTTATCTCTTTTCGGTCTCTATGCGTTTTATTTGGGTACATGAGTTTAGTGCTATGCCACAGTTCCAGTGGAATCATGAGCTGATGATAAACACCAATGATGGCTACCTTTTTGCTGAAGGGGCACGCGATATTCTTCAAGGGCATCATGAAGAAAACGACGCATCCGGTATTGATTTATCCATCTCTCAACTTACAGCTTTTCTCTCAAAAATACTTCCGATTAGTTTTGAAACACTCATTTTGTATATGCCATCTTTTATCGGTTCGCTTATCGTAATACCCCTAATCTTAATTGGGCGAGCACTCAATCAAACAACCATAGGCTTTATCGCCGCACTCATTGGATCAATTGCAAACAGTTACTATAACCGAACAATGACTGGCTACTACGATACCGATATGCTCAATATTGTTTTTCCCGTATTTGAAATGTATTCACTGATTTTGGCACTCACCCATCAGCGTAATCGCTATCTGATTCCGATTACTTTATCTATCGGATTGTATCAATGGTGGTATCCGCAAGCCTATGCCTTAGACACCGCCTTATTTACGATGATCATCGGATATACCGCTATTTTTGATCGTAAAAATACCTATCTTTATAAAATTGCTCTCTTTATTTTACTGGGGATATTATCTCTGCCCCTACTCGTTAAAGTTGGCTTAGCTATTGCTTTTTTTGCCTTCTTTCATTTTCAACAAGAGCTTTCCAAAAAACTTTTTTGGCCTTTATTTGCCGTAGTTGTAGGAGTCTACTTTTTCACCGGTGGGATTGATCCTATTTGGGCTCTTCTAAAAGTATACATCGTCCATGGTGCGTCTGAAAATACGGTTACGACATCCCTCAATTATTACAATGTAATAAGCACTGTACGTGAAGCAGGGCATATTCCATTCAATGTTTTTGCCGAACGAATCAGCGGTAACACCATTACCTTCGTGCTTGCTTGTGTCGGTTATATACTAGCTCTCATCGCCTATCGCCCTCTTCTTATCACTCTTCCTCTGGTTGGGCTTGGATTTATTGCCATGTTTGCAGGGCTTCGTTTTACCATTTATGCTGTCCCGATGATGGCCATCGGATTTGCCTACCTTCTCGTCTTTATTACACAACGAATTGAGAAATCGTGGCTCAAATACACAGCTTTATTCATTTTTACCGCTGTGGCGTTGTATCCAAACTATCTGCATATCAAAGAATATATGACCCCAACGGTTTTTACGAATCAAGAAGTAACGTCTCTCGATCAACTGCGTAAAATTGCTGATAGAAATGACTATGTCGTTACCTGGTGGGATTATGGTTATCCAATCCGCTACTACAGTGACGTCAAAACATGGATCGATGGAGGAAAACACTCTGGGGACGTAAATTATCCAGCCTCTTTTGTGCTGACGACGCAGGATCAATTTTCTGCCGCACACATGATGCGCCTTTTTACCGAATACACCGAACGTGGCTACAAAGACACCAATAAAACCCAAAACGATTTCGAATACATGATGGCAAAAGAAGGGTTTAAAGATCCTGAAGAATTTTTAACCGCTCTTGCCTTACCAGAGTATAAGCTTCCCAAGAAAAGCAGAGATGTATATCTCTATCTTCCTTTTCGAATGATGGAAATTCTTCCGACCGTTACTCTTTTTAGCAATCTCGATCTCAAACATCCTGATAGCCGACAACAGCCGTTCTTCTATGCAACTCAATCCATGCAGGATACCGGCAAAACTATTGAATTAGGAAACGGGATCTCCGTTCTAAAAGACAAAAATGCATTAAAACTCGGTAATCAAGAAGTTCCTGTCAAATCATTTTACCAAGTAGGTTACGATCAAAATAAAAAACTACAAGTCAATGAGCAACACTTTGCTTCAGAAGGATTGAATCTCATTTACATGGCAAGCTATGGGCGATTTTTAGTCTTGGATGATTTTTATCTGAATTCGACGTATATTCAAATGTTCGTATTGGACCGGTACGATCATAATCTATTTGAGTCTGTTTTGAGTGATCCCATGAGTAAAATTTATAAACTCAAAATATAGCCCATGCAAGAAATACCAAAAAAGCATAATTTTACTCTACTCACTCCCAGTAGCACTAAAAGGATAGCTTTTTTTGCCCTATCGGATATCATATTATCCGTATTTACCCTCTATACAGCCTATTTGCTCCGCTTTAATTTTGATATTCCTGCTGAGTTTTTAAAGCCCTTTTATCTTGTGGCACTCACCCTCATAACTCTCAAACTTTTTTTAATTCATCGGTTCAAAAATTACACTATCATTTGGCGATTTTATGCCCTTGCTGAAGCCAAAAATCTTTTTTTCGCCCTTTTACTCGTATATGGGATATTTTCCGTTATTCATGCTCTATTTCCCCCTCTTTTTTTCCCTTTTCCCCGAAGTGTCATTATTATTGATTTACTTCTCTCATTTCTTTTTTTAGGGGGGCTGCGTCTTTTAAAACGGCTGTTATTTGGGATTGGACTGCGGTACAACGATTTGAAACCAACCCTTTTAGTAGGTATCTCCTCTAATACTGCGAATCTCATAAAAAGTACCCTTGAGGGATCACCTGAATATTACCCTGCAGGTATCGTCGCCGTACAAGAAATAAATCATAATATGATCGGCTCATACCTTAATAACATCAAAATATCTGGGATTGAAGAAATAGCAGCTTTAATTGAATCCAAAAATATTACAGCCGCCATTATTGATGGATCACTTCCAAGTGAAAATATACGTGAATCATATCAAATCTTGAGTGATGCTGGAATACATGATATAAAACGCTCGCATCTCCTAAATAATACAATCAATAAAATTGAAGAGTTCTCTATTGAAGATCTCTTAGCCCGCCATCCAAAAGACCTCGATACCAAAACCATTGGCACATTTATAAAAGGAAAAGTAGTCCTAATAACAGGTTCGGGTGGAAGTATTGGAAGTGAAATAGCATTGCAATGCCATCATTTTGGTGCATCAAAACTGATTTTAATCGATCATAGCGAATACAACCTTTACCAAATCGGAGAGAAACTTCCCTCTGCAACGTTATTGCTTTGTAATATTATTGATAAAGAAATCCTTGATGTACTCATGGCTGATTCTAATCCTGATATTGTTATTCATGCCGCTGCCTATAAGCACGTTCCTCTTTGCGAAGCAAATGCACACGCTGCTGTCATGAATAATATTATCGGGAGCCGGAACGTTATTGATAGTGCTATAGCTAATAATGTTTCTAAAATTGTAATTATCTCAACCGATAAAGCGGTACGCCCTACTAATATCATGGGAGCTACAAAACGTGTCGTAGAATTATATGCCCAAAACGTTGATCCGCACGGCAGCGAAATTGTCTCTGTTCGATTTGGAAATGTTCTTGGTTCCAGTGGAAGTGTAATCCCAAAATTTAAATCACAAATCGAAGCAGGCGGCCCAATCACCGTAACCCATCCCGATGTTACCCGATATTTCATGCTAATCTCTGAAGCGTGCCAACTTGTCCTTCAGGCTGCGGCTATAGCACGTGGAGGAGAGCTATTTATTCTCGACATGGGAGAAAGTGTCAAAATAACTGATTTAGCACAGACTATGATACGTCTTTACGCAACGGAGCCTATTAAAATCGTTTATACAGGATTACGACCTGGTGAAAAGCTCTATGAAGAATTGCTTATCGATGAAAGTGAACAAAAGACTCTGTTTGAGTCCATTATGATAGCGCGATCTACTCCGTATGATATCAATATATTAAATAGCGAGATTGATACACTGAGTACCTCATCAGATTTCTATACCTTATTGCAAAAAATTGTTCCGGAATTTCAGCATAAAAATAATAGTGGAATGATTTAATAATTTTTAAGAGTTAATAGGCTAAGCTTTTATATGTTCTACTGATAAATACTCCGATCAGCCTTACCTAGTTGGTGAGGTAGCTATGCAAAGCTGGATGTAACCGATTGGAATGTATGGAACGAGCTACGGTAAAACCCGATCACCGATAAAAAGCTCTCGAAGTTGATGCACAACTAAGAACGGTACTACGAACGTGCACTATGCAGTAACGCACTACGGTTTTTTAAAAACCTAAGTTACGGAACCATAAAGCATGTAATTTTTTCTTTTAATGGCGAATATTGAATTCGGTTTTAGAGAAAAATCCTTAAAAATCACACAATAGATTTGTTAACACTTGTCTATTGCTGTAAAACCTAAATCTTACATACCATTGAAATCATAGTCTTATGTTTTCATAGAAGTATCATTTCCCATCAAATCTCACCTCGTATGCTTTATATTTTTATAGAGCAAAAGCCTGCACTTTGCGAAAAATCCTACCTGATAAGACTTAAATTCCTGCAGAATTTTTTTGTCGCCTACCTTAAATATATATCATAATGTCCAATTTTACAGCCCTCCCTACAATCTTCGCGATAAATTTTAATCGCAATTCTGGAAATCCAGATCTAAATCCCCCCTGCTGCTCGTGACAAGATTATGCATCTCTGCGTAACGATAATGATATGCACCACGAGTCGGTCAAGCTGTCTCAAAATTCGCTATTTATTTTTACTTGGAGTTACTAATGATCATTCATGATCCAATCTCGTTTGCACTTCGTATGTGGGGATTTTCAAAGATGCGGCCAAATGCTTCTCCTGATATGTTCATACAGTGGATTATTTTAATAGCAAAGGATCAAGAAAAAGATCACAAAGCTCAAATAATAGCCACTATACACGAATTATTTAGCCATAAAGATAAGAAATTCTTTTCACTGTATGAAATTGAAATTTTAAATCTTGCTGTATCTGAGTGTGATGGATTAAAAATCTTAAACGATCTAAAAGTGCGCTTCTCAGCTGCAAAGTATTTTCCTTCTGAAGCTAGTATAAACCTTTTTTTGAAAATTAAAGGAGTATGTAATGGCTAATTTTAAAGGATCGACTTATGAAAAGCAGGGGCGAGATGCAAAAATTAGGTGTGATGCGAGAGGTACCAAACGGTACGGACCAAATAGGTATGATGGACTTGCACACAGTCACGCTACCCTACAAAGCCAACAGTGCCTCTTCAATGATTTTGCAAAATATGCTTTATCAAATGGGCTCGATCCTAAACTTAATCTAGCTATGACGAAAAAGCATTTCCTTGATTTCTTGTCAAAAAGAACCGCCTTGCTATCAGCATCAAGTTGTGAAGTCTATATTAGCCGCTGGTGCGCATACATAAAAGCCTTGCGTTCCAAAAATATAACGATAGATTCACTCCTAGACTACCATTTTTTTCAACGATGTAAGGATCAATTCAATGGCAGACCAGATAAAAAATCCTTCAAAAAAGGAAGGTACATTAATCCAATGAAGTTTGAAGATATTCTTTCCAAACTTCCAAAACGATCACAGGTGGTAGCACGGCTGCAGTATTTCTATGCATTTCGTGCTGAAGAAGCCTTATTGGTGGCAAATTATTTGGAGAAATTCCTTCACGATGGAGAACTTACTGAAGTACCAGGCAAAGGAGGACAGCGTTATATGCCAAAATTAATTGATGAAGCGCTAATTAATAACATTCGTTCAACATCAAAAATTTCCAAAGGTGCCTACTACCGGGATCTTAGAAAAGTAATGAAAAAGAGTAGCAGAGCGCATGATTTTCGACTGTCTTTTGCGGTTAATCGATATAATGAATTACGAAATGATGGCGCATCGCACAAAAATAGTATGAAAATTACAAGCGAAGAAATGAACCATCACAGACTTTCGATCACAGCTTATTATTTGGCCAGAGCGTAAAAAATATCAGTAGAAAGTTTTCCAAACAATGCACCAATCAAGCCATGAATACTTCATTGGTGCACTAATTGTCATTATTAATAACTACAGTTCTGTTTTAAGTGCCGCACCGTTAGATGCATTCGAGACAAGAAGACTATAGCGCTTGAGCCATTTGGAAGTAATTTCTTTTTTGATCGGTTTCCAGTGAAGACGACGTTGTTCAAGTACTTCATAACTCACATTGAGCTGTAAAAGATGACTATCAACATCAAGTTCAATCTCATCTCCGTCTTCAACGAGAGCGATCAATCCACCCTCTGCCGCTTCAGGGCTCACGTGGCCGATAGAGGCTCCGCGTGTTGCACCCGAAAAACGCCCATCGGTGATGAGAGCAACACTCTCGCCAAGCCCCATCCCCATAATAAGCGCCGTAGGTGCAAGCATTTCCTGCATCCCAGGGCCGCCTTTAGGCCCTTCGTAACGAATAACGACAACATCTCCTGCCTTGACTTTATGACCCATAATTCCGGCAATGGCTTCATTTTGGGAATTAAAACAAACAGCACGGCCTTTAAATTTACGCATATTAGGGGTGATTCCAGCCGTTTTAACAACAGCTCCCTCTTCTGCCAAATTACCGAACAAGATGGATAAACCGCCGACCGGAGAATAAGCGTTTTCATTTGTATGGATGATATTTGTATCTTTGATCACCGCGTCTTTAATCCGCTCACCAAGGGTCTCACCTGTGATCGTCATTGCATCGAGTTCTAAAACTCCACCGCGACGACTTACCTCTTTCATTACCGCATTAACACCACCGGCACGGTTGATGTCATCCATGTGTACCGTCGAAAGGGACGGAGATATTTTCGCGATATGGGCTACCTTTTCAGAAATTTCATTGATCTTTGTAATATCGAAATCAACCTCTGCCTCTTTTGCGATACTGAGTAAATGGAGAACCGTATTGGAACTTCCCCCCATTGCCATATCGATAACAAACGCATTATGGATCGCTTTGTCATTCAAAATATTGCGCATATTCCATTTTTGAGAATTCTCGTCTTTTACCATCTCGACGATACGGCGTGCTGCCGTTTTGACCATTTCAATACGTTCTGGAGTCATCGCCAAAACCGTTCCGTTACCCGGCAATGCAACCCCCATAGCCTCACAAAGGGTATTCATTGAATTCGCAGTAAACATTCCTGAACAACTTCCCCCGCTCGGACACGCTTCACATTCAATCTCATAAAGCTCTTCATCGGACATTTTTCCATCAGCATGTTTCCCAACTGCTTCAAATGCCGTTGCCAGGTCGATGGGCGTACCATCTTTTTTATGCCCTGCCTTCATCGGCCCGCCCGAAACGAAAATCGTTGGAACATTTACACGGAGTGCACCCATTAACATCCCCGGAACAATCTTGTCGCAGTTAGGAATACAAATTAATCCATCCAATTTATGAGCATTCATCACGGTCTCGATGCTGTCTGCAATCAACTCGCGACTCGGCAAAGAGTAGAGCATCCCATCATGCCCCATCGCGATACCATCGTCTACGCCGATAGTGTTAAATTCAAAGGGAACTCCGCCCGCTTCACGGATTGCCTCTTTAACGATACGACCGTACTCTTGAAGAAAAAAGTGCCCCGGAATAATATCGATATGGGAGTTGGCTACACCGATAAACGGTTTGTCAAAATCTTCATCTTTTAATCCTGTAGCTCTTAAAAGGCTTCGGTGAGGGGTTTTATCAAATCCACGTTTAATGGTATCACTACGCATGGGTTTCCTTTGCTATTATATGGTTTTAAATTGACGCGATTATAGCGCAGTGGAACTCTAAAAAACGTATGCTTCAACAAAAACAAGAAAAAAATCAATAAAACTCTTTACACGCTATGATTTTTTTGCTATACTTCCAGTCCACAAAAACAATGCGGGAATAGCTCAGTGGTAGAGCACAACCTTGCCAAGGTTGGGGTCGCGAGTTCGAACCTCGTTTCCCGCTCCATATACCTCAGTTGAAATATCGAAAACCGATGTCTTAACTGAGGTATTTTTTGTTATCGTTGCCCGGATGGCGAAATCGGTAGACGCAAGGGACTTAAAATCCCTCGGTGGTAACACTGTGCCGGTTCAAGTCCGGCTCCGGGCACCACATACATGGATGGTGGTATGGCCAAGCGGTAAGGCGCTGGTTTGCAAAACCTTGACCCCCAGTTCGAATCTGGGTACCACCTCCAAAATGTAAAATATGCTCACTTCTTATACGGGTCACTGGCAGAGTGGTCGATTGCACCGGTCTTGAAAACCGGCGAGGGTTAAACCTCCCAAGGTTCAAATCCTTGGTGGCCCGCCATCACATTAATTCAATCCCCTTCAATACAATCTTTTAACCTCATCAAAAACCACTAAAAATAGGTACTTTATCCACTATTTAGCCTCTAATACATACTTACACCATTCTACATTTATGGACACTTTAGTTAAAATATCTAGAACTTAAATTGACATATAGAGGTTTTCCAGTGAACCGTTTCACTAATCTTGATCATTTAAAATCTTTACTTGATCAGCACCATCCACTTCCATCTACTATTGTTAAAAACCTTCAAGAAGAACTGATTCTTCGCTGGACTTATAACTCGAATGCGATCGAGGGCAATACTCTGACGCTTCAAGAGACAAAAGTAGCACTAGAGGGAATCACTATTGGCGGAAAAACGATGCGAGAGCATTTTGAAGCGATCAATCATAAAGAGGCAATATTATATGTTGAAGCCTTGGTCCAAGAAAATGAGCCTCTTACGGAATGGGAAATAAAATCGATCCATTCACTTGTGCTCAAAAATATTGATGATAGTAATGCTGGAAAATATCGTAATACAAACGTTCTTATCTCCGGCGCCACACATCGACCACCAGATCACTTGAATGTTCCGGATAATATGGCAGCATTTATCAATTGGTATCAAAATGAAGCGCAAATGCTTCACACAGTTGAGCGTGCTGCAAGAGTTCACGCTGATTTTGTAGGGATGCATCCCTTTATAGACGGCAATGGCCGTACTTCAAGACTACTAATGAACCTAGAGCTTATGAAAAGTGGATTTCCTCCTGTCGTTATTAAAGTGGAAGATCGTCTAGAATACTATAAGGCGCTTGATGAAGCCCATACAACTGGAAATTATACGCCGTTTATTGATCTTATAGCGAAAGCTTCCCAAGAGAGTTTTGAGCCATATTGGTTCGTATTGGGAATTAAGCCTTGAGCGGTCAACGCGTAGGATACGTATGCGTATCCTACGAAGATCAAAATCCAGACCGTCAATTAGATGCAATATCAGGAGATCGTATCTTTATCGATCTCGCTTCCAGAAAATCCAAATAACGTCCGGAGCTGCTGAAATAGAGTACATACGCGAAGGTGACACTCTTATAAAGTTCACGAAATGGTATCAATGGGCGTTGCAAAAGCCAAAATTGCCAGAGACTTTAGTGTAAGTCGTCACACGATACACGGTGTGGTGGGAAAATTAGTTTAGTTGATCGAGAAAAAATGATTCGATACTCTGTACTTTAATCGTCTTGTTCTCTCTAGTTATCGTCTCATTGGTGTCATAAGTAACTAAAACACTTTCGGCTGCCTCAAATTCTTCCATAAAATATTCCAGTGCGTCAATTTCACGTTTGCGTGTTTTTTCATCTTGAATCGTATAAGACACCTGATAAAGCCTGTTTCCAACATAAAAATCACACTCTTTATTTTCCAGCAGATAGGTCACATCCTCTGCATTCCAATGATTGCATACGGCGTTTTCCAGCGTTGCTCCCATATTACGCTCAGAGTTTATCCCAAGATTTAGAAATCCATTATCTGACATATACACTTTTTTAGCCGAATTGATTTGAGCCGTTAGCTTCGTGTGATATTTAGAGATTCGACGGATCAAAAAATTGTCCTCGAAATAATCCACATACTCTTTGACCGTTTTAGGATCCATAGAGAGCTTTTTAGCTAAAGATGCATAGTTGAGTGTTGTTGCTGCATTCGAAGTGATATAGTAGAACAGATCACGAATAGCGGCACTGTTTTTGACACTGAAGCGAGGAACAATATCTTTGAGAATAATATCTTCGGCGATATTTTTAAGTAACTCTTTTTTTAATATCTCATCCTCATTGGAAAATACAGAGTAATATCCGCCCCAGCGTAGGTATTCATCTACGGCGCGCTTGATTGCGATCTTGTTGCTAGTGATGGCTAAACGATTGGAAAAGTCGATCTCTTTATAGGCTAAGAATTCACGGAAATTAAATGAAGCCAGTGACAGTTTAAGAACCCGACCCGTTAACACGGTTGCGTAGGTAGAGGTCAAAAGCGATGAGTATGAACCTGTAACGATAAATTTGATATTACTGTTTTCATAACGTGATTTTACGAATACTTCCCAATTGGTGAATATCTGTACTTCATCGAGAAAAATATAAATCTTCTCATCCATATTCGGCTGCGCCAATTTGAGATACCCTTCATAAATCATTTCGAGATACGAAGGGTCATTTTTATAGGGGATAAAAGCAGGTTTTTCAAGATTGATGAAAAAAATGTTTTTAGCAGATACACTTTTAATTAATTCTTTGATCATCAGACGTGCCAATGAGCTTTTTCCTACCCGTCGTGCTCCCACGATTGCCACGACCTCTTTAGTGCTCATATAACGCAATGCACTTGCAAGCTGTTCACGAGAGGTATAACCGTCATATGACGTTAAATTAACCCAATGGGGATTATCTTCTAAAAGAATTGATTCCATTTATAAACCACATTTTATGGAATGCATTCCAATAATATAGCATAATTACAATTCATAGTCCATGACATATATTTTAACAATGGCTTTTGTAATACAAAAATTGCATAGCGATTTTTGCATATTCTTATTTTATTTTCCACTACGTTCCTATACCTTCCCAAACACCTTCCAAACCTCCTTCACCCCCACGATACACATCATCTCTCCCTCAATTGCTTCCAGCAAACAGTGGCTCTCATTGATTCCATACAACCGATAAACATCAACATCACTCAAAGAGTAAACCATTTGAGTCGCCGGCATCTTCAGGTAATAGGTCTTCTCTGGTATAAACTCCGTATCCTGTAGCAACCGCTCCAGTCGATTACAATTTTCATGGATTGATTCCAATATCTCATTTGGAAAAGGTTCCGTTTTACCAAACGTGTCCGCTGCTATCGTGAACGCTTTGGTGAGTTGATGAAATCCCTCTTTGGTATCAGGATAGCATCCTTCAATCTCAACCTGAAACTCAATTATTTCATTCTCGATATCAGAGGAGAGATAAAGAGCTGTGTAGTACATCAATTACGTTTTTTCCGATTGAGGTGAGCTCTCATCCCCTCGGTGTTTCCATTCTTCGAATGTTTCCTTGCTTCCATCTTGTTCTTTTCTCTGCTTGCGATAGCGCATATACTCCTCCCTATCAAACGGCACCATGGGTTTGGGATTATTGAACACCCGCTCCTCAATAATCCTCGCACATGCTGCATCATCTTCCATCTCCTGTGCAAAGTGCTCAATACTCAGTTCAATCGCACGTTTCATTAAGTACACTTTTTTCTCATCCCCCTCGAAACACGCTTCAAGATGTTTGAGTGCGGAATCGGGTAGTTTGAAATACCATTTATGAGGATCATACTCTTTCCCTAAACCGGTAATATCATTGACGAATGCCATATACTCTTTATCGTTGATGGCTATCTCAGCACCTCTTTCCCATTGTTTTATTTCTACGTCGTCCTTGGCTATTTTTTTCTTTCGGTCTCTATCGATTTTAAACAAGCTATACAGCGCAAACCCTATAGCGATAATCAGTACGATGATATTAATGATCTGTAATGCTTCTGACATTGTTGTCTCCTTGTGTTGTTGCTTGTGTGTTAAAGCAAAAGTTCTTCTATTGCGCTTTAGTTGATCGGTTTGATCGCCTCTTCTAAAATAAATCCAGCCACCGTTTCACTTTCGGATCATTACGGTTCTTTGAAATATAATAAAGCAGATACGCAAGGGCGTAAATCCCCATACCCTCGATCCATTGGTGCGGTATATGCGCTTTGATAACCAGCACGGAGGCGACAAGAAAGACGGCACCGGCCAATAGTGTTAACGGATTCATCGTTTAATCCCCGCTGTTTAGATTATAGACGGGCTTAATCTCCGATGCTGCCGCTATTGCCAAGGCAATCGCAATGATGGCTACGATGGTAAAAGGGATGTATAGAATCAGCTGCGCTATACTCCCTATCATGGCGATGCGTCGGGGTGTCTTTTTAAAATTGTTCACCAGCGTCAGGATGAGAATAATAATCCCAAGTCCCATCACGATCGCACCGTTAAGCCAGTCTCCATGAGGGGTATGGTAATTGTTACTCCACCATCCATGACCGAATAGAATCATTAGATAGCTTGGAATAAGCGCCATAGAATGCTCTGCACTAAAGAACGTGTAGGAAGCCTTTTTTTGGGTATAGCCGTTAAACCACTCCATAAATCCATAGACCGCCAATCCCGCGATCACTAATCCTATTATTGTCAGTACTAACATGTTGCATCCTTTGTATTGAGTGTTTTATTCATATCCCCGTTTAGCCTTGGCGTGTATCAAAGCGTTCATGATCGCCATGGCCTCTTGGACATCGTTATAGGTTTGCCGAATCACTCCGGTGGGTTTAAGCCGATTAAGAGAACCAAAGGTTCGGATGAGCAGAACTTCGCCAAAGAGGTTTGGAATCAGCTCAATCTTGTAATAGCGCTCTTTGGCGTTAACAACTCGACTCATCGATATTTTCATAAGGAAGAGTCTTCTTGTTGTGTATGCTGTGTAGAATCGCACTTTGATACTTTTTGATCATTGCGATGATTGCTTCGGTATGTATCGATTTGTTCTTGTGTAATACCGCTTTCGCAGTATCCGCGCTTGGTATCTTTATTGTTCAGTATCCGGCCGAAAAGTGCTATCACTCCTATAATGGCAAGTACCCCTGCGATAATCGTTATGGGATTGATCTGATCGTCAAACCCATAGGTCTCGCCGTATTTATAGAAGAGCAGTGCATATATCTGGATCGCTAAAAGCACCGTTAAAAGAAACAGAATTCTTCCCATTGGTTTAGACATGTTGGTTCTCCTGTATATTAGATTCATCCGGCAGCTCGTTGTAATCGCCGACGAATTCGTTCAGCTCTTTGAGTTCGGGATCACTTTTATAAAGTTCCGCCATCTCATTGGCACCGGTACGGATTTTATCTTTACGCTCTTCTCGCGCATTTCTTCGTTTCTGAGCTTCCGTCTCACTATCTCGTCCTATCACGATCAGCCATCCAATGAACCATACGAAAGCGGCGATACCAGATAGGATCAGCCACCGTGTCTGAATACAGTGAGGTTCTTCTTGACCTATGATCTCACACGAGTCCCTCATCAGCTCAATCCCTTTGGTGTTGTGAAAAAGGTATGGCCCTTTTCGTTCCCACTTGGTTTGTTGGGATATAAGAAGAGGATTGGCGTTATCGTCTTTACAGATAATCTCTCCTCCCTTATCGAAGTGAGTGGTGTAAAAATTCAGCCGGTCCTTTCGGCTGCACACATCCTCACCCCATACCAGAACTATCACGGCCAATATCCCTGCCATTGCGTAATTGAACCGTTTATCAATGTAACGCATAAACAGTATTAGGAAGAGCGCTAATGTGCTCATGGCGATCATTTGCATATCAAAAGGATTCATAGTACACTCCTCTCATCAAGCGGCATCGTCGGTTATGACGGTGACTACGACATTGTCTTTGATAAGCAAGGTGTGATCAATCACTCCGTAGCGTCCGTTGCCGATCACTTTGGCCTGAGCGGCAATTCGATCCGGAAGGATCTCGTGTTTGATCTTCTCCAGATCCAATTTATATACTCTCTCCAGATATCTTAGAATTGCGTGTTCGGAGACGATGATGGTCTCATTGGCCCCTTTGAGTTTGTGGATCTTCTCCTCTACCTCTTTAATCTGTTTTTCTTTGGTGGCAATCTCCATTTTTAAGCGACTGCCGCTCTCTTGGAGAGATTTGAATTCCAGCTGCAATTGATTCAGCAAGGACTGAAGCCGCTTTAGCTCTTGGGAGCTGGTGGTCGGTTGATGCTTTTTCATAGGGGCTGCTCCTTATTCTCGGCTGGAACAGGATTGGAAGTCTCATGGCTATGCAATTCAAGCCGAAGTCTCAGCTCTTCGATCTCCAGCTTTTTAAGGTTCTGCTGCTCCATCAGCACCATGGCGGTATCGAATTCTTTGATACGGAGTATTTCTTCCACAACCTCTTTGATCGTGTTGTGCAGATCGGCTTCGTTATCTGCTTTATCCTTCTTAATGTCACAGGACTGTGTACGACGAGCTTTGGTGAAGAGCGCCCCTTGTACTGCCTTGAGGGTGAGGAGGATCATGGAGATCAGGAATATGCTCAGGGTAATCGTAATGGCATATTCAAGTACATAGTAATGCTGTATCCACTCAAACGGGCTTATCGGCTGCATGGTTTATCCTTTACGTGTTTTGTGAACGATGCTTCGAGCTTGAGTTGCTCATCTTCTTTATCCAATGATGCACGCCATAGAAACGTTATTCGCGCTTTATCTGCATGCATTGTTACACTTCCTCAATGGTTTGGGAAAGGAATGCGCTCCGCTCTTCGATGGTGTATTCGCTGTGCCGGCACAGATAGCGACTTTGCACATTACGTTTCAGGATACCCGAGACGCTGTACCAGACGACACCGAAAAAGCTTTTACGCTCGATCAGTTCTGAGGGGTGAAGGCAGAGGAGCTTTTCATAGCTGAAGCCACTACCGTGATGTTCTGTGAAAATACTCTGTTCGCCCTCTATCTCATAGCGTTCTTCATCACTGTTGTAGGAGATGGTGGCGTTACGAAAGATCAGGTGTTGATCTTCACAGGCTACAAAGTAAAAACGTTCCCCTTGCGGGTTGATGAGAATGCGTTTAGCGCGCTCTTCGATCAAGAGATTGACATTGGTGTAGTGGAATGGTTTCATAAAAGTTTTCTCCTGTTTAATGACAGCCGCATCGCATTAGATATCGCGATGCACTGGTGTGCGAGAAATTCCTGTGCAGAGCAGAAATTCAGACATGAAAAGGTCCTCCTCTGATTGGGCCTTTTTTTTAAACTCATTGACAAAAGTAAAAATCTGATCAGGATTTAATACAGGGTGAATACGAGCTAAGTAGCTGGTTTATCTCGTACTTCAGGAAACTTTTCAAGAACGTTCTTTGTTGCAACTAAGGAAATTTTACAGTGTTAATAACATAAAATCAATAGATTTAGAATAAAAAAATCGCTAAAAAAATTCTTTTCTAATCTCTTGATTTCCTTTAATTACTGCGGCATAATCGCGCGCGTTTTTTGAATACAATTAAATGGCTAAAAATGTAAAAAAATAAAATATTTCTGTAGCAATATTGCAATATGACATAAAATATTTATCAATTTTTGCAGTTCACAATATACTTGAATAACTTGTATATGCAACCCATGAACAAAAAACAATACCTATGAATTCTTCATCTACTATAAAACTTAGTTCAATACCTTCAAAAATCAACCACATTTTCCGACGTGGCTCCCATTATGGCTTTAATGTAGCGTGAGAGATTCATTTCCTAAAGCATGTTATGATTCTATTATCTCGCTTTAGGAATTTATTATGGAAACCCATTTTCAAAATGCCCCGTTTAAAGCTTCATTGGATGCCAACAAAGAGTATTGGTATTGTACGTGCGGTCATTCTTCCACTTTTCCATTTTGTGACGGAAGCCACAGCGGAACCGATAAGACCCCAATCAAATTTTCTGTTGAATCCGATACCGACAAATGGCTCTGCCGATGCGGGCGCTCAGGTCGAAAACCCTACTGCGACGGATCGCACCAGCAGCAAAGCTAAAATAGCTTTTCCATCAGATATGCAATTAACGGCAAGGTCACCAAAGATACGATAAGACCATATCCGACCAATGCCGCGCTGAGTGCAGGGGCGAATCCCGAAGCAATTGCCAATGCTCCCGCCGTAATCATCGAAGGCATTCCCGATTCCAAAACCGCTGTTTTCATCGCAAGTGGTTCCACCCCTAACATAAATAACATCCCAAATGCAAAAAGAGGCATCACCATCAATTTAAGAATTAATGCTTTGGACAACAACGGATAATCAAGATCTCCCCCCAGTCGCATCGTATACCCTACCGAAACAAGAGCAAGCGGAACCAGCGTCGAAGAGAGAAGTTGAATATAGGGCTGTGAGGCATGCGGCATTTCTCCAAATAGCAGTGCAAAAATGAGAAAAACAAAGGGCGGAAACAATATTAGTTTTTTCAAAATAAGACGACGATGAATCGTCCCTGTCTCATAGCGGGCAATAACAGCACTCCCATATAAAGAGAGGATCAAAAATGTCCCAAACTGATCGTACATAAGAACGTAAGGGACGGCATCCTGACCCAAGAGAGCCTGAACCACCGGGATCCCGACAAACGATGTATTTCCAAGAGGGATGACAAGTAAAAGTGCCGCACGTACGTGAGGGGGATAGTTTTTGGTCATTGCGAATACTAAAACAATCATAATCGGCAACAGCAACCAGGGAATCAAGATCACAGAGAGTGCCGACATATCCACATGAATTTTCGGCACCTGCATCAACACGGTAGCAGGAAGAGAAACGTAGATAACAAAAAAGTTGAGGCTTTTGGAAAAATCCACTGGAGCATCCAACTTTTGGAGTACTATTCCAATCAGTAATAATGCAATGATAAAAACAAATTGCTCCATGTTCTCTCCCAAGAATGATAAAGCGAATACTAACGCTATCCCCCTTTTAATTCTCTAACAGCACTGATATTCGCAATTCTTCATCATCTCTAAACCGACCATATGATTGCTCTGCTCAAACAATTCTTCAATATAAAATACCGAAGAGCAAACAAGATACAGCACTTTTTCATCCGAATTATTCTCATAATACTTTTGAGGAATTTTTGCACTAAATGCATCCCAAAACGGGTTATTAAACCGTTCGTCTTTAATAACCTCCAAAATGCACTCAATCACATCCGATGCATGTTTATAACAGTCGATATTCATAAAAGAGATGTATCTATCGGCTTTCTCCATATTTTTCCTTTGAGCTATTTGCCCTTATTGTATAACAGATGAAAGGGAAAAACAGTAGGCGTAAAAAGCAAAAGAGAGGGTTGTCTGCGTAAAAAAACACCACATTCAATTAATCCGCTAAAGGGTACAATTCTCTATCGATTATAAAGGTCTTTCATGGCGCACCGCTATACCTCGCCTAAACTTTCACTGCTCACGATACTAAAATGGCAGTTATCAAAGCGGTTTAGTACCGCTTCTTCCACATATACGCCAATGCCGATAGAGTATCGTGAATCCCTCCCCAAAGGGAATTATGCTCTTTGGCTCGGGCATGCAACCGTATGGCTTCAACTGGCAGAAACTACTATAGCTATTGATCCCGTATTGGGGAATATTCCTATGTATTCACGCCATACCCCACTGCCGATACCCGCAGAGTATCTGTATGCGGATATTATTCTTATTACTCATGCCCATTATGACCATTTTGATAAACCCTCGGTTTTAGCCCTGCTGAAAAAAAACAAAGATTGTATCGTCGTCGCTCCGATAGGATTTTGGCGTTATCTCAGAGGGCATATTGCACGGGAAAAATGTTTTGAGCTGGAGTGGTGGGAATCGGTCATGATCAATGGACTTTTTATTACCCTCACCCCTTCCAAACACTGGAGTAAACGAACCCCTTTTGATACCAATAAGGCGTTATGGGGAGGATACGTTATTCAAAATCAAGAACATTGCATTTATCATAGCGGCGACAGTGCGGCAGGGGAACATTTCAAAGAGATTGGTGAACGTTTCGACATTGATGAAGCTTTTTTACCGATAGGAGCCTATCGCCCCGAAGCTATTATGAAACACAATCATACCAATCCACCCGAGGCGATAAACGCCTGCATGGAGCTCGGGGCAAAAACATTGATTCCGATCCATTACGGAACTTTTAAGCTCTCAGATGAACCTCTGGATGAACCTCGTGAATGGTTTGAATATCTAGTCTCTCAAAACACGTACTCTTTTAAAGCACATGTTTTGAATATAGGAGAAGTTTATCGTTTTAAAGAAATGTCAACGTTCAAATCAACCTGATCACGCACCGTCAAGAACATCATTTTGATCGGCTTGACCCCGAAATCGGATATTTTCATACTGCTTGTCGCTTTAATACGAACTTTGCCACCCTCTTCGGTAATTGTCCCCTCGAAATTCATCGCTTTACTCACCCCATGAAAGGTCATCGTCCCTTTGAGGGTATAGTTGTCTCCACTTTTGGCTACAACGTCTTTGACATCAAATACCGCTTTGGGGAAACTCGAAGATTCAAGAACATCCTGCATATGCTCGTCACGTTTTTTATTATCACTGTAAAGATCATTCATCGATATTTCAATCGACCCTTTTAATGTTGTAGGATTGGCGTCCATACTTAAATGCGAGGTGGCTTTTTTCGTAACCGGATCAATGGTATTATCACCGAAAACTTCCGTATGGGCTTTAATAGCACCTGATTCAAACGACAAACTACCGGCATACATGGATGCGCTCAATGCCACCGCAGCCAAACTCAATTTTAACATCATGATTCTCTCCTAAAATAAAATGGATACACTAAAGTAAACAGCCCTAATGCCGTAACGGCAATCCATAGCTGATGGTAGAGGGCGACAGCATTGGCCGCCGATGCAGCAATCCATCCCACCCCTACCATCGCCAAAGCAATCAGGCGAATATCCCGCATCTCGACCAGTGTGCGAAATAATAGAACATTATAATATGAAATTACAACCGGATAGATAATCGCTAATCCCAACGGCATTTCACTGTAGTACAAAGCATAACTAACAATAAACAATACCCATACATTCCACCCTTGGCGCACCAGATTATTACCGTATCGATAGGCTAAATAAATACCCGCCAAATGGGATACGATAATAAGGGTCGTGTATTCACTCCAAATATCCATAGTCTCTGAACGACTTAATGTCTCAAAAAGTGCCGAATCGGCAAAAATCCATACCATCATCATCAAAACGATGCGCAAATCAAGCTTTGCCTCCGTAGGACGAGCAACCGCATGAAAATGGGTAAATCGTAATGCCACTACGGAAATCAACGGTAATATAATCGCTATATCCCCCCGCAAGGCGAATGGATAGGTATACAATGCCGTCCCGATCGCATACGAAATCGCCAATCCCAACGCCAACTGCAAACGGCTCTGCGACCCGAATAAATAAAGCAATAAAGGGGTTGTATACCCCACAACAAAGCCCATAACCAGTAATATCCCCAGCGAATAATTGGGATAAAACCAGGAAAGCATCACTTGAATACCGAATAAAAAGCAAAGCTCCATTTTGATCCCGTAATGACGCCAATAGGCACTCAACAAACTCCCAATCACTCCGCCGATGGGGAGGGTGAAAAGATCATGGATATGCGAATCAAATACTCCGACCACTCCCGTCTGCGCGATAAGGAGATAATAGAGCAGCTGTGAGCTAAGGACAACTACCAATAGATTCATTGTTTCTCTCGCAGAACAAGCCAAAAAACAAAGGCAAAAGCCCCGTCGTACAAAGCAACAAGAAGGGCGATATTATCTAACATACTCGCCATATACAGTGCGGCGAATGTCGCCGAAACAATCAGACGAATCGTTGCACTAAGGCTTCCCATGAATTGGGAATGGGTGTGAATTCCATACCAATGAATCATCCCCGTTCCGATCATAAAAGCGAATACCACATACTCATACGTCCCGCTAAAATGAAATCCTAGATAGGGAAAAAGCCATCCGCCGGCTAGAATAAGAATTAACCCCCCTCCTGCATCGCTCACAAAGCCGCTGAGATGATAGAGTTTTAAAGGGGAATCAATCCGAAAATAGAGACGATCATACGCTATTTTGAGTACAAGGACGATCAATGACCCGCCAAACACTGCGCGTAAAGTCAAAAATAGATCAATATTCCCGCTAACAACTCCTGCTTCAATCAATCCGGCATAGGTGAGAACCGATGCCATCAGACCCATCAATCCGCTCCAAATCAGTGCATACGAACGACGAAACAAATGTGGCAGAAGATGATACACAATTGCCAATGCCATAAACGCTACCCCTAGCCCCATGGCAATATGCGCATGCCCGACGACTAAATCGTTACGGTGGATCAAGGCACGAACTTCAGGGATAAAAAGAAAGTTTCCCTCTACATCAACAAATACAAATGCCGCTATTGAAAGGATCAAATAGGGATTGGTATGAAAATTCACCCGTGCATCACGTAGCCACGTCCAAAAGAGGGGAAGATACAACAAGGTGAGATACTGAAAAAACCACTCCTCATGGACACTAAGAGAGTGAAAAAAGTTGCGGATAATAAGAGAGATACTATACCCCACTAAAGGGATAATCCAAAGCCAATGGCGCCGAGGGGTAAACTCCCCCTCGCTACTCAATTTAATAAGCAAATAATAGATCGGCATCAGCGCAAAACTCATCCCCAGGGTATTATCTCCATGCGGACCGACCAATGTTTGCTCCACCTGACCGTATTGGGGATTCATCAGCACTACAAGGGCAACCGGAGCGGCAATTACCGCGATAAGCGATACATTAACCCATAACGGGCGTTTATCGTACGTACGCAGCGCATCTACAAGGGCAAGCAGATAAAAGAGTCCGCTGAATGCAAGGAGAAAATTGAGCTGATAGGGAAAATCGTAAAACGGCAAGCCCCGAATATTGCCAAACAAAAGGGAAAGGCTCATAAACAGTAAAAATGTATTCCACACAACAAAATAACGGCGCAGATGAGTGAGACCGTTTTGGGTGAGTACCCCCTCTTTTTCAAATAAAGCAAACGGCAACAAGGAGAGGATCAGCGGGAAAAAACCGTACAACATTTGGGAAATATGCAATGAACGGGCACGCTCGGGAGAGAGGAGTGTCATAGAGCCATCAAGGCCCAATATCTCTACCGCATAGACCAAACCCGCCACCAATCCGATGATGAGCCACAAGAGGGCTAATGGGAGTTCATCGTTTAAAAATTTGTTTAACAATTCCATCCTCCATCTCAATGATTGTATCTGCATAGTCGGCTATTTTTTTATCGTGTGAGGCGACGACAAATCCTGTCCCCTGCTCGGCAAAACGTCTGAAGAGTTCATACACCCCCAACGCATTTTTCGTATCCAGATTTCCCGTCGGTTCATCGGCAAAGACCACCGAGGGTCGGTTGATCAGGGCACGGGCAATCGCGGCACGCTGGCGCTCTCCGCCGGAGACCTCATCGCTGTAGCGTTTTGCCAAACGCTCAATCCCTAAACTCTCCAGCAATGGAGTTATCAGCGTCTCATCGAGTGCGGCAAGGGCAACGTTTTCACGTAATGTCAAATACGATATCAGATAATGAAATTGAAATACGAAGCCGATATTACGGCGCCTGAAAATATCAATATTCCCCACATCATCCAAAATTTTATTATCAAATAACACTCTCCCTTGTGTCGGATGCAACAGTGTCGAGAGGATCGATAACAGTGTCGTTTTTCCGCTTCCGCTCTCTCCGATGATCGCCGTAAAGCTCCCAGGCTCAATCACAATATCAACACCGCGAAGAACCTGTTCATGTCCATAAAAATGTTCCAATCCGAAAGCTTCTATTTTCATGCGCCGCCCCGCTGAATCAAACTCATCGGATCGATACGTGCCGCATAAATCGCCGGTAATAACGTCCCGACGAGCGCCATTGTTACCGAAACTATGAATACTTTAATAAGAAGTGCCAATGTGATTTCACCGTTAATATAACCTTGGAACTTATCGGCATGTTCGATCAGCTCCAATACCCCCTCCGAGACACCCCATGCCACAGCAAATGCGAGAATTGCAATCATCAGCGTCTCGGAAAGAAGCTTCATGATAATCGTCCATGAAGATAGACCGATGGAGCGCATAATTCCAAATTCTCCCTTACGATCATTGACCACCATACTCATCATGCTTACAATTCCTAAAATTCCCATCAAAAAAGCCATCGCACCGATCACATCCGAGCTGGTTTTGATGATTTTAAACTGATTGTACGAATCAATAAAACTGTCCGTCGTTTTTGCTTCATTCTCAGGATTAAGCGCGTTAATCCGTTCAATAAGTTCATCACTTTTACTCAAATCATTCAAACTGATCAAAAAAATTGAAGCACTTTTATGAAATAACGTTCCCGCATCCTTTAATCCAAGTACGACGCCCCCATCCTCAAATCCGATTCGGCTTTTAAACACACCGCTTACCCGAAATTTTTGTTTGGATAATTCTATGGACGAAGGGTGTTTAAGCGTCTCATAAATTTTGGAACCCAGTAGCACTTCATTCGTTTTGGGATACTCCCCTTGAATCAAGGTATACCTTTTAAATCGATTTTCGCTCACCCCATAGATACCTACGATAGGAAGCGGATCAACGGGTGCGGCACCGAGGATCAGGGCGCTTACTTCTTTCACTCCACTCATCGTCTCAATAGTATTCGTCAAAGAGGCGTTAATATCACTAAAAAAGGTATCGGCAATCCCTTTTTGAGTAACGATAATATCCCCGTCGGTTTTAAGCATCGCACTGTACATACTCACCACTCCGCCCGATATCGCGCTGATCAAAAAGATCGCAGCGATCGAGACACTCATACTGATAAAAATGAGTGCCGTTTTAAAACGGTTTTTGCGCAGTGCTTTGAGCGGTGTGATCACTGCTCAATCGCTTGTTTGAGTTCAGCTGTGGTCGTTACAAAATCGATTTTAGTCAAAAAATTGCCTCTGAATTTCATCACGGTGATCTTCTCCTCTTCTGCTGGAAATTTCAGCCCCTGCACTTCATCTTGAATAAGTAATACAGTGTGGGGATATTTTTGCATTTTCGGCAAGGCAAATGCTTTGGTAATAAAATTGGGCATTTGGCTGATATCGGCAATAAAAGCGGCATTAATCTTCGGCAAATATCCCTTGCCCTGTGCGGCAAGATACTCGTTAACCGTAGCTCCTGTCCCTTTTTCAAACGCCATTATGAGTGTATGCGGCATCACTTTCATCGAATGATGTTTTCCAAACTGATCGTTTAGTTCTAATGGGGTAACCGACTGACCCACACTGTAAGGGGCCGCCCATGCACTCAGACTCACCAATACGGCTATCAACACTTTTTTCATAAACATCCCTTTTGTATAATCGTATGAGAAGTGTAACCAATCAAGTGTAAATGGGATCAATATTCGCGCGTATGATACGAAGAGATAATGAATTTTTCGTGAAAAATAAAAATCAAGAGAAAAAAACGTTATTTATGCCGAATAGCAGTTATCTGTTTTTCAATCTCGTTATGTTCGTCAAGACTTAGGAGAAAGCTCTGATCCATAACCTTGTCCAAATGATTCATCTCGGTCAGGGTAATCCCGAAAGGATCTTTTTTCTCTGTTTTACTCGCCCCGGAAACCAGCGTCACATTATCAAGTTTTTTTGCACCGTGTCGGATAAAATAGGTCATAAAATAGCCTCCGGAGTGATCTTTTTCGATAGCTACAACGACACGCGTGGCATTGCTCCCCTCGAAGGAAAGGGTGGGAGCAAGGGTTTTAAAATCACTTACGGATAAATACCCTACATACACTTTGGTATAAATATCGTGATAGCGTTGTGTCGCCCCCCGAGTAAAAAATTCCATATCAATCGGACTCTTAGCACGCAAAGAACGTAACATCCACGTAAGGGTGGCGTAATATTTAAAAGAAGCGATTTTGATCTCTTCGGCATGAGCAATTTTAGGACTCTCTACACGACGCATCGGCGCGCGGGGAGCTTTGGTGCTCAGAGCTTCAAAAATATGGCGTGCGCTGTAAGGTTTGGTAAGCCAAACCGAAGCATACGGCGGCAGATCGGATGTCCCCGTTGCCCCTTCGTTAAGGACCAATAATGCCTTGACGTTGTAACGAGGAAACAAGACTTCAAGCAATGCCCGCTTTTTACGCAGCCGTTTTTTAAGATTGCTCACCGATTTTACGAGGGTCATCTCCACAAAATAGAGTTCTTTATCGGTGAAAAGAAGTCCGTCGAACTCTCCGATCTCTTTGTGGCGGGCACGATAGATAATCTGCCCCTTCCAGCTGACAGAAAGGGCATCGCTTTGCGCACGGGTACGGTGCTTATGCGGCCCTTTGATGATAAAGCTTTTGATGGTCGGTTCAGCGGCAGCGTATCGGAGTAACTTTTCGTAAATGTAGTTTTCATACACCTCCCCCTCAAATGAGCGAAAAGCGCTTACATACGATTCATCCTCCATCGTTTGCCCTTTGGCTTCCAGCGAAAGGAGGTGATCAATATTGTAGTCATAATATAGGAGATTATCTCCCAGTTCCTCATCACCCGCAGGAATTACCGTATCATTAATCGTGAGCATTGAACTCTTTTTTGTATGTATTTAGGGTATCGTGCAAACACCCGCATAATTTTACATTATTTTTGATAAGAATTTAGAGCGATTCTAGAATTCCGTTGGCTATTTTATGCAGAGGTAATTGTTTTTCTACCGCCCCTATCTCATATGCCACTTTCGGCATCCCATAAACCACGCAGCTCGCTTCATCTTGACCGAGTGTTTTAGCACCTGCATTGCGCATTGCCAAAAGCCCTTTTGCTCCGTCTGCCCCCATACCTGTAAGAATCACACCGATAGCGTTGGCTCCGGCGATTTTGGCAACCGAGTTGAGAAGTACATCGGCAGAGGGACGATGACCCGATATTTTATCGCCGCTTCCAATTTCGACGTAATACCGTGCTCCTGAGCGACGTACCACCATATGATAATCCCCCGGTGCAATAAGCACCAATCCCGGAGTAATTGAATCTCCGTTACGGGCTTCACGCACCTCCATGGCACACAAAGAATTCAGCCGTTCGGCAAAAGGGCCGGTAAAATTGGCCGGCATATGTTGAACGACAATGGTACCCGGAGCGTTACGCGGTAATCCCATCAGGACATCTTTGAGAGCTTCTGTCCCTCCGGTCGAAGCGCCGATCGCTAAAATCTTGTTGGTTGTTTCTACAAGCGAGGTGGTATTGGCTTGTCCCATATCACGGAGGATATGCTGATGCACTTTTGCTTTTGACGCCGATTTTATTTTGGCGATAAGTTCATCGCGCATCTCCTCTTTGCCGTCATAAATATGAGAGTGGGGTTTAGCAACGAAATCGACTGCTCCCGCTTCAAGTGCCGCCAAAGTGGTTTTAGCACCCGATTGAGTAAGGGACGATACCATAACAACCGGAATCGGCATATAATGCATCAACCTCTTTAAAAAAGTGATCCCGTCCATTCGAGGCATCTCTACGTCCAGACACACGACATCGGGACGCAGTTCAACGATTTTATCCCGTGCAATGTAAGCATCGGACGCAGTTCCCACCACCTGAATTGTGGGTTCTGAATCTAAAATATCGTGCAATACCGCTCGTGCTGTTGCACTGTCATCGACGATTAATACCCGTATAGCCATACCATTATCCTTGTTCCCCTATTGTACTGCGGGACGTGTACTTCAGAAGCACTTTCCCCCGTTCCAAATCAAATTGAATCTTTCGTCCGTTTTGTCCGCCGACATCTTCGGCGACAATGGTAATTTTGTACTCTTTTAAAATCTCTTTGGCAACCAGTATGTTTTTCTGACCAATCATCATGGATTCGCTTGCACCGATGTTCATCGATGCACCGCCGAAAATCTTGGCTTCAATAGTTCGGCTCGTAGACCCTTTTGCCATCATGGATTCGATCAGTTTCGGAATCGAAACATTACCGAATTTCGGTGATTGCAGGCCATTGCCGTTCCAAAAAGGGAGTAGATAATGGTTCATGCCGCCGATTCCAAGCGTGTTATCATAGAGACAAACAGCCACACACGACCCTAAAACGGTCGAGATTGCCGAGGGGGCACTGTCCACATGTATCTGTCCGACATGAATAAAAGTAGAAGCTCCGTGAATCATCAGAGTTCTATCGCGCCATCAAACGACTCAAATAAAAATTCGTTTGAACCGCAGGCTTCTGAATCGGCCAATGCAGCTTGCAGCGGCAAGGTTACCGTAAAGGTAACCGTAGTTGCATCGGTATTATAATCGATACTTCCACCCAGCCGCTCACACAATTCACGAGCAATACTTAACCCCAATCCTAATCCATGCGATCCTTCCGTACCGTGGGCAAAACGGGTAAAGACTTGAGGCTTGAATTCTACTTTTGGGCCTTCCCCGTGATTTTTAATGGCGATGATGATAGCGGAGTCATTTTGGGATATATCCACATTGACGACACTATCGGATGTTCCGTAATCACATGCATTGGCAACAAGATTTTTAAGAATAAGATAGAGTTTTTTAGGGTCAGAAACAATTTTATCTTGTAACGTACTCTCAACCGTAAGGAGAATATTTTTAGCCTTTAACTTGTATTTGAATCCCTCAGCCGCCTCTTTAATAAGGCTTTTTGGGTCAACCGATGCATACGTAAAATCCATGATCCCCCCCTCTATTTCAGAAGCGGCTACAAGATTTTGGATACGAGAGTCCAGCAGCAGGGCTTCCTCATGAACCAGTTCAAAAACAGCTTCACGAGGATCACCGCTTGGCGGTACTAAATGGGGAATCATCCCCAACAAGGCTGTCATCGGATTGTTCAGCTCACTCGCAATCAGGGATAAAAAGCGTGATTTTGCCTTTTCACTCTCAATAAGTTGTTTATTGAGATCCAGTATTTTACGGCTTAAAAAGGTTACTTCATCCATATTAGTGTTCCATTTTTTTGATTGACAACATCTCTTCGTGCAGTCGATTCAATATGATATCGATCCCCTCCGACTTTTTCATCAAAAGACGGTTTTCTGCGCTAAAATTTTGCCCCATTTTTTGCATAATTTCAATCTCATGTGTCGTCTCTTGTACCAGTGTTTTAAGCTGTGAAAATATCACACCGAACCGTACCGACTCGTCATGACTTCCGGCCGCTTCAATAATGCCGTAAATTTGGATATACCCCAAATACATCATCTGCTGCTCGAGTTGGTCTAAATACTTCAGTGCCCCTTGAATTTGGTGATCCAGTTCAAGCTGAACCTGTTTCGATTTCTCAGAATACGTAACAACAAGCGCCATCAAAGTACAGATATTCTCAATTAATCCCGGTATCTGAGTATCGTTGTTTTGACAGGATACTTCTTGGATAAAATAGGTCACCATCTCAATTTGCAACCGCATTGCAGAAACCGAAAAAACCGTAGCATTTAATGAATCGGAAAACTGCTGCACTACGGTATCGATATCCGCGATTAGTGCATCATTTTCTTTGGCATTAAAACGGATGTCTCGCGCCAGTACACCGAATGTTTCTCCGCCATTTTCAACTTTATACGACGAAACCGAAGCGTTTAATGATAAAAAGACAATGTCTCGGGCCAATTCCCGTAATTTATACCCTTTTTCTTCAAACGTCGATTTAACGCCGGTAAACAAATCGATCTTATCAAACCACGCATCGTATTGATCCATCAATTCACAGCTATACCCGTGAACGGTTCTCAGTTTTTGCAATGAGGGCGACGGCTCATTATAATTGTTATTGATATCCACTTTGGAAACAAGCGTTTGTCTCTCTTTGAGCTCGTCTAATAATGCATCGCGCATAAAGTGCTCATACGCTTCGTATCCCAATGCCCTTAAGAGCTCAGGTAAAATGTTTCCGCTCTCCTCCATTCCCCCTCGGCTCTCGGCCATAAGCAATTTAAAATAGAGCTCCTTTGCTGCTGCGAAAAGTTTAGTTGTGGGCTTGATCCGAATCGATACGTACTGATCGTTGAGAGGAAATACCGATGCCAGAACCCAATAATAGTTCCCCTCTTTGGTTTGATTCTTCACATACGCGACAATCGGTTTATCTGCCTTCAAATAATCCCAGAAGGTCTTAAATATAATTTTCGGCATATCCGGATGGCGAACGATGTTATGAAAGCTTCCGATTAATTCCTCTTTACTATACCCGCTAATACGGACAAAGACTTCATTGCCCGAGAGGATAGTACTCTCCTGATCGGTAATCGAAAAAAAGAGTTCATTAATATCAAACTTGGCCTCTTTTAGAGCCATAGCATGTTCTGTTTTGTCCATACGAACCCTTTATAAACGTTGATAGATTGACGAACCCAAAAGTTTGAGGGTTTCACGATGGCTCGTCAAAGATTCGGAACTCCCTAAAAACAAAGGAGCCCCTTTGGGAAGGAGCGTACTAAATCGCTCGATCAGATCATGCCGGGTCGTATCATCGAAATAGATCATAACATTTCGGCAAAAAATCATGTCAAATTTGTTTTTGAAGAAAAACGGATCGGTGACAAGATTATAGAGACGAAACATCACTTTTTCTTTTAGATGCGGAGCTACACAATAGCTGATTGCCCCGCTCTCGGTACGAACTTTGTCAAAGGCGCGGTGAATAATCTCTTTGGAAAGTGACTCGACCGATTTAGCCTCATACTCTCCCGCTATGGCTTTGGTAAGCACTTTGGCGGAGATATCGGTGGCTAGGATTTTGATATCCCATTGCTCGAAATCCTTTAGATGATGCTGCAAGAACATAAGAATCGTGTAGGGTTCTTCTCCGCTGGAACATCCTGCCGACCATATTCGTATCTTTTTATCTCGTTTGGAAGCAACCAGTGCTGTGAGATATTCCTCCAGCCATTTCCACTGTGCCCCCTCTCGGAAGAACGAAGTGACATTGGTAGAGATGGCACTCACAAAGAGAGACAGTTCCTCTCCCGATTCATCGTGTACCAAATAATCGTAATAGGCACGAAAGCTTGGGAGGTTTAACTGATGCAGCCGTTTGTTCAGCCGCCCTTTGACCAGGGTGGTTTTTTGCTCTGAGAGGGAGATTCCCACCTTCTCATAGATATAACGGCGAAAAAGGTCAAACTCCTCGGGACGCAGTTCGATCTCAACCATGGGAAGTCTCGATCAGCGGACGCAACTCATCGACGTTGAGGATAAGGGCGATATCACCGCTTCCGAGTATCGCTCCGCCGGAGATCTCTTTGAGGCGTGCCAAGGATTTACCTAATGGCTTAATAACCACTTGTTGACGCCCTACGAGCTCATCCACCATAATAGCGATCCGTCCCGCTTCCGTTTCGACGCAGACAAGGATTCCTTCCCACGGCTCAATCCGATGGGTAGGGAGATCAAACACATCGCTCAGGCGGATGACCGGAATATGCTGACCGCGAAGGGAGACAAACTCCCCTTTCTCTTTGAGGGCATGGACAATCTCCCGCTCCGGTCGGAACGATTCTACAACGCTCAGAGTTGGGATGATATAAATCTCTCCCGCCGCTTGTACCAACATACCGTCGATGATAGCCAACGTCAGAGGAAGAACCATCGAGAAGGTTGTCCCCTCACCCTCTTTGGAATCTACTTCGATTTTACCGCGCAGTTTTTCGATCGAGGTTTTGACCACATCCAACCCGACACCGCGACCGGAGAGGTCACTGATCGTATCGGCGGTGGAAAACCCCGGCTGCATAATAAGACCGAAGATTTGAGAATCGCTTAGGTTTTCCTCTCCGGTGATAATACCCCGTTCAATCGCTTTTCGAAATACTTTTTCTTTGTTAATCCCGCGCCCGTCATCGCTGACACTGATAACGATACTGCCGCTTTTGTGGTATGCTCGAAGGGTGATAGTCCCCTCCACTTTTTTACCCGCAGCGATTCTCTCATCCGCGTCCGCTTCCAACCCGTGATCAATCGCATTACGGATGATATGGATCAGAGGATCGGAAAGGCTGTCGATCATCGTTTTATCAATTTCCGTCTCTTCTCCCAGCACATGAAGATGAAGCTCTTTTCCGGTCTTTTTCGAGGTGTCGCGGACAACCCGTTTCATTTTGTCAAACGTATCGCGGATCGCGACCATCCGAAGGCTCATAACACGGTCTTGAATCCGCTTCGTAATCTTGGAAAGGGTTTCGATCGCCCGGCTGATCGATTCATCTTCGATGGATCGGATCTTTTCGTTCTGAGCGATAAAGTTTTGCGCAATGACCAATTCGCCTACCGAGTCGAAGAGTTCATCGAGTTTGAAAGTATCGATACGGATCGTTGATTTGGGTGCAGTGGCATTTAGCGCCGAAGCGGCAGGTGCTGATTTGGCACTCCCTTTTTGAACCTCTTGGTCTTTCTCCTCCATAACAACCGGGTTTACTTCCTCGATCACTTTTTCAATGAGCGGTTGGACGATGCGTGTTACGGTGTACTCATGATCGAATAAGAATTCGAAATTCTCTTCCACCTCTTCGAGGGTTTGCGGGGTCAGTATGATGGCGCATACGTGTTTAAATACGTTTTCATCACACGCGAATCCCTCGAGTGGCCGGATCGCTTCCATACCAAAGAAGCTCTCTAAAAAGACTGCCTTTTCACCCAAAAGTTTGAGAAAGAGCAGATGATCAAATCCCCGTTTGTAGCAATCCGCATCGAGAGTTAGATCGACACGGTAGAGGTTTAATCCCTCCCTTTGAGAGGCTTGGAGTTTTTTAATCGTGTTGGCGATGGAATTATCCATCTGCTCTTCGCCGCTTAGGGCGAATTCTGCTGCCAAGTCATTCAGAACCGTAGGCGCTTCTTCAACGGCTATAGGCTCTGCCCCCGGTTTTTTTGAGGCGATCAGTGCTTTAATCTTCTCCAAACATCCGGCATAATCCGCAGGGAGATCCGTAAGAGCATCGAGTTCACACTCCATGACCGCTTTGATCACATCCACACTTCCGACAAAGAGTTCGAGATGGTGCTCTTCCACCTCTTCTTTGGTACTGCGGTAGTGATCGAGCACATCTTCAAAATGGTGGACAAACTCTCCCAAGCGGGTAAAGCCGAAGGCATTGGCATTTCCCTTTAGGGTATGTACCCCTCGGAATATTTCGTTTAGCAGATCGAAATCGGAAGAGTTCTCTTCGAAGCGGAGGATATTGACATCGAGCTTTTCGATAATCTCCCCCGCCTCTTCGATAAATATCGCTTTGACTTGTTCTTGTTTAGTCATGACCCATCCAATGCAGTGTTCCATACACCCCCGATATGATAAATCCTTGGTCTAAAAAAGGGATTTTTAAATCATTTCGGGTCCGTTTTAAACTGACCAATAGAGCCAGTAAAGCACTGCTGCGAAGCAGTGTCCCCTCCTCTATCTCTATGGTTTCCAGATACTCAAGACGGGGTCGAACGAACTGTTCGAACTCCCGTATCTCCTCCATACTCATATCCAGTCCAATGGTGAGGACGTCACCGTCGAACTGCATCTTAGAACTCTTTCAAATCGTCCTCAGAGAGAGGAAAAATATTCTCGGCTTTGGATGCCGAGGAGATTACTTTACGTTGAGCAGAGGGGGTTCGGTGAACAATAACCGGGTTTGGATCCAAGTGGTGCAGATTCACTTTGCGAGGAGCGTGAGAAGAGGCATCACTTTCCATCCCCACCATAGCGGCGAGGATACGAACCGTTTCCATCATAGCAGTCGCTTGCGCGTTTAGCTCTTCGGCGGCTGCAGCGGCTTCTTCGGAATTAGCGGCAACTTGTTGGGTCACTTGATCGACTTGACCCATGGCTTGGTTGATCTGCGTCATCCCCTCGGCTTGTTCTTTTCCGGCAATCGCGATTTCGCCGATCAGATCAGATACTTTTTTGCTTTGTTCTACAATCTCTTGAAATGAGGTGTGGGTTGCGAGGGCGATTTCGTTCCCCTCTTTGATTTGTCCTACGACCTCTTCGATAATAACCGATGTCTCTTTAGCCGCCGATGCAGCGCGTTGGGCGAGGTTACGTACTTCGTCCGCAACCACCGCGAATCCCAGACCGTGTTCACCCGCGCGAGCCGCTTCAACAGCTGCATTAAGAGCAAGGAGATTGGTTTGGAAGGCAATTTGGTCGATCGTTTTAATGATACCGGAAATTTTAGCCGCTGATTCGGTAATCGCGTGCATCGAGCGAGAAAGCTGTTCTCCTTTTTCGTACCCTGAGCGGGCCGAGTCGTTAGCATTTCTCGCCAAAATATCGGCTTGACGTGCGTTATCGGTGTTTTGCGTATTGATGGCGGTGGACTCTTCTAAGGTTGCACTTACCTCTTCAACACTGCTTGCCTGTTCACTGGCCCCTTGAGCAAGCGACGAAGACGATGAGGCTACTTGATCGCTTGCCGAGGTGATTTGCATTGCCCCATCACGGATAGAAGCGACGCTCGTCTGGATGGAACGGGTTATTGAGCGGATAATCAAAATAGAAAGGATAATGGCAACCAATAAGGATACGCTCAAAATAACACTACTCCATATCACAGCTGATGAGGATTTTTCTACGGCTTCTGCCACTGATGCATCAGCAACATCTGCATTAATCTTAATGATATTATCCAGATTGCTACTATATGCATCTCGGATTTTTCGGCTTTCTTCAATAAATACTGTCATTTTGTCATATATAATCTTCGTTACTTCAGGATCATTATTCGTATTATGGGTTAATGGTTCTATAACCTCATTTTGAATTTTTTTAGACATATCACGCCATTCGGCAAAATTGGCTTCAAACTCTTTCCATTGTATTGCCTCTTCCGGAGTTTGCGGAAGTGGAGCGTAGAGTTTATATCCTCGTTCATAAACAGTCCACGCTTTGTTTATTTGATTAACAGCATCTGCAATTTTACCTGAGCGTGCAGGGTCATCCAACAAACCGCGAACTCTATTTTGCTGTAACGCAACTCGAATAGCTCCCGCCCGCATATCCATCAATCCTAGCAGTGACGGAACCCGAACAACCCCTATCTCATTGATTTCAGCTTTCCAAAGATTAACTGAATTAAGGGTGATTGCTCCAATCGCCAATAATGCAACCATCATAAATGCAGTAAGCAATACTAATTTACTTCGCAGTACCATCTTTTCTAACCAATTCATACTTATTCTCCCTCACTTGTCTGTTTTTGCTGTATCTGTTCCAAACTCACAAGCTCATCGGCTTCGAAAAGCTTGAGCACATCCAATATCATTACCACGTTCTCTTCGATTTGTGCCATTGCACAAATGAAATCGGTATCAATATGACTGCCGAATTTTGGAGGCTCGCTCATATGGGCGGTATCGATAGAAGCCACCTCTTCCACCCGGTCAACGATAAAGCCGATGTTCACCTTATCCACTTCGACGATAATGATCGACGTATGCATTGTCTCCGTCTGAACCTCCATCCCAAAACGTAACCGTGTATCAACGACCGGAATAATGGATCCGCGCAAGTTGATTACCCCTTTCATATACTCAGGAGTTTTTGGGACAGAGGTCACCTTCATTAATGCAATGATCTCTTTAATCCGATCGATCGCAATACCGTATTGCTCTTCACCCAAAAAGAATGTCAAATACCGCTCTCGTCGTGTTTGGGCAGGGTTTTTTTCCATTCTTATACCCCTAATACCATTTTTAACGATTTCACCAGCTTATCGTCGCTAAACGGTTTTACCATCCAGCCCGTCACCCCGATCTCTTTACCTGCCATTTTCATCTCATTAGAGCTCTCGGTAGTAAGGACGATGATCGGTTTGGTTTTGTATCGCTCATCCGCTTTGATCGCTCTGGCCAAATCCAATCCATTCATCTCCGGCATATTGACATCGCTGATAAGCAAATCAAAATTCTCACTCCCCGCTTCCAATGCACTCAAAAGTTCTACAGGATTGAGATACGATTTAAACTCAATCACCCCGCTGCCGATCATCTCTTCCAACGCAAGTTCTGCCGTAGCAATAACCGCTCTGGAATCGTCTACAATAATTACCCGTTTAGCCATTTATATTTCCTCCTTGAAGTGTGTTTTAAAAAAATTCCATGCCGTCGTCGTCATCTTCGGCTTCCATAACTTTATCGCCTATAATTCCTTCGATCTGCATACATGAACTGAAAAATGAGCTGTCGAGATAGTGAATATCTCCCGCATCTTGTAATCCGAAGATATGATCCCTCCATGATGCCAAATCTGTCCCTAAATGCTCCATCAGCATAATAAGGGTCTTAAGCTTTTTTGGATCACCGATAATCATGTCGGCATTCTCTTTTAAGAATGATCCCAGAGACGAAAGGGCATAGGCCAATGCGGTAAATTCAAACAAATTATTGATAGCGCCGACGTATACCCCCAAAACACCATCGATAAAGTTGCGAAGATTTTGCGCAGAAGGCTCATCCTCCAGAGCACCGAGTTTCTCTTTCCACTCTTCATCCAAGCTTGCCAAATCACGGATTTCATCCAAAACATCTCCACCGATCTCACGGATGTATTCCGCCGCCGTCGTTTTATGGACAAAACTTTGTCGAAGCATCTGTTGTTCATTGGAGTGAATCACCCGAACTTCCCGCGCCGCTTCAGGTTCATTTGCCACCAGGGGAGAAGGTGTCGGCTCAGCACTTTTGAGTGAAATTTCTACCGGTCTTACCGGTGAAACCGCAACCGTTTGAGGTAGTTCAACGCTATTCTCATGATGCATTCCCAAACGGACGCATACGATATTCTCTCGCACAATGCATGCCGCGCCCAACTCATTCAATAAAGCCATGGCTTTGGATTTGAGTTCCATACTCTCTTCAAACTTCATCGTGACATACATCTCTTCAAAACTCTCTTCGATAATGATAGAGAGAGATTGCCCATCACGGGTTCCATGACGCATCAGTTCGTAAAAAAGGCCTAATGCCGCATCTATTTTGGTGCAGGAGAGGGTCGTTTTCTCTTCGCAACGCCCCAACACCCACATTCCAAAATCCATCATCCCCTCAGCATCATCAATATCAAAAATAGTTTTGAAATGACGGATATCCGCATTAAAAGGGTTTAACGCCTCTTTTTCCGATAATTTTTTGAACTTTCCTTTTTTGGAACGGATCAATGCCCCGAAGCTTTCCAGTTTAAAGCGGATCAACTCTTTATCAATCGGTTTGTGAATGTAAGCCGCTACCCCGATGGAAGCCATATTTTCTTCCATATGAGGATCGATGACTGCGGTCACAACCATAATAAGCGTTTGCGGATGCGCCTCTTTTATAATCTTTGCGGCTTGAAATCCATCCATTCGAGGCATCATAACATCCATCAAAATGATATGAGGGTGCCATTCATCGGTTATCTCCACCGCTTCAACCCCGTCACACGCCTCTTTGATATCAAACCCTTCCATCTTACGACAAATAGCTTTTAAAACCAAACGGTTATCTTCGACGTCATCTACAATCAGCAGTTTTAAACGACCCATTTATCCCCCTCTTTCGTTGATTTTTTTTGTTTCAGCGTAAAACATGACCCCGCCCCCTCAGCAGAAGAGACCTCCAACATAAATCCCATCGCATGAGAATACTCCCGTACAAGACTCAGTCCCAAACCGGTTCCCACATCGTCCTCTCTGGCTTGCTGGAACGGTTCAAAGATAAAAGAGAGTTTGTCGTTCGGTATCCCGATTCCGCTGTCTGCAACTTCTATACTGCACACCTCATCCCTTTCATCTACCCGCACGTCAATAAATCCGGCATGGGTAAATTTAAACGCATTGGAAATGAGATTGGTTATGACCTGTCTAAATTTAAAGGGATCGCACTGTATCAATGCTGAAGTAACATTTATATTAAGGGTGTAGTCTACCTTGGTATTTTTATTCAGGCTTGTACAATTTTCAAACGCTTCTCGAACCAAATGGACGGCATCGTACTGCTCAATCGCAAAAGTCTCTTTACCCGAAGAGAGCTTTGCTATGTCCAAAAGCGAATTAATCAGGGACAAAAGATTTTGCGAATTTTTATAGGCCCTTTCCAAATACAGTTTTACCAGCTCACGACTCTCTTCATACTCAAACATCTCATCAAAACTCTCTAATGCCTGATCGGTAAAATTGACTATCGCATTAAGAGGAGTCCGCAATTCATGCGATACTTGATCAAAAAACTTCGTTTTAGCTTCAAGCGTCCGTATCGCCTCCTCTTTGGCCTCCATCATCGCAGTGATTTCATGCCGAATCGAGAGGATTTCGATAACCTTGCCTTCCTGATTTTTCAACGGAAACAGAGTACTGTCAAAATAATGGACACTGCCGCTGCGCCCTTTGTTTTTCAAAACTCCTTTCCATATTTCGCCATTTTCTAACTCTGTCCATGCCGCTTTTTGGCATATAGGTTCTGAGTCGGAAAAAAAGAGTATGGATGCGTGCTGATACATAAGTTCATCGTGCGTGTATTGAAGGGTGTGACAAAAGGCATCATTTGCATAAATGATTTTTCCCTCAAGATTACATTTTGCCACCAGATTGGAAACATTAATGGCATGATCATACTGTTCCAATAAGAGCTGTGCTTCCTCTTTATCATGAACACTTGTCCGAAGCCCCTCTTCGAGAACGCTTCGGTACCCCATCATCTCGGTTACGTCAGAAAGGGTTACGACGTAGACCCCCTCAACCAAATCGATAGGCGATACCGAGAGGTTGAAAGTATATACCTTGTCCTGCGCAGTAATACCTACCCGATAATGCTCTTTTTCACCCAGTAATATGGTCTCAAACCACCGTTTTCCCTGGTAGCCTTCATACACATAACCGTATTTTTCAATCTCTTCAAAACGGCTTGAAAGGAGAAAAGAAGAAGCAAAGACATCGACCCCGATCCCTTCAAAAAAGGTAATAAACGCTTTATTTGCATCGATGATCAGATCCCCGTCACTCAGCGCAATCAAATCACTGGTTAGGTTGAAAATTGTTTTATAGTATCGATATGTCGGATCACTCTCTCGAAGACGCAGTTTTAATTGCTCTTTTAAAGGCTGATCAGCCACACTCTCTTGCATCTATTCTCTCAATTTTTAAAATACCTAGAGCTTATCACTTTTAGGTCACATTTTAGTCACACTATAATAACACACATTGGACTCAATAAGATTACATTTTTTTATAACAAAGGATTCGCTTTATTCTCTCTTATATTTAGGGGTGATATACTTATACTATGCAACACCGTACACCGACTGAAGAACAGATCCGCACTCAATTCGTCACATCGCTGATGGAGTATTTCAAAATCGAAGAGAACATTAATCTCCGCGCGCATGTTTCCGATCTGGTACGTGACATCCGTCCCGCACACTATCGGGAGTTTTTTCGCCGCCTCTCTTCGCGGCCCATGCCGTTTAAAAACGGTTTTGAAAAGATTGCTCAGATTGCGGGGGAGTTCGAAGAAGAGACCTTGAGTCCAATAGATCAAGAGGCACAACAACGCTCCGAACAGCTCTACGCTCTGATGTACGATATCCGCCAGCAGATCGTTTTATCACGAGATACGGAGCACAGCGCCGTAGAGCGGTTCGAGCAAATCCGTTTTACCTCGATCCGTCGTGTGGATTCGGATACCCCCTTGCTCGATGCTACCGATATCAATGTGATCCGAACCCTCACCAAACGGTGGATTTACGATTATGTATCCCTCGATCATGCCCTTTTCGAGGCCCGTGTTACCCACGAATACCGCAATGAAATCCTCCGTCGCGAACGGGAAAAAAACGAGGGCATTACTGCACCGCTCAAAGCCAAGCTTATCTCTGCGAGTAAACGTTTATGATCTCCATCCCTCTTGCCCTGATTGATCGGGAGGACTTGAGTTTATTGGAACGCGCCATCCTCCCCCTACTCATCCGACACACACTCGTTTGGGGGGAAAAACCGGGCGATATCGAAGCGCCGGTACTGGCTCAAATGCTCCGTCATAGCCCCCGAGAAGTGGTCGAAGCACTGGATGCCTTGGTCAAAAAAGGGATATTAAAAACGATCCGTCGTAAAACACCAAACGGGATGATGGTTCACTATGCCCTCTTACCGCTAGAGCATATCCAAACGCTCCCCACTCCTATAGCCGTCTCTGCCGAATACATCGACAGCAACTATTATCTCAATCTCACCAACGATGCGTTTAACGAACTCCACGCGTTTGCACTGGAGATGTGTGATCGCGACGGACTGCGACGGGAGATATTTGACGATTTCAACCTCTATCAGCGCTCCCGAAACAACCGCTCTTTCGATTGGTTTGCCGAGTTTGAACGGTGGGTACGCAAAGAGATATCTTCCTCTTCTCCGGCCGTTATCTCCGAATCGGTACTCCAAGAGACCAAGCCCACGACCGAAGAGTTTGAGGTAGCCCGTTATTTTATCCACCACCTCTCCGCCATCGATCCGCAATTCGAAGCCCCTTTTGATGTGATGAGCTGGGCGGCGCAGATTAAACTTCTTATCGATACCGGCGGCTACACGGTGGGTGATGTCAAATCGGCAATCGATTGGCTCTTCAGTGCCAAAGGGGACTGGTTCCGTCCCAATGTCCCTGACGCCTATCATCTGCGCAAACATTTTAAGCGACTTATCTCCCATACCCGCAGTTTTAGAGACGGCAAACCCCGCCTCCCCGATGGAGTCGATCTCTTTGATTTGTATGAGAAAATGTAATCCTTCTCAATCTCACCGTAACGATTAAATGATACAATAGGCTCATGAAACCTTCGCAAAAAGGATCCCCATGAACCTCCTCTCCTTGTATCCATCTCGTCCTATTGCCAAAGCCGCAATCGAATATTCTCTCGATGTAACATTAAAGCGCGGCGTTGAAAACGGCTATTACGGTCATAATGACACCTTACATGTTGTTCTGGCACCCTTTGGTGTCCTCACCCTGATTGCCGAAGAAAAAAAAGAGATCATTGCCGCCCTCTCATCGCTCGGAATTACCCTAGGCTCCGAAGAGGAGAGTACCCTTATTACCCAAGATTACCCCCTCCACATCGATCCGATGATTGAACCGGCGTTTGAAGTGACCAATGAAGCTATTATCCTCAAATCAGCATCCACCCATAATCTCAATATCATTGCCCTTGCCGTCTCACAGAGTGTCGGCTTGGAGCACTACGAAAAACGGCTCAACACCCTCTTTCTCCAAAGCCGTAAAATCATCGATTCCATCCATAGCTTTTCCATTACCCGACGATCCCACCTGATGCAATTTGCCAAACGGCTTGCCTTAACCCGGCACGATATGGTAAGTAATCTCTTACTGCTGGATAAACCCAATATTCTGTGGGACGATGCTGAGGCGGAAGCCCTCTATAATCGCCTGGCATTTATCCTAGAACTTTATGACCGACACGAAATTGCCCTCTCCAAGCTCTCCCAGATCAAAGAAGATGTAATGCTTGTTATGGATCTTATAAATCATAAACAAAGCGAATTTTTGGAGTGGATTATTATTATCCTCATCCTTGTTGAGATCGTAATGGGGGTTATGCAGATGATCCGTTAAATGTGCTACAATTAACCACTACACAAAGGAGCATTAGAATGGTGAAATATCTCTTGAGTTTTATGGTAAGTATCCCTCTCGTTTACGGCGCGTCAGCGGGGATGAAAATTTATGGTCAAACGTGCGTTGAGTGCCATGGGGCAGATGGCAAAGAGGTTTCTATCGCCGGCAAAGCAATCGCGGGCAGCAGCGGAACTCTCGCCAAACTGACCGGATACAAGAACGGCACCTACGGCGGCGATCAAAAAGTTGTTATGCAAGGAAACGTAGCTGCTCTCAGCGATGCGGATATGAAAGCCGTCGCCGAATACGTGGATACCTTAAAATAACACGCTACAGTTTGCCTCTTTCGAGGCAAACATCATTAGACTAACAGTTTTTCGAATTCGGCTGCCGGAACCGGAGGACTTTTGAAATACCCCTGATACATTGTACAGCCTCGCTCTTGTAAGAACTCGATTTGCTCGATACGCTCTGTCCCCTCAGCCAAAATCTGGAATCCCAACGCTTTACCCATCGCGATAATTGCCGTCACAATCGCCATATCATCATTATCAAACGGAAGATCGTCCACAAAACTTTTATCAATTTTTAATACATCGATCGGAAAGCGTTTGAGATACGAGAGGGATGAGTAGCCGGTACCGAAATCATCGATAGCCAACCGTATCCCCTGCGCTCTGAGAGTATGGAGCATTGCGACGGTCTCCTCTTCCCGCTGCATCAGTGCACTTTCGGTAAGCTCAAGCTCCAATTTATCGGCAGGATAACCTGTTTTTTTGAGGGTATTTTCAACCATCTCTGGGATATTCTGATGACGTACCTGATGAGCAGAGACATTCACGGCGAGGGTAAGCCGATGCCCTTGATTCATCCAGATTTTCCCTTGTCGGCACGTCTCATACAGCACCCATTCCCCTATGGCAGCGATCAGCCCGGTATTCTCCGCAATCGGGATAAATTCGCTAGGGGATATCATTCCGTATTCAGGGTCATTCCATCGTATTAACGCTTCGGCACCCACTATCCGTCCGGTTGCAATATGAACCTGCGGCTGATAAAACACTTCAAACTCATTATTCCGGATAGCACGGCGCAAACGGGTCTCAAATTCGATCCGGCGACGTGCCGATTCGGTTAGTTCATCAGTATAATAACAATAGGTCCCTCTCCCCTCCGCTTTTGCTTTGTACAACGCCGCATCAGCATGTTGCATCAGCTCAGAAGAACTCTCCCCGTGATCAGGGTAAAGGACAATCCCCACACTCATTCCAATATGGATAGCTTCGCCGCCTGAGAGCTTATACGGGGCACTCAGCGCACCGATCATCTCTTCGGCAATCCGTCCTGCATCTTCGGGATGGGTAATGTTTTCCAATACGATGGCAAATTCATCGCCCCCCAACCGGCTGATCATATCCCCTTCGCGCAGCCGAATATCAAATCGTTTCGCGACTTGTTTAAGCAGTTCGTCCCCTGCACCGTGTCCAAAACTGTCATTCACATCTTTAAATCGGTCCAAGTCAAACATCAACAGTGCTATTTGCGTTTTAAGCCGCTTGGCTTTTTCAATCGAACTGTACAGATGCGAGGAGAGCAATCCACGATTGGCCAATCCGGTCAACGGATCGTAATTCGCCAATGCTTCCAACTGCCGTTCATACTCTTTCCTATCGGTAATATCACGGGCAATCCCTAGGACTCCGAGTACCTTTCCATTCGCATCTTTCATCGGTGTTTTGATCGTATCAAACATCCCCTCGTAACTTCCGTCCGCAAATTTCAAATACTCTTCATTGGTACGTGATCCGCCGGCATCAATCGCTGATTGATCGTTCTGACGGAAAAAACGGGCAAGCTCCGGATCGACAAAATCAAAATCATTTTTACCTATAATGTCAGACTCTTTGGCATTATAAAGCTTCTCAAACATTTTATTGCATGCCATATAAACGCCATCGGTATTTTTAACCCAGACCAAATCGGGAATTGTGTTGACAAGTGTATGCAGTAACGTACTCTGCTGAACCAGCTCATCTTGACGTTCATGCAGATACCGTTCTGTCCGTCGCATCTCCGTAATGTCCCGGTATACCGCTATCATGTGCGGAACACCCGCAAGATCAACCGCAACCACATTCACCAGCACATCAATAATCGTACCGTCTTTGGTACGATGAAGTGTTTCAAAACTATCTCGTCCGTACCTGCGGATTGCTTCTATCCGCCGACGGGTCTCTTCAGGTGATTCGATCGCATTGTAATCCGAAATTTGGAGCTTTTGAAATTCCTCCGCACTGTATCCGAGAGACTCATGCGCTGCTTGATTAAATTCTACTGCCCTCATCGTACTGTTATCAAGAAGCACAACCCCCTCAGGAAGAGCCTCAAAAAGTTTTCGAAGTTTCAGCTCGCTTTTTTCAATTTCCTCTTTTTCATGCGATAAACTTTTTTTATGCTCATTCATTTTGGCAATTGCCGCACTTTTTTGGTCAATCACCCGAATCAAAAATTCAAAATATGCACCGTGAACCGCGTGCAGCACATCATGTCGATTAAGCAATCCGGCCAGATTCCCCTGAGGGTCCACGACCACAAGCTGATGAACCCCGTGTTGTTCCATAATGGATGCCGCTTCATGAAGCGGGATGTTTTTATCGATAAAGTGGATATTTTTGTGAAGTAAGTGGCGCACTGTCTCATCGTACAAGCTTTCTTCCTGTGCACATCGTCGGGCGATATCGCGTTCCGTAATCAGTCCAACAGGGAGTACTCCCTCCAGCACCACCGCATAATCACACTTCCGTTCGCTCATCAATGCAGCCGCTTCCACTAATGACATACCGGATTCAACAATCAACGGAGACTTGCTCATTGCTTCAGCAACAATTTTAAACTTTGCCAAATGCTCAAATCCGATATGACGTAAAAAGTCCCCTTCACTGACTACCCCGGCAAAGCATCCCTGCTCATCTATCACGACCAGATGACGAAACCCTTTTTCTTCCATAAGGATATACGCATCGTGTAATTGCATCGTATGCGATACACAAAATGGCGCAGCCGTCATTACCGCAGAAAGTGGCGATTGGGTATCAAGGGTTTCGGCAACAACTCGCAATGCATCATGCTCGGTAAAAATACCTACCGGCCGGTTCTCATCATTGACAATAATAACCGAACTTATGGCCTGAACATCCATCATGGACAATGCCTGTGCTATGGTATCCGCAGAATTAAGGGTAGAAGTTTTATGCGAAAGTATCGATTCAAGTGTTACTAATTTCATCATTTTATCCTACAAGCAACCGTACGATTGCGCCCTTCATGTTTGGCCATATAAAGGGCTCCGTCCGCACGCCCGATAGCACTGTGAAGGGTATCATCGGGATTCACTTCGGTAATCCCGATACTGCACGTAACCTGCCCCACCTCATCAAACGTTTTAGCTTCAAGCAGCATACGGATCTTTTCAGAGACATGAAATGCCTCCTCACACGAAGCATCTCGAAGCAATAGAACAAACTCCTCGCCCCCCCACCGTGCAAACAGGTCTGCTTCACGCACCGAAGCATGAACCAAGTGCGCAAAATTTTTGAGGACATGATCTCCGATATTATGGCCATGCGCATCATTAATCCGCTTGAAATAATCCAAATCGATCATTGCCAGCGAAAGCTTGCTCTTCTGTCGTTTAGAAATAGCCAGCTCTTTTGAAAACAGTTCCGCAAACATATGGCGGTTGTGTATATCTGTGAGGGCATCTTTGGTCGCAAGTTCGGTGAGGTGTTTGTTTTTTTGTTGAAGAATTTGCGTCAACTCTTCAAACTGACTCATATGTTCATGCACCAATTGTGACCATCGAAGGTAGGTACGGGAAATCAAATCCTGCTGAGTAACGATCCCCATTATAAGTCCGTTCTCATCGGTCACAACAATTCGCTTATAGTTACGCATCCGTAAAAAACTGAGCGCATCACTGATCGATGCAGTCGATTCAAGTGTTTCGATCGGGGTAGACATCACGGTCGAAACTTTCATTGAATGGGATGCATTATCACCGATAAAATGGAGGACATCTTTCGAAGTTAAAATGCCTACCGGCGTATTATGCTCTTGAATAATGACGCAGTCACTCGGAGAGTCTTTCATATAATCAAGAATTTGCTCCATTGTTGCATCCGGCGTGAATGATTTAAATCCATATTTTTTATCGAAAACACTTCCGATTTGTAAACTCTCCAATATCACCTGCGGATCAACGCTCGCTACGATATCACTGTTAGTGACCAAACCGTAGAGGGTTCCGTCTTCATTACAGACACAAATAGATTCATCCATCTCATTCGTCAGATTCAAAGCATTCAGAACATTACTCTCTTTATTAAGAACCGCCATCTGTTTTAACACCACTTGGGACAGCTGGGTATTAAAATCGATCCCGCTTATTTTCAAACCAATCATATCTTGCGTGGTAAGAACATAGTAAACATTTTGGTTAATAACCACAATTTTTCGATGATCATGGGCATGCATCGCAGTCAGTGCTTCTTGGATTGTTTGATGAATACTCACCGAGACGACATCCGTCGTCGCAATCACGCCAAGGGTAGGAAAAAACATATACACACCTCCTATCTCTCTTTATTATACACCGCATCCCATCAAAAAAGGGAGAAAACTTAAAAAATTACTTTAATGTTAAAATAATAACTAACAATATATAATCCCATAAATTAAAAAAGGATGTAGCCTGTTCCTATGAGTTCCCACATGTTCTGTCGCCTTCCCATCGGTCTCATTATTGCCTCGCGCACGCTTCATTTATACTTCCAGACCTCGGAATAATGGAACTTTTAGCCGTCCCTGCACTCCTCGTCATTATGGCGTTGTGGGTAGTCCACAGTATTGTCCTTAATCGTCGATTGAACCAAAGCCAAAACCGATATCATCAATTTTTTTGCGACTCTCCCGTCGCCCTTATCGTAATCGATCAGAATTATCGTATACTGGAATGGAATCAATCGGCCGAAAGTATTTTCGGATGGAGTGCCCTCGAAGCCCTCAATAAAGATATCATCGATTTCCTCGTCCCCTCTTTCGATAAAACACACGTCATGAATATCTTGCAAAAAGCCTCTGCCGAGGGGAGCAGCCACTCTAAAAATTACAATGTCACCAAATACCGAAACGAGATTTTTTGCGAATGGGGAAACCGATTGCTTCCGGGGCATAAAGGGGACATTCTCTGTATGGCACAGGACATTACCGCCTCTAAAAAGACCCTGGATGAGTTAAGCAAACGCTCCACGGCTCTTGAGAGTGCCGGAGATGCGATCTTTTATACCGATCATAAAGGGCTGATTGAATTTGCCAATCGGAGTTTTTTCCTTCTGAATCTCGGTGAGCCCGACGAAGTGTACGGTAGGCATATCGGGGCCTATCTCTTTAACGAAAAGCGTTCATTCAGTGCCATACAGTCGCAGTTCAATGCCGATCATATGTGGAGAGGAACCATCACCAAACCTTCCCAAAAAGGGGACAAAGTCCTTAGCGTCACCATCACCGCTATCTACAACCGCCAACGTCTGATCAGCTACGTCGCCAACCTCCACGATATCACACAGCTAAGTACTCATGTAGATACCCTGACGCATAAAGCGCATCACGACCCGCTTACCGGAGCAACCAATCGCGCTGCGATGGACGATCGACTCTTCCGCGCCATCGAGCGAGCTTCACAAACTTCACAACGCATTGCCCTTTTCTTTATCGATCTCAATGATTTTAAAATTGTCAATGACCGATACGGACATGAAGTGGGAGACAAACTCTTATCCGAAGTAGCAAAAAATCTCAAAGCATGCTTACGAAACACGGATACCGTTAGCCGATACGGAGGGGATGAATTTGTTATTATTATTGAAGACATTCATAACCAAGAGCATATTGATACGGTGTTTCACACCATCCAATCCGCTATCAATGAACCGATTATCATCAATGAATACGTAACGCTTCAAGCCAAAGCCAGCGTCGGAATGGCTATATATCCCGAAGATGCTATGGATGCGGATACGTTAATAAAAGCGGCAGATAGCTCAATGTACCGCATTAAAAAAGAGAAAAGCAGCGTTAAGGAGCTATCCCCTAACGAATTTGTACCAACACTTTACGCTGACAATCACAATCATTGAAATAAACCCATTGCTCTTGATATACCGGTTGTGCTGGATAAATGACCCGCGATGGTACCGGCTGCACATACGTTACCGATTCTCGGCGCGGTTCTGAGAGGGCATATCCCAAGATACCGCCCACCGCCAATGGGACAATCCAGCTTCCGTGATTATAATGACTGGGGGCATAATATCCACCCCGACCGTATCCGCCTCGTCCATCATGCGCATACACTGAAACCGATAACAGCATGACTGTACCCAATGCGGCGCTCATTAATCGTAATGCTTTCATAGGAAACTCCTATTTATTTAGATACCTGTATCTTAGCACCAAAGTGTGAACCAATCGTGAAATGTTATAATATCAAAAACAGCGGAGAGACCGATGCGATTAGCCTGGCTTGGATTAGTAATACTGACGGTTTCGCTCCATGCAAACCCCCAATGTCTTCAAGAAGGGTATCCGGATTTGATACTCAAAGCCGATTCTCATGAAATTGTCCTTAGAAATGGAACCATCCTCCCCTACCAAACAACGCAATCGCGCGCCTCATGGGATGAAAAAATCAATAATGCCGATCTTGCAACTCAACTGGATCAACCGTATGATTCGGGGGGAATCGATACCCCTCCGCCCTATCTCTTTGATCCAGGAAGACTCCGTTATCAACCTTTTTTCCAAGCGATTTATGGAAAAAACCAAAAAGCGATCGAAGCCAATCTTGCTACCGTTATTTGGCCCACCCTCAAAGGGAATAAAAAACTCCTTTTCACCCATGTAGACGGAGTAGATAAGAAACTAACCGCGATCGGCCAAGAGATCGCTAAACTCCCTAAAAGTGACCGTATCTGGGCAGAGGGTGCCGACACCTACTGTTATCGTACGATCCAAGACACCGATCGTCTCTCTATGCACAGCTTCGGGATCGCCATCGATTTGGCCCCCAATAAAACCCAATACTGGAAAAGGGAAGCTTCTTCGGAAACCGCCCATATCGGCTATAAAAACACTATGCCCATGTCTATCGTCCGCATATTCGAAAAGCACGGCTTTATCTGGGGGGGACGCTGGTATCACTATGACACCATGCACTTCGAATACCGTCCCGAACTTCTCGCCCCTTCGTGCGTAACCCCAAAAAACCCATGATCGGCTGCTCTTAATAGTTAATGTGACCTTCTTGTAACCATAAGATTTTACACTTTCGCACTTTCTTACTAAGGTGCGCCGTATGGTTGCTCGTAAATCATTATCCCTGTTTGCCCGACTATCCATACGGCAAAAAATCACCCTAATTGTCGTTATGGCTCAGCTTTTTGCCTTTGTGGCTATTCTCATCGGGGTTATCGGAATGTATTTATCGAATACCTCGTTAAAAACGATACATACCCAAAGTCTTCAACCGCTGCAAAATCTTCGCAGCTGTAAAAATGTTCTGGATAAAGAGATTGTAATTACAGCTACGAATCTTTCGCAGGGGATGGGGGATTTCGATACGGCTCTCTTAACCGTACAAAAATCGCATCAGAACTTTGATAAACAATGGAATACGTATCTCAAAGGGACGGTGACTCCGGAAGAGGCAAAAAAGCTTTCTTCAGCAAAAATGGTTATTGAACGTGCTGAACGTTCTATCGTTTTGCTTGAAAAAGCGATCAAAGATAAACAACTCATGGGTGTGCTGGATCTAATCCAAAGTGATTTTCCTTACAGTCTCACCCCTGCCAGCGAGCAATTAGACGAACTGATCGAGTTGCAAATAGCCAACGCTAATAATCTCTATATCGTTTCTCAAAAAGAGTTTGACAGAATACTCTGGCTTATTATCCTTTCCTTTCCGATCGGGATGATTATTGTCCATATTGTCCTCCATTTTATCACCAAATATTTACTCAGAAAAATTGCCAATTTGACCAGAATTGCCCAACATCTTCGTTCAGGTGATTTGCTGGAGAGAATTGATGCCAACGGGGATGACGAACTCGCAACAGCGGCTAAAGATATGAATGATTCAATGGAAGAGCTGCAAAAAATGGTTAACGGGATGAAGTCATCATCTCAAAACAGCATCTCTTCTGCCGAAGAGTTGAATAACGTATGCAAAATTATCAAAGGGAGGCTCGAAGCGAGTGCATCGGATATATCCAAAACCCACACTCAAATCATTACCTTACAAGATATCATCCAGCACACTTCGGATGCGTCGGAAGATACAAATATAAAAATTGATGAAGCCTCTACCCATCTTTCAAGAGCCAGCGGGCAAATTTCACAAATGAATAATGACATTCAAACCGTTGCCCAAACACAGCAAGTCCTCTCTGAAGATCTTAAAACTCTCTCTTCACGTGCACAAGAGGTCAAGGGAGTTCTCGATATCATTGGCGATATCGCCGATCAAACAAACCTTTTGGCACTCAATGCCGCTATTGAAGCGGCTCGTGCAGGGGAGCATGGTCGAGGGTTTGCCGTCGTTGCAGATGAAGTTCGTAAATTGGCCGAACGAACACAAGAGAGCCTCTCTCAAATCAATCATACGATCCGTACCATTGTGGATGCCGTCATGGACACCAGTCAAAAAATGGATAAATCTGCCGGAGCGATTCTCATTGTCTCTAAAGATTCAAGTGCCGTCCAAATCATGATTCAGACTTCTTCTTCATTAATGGGTATTGCTACCACCAGCGTCCACGCCTCCAATGAAGGTCTTATCACTATTAGAGAGGGGATGAATTTAATCTCGTCTAATATCGATTCAATTAACGCTATTGCCTGTTCCAATACCACCAGTATCAGTTCCATTACCAGTGTGGCAAACGGCATCGGAGACAATACGGCAGAACTCAACCATAAGCTACAAAAGTTCAGAACCTAACCTAAAAATTCGATCACTTTCTCTACCGGACGTCCGATCAGGGCACGATTTCCGTCGATAAGGATAGGGCGTTCGATAAGTTTCGGATGTGCTGCCAATATATCCACCAGCTTTTCTTCATCCGCTATTTGTGCCACTCCAAGCTCTTTATACAAATCTTCTTTGGTTCGCATCAGCTCTCGCGCCGTAAGCCCCAATTTTTCTAACAAAACCACGATTTCTTGGCATGATGGAGGGGTATCTAGATATTTAAACACTTCGTAATCTCCCCCTTTATCTTCCAACAGATTTAACGCTTCACGCGATTTTGAACATTTTGGATTATGCCAAATAATCATAAAGTGTCTCCATTTTTTTTGCTATTATACCCTTATGCCTTACACCCAGCAATTCGATACGTCATACGTACCGCCTCTTCAAATGTTTAATTAATTCTTATTTTTATTATTTAACACAAAATTAACACTGTTAGTTCATAATCCTATTCTCGGAAATTACTATACAGGAGCATAAAGGAGGAATAAACGGAGGAGAAAGCCCAACCACGATCCGTCTGCTCTATGAATTGCAGCTCTCAAGCAGACGGAAAAACGTATTGCATAGCAACGTCTAAATTATAGCGTTTTTCCGCGCTGTTTCTCCGACGTTGTCGTGCATATACACCTTTCAAATACATTCTCTTAAAATCTTTCGCATTTATGCGAAAAGCTTTAGGGGGTTGCAAGGGACACCCGTGTCCCTGCCATGCCGATGGGCTTTGCTCATGGGCATGATATAAAAACAAAGGATATATATGTTCGATTTTCCCATATTCGAAATGCCCACTATAGGGCTAAGAATGCTCATGGCGATCAACGCGATCATCCACGTATTTGTCTCTCACGGCGGTGCCGTCGGAGGATCTGTGGTACTCGCTCTCGCCGCATGGTGGACTAATAAGAAAAATGATTTGGCGGGGTATGAAACCGTCTACCGCCTCCTTATGGTCTTTTTTATCATCACCACTTCAGTCGGTGCACTCACCGGAATCGGGATGTGGATTCACGCTAACATTATCAGCCCCAATGCCATCGGGGGACTCATCCGCGTATTCTTCTGGAAATGGTTTATCGAGTGGATCGTCTTTAACTTCGAGGTTATTTTACTCCTCTTCTGGTTTATGACATGGAAACCAAAAGCTGCAACGGCTGAGGGAAGATCTAAATCGGTTAACTTCGGTATTTTTTATGCCGTCTCTTCATGGGTAACGATGCTCATCATTACCGCTATTTTGGGCTTTATGTTGACACCGAATTTCGACGGTCAACCGTGGATCGATCCTGAAGTATATCCGGGAGTCGTCAACTACAATAATGCCCTCTTTAATCCGACATGGATACCGGGACTTATGATGAGAACCTTTAGTTCGATTGCATTTGCCGGAGCACTCGCTATTCTATGGACATGGCTCATTACGAGTTTCAGTAAAGACGAAGAGATTCGCGCCACCAAAGAGCGTATGATTAAATTCTTCGCGACCATCATGATGGTTACCGTTCCTGTTGCTGCGGCATTTGGGTACTACTATCTACTCCAAATCCCTGAAGCGGCGCGTGCCATGATCCCTACGGCGATGATGACGAGAGCGTTTGCTGACAACTTGCAAATGATGTACATGATCATTAGCGGTATCGGCGGTGCGGTGGTACTCACAACGATTATCGCCTACTTCTCTCCGAAACGTATGCCATACATTGCCGCTACCCTCATGGTTGCTGCATTTATGCTCTTTTGGGGATTCGAAGAACGAACCCGCGAATTTATTCGCAAACCGTACCTCATCTATAACTACATGTATGCTAACGGCATCCGCGTCACCGACGTGCCGTATCTCAACAAAGTCGGTATTCTCAAACACGCCGTCTTCGTCGATGAAGATAAAAAAGTGCTCAAAGAGGACAAATCTAACCTCATCGAAGTGGGTCATACGATTGCCCAAATCGAGTGTCGTGCCTGCCATACCGAAAACGGCATCAACGGACTCAAATTCCTAACCAAAGGGTGGAGCGAAGAGGCGATTCGTAACCGTATCAACAACCTACCGGGCGGGGGAACACCGTATATGCCTCCGTTTACCGGAACCGAAGCCGAGAAAGACGCGTTAGCAGCTTATATCGCATCACTTAATAAAAGAGGAGAGATCAAATAATGAACTGGAAACTCCCTTTTGACATCCCCCTCGTCGTTCCGACGATGGGACTCCCAGGCTGGTTTTTTGACACGCTTGGAATTATCGTATTTGTCGTGCATATCGCATTTATCTATACCCTCATCGGTGCTTCAACGGCGTCGGTTTTGTATAATATTTTTGGTGTATTCAAAAAATCCAAAACAAACGATTTGTTGGCATACAAAATGACCAACCCTACCACCATCAGTGAAAATATGGGGGCATTATGGGGGGTCGCTCCGTTACTCGTTATTTCGGTACTTTATACCGGATTTTTCTATACGGCGATTCTCAAAGTTTCTCCGCATATTTTGCACATCATTTACGGGAACATCTTCGCGTTCTTGCTCTCGTATGCGTATAAATTTAGCTGGCATTCATTGCATAACCACAAAGGGTTCCATATTGCAATCGGTTTGGTCGCGGTATTGACGTTCTATACGTTGCCTCCTGTGTTTATGTCGATGTCAAACCTCTATTTGCAACCAGAATTATTTGCCTCAGTGCAAAATATTTGGGACATTATGTTGACACCGTTGACGTTCTTCCGTCTCATCAACTTCTTCCTCACTGCATTTGCATTCACTGGGATCGTCATGATCTATTTGGGAGTCAAATGGTCTAAAGAGGGCGGAGAAGAGGCTGAAGTAGGTCGTTTGGCGATTGATCAAGGTAAAAAATGGTTTATGTGGGCATCACCTGTCAATATCGCTGTTTTACCGTTGGTGTTTTTCGCCTTTAGCCCGCGCATCAGTGAAGCGTATATTCATACACCGTTTGTGTTCTTGCCGTTTGCGGCATCCGCGGTATTGCTCATTATCTTTTTCTTCCTCCTCAAACGCTTTAGCAATGAAGAGATGTCTCTCTCCGACGCGACCAAAGTACTTGTATTGATGATTGTAGCTGTACTTTTAATGGCAACAGCACGTCACGGTATCCGCGTAGTGAGCTTCGAAGAGCCACTTAAACTCCAAGCCGAAGCAACGGAAAAATACATGACCGACGTTATCGCCGAGTACAAAGCGCACAAAGAGGAGATGAAAAATGCTCCGGCTGTCGTACTTGACCCTGCCGTGGCGTTGGCGGATTCTAAAGGGTGTTTAGCATGTCACAGTGTTGATACAAAACTTGTAGGGCCTGCCTATAAAGAGGTCGCCGCCAAAGGGGAAAGTGCTGAGATTCTCACCGCTTCCATCAAAAACGGTTCAAAAGGTAAATGGGGTGAAACTCCGATGCCTCCGCAAACACTCACCGATGAAGAGGCAAAAACTCTCGTCGAATGGGTACAAAAACAAAAATAGTTCTATGCCGAAGAGAGCGTCTCTTCGGTATCCCATTTTCACAAGAGAGCCCATATGAAGAGAACGACCTCCTTAAAGATTCAACGCGTATTCGGCTCTCCTGTGAGGATGGTATTCTTTGCTATTCTAATGGCTATTTCTGCATTCTGCACACCACTATCACTGAAAAATACCCCTTATTTTTCACCAAACGCCTCTGCTTCAATCGTCATTTTTTATACCACTTGGTGCCCACCATGTACCAAATCACTCACCCTTCTCGATGAGATAAAAAAACATCATCCTCATCTCGCCATCACTCGTATCTGTGTCGATGATCCCTCACAACTTAAACGCACACAACCGTTTGGTATTCTGCAAAGCGTCCCTCTCATCCTCATCGCCGATCACAGCGGAAGTGTCGTCAAACGATTTGGCGCATTACCGGATAAAGAAATTTTACATGCCTTTATTCAGCGGCTTGAAGAGGGACGATTGGAAAACGGTACGCTACCGATAGAAAAGCGGATCGATAGCTGGAAACAGAACCGAAAAGGGATGTAATGACATTTTTACGCAACAATAAAACTTTTTTGGCATTACTCATCCCCTTTCTCATCATCCCATGGATTTCATGGGACGGATACCATCTTTTATTATTCAACTTTTCTCACAATCGCCTCGAATTTCTTTTTATCGGGGTCGAAACAGGGACGTATGCTCTTATCGGAATCACTATTCTTTTAGGGCTTGGAATTGCTCTCATCACGGCAATGACTTTATCACGCTTTTATTGCGGAACACTCTGCCCAAATACCTTTTTTGCCCATTTTTTGAGCGTTTTTAAAGGGAAGAAAAAGTCGTTTGTCTCCAAACTAATGGGCTTTTCGCTCCTTAGTGCTTTAGCATCGGCTTTGCTATTTTCTCTTATCTCCTACGGAATCGATACGACGGAACTTCTGATTTCGATCCAAACACTCAGTTTCGCTGGATGGCTGGTCATCCTCCTTTCCGTGTTAATGATCACCGAAGTATATATAGTGCAAGGATGGTATTGTGCCTATCTGTGTCCGTATGGGGCAACGTGCGCGATACTGCCGATAGAAGATCGGTTGACTTATGTGTACGAAGACCCTGAACATCACTGTACCGAATGTGCAGGATGCGTCAAAATCTGCCCAATCCCTGATCTCGATATCCGTCATGGCTTCGACATCCGCTGTATCCAGTGTGGGCTGTGCGAAGCGGCGTGTGAAAAGATATTTGCCAAAAATTCCGACATCACTACCCTGATCTCTCGTGAATCGCGATCACCGTTAACTGCGGGGGGGAGAGGAAAAAAATCTCTCATTGCTATTATTGCAATAATTATCTTCGTTCTTAGTAGCGTAGTATTCCTAAGCAACCCCAATAATTTAGACTCTTGCCGATTGGAAAATAGCTTTTTGCACCAATCTCACATCTAGCAAGAATCTAAATTGTTATATACTTAACACTAATGTAACACTTGAATGCAATAATTGTAAAAAAGGTCATTAATGCGTCAGGCTAATAAAGTATTATTAATTTTACTTCTTTTAGGTGCTGAATACTCTACTTTTGCTTGTTCAGCATGTGGGTGTTCCATGAGCCCTGGATGGGAAAGTCAAGGATTTACTTCTACTTCTGGATTCATGATAGATTTACGAGAAGATTATATAAATCAAAGTGAACTCCGCAACGGAACACATCTTGTCAACGATAGCGATAAGGCTTTGCCTAATGACCGCGAAATTGAACAATACACTAAACAGTATTACACAACATTAAGTGTCGATTATAAAACTGAAACCCCTTTTGGATTCAATATCGCCCTTCCTTATGTCGATCGTTCCCATGCTACTGTTGCACCTGGAGATACAGAGTTAACCTATTCACATACAAAGAGCATTGGAGATATTCGTGCTGTCGGTCGATATCAGCTTGACGGAATGGATAGTACATGGGGGGTAAAATTTGGATTAAAACTTCCAACCGGAAGCTATACTCAGACGTTTTCTTCCGGAGTAGGAGCCGGTGGTGTTTTGGATCGTGGATTGCAACCAGGAACGGGTACAACTGATGTAATCCTCGGTTTATATCAATTTGCGGAATTAAATGAGTATTTTGATTATTTTATGCAAGTGGGATACAAAAGAGCTCTGAATATGCGGGATCAGTACAAACCAGGAAATCAATTTAACGGTGATGTCGGAATCCGCTGGATTAGTTTAAATAACGTTACCCCTCAATTCAATATTAATGCCAAATATGATCAAAGAGAATCCGGAGATCAGGCTGTTCCGACTGACAGTGGCGGAAAAATTGTTTATGCGAGCCCGGGAGTAACGGCTGATATCTCAAGCCATTTAAAAATTTATACTTTTCTACAGCTTCCACTCTATCAGAATATTAACGGATTTCAATTAGCACCTCGTTGGATCGGGACTGTTGGATTAAATTATCGATTTTAATGACAATTTGATTAGAAACATTGTCCTTCCCTAAGGGAAAAAGGACTAACACTATGGCCAAAGCAATTGTCACGTCTACATTCCTAAAAATCTCATCAATTTTATTGTCGAAAGAGATGGATGTAGCTCTAGCATTTAACGAGATAGCTGATTACATCCACTAAAAAGCTAAGTCTCACTATGATATAATCGCGCTATTATTTAGCCCCGCTATAAGGTACTTATTATGCGTCAGACCATTACTGAAAAAATATTCTCCGCCCATGTAGGCCGCACCGTTTATGCCGGTGAAATCGTCCGCTCACCAATCGATATGGTCATCGGAAACGACATCACCACCCCGATCTCGATCAAAGCATTCGAAGATTCGGGCGCGACTAAACTCGCGAATCCGGAGGGGTTCTCGATCGTTTTGGATCACTTCATCCCGGCCAAAGATATCGCTTCGGCGAACCAAGCCCGTATCAGCCGTGATTTCGCCAAAAAATATCAGATGAAACATTTCTTTGACGAAAAAGACATGGGGATCGAACACGCATTGCTCCCTGAAAAAGGGTTGGTCGTTCCGGGTGACGTTATTATCGGTGCCGATTCACATACCTGTACCCACGGAGCACTCGGTGCTTTCTCGACAGGGATGGGTTCGACGGATCTTGCATTTGCAATGATCACGGGGGGGAACTGGTTCAAAGTCCCTGAGTCTATCAAAGTGGTATTGAGCGGAAAACCAGGCAAATACACCACCGGAAAAGATATCATCTTGGAGATCATCCGCATGATCGGGGTAGACGGTGCCCTCTACCGCACCCTAGAATTTACCGGAAGCACAATCCCCTACCTCAGTATGGATGACCGTTTCAGTATGTGCAACATGGCGATCGAAGCGGGGGCGAAAAGCGGTATCGTAGCGTATGACGAAATCACTGCCGAGTTCCTCGCAGACAAACCTCTTGCACGCGAACCGAAAATCCACACCTCCGATGCGAATGCGACTTATGTCCAAACTCTTGAAATCGATGTCGCGGCTCTCGAACCGGTCATCGCCTATCCGTTCTTGCCATCTAACGGACACAGCCTCACCCAAGCGGTCAGCGACCATATCAAAATCGATCAAGCCTTTATCGGAAGCTGTACCAACGGCCGATTAAGTGATCTTAAAATCGCCGCTGAAATCCTCAAAGGCAAGCGTGTTCACCCCGATGTCCGTCTCATCGTCACTCCGGGAACACAGCGCATCGTTCGCGAAGCGACAAAACTCGGATATATCGACATCATCATCGATGCAGGCGGCGTGGTCTCCAACCCGACCTGCGGTGCATGTTTGGGCGGATACATGGGGATCTTAGGGGATAACGAAGTAGCTGTCGCAACGACCAACCGTAACTTCGTCGGACGTATGGGTTCACGCTCATCGAAAGTCTATTTGGCAAACTCCGCCGTCGCTGCCGCTTCGGCGATTACCGGATATATTGCTAATCCGGCATCCATTACACACTAAAGGACTTTAAGATGAAACGTACCCTTTCTATTGTTGCTGTTTCCATCACCCTATTGGCTTCTAATGCCAGTGCTTTTGATTTCGGCTCTGCAATGCAAGCGGTCGCTCCGGTTGCAACTGCTGTTGCCCCGACTGTCGATACAAAACTGGTCTCCAATCCGTTGATTAAAACTCTAACAACCTCTTTGGGCGTTACTCCGACTCAAGCCATCGGAGGAACTGCCGCGATCCTCAACGATACCAAAGCAAGTATGAAACCCTCAGATTTCAAAACGCTCACCAAACAAGTCCCTCAAGTAAACTCTCTCCTCTCCGCTGTACCGGCAGGGATGCTCTCAACCGGAGATGTAGGATCACAGTTTTCACTCTTGGGAATGGATTCATCAATGATCGCTAAATTCTCTCCGTTGATACTTCAATACCTCCAAAGCGGTGCGACACCGGGTATGGATAAAATTCTCGCAGCAGCGTTCGCTCAATAATGTTTCCTCTCAGCTGTGTCCTCTTTGCAGGGGGCAAAAGTTCTCGCATGGGAGAGGATAAATCACTCCTCCCATTCGGAGGGTTTGCTACCCTGACCCAATACCAATACAGCCGTCTCACCCCCTTTTTCCAAAACGTCTGTATTTCGACCAAAACCTCCGATAAATTTGATTTTGATGCCCCTTTTATCCTCGATCCTATCGACGTTGACTATGCCCCAACGGCAGGATTTGTAAGTGCATTTAGAGCCATCGGCGATGAGCGGATCATGGTATTAAGTGTCGATACGCCGTTTATCGATCAGAAAATTTTTCAATCGTTGCTGGATGCGGATGAAGAAGGATTAGATGCTGTGATCGCCCAAACACAAACAGGTTCACACCCGCTGTGCGGTATCTATCATCGATCGTTATTGGAAGAGTTTGAAAGGATGCTGAACGAGGGAGATCACCGTTTAGGCAAACTACTAGCCTCTCGCGCTACCCGATACGTAGAATTCGATAATGAAGAGGTGTTTGCGAACCTCAATCACCCTCACGAATATCAAGAGGCTCTTTCTCGCTTTTGCGAACCAAATAAATAAAGACCGCAAATACCAATAGCAAGAATGCCAATGCCGCGATCAGTGTCGAAGCATAAGGCAAATCTTTATAGTTATGGATCGAGATTTTAAAGACAACCAGCAATGCTTCGATCAACAGTGCGATAATAATCGACACCGAAAAGTTGAGGAGTGTTTTTGCATTGAACGTCTCACTCACATGCTGCGTTTTCGGTAGAACCTCTTGCTCGAATATCGTTTTTCCCAAATCATAAACGGATAACCCTAGAGTGAGCGCAATGATCGGCTTAAAGACGGCATCAATGGAAAGCGGTTCGCTTGCCATCAAATACCCTGCAAACGTATAAAATCCGTACAGTACAACAAAAATTCCGAAAAAAAGAAGCCCACCACCGATAATGGCATAAGACGATCGGTTCATATATTTAAACAAATCGTTTTTCTCGATCAGATCAAATCGCTCCAAAAGTTTGCGAAGCCGAAAATCCAAAAAGAGGTACCCATCCCCCACTGCATATACGACGGTAATACATAAATAACGCGTTGCTGTTGAGATATACGGGTCGCTGATGTAATACCCCTTTTCAAGAGCAATCTCATCAATCAGGTATGACCGATCTACTCCGATATGATGCTGTTCTTCTCGGTTAACATAAATATTGGGTGAATTTTGGACAAAACCCTCATCGCATTTATAAAGCAATTCGAGACTCGGAAAGGTTTTATACAATCTCTCGATCAACTGAACATTGAGCGTTTTAAGACTTACATTTCCTAACGTGGTAAGGATAAATTTTTGAATTAACGGGGCATTGGCGGTATAACTTCGTACCAAATCTTGCATATTTTCCCCCTCTTTGAATTATTACTACTTTTATAATCCCCGCTTGCGCGGGAATGACGAAACAAAAACACGAGAGCCTTGGTCTTACCCGCTCTTCAACGGCCCCAAAGTCTCATGGCAAAACTATAGCCCAATTTTTATCCTACCTATGATTATTTTTTAACCATAATACGATTTACCTCTCTAGGCTATAATAAGGAAAAGATTATAAGCAGGGTATACACTTATGAATTTAACCCATCTCGATGAACGTGACCGCCCAAAAATGGTCGATGTTTCCGATAAAAACACTACCTCACGTATCGCCGTTGCGAGCGGTCTTATCACCATGAGTCAGGACGCCTTCGATGCGGTTATCAACCAAACCGCCAAAAAAGGGCCGGTATTGCAAACGGCGGTTATCGCAGCCATTATGGGGACGAAAAAAACCTCAGACATGATCCCGATGTGCCATCCCTTAAACCTTAGCGGTGTCAACTGCGATATTGATGAGCTCCCTGAGTTACCCGGGTTTCGCCTTAGCGTCACAGCAAAACTGAGCGGTCAAACCGGAGTCGAAATGGAAGCCCTCACAGGGACCAGTATCGGCCTTCTGACGATCTACGATATGCTCAAAGCCATCGACAAAGGGATGGTGATCGGTCCCATCCAGCTCGAAACCAAATCAGGAGGCAAAAGTGGTGATTATCAACGAAACAACCCAAAAGCTTGAGTTAGACTACCCTTGCACTTGGTGCTATAAAGTCGTTGCCTATGAGCGTGCCGGCATTGAAATAGCCGCATTGGAAATATTTTCTGAACGCACCTATTCGCTCAACCCCTCTAACAGCAGTAAAAGCGGAAAATATATCAGCATGAACTTAGAACTGTTGGTGCATAATGAGGACGAACGCACCTATTTTTATGAGGCACTTAAAGCACATCCCCATGTTAAAATGGTGTTATAAAGGATCAGTATGAATCTCGAAACATTTAAATGTGACGTTGCCGTTCACTATCGCAAAGTTCAATCCGAGGATATCGACACCAAAATAGCCTCCGTTATTGACACACTGAAGAGCGAATGGGCTATGGATGTTGATAGCCTTTCTCTGCAAGAGCTTAAAACATTTACCAGTGCCATTCTCGAAGAAGAGGGGTCAACCCTTCACAGTGAGCTCGAAGATCTTATCACTCAAAAAGAGCGGCTAGAACGACAAATTATACGTAAAAGTGAAGAGTTACAACATCTGAAATACACTCTTTTTGATGCGCTCGAAAAACATATCGGAGATTCTGATGAGATGCTCGAAAAATTGCATCAGGTGAAGATTCAGTCGGTTGATTTGCTCAATATACTCGAAGAGATTACGGAAAGTGCCATCATTACAACCCTTGAAAAAGGGTCGGATATTGAAGAGACACTTCATGAAATAATTAAAGAAATTACCTTTCAAACCCTTAATGCAAATGTCCTTAATGCCGTGCGCATCCGACGCATTTTATCAAGTATTTTGCAAAGTGCCATCAATATCGGAGAAGCTACTCCAAACCAAGGCGATGCTATCTATCGCGGCACGCTCGAAGGGATTCAAAGTGCCCTTATTAAATCAATTGAAAAGTTCCGTCAATACCTCCTGTTTGTACCCGATGAAGTAAAAGCCCTTTACCGTGAAGAATATAAAAAGATTGAGGAAGAACTCGACAGTATTGATACCCTGTACGGGCAAATTTTTCATGCGCTTAGAAGCCACAACTCTGAAAACACCATCAAACAACTTGAAGCTATCAGTGCTGATGTACACAAAAACTCCGACGAGCTGTCCCATCTCTCCAAAGAGACGGTTGAATTACTCCGAACCCGTCTCTCAAAACTCAAACGGGGCGTTACGGAACAAGGATCAAAATTGTTAAAGTCAAAATCAGCCCAAGAAGCAAAAGCGATGGGCACACGGGCATGGAGCGTCGCCAAATCGGCGATGGAAGGTGCCATTAAAGGGGCGAAAGAGGCTATAGAAAAGAAATAGGTTATAAATCCTTAGCCATAGTAAACATATTGGCATGATTCGCCATAAAACTGGAGCAGCGATCACATACCGGATCGCCCCCTTTATACGGATAAGGGCAGCGACACTCATGACACGTCACCATCTCATAGTGAACCAGTTGCTCGGCGCGATCAAATGCAATACTTACCAAATCAATCCCCTCTTTTGAGATGATCGCTTTAGGTTTACAAATATCCTCACATATACCGCATCCGATACATTTCCCTTGCATAAAGTAGATCCCTTGTTTATCCGCTGTCGGAAACAGTGCATCGGTGGGGCAGAACTGCGTGCACTCACCGCAATTGGTACAAGCATTAAAGTCAATCTGTTTATTAAAGAAAAGAGGACTTACCCCTTCCAATGCAGTTTGACTCATCTCACTCACATGCTCTTTGAGGGAGTTTTTAAGCAATATCCGTTTTAGCGGCATACGGACATCCGGCATTGCATGATGCGCCGACGTCATCGATAGAGCGACAACCCCTTTTTCCGAAATAACCTCTTTGGCTTTTTCAATCCCTTTGCGGAAGAGTGCGCGGCGATCGGCTTGCTCTTCTTTGACATCCAGCGTCGTAACACGATATTCAAACCCGACACTCTCTAAAAAGGTATTGGCTTCTTCAATTTTGGAACGAATTGACTTTTCCATTGAGCCGTTTTCATTCAAAACACACCCGCTGCAATGACTCATATCACACTCAATATTGCTCTTACTTCGCAATACCATCACAAGCAAATGATCCACATCAAACACCCCTAAACACGGCGTTAACGTTTTACACGATATGGAGGGATGTGTTTGATGCTGATAAGATGCGGCAAATTGATTCGGATCGAAACTTTCAATCTCCAATGCTTCGGTTGGGCATGAACCGATGCACCCTGCACATTCGACACACTCATTTTCAAACAGAGTCAATTTATTCCGGACAATATGAAAGGCACCCTTAGGGCACGTGTCAATACAAAGGGTACAATCATTGTGGTAATACTCATTACGCAAACAGCGGGTCGCCGTATAGCTGAAAAGATTGCTCTTTTGGATAAAATTAATGTTACTCACCCTTCTGAACTCCTACACAATATTCATAATCGGCACATAAGAATTCAATCATAAAATCACATATGTCTCGATAGAATGGTGTCATTGCCATACTTTTCATCCCCATCATATAGGGAATAACCCAGGGAATTAAATGTTGATCCAGAAATTCAAACTGACCTTTTACCTCGCCTCGATAAATCAAGGTTTGAACAAATGCCAATTCGATAGACAAATGATCGGGTGCCATCAACTCCGTCTGATCCATATTGACTTCAAAACCGTGATTAAAATAAAATGCCATAACCGGATTCTGTAAACCTACCAGAGTTTCATTCTTTGCATCCAGTACAAATGACTCCACAGGCTGCGTGTTGAGAATATACATAGAGGTGTAATCAATATTTAACGCTTCATGAAGCGCTTCATCATCGCTCACACTGATCCAATTCTTTGTCTCTTCACCGATAATCTCAAGTAAATTCTGATTATTTTTAAGATCATGGATAAAACGACGATCGGGGATATTACTCATAACACGCGACAAAAAAGCATAGATATAAAGACGGTATTCATTATTCATCAGTAGTTCCTAAAAAAGTTACGGGATTGTGTCATATAGAGGCTTTGAGTCGCCCAAGCTTAGAGAATTACTAGACAAACCCCGAAGGGTTTGATAGGTGTTTATAAGCACCCTTTGAAGAATGATTTTTTTGGTGGAGGCGGTGCTTTAAATTCAGTTGCATGAATCGTATTCGTCGCTTCATCATAGATACCGACAATTACAACACCGTTCTTATTGTATCCTTCCCCAAGCTCTGATGCTTTAAGTTTTGTTACATCAACAATATATGTTTTACCGGTATTGTGTTGAAACAATGCTAATGGTACTTTTTTCATTGAGCCGGCTTCAGATTTTTTAAAACAACCATCTGATCCACAACTGTAATTTTCCAAATAACAATCGGCAAATGCACCCTCAGCAGCACATGCCGGAGTGGTCAAAAGACCATCGAATTCTTGCGCTTCCGGTTCTGCCGCAAACGCACTGAAAACCAGTGCGGCGCACAACAATGCAATCTTTTTCATTATTCTACCTCCGCTTTGAGAGTTTTGAGGTACGCTACGATATCCTCAACCGTCTTTTTGTCCAAGAAGCTGAAATCCGTCATTGCAGATACACGTTTCCCTTTTTCAATGTTATACCATGGGGTATTTGAGTGTGCGTTACGGTTATAACCTGGCACAACAACCGCTGATGGTTTTAGAACTGATTCCCGTAAATACGCCACAGTAGCGTATCCACCTACATTTTGCAATGATGGCCCCATAAAACTTGGCGCATCGGTTGCTTCAATTTGGTGACAGCCGGCACAGCCGTTAGCCGCTACCGCTTCTTTACCTTTTGCCGCATTTCCTTTTGCCGTTTCAGTAGCTTCTGCTACCACTTTAGCATCCGGCTTCATCCCCTCTAAGTTCACAGCAAGCCATGAAGAGAGGTTTTTCAATCCGTTACGACCCATTTTTGAGCCATCCCACACGGCGATAGAAACCGGTACGGTCCCTGTGCTGTTGAGATATTCATCTTTAAGCGGGCGAGACAATGTTCCGCTCCAGCCATTTGCACCGTATACCATTGCAGATGCCGATTTAGAAGAACCGTCTTTGATCTCGGTCAAAGAACGGAATCCTTCCCCTACAAATGTACGTGCATAATCGGTTTTCGCCAATGCAGCTACTTTCGCATCGTAGTCGGCTAAATCTTTGCCAAACAAGTTTGTTTGGTTACGATTGATTTGTGTTTCAACGTCTTTATTTCCGTTTGGTTCATAAACACTTGCCGTTGCTTTTTGCAAATGAACCACTACAGGACGACCGTCGGAACCCATCCCGATATACGGAAGAGGCTGCGCTTTTTTAGTTGCACCGGCGAATTGGATAGCAAAACCGTCGCTGTAAGTGTTGGTAGAGAGGGCACCTTGAACGTCTTTGGTGCCATCCGCCCATTTGACCAACAATGCAATATTTTTACCATCATGCAATGCGGCTACTTGAGCATTTTTTGCTTTGTTCCCTTCATTAAGGGCATTCGCTTTTTTGTCGTTCATATGAATTGCGGTTTGTGGGTACAACGTTACCGTCGAAAATTTTGCTTTTGACCACAACGCTGAATCGGCAGTGATACCAGCAACGGAATCACTTACCTTTACCGCATTGATAGTGGTATCAGCTGCTAGTGCAGCCGAAGCTGCTACACCCAATGAAAGAATAGTGGTTAATAGTTTTTTCATTAGTGGTGCCCTCCAGCTTTGGTAAACTTACCGGCAACATATCGAGTATCGACCGGTGCCAATGGATTACGCTTGTTCTCACGAGCGACTTGTTGGTAGTAGTTATTATCAAGACGGAACATATCGGAATGTTGATACGCGATCAACAAATCAAGCAATTCGCTCTCTCCTGTCTCTTTACGTTTTTTCATCTCCGCTTTCAATGTTTTGATTGAATCGTGTACGGCCGGGCCAAACAATTTTTCAAGCTCTTCGATTGGAAGACGGGTTGAACCTTCGATAATTTTACCTTCTGCATCAAATTTCGCAGGAGATTCGGTCGGAGGGATATAGTATACGTTTGGCTGCGTGCCGTAATCTGAACGCAATCCAAGAGCTACTTTGTATTTGTGTACCAATTTATACACTTGTGACTCTTCATCATCCAAGAATCCGACGAAACGGATACGTCCAACACATTGTTGCGCACACGCCGGCGGTAACCCCTGCTCAATACGTGGGAAACAAAGGATACATTTCTCTGATTTAGAGATTTTTGGATTGAAATAGATTTTTTTGTAAGGACATCCCGCGATACAATAGCGGTACCCTTGACAACGATCCAAGTCAACCAATACAACCCCGTCTTCTTCACGTTTGAAGATCGCGTCACGCGGACACGCACTCAAACAGCCCGGATTTGTACAATGGTTACAAATACGCGGCAAGTAGAAGAAATAGTTGTCTTGTGGGAATGCGCCCGCACCTTGGTCTTCATCCCAGTTCGGTCCCCATGTTGGAGAAACGTGTGGGTGGAAATGTTGGCTATCCGCCATACCGCCCATCAATGACTCATAGTTATAATCCCAAGGTACTCCGTAATCTGCTTCAAGATTAGGGATCACACCCGGTTGAAGATCGCCGGCAGCGTCAAATCCGCCGCCGAGCTCCATCCAGTTTTTAGGATAACCTGTACCCGGATACGTCTCAACGTTATTCCAGTACATATACTCACGACCGTTACGGTTCGTCCATTGCGTTTTACATGCTACGGTACATGTTTGGCACCCGATACATTTGTTCAGGTCCATTACCATTGCTAATTGTCGTTTAGACATCTATTCCCCTTAGTACTGTACGTCTTTTGCTTTTTCGTAGTTCACGGCACCGTCGTATGCATACTGGTTACCGTCCCAAAGACCACCGAATTTAAGGTGACCCCATCCGTCTGCCATTTCAAGAAGGTTCAATGATGTTGGTACAACTTCATTGTGCCCTTTGTTTTTTAAATACATGTACGGTTCCCATCCATGCTCTAACACCAATCCATCTGCCGGAGCGGAAGAAGAGAGTTTTGCCATTGCATAGAACTCACCGAGTGCATTGTAAATACGGATAGTATCACCGTCTTTGATCCCTTTTGCTTCAGCAACCACACGATTGACTTGTGCCGCAGGAACACCGCGTTGAAGACGTAGCAACGTACGTGACGTTTTGTAGTTCGAGTGGATTGACCAACGAGCATGCGGCGTCATGAATACATACGGATAGTCTTTAGACTGAGGACGGATCCCCTCCATACCGGTATTCGTTGCCGCACCCATTTTGATATACATATCATGATCAACGTAGAACGTTTGGCGGCCAGAGATTGTATCAAGACGCTCAAATTTATAGAGGTTGAATTCCATTGAACTGTACGGACGATCGGAATATAACGGTGAAGATTTTGCCGCTTTTTCGTTCAGAAGCAAGAACCCGCCCACTTTGTACATTTTTTCCATAGTCCATGGCTCGTATTGCTCACATTTTTCCAGTGCCGCTTGTACTGCCATTTTGTCAGTTCCAAGATAGACTTCACCCGCACCCTCAGACTCAGCATCGGTATTGGTGTACTCTTTGTGGAAAATCGTCAAGTCATGGAAACCCGGTTTCGCATATTTCGGATGATCTTTTACTTTTGCTTTATCGATATTTTCAGGTCGGTTAGCAAGCTCTTCCATTTTTTTGGCGAGCAACGTAAACATTGACCACTCATCCATCGCTTCACCGACATTTTTGATATCCGCTACCGGTTGAGCAAGATTGGTAAAACGGTGGTAACCCGGACTTGTACGAAGGTCATAAACCTCATAGTGCGATTTTGCCGGTAACAATACGTCTGCATATTGTGCCGCTTCTGACATACGGTAATCAACATAACCGTAGAATTTCGTTTTAGAAAGGAACGCTTTACGATACTCATTCCCTTTGTTACGACGGAATTTAGAGTCAGCAACGATGAGCGCACAATCCGGCTGCCACCATGGTTTATTGATATTTCCGTGTTTAGAATCCAAGTTCTCTTTATTGTTTTTACCATGTCCAAGCATTTCTGAAACAACCGCCATGTACTCTTTTTTAGACATACCGTTTTGTGCGCGTTTAACGTCTTCATCGCTGAAATACTGATCGAACGTTTTCATCCCGTCGCCGAAAACGAATTCACCCACAAATCCTGAACCGAAACGGGCATTGTATTTTCCGCTAAAGCCGGAAAGTGCACCAAGGCCTGAAAGGGTAAACTCATTTTCTGTATTGAGTCCGCCGTATGGTCCCATACGTCCGGTCAAACCACAGATAGATGCAATATTCCAAATGGTCATAACACCGTTGAAGTATTTGTTCAATGAGAAACCGGTTGTAATTTCAACGACTTTTGGCAATGCGATGTCGCGTGCCAATTGACGTACTGTATCCGGGTGAACGCCTGTAATATCTTTAGTCGCTTCCGGAGCAAATTTTGCCGCCGATTTTTTCAACATTTCAAAAACAGTCGTTACTTCACGTTTGTCACCATGGATATCGGTAATTGTCCAAGTGCCTTCAAGCTCCGGTTCAATCCCTTGTTCATCAAGGCGAAGCGATTTAATTGCACTTCCCTCAGAACCCGGCATCAAGGCAACTTTACCGGTGGCTTTGTTCATAGAATAGAATTGCTCTTCAAATTTATGATGATCTTCGTCATTCGCAGCATGTTCCATGTCGGAGCGGCGGATCATTTTTTCTGTTTTGACATCAACCAAAAATGGAAGATCGGTAAACGTTTTCATAAATTCAGGTTTGAAAAGTTTTTCGTTAAGGATAATATTGATAACACTCATTGCCAAGATATTATCGGATCCCGCTTTGATTGGGATCCAAAGGTCAGCAGATTTTGCTGTCGCATTGAACTCAGGGGTAATAACGATGATTTTTGCACCGTTATATTTCCCTTCCCATACGAAGTGAGCATCCGGGATACGAGAAACCGATGGATTTCCACCCCACATAACTGCAGTATCGACGTTATACATGAAATCCCATGTACATCCGACGTTACCCTCACCGTATGCGATTGCCGCACCGGAGAACATATCTCCAAGATAGGATGATGGATAAATACGGATCGCACCCAATTGAGTAGAGAAACGCAATGGTGCACCACGGCGCCCTTCGGTTAGAAGACCTGTTCCCGCATGTACCATCAATTTATCCGGTCCGCGCTCAGGGTCTGTCATACAATTGAAAATCTCTTGACATACACGCTCAGCTGCTTCGTCCCAGCTAACACGTTTCCATTTGCCTTCTCCGCGTTCACCGACACGAACCATCGGATAGAGAATACGATCTTTTTGGTACATTACTTGAGAGTGCTGAACCCCTTTGTTACATCCGCGTGGGTTGAAGTCAGGGATTTTTGCGTTGATAACCGGATAGCGAGCCGATTGGTTTTCACGGGTTACTACCCCGTTATGTGACCATACTTCCCATGCACAGTTACCTTGACAGTTAACACAGTGGTATGCAAATCCGTGTTCCTCTTTTTTACCATAGGTAAATGCGAATTCATTGCGGTACATATCTTCTGAATAACTGGTATTTGGGTAATTGCTTTTGCCGTTTTCAACAGACATTACGTTTGTTTTAGCAAAAAGTGACCCTTGAGAAGCCACCAATGCTGCCGTCATCCCTGATACTTTCAGGAAGTCACGGCGGTTATTGTTCATTACTTTTGTCATAGTTGTGCCTTATCGTTTAATCGGGAGGTTCATGTCGTTACCCCAAACATCCCAGCTTCCTGTGAAAACTTTGACGTTTTTGTAACCGAGCAATTGAAGCGCCGTAATATTTTCAGATCCGCGGCCTGCACCTACTTGGCAATACGCATAAATCGTTTTATCCGGAGTAACACCATAAGACTCATAGATTTTTTTCAATTGGTCTGCCGGTTTAAAAGAGAGCTTGTTATCGATATCCGAAATTTGATTCCATTCGATAAATGTTGAACCTGGGATATGACCGCCGCGAGCAACGTTATCCATTTTACGTTCACCGATAATCTCGGCGATTGCACGAGAATCGATAATAACATATTTAGATTTTTTGCCATTTTTTAGAATATCATCCATTGCATGTTTGACTTCAACTTTATCAGCAATAATGGAATAATCGATTTTTTTAGGATCAATTTTATAGGTTTTAGGCTGATCGACTTCTTCGCCTTTGACAACCAAAAGTGTTTTCTCAACTTCTGCCATATGTGCAGCGACCGCTTTTGCATCGGCGTCAGCTTTTGCAATAGCATCATTTAACGCTGGTTTATCAGCATCTGCAGCAGTTTTTAGCTTCTCTTTTGACTCTTTAGATGCTTTTTTAGCGGCTGCTAAATCTTTTTTAAGCCCATCAAATGTTTTTTGTGCAGGATCGATTGCCATAATAGCTGCGCGTCCGCCCGTCAAAACTTTAACATTTTTATGTCCGTAGCTTTTAAAGAAAGAGTATACACCTGTCGCATTCGGACCTTTAAAGTCATCATATGCAATGATAGTCATATCATTTGTGATCCCTTTGCTGCCGATAAGCTTTTCAGCATCATCTACGCAGCGGTACAAAGGTGCACATTCCATATTTCCTGTAATATCCGACTCATGTAGGTGATGAGCAAACATCCCGACTGATCCTTTAATGTGACCAATGGCATATACGTCTTCATTATCCCCTGATACAAACATCACTTTTGGGTTGCCAATCAATTTCACTGCTTCATCGGCGCTAATAAGGATATCCTTATTAGTATAGCCATCGGCTGCCATCAGCGATGATGCTGATATTGATGCAACCACGCAGAGTGATTTTAACCATCTGTTCATCCGTGCTCCTTTATAATTGTGCACACAAGTAGTGCGTTAATATATTTGAATTACCGCACCAATTATAGATGCCTATCTCTTAATACATGGTAAATAGCTTTTTTAAATCGTCACATAGATTACAAATTGTTACATACTTATCACAATTTGTAATCTACCCATTACTCAATGTTTTTTTACGTTTTCTTATACGTGTTACTCTGTTTTTAGCCTTACGTCTAATGATTAATACCTGCAATTTAATCACTTTTTGATAGTATAGCAATTACTTTTATATCACAAAACCATCAAGGAGTCTCCCTATGGGCATCGATACTCTCACTACAGCCATAGAACAATCCGATATCACTAAATTAATCGAATTGCTTGAGGATAAATCTCTTCCAATTGAAGAAGTTGAAATAATTTACAATGCATTTAAAAATCATAAAGAACTTGTCGGCCAAGTCGCAATGAATCTTTCACTCCGAACTTCGGTATACGAACGCGATCGTGAATACAGCCCTATTATGGTTGCATTGCTGATCGATATTTCTCAAAATCCGATCGATATGGGAGCACGCTGGGCCGTTGCCAAAAATCCACACACCCCAGTCGAAGTATTGCGCCACCTTGCCAATGATACGATTAATCTTGTCCGCGCGCTGGTTGCCACCAACCCTTCTACCCCAAGTGACGTACTTGAAAAATTCTTTAATGATGAAAAAATTGTCCGAGACGGACTTTCCGGCAATCCGAATACTCCGGTTAAACTGCTTAAAATACTTGCTGATGATAATGATAAAATGGTACGGATGCGTCTGGCAGAGAACCGTGCCGCCCCTCGCGACATCATTGAACGATTACTGGGCGATAACGATGTCGATGTCACCAAAGCCGCCGATGCCAATCTAAAGAGTCGCGCATGAAGCGTCATCATCATGAAGAGCGAAGTAAATTTCTCTCGCTGGAAAATCATTTTTTAAATACTTTTTTCTCAGGACTTTATCTCAGTGCCGGAGACTTTATCGCTATAGGCCGAGCCAATGGTTTGGATTTACAAATGCATTCGCGTGAAATGTTGATCAAAGATCTCCTCAACGAATCAGATAAAATCGGAACCACCAACGATGTGATCACCTCTATAAACCATCTTATCGATGAGCGGATATCCACCTATCACCGTCTTAGCCTTGAATACCCCGGGGCTCGAACCGCATTAGCCAAACTTGCCCAAAAGGCCACCGGCACCAAAGCGCTTCTCGCGCGTGAAAGCAGAGGAAACCCCTATGAACACTAAAGATCTCGAATCAGCACTCCATGCACTCCCCTATCCGGGACTCAGCCGAACGTTGGGAGAGCTAAAACTTATCTCTGAGGTAAAAGTTACCGATAATCATGCAAAGGTAGAGCTTCTAACCGTTAGCGATGAATCCTACCTCACCGTTAAAACCGCAATAGAAACCGAATTCGCATCTCAATTTAAAACGCTTGATATTACCAAGAAAAGTACCGCCCCAAAAGATACCAATTACGGAAACAGCGCCGCACCCAATAATCGTGCACCGTATGCTGCCAATGTTATCGCAGTTACCAGCGGAAAGGGGGGGGTCGGAAAAAGTACCGTGAGTGTCAATCTGGCCATTGCCCTTGCGCAACAAGGGTATAAAGTCGGAATTTTGGATGCAGACGTTTATGGCCCGAATGTCCCCCGTTTGACCAATACCGATTTGGAAAAAATCCGCTGGAATGACGATAATCAAATTATTCCGTGTGAAAATTACGGAATTAAAATTATGAGTGTCGCCCTAACAACACCGACTTCGGATACTCCGCTTGTTTGGCGCTCGTCGGTTGCAGTTTCGGCATTGATCCAATTTCTCGAAGATGTCGCATGGGGAGAGCTCGACTTCATGGTCATCGATATGCCTCCGGGTACCGGAGATATTCAACTCACCATGGCGCAAGAACTTCCGATTACGGCCGGAATAATTGTAACGACACCGCAACTCGTCGCATCCGATGATGTTAGCCGAGCTATCCGAATGTTTCAAGACATCCACGTCCCGATCGCCGGATTGGTTGAAAACATGAGCTATTTTATTGCCCCGGATACCGGAACGCGTTACGATATTTTCGGTAGCGGCGGTGGAGAACGGTTGAGTAAACGCTATAACGTTCCCCTGTTAGGGCAAATTCCACTTAATATGGATATCCGAGAAGGCTCCGATAACGGTGAACCGCCGGTAGTATTAGGCTCAGAGATGCTAAAAAGCTATTATAAAGAGATTGTAAAAGCTATGCTGGAGTCTGTGAAGTTTCGGTTTTAGCAGAGTAACTTCCCGCATACGCGGAAAGTTGCTATTTATTTAAAAATTTTCTTGATATCGGTTGCAACAGCACCCGGAACAGTAGCAATTCCCATAAACTCTGTCATGGTAAATGCAGGATAGCTGATAGCGATAATATATTTAGCGCTTAACGCTTTTGCTTGTCCACCTTCAATCAATACCGCCCACGGCAATATCTCTCCGTTTTGAGTACCGATTTTTTTCAAAAATCCGTTCGTACGGCGATCCAACTCTACAAATGCAACGTAGCGATCTTCACCGATTTTGACAACTGCAGTCGTCCCCTTGGCTTTTTGCGCTTTGGCAACCAAATCAGCCGTTGAACCTTCACCGACAAGATCCATATCTTCATAATAGGGCATACCCACCATAAAATGGTATCCTGCCAACCCATCAAATTCCCATTTGTCGCCAGAGTTTTTGCAAGGACCAAACGCTTTTTCAAGAGCTGCCAATTCCGCAGATGCGGTTGCATGGCTGTACTCTTTTTGCATAAACGCTTTTCCGAAATAAACCGGATTGGCAATACTGATTTGCTTACGCTCATCGTCAACAAGGATTCGTCCAACCGCAGCTAAACCACGAGAAGGTTTGTTTGCCATTGCTTTCATCGCATTGTTTGTAAACAAAAGGGTTGTTCCATTTTCAAAAGGTTTATAGCTACCCACCACTTCAAAACCGGCTGCTGCAAGTTTTGCTTTGGCTTCGTCTACACTGACGTAAGGGGCAATTTTATAGGTAGCTACCTCTTTTTCGATTTTTACTCCGGCTTCCGCTTCTGGCGTTGTACCTGCACATCCGCAGAATGCGATCATAACTGCCGTAGCGATTAGGGTATAGAATTTTTTCATAGCTCTTTAGCTCCTAATTCTGTCATGATTCCTGTAATCTCTTTATCCAATGCGTGAATCGAATCCACCATTTTAGGATCTTTGATCCCCATTACGGCAATCCAGTTTTCTAGACGAGGCATACCGACCATAAGTTTGTTAGAGCCTTTTTCGATATACATGTACATAGAACACGGAGCGAATGTACCTGCATCAGGACGCCCTTGGTTGAAGATACCTTCTGAGAATTTGAAATGACAAAGAGAATAAACCCAATATGCATCATAGCGACCAAATTCGATATTTGCATCGGTCATTGCCCCTTTAACATCTTTAAACCCGGCAATGATGTATTTGTTTGCTTCAAATTTTGCTTCAAATTTTCCTTGGAAATCGTCGATAAAACTTTGCAAACTTGCACCGCGTTCAAACGGAACTTCAAACGTCATCATCGGCTTAGCCGGCAATGCTGTATATTCTACGGTTTGCACTTTTGAACCGATCTCTTGCTCAACCATTTTATCAAGGTCCGTAAAAGAGGCAACGAATGTGGCACGAACCGCTTTGTCTTTTACCCCTACGATATCAAGCATCGTATCCGGTGTTACGTGACCTACGTAGGTTTTATCTTCACCCATTTTTTTGTAGATATGAAGGTTAAACGGAGAAAAACCGCCCAATGAAGGTTCTTTTAACAACAATGGCCCAACCACAGAATCTTTCATCATTGAGAAAAATCCAAGGTTATCAAGATTGGTAGAACCGTATTTGGTTTTATACCCGTCATTGATACGCTCATGCGGATCAGAAAGGACAAATCCGATCGTCCCGACTTTTTCATTTACCATGCTCATGTATGTTTTTTCTTTATCGCCGTCTCCGACATAAAACTTTACCCCTTGGGCACCAAACGCCATTGAAGCTGCAAGCGATAAAGCCGCCGCGCCGATTAAAAGTCTATTAAACATTGTGTCTCCCTAACATTAGTGTGAACTGTTATTAATCGCTTATTGTATCACAAAGCCATCAAAAAGCGATAATAAGAATTCAGTGAATTTGACTTATTATTATTGCTTTAAAAGGTGAATGGATTGTGAACCTCTCCCGAAGATGGGAGAGAAAATAAAAACTTCTTAGAATTTGAAGTTAAGTTGTGCAGTCACAGCTTTTTGACTGTGAGAAGTTGTAACACTGCTTGTTGCTGCAGAAGGAGTTCCTGTAGATCGATAAATCATCGCTTGCGTCATGGCAGAGGTATCATATGTGTCAGTCACTTTTGGTGAATAGACATAGGCTAAATCAAATGACGTTGCTTTTGTGAAAGAATAGCTTCCACCCACAGTATAATGGGTTTGAATAATCGCAGGGAATCCAAGTAGATTCAATGTATTAAGCGCCGCTCCATCGTAATTGCCAGGAGTCATCATATTAGCTGCAGGTTGTGCTGTAATAGGACTTTTTGCATAGTTATAACCGGCACGCAACGCCCAGTTGTCTTGAGAAAACTGATAACCGATCATATAAACATTTTGGTCATCCCATTTGAAATCTTTGTAGCCGTTTGCACTTGACCATTTGATTTTTTTGTAATCAGCCGCAAAAGTATGTTGATCCATTTTATATGAAGCACCAACACCGATTTCAGCCGGTTGTTGCAAGTTATCTGATAATCCAGCTCCATTATTTAGACCGAAATCTTTACTTGCATTTGAGAGTTGTCCATCATATTTCATATTAATAGCAGATTTATACGATGCTCCCACTGTCACACCCGATGTTTCATACGCTACACCAAGATTATAACCTACGCCAAAATCTTGCGCAACACCTTTAGTAGTACTTCCACCAGCTGGAGTGCCAGTCGTGTTGTAATTAATATCCAATGAACCGTATTGCAAGATTGGAGCTACACCGACACTAAAGCCATTAATTTTATAAGCTAAAGGGACAACAAACTGCATTAATTGTAAGTTAGTGACCATAGAATAATTATTATTAGTCCCACGATAATCGGTACCCATACCGGCTACACCGTACATACCGATACCCCAATAAAAATTATCGGTTGCTTTTTGTGCGATAGCAACCGAAGGGATTACAGATAATTTTGCAGCGCTTTGCGTCTCACCTTGTCCAATATTTGTTTTAACATCTGGCATAAACACTGTACCGCCAAAAGAGATTTCAGTCCCTTCGACTGCTGTAATCATCGCTGGATTGGTAAGTGCTGATTCTGCACCATGTGACATACCGATACCTACACCACCCATACCGACGGCTTTCGCACCGACACCGATCATTGCATCGCCGTTGGTTGCGAATGCCGCTGTACTTGTTAATGCAACTGCTGCCGCAACCGCTAATTTAATTGAACGCTTCATAAACTCTCCTAAAGTCTTAATAGTTCGAATCGGTAAACGATCCGTTAACAACATCATTATAGGGGTGATAAAATTAATTGAAACTTAACACGAAGTTATCACAGAATAATTTTTTCTTATACTGCGGATTATATTTGTAATATGACGGTTTATTATTGGATGAAAGCTCTAATTTGACGTCAAAAAAGGACTCTAAGAGCACTTGAACATGAAAATAGGATGAATTAGGTAAGGACTATACGGATTAAAAGAAATTAGCAGATGAATAGGTATGTGTAGATTGGTAACATATTATGTGATATTTTTGTGAGACACATCATACCGCGATGGATATAATCGCCCCACATCCTGCAGGAAGTGACTCACACTGCTCTATAATTTCAAGCATTGGCCACAATGTTCGCGAATACTTCGGATACGATTTACCGCGCAGAGTGATCGTTGCTTCTTCGCTCGTACGGGTAACGAGCAATGCCGCCCCCCCTTCTAAAAACTCTATCCCGCAGTGATTTATTTCAGCAATCTGGTCAAAATTGATTGAATCGGTCACCATCAATGCCAACTGCGGGTACTGCAGCGATTTGATTGCACCGACTTTTAGGACACTCGAAGCGGTATCCTGTAAATCCGATACCGTAGTGATGTATCCGCGATTTTGCTCAACAATAGAAAGGTACGATGCAGGGGTATTATGTACCGAGTTTTGAAACGCCGTCGGACTTAATGAACTTTTCTCATAAATTGCCCGAAGGATATCGTAGGTCTCGGAGACTTCACCGTATCCGTTTCCTATGACAACCGCATTTTGCTCTGCTCCGATTTGATCTGCAAGATAGAGAGCGATTCGTGCATTACGGGTTAGCCGTCTGCGAAGCATCATATCGGAAACGATCGTTTTTTCATTGAGGGTCGTACATTTCTGCACATCGGCGATCTGTGCATATTTAAGAATTTTAAGATTAATCATGCAAGACCTTTCCTAAAAGGATGGAAACATTTCCGCCGCCAAAACCGAACGCGTTTGATAAAACATACGTTACCTCTGCGTCTGTGGCAGTACGCGGATGTGAGAGGGTAGGATTAACGGCAGAGGTGAGATTGACACACGGCGGAATAATATTATGCAAAATCGACATAGCGCCGATAGCCGCTTCAAGTGCTCCGCACGCCCCCAACGTATGCCCTGTCACCGCTTTGGTCGAAACAACATAGGGACGGGAGCCAAAAAGTTTTTCAATAGCACCGGCTTCGATCTGATCATTGGCTATTGTACCGGTACCGTGTGCATTGATGTAGTCGATGTCATCTGGGGTAAGCCCTGCACGTTCCAATGCCATAGTCATAGCACTTATAGCCCCCGCTCCCTCGGGGTGAGGATGGGTAATAGTATAGGCATCGGAGCTTACCCCGGCAGAGAGCAATTCGACACAATCCGCAGAGAGGGTATCGGAAAAGGCCAAAGCCGCAATCCCCTCTGCCACATTAATACCGTTTCTATCCACATCAAAAGAGCGGACATAATCGCGGGATGCAATTCCCAAACAGTCAAATCCGTTAACAGCGGAGAGGCTCAGTTCATCCGCACCAACCACGACAACCGATCGGTATATACCATTTTGGATAAGATCATATGCAAAATCGATCGCGACAGAACTGCTGGTACACGCCGTCGAAAACGAGAGTGACGATTTAAACCCAAACGTACGTTGAAGGGTTTCCGCAAGGGAGTAAATCGATGCTTCTAAAGGATCAAACGTAGCGGCATCCCCCTTTTCCAAAAATTTTCGCTCGGTTCTGCACATACCGCCGACGGACGATCCGACCAACAGCATCGTTTCGGAGGGGTTGATTGAGGGGACCTTGGCAAAAAGGGTCTCGACATTCTGAATCAGAAGTTGGTAAAAATCATCTTGGTGGGGAATTTTACCCACAGGGATAACCGATCCGTGAATGTAACCTTCTCGCATCGTTATTGCCGTTTTACCCGAGAGGAGGGTTGAAAATATCTCTTCGATAGTGACCCCGGCCGCACATGCCGCGCTGAATCCGTTTAGATAAACCTTTTTTTTCTCACTCATAATTTAACCCCTCTCAAGAAACGGTATACCTTCTCTTCGGTATCAATACACTCTTGAAGTTTTGATGCGATTTCTGTGACTGCAAGCTCGCCTCCTTTGCACACCTTAGAGGCACTTAGGGCAAACTGCCGCCATTTATCCCCCGCTTCGGTCATCATCACCGAAGCCGTTTTCAACTCATCTCTCCCTAATACGTCAGCCGCTTCAGATAAAAATGCCGCGTACATCAGACGAAAACCTCCGCCTCCTGTACCGATCTCTTCTTGCATTCGGATAACATGTCCCAGATACAAAGAGGCATACCGTTTATGCGGATGGTTTGGGAGCTTCAGAATCGCATTTTTCATCCGACGCATTCCACGCAGCCCCACCCATGGCAAAGGGGTGAAAAGCATCATATTGGCTGTCCGTTTGATAGCGGTTTTGATTGCTTTGGCTAGATCCAGCGTTGCGGGGACATGCTCAATATAATAACATGCCCCTTTGGGAGCAAAAACCCCTTTGGCAAAACGGGCTTTATCGAGAGCATCGTAGGCGAGTGTTACCGGATTCTCAAATACCGGATCGCTGATTAAAAACCCCTCTTCATTTTTTCCATAAACAAGAAGATTATGGGCATTAAAATGAAATCGCATCTCCGGCGGAAAATAGGGGAGCCAAAATACCGATGTCTGCAATCCCACCAATTTACCGGCATCCAAAAGTGCTACCAAATCTTCGCGCGCACGTTCGGGATTAGGATATTTTTTCATCACCACGTTCAATCCAAGCCGCTTGGTAACCGATTTGATAATATTCTTCGGCGGCATTCGATACGCTACAAGGGGCATCCCGTCTATTTTAATAATCGGCAGATAGGCAAAGGTCAAACCATCACCGATTCCAAATGCCATCGCTTCGCTGATCGGATATCCCGCATGAGTCAATAGGGACGAAACAACCCCACTCTCGCAATGAGCCGAATGGCTATGAACAAAAGATTCCATTATTCCGGTTCCTTAGGGTTATGAAGTTCATCGAGGGTAACATCCAGTACTTCGCAGTATATCGCTATCTTCTTGGGATTCAGCGCGTTAAAAACACCCTCTTTAAGATGGCGTTTTACCTGCCATTGCCAAAAACCTGAACACTGTGAAAGAGTAGGGAGTGTCATACGCCGATGATACATCCATACCTCCAATGGCGAAGATCGGTGATCTAAAAACGATTTCCACGCCTCACGCTCCAAACGGCGAAATTCATCCACCGCCTGCAAGGTAGCAACCTCTTCAACATTCCATCCGCTGCTGGGGGCAATTGCGTATCCGCCGTCTTGTTCTTGCGCATAGACCGCTTTTCGTCCACCGCGATAAATCACATTATCGTCCTGAGGGACCTCATCGAGTTTCATTCTACCACCTCTAACAACATAAAACCGGTAGAGAATCGTCCGCTCTCGGGGATAAAGCATAACAGCTTCTCTCCGGCACGGAGTTTTCCGGAGTGAAAAAGCTCTTCAAGGATAATATAAATCGAAGCACTCCCCGTATTTCCTTTGCGCGTCAGATTCGTGAACCATTTTTCATTTGGAATCGAAAACCCGATTCGCTCCAGTCCCGCTGCCATCTTATCGCGAAAATATTCCGAAGAGTAGTGGGGCAAGAAATAATCGATCTCCTCGGCACGAATCCCCCGCTTTTGGACAATACCCTGTAACGGTTTCTCGACCGTGTAATAGACAATATTTTCATTTAAAAGTTTGACATCCTGCTCGACAGCAAATACGGCGCTATCCAGCCATAAAGCCGGATCAAGCTCTCTCCATGGCTGATAATTTCCTGCATCGTCTTTTAACATACCGCTGACCATACACGTAGGCATCTCTCCGGCGTAAGAGAGGATATCAATCCACTCTACTTTGAGTGATATTCCCTCTGAGGATGGGGTATTTTGGAGCAAAACCGCCCCAGCACCATCGGAGAGCATCCAGCGCAAGAAATCTTTTCCAAAAGCAATTTCAGGGCGCTTTTCGAGTACATCCAACTCTTCCATAAGCGCTTCGGAAGCAAACATTTCAGCCCGCAGTCCCATCGAAGAGATTTCAGAACCTGTCGATATTGCATAAGTATGCTCACCTGATGCTACCGTCATATAGGCGTATTTCATTGCGGTAATTCCGCTCAAACAAATCCCCGAAGTTGCGATCGCTTCGCACGAACCCATTCCAAGCTCCCCTTGGGTCATTAGGGCATGATTGGGCATTAAATAATCCGGTGACGTAGTCCCGCACGCCAGACATCCGACTTCGCTTAATGAAAAAGTACTATCTTCCAACCCCTGCACGGCTCGTGCCGTCATAGAAGCATTGGTAAAAAGAGGTTTGCGACTTTTCGGATCCAGTACATAATATCTGCTCTTGATCCCGTTGCTTCGTAAAACAACATTTTTAGCACGCGATTTTACCCCGCCGATACGCCCAAGCACTTCTTCTATTTGATCATTTTCGACTGGATCATTAGGCAAAAAAGCCGAAATTTTCGTAATATATACGCTACCCATACTCATCTCCCCTATCGACCCGAAGGGGCTTCTATAGTTTTGATTATTTTATCCATTTTTCCTTTAAATAAACGGCGGATAATGGTTTGAATAGCCATATTTATCGGGACAACACTCACAATCAATAGTATGAGAAATACAACATAGACTGTCAAGATAGGGCGACGTCTCCACGAGCCTCTACGTCCAAACATCCGCACCCATCTCCCCCAAATCCGGAAACTTCGTTTGCCGATTTTCTCCGATGCGATAAATCGCGGATCAGCACAAACAGCCCCCAACCCTTGCAACATCGGCTCATTCTGACGTTCCCTATCTCTCTTCAGTCCCGCAATAATCGCTTCTCCAAACCGGCGGCTATTTTGGATCGTTTTGTGGTCTATTCCAGCTGCGGATAATCCCCAGAACGGTTCTCTCTTACCAGTAAGCATCCACCGAGGAGTCGTAATAAAACTCTCCAACGGCCCGCTTTGGTCATTTAATACGACATTATCAATCAACCGCCCTTTGCACGAAACAATCAATTCATGCATCGTTTTTTGTCCCTCTATCCACATATTACGGCAACCTATTATTGTAATAACGGGTTTTCCCGCAAGGATAATACGCGCTTGGTCAGACTGTAAAAAGGCACTCATCGGCAATGATGGGGATAAAAACCATGGCTGATACCCCAAAAGTATCAGATCAAAGGCTGAGGGATCAGGGATTTCAAAAGATTTGTTCGCCGGAGGATCAAGATAGACCGCTTCGGGGAAAAGATCAAAAAAACGAAAAAAAGACCACGGGAAAGCGAAAGTTTCCGTTGAGTGCAAAGGGACGACATGCAACTCAATCCCCTCTTCCTCCGCTAAAGGAGACACTATCTGCTCCATCACCTTTGCCAGTTGCCCTGTTTGCGAATAATAGAGTGCGAGTACCCGTTTTGCCACCTAAAAATACCTTCTATTTAAGTAAGTTTATCCTAACATATCTCTACCCAAAAAAGTAGGATTTCCGTTATGTCTCATCCGATTAATTCGCGTCTGCCCCATAAAGAACCGATCGTTTTCATCGGGGAGTTAATCAAATTGGATGAGATTCGATGCCGTTTTTGGACGCAGTTTCCCTCCGTCCCGACACTCTCCATGTTTTGTGAAGCAGCCGCTCAAGGGAGCAGCTTTTTCCCCCTCTCTCCCGAATGCACCATCGGGGTTGTCTCTTCCTTCCGTAATGTTAAAAAACTCGATGCCATTGACGCTACGCGATACTCTCTGAGCATACAGATCAAACACACGTTCAACAACTCCTATCTTTTTAACTTTGAAGCCCTTGATCCGAATACAGAGCTCGTTGTAGCGACAGGAGAAATCGCCATATTTTATTTGGCGCCTTAATCGCCCTTCATACTCAATGCATGGCGGATTTTTTTCCCCGTAGCCGTTTTAGCAATCTCGTCTACCCTAATGATTTTACACTCGATATGAATCCCACCGAATCGGTCATGAAGCAGTTTTTTAATCTCCGCCGCATCCATGCTTCCGGTTTCACCGCGCAATTGCAGATGCAACAATTCGCCGCGCAATAAAAGAGGACGATATTCGACCGAGACCAAAGCCTCCTCAATCCCCTCACGTGTTTCAAGATATCTCTCAATCTCGATTACGGAGAGCCGTTTTCCCCCGATTTTGATCAATTCACTCTCTCGCCCGATAATTTCAAATTTTCCCTCTTCGATTCGAACCAAATCGGTAGTGATATGAGGATCTGCAAGGGGGATAAAATCCTCTTGATAAAGATAGTCGGAGAGATAAGGGGATCGGACACTCAACCTCCCCTCTACCGTATCAATTTCTACCGTTTCCAACGGGGTCCACAGGGTATCGCTTCCCCCGCGTATCGCTATTCCTCCCGTTTCGGTCGATCCATAGAGCTGAATAAGTTTCGTATGGTATTTTTTCTCAAAGACCCCTGCTTCCGATGCTTCTAACGCTCCTCCCGAACAAACAAACAACGAATCGCTTAAATCGATATCCTCTCCGAATCGGTTCAACGCTCGGATAAAAACCGGATTGGTAATACACAACGTCGGTTTTGAACGGGCATGGAAAAGAATATCTCCGGGGAGAAAATGGTCTTGCGTCACTATATCCAGATCCAAAGCCAAAGGGAGAGCTACTCCGAATAAAAATCCATAAATATGGAAGAAAGGGACGCTAACCAAACACTGCTCAAATGAAAAAGCACTGATCCATTTTTTTTGGGTCTCGATTTCACGTTGAATATGTGCTGCACTTTTTAGTACCCCTACCGGATTTCCACTCGTCCCGGAGGTAAAGAAAAGAGCTACCCCTTCTTGACAAAAAGAAGGTTTCTCTTCCTCTTGTTTTACAAGGGCATTCACTTTTTCAGCCGTATTGGCCATCGAGCCATCGAGGAGAACCACCAATTCACCCGATTCAAACGAATGAAGCATACGTTGCAGATACTCTATCTTATTCTCATGTTCGATTTGCCTAATAATACGCGGCTCTACTGCCTCCGCATACCCTTTAAAATTTAACACAGACGTTAGTCTCGTATTGTCATCCCGGAATAGAGTGATATTCGGCATCAGACTCCTTTGGTATTTTTTTGGAAAAAGAGTAAAACTATGGCAGCAAGTCCGACGAGGGTACTTTCACCGATAGCATACACGGCCGGAACCTTGCTAAAAAATAAAATCCCAAATCCTGCGAAGGTTGTTATAGAAGAATAGATGACCGCGCGCATCGATGTGATAGAGGACCCTTTTGCAAGGAATATCCCATAATCAATCCCATAAATCATCATCAAAAAGAGGGCAAACAGATGCATGATCGTGTACCCTTCCAAAAAGCTCAACATACATAAAATAGAAGCAACCGGAAAAAGGAGAAAATTGAGGGCATACAACGCTTCTCGCTTCGTCGCCATCGCTACAATCAACAATAATGCGAAAGAGGCAACAAGAAAAAAGCTTTTAAATTGCTCCAGTGCTGCTATAGCACTTTGAGACAGGAGCTCTCGACCGATAATCGGTTTGGCGAACCCAAGGCCGCTCACTTTGCCCAAATCCGCTTCATCCATGTATCCGATAGTACTAATCACCCCATCATGACGCAGTACTTCAACCCCCAATTGCGCAATTGCCCCCTCATCCATCCGATACGGCGGTAGATGGCTCAAGCCATTGTAGGATTCAGCAAAGGTTCCCGAACGAAATCCTGCCGATACCCCCAATGTATCCAACTCTTTAGTCAGGTGCTCAAAATCAAAGGAGCGGATTTGCGCTTCACGAAGTTGCGCTTTGTGCTGACTCACACTCAAATTGGCAATACTAAAACTTTTAGGGGCGGTAGCGCGAAATTGCTCCGCATCCACGAGTAGCTCTTCCATCGTTTTTGCCGAGATCAATACGGGAATTTTATCTCCCCCCAATGTCTCATTGAAAAGGGCTTCTGCCGCCATCAATTTTTGATTTTGGTAGTCTAAATGACGAAAGTTGGGATCGAACGAAATGCGAGGGAGAGCATACGCCATCATTGCCAAGGAGACAACCAAAAAAACGATAGGGGGAATCCGTCGGAGCGTAAATAATCGAAGATAGATTGCATTACTCTTCTCACTCCGTTCATTCTGATAAAATGCCAGTCTTCGGAAGAAAAATGCAAAAATAACGTATGAAATCGCCAAAGAGATTGCCGCAAACAGTGCCAACTGAGCAATTAGAGGAAAATCGATCCACACCAGAGAGAACAAGCCCGCTTCCGTAGCCATAAACCCGTAAAAAACCGGTTTGTTAAATCGGTGATGACGATAATCGTCATTGATAAAGAGCATAAAGAGATAATCTTCCGCAATTGATGCGATCCCCGCACCAAAGGCTACGACCAGAATAGAGACCTCTCCAAAAATCCCCTTTACGGCGAGCAAAGCGATAATCGCCGATACCACCAAAGTGGTGACACTGAAGATAAGGAGGCTTCTGTTACGCAGTAAAAAGAAATAGACACCCAACAATATAACAAAGGTGAAGATTGTAATCTTTTCAATGTCATTTTTGATAAAAGCCGAGTTTTCAACGCTGTAAAAATTGGGGCTAAATACAACGATATCGCTTTTGTACTCCGCCAATGCGCCGTTTACCTCATCGTACATTTTACGGGATGCTTCCATATCACTTATACTCGGAGATACCGAAGCGATGAGGCAGTATCCTTTGCCAGGGACAACCAGAAAACCGTCTTTCATGGTAGCCGCAATGATCTGCATTTGGGTAAAAAGATGGAGAGGATCTTGGGTATCAAGGCTTACATACGCTCCGCCCGATAAAATACTCTGAGCACTCTCATTAAGCCGCTGTTGAATACTTTGCGAAGAGAGCGGCGTTGCATTAAAATCACTGAGGTAGTAATAATTGTCGGCAAGATAACTTTGAACACGCAGGCTTACATCCGTAACGTTAAAGAAAACACTCTCAACACTTTTTTGACGTTCCAAAATCGCTTTGATCTGCGTCGCTTTCTCTAAACTCTCCTCATCAAAACCACGTACCAACACAAAAAGTTTTTTGGAGGATTCAAATTTATTGTACAACGTAAGGGTACGTGTCGCATTATCGTCGGGGAGAATTTTGATAATATCACCGGTCGGGGGATAGCGATTAAGTAAAAATACCCCTACCGCTATCAAAATAACGCAAATTACAAGAAAGCGGATACGCTCAATGAGTTTCGATTTCAATGGTGTCTCTATTCGTAAAATTGATCATGATTTTTTGGATTTCATCCCCGTTCATCGTCATAACGATCTTTTCAATCGCCCGCTTGACCTGTTTCTTAGGGAGAAGGGTCATAATGTTTTTATCTCTCTCCACCTCAAAATACGTTTTCAGTCCACTCATATCTTTGCGGTACGCTGAACGCATAAATGAAAAGTACAGCACCATATCAATCCGATCCGAAAGATCAATCGTCTGCGTAGTATGGGCATCGATATCCTCGACAATCAACTGCTTTCCGGACTGGGTCAGTACTTTGCGATCGGGCTGAACATACCGAACAACCGTTGAATCCTCGCTCATCGTTACACTTCCTTTATAGAGTGTCGTTCGATCCAGGGCATAGCTATACCGTTTTTCGGTAAATTCATCTTTGGCGTACATCGACACCACCAAATAAAGAAAGAAAAAAAGTGCTCTCACAGATTAACCTTTTGATTTTTTTTCACAGACAATCAACGAGTGACAAAACCCGATATTATCCTGTATGTCACATACCACCAATCCTGCTTTGAGGATACAGCGGGTTAATTCGCCCAGATTAAACATCTTACTCGTCCCATTGGCCATTGCGGTAAAATAAGGGGAGGTATTGATCAGACAATATGCTGACGTCTCGTATTTTTGACGATCCCACATCGGTTCCAGAATATAAACCTTCCCTCCATCGTCAATCCCCTTAGCTACTTTGGAGAGTATCCGGACAATATCCTCTTCGCCGAAACAATCCAAAAACTGGCTCATCCATGCCCCGTCAAACCCTTGCGGAAGCTGCGCCGCAACATCCAGCATATTCGCAGCGTGCGTATCAATCCGATCCGACAACCCTGCTGCCTCAATCTCGACCTGAGCAACGCTTAGCTGCTCAGGAAGATCGACAATCGTCACATGGCATGTTGGAAGGGTAGCCGCACACAAGCGGGAAAAGCGTCCCGTATTTCCCCCTATATCCAAAAGCCGTTTTCGATTGTCTCCACCGATAATAGCCAATGCCGCTTCAAATGCCGAATCCGAGTAAAAATGGTCGAAATCAAACCACGCTTTTTTTGCCTTTTCCGGCAAAGAGGTCAATCCCGGATAAATGGTTTCCCATTCCCCAAAAACTTTCAACCCTACCGGCTTGCCCTGCTCAACCGCTTTATCCAAATCATACAATCCCAAATAATTGACGTAATGGTTAAAGTCCATATTGATTCGGGTCATCGGATCATTTTGAAGAAAATAACCGATTTTTGTCCCGCTAAAAAGCTCTCCGTCTTTCGCAACCGCCCCGGCACTCAAACTCGATTCTAGCAACACACTGACCGAATAAGGGGTCATAGAGAGTTGTTCGGCTATGGCCTCAATACTCATCCCTAATCGACTTTCATTCAGGAGTTTGAGTATCCCGCTCTCTCGCAATACTCGTACCGATTGAAAAACGATCGGGGCAAATGCAATCTTTTGTGCCTCATATTGTGCTTGTTTAGCGGACATTTTACTCACATCAAAAAAATGGTTCATAGAAACCCTTTGATTAGATTCTTCACGCAATTACCCTCGAAGCTGTGTAATTACAGCATCAATTCCGATTTTTGGATTTCGTACAAACATATTTTGATCTTCCCACACGTATCCCCCCAAAACAGAGGAGAAAGAGCGTTTGATTTTATCGGGTTTTCCCTCAGCAAAAAAGATCTCCTGCAGACGTCCGTCATACCATGCTGCGACAAACTCTCTAAAAACGTTAATCCCTTTCATCATGTAATCGACATATTCACTTTCCCAATCAACGCTCTCTCCTTTGAGGGTTCGATCGATCATTTGAGCCGCTTTATTTCCCGATTCGAGCGCCAATGTTACCCCCGATGAAAAAACAGGATCTAGAAATTCAGTCGCATTTCCCGCCATACAATAGTTTTTACCGACCATCGATTTAACATTTGCACTGTATCCGTCAATCTTTCCGACCGGAACAATTTTTTCAGCTTGTTCAAAACGCTCTTTGGCACCCGGTGTTGACGCGATAATCCGATCCCAAAACGATTCGTTGTCCAAGCCGAAAGAGGCATAAAATGCCTCCGTACACACAACCCCGACCGAGGTAACCCCATCCGAAAACGGTATCGTCCATATCCACGCTTCGTTGTCCCCATGGACATAAATATAAATGTACCCCTCCGTTTCATCAACGGGACGAATATCATGGCGAACCCGTGTAAATACGGCGCTTCGGATTTCCAGCTCACTTGGGGTATCCAGATCAAGTAGGCGGGGGAAGACACGTCCGTATCCGGAGGCATCCAGAGCAAATCGCGCTTTAAACGTCAACGCATTTCCCTCTTTATCGATTGCTTGCGCAGTTGTTGTCTCCGGATCAAATGCCGTAATTTCCGTCTCGGGATACAATTGAGCTCCAAACCCGCACGCTTGTTCTAGGAGCAAATTATCAAACTCTTCCCGCTTCACCTGATAAGAATTACCGAAGCGCTGACCGATATTTTCTTGGAAGTTGAATATCTCCAGTGCACCGTCTCGCTCAAAACAGGCACCGTTTTTGACCGTAAACCCATGCTTATCGACCGCTTCAAGCATATTATTGTCTTCCAGTATCTCATTGCATCGAGGCAAAAGGGACTCCCCTATCACAAAACGGGGAAACGGTACTTTTTCGACGATAGAGACACTGTACCCTTTTTGTGCCAAATGAGCTGCGGCGACGGAGCCGGCAGGGCCTCCTCCGATAATTAAAATATCCGATTCAATTACAGTGTGATTCATGCTATTTCCCTTCTTTTAATGCTTTTCAATAATCCAAAGTGCGTATCGAGACAAACCTTCTCGGCACAAATAAACAACATTCTTATACAAAGAATCTTGCAAAAGTGTCATCAGTTTTTTCCCTCCGGCACTGCCGATCAGTCTCTCTTTATCATCAGAAAGCCAAACTGCATCAGTACTCTGCGTATCAAGCCGTATCGATCCTCTTTTCACCGTAGGATCGATCAATAGTACCGTATTATCGCTAAGTCCTAAGTCCATATAAGCGGATTCAATATCCACTAATGATGATGTTAAAGAGGCCCTCCGAATTGTTGCAAATGATCCTTCTGCCTTCGATGAGAGGTGTATCCAACATCCTCCCTCCAATAAAAGTTCATCCGGACCCATGCTCATCGATTTACGTAAATCTTCCAGTGGAAAAATCGCCTCATCACAACTTCCGGCTAACGCACTGCGATTTCTCCCCGAATAAATATCCCGATACGCAAGGGCAAATGATTTTTCAAAAGAGCCCCATGGCTGCGAAAAGGTATAGCTTTCCCCCGCTAAACCTAAACTTTGTCCAATGTAAAAACCGGCCATATTGGCGGAGGTATTGATAAAGGTAAAAGGGAGCGGAATCAGCTGCTCACAATACATTTGTCGCAACATCCCAAATGAATCCGAAGCACACCCGTGGTGTGTCCCCAAATACAAAGATGAGTCACGATCCATTTTCTCTAGCGCAGGAAGCCGGTATACCGAAGCAAGTGCAAGGGTAATAAACCGGTTGATACGTCTGAATTTTTTCCCGCTTGTGTGCTCCAACTCTTGCTTTATCAGTGCAAAATCGTCTTGCGGGTTATGGGCCAAAACAGCACATCCGTGGATATACACCGCTCTCATACCGAACGTCCTTGGGTATATTCTACCACCAATACAACACCGCTCCCCGCAAATCCGAAATGATTTAACAGTAAATATCCCTCAGATATTTCCGAGAGCGCATGAGAAGGGACAATCTCCATCTCCGAGTCTATCACCTCAAATCCTCCGGTTTTAGGGATGAATCCTTCACGCAACGTTCCATACAGCAGTGCCAATTCCAATGCCCCGCAGGCACCCAGCGTATGTCCAACCGCTGCTTTGAGGACAAATATCTCCGGCAATTCTTTAAAAACCGCACGAAGGCCTCTCCCTTCCGCCAAATCATTATAAGTACTTCCGGTAGCATGAGCTTTAATATGGGTAACTTCTCGGGCATCTATCCCAGCATCCATCAGCGCGTCTTGAAGAGTGCGGGCAATAATGGTCCCATCGGTATTATGGGAGGTGATACTGTGAACATCACTTCGATTACTCCCCCCTGCGACACGCACTGCATTAGCATGCGAAGAAGGGACAGTGTCGAGTAAAATAGCGGCACACCCCTCACCCAAAACCATTCCCGAACGGTTTTGGTCGAAAGGTTTACACCCCTCTTTGCTTAGCAAACCCATCGCCTCAAATCCGCAAATCGTTAGTTCGTTGTAAAACTCAAATCCGATCACTATCGCCCGATCAATCTCTCCGGATCGGATCTCCCGAAAGGCTTCCAGCAACGCATTGGCCGATGATGTACATGCCGTTGAAAAAAGCAAAACTTCTCCGCCGATCTGATATTTTTCGGCTAATTTTCGCCCGATTTCACCGTATCCATCCATCTCGGCCATACTCCACTCAGCAGGATGCTCTTTAAAATCACCCTCCCAGGCAGAGAGATTCATCGAAGTGGAGCCTAAATACAAGGAACAATTTTTCAGTTCTTCTGCACATAAAGGGGTTTGTTGCAGCAATGATTCTATCAGGGTTTCCAACTTAGCGTAAAAAGTGCATTCCGCTATCTGTGAAGCTAATGGATAATAACGTCGTTCTATCGGGGTCTGACCGAATAGAAAGCGCTTAGTTGCTTCACAAAATTGTTCTGAACGTAGTCCCTCAACAGCTTCATTGAGATCATTGCCCACTGCTGAGAGTACAGCAACCTCTCGTACAAATACCTCTTTGGGGATCATTATTCGCTCTTAATATAATCGGCTAAAGAGTTGATTGAGGTAAATACGCGTCGCAACTCTTTGCTATCGGCAAGGACAACGCCATAACGCCGCTGTATCTCCATTGAAATTTGCAGCGCATCCAGAGAATCCAGGGCAAGCACGGATGCCTCCCCGAATAAAAACACATCATCTCCGACCTGCTCAACCGCCACATCTTTATCGCACGCCTCAATAATAAGTCTCTTCAACTCCGTTTTAAATGCTTCATCCAATGAGCCCCTCATAGCCCCTCCTTCATCTCTTTATTTAATCGTACCGCCGCGATTCCCAGTAAAACCAAACCAAAAAGAGCCAACGCCGCCATATTAGGCAGCAATTCTCTGAGCGATGCCTGATGGAGAAATATCCCTAAAAAAGATTCCAGTCCCCACGACATTGGAGAGACGACACTAAAGTGCTGCATCATCTCCGGCATTACAAAGGTAGGGACCATAATCCCCCCGACTGCCGCAAAAATGATATTTAACACTCCTCCGATGGTAACCGCCTGCTCGGTTGTTTGTACCCACGATGCCAATGTAATCGCATACGAAATGGAGGCGAAACTCACCAGCGACGAAACGGCCATAAGCTCTAATGCCCCGCCATGAATAACGAGTGCATCTCCCCCAAATAACGGGACCAAATAAACGCCGACAAGGAGCATCAGAAGAAATTGAACCTGATTAATCAGAAAATACGGGGTTATTTTAGAGAGGATAAGGGCATACACGGACATATTCATCGTTGCAAGACGCGATAATGTCCCCAGCCGTCTCTCATTAATAAAGGTATTAGAAATAGGGATAATGATAAAAAACATCGAAAAAATCAGCCATGCCGGAACACTTTGCTGTACCGATGTCGGACGCTCTTTGTTCACCCCGTCTTCTGAGAGATACGCCGTGTGATACAAAGGCGCGGAGCTAAACGCCATCTCTTTTTCTTGGAGGCTCATCCACGGATTAAGGGCGCTCATCCGATGCATTAACGAAACCTCCATCGCGGAGCGCTGAATACTCCCCTCGAACAATGATTTCATATAGGGATTGGCTTCGGGATTAATCACGACAGCTATTTTAGTCGTATTGCTCTCTTTGGCGAAAATCGTTTGTTCAAATCCCTTTTGAACACTTACCCCAAACATCGTCTCTTCTGTTTTCATTAACGGTACAAAGGAGGATTCTTTAGCCGTTACACAACTGCCGACCCATTCAAATCCCTCACTCTGTTTGAGCTTTTTTACAAATTCAAGTGCACTGGGGGTTGTTTCTTCACAAGAAACAAGGGCTTTTACGTGGATCTGCGATTTTTCGGCAAACGCATCACGCATGGCCAAGCTCATAATGAGGATAAATAAAAGCGGCATTGCAAACAACACCAACAAAGCATGAATATCTCTGCTGACAAGCAAAAATTCTTTTTTGATGCTCGCACCCAATCCTCTAAACATCCGATGCTCGCTTGTGTATATTCATAGTATGAATAAACTGCTCCAGACTTCCACTCCCATAACGGATCCGCTCAATGCGAGCATTACGGGAGGACAACTCTTCTAGAAGTCGCGGCAAAGCGGTGTATATAGCCTCTTGCGAAACCGATATTTTTAGCGGAGTGAACACAATCCCCTCCACCCCTTCGACAGAAAGCGGAACTTCTCCTGCACTAAACGGCGGTGACTCAAATATAATCTCCATTGCCTTGCACTCTCGGAGCAAATGAGCCGAAGTATCGTTTCCGACCACTTTTCCGTGATCAATAATAACAATGCGATCACAGATTTTTTCAACCTCTTCAAGATAATGAGAGGTGTAAAGAATCGTCGTAGCGTATTCATTTCGTAAAGATGAGAGAGCATTTAAAATCATCTCACGCGAATGGGGATCAACTCCGACAGTCGGTTCATCCAAATACAAGATTGGGGGGTTTCCCAATAATCCGATCGCAAGGTTAAGACGCTTGGCCAATCCTCCCGAATAGGTCGATGAGGGGGAATGAAGATACTCCTCCAACCGAGTCACCCGAACGCAAAAAGCAATACTCTCTTGTAACGCTTTTCCGCTAAGACCTCGAATGGCACCAAAAAAGGAGAGATTTTCATACCCTGACATCTCGGGGTACAAAGAAGTTTTTTGAGGAACGTATCCGATCATCGAACGCGCTTCGTGAAGATGATTTGTGAGATCCAATCCACCCAAAGTTATTGATCCAAAATCGGGTTTTATCAAACCGCACAACATCTTCATCAACGTTGTTTTCCCTGCACCATTATGCCCGATAAGCCCGCAGATGGAACCTTTCGGTACCGAAAATGAAACCGCATCAACCGCATTACGAGACCCATACGATTTTGATACCGATTCGAGAATAATGATAGGCGCGGTGCTTGTCATCTAACGTAAAAAAATTTACTTCGTCTTATTTTGATTAACATAATCGCACAGTGTCTGAATGGAGACAAAGATCGATTGAGATTGCCCTACATTTTCAATTTTAATTCCGTACTCGTTATCTAAAAAAATCACCAATTCGATTGCATCTACCGAATCGAGGCCCAATCCCTCACCAAACAAAGGGGCATCATCGAGGATTTCCTCCGCACTGAGATCTTCAAGTTGCAAAGCTTGGATTAATTTTTCTTTGATTTCATGACACTCAACCATTCGCGACATCCCCATTGTTTTTATACACTTTTTATCACTAATTGTATCTGTAATTATCTTTTTGCCAGCTAAATAGTTATAATTTCGCAAAAACAAGGATTCAACGAATGGTTAAACAACGGGGCAGCGGAAAAGGGTTATACATCGTGTACCTGTTCTTTCGATTATTCGGCTACAGCGGATTACGTTTTGTCCTCGCTTTTGTCGTTTTGTATTTTTCCCTAACCACCCCTGCACTCAAGCGTTCACTACGAGAGTACTATATCCTCTGCACCGGGAAATTCAATTTTAGAATTTATTATCACCATCTCTTTACTTTCGCTCTCGTTTTTGCCGATCGATTTTTAAGTAAAAAGTTTACAGAACGCTATCACATTCATGCCCAAAATCAAAGACCCTATCTCTCCACAATAAACAAAGGGGTTCTCTTCCTTTTTTCCCATGTGGGGGATTGGAGTACCTGCGGACTCCTCCCTTCGGAAAAAAATCGACCGATTAATATTGTAATGCATGAAGTGATCAAAGAGAGCATTCAAGGTTTTGGAAAATTTATCGAAGGAAAACCGCAAAATATTATTCGGGTCATTGATCTCTCCGAAGGGCCCATCGCCGTTGCAGTCCGTATCGCGAAGGCATTTCAAAACGGGGAGATAGTAGCCATGATGGCGGACCGTTTTTTAACACGCGAGCAAAGTATCCCTGTCATCTTTTTGGGTAAACGGGTTATCATTAATAAAAATCCGTTTGAAGTTGCCTACAACCGCGATGTCCCTGTAATTGCTCTTCTCTCCTTGCGAGACAAAGATTATCATTATAATGCGAACTACTATTGGCTAACCCCGTATGACCGTACTATTCCAAAAGAAGAGGCAATCGCTGTCGCAGCCCAAGAGTATGCAACCATCCTAGAAAAAGTGGTACAAGAACATCCCGATCAATGGTTTAATCATTATGATTTTTTCGAAGTAGCCTCAGCCTCCTAATCTGCTTTACTGCACGCTCTTTTTTTCTCTCGCATTATTTCCCAAACGCGCCGAGAAAAGGTTGCAGCGTCTTCCCCCTCAAGAACATTCATAGGTTCCAGAAGAGATACTCTTATCGTATTTACAGACTGCAAAGACCACAAACAGCTCCCTTTTGCGACCCAATTCCGCGTCCCATCAATAATCACCGGTACAATCGGTACATTTGCCGCGATGGAGAGTGAAAATGCCCCTTGCTTGAACTCTCCGAGCGATCCGTCATTACTTCTAGACCCTTCCGGAAAAATCAATACATTGCTGTTTGCACGCAAACACTGCAGTAAGGAGTAGAGCGGATTGTGACCAATGATAGTTACACCTAAAAGACGTGCTATAGGACGCAAAAACCACACAAATGCATTTTTTTTATTGGTTAGATGGTACAAATCCCATACAAATGAGCCCATCAACGGATAATCAATCCACGATTCATGAGTAGCTACATAAATATAATGACGTTGAGAATCCACTTTGGGACTTTTCTCCATATCAATTTTTCCGCCACCGGGTGCCCATAGAAAAAACCGTCGAAACATAGCCGAAGCAATCCGTTGAAAAACCGCATGCGGTTTTGAATCTTTTTTCAAAGTCATCCAAAAGTAAGCTCCGATAGCCGGCAGAAAACCGATAATTATCACCCCGGCAAACAACCCATATCCCCAGAAACTTCTGAGTGCTCTTAGTAAAAAGATACGATGTACGTAGATCATCTGTATCCCTATTGCCGTACCAAAAAGAAAATACCACCCGATAAAGGCATATGCCGCCCATAACTTCTCATTTTTCCCTAATACCAAGATGAGATGGACAGCGGTATTCAGTGCCAGCACCCCAATCCAGAAAACATGGGAACGGATAATATCTTGACGCTCATCCTCCCGAAGGGGCCGTTTTTTAAATCGTTCTACCCAGCCGATCAGAGGATAGGATTGTCGGATATACGCCATCGTAAAATACGCTAAAAAAGAGAGAGAAAGTAGTAACGGATAGAGTTTTAAAGCAAGGGGATGATTAAGGGTATAGGCCAATCCTCCGATAAGTATAAAAAAGAAAGGCGTTAGTAATGCCTCTTTTGTATAAACGCGATACAGGGAATAAGAGAGCCAAATCATCCCTATTCCCGCCATGAAGCTCCCGATGGTACTCACTCGTAAATAGTGCATTCCTATCAAGACTATCGGTATATACAATAGGGTAAAAAAATTCACTCGGGGAAATTCGTCTCCAACATTTTAACGATATCTCCTACCGTCGCTATAGATGCGCCCATATCACGGTCAAAATGGAATGCAAACTCTTTTTCTAACGCGCAGATCATATCAAACATGTCCAAACTGTCCAATCCTAAATCATCTACAAGTGAGCTCTCCATAGTAACCTCACCGGGACTCTTTTCAAACTGCTCAACAATAATATTTTGTACTTTTTCAAACATACTGCTCATAATTACTCCTAAATGAATTTTTTGATAATCAGCGAGGTATTGATTCCGCCGAATGCGAAGTTATTATTCATTACCGCATCAATACTCACCTCACGGTGCTGCTTGAGATAATCCAATGGGGCACATGCCGGATCAATCGTATCGAGATTTTTATTAGCCGGTAAAAAAGAGCTATTAAGCGCAAGCAACGAAACAATGCTCTCAAATGCTCCCCCACCTCCGAACATATGTCCGGTATATCCCTTAATACTGCTGATCGGAGTTTGGGAGCCGAAGACTCTGTGCACGGCGATAGATTCGAAGATATCCCCTTTAGGGGTTGCCGTCGCATGCGCATTTATATACCCGATGGCGTCAGGCTCCATTGCCGCGTCCGCTAAAGCACCGCGCATCACCAATTCCATCCCGTCTTCTGAGGGGAGGGTAATATGATTGCCGTCACACCCAGTGGCATAACCGACAATTTCACCCAAAATAATAGCACCTCTGCGTTTAGCGTACTCGTATTCCTCCAGAACCAATGCTCCGGCACCCTCAGAAACTATCAATCCGTTTCGGTTCACATCAAAAGGACGGGATGCCCCCTGTGGATCATCATTTTTACCCGTCGCGGTCGCACCCATACTGTCAAAAATTCCCGCTTCGACAAAATGCAGCCCCTCTCCGCCGCCGACGAGCATCACATCACTCATACCGTACTTGATCGACTCATATCCCGCGCCGATTGCCTGTGAAGAAGCCGTACAAGCCGAACTTGTCGGAATATTTCTCCCGATAATTCCAAACATCACGGCCAAATTAGCAGCAACCGTATGACTCATGAAACGCAAAAAAGCCGTTGCATTTTGATGACCGAATCCACTGTTTTTAGCCACATCTTCGGCATAATCAAAAAGTGTTTCCAATCCTCCCATCGCAGAGCCGAATGACAATCCGGTTCGAGGAGATGAAATTTGCGTTTTATCCAAACCGCTTTGCCCAACGGCCCGCTTGAGCGATAGGGCACACATCATAGCAACACGATCCATAGTGCGTCGATTTTGTCTGGGAATCTCGCTGAAATCGTTTATCGGAACTACCCCCGCTATCCTCGCATCAAGCCCGTTAACACCGTCCCATTCATCCATTTTGCGTATACCGCTTTTCATTGCAAGAAAATGTTCCATCACCTTCTCTTGGGTATCTCCGATCGGAGAGTAAAAACCCACGCCTGTAATGACCACTCTTCTCATCAGCGCACCATCCCGCCGGAAATAATGATCACCTCTGCGGTAATATACGATGCTTTATCCGCTAAAAAGAAGATCACTTCTGCGACTTCGTGAGGCTTTCCGAAACGCTTCATAGGGATAAGACGCTCAAAATCTTTTTCGTTAAATCCTGCCGTCATTTCAGAATGGATGAATCCGGGGACAACACAATTGACCCGAATATTGTGGCGTGCCGTCTCCAAGGCAAGAGATTTACTCATCGCAATCATCCCGCCCTTAGAAGCGGCATAATTGACCTGCCCGGGATTGCCGACTACACCGGCAACCGAAGCGACATTGATAATGGCACCAAATTTCTTCTTTTGCATACTCGGCAACAAGGCTTTGGTTACCGTATAGGTTCCGGTTAAATTGGTCTGTATAACATCATCCCAATCCTCATCTTCCATCCAAAACAACATTTTATCGCGTGTTTTTCCGGCATTGTTCACGAGAACATCAACTTCTATTCCGGCTAATGCCGCTCGTACGCTTGTTTTGCATGCGATATCAAAACCGATAATCTGCGTGTTTTCACCAAGCTCCTGTGCCAATGTCTCTGCTTTTTCCCGATTCGAATGATAATGGAGGTAAACAAAATAGCCGTTTTCATAAAAATAACGGGCCGTTGCTTCACCGATAGCACCTGTCGAACCGGTAATAAGCACTTTCATCATTTCATTTCACCTCGAAGCAGCATCCCTTGAATAACCTCAATCTCTTTATCCAGTCGTCTGTCTTCGATCAAAGGCTCTGAAATTTCTCTGATTTTTTTATAAAGCTTTTGAGCATGCGGGGAAAATTTCTCAACCCCGCGGATATCCATAGCCTGCGCTATTCCCAACATAGCAATGGCAAGCATAGAAGAGAACTCTTTGACCCCTTCTTTGAGTCCTAAGGCACTTGTCGTCCCCATACTCACCTTATCTTGGTTCATTGATTCGGTAGAGCGTGAAAAAACACTCGCAGGAAGCATACGCATCATAACGTCGGCACTCAAAGAGCTGAGGGTGATTTGCATCGCTTTAAATCCGTGGTGATAATGTTCTTTAGAAAGCTTCAAATTTTCACCCAAACCACGGTTAAATTTATCATCCACCAGAATCGCAAATTGCTTATCAAGCAAATCGGCCATGTTAGCCAAACAAATTTTCAATGTATCCGCTGCATGAGCAACATACCCGCCATAAAAATTACATCCGGTGTAAATTGATTTCTCGGCACAGTTAATCAATGGATTATCGCTTACCGAGTTCATTTCCGTCTCAACCCAGTTTTTTGCAATGGAGAGATTGTCCCATACAACCCCTAAGACCTGCGGGATACATCGTATGGAATAACGGTCTTGAATATTATGGTGTTCGGAATCAAAAAAACTTTCATAACGGGATAGACGATCATGCACCAAAGTGGCATCTACCAATTTTTCCCTCAAATGCTTAGCACACAGTATTTGACCCGTAAACGGTTTCACATCATGAACAAATGCTTCCAATGCTGTAGTATCGGCTTCCATTGCTTCAAAAAGAGCCGCATCAAAACTTTCCAAAGAGTGTAGCAAGTTTTCAAAAAGGGAAATTTGCTTTACCATTACTCCGGTCATCACCGAAGTGCCGTTCATAATCGCTAATGCCTCTTTTGGCTTGAATTCATACGGTTTGATCCCCAATTCATTATAGACATCCATTGTGGGACGAAGCTGCCCTTGATAAATTACTTCTCGCTCTCCTGCAATCGCAGCAGCAATATACGATAACGGTGTCAAATCTCCGCTTGCTCCTACAGATCCTTTTGAAGGAATGGCAGGAAGTATTTTTAATTCCAAAAGCTGTGACATTCGCTCAAGAAGTTCCATACTTACCCCGGAAACTCCTTTAGAGATACTGATCAAACGGACTAAGATAATATTATAGATTTCATCTTCATCTAAAATTTCACCGACACCGCATCCATGAAAGCGAAACAGATTCAACTGCAATGTTTTTGCATCTTCATAAACCAGATAGTTCTTACCTGAATCGCCATACCCCGTTGTTACGCCATAGATGGGATGCCCGTCTGTTATCTCTTTCAAAAGAACAGCCTGTGCGTCTCCAATCCGTTGTCTGAATACACTGCTTTCACTTAATACCACTTCACTTGCATTGGCAACATCATCAAAAGATATATTCTTACTCTCAATCGTAATCTTCATACTTTATACAACTCCATAAAATTTCAATATCATCACTACTACACAATCCCTTTTAATAGTAAAAACCGTTGCATAACTAATTTTGTATGTAACGCAATCATAAACAAATTATCCTTTATTTTATCAAAATGGGTAATCCTGGTCTCGTCATAAACCGTCTTAACCGGAATTTCTACCAATCTCCCTTTACGCCATAGAAAGCGGACAAGATTTTCAATTTCGAACTCATATCGTGTTGTTGTCGAAGTGTATATCAATACATCAAGGGGGTATAGCCTAAAACCGGTTTGCGTATCCGATACCCACCGTCCACTCTCAACCCATACCCAAAAATTGCCTATTTGTCTTCCGATCACTGAAGATCTCGGCGGCGTACATGCCGTAAAATCCCGTACTCCGATTACCATGGTATGAGGGTTATCCTCTTGTTTATATATCTCTATAAAGGGTCTGAGATCCTGGGCGAAATGCTGTCCGTCGGCATCCATAGTAATGCAGTGCTGCATACCTAATTCTTGGGCTTTTAAAGCACCCAAACGCAAAGCGACACCTTTCCCTTTATTCGGATGTTGTCGCACATGGATAATGTTATCTTTTTCATCTATCAATACTTCGACCGGTATATCTGAACCGTCATCCACAATTATAAGAGTAATATCACATACCTCTCTAATCTGCGTAACTACCGTTGCTACCGTCTTTGGATTGTTATAAACAGGTACTATGATGCATAAATGCTTAATATCCAAGAGTAAACTCGCTTACGGCTTTGACCTCATTTGAGACTTTGACTTTTAGAATAGAGGTTTCTTGGTCCCATATAAGGGAATAGCGTATTTTATCCAGAGGTCGTATCGGCTCCATAAATTTTGAGCGATATATTTCAATAATATCTATTGATAAAATTTGAGCAAGTATATCAATCTGCAAAAATGCCGGTAACAGAGGATTACCTTCAAAATGCGCTTGAAAGATTGGGTGCAGATGATCTGCTAGCGTGATCTCTATTACTTCATTATCGTTAGTATTAATATTATATAAGTGGGATATCAAAATAATTCTCATTTAACTTAAATATATGGACAATGCTATTTTAGTGCAATTCGACTTAATAATGGACGATTTAGATAAATAATTTGGATTAATTCTTGTGAGTTGAGTTAAAGAAAGAAAAGAGTTGGAGATAAATCTGAGGCCAGGCGGCGACCTACGTTTCCACACCTGAAAGATGCAGTATTATGAGCGAAGAGGGTCTTAGCTTCCGGGTTCGGAATGGGGCCGGGCGTTTCCCCCTCTCTA
>NZ_JBAZJF010000005.1:0-154026 GCF_041651515.1 Sulfuricurvum sp.
GAAGTGTGCGAATAGTTACGTGTCTGACGACTTAACAATAACAACTCCAAATCACTCAGAATAGAGTCTATCCAGGTAGATCCTCTTCTGAGTGCTCAGGTGGCTATAGAGAGGGGGAAACGCCCGGTCCCATTCCGAACCCGGAAGCTAAGACCCTCTTCGCTCATAATACTGCATCTTTCAGGTGTGGAAACGTAGGTCGCCGCCTGGCCTCAGATTTAATCCTTCAACTCTTCTTTTTTACAAATCATAATTCAATCACTTCTTAAATTTAATCCCAACCAACTTTTATCATCGCAATATTGCTTCTATCTTACGGAATATAAATCTTATCGATCATCTCTTGATACTCTTTTTCCCATAGACTCTCTGCCGTTATTCCACCACCGCTTTTATAGATCATATTACCATCTCTGTTTTCGATAAATCGAATCGCTACGGCACTGTAAAGTGCCTCTCCGTCGAAATATCCGAATACTCCCGTGAAATTCCCGCGCTCATATCCTTCGATTTCTTTGATTATCTCGACACTCTTTTTCTTAGGGGTACCGCTGATACTTCCAGCAGGTAGCAGATGACGTAATATTTCGCCTATGTTTGATTTCCACTTACTTGTTAATTCTCCATGAATATGTGAACTTATTTGATGGAGTTTTTTTACTCCGGTGTCGATAGTGGTGATATAGCGAAAATTTTCTACGCAAATATTATTGGCGACTATACCCAGATCATTTCGCAATAGGTCAACTATCATGGTATGTTCTGCAAGTTCTTTCGGATCAGCGAGGATGGTTTGTATTGCATCAGGTGTATCTGCATCTATAGTCCCTTTCATCGGATAGGTATGAATGCGGTTTTCTTTTATCGTTATAAAGGGTTCAGGCGAGAAGGAGACAAAGCTATTTTGTACTCGTATTTTATAAGGTGCATGCGCCATGGTATAAATCTCCGCTAATGTATAGGGAGTCTTTATCGGCGTCGGTTGGGTTAGATTGAGCAGATAGGTATTGCCTGCGTGTAAATGCTCTTGGATACACTCAAACTTCTTTTGGTATTCATTTGGGTTGATTGGAGTTTTGAGTGGAGTGTGTGGGTAATTCAGGGGGCTTTTTGGAGTACAAAAAGAAAATTCTATATCGTAATCAGGGAGTTTATCGATCGGGTAAGCCATAAGGTGCTCGCCGGTAAAATCGGTGTAGAAAAAAGTGGGAATCCCGGCGGAAACCCACTTACTGAGTTGCTCATACATTACGCGATAAGGGCTTTAAGGACCGCCATGCGGATAGATACACCGTTTTTAACCTGTTCAAGAACTTTGCATCGGGGATCTTTGAGCAGTGCGTCATCGATATCAATATTGCGGTGAACAGGTCCCGGATGTAAGACGATGATATCGCGATCACCGATAAGCTCTTTGGTGATGCAAAAATCACTAGCATAATCTTTCAATGAGCCATAGGTCTGGTGGGAATGTCGTTCTGTTTGAGTGCGGAGACTCATGATAGCATCGACATGATCAATCACCTCGTGAATACTATGAGTTGTTTGAAGCGAGGTTGCAGGCAGAAAATGGGGCGGTGCAACAAGGGTTATTTCCATTCCAAAACGGGTTAATAATTCAATATTACTGTTAGCAACGCGCGAGTTTTTAATATCGCCGACTATCGCTATCCTTTTCCCTTTTAGATCCCCAAAATGCCGGCGGAGAGTAAATAAATCGAGGAGTGCCTGGGTAGGATGGGCATGGGCGCCGTCTCCGGCATTAATAATGGAGGCATGGGTATGTTCGGCGAGGATATTGGGGACACCGGCATGGGCATGGCGGACGATCATCGCATGAGGTCCCATTGCATCGAGATTGGCAGCGGTATCAACGAGACTTTCCCCTTTTTGGGTTGAACTTTTTTGGACATCCAGATGAACGACTTCGGCGCCGAGACGCTTTGCCGCAATTTCAAAAGAGCTTTTGGTGCGGGTGGAGTTTTCAAAAAACAGGGTGATAATGATTTTTTCTTTGAGGATGGGGTCAAATTGTCCCGCAGAATAGTGTTCTGCATCCTGTAACACCTGAAGAATTTGCTCCGTTGTAAAGTCGTCGGTACGGATAAGATGTTTCATAATATTTCCTCTTATTTATGATGATATTGTATCGAAAAGTGCTTTGGCTATGGTATCAATATCGTTGTCTATACGGTATAGCGTTTTAAACCGATGATTCAAATAGGGAAGAGAGGTGGTTTTAAAATCTTGCTCTTCACTTCGACAATTAAATCCGAATAGATGAGGAAGCGCAGCATCTTCAAGCGCTTTAATACTGAGTAAGGTGTCGTTGATACAACCGAGATTGCAGTGGGTCACCAGTAGCGTTAGCGCATTAAAGTGTCGCGGAAGATCGATCATCATAGTCTCACTATCAATCGGAACCATCAATCCACCAGCCCCTTCGATAATGACAATATCGCAGAGAGCTTCGATCTTGGCCAGTGCTTTGTCAAAGATACTTAAATCAATGGGTTTACCTTCATTCGCTACAAACGGTGCGGCAGGTAAGCTTAATTGCAGAGTGACGATATCCGATACATTTAGGGATTGAAGTGCAGGATTATGAATGCAGGCTGTTTCAAAAAGCTCAATTCCATCACTCGGGATAGTTGTTACCCCTGTTTCAATCGGTTTGTAAACACCGACACGTAAACCCAACCGTGTAAATGCTTCTATCAGTAACTTGGACGTATAGGTCTTCCCTATATTTGTGTTGGTTGCGGTGATAAAGATACGTTTGGTCAATGAAGTCTCTTTTTGGTTATAATTGCCGTAATTCTAATACAGGTTTGATGATGAATCGCTTTGAAAAGTTTACAACCCAGTTTGTTCAACAAACAGGAAAAAAAGAGGGGCCGGTAAGTCCTGTTATGGTTAACTCCGCATCATTCGGATACGGAAACAGCGAAACGGGAGAAGGGATTTTTGACGGGTCGATTAAAAAACCTCTTTATGCGCGTGTAGGTAATCCGACCTCGGCACAGCTTGAGCAGATTTTAGCTTCCATGGACGGCGGTATCGGTGCGATAGCCGCCTCCTCCGGAATGGGTGCGATAGCGATGGCAACCCTGAGTCTACTCAAGAGCGGAGACGAGATTATAAGTATCGGCGGTCTTTTCGGCGGAACCTATTCGTATTTTTCTGAAACGTTAACCCGTTTTGGTATTACTCCCCATTTTTTTGATGTCGATGAACTTGAAGCGATAGAAGAAGCGATTAATACGGCGACTAAAATCATCTTCCTAGAAAGTGTCGGCAATCCAAATATGCGTTTACCGGATATCACAAAAATTGCTGAGATTGCAAACCGGTACGGGGTTGCATTGATGGTGGATAACACGATTACCCCTTTGAGCGTTGCACCGATAGCATTGGGAGCTGATATTGTCGTCTATTCAACGACTAAAATTATTACCGGAAATGCGTCAGCATTGGGTGGAGCGGTCATTTATCGTGCTATTTCTGAGGGCGAGGATAAGTTCAAAGGGGATCGTTACCGTGATATACACCCGTTTATCCAAAAAATGGGCTCAATGGGATTGATCGGTGTTGCTAAAAAACGGGCATTACGCGATTTGGGGATGTCGGCTAATGGATTTGGGAGTTATTTGACGATGCTGGGGCTGGAGACGTTGCCGTTACGGATGGATCGAATCGTCACAACGGTTGAGACGGTAGCCAATGCGTTACAGGAGAGAGGGTTTAAGGTTAATCATCCGTGTTTGGCACACCATCCTCACCATGAACGCTATTTGAACCAGTTCGCCAACGGATGCGGAACCATTCTTACGATTGATATGGGGTCTAAAGAGAGGGCGTTTGAATTCTTGAACCGTTCAAAATTGATCACGATTACGGCTAACATCGGTGATAGCCGTACGTTAGGTCTGCATATGGCATCAACGATTTATCGTGATTTCGATGAATCGGTCAGAGAATTTTTAGGGATAACTGCCGGACTGATCCGTATTTCTATCGGATTGGAAAATCCGCAGGCTATTATCGATGATTTCGTCCATGCGGCGAATTTTTAAGAAAACTAGGGTTACACTTTATGGCTACTAAACATGAACATGCGACACAACTGGATTTATCCGTTGCCTATCCAAAACAGTATAATGTCTTTTTGCTGAACGATGATTACACCTCAATGGATTTTGTTGTTGATATTCTGATAGGGATATTTCGACAGGATTTTCAAAATGCTCATCGAATTATGATTGAAGTACACCAACGCGGGCGCGGACTGTGTGGAGTCTATCCCTATGAAATTGCCGAGACAAAAATTCATCAGGTAAGTAGTCTGGCCAGAGAGAACGGATTCCCGTTGAAAGCGATAATGGAGGAAGCGTAATGGTAAGCTCTGAACTTAATGCAATTTTTCAAAAAGCGGTTGCTTTTGCGCGGCATCAACATCATGAATATTTAACGATTGAACATGTCATGCTGGCTCTGCTTAATTCCGAAGAAGGTTCATCAATCGTCCGCAGCTGCGGAGGCGATGTTGAAATTATTCGAGAAGCGCTGGGCAGTTATCTGATGCAAACGCTTGAACCTCTTCCGGAAGAAGTTCAGCAAGAGCCGTTTGAAACAGTGGCTTTGGCACGGATGATCGATGAGATGATGCGACATGTTAAAAGTGCTCAAAAAGAGCATGCCGATGTGGGAGATTTTATTGCAGCCGTGTATGAAGAACATCATACGTATGCCTGTATGCTACTCGAAGAATTCGGTATTACGCGCGTTGATTTACTCGAAGCAATCTCCCATCGTGAACTCGAAACTCCACAAGAATCACAAAGCGGCGAGGGGGCCTTGGGCAAATACGCTATCAATTTGATCACACAAGCCAAAGAGGGGAAGATTGATCCGGTAATCGGCCGCCAAAATGAGATTGAACGGACCATTCAAACGCTGTGTCGCCGTAAAAAAAATAATCCTCTGTTAATCGGTGAACCGGGGGTTGGGAAAACGGCGATTGCAGAAGGGCTTGCGTTGCGGATTGTGTCGGGAGATGTCCCCGCACTCCTTATAGACGCAGAACTTTTTGCCCTCGATTTGGGAGCAATGCTCGCAGGGACAAAATACCGAGGCGATTTTGAGAAACGTCTCAAAGCCGTGATTGATGAAGCACAAGATCATCCTAATGCAATTCTATTTATTGATGAGATACACACCATCGTCGGTGCAGGCGCAGTCGGAGGGGGGAGTATGGACGCCTCTAATCAACTCAAACCCGCCCTTGCTTCGGGGGCACTGAAATGTATGGGTGCAACGACCCATGCCGAGTACAGAACGGTATTTGAAAAAGATCGCGCACTCAGCCGCCGTTTCGCCCGTATCGATGTGGGGGAACCCTCTTTGGAGGATAGTTTTTTGATCCTCAAAGGGTTACGGGAGCGATACGAAAAACATCATGGAGTTAAATATACCGACAAGGCGTTACGCAGTGCCGTGGAACTTTCCAAAAAATACATTACCGACCGTTTTTTACCGGATGTTGCAATCGATCTGATAGATGAAGCAGGGGCATCCTTTCATCTCAAAAAACATAAACGGACATCAGTGACTCCGAATGATATTGAGACGATTATCTCTAAAATGACAGGTGTTCCAATCTCTAAAATGGGAGAAGATTCACGTGAAAAACTCTCTTCTCTTGAAGCGGAGCTAAAAGCACAAGTGATTGGGCAAGATAAAGCCGTTGTTCAAGTTGTACGTGCCATTAAACGCTCTTACGCCGGGTTAAGTGCTCCCAATAAACCGATTGCATCCTTTTTATTTTCCGGTCCGACGGGGGTGGGAAAAACGGAATTGGCAAAATCGCTCTCAGATTGTATGGGTATCCATTTTGAGCGGTTTGATATGTCTGAGTACATGGAGAAACACGCGTTAAGCCGCCTTATCGGAGCCCCTCCGGGATATGTAGGATTCGAGCAGGGGGGATTACTCAGTGAAGCGATACGTAAACACCCCTATACCGTGCTGTTGCTGGATGAAATTGAAAAAGCACATCCTGATTTGATTAATGTGCTATTGCAAGTGATGGATAATGCGACGTTGACCGACAACAACGGGTATAAAGCTAATTTTAGCAATGTCGTATTGGTGATGACCTCTAATGTCGGTGCGAGTGAGCGTAATGTAATGGGATTCAATGCCGACAGTTCACTCTCTCGTAACGAAGCATTAAAATCCTTCTTTACCCCTGAATTTCGCAATCGTCTTGACGCTGTTGTCGAATTCGGAGCGTTATCTGTAGAAGTGGTTGAGGGGATTGTTGATAAATTTATCCGCGAACTCAATAGACAGCTCAAGTCTAAAAAAGTATCTCTGATTTTGAGTGAAACAGCAAAAGCGTATCTGGCAAAAGTCGGATATGACAAAGAGATGGGGGCACGGCCGCTCGGTCGGGTCATTCAAGAGAAGATTAAAGATCCGTTGGTAGATGAGATGCTTTTCGGTGCATTGGTAAACGGCGGACGGGTGAGTGTTGAGTATGACACTGCGTTGAGATTTACGTTTGCCGGATGATTCCGAAGCTCTCTCTAAAACTTAGTTTCCCCGATCCCAGATCGGCAAGTGAAGAGGGGATTGTTGCGTGGGGAGGAGATTTGAGCCCCTCTCGGATATTAATGGCCTATCGCATGGGGATTTTCCCGTGGTACAGCGCTAATGATCCTATTTTGTGGTGGTCACCTGATCCGCGGCTAATTTTAGAACTGGATGACTTTATACTTCGCCGCTCTCTTCGTAAAAAAATAGCTCATTTTGAAATCCGTTTTAACCGTGCTTTTTCTCAGGTAATCCGTGAATGCTCCGCAATTTCCCGCAGAGGGCAAAAGGGGAGCTGGCTGGTACCGGAGATGATCGAAGCGTATGAAGTGTTACACGGCATGGGGCATGCACACAGTGTAGAAGCGTATCAAAACGGTATTTTGGTTGGAGGTTTGTACGGGTTGAGTGTGGGGAGAGTCTTTTGCGGTGAGTCGATGTTTGCAAAAGTTTCCGATGCGTCCAAAGTGGCTTTTGCGGTGTTGATCCACCATTTAAAAGAGTGGGGATATGATTTTGTCGATTGTCAGGTTCCGACACCTCATTTGAAAAGTTTGGGGGCCAAAGAGATCACTAGAGATGCTTTTTTAAAACGTTTAAAGGAATCTTCTACGAATGAAGCATCACAAATTAATTCTTTTAATGAATTTTTGGCATAATCGTTCCAGTCTTTACTTTGGAGTTAAAATTTATGTATATACCTCAGTCGCAATTTTCATTATGGGCCGATTTTATTGAGCGATCATTTTTAGAGGGAGAGTTTAAACAGCTTATTGGAGCTGGGGTTATTAATGGAGCTACGTCTAATCCTGCAATTTTCAAAAATGCAATTTTGACTTCAAACGCTTACAAAGAGCAACTCTCAACGTTATCGCATCTTTCACCCAAAGGAAAATATGAGGCAGTTGCCCAATTTGACATTCAGAGCGCGGCTGATATTCTTCGTCCTCTCTACGATGAGGGAGATGACGGATATGTAAGTATTGAAGTCGATCCGTTTTTATGTGATGATGCAGAGGCAACGATTGCCGAGGGTATCCGTCTTCATAACGAAATTAATCGACCGAATGTCATGATCAAAGTACCTGCTACCGAAGCAGGGTATGTGGCGATGGAAGCTTTGGCCTCTGAGGGGATTGCCGTTAATGCTACGTTGATTTTTTCGCTGGAGCAAGCTTTGGCATGCGCTAAAGCTTTTGAACGGGCGGCACAAAAAGGGGATCGTGTCGTTGACACGGTCATCAGTGTATTTGTGAGTCGTATTGACCGTGCCATTGATGAAACTCTCCGCTCAAAGGGTGTAAAAACAGGATTAAGCGGTATTTATAATGCAGCAGACATTTATGCGAAAGTAGAAGCACTCGGTATTCCGAAATGCCGTGTATTATTCGCCAGTACTGGGGTAAAAGGGGATGAATTTCGACCATCATACTACATCGATGAGCTTTTGGCACCCCATAGTGTTAATACCGCACCGATAGCAACGATAGAGGCCTATGTGGCGGGAGCGGATACAAGAATCAAGCTTCCGGTAGAGGTGAAGCATATCACAGATCATTTTGAAGCGGTAAAAAATGCCGGTATCGATATGAAGGATGTCATTGATGGGCAGATTCGTGAAGGTTTAGAGAGTTTTAAACTGGCATTTCAAGAAATTTTGAACGCATTGGAGTAACAAAGATGATGAGTGGACAGGATACACAACATACGGATTTAAGTGATTTAAATTTTGAGGTGTTAAAAAAAATCAGAGGGTATCTGCGACGGATGATTGATGCAGGGGGGAGTGACCTTCATATCAAAGCCAATGCCGTTGTTCGAGCACGCATTAATGGAGAAATTATTCCCCTTTCCGGTGAGATATTATCCAAAGATGATGCCCTTATTTTTGCAAAAGAGCTGTTGCGTACCCGCTTTCCTGAACTCGTTGAGCAAAAAGAGCTCGATTTGGTCTATCCGTTTGATGAAAATACCCGTTTTCGCATTAATATCTTTTTTCAAATGGAGGGGATTTCGGCTGTTTTCCGTCTTATTCCGGTGAAAATCTTAACGATTGATGAGCTGAATCTACCGGATGTCGTCCACAGCTTTGCAGAGATGGAGCGCGGGTTGGTATTGGTGACCGGAGTCACAGGAAGCGGTAAATCGACTACGTTGGCGGCGTTGATTAATGAAATTAATTGGAAACGTCGCAAACATATTATTACCATTGAAGATCCGATTGAGTTTGTCCATAAAGATCGGAAATGCATTGTCAATCAGCGCAGTGTCGGACAAGATACCCGTAGCTTTGGAAATGCGCTGAGAGCCGCTTTGCGTGAAGATCCGGATATTATTCTTGTTGGGGAGATGCGGGATATGGAGACCATTGAAATCGCTCTTCATGCTGCCGATACAGGGCATTTGGTTTTTTCTACCCTTCATACCCTTGATGCGAAAGAGACGGTAAACCGTATTATTTCTGTTTTTCCGACCGGAGAACAAAATCGTGTTCGAATGACCCTTGCTTCGGTGCTCAAAGGGGTTATTTCACAACGTTTGATCCCTACAATCACAGGTAAGCGTGTTGCAGCATTAGAGGTATTGGTACGAACCCCTCGTATTGAACAATTAATTGCCGAAAATCGGGATATTGAGATTCCGGATACGATTGCGGAAGGAAAAGAACTGTACAAGTCTCAAACCTTTGATCAGGGAATTTTGGACCTCTATCTAGCCGGTACCATCAGCCGTGAAGATGCACTTGCTTTCGCAACATCGGCTTCAGACCTGAAACTTCGTATGGAAGGGCTTAGTACGACGATCGAGAAGAAAAACATAGGGGTAGATGAGGGAGAGAAGACTTTTAAAGAAGAGGAATATATCGGCTTAAAAGGGTAAAGCTTTTTAGGTAGTATTAAAGTTTTTTTAAGTATAATCTGCTCCATTTTATATTTGAAGGACATAGTATGCTAGAAGGCATTGTAAGAGAGAGTATTGGCAAACCTGTAACAAAAGCGTTTCGCCGTGATGGTTATCTTATCGCCAACATTTACGGAAAAGGGCTTGAAAATATTCACGCTGCGTTCAAAATGAACGATTTTATCCGTACTGTTCGTAATAAAGAGAGCGTTGCATTCGGAGTGAATGTTGCGGGAACAGAAATGAATGTTGTTGTCCAAGGATATGAGTCTCATCCGGTATCAGGAAACCTTTTACACGTTGATTTGATGGTAGCACAAGCAGGTCTTGTAACGCATTATCATGTTCCGGTTAAACCTGTAGGAACTCCTTTCGGTTTGAAAAACAAAGGGATGTTGCACGTTTCTAAAAAACGTCTTCGTGTTAAAGCGGCAATTGAAAACCTCCCTAATTTCATTGAAATCGATGTAGCGCCTCTTGATTTAGGTGATTCTATTTTGTTACGTGATTTGCCAAAAATCGAAAATGTTACCTTCACTGATTCCGATCGTGTATCAGTTTTAAGTATCATTAAAGCGAAATAATCATGCTCATCGTCGGACTGGGCAATCCGGGCCCGGCGTATGTGTCAACCCGTCATAATGTCGGGTTTATGGTGATAGATGAGCTCTGTCGTCGTCATTTGACTCAATCTGTTTCAAAGAGCTCCTTCGAAGGGGAGTTGTTTAAAATGGGTCAACATTTTCTTCTCAAACCTATGACTTTTATGAATCTCTCCGGTCGTTCTATTTTAGCCGTCAAACAGTTTTACAAAATCGATGAGGTCATTGTTATTCATGATGATTTGGATCTTCCCTTTGGTGCGCTTCGCTTTAAAAAAGGGGGCGGTCATGGCGGTCATAATGGCCTTAAGTCGACCGATAGTACAATAACTCCCGATTATATTCGTGTTCGGATGGGTATTGGTAAGCCTGAACACAAATCGCAAGTAGCGGATTATGTATTACACCCATTTTCGGTTGACGAACAAGCTCTTCTTGGAGAATGGGTAGCTAAAGCGGCTAATGCAGTAGAGATGTTGATGTGTGCATCGTGTGAAGAGGTAGCTTCAAAGTGTTCTATCAAGGCTTTAGCGGTACAATAAGACGATCTTTACAATAATAGGCCAATATGCTCTTTTTTAATACGTTATCTTTTTTATATTTACGCTATTTTTTTATTGTGTTGATTGCATTGGGCAGCTTTATGATCGGATTTGATTTGATGGAAAATGCAGCTGATCTCCCAACTTCGGCGAATCTTGTCCTGATTTACATCATGTATAAGCTTTTTTATGCAGTTGATATGATGCTTCCCATCTCTCTTGTCCTTGCGATGGTCGCTTCGCTGGTAGAATTGGTGCGCACCAATGCCATGGTCGCTTATTATGCAATCGGTTACTCTAAAAAACGGGTCATTGCCCCTTTCTTAGTTCTTGCAACCGTTATTCTCGGTATATATATTGCATTGCATGCTACCTCTTTTGCACGTGCTAATGAATATGCGGATAATTTACGCACATCCTCAGAAATTATTCGTCCGACTAGCAACCTTTTTTTTACGCATGAGGGGAACTATATTTATTTTGGCAATCTTTATCCGCTGATCCGTAAGGCTGAAGATATCCGTATATTTACGTTTTCAAATGGCCATTTTAGTGAGGCGTTAAGTGCTAAAGAGGCATTGTATCAAGATGGTTATTGGGTCATTAACAAAGCTCATCTGGTGCATCCTCCTAAAACTCTTGATTTAAAAGGGGATGGCATTGTAATTGAAAATAGTGAAAACTTGAAAGTCCTTCACGATTTTAAGCCTAAAATCTTGGATCAAGTCTATGAGGGAAAAGTAAATTTTACCATTGGGGATGGATTGGAAGCGCTTACTCTTCTTAAAAATCAAAATGTTGATGTACGAAAAATTAAGAGTTCTCTTTATCGAATATTCATTTCACCGTGGTTTGCCCCGATATTAATGATTGTTTTATTTGCGTCTACTCCGGTGAGTGGACGTTTTTTTAATCTTTCTCTTTTTAGTTTCTCGGCTATTCTTGCAACGTTACTTGTATGGGGAATATTGTTTATGATGGGTGAACTCGCTGCAAACAAAACGATACCACCTGAAGTGGGTACGATTGCCCCTATTGTGTTTCTTTTGAGCGTTATGACGCTACGTCTAAGCAGATTTAGGATAAAATCGCGCAAAATTTAGACGTCAAAGGCTCATCCGTGATCCCATTTAAAGAACTTGCACAAACATACGGCACTCCTCTGTATGTGTATGATTTTGATGCGATGCGCGTTCAATTCGAATCTCTTAAAGAGGCTTTCCGAGGACGCAAATCGATTCTGGCCTATGCGGTCAAATCGAATTCCAATCTCAGTGTCGTCAAACATTTTGCTTCCCTCGGTTCGGGAGCGGACTGTGTTTCGATCGGAGAAGTTCGTCGTGCATTGATGGCCGGAGTGCCTAAATACCGTATTATATTTAGCGGTGTAGGAAAACGGGACGATGAAATTCGTGAAGCAATAGAGCGTGATATCCTTTATATCAATGTAGAGAGTGAAGCAGAACTTGAGCGTGTAGAATGGATCGCACAGGAATTGAATACTACAGCCCGTATCAGCGTCCGGGTTAATCCTAATATTGATCCTAAAACACACCCTTATATTTCGACAGGACTGCACGATAATAAGTTCGGTGTTGAGATCGATGCGGCGAAACGGATGTATATTCGTGCGAAAAATTCCCCTCACCTTGATGCAGTAGGGATCCATTTTCATATCGGAAGCCAACTGACGGAACTTGAGCCGATTTATGAAGCGGCAGTAATCGTTGCCGACTTGCTCCGTTCACTGAATGCTATTGATATCGAATTGAAATTTTTCGATATCGGGGGTGGTCTTGGGGTCCGTTATGACGATGAGACGACGATTTCTCCTTACGATTATGCACAAGCAATTCTTTCTGCCCTTAAAGGGATCGACGTGACGATTATTTGTGAACCGGGGCGGTTTTTGACGGCCAATGCCGGATACTTTCTCACAAAAGTGCTGTATGAAAAACAAAACGGCAACAAGCGTTTTATTGTGGTTGACGGGGCGATGAATGATTTGATCCGTCCGAGTTTGTATAAAGCATACCATCGTATCGAGGCATTGGAGAATGCGGGAGAAACATCTCTTGCCGATGTCGTCGGTCCGGTATGTGAGAGCGGTGATTTTTTAGCTAAAAATTATCCGTTACCACCGATGGAACATAACGAACTTTTAGTTGTTCACAGTGCCGGAGCATACGGATTTGGAATGGGGAGCAATTATAATACCCGCGGACGTTCGGCTGAAGTGGCCGTGGAAGGGGAAAATTCCCGTCTCATCCGTCGCCGAGAAACGTATGACGATATTATTGCACTAGAGCGTGAGTACCTCTAATGTATTTTATCGACGTGCAGGGGACATTGATCGAAGATAATACTAAGCTGCCTATTCGGGGTGCAGTGGAATTTATCGATCATCTGAACCAGACACAGACCCCCTATATGGTTATCACCAACAGTACCAAATATGCGAGTGACGAGTTTTTAGCCTATCTGAATTCAATCGGACTCTCAATCCCTAAAGAACGGTATCTCGATCCGCTTATGGTACTGGAACGCCATCTCGGTCTTAATCAAAAAGTGGCGGCATACGGTTCCGAGGAATTTTTAAAAGTCCTCGGAAAAATGGGGTATAAATTGAATTTTGCAGCACCGGATGTCGTGCTGATTGCGATCAAAGAGAATTTTACTCCCGATGAATATGCGCAGATGATCGAGTTTATTCTCAGCGGTGCCCGTTTGATCGGAATGCATGAGACGACGCTGTACGTTAAACATCATAAACGCTATCCCGGTGTCGGAGCGATTTTAAAGATGTTGGAATTTGCCACATCGTGCAGCTACACCGTAGTGGGCAAGCCAAGCACTGCATTTTTTGAAGAGGCACGGTTACGGATGCAAACTCAACGTAGTGATGCGACATTTAAAGAGATAACGATTATTAGCGATGATCTCAAAGGGGATTTGATCGGTGCACGTCATCTTGGGATGAAAGGGATTTTTGTTTTAAGCGGAAAATATAAATCTGCCGATGAAATATTGCCCTCTACCCCATTGCAAGATCATCCTGATGCAGTCTATAGCGATATGCAAGAGGTATTGGAGAGTTTATGAAAACATTGGAAGAATGCAGAGCACGAATTGATGATATTGATAACGAGATTGTCGAATTATTGAATCGACGGATGAATGTGGTGCGCCGTGTTGGTGAAATTAAACACGAGAGCAAGAGTGCAGTGTATCGTCCTGAGCGTGAAAAATCGATTATTGACCGTTTGAGTGCAATGAGCAAAGCCTCCGGTGGATTACTGAATGAACAAGCGATTGAGGCGGTTTTTTTAGAAATCTTTGCCGTAGCACGTAATCTTGAATTGCCAGAACGAATTGCCTATCTGGGGCCGGAGGGGAGTTTTACCCATCAAGCCGCGGAGTCCCGTTTCGGAGCGATGAGCGACTATCTTTCACTCGGATCGATTGAAGCGGTATTTAAAACGCTCGAAGCCTCGCGTGCGAAATTCGGGGTAGTTCCGATCGAGAACAGTCGCGACGGTGTGGTGGGCGAGACACTGGATTTGCTCGGCAAGAGCAGTGTTAAAATCGTTGCTGAACTCTACATGCCGATTCATATGGCATTTGCGACCAAAGCCGAAAAAATCCATCAGATTAAGCGAATCTATTCAAAAGATAAAGGATTCGGTCAATGTCGGGAATTTTTGGCCGAACATGGACTCAATGCCGTTGAGCATATTCCCGTGGAATCGACAGCAAAAGCGGCTATTTTGGCAGCAAAAGATCCTGAAGCGGCTGCTATCTGCTCTCACATCGCCGCAAAGCTCTACGGTGTGCCGACCCTATTTGAAAATATTGAAGATACCCAAAATAATGCGACGCGGTTTTTTATATTGAGCGATTTTAAAAATGCCCCGAGCGGTGAAGACAAAACCTCAATACTTGTCCGTCTTAAAGATGCACAAAAATCGGGTGCCTTGGTTCATTTTTTGGAAGATTTCAACAATGCGGATGTCAATCTGAGTAAAATAGAGAGCCGTCCTTCTCGTGATAACGACGGTTTTGTCTATTGGTTCTTTATCGATTTTTTCGGCCATATTGATGAACCTAATGTTCAAAAGATTATCCAAAAACATACCGATGAAGTAACATGGCTTGGTAGCTATGTAAAGGGAGAATTATGAAATTTAACAGTGCATTAGAGAGTATTAAAACCTACGAAGCGGGTAAACCGATCGAGCTTGTTATCCGTGAATACGGGATTGAGAAAGATCAGATCGTTAAGCTGGCAAGCAACGAAAACCCTTTTGGATGCTCACCAAAAGTCAAAGATGCGGTACGCGCCATTATCGATAATATGGCATTGTATCCCGATGATTCGATGGTAAAGCTCAAAACGGCTTTGTCCCAAAAATACGGTATACAAGCTAATGAATTGGTGATCGGTGCGGGGAGCGATCAGGTGATCGAGTTCGCCATCCATGCCAAAGCACATGGCGGCACTAAAGTACTGATGAACAGCGTAACGTTTGCCATGTATGAGATTTATGCTAAACAGGTGGGCGCTCAGATTGTACGGACATCTTCTCGTGAACACGATATGGATGAATTTTATGCCTTATACCTTGAGCATAAACCTTCCATCATTTTTCTTTGTACCCCGAACAATCCTACGGGTGATGCGATTAATACGGCAAAAATGATGGATTTTATCGGAAAAATCGATAACGAAACGTTGGTAATCGTGGATGCTGCCTACATGGAGTATGCCCGTTACAAAGACGCGTCAAAAGCGGTTGAACCGCGTGATTTGATCGAAAAATTTGAGAATGTCCTCTTTTTGGGGACATTTTCTAAAGCGTACGGGCTAGGGGGGATGCGTGTCGGATACGGAATCGGGCGCTCCGATATTATTGAGGCAATGTATAAAGTACGTCCGCCGTTTAATATTACGACCCTTTCACTCGAAGCGGCATCGGTTGCATTAGAGGATGAAGCGTTTGTCCAAGAGTGTATTGCGGATAATTTTAAAGAGATGGAGCGATATGAAATATTTGCACGCTCTAAAGGGATCAATGTTATTGAGAGTTATACCAATTTCGTCACATTATCATTACCTGAAGAAAAAAATTCATCGAAAATTGCGCAAGAACTCTTAAAAAAGGGTATGATTGTACGCGATTTAAGCAGTTACGGATTGAATGCTATTCGTGTGACGATCGGTACGAAATTTCAAAACGATCGTTTTTTTGAACTCGTAGAACCTTTATTGTAAAGTAGGCACTCAAAAGAATGGATTTCAAGGCCCTTTTTTCGCAACTCGTTGTCTTTTTCGGAAAACTAACCCAAGCACAAAGAATAATTATCGGTGCGGCGGTTGCGGGGATAGTCGCTTTCTTGGTTTTTTTGGTTGTTTATACTTCTGAAGGTGGAAAAGGGGATAATGAAGGGTATCAAGTTCTTTTTGATTCGCTTACTCCTCAAGATGCTTCACAGGTTGTTAAGCAGCTTGAAAAAGATAAAATCCCTTATAGAATCCCCCGTGAAAATGTAATCGAAGTCCCCAAAGAAGTGGTTTACAAAGAGCGTATCACTATTGCTTCTATGGGAATTCCGAAAGAGGGGCATGTAGGATTTGAACTTTTTGATAAACAAGAGTTCGGCGCGACCAATTTTGATCAGGAAGTTAAGTTTAGACGTGCTTTAGAAGGGGAGCTTGCCCGCTCCATCGACTCGTTATCTCCTGTAGAAAAATCGAGTGTAGCATTAGCTCTCCCCAAAGAGACCCTTTTTGTTTCCGAAGCGGTCCCCCCATCGGCGTCTGTCATGGTTCAGCTTTATCAAGATCGTAAACTAACCTCTAAACAGATTCGCGGGATTAAAAAGTTGGTAGCTTCGGCAGTTCCTAAGCTGACTCCTGAGAATGTAGCGTTGATTGACTCTGAGGGGGAAACTCTTGGAGATGATGATGCCGCGAGTGCTATGGGCGAGCTCTCCTCGATGCAGCAGTTGTATAAAACCAAAGAAGAGAAAAAACAAGAAGAGAAAATTATCAATGTTCTTGCTCCGTTTATTGGTGGTAAAGATCGCGTTGTTGCTAAAGTAACCATCGAGTATGATTTTTCGGAGCAAAGTTCAACATCTGAAAAATTCGATCCGGAAAACGTGGTCCGAAGCGAACAAACATCCGAAGAGAAGCGTGAAGGAAGTGGTGGACAGCCTCCTGTAGGAGGTGTCCCAGGTGCGGTTAGCAATGTGGGGCCGGTTGAGGGATTGGCGAGTAATAGCAGCGGAGAGAAGTTTGAAAAAACATCCGGCACGACAAATTATGAAATTTCCAAAACGGTATCGACTACCAAGATGGAATTTGCACGAATCAAGCGTATTACGGCAGCCGTTGTTGTAGATGGCAAATATGCCCCTAAAAAAGGTGCTGACGGAAAACCGACGGAAGAGATGGATTATATAGCGTTGGATCAGACACAGCTTGATGCGATCAATTCGTTGGTAAAACAATCTATTGGAATTGATGATACACGCGGAGATCAGGTAAGTGTTCGTAACTTTGAGTTCCAAACGACGAAATCCGGTATGGCACCTAAGGATGCTGCTTCTAAAACCTCTGAATTTATGGATAAATATTTAGTCCCGTTTGGAGGGGTATTTAAATATTTACTGGTTGTAATGATCCTTTTTATTGCCTATAAGAAGATAATTATTCCCTTTGCGGAGCGAATGCTTGAGTTTAGCCGGGAAGAAGAGGCATTTGAAAAACCGGTTTTGGAAATTGCAGACGATGAAGATGAAGATTTGGTCGAAAAAGTACAGCAAATGCGTAAAAAAGTGGAGAGTCAACTTGGACTGGGTGACAGTTTCAATGAAGATGAGCTTAAATACGATGTATTGCTTGAAAAAGTGCGTGAGATAGCTGAAGAGCATCCTGAAGAGATGGCTTCCTTGATTCAAGCATTGATTGAAGAAGAGTCTACCCCCAATGACTCTAGACGCTAGGAGAAGGGAATGAATCTTACACAGACTCAACAATCTAATTTTGACGAAATGGGAATGGCTGAGAAAATTGCTATCCTTTTGATGCAACTGGGTGAAGATGTAACCGCAGGTATTTTTTCACGGATGAACGTTGAATCGATTACTCAAATTTCTAAATATATTGCCAATAACCGATCGGTTGAAAAAAATCTTGGTGCTGCAGTCTTGGAAGAGTTTTATGCTATTATCCAATCCAATCAGTATCTTAATACGGGCGGGATGGATTACGCACGTGAAATTTTGTATAAAGCCCTCGGGCCGGATGAGGCAAAAAAGGTTTTAGAACGTCTCTCTAAAACGATGCAAAACACTCAAAATTTTGCTTATTTGGCAAAAATAAAACCTCAGCAGCTCGCCGACTTTATTACGACCGAACATCCCCAAACTATTGCCCTTATTCTTGCACACATGGATCCATCTGCAGCAGCCGAAACCCTTTATATCTTTTCGGATGAATTACGTGCCGAAGTAGCCATGCGTATGGCCAAGCTCGGAGATATTTCCCCTTCGATCATTAAGCGGGTGAGTGCAGTACTCGAATCCAAACTTGAGGCCTTGGCCAGCTATAAAGTTGAAGTGGGCGGCCCTAGGTCGGTGGCGGATGTCTTCAACCGATTGGGTGCTAAAGTTTCTAAATCGACATTGACTCAAATTGAGCAATTGGATCAGGAACTTGCCTCATCGATCAAAGAGATGATGTTTACTTTCGAAGATATTGTCAATTTGGACGGAAACGGTATTCGCGAAATTCTCAAATCGGTCGATAAAAACGATCTGATGCTCGCCCTCAAAAGTTCTGCCGAAGATCTTAAAGAGAAGTTTTACGCCAATATGTCCCAACGGGCAAAAGATGCCTTCATCGAAGAGATGCAGTTTTTGGGTGCGGTTAAAGTTAAAGAGGTTGAAGGGGCGCAGCGTAAAATTGTTGATGCCGTTCAAGCTTTGGCAGAACAGGGTGTATTGCAAGTGGGCGAATCTGAAGAGATGGTGGAATAATCTATGGATGTCGTTATTACACAAGATCGTTCCGGTGCTCACGCAATAAGCAAATACCAGTTTAAAATCCTCTCCGGACTGGCCGGGTCAAGTATTCATGAAGCTACAGAAGAGTTGGGTCGGGATCATCATAGTTCTAGAGACGAGTTACTTCCTGAGAGACGTAGAGATATGGGGAACTCTTCCAAAGATGAATTGATTGAATCGCTATTGAAAAAAGCCGATGAGATGAGTTCAAATGTGATTAAAATGCAAATGCGGCTTGAATCACTTCAAGAAGAGCATGCTCAAGTGCTAGAAACGGCAAAAAAAGTGGCTTACGATGAGGGTGTTTTGGCCGGAATCGCCCAAGAACAGCTGCAAAGCAGTGGGCGTAAAGATCAATCGCAAGATCAACTTGCCGTTTCCGTTAAAACTTTGGAAAATGCTGCGGCAGAGTTTACGGCTGCACTGGCATCGATTCAAAAAGAACTTACCCATACGGCACTTGATATTGCCAAAGAGGTGATTGGAATTGAGACTCAGGATAACAGCGCTAAAATCGCAGCAAAGCTCTCCTCCGATTTGATAGAGGAGCTTAAAGACGCTTCTAAAATTACATTACGGGTTAATCCTGCCGATCATGGATTGATTTCTGAAAAAGTGGGATCACTAAACCATGTGGAAGTCCTCTCTGATCGTGCTATCAGCCCCGGAGGGGTGGTAGCAATCAGTGATGTAGGCAATGTTGATTCCCAAATTAAAAAGCGGTATGAACGGCTTAAACGATCTCTTTTACTCGAATCTTAAAGCCATTTGGATGGCGATTGTCTTTATACTATAGATTAAAACGTTATAACTAACTATTTTTAGGATACCTAAGCACAATGAATATCAAAGATTTTACTTTGTCAGACCTTGAAGCACTTTCTCAAAAAATACGAGATCGGATTTTAGAGGTGGTTAGCCAAAACGGTGGACATCTTAGCTCTACATTGGGCGCAACCGAAATTATCGTTGCAATGCATAAAGTATTTGATGCTTCAAAAGATCCTTTTATTTTTGACGTTTCCCACCAGGCGTATGCCCACAAACTTCTAACCAATCGATGGGAAGAGTTTGCTACTTTGAGACAGTTTGATGGACTCAGCGGCTACACCAAGCCTTCCGAATCTTCATGTGACTATTTTGTTGCAGGGCACAGTTCGACATCGATCTCTTTAGGCGTTGGTGCGGCAAAAGCGATTGCATTGAAAAATGAGCAGGAGAGCCGTATACCGGTGGTAGTGATTGGTGATGGGGCAATGTCGGCAGGGATGGCGTATGAAGCACTGAATGAGCTTGGGGATCGTAAATACCCGATGGTGATTATCCTCAATGATAATGAGATGAGTATTGCCAAACCGATCGGAGCAATCAGCCGAATGCTGAGTTCTGCAATGGCAAGCCCTTTTTATCAGCGTTTTAAAAAGAAAACTGAGCAGTTTGTAGATAATTTCGGAGAAGGGGCGCATTATCTTGCAAAACGGTTTGAAGAATCATTTAAGCTCATTACTCCGGGGATACTGTTTGAAGAGATGGGGATTGAGTATATTGGTCCGGTAGATGGACATGATCTTAAATCGCTCATTGATATTTTGAGTATAGCAAAAGCGATGGGCAAACCGGTGTTGGTTCATGTTCAAACGATCAAAGGCAAAGGGTATGAGATTGCCGAGGGGAAACATGAAAAATGGCATGGTGTTTCACCGTTTGATCTTAAAAGTGGGACAGCAAATACGGCAAGCAGTGTTAAAAGTGCAACACAGATTTATGCCGATGCATTGATGCATGAGGCTGAACGCAATCCTAAGGTTGTCGGTGTGACAGCGGCAATGCCCAGCGGCACAGGGCTGAGTGCTTTGATGGAAAAATATCCGACACGATTTTGGGATGTTGCGATTGCGGAACAACATGCTGTTACATCAATGGGGGCATTGGCTAAAGAGGGATTTAAACCTTTTTGCACGATTTATTCTACCTTTTTACAGCGCGGATTTGATCAAGTGATCCATGATGTATGTCTGATGGATTTGCCGGTGGTATTTGCCCTTGATCGAGCGGGAATTGTAGGAGAAGACGGAGAAACGCATCAAGGGGCATTTGATATCAGTTTTTTACGTCTTATTCCGAATATGACGCTGTGTGCTCCGCGTGATGAGAAATCGTTTCATCAAATAATAGCGTATGCGGCCGGGTATGATCATCCGTGTGCGATTCGCTATCCACGAGGGGCATTTTTAAAGGCTGATCATCTCGCCGATTCGATCCCCTTTGAAACGGGAAAATCCCATCTGTTGATCTCCAATGAATCGGACAATCTCTTTATCGGATACGGTAACGGTGTCGGACGGGCGGCACAAACGATGGAATATATGGAGGAAAAAACCTCTCTCCTCGATTTGCGTTTTGTCAAACCGTTGGACTGTGAAATGTTGCGACTGATGGCGATACGGCATAAAAAATGGTATGTATTTAGTGACTCTTGCCGTATAGGAGGGGTTGGTAGTGCGCTTCTTGAATGGCTTTCGGAAGAAAAAATAACCGATGTGCGTGTTATGAGTTTTGAGTATGATGATACTTTTATCAAGCATGGCAATACCCGCCTTGTCGAAGAGTCGTTAGGGCTTCTCCCTGAACAGCTTGCTAAACGGGTCGTAGCATAATCACTCCGGCAATTCTCCCCGTCTGCTGTGCATCTGCACGATACGAAAAATAGGTATCGTTGTGGCATGCGGTGCATGCAGGGATGACTTCGATATGATCTTGTTTTACCCCGAGCATCTGCAGTTGCATCAATAAAATGGTGTTTACCTCCAAAAATACTTTTTCTTTTTCAAAGCGTAATGCATCGCTATATCCGCATGTGTTCACTTCCGAAGCAATAGAGTCATTAATCTCATAACAGCATCCCCCGATCGAGGGACCTAATGTGACTTGAAGTTCACCGATGGATGTTCCGTATACGTGTTGCATCGCGAGTACTGTTTTCGGGAGAATTTCATTCAGTGCTCCCGCACGTCCCGCATGAACCGCTCCGATAGCATGGTGCATCGGATCATATAAAAGAATGGGGGTACAATCGGCACTCATAACCATTATAGGAGTATCGGTACGGTTTGTGATCAATGCATCGCATTCGGGGGGCGTGTCAAATCCGTGCGTGTCATCAATAATGATAACGCGCTCAGAATGAATCTGTCGCATATGTACCAGTCGGGTACGTTCATATCCAAGTGCTTTAGCCAGCGAATCATGATTGGCTATAACATGACTAGGATCGTCTCCGACATGGAAGGCGAGATTATTAGCCCTATACGGTGGCCCTGATATTCCGCCATGCCGCGTTGTAAAACAGGCTAAAAGAGTAGAACTTGAAAAAGATGCAGAGAGTGTGTTCATATACAAAGTATAAACAAAAAGAGTTTTATGTCGGATTAATTAAGTTTCGATTATTCTTCCATTCCACTTTTTTATGTCGGGGCGTAGCGCAGTTTGGCTAGCGCACTTCCTTGGGGTGGAAGAGGTCGCCTGTTCGAGTCAGGTCGCTCCGACCAGTGGGAATCCCCTAAATATTGGATTTCTTCAATGTTCCATCGCTTCACAAAATATTAACCACTAACGATAACGGTATTATCAATAATCTGAGTCCGAGATATTAAAATATTAAGGTCTAGGAGGGTAGGATAGCCAAAATATTCCACCTATAAGCAATGTGAGCACAATTATCCAGTGTTCTTGAATAAGATCAAATGCAAGTGTTATAGATTCAGTCATTTTTTCTTCTTTATAAGAATATTTACCCTTAGGCAGATACTTCACTCTCATCCAAATGTATTATACCGTGTGACATACTAATTTTTTTTCAGCTTTAGGGTAGGAACATCATCTTTTCTCCGGATCATCATCGTCGTATTTTTAATCATCGAGAGATCGGTAGTCTCTAACATTGCTTCATTGAGCAATTCAAGGAAGAGGTTCAGCTGCTTTTGCAGTATCTCGTCCAATTGAAATTGTTTACAATCTTTAGCTTCGATTTGACCTAGTATGTCGAGCAGCTTTTTTGAATCTTGGGCGCTCATATCCCCTCTTCGTTTCGATACGAATCCAATTTTATGTAAAATTATGATGATTTGTTTGACAAGAAGCGATATCTTTTGCTTATCCCTGAGCCATAACAAATGAGCAATTCTAACGAAGGAATTGAAGGTTTGCTGTTTATGATAAATGTATTGCTCATTATTTTCAGAGGGGACATTCGCCCAAAGCAATGTGGTTAACTGAGCTATGTCTTCTGTTTCGATCGCTTCTTTAATTTGTTGTTGAATATCTATCATTATGTTATTGTAAAAGAAACGCTTCTTGCTATTGGCAAAACGAGTAATATTTTTGCTGTTTTGAGCATAATAGATTCCCTTCTAATATAACTAAATGTGGAGTATACCGATGCCATTGTGAAGATAGTGTGAATTTTATAGTCGTAATTGGTGATCAAGCAGTCAGAAAGGGGATATACTTGATGATATCACAGCTAAAACTTATAGTTTGCACCAATAAATAAATTATGAATAGGGTCAATCTTAAAATTGACATCATTACCAGAATCATTAATGGTTTGGTTGGCATATGATTTTATATATCGCGCGCCGGCTTCTATTGAAATTTGGTTATTTACAGAATAATTTACTCCGGCTTGTAGCCCAAAAACATTCCCGTGTAGATTGGTTGTTGGTGTAGAATCATCACCGTCATCTTTAAAGCGTGAATACCCTGCTAATATGCCTAAAAGAGGTTTCCATGCACTGTCTCCAAACAAATAGTCATATCCTATCCCGTATACTTTTGCATCGGTACCATTGATCTTGTGATAGAAACCGTTAATGCGATTATTTTGATTTAAATAGTAACCCATTTTGAACGTTTCAGAACTGCCATGACTCTTTTCCGATTCAGTATAGCTTAATGAAGGAATTTCTGTTTCAAATACCGCGCCCGTTATTCCACCATCTATACCTAGATAAAAGCCGTTCTCTGCTCTTAAGAGTTCAGTCGCAAGTAATGCAACTAATATAATTTTTTTCATATTTCCTATCCTACTTTATAATTAACGTGTCGATGTTTCCACAAGATTTAATCCAATCACTCCAATACATATCAACCCAATACTCATCAGTTTAATTGTTGATGACGATTCTTTAAAATACCATATTCCAATAAAAGTCACGAGAACGGTTCCTGCGCCCGCCCATATCGCGTAGACTGTCCCCATCTCTATTTTTTTGATGACAAAGGGCATAATGGCAAAAGTTAAACCGTAAAAGACAAAAATCATAATGGTCGGGAAAATTTTATGCATACCGTCTGAAAGCTTCATAGATGTCGTTCCGGCGACTTCTAATGCAATTGCCAGTGCTAACAATAACCATGCCTGCATTATATTAATCCTTTTGTTATCACAAATTTCTACCCATACCTATAAATAGAGCATTTATTGATTCGTTAAAAAAGGGTATATTGCTAAATTGACGATTAGCAGTCACTCCAATAATCGTATAATATCCGATTGCAGAATAATCGTATTCAAGGGACAAAGATGCTTTTAGAGTATTTTGGTTACGAGTCGTTTCAAAAAATGGATTTATATCATTGTATTGTATGTGTGCATAGGTAGCTGTTCCGTAAATTTGCATCTTATCAACGGTATAAACGCTTGTGAGCTTAATATCCGCCCCTTTATGATTTTCTGCACTACCCATATTTTGTGTTGTGAATGCTCCTGTTGTAACTTTAAACAGGTTATTTGTCCAAGAACATTCGGCTCTGTGCATATAACCGTCCCGTTCAAGAGACGGTGTTTGTCGCCCCAGTTCATCATCAGATACCTTTTTCTGTGAAACAATATAGGCAAATTCCAAAGAAGATTCTTTTTCTAACGGGACTTTGTAAATTCCACCGATACCTGTTTCAATGACAAGGGTTGTCGCTCTTTTGGTGTACAGTTGGTATGGATTTTTAAATTCATAAGAAGGTCTAATAAATACTTCTGTACCTAAAGTATCCCCCTCGGCTCTTAAAGATAATTTATCTTCTTCATTGAGGGTTGTGGTTAAAGTCATATCAGGGAGTACAGTGATATATTGAAAACTTACATAAGGATCAACCTCTTTTTGGGTCATAGATCCACCATCAAGAGAGATTAATGTTTTGTCCGCATGAAACAGCATAGGTTCTGTGTTGCTTTTTTGCGACATAGCTATTCCCCCTAGCTCAATGTAGCCTGTTGCTTCAGCATATAGAGCAATAGTGAAAAAAAACAGTATCAATAGTAGTTTAAAGGGAACCAACATCGTGTTAAAAACTAAATTTTATTATTCTGCGAAATAAATTGGTAACACCATAATAGACGCTCAATATTCTACCACCAATAGCAAAAAGTCCATTTTTAGATAAATAACTCAATAAATCACGATTAATGGTTTTGCTGTAGCATCCTCGATGTAAAATAAATATTTTACCGTGAGACCCTTTTTGCGCATAATTTAATTGGCAATGTTGACGTTTCGACATATCTTTTGCAATACGTTCATAAATAGCCATACGCTTAATATTACCGTCTAAGGAGGTAAATACGGCCATATCATAATGGCTATATCTCTGCACCGTTTCACGCACAACTTGCCTAAGCACTAGTAGCGCATGATGTTTTGACATATTGTTCATCGTGAATTGTGCGACAAAGGGGCCCACTCGTTGCCCAAACTCAACATGGCAGCATTTTAAATCATTCAATTTAAATAATGTATATTCAATGACAAATTGCTTAGTTTCAATGTTAAAAAAAACTTTTTCTTTTTGATTCGATTTCACTTGACTCTATTCAAATAAATTTAATACATGTAATCAAAATACACCTATTGTACGTACCTGAAATAATATCAATATGAGTGTGAAGTTAGTGTGAAGTATTATTTTGTTTTTTTATAGAGCATCCTTGAAGAGGTGCCTATTTTAAAGATATAGTCGGTTGTTATACTATCCAGGCTCCTTCTTTGTAAACCACTTCCTCTCCAAGGGAAAACGTATGCGTATCGGCAAAAACATCAACATGATATAAGCCGTCTCGGCGTTTAAAGCCGGGTTTGCCATAGGTGCCGTGTTTGGCACCTAACGATATGTGAACACCGCACATTCGCTCATACGTTCCAGTATCGGCTACTGTGCGTGTTTTACTGAAGGCTCTGTTGAGTCCGAATCCGAGTTCCCGTATCCAAACAACTCCCCCCTCATCTCTGCGTATATTGGAGAGGATGAGGTCAAATGCCGGTGTCGAGTTTTCACACGCGATCACTTGCCCCTCCTCGATAATGAGGGTGATAGGGGTTTCGGGGGTGTTGATTTTGTACGTCACGTCACCAAAACAATAAATTTTGACCCGTCCGTGTACCGCTCTCAAATCTTGCGCTTCGGTAAAAACTTCTCCAAGGGGAAACTGACCGCCCCAATTAGCTAATCCGGTGTAATCTCCGATGTTGACTTTGGCAGGTTCGAAAGCCGAACCGTACACTAACCGTTCTCCGCCGCTGTCGAGGACCCCCATAGGCGCACAATCTATTTTAGATTGGAGGGTACGACCTACATGGCGATAATACTCCTTGTCGTACTCCAGAGAATCGATAAAGTAGGGTGCTTCATCATCCGACATCCGACTCAAATGGGGGTGCTCGATCACTTTTAATTTGAGTTTAAACAATTCGACACGCAAGCGAAACGCATCGAGGCGAAAATTGGTCGATTGGATTAATACGACTAAATCTGAAGGGTGCAGAGCCTCTAATAGAGCTCGGACCTCTGCAGGCGGGTATGCATCAAAATCGATCATTCGTGCATGAGGCAAGGCGCGTTTGTACCCCTCCATCAAAATGGTAGCAATGAGACAACGTGTATCATACACCACGATTGCATTCTCTTTATCGCTGTGATGAAATGCCTCACGCAAAAGACCGGTAAGATGTTGTTGGGTTGTCAAAATGAGTGATTCATGATGGTGCAAAAAGTGCGTAGATTGATTCATTGTTTTTCTCGCTCGTTTTAATACAATAGTATGTTTGAATTTTACTGCTTTACCGTATACGGGTAAGGAATTTTAGCGAAACCCAACTGTATGGGGCTGAATGCTATTTTTGCAGTGTGAGAGAGGGAAATAGCCTGTTCGAGACAGGCTCTTCTGGAGATAAGATTAAAATTCAGCCAGCATCGAATCCATGAGAGTGAATAATTCTTGAGAGGCCTTTTCCATCTCTTCAAAATTGGTGATAATCTCGGCGGCATGTTGGAGGCAGTTCTCTTTTTTGGTGCGGATGAGTTCTAAATTGCTGTTCGCTTTTTGGTGCACCAATGCATGCGGATTACTTATGCGAGGGTAGTTGAGGGTTTGTCCAAATCGTGTTTTGCCTTCATTATCATACCATTTGCCCATACGGCATTGGTGGGAATTTTCTGCATTGAGATGGGACTCACATAGCATGACACTGGTATAGGCACGTGATTTATAGAGGATATGATCTATTTTTGCTAACACAATAAAAACATTATTTTCCATTTTATACGACGAGGTGACGATTCCGGATGAACTTTCCTTGAGTTGTATTAATGTTCCCTCAAAGTTATGAATCATTTCGCTGGAACGGTCGACGACGGCATTCATCTCTTCGGCACTGGTTTGAATCTCACTCATGTCTTGTTGCAAGGAGTTGATTGAAACGGAGATGTCTCCGGTCGCTTTATGGGTTCGCTCTGCGAGTTTTCGAACTTCATCGGCGACGACGGCAAATCCTCGTCCGTGCTCGCCTGCGCGTGCTGCTTCGATTGCCGCATTTAACGCAAGCAAGTTCGTTTGATCGGCGATATCGGTAATGAGCTGTATTACAGAAGATATCTCATTGGTACGGGAAGCAATATGATTGATAGAATCATGGTTGCTGCTCACTTTTTCCGTTAAGTGATTAAGCTCATCGATGATGGAGGTGATCGTTTGACGGCTATCATCCGCCAAGGTAGCTGCATCTCTGGTTGCGGAAGTAACCTCTTTTAACCCATCAATGTTGTGGATAAGATCGTCTTGGATGACACTTAGGCTTTCGGTGACTTGGACGCTTAGTTTGCTGAGTTCTGAGTTGAGGGCATCGCGTTGTTTTTTAGCTTCTTCTTGTTCCATGATGGCGATGCTGTCTCGTACATGGCCGATTGCGTCGATGAATTCCCCTTCCATCCCGTTATCGGAAATTTTATGAGAGAACTCCCCTTGGGTTGCATCGGTAATGGAGATATTAATGCGGTGAATGAACTCTTCGATTTGGGTTATAAGCTGTTGTAAGGCTTTCCCCATTATCCCCAGTTCTGTTGAGGGATTGGTATCGACTTGGGTATTGGAAAAAATTCCCATAGCAATTGTTTTTATAATGGACGTGAAGTTTTCGACTGCCCCGGTAATGGAGCGTTGGACCATAGTTGCGAAGATGAAAATGACAACAGCAACACTGATCCCCATAATCAATACAAACAATTTGTAAAACGTAATTTCGCTGTGAAGGTTCTGTGAAGCGGTGGTAAGGGCTTCTCTCTTTTGTTTGACCACTTTTTCAAATTCTTCGCGTGATGCATCGGCATAAGGGGTGAGCTTTTGCTTGTATTGGGCGTATATAACTCCACTTTGGGATGCGATGGTTCTTTTGTCCAGAGCACGCATCATGATCATCGTATTATCCAAAAAGGCGATAGTACTCTCTTTGGCATCCTTAATCAGAGGTCGGGAGAGCGGATCCGGATTTTGTTCCAGTTCGGTAAATGTCTTTTTTATTTTAACAACATGATCATTCAGTTTAACAATATTTTTATCATAATCACCTCCAAGCATGATATCACGGCTGGTACGGCTTATGTAGTTTAGATCTTTTTCAATTTCAAGTGCTTGTAATGCTCCGCTGGTGGAGTATTTCTGTAAATTTTCGTATTCGGTTTCGACACTTTGAAAAGCAAAAAAGACAAAAACGGAAGCACCGATAACGGAGAGGGTAGCTGCGGCAACCAGATAATTCATCTGTTTGCGAATGCTCAGTTTTTGCAAGGTTCGTTCGAGCATAAAAAATCCTTTGATAAAATTTGAAGTCAAGGGCGGGGATTATATCACTTTTTGATAATTTCTTGATAAAGATTGATAATTTATTCTAATGATTAGCTAAGAGTATGTAAAGAAATTTCATAGGTGATAAGCATTCTTATATTTCAATCGTATATTTCCCTTTAGGCAAATTTGATACAATACTCAAAATGTGATAAGGATCCTACGTGTTGCACAGACAGATGAAATCACTCGGTTTAGGGGGGAATGACACCCAATCCAAACGCGAGGAACTTCGAGACTATTTTCACCAAAGTTTTGCTCTGTTTGAATCTCTTTTTGATCTTTTAGCCTTCGATGAGGTGTTTTATCGCCAATCCGAACCGACACGCCACCCGATGATTTTTTATTTTGGTCATACCGCCATTTTTTACATCAATAAACTTATTGCTTCAGGGGCACTTACCGAACGGATCAATCCCCATTTTGAAGAGCTTTTTGCTGTCGGTGTTGATGAGATGACCTGGGATGCGAGCAGCGATTCACTCAAATGGCCGAGTATTGATGCGGTGCGAGTATATCGTCAGCAGGTCCGCAGCTTGGTGGATCAGCTTATTACAACCTTACCGATGAAGCTTCCGATTACGAAAGAGGACCCGTTTTGGGCGATATGGATGGGGATCGAGCATGAGCGGATCCATATCGAAACCTCCAGTGTCCTGCATCGTCAGATGCCTCTTGAATTTGTCCATCCCCATGAAGATTTCCCTATTTGTCCAATACAAGGGGAGAGGTTAGAAAACAGCATGGTCGAGTTTGAGGGGAGAGAGGTTTGTCTGGGCAAAGGGGGAGAAGATAACGGCTTATACGGCTGGGATAATGAGTATGGTAATACGTGCTACAGTGTTGAGGATTTCAAAACATCCAAATATTTGGTGAGTAACGGCGAATATTTGGAGTTTGTTTTGGCCAATGGTTACACAACACCGTGTTGGTGGGATGAGGAGGGGTTGAGATATCTTCAAATACGCCAAGTTACGTCTCCCCCTTTTTGGATCCCCAACAAGGATGGAAGCTATACCTATCGCGCCCTAGCACAAGAGATGCCGATGCCATATAATTGGCCGGTAGAGGTAAATGCCCTTGAAGCGGAAGCGTTTTGCCGATGGAAAAGTGCGCAAGAGGGTGAAACGTATCGACTCCCCAGCGAAGGGGAATGGATGGTTATGGCGCAAGAGGGGGGGATGAAAGAGGATATTTTTGATGATCAGCGCTCAAATATCAATCTTGCCCATTTCGCCTCATCGGTTCCGGTGGATACGTTTGCACACGGAAAATTATACGATGTCGTGGGGAATGTATGGCAATGGACGCAAACACAAATGGATGCGTATGAGGGATTTAAGACCCATCCGTGGTATGACGATTTTTCAGAGCCTACGTTTGACGGGAAGCACAATCTCATGAAAGGGGGATCATGGATCTCCACGGGGAATGAAATTCTCTTCACTTCGCGTTATGCTTTTCGCCGCCATTTTATTCAACATGCCGGTTTTAGGTATGTGGTGGGCGATGGAGAGAACGAGGCAAAAAAGTATACCCGTATTGAGAATATGTATGAGGATTGGAAAAAACGGTATGGATCGGTTTAGATATATCGACCGAAGCGGTTCGAATGCCGAAAAATACACCCTTCGCAAAAAGCTATTTGGGAGCGAAACCGTAGAGCCGATGTGGGTTGCCGATATGGATATTGCGACGCCTGAGTGTGTGATTCATGCCGTCCAAGAGAGGCTGCTTCATCCTGTATTGGGATATGAGATCATGCGGGATAGCGCATTTGAAGCACAGATGCAATGGGTTAACGATCACCACGGGTTTAGCATAAAACGCGAATGGCTTAGTTACTCCCCCTCGGTAGTCGCTTCGATCGGATGTGCAATTCGTGCATTCAGCGAAGCGGGCGATGAGGTGATTGTGATGGACCCCGTATATCCCCCGTTTTATTCACAGGTGCGAAATAACGGACGACAGTTGATACTTCATCCTTTGAAACAAGATAGGGAGGGAAAATACCGTTTTGATATTGATATGCTCAGGTCTCAAATTACCCCTAAAACCAAGCTTTTGTTATTGTGTTCACCCCATAATCCGGTTGGTCGGGTCTGGAGTCATAACGAGTTAGAGGCGCTAGGGGAAGTGTGTTTGGAGCATAATATCCGTATCATCAGCGATGAAATACACTCAGATATCGTCTATGCACCGTATCGCCATATCCCGATAGCCTCCTTATCACTGGAATTGCTGGAAAACACCGTGACGTTGATGGGGCCGGGGAAAACGTTTAATATGGCGGGCTTCTCAATCTCTACCGTTTGTATTGCGTCGGAAGAATTACGAGCAGCGTATGACGAAGAGGTGCACCGTCTCCATTGGGGGGAGGGTGCTGTCTTATCGCATGTCGCTTTTGAATCGGCCTATCGTGAGGCCGGAGAGTGGCATCAAGAGGTAATGGCACATTTAACCCGCAACAGAAAGATGATAGAACGCGTTTTAACCGATCATTCTACCATTGTATTTCATAAACCCGAAGCGACCTATTTGGCGTGGCTTGATTGTCGGGCATTAGGAATGGGGAATAGTGAATTACGCGATTTTTTTGTCCATAAAGCGGGTTTGGGTTTAAGCCCGGGGCTGAGTTTCGGTCGTGAGGGATCCGGTTTTATGCGGCTCAATTTTGCGGTCTCTACAGCAGTATTGGAAAACGCGCTCACTGGGTTGTCAAAGGCTCTGAGAGATGCTTAAAAAAATTGAGTCCTTTATGGGCAAACATCATCTGTTATCCTTGGCAACGCAAGGAGAACGGTTGTGGTGCTGTTCGATGTTTTATGCGTATGATTCACAAACCGTATCTTTTATCGTTGCTTCGGATGAGACAACGGAACATATGAACAATGTGGCGCAAAATCTTCATATTGCCGGAACGGTAGCGTTAGAGACCAAAACGGTAGGGAAGATTCAGGGGATACAGTTTACAGGGGTGGTGGAGAGATGTCCAGAGGGTTTAAAAAAACTCTATTTTGAAGCCTTCCCTTATGCGCGGGTAATGAATCCTACCCTATGGGCGATTCGGCTTGATGAGGTCAAAATGACCGATAACACCTTGGGGTTTGGGAAAAAGGTTACTTGGAAACGGGAGTTTTGAGTTGAAATAAACTGCACGGTTTTCCGCTCGAATTTTGAACGACCATTGAGGGGATCATTTTTGCTTTAAAGCCGTATGCTTTGCATCCGTGCGGTTGATGTGCTTCCCATGTGACAAAATAGTAAATACATTTATGACAATTGATCTTTTCCATACGTGGAATATTACCGTATAATACGCGCAATTTCCATAGGGATCCGCTTACTCATGTTTGAACAAACTTTTAAAAATATAGACGATATTCTCCACAAAGACGCCGGATGCGGGAGCGAACTCGATTATGTCGAGCAAACTTCATGGGTGTTGTTTCTCAAATACCTCGATGATTTGGAAAAAGACAAGGCTACCGCCGCCGCGTTGATCGGCAAAAGCTACACTCCGATTATTGCTCCTGAATATCAATGGAACACATGGGCAGCACCCAAAGATGCAGAGGGCAAACTCGACCATCATACCGCATTGGGTGGCGATGATCTCAAAGAGTTTGTCGATCATAAACTCTTCCCCTATCTCAAAAAGTTCAAAGTCGATGCCGAGAGTGCCGATACCATCGAGTACAAGATCGGTGAGATATTTAGCGAACTCAAAAACCGCGTACAAAGTGGCTATAACCTCCGTGAAGTAATTAACCGCATCGACGAGCTACGTTTCCGCACCCATGCCGAAAAACACGAAATGAGCCACCTCTATGAGGACAAGATCAAAAACATGGGGAACGCCGGACGCAACGGCGGCGAATACTACACCCCCCGCCCCCTCATCAAAACCATCGTCCGCGTCGTCGCCCCTGAAATCGGACAAAAAATCTATGACGGTGCCGTAGGAAGTGCGGGATTCTTGGTCGAAGCGTTCGAGTATCTCAAACACAGCAAAAAACTCACCACGAGCGATACGCTCACCCTCCAAAAAACGACCTTTTACGGCAAAGAGAAAAAATCCCTCGCTTACATCATCGGAACGATGAACATGATCCTCCACGGTATCGAAGCTCCGAACATCGTCCACGCCAACACGTTGGCGATCAACCTCGACGACATCCAAGATAAAGACCGTTATGACGTCGTACTCGCTAACCCACCGTTTGGAGGAAAAGAGCGCGCCGAAGTACAGCAAAACTTTCCGATCAAAACGGGGGAGACGGCATCGCTGTTTTTACAGCATTTCATCAAGATTTTAAAAGCAGGGGGTAAAGCGGGGGTCGTTATCAAAAACACCTTTTTGAGCAACACCGACAACGCCTCTGTCGCACTGCGTAAAAAACTCCTCGAAGAGTGTAATCTCCACACCGTCCTCGACTTGCCGGGTGGGACGTTTACGGGGGCGGGGGTTAAAACCGTCGTCTTGTTTTTCGAGAAGGGGGCACCGACCCGTAAAGTGTGGTTTTATCAGCTGAATTTGGCTCGTAATCTGGGGAAAACGAACGCGCTCAATGAGAAAGATTTGGCGGAGTTTGTGGAGCTTCAAAAAACGTTCGGTGAGTCTGAGAATTCGTGGAGTATCGAGGCTAAAGATATAGACCAGAGTACGTTTGATCTGAGTGCCAAAAATCCGAATAAAAAAGTCGAAGCGGCACTGCGAAAACCGCAAGAGATACTCGAAGAGATGAAAGTTTTGGATGACGAGAGTGCGGAGATTTTAGGCAGGGTTTTGGAACTGTTATGAAGCAGGGGTGGGAAGTAAAAAAGTTGGGTGATGTAGTTGAAATCAGGAATGGTAAAAATCAACAACAAGTTTTATCAGAAACTGGACAATACCCGATAATGGGAAGTGCAGGGAATATAATGGGTTTTGCAACTGATTATATTTGCGAAGCAGGAACGACGATCATTGGTAGAAAAGGAAATATTAACAAACCAATATTTATCAATGAAAGATTTTGGAATGTGGATACCGCATTTGGTTTTTATCCTAAAAATGAACTTGAGAAAAAATTTCTTTATTATTTGTGTCTAAATATTGATTTTGGAAAGATGAATAGAGGTACAACTATACCAAGTTTAGTCAAATCAGAGCTTCAAAAAATTCAAATTCCATTTCCACCACTCTCCGAACAACAAAAAATCGTCGCCATTTTAGATGAAGCCTTTGCCGCAATAGAGCGTGCAAAAGCCAATGCGGTGCAGAATCTCAAAAATGCAAAAGAGCTTTTCGACTCTTATTTACAAAGTGTGTTTGAAAATAGAGGAGAGGGGTGGAAAAATGTAAAATTATCAGAATTAACAACTGATATTACTGATGGAGACCATATGCCTCCACCAAAAACAGAAACTGGAATCCCATTCATTACAATTTCAAATATTAATAAAAAGAACTATCAAATTGATTTTTCAGATACTTTTACTGTTTCTATAGATTATTATCAAAAATTAAAAATTAATCGAAAGCCTAAAAAAGGGGATATTTTATATACAGTTACAGGCTCTTATGGTATCCCTGTTCTAGTGGAGGATAATGTGGAATTTTGCTTTCAACGACACATTGGTTTAATTAGACCAAAAGAGAATACCAGTAGTAAATGGCTGTTTTATTGGGTATTGTCTCCACAAGCATTCAAACAAGCTAACGAAACAGCTACTGGAACAGCCCAAAAAACTGTATCATTAACAGCATTACGAAATTTTAGTATTCCAAAAATATCTTTATCTGAACAACAAACTATCGTCCAAAAACTCGATGCTCTCTCCGCCGAAACCAAACGCCTCGAAGCGATTTATCAGCAGAAAATAGATAACTTAGAGGAATTGAAAAAAAGCATCTTGCAAAAAGCGTTTAACGGGGAGCTGTGATGACAACTGAGCAAAATGATAGATTAGTAATTTTTCAAAGTAAAGAGATAAGAAGAACATGGGAAAACAATGAGTGGTACTACTCTGTCATAGATGTTTGCGGTGTCTTAACTGATAGTACTAATCCTCGTGATTATTGGTATAAAATGAAAATTCGTGTCAATACTGAGGATGGAATCGAACTGTCGACAGTTTGTCGACAGTTGAAAATGAAAGCTCCCGATGGGAAAATGAGAATAACTGACTGTGCCAATACGCAAGATATTTTAAGAATAATACAGTCTATCCCATCACCCAAAGCCGAACCTTTTAAACAGTGGTTAGCGCAAGTGGGGTATGAGCGAATCCAAGAGATAGAAGACCCAGAACTCGCGCAAGAACGGATGAAAACTCTGTATGAGCAAAAAGGGTATCCAAAAGATTGGATTGATAAACGGCTTCGTGGGATAGCTATTCGTCAAAATCTCACCGATGAGTGGAAAGAGAGAGGTATATCCGAACATCGCGATTTTGCAATTTTAACGGCTGAAATCTCGAAAGCCACTTTTGGAATGACTCCAAGCGAATACAAAAATCATAAAAATTTACCACAAAAATCAAATGAAAATCTTCGTGACCATATGGATGATTTGGAACTTATTTTTACGATGTTGGGTGAGAGAGTTACCACTGAAATCTCAAAAGAGGAAAAACCTGATACCTTCGATAAAAGCAAAAATATAGCCCGTAGAGGCGGAAAAGTAGCTGGAGATGCAAGGTTACAAACAGAAAAAGAATTAGGCAGACCTGTTAGCACAAAAAAGAATTATTTGCCAAAAATAGATAATAAAGCACAATTAAACTTATCGAAACTGGATGAAGATGATGAATGAAGCCCCAACTAGTGCAAAAATTGCACAAGTTCAAAGTAAGGTGCAAGCATGAACGAAGACGAAACGAGAGCCGAACTGATCGATCCCATGCTTCTCGCGTCGGGATGGGGGGTAGTTGAAGGCTCCAGAGTTTTTAGAAACCATCCGATCACCGCCGGTAAAATTCAAACGGGGGGCACTCGTAGCAAACTGCTCCGCGCCGATTATGTCCTTTCGTACAAAGGGATCAAACTCGCCGTCATCGAAGCCAAACGAAGCGGATTAAGCGTAGGCGAGGGGGTAGCGCAAGCCAAGCAGTACGCCGACAAGCTGAAACTCGAAACCACCTACGCCAGCAACGGCAAAGAGATTTATAGTATCTGTATGAAGAGCGGTGCAGAGGGATTAATCGAGCGTTATCCGACCCCTGAGGAGCTTTGGAATAAAACTTACGCGGAGCAAAACGACTGGCGGGAGAAGTTCAGTTCTGTACCGTTTGAAAACGTCGGTGGGACGAAGGGGGCGCGCTACTATCAGGAGATCGCCGTCAATAAAACCCTCGAAGCGGTAGCGACGAATGCACCCCGCGTATTGCTCACCCTCGCTACGGGGACGGGGAAAACCTTTATCGCGTTTCAGATCGCGTGGAAACTCTTTCAAACCCGTTGGAATCTCAGACGTGATGGGAGCCGACGACCGCGCATCTTGTTCTTAGCTGACCGCAATATCTTGGCAGATCAGGCATTTAATGCTTTTTCGGCATTTCCCGACGATGCCCTCGTGCGGATCAAACCGGATGAAATACGCCGCAACGGACGCGCACCGACGAACGGTAGTATTTTTTTCACGATCTTTCAGACCTTTATGAGCGGAACCGATAGCGAGGGGAAGGCGGCTCCTTATTTCGGGGAGTATCCGAAAGACTATTTTGACTTTATCATTATCGATGAGTGTCATCGAGGCGGTGCGAACGATGAGGGGAACTGGAGAGGGATTTTGGAGTATTTCTCTCCTGCGGTTCAGCTGGGACTCACCGCCACCCCAAAACGCAAAGACAACGTCGATACGTACCGCTATTTCGGCGAACCCGTCTATATCTACTCACTCAAAGAGGGGATCAACGACGGTTTCCTCACCCCTTTTAAAGTCAAACGGATCAAAACGACCCTCGATGACTATATCTACACGAGCGACGACACAATCATCGAAGGGGAGATCGAAGAGGGGAAACTCTACACCGAATCCGATTTCAATAAAATCATCGAGATAACCGCGCGGGAAGCCAAGCGAATTAAGATATACATGGATGAAGCGAACCAAAACGAAAAAGCGATTATCTTTTGTGCCACCCAAGATCATGCGGCGGCGGTTCGCGATTTGGTCAATCAGATGAAAAAGAGCAAAGAGCCAAACTACTGCGTCCGTGTCACCGCCAATGACGGAGTCATCGGTGAACAGTTTTTACGAGAGTTTCAAGACAATGAGAAAATGATCCCCACCATCTTGACCACCTCCCAAAAGCTCTCCACGGGGGTCGATGCACGCAATATCCGCAATATCGTTTTAATGCGCCCTGTCAATTCGATGATCGAGTTCAAACAGATTGTCGGGCGGGGTACGCGGCTGTTCGAGGGGAAAGAGTTTTTTACCATCTATGATTTCGTTGATGCGTATCACCATTTCGCCGACCCCGAATGGGACGGTGAACCGTTGGAACCGGAAACTCCCGCAGCCCCTAAACCTCCTAAAGAGCCGAGTGAACCCCAAGAGCCTACGGATGATGGCGATGAGGGCGAAGCAGGTGAGAGACGTACAAAAATCAAAATCAAACTGCGCGACGGTAAAGAGCGGGAGATTCAGCACATGATGTCCACCTCTTTTTGGAGTGCCGACGGCAAGCCGATTTCGGTCGAGGAGTTTTTAGAAAATCTCTTCGGCGCACTCCCTGAATTTTTCACTACCGAAGAGGAGTTGCGAACGCTGTGGAGCAATCCGCTGACGCGGAGAATTTTGCTCGAAAAACTCGATGCCGCAGGTTTCGGGCGAGAAGAGCTAGGAACACTCCAAAAACTCATCGATGCGGAGAAAAGCGATCTGTTCGATGTGTTGGAATATGTCTTTAACAGCGATACCGTCCCGATGTCACGCGAAGCACGTGTAGCCGCTGCCCAAGCGACTATTTTCGCACTCCTAAGCGATAAACAAAAAGAGTTCATCGAATTTGTCCTCAGCAAATACATTGAGACAGGGGTAGATGAACTCGATCAGGAGAAACTACCGATCCTCCTCACGAACAAATATCAATCCCTGCAAGATGCGCAAGAGGTGTTGGGTGAAGTCGCAACAATCAGCTCACTGTTTATCGATTTTCAAAAATATCTTTATCAGCAACGTGCGGCGTAACGATTTTTTTAATTTACCGTATAATTTCACATATTAAAAAGGATAGATATGAATAAATTGCTCTGTATGTTAGAACTTCAACAACAGCTTAATGATTCCACTAACGGAAAAGGGTGGGAGAACGGAGTTACCCAACACGGTAAAACAATCAACTGGCGCCGTTGTATCACGATGGAATCTGCCGAAATGATCGATTCATTCGGATGGAAACATTGGAAAAGCATCGCTCAGGAGACCGATTACGCGAATTTGCAAATCGAGATTGTCGATGTATGGCATTTTGTGATGAGTTTGGTTTTGGAATTTACCCACAAGAATGGTGCTGAGAGCATCGGCGAATTGGCGGAGCGCATCTCTAAAACACCGGAATATCAGAAAATAAACAGCGATACGCCGCTTCCCTTCGGCAATGATGATTTGCTGATGATCAAAATTGAAAACGTCATGCGCCTCTCACTTATTCCGATATCTCCGGAGATGATCGGTGCGATGATCGAAGAGTTCTTTGAGCTGGCATATATGGGAGCATTGAATGCGACACAGTTGTATCGTTTATATGTCGGCAAGAATATTCTCAATCAATTTCGTCAGGATCACGGCTACAAAGAGGGACACTACATCAAGATGTGGAACGGAGTGGAAGACAATGCCGTGATGAAGCTTGCATGGGAAAACAATCCGCAAATGTCTCCAAGCGAGCTGTATGCAGCGTTAAAAGCCGCTTATCCGGCGTAAATATCTTTATATTCCCCTTTCCACCGTTTATGGCACCAAAACCAAAGTTTGGGATTGGTGCGAATCACCTTTTCTACTTGATCCGCCTGTATCTGCGTTGCTTCTTTTATCGATGCTTCATCATTACCGCTCACCTCAATGGGTTTTTCAAACGTGATGGTGTAGTGCTGTTCATCGTTAGAGACAATATAAACCCCGACGATGGGAGCATTAAATTTGTGAGCCAATTGAGCGGGCGTTGAGGTTTGGTAGGTTTTATGGCCAAAAAAGTTTACGCTCACCCCCGTACGCTCATTACTTGCCTGATCGATCATTAATAAGATGGATCGTCCCCCTTTAAGCGCTTTGGCAATGTGTTTAAGTGCACCGTTTTTTTCCGCAAGTTTCATTTGGTGGTTGGTACGTGCTTCAAGCAAATAGGGATCAAATGCAGAGGTACTGAATTCTTTATAAATAGAGGAGACGGGGGTAATAAGCGATGAGAGCGCCGCACCGCCAAGTTCCCAGTTTCCAAAATGGGCTGAGACAAAAATAATCCCGCGATTTTCCCTTAACAAGGCATCGACTGCTTCACGGTTTTCAAAGATCACTTGTGTTTTTAACGCTTCAGCACTGTTGCGTCTATTTTCCATTACTTGCAAAAAATTTAGGGCTAAATTGCGGTAACAATAGTGTTCGATCTCTTTTTTCTGAGCGGGATTTAGTTCTTCTCCAAAAGCAAATTTTACATTGGATTGGATAATCCGATTCCGTGAAAATGCGAGAATATGGGCGAGGGATGAGAGTGCAGTGAAAATGGTTTTACGCCAGCTTCGCGGCAACAGCATCACGAATGAATCAAAGAGTAAAAAAAGGCGGTACAGCATTATAAAAGTTCCTTGGCTTTGGCCGCGATGAGGTGCGGATCGATTTGATTTATGGAAAAATCGTTGCGGTTGATATGAAAAATATCGACCTCTGAGGGGGATTTGATCCCGATGTTGATCGGTGTCGGATAGATCATCCGCTCCGTGGTAGGACCGAATAGGGTGATGGAGGGGCGGTTCATTGCCCATGCTATATGGGTCGGTCCCGTATCATTACCGATAATAAGAGCGCAATGATCGATAAAGGATACAAGGGTGCTTAGGGACATTTTCGGAGCAAGATGGGCATTAGACGAGTGTTGTGCAATCCATTGGGCATCATCGTATTCCCGCTCACTTCCCCAAATGAGATAGCAAGGGTAAGGGAGTAAATCACACAGTGTCGCAAAGTGCTCTTTGGGATAGCATTTGCTTGGCCATGATGCTCCGATAACGAGGGAAATCTTATTTTCATATGGGTCTGATCCTCTTGAAAATACGGGAGTTTTTTGCTCTATCAGGGTATCAGAGAAAGGGATGTCTAATGCTTCGGTGATTATCATAACATTACGGCGGATTACACTGGTTTCATAAGGGATATGGGACGTGGTATCGTAAAACCATGCAGCAAGACCTTCCCGAGCACTTGCACGATCAAATCCATGTACTTTCCCCGGAAGCATTGATGCAACGATTGCCGATTTTAGTAACCCCTGCGCATCGATAATCTGATGGTAAGGGTGACGTGATCGGAGATTACGAATGGTTTCACGGAGCAGTGTAACACTTTTGGTTTTTTTGATCCGTTTCATCGGAACAGCGATCACTTCGTTAAGTAGAGGATGATTGTTTATGATCGGTGCAAATGCCTCTTCAACGTACCAATCGATAACGGCATCGGGGTAATATTTACGGATAATTTGCAAGACTACGGCGGTGTTGATGATGTCGCCCAATGCGCTGAGACGAACAATAGCGATACGGATTTTAGCGGAATTCATAAGCATAACTATAGCGCAACTAAGCTACAATCACCATCAAAAATAAGGGATAAGGGGCTACAAAACATGGTTGTTCAAGATATTCAGCAGTTTGCCGAAATCCGTCCGAAAGCGCGTGCCTATTTTTGTTATCTGTTTCATAAAAATCTTCCGAATCACCTTCCATCTGTTTCGCTTGACTCCCTAACGGCTCGTTTATTGAAAATACGGGGTGATCTTCAAGGTCTTGAAGCGGCTTATCTGCTTGATGCAGCCGGGAATCAGGTCTCCCCAACGTATCTTAAAAACGGGAAAAGTGAGGAAGATATCGGGGCGAGCCGCTCAACTCGCGCTTATTATTACCGTGCCATGCATGAGCGCCGATGCACGATTACTGACCCGTATCCCTCACTGCTGAATGATGAACTCACCGTTACGGCATCCGAACCTATCTTTGATGAGAACGGTGAGATCGTTTATGTGGCTTGTATCGATATGCCCTTGGCCGAGGTTTTGAAAATTGCCCACCCAATGGCCCTCGAATCGTTTGCAGGGCGCTTTTTCAGAGTAGCGTATGGGGCATTTACCGTAGTACTGGCATTGGTCTCTTTACTCCTTTTTGTGAAAGGGATCGAAGGCTTTTTGGCGTACGGATTAGGACAGTATGATAAGATAGAGATCAAAGATGTGTTTGAAGCAACCATTTTGCTGACGCTATCGCTCGCGATACTGGATTTAGTTAAAACGCTCTTTGAAGAGGAAGTTTTGGGACGTCCCAAACACGATCCCGATTCGAGTATTCACAAAACGATGGTTCGCTTTTTGGGCTCCATTATTATTGCCCTTTCGATAGAGGCGTTGATGCTGGTCTTTAAATTTGCGATGACCGAGCCGGATATGCTCGTGAATGCGATTTACATTATCGGAGGGGTTTCAATGCTCTTAGTCGGGCTTGCAATTTATATCCGTTTTACCAATTTGGGAGAGCGCCGTTGATAGCAATTGTTGATTATAATATGGGCAATTTAGCCAGTGTTAAAAATGCTTTTGATGTTTTGGGAGAGAAAGTTGTCGTTGAATCCGATCCCGATAAATTGCATACCTATGATAAGCTTATTTTACCCGGTGTTGGCGCTTTTGCCGATGCAATGGAACATTTACAGAGTCGTGGAATGGATCAAGCGGTACGCCAATACGCACAAAGCGGAAAATATCTGCTGGGGATCTGTCTGGGGATGCAATTGTTGTTTGAGTCGAGCGAAGAGTTCGGTATCTCACAAGGGTTGGGATTGATCGAAGGACGGGTTGTCGCATTCGATACGAGCCGTTTTCACACTCCTCTCAAAGTTCCTCATATGGGATGGAACCGGATGTTTACACGTGAACACCCGTTGTTCGCAGGACTTGACGCGGCTCATTATCTCTATTTTGTCCACTCGTATCATGCTGTGTGTACTCACGAGAGTGATAGTATAGGTGAATCGGTGTACGGATACCGTTTTACGAGTGCCGTAGCGCATAACAATGTGATGGGGATACAACCGCATCCGGAGAAAAGCCATGAAAACGGCCTCTCGATTTTAAAAAACTTCATTAATTTATAAAAGGAAATCTTTCTATGACTATTTTTCCCGCGATCGATCTTAAAGACGGTAAAGCCGTCCGTCTCACCAAAGGTCTTATGGAGAGTGCAAAAATCTACTCCGATACCCCATGGGAATTGGTAAAAACATTCGAAGAGATGGGGGCGAAATGGGTCCATTTAGTCGATCTTAACGGTGCATTTGCCGGAGAACCGAAGAATCTTGAACAAATCCGTGCAATCAGAGAAAACTGTAATGTAAAACTTGAACTGGGTGGCGGTATCCGCGATGAGGCGACGATCCAACGCTATTTGGAGTTAGGAATCGATCGGATCATTTTAGGTTCAATCGCCCTTCGTGATCCCGAATTTGTAAAAACCATGGCCGCTAAATATCCGATTGTCGTTGGTATCGATGCGATTGACGGATACGTAGCTGTTGAAGGATGGGGTGAAGTGAGTACGATGAAGGCTACCGATTTGGCACGAGCATTTGCTAATGCGGGGGTTGAAGCAATTATTTGTACCGATGTTGGACGTGACGGTACGCTTAGCGGCGTAAATGTCGATTTTACCCTTGAGATAGCTAGAGCTTGCGGTATTCCCACTATTGCAAGCGGCGGTGTGAGAGATGAGAGTGACATCGAAGCGCTGCTTCAAAGTGGCGAAGTTGCTGGAGTTATTGTAGGAAAAGCCTTTTATGAGGGGACAATTGACCTCAATAAGTTTTTTTAAACTTCACACAAAGATGGTTAGGCTATTATTAGGTACTTATTCTGCGATAAACTAAAAAAGGACGCACTTTGAAATTATTGGTTGTAGATGATAGCTCGACTATGCGCCGTATTATCAAAAACACACTTTCAAGACTCGGTTATGAAGAGGTTCTAGAAGGTGAAGACGGAGTCCAAGGATGGACGGTTTTAGATGAAAATCCTGATATTGGTATGCTTATTACGGACTGGAATATGCCCGAGATGAACGGTCTGGAATTAGTGAAAAAAGTGCGTGCTGATGCCCGTTTTACAGATCTTCCGATTATTATGGTTACGACGGAGGGGGGAAAATCAGAGGTTATTACTGCGCTCAAAGCCGGCGTCAATAACTACATTGTAAAACCGTTTACTCCTCAAGTCCTTAAAGAAAAACTTGCAGCTGTTTTAGGCACTGAGGGCTGATGCAAGATTACTATTACATGCTGGTGGTTAAACCATCATCGCATGCTGAATTATTTAGCGATTTTTTAGTTGATGCTATCCCCGTCGGATTCGAAGAGACCGAGGAGGGATTTATTATCCGCAGTGAAGAAGATCTAGAAACCATCAGTTGGGGAATTGAGCAGTTTGCAGAAGCATTGCAGCGGGCACTTGGTCAAGTGGTCGATGTTGAGCTCATTTTAACCAAAGAGAAGAATGACGATTGGATTGCACAATATCAGCAAGGTATTACGCCGATCGAAATAGCACCCTTTTACATTCACCCCACATGGGAAGCACCCAAAGAGGGGATGCTTAATATCGCAATCGATCCCGCACTTGCATTTGGAACAGGCCATCACCCCACAACCGCTTCTTGTTTACGGGCAATAGCCACGTATGTTAAAGAGGGCGATGAAGTAATGGATGTCGGGTGCGGAAGCGGCATTTTAGCAATGGCAGCAATTAAAAAAGGTGCTGTTGTTGATGCATGCGATACCGATCCCCTCTCCGTCGAAAATTCCCGTGTGAATGCGGAACAAAATGGTCTTTCTTACCGACGTTTATGGGAAGGACCGATCAACGAAACCGATAAAAAATACGATGTTATCGTGGCTAATATTGTTGCTGATGTTTTAGTCTTTATTGCAAGCGATTTGAAAAAGCGGTTACGTGAAAACGGTATTTTGGTCCTTTCCGGTATTATGGATAAATATGAAGAAAAAGTTCTTCGAGCCTACAAAAATTATGAACTGACTGAACGGATTGTCGAAAACGAGTGGGTCAGCTTGGTATTAACCCAAAAAGGAAATGAATAATATGAGTCAACCCGAGCCGAACACGCCGGATAAAAACGGAAATTTTTTTAATAAAAACCCTCTTATCACTTTTGCATTGTTTTCGATTGTTGTAATTGTCCTCTTTAAAGCATTTTTAGGCGATGAAGGGGATCTAAGCAGTAAAATCAGCGGACAAAATGCTACTCGGGTACAAGAGATAAGTTATGCCGATCTAAAGAGACTGATCGAACGCAAACAAGTTGAAAAAGTCTCTATTGGCCAAACCTATATCCGGGCTATCGGAAATGATGGCAACGGTAAAGTAGCGTATACTACCCGTATCGTCGGACCGGATACGACGCTGATTCCCTTATTGGATAAGCAAGGGATCAATTATATCGGCTTTAGTGAAAGTAATTGGTTCACGGAAATGTTCGGATGGCTCTTTCCCTTTTTAATTATCATTGCCATATGGATGTTTTTCGCCGGACGAATGCAAAAAAGTATGGGAAGCGGAATTTTAGGGATGGGTAACTCTAAAAAATTGGTTAACTCTGAAAAACCTAAAACGAAATTTGATGATGTTGCCGGTGTTCAAGAAGCCAAAGAAGAGGTTTTGGAGATTGTTGATTTTCTAAAATTCCCTGACCGTTATGTTGAATTAGGGGCAAAAATTCCTAAAGGGGTATTGCTTGTCGGTAGCCCGGGAACCGGTAAAACCCTTTTGGCAAAAGCGGTAGCCGGAGAAGCAGAGGTACCTTTTTTCTCGGTATCGGGATCAAGTTTTATCGAAATGTTTGTCGGTGTGGGTGCCGCACGGGTACGTGATTTGTTTGAACAGGCGAAAAAAGATGCTCCTTCGATCATTTTTATTGATGAGATCGATGCTATCGGTAAGAGTCGTGCTGCCGGCGGTGTTATGGGGGGAAATGATGAGCGTGAGCAAACCCTCAATCAGCTTCTTGCTGAAATGGATGGATTTGGTACAGATACACCGATTATCATTCTTGCAGCTACCAACCGACCTGAGATTTTGGATCCGGCATTGCTGCGTCCGGGTCGATTTGATCGTCAAGTATTGGTCGATAAACCTGATTTTCAGGGACGAATCGATATTTTACATGTCCATATCAAAGGGGTCAAAAAAGATGCCGACACCGATATCGAAGAGATCGCTCGTCTCACGGCAGGGCTTGCCGGGGCTGATTTAGCGAATATCATCAATGAAGCGGCATTATTAGCCGGACGAAAAAGTCAGAAAACTGTTCGTCAAGCTGATTTACGTGAAGCAGTAGAACGTGCGATAGCGGGACTTTCAAAAAAGAGCCGCCGTATTGATGAAAAAGAGAAACGAATTGTCGCGTATCATGAGAGCGGGCATGCTCTTCTTGCCGAGACGACAAAAGGAGCTAAAAAAGTTTCTAAAGTCTCGATTGTTCCCCGTGGTTTGGCGGCATTGGGTTATACCCTTAATACTCCTGAAGAGAATAAATATCTCATGCAGCGTCACGAATTGATCGCTGAAATTGATGTATTGCTCGGCGGGCGCGCGGCGGAAGAGGTTTTTATCGGTGAAATTTCTACCGGTGCGGCGAACGATTTGGAACGGACAACGGATATTTTAAAAGCTATGGTCCAAATGTACGGTATGAGCGATGTGGCTGGATTGATGGTCTTAGAACGACAACGCAGCAGCTTCCTCGGAGGCGGTATGACCCCTCCGAAAGAGTACAGTGAACGTATGGCTGAAGAGATGGATCAATTTATCAAAAACTCTCTTAGCGAACGGTATAAGGAAGTTAAAACTCGGTTAGAAGAGTATCGCGGTGCAATAGAAAAAATTGTAGAACTTCTTTATGCGAAAGAGAATATTACAGGTGATCAAGTGCGTGAAATTATTGGAGCGTACGAGAATGAGAATGGCATTGAAACAAAACTTGAACCACGTAAAGAGCATGGCTCACCAACACCCACGCGAGTGATTTCGGAATAACGGAAAAGTCCCTAAGGAGTACGTCATGGCAGTTCAAAACGATACCTTCATCTTATCTAAGCGTGGTTGGTTATTGGCAACGGTAATAACCGCAGTATTTTTGTTTTTTACAATGACAGGGTTACACCTTTTTCAGTTTATCAGCGGCGCATTGTTACTGGTTATTTTAGCTGTTTTTCGGAATCCTGAGCGTAATACAGTAGAAAATGAACAAGGCTCTATTATCAGCTGTGTGGATGGGGTTGTTCTATCCATTGAAGATGCATTGATTGATGAGAAAAAAATGATAAAAGTGACCGTTCTTAATTCCCTTTGGGACGTATCGATGTTACGTGCTCCTTTCGATGCTATGATCGAAGGATTTAAAATTCGTCACGGTGTATCCTTGCCTCTTTATAATCCCTTGGCTAACACGCTTAACGAAAAAGCAGTAATCTCTTTTCGTACCTCCAGAGGCGACGAACTTTTTGTGGAACATTTGAGCGAACAGAGCTGTTTTCCTATAGGGATTGAACTGGAACGAAATCAAAAACTCAAAGAGGGAACACGATACGGTTTTATGGCAAAAGGACGCAGTGCCCTGTATCTTCCTGAGGGATCAACGGTTTCTGTCAATGTTGGTGTAACTGTGCGTGCCGGTGAGAGCTTAATAGGTTATTTGGCGGCTTAATCTAATCGATTTACAATCCTAAAGGAGTGTTATGCGCAAAGATCCTCCCCCTCCTATCGCGTACCTTTTCCCTAATTTTTTTACCGCAGCTTCCATTTTTACCGGATTTTATGCAATATCCCTTGGGTATCATCATGAGTTCATTACAGCAGCATGGTTTATCTTCTTGGCGCTTATTTTTGACGGATTAGACGGTCGCGTAGCGAGAATGACGAATACTGCTAGTCATTTCGGGGTAGAGTTCGATTCCTTGGCCGATATAGTCGCTTTTGGAGTGGCTCCCGCATTTTTACTCTATCTGTATATAGGTGAGGGGTATGGACGAATCGGTATAGTTGTGAGTGCCCTTTTTATTATATTCGGCGCCGTGCGACTTGCCCGTTTTAATGTTACTACTTCTCATATTGAACCTAATGTTTTTATAGGACTTCCGATCCCCACCGCTGCTATTATGATTTCTCTGGCCATATTGGTTTCGGAACAATATCCAAGTATGAGTCAATACAAAGTATTGATGCTCCCTTTTGCTGTTATTTTAGCTTTATTGATGGTGAGTAATATACGCTATCCCAGTTTTAAAAAAATCAATTTTAATACCTTCCATTTTATGCGTTTTCTTGTGCTTGTTATTGTAAGTGCTTTGGGTATTTTCATTTACCCGATTGAAGGAATGGCATTATTGGGAGTGGGATATCTATTTTACGGGGTGCTTCGTGCCGGATATTACCTTTTGCGTCGGCTGATGGGTTATAGAGGGTGATATTTCTTAGGCTCACTGGCCAACTTATCGGTATCAATCTCGAAATCAAAATAGTGGGAGTCAAATCCGGTATTTCCCATTGTACTGAATTGCACAACGGCACCGGGATTGTTTTGAGCTTGTAAATATAAAAGTCCGAGAGCATAACGACTTTCATTGTAATTTTGATTTTTGATTTTTGAAAGTTCCAGCAGAGCAATCGCATTTTCGTAGTGATGAGCTCCGATAGAGGATGCTGCACCTAAGAAGAGCGTTTTCTCATCTCTTAGCTTGTAGACATCAATGAGTTGATTGTAGAGGGTATAGGCCTCTTCAAAGTTTTGATTATAAAATTGTGCCTGAGCAAGTGCTGCCGTTATATCAGCCGTATTATCCGTAGTAGTCTCCAGTTTGGTTTGGAGTCGCTCTATCATTGGAGTGAGCTGCCCGGTCATCATTCCCATCAAGATAGCTTTATCTCGCGTAATTTGTGGGCCGAAATAGAGATCATCGTATCGAAAAGTATGTTTCTTAAGATAATTGATGGCGGAAGAGGCAAAGACTTTTGGTTTCTGATCTTTGAAATGGGTATCGATGTACATTAAATGGGGAAGTATGTCTTGGGGTTGAAGGGTGACAAGCTTTTCGGACGCTTTGAGTGCTTGATCCTCGAATCCTAATTCGGAGGCAATTAAAACATTAAGAGCGACATAGAGCGGTCGTGTTTTGTAATTATTCTCCAGCCATTTACCTGCACTTGGATAATTATTTTGGGTTATATTGAGAAGACTTCGGTAGAGTCTGAACTCTTCGGTGTCGGCTTCTTTGGTGAGATTGTCTGTAAGGATCGAAGTAAGCTTGGGATTGGGTTTAGAGATAATTTCACTGCACATTATTGCAAATATACCTGCAAGATAATTGTCCGCATCAAGATGATATGCGCGCAAGAAGTGAGTATAAGCATTTGAAAAATCACCTAGCTGCGCATAAGTCAGAGCAACGTTGTAGTGGAGTACTGAGTGATCGGGATTGGTTTTGAGTAGAGCATTCAGATCTTGGTTGGCATCCCTAAGACGGAAATTGAGCGCTTTTTGAATAGCAAGAGCAATACCGTAATCAACACTGGATGCACGGGTACTTTTTTGGAGATACTCTTTTGCACCGCTGATGTCATCGATATAGATATTGGCATTTCCTTTGCGGATATAGTTGACTGTTTGATCGGCATTAAAAATTTTATACGGTGCAAAATAGAGTATGGTTTGGTACGTATTCGAATGATGTTCCGCTTTTTGATTTCGGTAAAATTGCTGCACACTGTCCGGTTCAAAAAGGGTAGGTTTTAAAAATACGCGAAGAGGATAAGGGGTATAAACGTGATCCGGATACTTCTCCGTTACCTCTTTAATTGCTTTTGCTGCATCTGCTTGAAACCCCGATTTGAGGTTTAAAAAAGCCAAGGCTAAATTTTCTTGAATCGGTTTAGGGTTATGAATAGTGGCATCATTGAGGTATTTTTTGGCTAAAGGGATATTTCCAATATTTGCATAGAGGAGCCCAAGAGTAAAGGAATCTTTTTCCTGGACGGGGTCTTCTAGTGTTGTAATAGCATCTTCGTAATTGCCGAAAAGAGCATCTATTTTGGCTTTTAGATTATTTCTTGTATTTTTGTACTCATCCCCTTTAGGATGTTTGAGTGCGCTAAGGGCTTCGAGATAATGTCCTTGATAATAATTGATGAGGGCATAATAGTAGGAATAAAGTGGCGAAGCGGATTCTTGAGGCAAAAAAGAGGCTGCTTTATCGATGTACAAATTAAAGTTTTTTTCATCCCCCATATGCAGGCTGCAAACAGCGGCATTGATCGCACTGACACATTGATTTTCACTGCTGTCGATAGAACGTTTAAAATTCGCCAAGGCTCCTTTATACTCACCCTCTTTGAGTTGCACTACCCCTAGATTGTATTGTGAGATTGCTTCGGAATAGAGGGCTATTTTTTCAAACAGTTTGAGTGCTTCGGCTTGATTGCCGTTAGCGTAAAGATAATTGGCGTTTTGGATCATTTTTTCGAGTTCGCTCGGTTCAATGATCGCTTCAGAGTCTTCATGCGTTTTTAGGGCAACGGGTTTTTCTTCCGCAGCCGCATTTTTATCTTTAGCATGGCCTGAAAGGAGGGCAAATGTCACGGTACCGGCACCGATGAGCAAGAGAAGCGCTCCGCCGATGATAAGGATTTTTTTATTTTTTAAAATACTCGAACCCGATGAAGCCGGTTCAACTATTTCAGAAGAGGATTTAGCGACACCGGCGGCGTCGGCCTCTTCAATGATAATTATCTCTTCTTGATCCGCCATAAGCTCTCTTTAGGGTTTAGAGGTATTTTTGCAACACATCGGGAAGTTGAATCGATCCGTCTTCTTGCTGGAAATTTTCCATAATAGCTACCATCGTCCGTCCGACCGCTAAACTTGAACCGTTGAGGGTATGGGCGAGGATATTTTTCCCCTCTTCTTTATAGCGGATCTTTGCACGGCGGGCTTGGAAGTCCCGTGTATTGGAGACGGAGCTGATTTCACGGTAGGTGTTTTGCCCCGGCAGCCACACTTCGAGGTCTACCGTACGCGCTGCACCGAATCCCAAATCTCCCGTACAAAGGGTGACGAGACGGTGAGGGAGACTGAGAGCGCTCAGGAGATCAGACGCACATGCGACCATCTCATCAAAGACCGCATCGCTTTGATCGGCACGGGTGATAGAGACGAGTTCGACTTTGTGGAACTGGTGCTGACGGATCATACCGCGTACGTCACGTCCGCCCGAACCTGCTTCTTTACGGAAACATGAGGTGTATCCCGTCATTTTAATTGGTAGATCGGTACCGTTTAGGATCTCGTCTTGGTAGAGGTTGGTGAGAGGTACTTCTGCCGTCGGGATGAGATAGAGCTCTTCTTCTTCGACTTTGAACAGATCTTCTTCAAATTTCGGAAGTTGCCCCGTCCCCTCTAATGCACGGCGATTGACGAGCATCGGAACGCTGAACTCTTCAAACCCGCGCTCACGGTTGAAGTCGAGCATAAAATTGATGAGGGCGCGCTCCAGTCGTGCACCCATCCCGCTGACAACGCTGAAACGGCTTTTGGCGAGTTTGACTCCCCGCTCGAAATCGATCCAGCCGTTTTGCTCGGCGAGTTCCCAATGCTCTTTTGGGGGAAACGTGAATGTCGGAGGGGTCAGGATTTTACAGATTTCGATATTATCGTTTTCATCCTCACCGTCGGGGACATCGGTATCAGGGATGTTAGGGACACGCATAATGATTGCATCGAGGGCTTCTTCGGCGGCACGTTGTGTATCGAGGAGATCGTTCAGTGTCGTTTTATTGGTATCGACTTCGATTTTCAGCTCATCGGTACTTTTCCCCTCTTTTTTGTATTGACCGAAAAGGCGGCTAAGTTCGTTTTGTTTCGCTTGTAATGTTTCGTAGGCGAGTTTTGCGGTTTTGAGGGTTTCGTTAGCAATTTTAAGTTCGTTGATTACGGAAGCATCCACTTTTTTACGCATCAACGCTGTTGCGGTTTCGTCAAAATTTTTCTGGAGAAGTTTTACATCGATCATAAAGGGTCATTCCTGCAATTATATAGTGATCGATTATAGCCAAAAGAGGCTGAAATTAGGTCAAAATTACTTACGATACCCGTACTTGTCCCGTAGTGATTTTATGGATTACGTGAGTGATATAGGTTTGGTAAGGGATCCCCTCATTGAGTGCCATCGCTTTTAATTTTGTAATGTCATCTTCGAGGAGACGGATGCTGATTGCTTTGCGTTTAGAACGTTGCTTGATTGTTTCGGAAGCCGCGATTTTTAGCGATTTTTTGAGGGTTTCAAGCTCATCTTTTGGGAGTGAAATATACTCACCATTTTCCACCGCGTTTACGATAGCTAATTCTTCATCGGTATAGATTGGTTTGGTACGCATTGGTTACTCCTTGAAGTATTTTTTGGTTTCTTTTCGGCTGGGATAAATTGTTTTTAGAAAAAAAGTATCCCCCTCTTTGACAAACGGAACGATGTAGGCGTAATTCATAATCGCAACAATCAAACAGTATTGGCTCTGATGGTTAGCACTTGGGTTTTTGACGATGTCGAGAAGCTTGTCTTCTTGGATACTGGTAACGACATCCTCGAAACATATATTTCGGGTCTCTTTGAGGAGGGTGTTTTTCTCATCGTTCCAATCAAAAACCATTTGATCCCCTCCTTACTAAAGGTATTATTTTATAATTGTATATCAATTGTATGTAAAATGCAATAAATATTAAAATAATCCCGTTCCCCCTGAGCTTGTCTAAAGGTGAGTCTAGGGTTCGACAAGCTCACCACGAACGGAAAATTACCTATGCAATAATGGACTAATTTGCTGTAAACTATGTATACTAAAATACAGATGAACGAGATACCAATGGAAGAAAATAAAGCTATTTGGCAAGATGATTTATTAAATCGACAGAGTGAAGGCAAGTTTCTTTCCGAATATCTCTTAAAACGTTATACAAACACTCCAAATAAGCCATTTGTATTAAATATTAATGCTGAATGGGGATTTGGTAAAACCTACTTCTTAAAAAACCTATCCGAAGAACTTGCATTACAAAAACATCCTGTCATTTATTTTGATGCGTGGCAAAACGATTATTCAGATCAGCCACTGTTAGCTTTTATCTCGGAAATGAATACTTCTTTAAAACCTTTTCTAAGTGAAAGCACTAAGGGGAAACAACTATTCGATAAAGCGTGGAATACATCAAAAAAACTTTTAATTCCCATGCTTGTTAAAAAGTTTACAGGATTGACATATGATCAGCTTATGGAAGAATTTGATAGCAGTACCAAAAATTTAAAAAATGAGAATGAGACAGAAGATAATTCGCTGAAAAATGAAGTCGAATCGGTACTGTCAAAATTAGCGGAAACTGCATTGGCAGATCATGAAACAGTTCGACAAAGTATTAGTACATTTAAAGAAAATATGGGGAAAGTATTAAAGTTTATCGATAAAGAGATTCCATCAAAAAATTTACCTATGTTTGTTTTTATTGATGAGTTAGATCGATGTCGTCCTAATTATGCGATTGAGTTACTCGAAAATATCAAACATATTTTTGATATTCCAGGAATAGTGTTTGTCATTGCAACGGATTCAAAGCAACTGTCACACTCTATCAATGCAGTTTATGGACAAAATTTTGCATCCGAACGCTATTTAAAACGTTTTTTTGACCAAGAATACAATTTGATAAAACCTGATAATTATGCCTTTGCAAAGTACCTTTTTGAACTTCATGGTATTACTAAAGATGAAAAACTATTTTCTCCTTTAGAACAAGAGATTTACAAAGATAAAGACCTCAATGTTGAGCTTTTTACTCTTTATGCCAGATTGTTCAAGCTAAGTCTAAGAGATCAGGAACAAGTTGCAACAGTTCTATCTGCTATTGTGTTGACATGGATAAGTTCTGAATCTATACACTTGGGCTATTTATTGTTTTTGATAATGCTAAAACAGCATTCTAATATTTACTTTGATAAGTATATTGAAAGTAATAAAAAAGCGTCCTTCTTTAGAGATAGTGTGGATCAATTAAAACTTGATTTGACAATTGAATTTCAATCCACCGTAATAACTAATAAAAATGGCATTCATGAAGGAATACGAGGAATTAAATCTCTTTCAATAAATGAATTAATCAATACATATTATTCATTGCTGGATATAAGTTTAGAAAAATTGTATGAAAGAAGCAATAACAATACTTTAGTATATTCTAAAATTACTAATCAACTCCTTTCCGATATTCAACAAAATAAAGATGTAACAATAATAGCAGACAAGCCTAATATTTATCCAAATCTCGTGTTGCGAGCGGGGCAGTTTTCATGATTAGAGATAAATGTTGATTAGCTCAAAATTGCCTTGGCTAACTCAAACTGATTGGCGGTCATGATATGAATTTTCGGATGGAGTGCTTTGAGCTCTTCGAAAAGTTTTTTACTCAGTTCAAATCCAACACGGTACTCTTCCTCTGGGCTGATGAGTGAAGCCGCTTCGAGCGCTTCAACCCATGCTGTCGGTACATATATCCCCGGAACATTTTCATCCAAAAATCGGGCAGTGCGGAGTTTCGTGATCGGGAAATAGCCCAAAACGAGGACGCACGCAGCATTGTTCTCACGGTTGGCTTCCACCATCATATCGAGCAGTTTACGAGCATTTTCGAGATCGTAGACGGGCTGAGAGATGATAGCAATCGCTCCGTGAGCCACTTTTTTGGTCATTTTCTTTTGCAACGTTGCGGCACTTTTGGCATAGGCATCAATAACAGCAAACGGGTAAATCTCTTGGACGGGGGCAAGGAGTTTTTGTTCGGCTAAATCAGTTCCGTTGTTGAGGGTGGTGATTATGTCGAGGAGCAGTTTGCTGTTCCCCTCGAATACCCCTTTTGCATGAGGCTGATCGGAGTAGTGGGCACTGTCCCCCGTCAGGGCAAGGATGGCACGGACATTGGCTTCGTTGGCTCCTAGAAGATCACTTTGCAAAGCGATACGGTTACGGTCGCGCATACTCATGGTAGCCAGTGTCGGTTTTCCGAAGCGGTCTTGGAGCTTCATTGCCGCGAAGAGGGCATTGTATTTGAGTTTTGCCAGAGGATTATCGGTAGTGCTGAATCCGTCAACAAGTTTATCAAGACCTAAAGCGGCGATTTTTTCGATCGTCGGGGCAAACTGTGCGGAACGCGACGGCGTCGTTTCAAGGGTGATATATTTCTCGTGACGGAGTTTATGTATAAATGATTCGAACAAAAGCTACCCTTGGATATAATTGCGTCATTATAACAAAATGTGGGAAATCTATTTTGATAAAATTAGCGGTATTTGATTTTGATTCGACATTGATGGATGGTGAAACCATCGATTTTTTCGCCGAAGCACTCGGAATCGGTAAACAGGTGAGCGCGATCACCGAGCGGGCGATGAACGGAGAACTCGATTTTTTTGAGAGTTTACAGCAACGTGTTACTCTTTTAAAAGGGTTGGAATTTGGTCTTGTCGATGAGATTTGTCAAAACCTCCCATACATGAACGGTGCTGTCGAGACGATAGCGGCGTTGAAAGAGCGGGGGATCAAGGTGGTTTGTTTCAGCGGCGGCTTTAGAACGGCGACCTCGTATGCGAAAAGTATCCTCGGATATGATGCCGATTTTTCGAACGTATTGCATTCGAAAGACGGAAAGCTCACGGGGCTTGTCGGCGGAGATATGATGTTTGATTATTCCAAAGGGGATATGTTGCAACGTTTGCAAGGGCTGTTTGGTATCACCGAAGAGGAGACGATGGTGGTTGGAGACGGAGCAAACGATCGATCGATGTTTGCTCATGCAGGGACACGAATAGCATTTTGTGCTAAAGAAATTCTCAAAAAAGAGGCCAATATTATCGTTGATACGAAAGACCTCACTCAAATTATTACAAAGGTATTCCCATAATGTTAGAAAACTCTTTATGGTTGCGTTACAACCCTACTAAAACTATCCGAGAAGTTTTGGCACGTATTTATGAATGCAGTGCTGTCGAGATCAATGAGGATGAACGCGAATTGTATGCATCGCTTAAACGTCATTTGACAAAAAAAGAGTTCCGTATGATCATGATGAATGAAGCGGGATTAAGTGCTGATGAGATAGGTGCCGAAGTAGGATTAGAGGGTGAAGAGCTTAGAAAATCGCAATACAAAGCGTATCGAAAAATTCGTCAGGATAAAATCCGTCGCGAAGTGACCGGCGGTATACTTAAGGAAGAAGTGACAGAGGATGAATTGGAATAATTGATACATTTTTGATAAAATAACCTGAAATATCAAAAAAACTATTTGTTGTTAAACGTTCGTTTATTGTTTGTGAGATATGATTTAAGGGTATCAAGACACCTTCACTGTTTTCTCGAAAATGGTGAAGGTGTCTTAACGCTAAAATTGAAGGAGAATTACATGACAAAATCAACGTCACTTTTTCTTGCGGCAGTTGTTGCTGCAAGTTTAATGGGTACAGCCGCTTTTGCTGACGCAAAATCAGGTCAGAAAGTGTATCTTAAAACGCTAAAAGCGAAATTTAACATGAACGGGACTAAATTTGCTGCTGAGCATACGGTTGCAGAATGGGAAGATCTTTTCGCTAACGGTGCTGCTGGATTTATTAAAGAATACAGTGCAAAATATCCTGCAGCAATCCCGGTTTTGACTAACCCTGAGATGAAAGATAAACTTCAAGAAGTCGGTGATTTCGCGAAAGAGTACGGTTCAGATTCAGGCAACGTCCCTTCTTGCGGCTAATACCTCTTTTTCACCCTCTTGCAGGGTGATCCTTTCTCCTCTTTAACCCTTCCTTTAATAAACAGTTCGCTTCAATATTTCAAAGCTAATACGAAACAGATAAGCTACAATCTATTTTTTTCAAGGGGATTCGATGAAAATAGTTATTTGTGGTATGAGTGGTTTTGTAGGAAGTGCGCTAAAGCACCATTTCCAAGGAGAAGGAAATGAGGTTATTGGATTAAGTATCCGCTCATCTACTTCGATACACGATATCGTTGCTATTTTAGAAAATTCGGATGTTGTGATTAACCTTGCGGGCGCGAGTATTTTAGGACGATGGACCTCAAGCTACAAAGATGTTTTACGAAAAAGCCGTCTCGAAACTACCGATAAGCTTGTCGCTGCACTTAAACAGTGTTCAACTCCTCCCCATACCTTACTTAATGCTTCTGCCATCGGAGTGTACGACAGTTATCATCAGCATGATGAACGTTCGCACGATTATGCGGGAGATTTTTTAGCATCATTGGTTCTGGATTGGGAGCGTTCGGCGTTGAGAGCTCAATCGAAACAAACCCGTGTATGCATAATGCGCTTTGGTGTTGTATATGCTCAAGGTGGAGGTGCAATGGAGAAAATGATTCCGCCATTTAAACTCGGCTTAGGCGGTAAGATGGGGGATGGCTTTCAGATGATTTCATGGATACATCTCGAAGATTTGGTTCAAGCGTGTGCATTTTTGATCAAACATGAAGAGGTGGAAGGAGTTGTGAATTTTACCTCTCCTGAACCGATCAGTAATTTGGAGCAAACCAAATCGATGGGGGGTATTTTGAATCGTCCTACTTTTCTGGATCTTCCTGCATGGATCGTTAAAATTGTTTTTGGTGAGGGATCATCGGTGATGCTTGACTCCAAAGAGGTTTATCCCAGAGTATTGCAAGAGTCAGGATTTGTATTTCGCTACCCTACATTTGACAGCGCAATGGAGCAAATTGCTCACGAGCAAGGGTAAGTAGCGCTTCATCTATACGGTGAGGGGTGAGGGCAACCTCGTCAATCGTTTTGAATTCAAAATGGCTCTTGGTATAGCAGATGACGGAATCAGTTTTCCCCTCCAGCAGTGCGTTAATCGCATGCGTAACAAATTGATACGCCATCAGGCGATCATAGACCGTTGGATTTCCTCCTCGTTGTGTATGTCCGAGTATCGTAATCCGTGCTTCAAATCCTAACTCTTTTTCAAACCATTTGGCGGTTTCTTCGGAACTTTGCAGTGCTTCGGAAATGATGGCTATAAAATAATCTCGTCCTTTTGCAATTTGGGATTGAAAGCATTCGGTGTAATTATCAAGGCTCATCGGCATTTCGGGTATAAGACAGAGCTCTGAACCGGAGGTTAGGGCTGAGACTAAAGCAAGATAGCCGCAGTTGCGTCCCATCGTTTCAACGACAAAAGCACGGCGAAACGAAGATGCGGTATCCCGCAGTTGATCGATTGCATTTTTAATAACATTAAGAGCCGTATCGACCCCTAGACAATAGTCGGTACCGTGAATATCGTTATCAATTGTGGAGGGGATACCGCAGAAAGTGATGTTTGTTTCTCGGTAAAATTTCTCCATACCCCTAAAACTTCCATCTCCCCCTAAAACGATTAGCTTGCTGATGCCGTGATGGGCAAGATTTTGTGCCGCAATCTTTCGATAGGACTCCTCCTGAAATCGAGATGAACGTGCAGAACGGATTTTTGTCCCCCCTCGGGTGATTATTCCGGCAACGTCTGAGTAGGATGCTGCAACGATTCGATCATCGATTAATCCTTCAAATCCATCGTACACAAAATAGGGTTGAAGGTTCTTTGCATAGGCATATTCGACAAATCGTTTAAGGGCAGGATTCATCCCTGAAACATCACCTCCAGAGCAAAGAATGGCTATTTTATCCATTGATTTTCCCTCGCAACGTTTTCCAACCAAAGTACCGTTTCATCACTTAGTTGCTGTGTAGCACTGCTAAGGGCCTTAACTCCACCTGCCGCATCTTGAGTGGGTGAGGGAGAGGTAATAATAAAGCGTTTTGATGCAACCGTTTTTTTTGTTTTGGAATCGATAAGACGATAGGTAATATCGATTAGCCCTTCGCTTTTTACGTCACTTGGAAAACGGTGATAAAAGGCATGGAGCTCCGATTCCAATGAAAGATCAGCATAGGCACTTGATGTTGTTGGAATCAGTGTTACAAAAAGACGACGGTTTTGAAGAGAAGAGGTTAATGCCGTGTCGATCATACTTGCTGGCGTATCTACCCATCGGCTGTAAAGATAAGAACCGATATGGGTTGTCTCTCGAAGATAGTAAATCTCTTTGGATGAGAGAGATGCGATACTTTTAGTCGATGTGAGTTTGAGCGTCAAATTGGTAGGAACAGCACGTGTATCTGATGGATAATATGGCGGTATAATCGTATATTCATTAATAGCCGGAACGGTAATAGAACATCCTGTAATGAGAAGAGCGAGGATAGTTGCAAGTAGGGTGTTATTCATGATTATTCTCCTGGTCCGGGGGTAGGTTTGGATTGTTTGAACAGTATATCCGATGGGCTGCTTCTAAGGCTTTGGAGAGTACGCTCCATCTCAGCACTTAGTATCCGAGTCTGTTCTAAAAGGGCATTCAGTTCGGAAGTTGTGGGTGAGGTGATTGAATTTAAATCATAATCTCCGCGATCAATGGATTGCTCGATTTTTTGGATGAGCACACGGCTTTTTTCTGATGTTTCATGCATCGATTTGAGGGTCGGTGCCATGTTGTCTCTCATGACGATTTTGAACGTATCGGCAGAGTGATTGACACTATCGGCAGAATCACTCACTTTGCTCATCGTTTGATTTAGATTATTTTCGGTTTGAATGGTATTTTTAAGGAGAAAATCAATTTCTTGTTGGTAATCGGCTGTTTTTTGACTAAAATTTTTCAGATTTTCCAAGGTTTCAGAAATATTTTGGGTGTTTTTTGTACTTAAGGTCTGATTGATATGCTCAAGAGTATCGGTCAAACTTACAGCTACTTGACTCAATGACTCATCGATTCGTTTGATGATGGAGGGGGTCGTCGGTATAACCCCTGGCACATCCGCGGAGGTTTCAAGCAAAGGCGCATTTTTTGTGCCGCCGTTAATCTCTATAAACGCTAAACCGGTAATTCCGAAGAATTTTAAGGTTGCGGTTGAATCAACTTTTATAGGGGTCTCTTTTTTAATTTTAAGGATGAGTTCCACCTCTTCGCTGTTACGCGGATTGATCTCCATCGATTCCACCATTCCGACATCAACACCATGAAATTTGACGGATGCTTCGGGTGAGAGCCCTGAAACCGATTCGGTGATATAGACTTTATAGCGCTGGTATTGGCTCTCATCATCGTTGTATTTTCCCAGCCAAAAGGCAAAAGCAAGCAATGCGGCGCTAAAGAGTAGGACAAAAAGGCCTACGAGGGGGTAATTAACCTTGGATTCCATGTGTCTCCTTCGAATAGGATGAGATGCGTTCCGTTTGGAAAAAATAATCGATAAGGGGATGTTCAATCGAAAGAACTTCGGCGAGTGTCCCCTCCGCAACTACTTTTTTTTCACCCAGAAGGGCAAAACGATCAACAATATGATGTATCGTATCCAAATCATGGGTAACCATGACCACGGTTAGTCCTAGCAGATCGCGTAACTGCTGAATTAACGCATCAAACTGGCGTGAGCTGAGAGGATCAAGACCGGACGTCGGTTCATCTAAAAATAACAGTGTCGGATCGAGGGCAAGGGCGCGAGCAAGTGCGGCACGTTTAGTCATTCCGCCGCTTAGTTCACTTGGGTAAAGGTCTATAGCATGCCGAGGAAGACCCACGAGATCGATTTTAAGCGCCACGAGTTCTTGAATAAGCGTTGCAGGAAGATCGGCATATTCTTTGTACAGGAGTGCGATATTTTCTCCTACCGTTAGGGAAGAGTAGAGGGCGCCGGATTGAAAGAGAACCCCCCATTTCCGCCGTAAATCGTGTGCAGCTGAGGGGGTAATAGACTCAAGGTTATGTCCTAACACTTCAATGGTGCCGCTATGCGGACGGTTAAGCATAATCATCTCACGCATCAAGGTTGATTTTCCCGATCCGCTCCCCCCTAAAAGGGCATAGATCTCATTTTCTTTTACCGTACAGCTGACGTGATCGTGTACAAGGGTATTTCCAAAGGTGGTAACGACGTTTTCCACACGGATGATGGTGCGGCTCACAGACTAAGCTCCGTCAGTAAAATGGAGAACAGTGCATCACACGCTATGACCAAAAAGATGGCATTAACAACGCTTTTGGTGGTATATCGACCGATACTTTCGGTATTGAGCGAGACTTGAAATCCACGGTAGGTACTCACGGTTGCGATCAAAAAGGCGAAAAACGGTCCTTTTACAATTCCGATAATGTAATGTTTGATCGGCAATGCCCCTTGCAGTCGGTGGGTGAATTCGCTAAATGAGATATGCGATTGTGTCTGCGCGATCACCATCCCCCCGAAAATTCCGATAAGATCGGCAAAAAAGATGAGCAAAGGCAAAGCAATCATCAGTGCAAAAATCCGAGGCCATACCAAAAAAACAAACGGATCAAATCCCATGGTTTTCATCGCATCAATTTCTTGGGTCATTTTCATGGCTCCCAGCTGAGCGGTAAAGGCTGATCCGCTTCGTCCTGCTACGACAATAGCCGTTATAAGGGGGGCGAGTTCACGGGTAAGAGAGATACCGATAGTATCGACAATAAATATGTCGGCACCGAATTTTTGAAGCTGTACGATACTTTGGTAGGCGACAACGACACCGATCAAAAAAGCGCTGATGGCAATGATAGGGAGGGCTTCGATACCGGTAGTGAAAATATGGGCAACAATGGCACGGGTACGAATTTTTGAAGGGTGGCGAAGGGTGTAGAGGAGAATGACAAATGCTTCTCCTAGAAAATGGAGAAAATTTCCAATCCCTTGTGCCGCTAAAAATGTTTCACGTCCTAGAGTGTGGAGCCATCCGGGTCGTTTCGGGAGCGATACCTCTTGATGGTTGTTGGAATAGAGAAGATGATAGAGGCGTAAGTGTTCATTTCTGCCCCCGATGACTTCGGTCGAAAGTCCTTTTTTTTCAAAACTACTTTTATGAAGATGCCAGAGGGCAATGCCGGCAGAATCGACTTTGCTGACGCCGCTTATATCCCACGTTAAAGGAGATGTCGGCTGAAGAGATTCAAGTTGAGCTGCAATATCTTTAAGGTAGGTAATTGTCCATGCACCGCTGCATCGTATCAGTGTATGGGACGAATCACTAACAATGCTAAGGGTGGCAGGATCAGTGCTTTGCATCCTCTATTATAACGCAGATACGTTTTAAAATATCATTTTTAGTCCTGCATAAACTGTCCGACCGCGTAAGGGTCCCCAAACATAGGAGGCATTAAAACTACCGTCGGAAGTATAGAATAATGGGGATTCGGTATTTGTCTGAACGTAGTTAAAGAGGTTTTTTGCTCCGGCATAGAGGGTAAAATTCTTACTAACGGTTTTGGAAAGTTTGAGATCAACGGTTGTATACGCTGGCGCAGTCGTATTTTTGGGTGAGGTAAGGGCGAGGTCATTATAACGATTCGCGTAACCGAATGGAGCCAAATCACGTGCACCGACCCATATTGCTTCCGTATATACATTCCATCCGTATAGGTCGTAATTTACACTGAAACGAGTACGCTGTTCAATGGCGGCAAGGGCAAGGTGCGCTTTGTATGCATCATCGTAGTGATACGTTTCATAAGCTCCTGAGAGGGTTAGCGCCTCATTAAGAGCATACCCGATAACGATATCTCCATTTTTAACAGTAACTTCTCCCTCGTAGTTTTTGAGTGTTGGAATGCCTGTTGTATCAACATAAGCGAGATTTTTGACTTTGGTGTAGGCGGTAGAGAGTGTTATGGTTAGTCCGTTTGCATTGTAGGCAAGAGAATAGTTTGCCCCTTTTGATTTTTCAAGTTCAGTAATCCCCATAGCAAATCCGCTGTCAAGCAAGCCGTGCTCCGACTCAAAAAAAGTTAGTGGAGAGCGGTACCCAAGCCCTGCACTTAGACGTGAAGTGAGATCATTGGTATGGTTGTGGCGAAAATGGAAGCGGGGAACGAGCAAGGTTTGATCGATTTCATTTTCTTTTGCTGTTTGTGCAAGCCAGTTGGTCGTAATTTTAGTTCCTCGTAAAGCGAGAGTGAGCTCGTTAGCCGAATCAATCAGCCATGCATCCTGCGCATAAATTCCCAATGCAGAATAATCGAAATCATCTTTGGCTTTTCCTTGATCGACATAATAAAATTTTGACTCCGATCGGGCCTTTTCAATTTTGGCATCGGTTCCATAGGTTACAAAATGGTTGTTGTTAAGGGCATGATCGATTTTTATATCCGTGAAATAGGTTTTATCTACATTGGCATAGTCTGCTCCCTCATACAGAGAGTCTTGTTTTTGCTCAGAATATGCGAGAGTTGTTTGGAGGTTCATGCTATTGTTTAGAATATGGTGTTCTTTGAAATAGAGCTCATTTCGGGTCGTATTGACCCGCTCTAATACAGACATAGGATTGCCGATGAACGTATTTTTAACATTGTCCCCTATAAAAACAGGATTCGTCTGCGTACCGTTATAACGTGCTACGGCGGAACTCTCAGAGACCATAGGCCCTCCGAAGACATTGGAGGTAAAATGGGATGCTTTTAGCTCCATCGAATCGTACAGCGAAAACTCATGGGTCAGCATCAAAGAGAGAGATTGGTTCTCCATGGAGGGCGATTCACTGATGCCGTTATGGTCATTATCAACCTGCCCTTGTGCATGGTAAGCCGTAGATATAAGGATACCTGTCTTTTTATCGCTGGTCATCATTTCCCCGAGTAGGGAATAATTTTTGGTTCCGAGTGTTCCCATGGAAGTATCAATTTCGACTCCGTTACCATGTGGTTTACGCGGGATTATGTTGATTGTTCCGCCAATGGCTTCGGGAGCGGTTAGAGATGCTCCCGCACCACGGGCAATCTCGATACTTTCGATATCCGCAGTGCTGATCGCGTCCATCCCGTAAAAACTGGATACGGTGGAGTTAAAGGGGATACCGTCGACGAGTACGGTTGTATGTTCCCCTTGAAGCCCGTTGATTTGAACCCGTTTGAATCCGCATAATGAATCTCCGGTGGAGACACTGATCCCGGCTTGTTTGCTTATGGCTTCGGCAAGGGTAGCCGACTGAGTTTGGTTGATCTCTTTTTGGTTGATGACTTCAGTCTTTTCGACCAAATCCTTCAGAGCCCCTTTTTGTTGAAAGGTTGAAGTATCGGAGTCTTCAACTGTAATGGTATTAAGCTGAATATCGTTTGCTGAGGCAAATGTGCAGAGTGCTATACATGCAACGCATGAAAGGGTCTTTTTCATAGAAATATCCTAATCGTTTAATAAAAAATGTTAAAGTGGTAATAGATATTGATTAGGAAAGCGGGGGAGAGCGGCTTCGATCTGTGATGGCTGATGCTATCGGTCGGCTTGTTTTGGGAGAGGCAAAAGGTTCATACGATTGTTCGAGCGATACTAACGCGGGAGTATCACTCAATAATGCAGGGGCATGTGCAAGAACACACACTTCACATACATCGCCGTGATGATGGGCATGGCTTAGTTCATGAACTACCCCTACAAAGAGGGAGAGGATAAATAACAGCGCGAAAAATCGTCGAAAACGTCGCATTATCCCCCCTTTTTTTGCGAATTTTAGCATACTCTACCTCGGTTTGGTATATTGTTTGCTAGACTCCGTGAAGAAGATATAAAAGGTTGTTGTATGATTAAAAAATTTACAGGGTTGTGTTTAACGCTCAGTGTGAGTTTATTTGCCGATATTAATAAACATGAATTGAACCAATTGAACATTGATGCTATGGTCGTAAAAGATTTAAACTCCAAACATATTTTATATTCCAAAGAGCCGTTAAAAGAGTTAAAACCGGCAAGTTTGACCAAAGTGATGACGGCGTTGCTCGCAATAAACAGCGGAAAAATGAATCAGTATGTGACGATTACTCGTGAAATGACCCATGTCGAGCCGACAATAGCAGGGTATAAGCGGGGAGATGTGATACTCCTGAGCGATTTGGTGAAGGCGGCAATGATCCAGTCCGATAATGATGCGGCGATGGCAATAGCGATTGCCATCGGGGGTGATGAAGAGAAATTTGTAGCAATGATGAATGCCAAAGCGCGGCAAATCGGCTTGAAGCATACCCATTTCACTAACCCCTGCGGATACGATGACAAAGAGCACTATTCCACGACGAACGATTTACTCACATTAACCGAATACGCGATTAAAAATTCGACCTTTAATGCTATCGGTAAACTGAACGAATATACCTATTATTCCCTCAATTCCCATAAAAAGTTTTTTGCTTATACCCACAACCGCCTTTTGAACCGATATGAATATGCGGTAGGGATCAAAACAGGGTATACGGCAAAAGCGGGTGCGTGTTTAATCGCCAGAGCTAAAAAAGACGGGCATGATTGTGTCATCGTGATGATGCATGCCAAAGTCGATCGTTGGAAAACGGCGAAAAATATTTTTGAGCAAGTATTAAACAGTTAGAAACTGATTTAAAAATGCTTTATAAATAGCGGTTTTTTCTTCCCGTTTCATCGCGGCATGGGCAGGTGAAGTGGAGGGGAGAAGCACCTTCTCGACGCTCAAATTCTTGTAATATTTCAAAAACAGATCATAGCTTTTTTTTCCCGTAAAGGCGAATACCTTGATATTCGGATAATCGTTCAACAGGGTTTCAAAATTGTTAGGGAGACAGTTTTTGAGATTCGTATCGCTCGAATTGCTCCGCTCGCATGAGCTGATGACGTCCCATAACCCGATCCCTTTTTCCAAACAAAAGGTTTTTTTAGCTTCATTCGTTTCTAATCGGACATGAAAAATGATCTTGACACTTGATAAGTTTATTTTAAAGTAGACCTGCTCGAATGAGGCGATACTGGGGAAACTTCCTAAAAAAAGGATACGAGTAGATGCGTTGATGATCGGGGGAAAAGGATGACTATAGGATTCCATGGACGTATTTTAACTCAATTTACCTTCCCCTAAACCACCATTTGTTACAATTCCGCCATTAATTCTGGGTTAAAACCCAATCAAAGGATCTGCATGAAGCGTGCACTGCTAAGTGTCAGCGATAAAAGCAACATCGTTGAATTCGCCAAATCTCTTATCGGTTTGGACTATGAGATCGTCTCAACGGGCGGAACGTACAAAATGTTACGCGATTCAGGTGTAGATGCTATCGAGATAGATGATGTCACCGGATTTCCTGAGATGTTTGACGGACGGGTTAAAACCCTGAACCCGTATATTCACGGCGGTATTTTATTTCGTCGTGATTTGGACTCCCATGTGAATATGGCAATGGAATATGGGATCGTTGAGATCGATTTGGTGTGTGTCAACCTCTATCCGTTCAAAGCGACGATCGAAAAAACCGACGATTTTGAAGAGATCATTGAAAACATCGACATCGGCGGCCCTGCAATGGTCCGTTCTGCGGCGAAAAACTTTAATGACGTATTGATCGTTACCGATCCGAGTGACTACTCCGTAGTCCTTAACGCAATTGAAAATGACGAAAACAGTGTAGAGTTCCGCCGCGATCTGATGATCAAAGCGTATGAGCATACAGCGGCATACGACTCTATGATTGCTAACTATATGAACAAACGTTTTAATAATGGTATGGGGGCTAAACAGTTCATCGTCGGAAACAAGGTGATGGATACCCGTTACGGCGAAAATCCTCACCAAAAGGGTGGATTGTATGAGTTCGAATCGTTCTTCTCTAAAAACTTCAAAACCCTCAAAGGGGAAGCAAGCTTCAATAACCTTACCGATATCAGTGGTGCGGTGAAAATCGCGGCGGCATTCGGGGACGAGAACGCTATCTGTATCGTCAAACACGGTAATCCGTGCGGTTTCGCGATTCGTGAGAATCTTCTTGATGCGTATAACGAGGCACTTAAATGCGATCCGGTATCGGCATTCGGCGGTGTGGTTGCCGTAAACGGTGTCGTTACTAAAGAGCTTGCTGAGAAAATGAACGAAATGTTTCTTGAGGTAATTATTGCAGGATCTATCGATGAGGAAGCACGCGCGGTATTTGAACCGAAAAAACGTCTCAAACTCTTCGAGTATGGTAGTGATCGTATCGCTTTGAGCAACGATGTTATCGATTTCAAACACATCGACGGCGGGTTTGTCTTCCAAGACGCTGATCGTGTTACTGCGGATGAAGTGAAAAATGCTAAGTTGGTGACCAAACATACCGCGAGCGAATCCGCCCTAAAAGATGCTGAGATTGCATACAAAGTGGCATCTTTGACCAAATCAAACTGCGTTGTGTATGTTAAAGATGCGGCAATGGTTGCGGTCGGTATGGGGATGACATCACGTGTCGATGCGGCGCGTTGTGCATTGCGTAAAGCCGAAGAGATGGGATTGGATGTCAGTGGATCAGCTTTGGCTTCTGAAGCGTTTTTCCCGTTCCGTGACTCGATTGATGCGGCAGCGGGTGCCGGTGTTAAAACCGTCATTCAGCCGGGTGGTTCGGTACGTGATGAGGAAGTTATCGCAGCAGCAGATGAACACGGTATGGCGTTGTACTTTACCGGAACTCGCCACTTTCTACACTAATAGCTACGCTTGCCGCTAAGGCACCGAAGCTTGCCTTTATAGAGGCAGAATTTTCTATCTTCGTGCAGCTTCCCGCGATAAGCGGGAAATCTTCTTATTTTTAATATTCTTTTAGTTTAACAAAACGTAATAACGGCGGCATTAGCATCAGTAGGATGAAGGTTCCGATCAGCATTCCCCCTACAACAACAATGGCAAGCGGTTTTTGCACTTGTGAGCCGACACCGGTCGAGAGCATTGCGGGCAATAACCCGATGGAAGCGGTTAATCCCGTCATGAGAATAGCTCTAAATTTATCCGATGCAGTTTGTCGTATGGCATCTTCGGTATCGATTCCATGCTTATGCAATTGCATATAATGAATAACAAAGATGGAGGCATTGAGGATACTGACCCCTAAAATAGAGATAAATCCTACGGATGCCGATACGCTGAGCGATTCTCCCAAAAGAAGGAGAAAGGTTAATCCTCCGAACACGGAAAACAATGCGGCTGTGAGGATAATAACCGTATTTTTAATCGATCCGAAATAGATAAATAAAACCAATGTGATCAGAAACATTGCGGAGGGAGTCATTATTTTTAAACGCCCGAACGCACTTTGCATTTGCTCGAAACGACCGGATAGACTGGTTAGGTACCCATCCGGCATTTTAACCGTATCGATGGCGGCTTGTACTTTTGCTACCGTTCCGGCTAAGTCATTCGAAGCAACCGCAAATTTGATCGGGATAAATCGTTTGAAATTTTCACGGTAAACAAAAGAGGCACCCGTATCGTAATAAATTTTGGTAATTTTGGAGAGGGGAATAACGCCGCCGCTGTCCAAAACGATAGGGATTTCTTTGATATTTTCGATACTTTTTCGGTACGTATCCGGAAATCGGACGACCAAATCGAAACGTTTATCCTGTTCTATAATTTTAGTGATAGCACGGCCATCGAGCGACGATGCGACGACGTCCATCAAATCAACAACGTTAACACCATACAGAGCGGCTTTTTCTCGATCGACTTCGACAATCAAACTCGGTTGTCCGGTCTCTTTGAAAATTCCGACGTCGGTAACACCCTCAATCTTTTTGATTTTAGCTTCCACCTCTTTTGCGAGACGATCGAGTACATAGAGATCATCCCCGAAAATTTTGACCGAGTTTTCCCCTTTTACTCCGGACATCGCTTCGGCAAGATTGTCTTCGATGTATTGGGATACGCTTATATCGGCATTCGGGAATCGGGCTCTAAGTGCTTTGCGAACTTCATCTTCGAGCTCTGGTTTCGTAATACCGCGATGCCAATCTTTATAATCTTTAAGTTTCACAAAATATTCGGTATTGAACGGTCCGGTAGGGTCAGTTCCGTCTTCAGGGCGTCCGGCTTGAAACTCGATGGTTTGCACCTCCGGATACTTCGCTAAAACATCGCGCATTTTTTTAGAGTTCTCATAGCTTTTGTTTAGGCTGATCGAATAGGGGAAAATGGCACGGATATATAAATTCCCCTCATCCATTTTTGGTAAAAATTCAGCACCGAGAATATTTGCAATAAAGAGGGTTAGAACGAGAATTACCCCGGTCGCCATAACCGCCATCTTGCTCGTAATACGAGAAATGGTCTGCATGTATTTTGCTTTTGCCCAATCCAAGAACGGTAAGACTTTTTCATGGGAGTGGAGCAGAAAAGTGTATTTGCTCGCCAATAGAAAACTAAACGTGAGTATAAATGCGAAACTGATCGCGTAGACGTAGGTTTTTGCCATAGGGAGAAAGATTTGTGATTCTGCCCCTTTCATAGCAAAAAGAGGGATGAAAGCAAGAAAAATGATAAGAATCGAAAACATAATCGGCTTGCCCACTTCGGCTGCCGTTTCTTGAATAGCCGGAATATGTTGCCGTCCCTGATGTTTGAGCCGGAAATAGTTTTCAATAACGATCAGTGGAATATCGACAATGATCCCAAAGTCAATTGCTCCTAAGGAGAGTAAATTGGCCGATTCATGCTGATTGGCCATTAATGCGAGGGTATAGAGCAGTGACATTGGAATGATTGCGGCGACAATAAAGGCTGCACGTAGATCACCTAAAAAGACAAGTATAATAAAGAATACTAAGATCATCCCGATCGATGCGGTCTCTTTGAGTTTATCTACAACGGTATGGAGAAGGTCTTGTCGATCATAAAACGGGACGACTTTGATGTCTTTTGGAAGGACTCCGTTATTAAGTTCGTCAATTTTTTTATGGAGCTCTTCCATGGCAGAAACACTGGGTGCATTTTTACGAAGAACAACAACCCCCATGACGATATCATTGGTTTCATTGAGTCCTGCAAGACCGGTACGCGGCATGGTAGAGATGGAAACATCTGCAAGATTTTTGACATAGATAGGGCGATCATTGATAGTGTCAACAATGGTGTTCTCAATATCTTGGGTCGTTTTGATAAGACCGATACCTCGAATCGTATAATATTGGTCTCCGAACTCCAATACACGGCCGCCAACGTTGACATTGCTTTTTGAGAGGGACTGAATTACATCACTGAGAGGAATTTTGTACTTGATAAGATCCTCAGGATGAACGACCACGGAGTAGGCTTTTATCGCTCCACCGTAGCTTCCGATATCGGCAATATTGGGGACGGTTTTGAGATAGCGTGCTACAACCCAGTCTTGATAGGTACGCAACTCACTCATGCTGCGATTTCCGATAACACGGTAGCGCATGATTTCACCGATGGCATTAGGGATGATTTCCGGAGTCACTTCAGCAGGAATATCGGCTTGTGCAAGACGGTTTAAGACCTCCTGTCGAGCATCTTTATAGGAGACATCGTAGGAGAATTTACATTTGATATCAGAAAGCCCATACAGTGAAACACTGTTGATGTTCTCCAATCCAGGCATACCTGCCAAAGCAATTTCCAAAGGGGTCGTAATCTGCTTCTCGATCTCTTCGGCGGAGTGCCCTTCATTGGTGGTAACGACTTCCAAAATCGGAGGTGCCGGATCGGGGAATGCTTCAATATTTAAATCCCGTACGACGACGATACTGACAGCAACGGTGATAGCGGTAAATAACAATACGGCCAGAAAATTATCGATAAAAAAATTGGCGAGACGGCGCATCTTATTCTTTCTCCAACGCAATAGCTTCAAGCGCTATTTGGGTGTTTTCAGGGAGACCTTTAACCAGTGAAAAACTGTCTTTTGGATCATCACTGACAAGGGTAACGTTAAGAGGAGTGAATTGGTTGTCTTTTTTCACAAAAACGATAAATTTTCCTTCTTTATAGAGAAGTGATTTTTTAGGGATGCGGAAAACATCTTTTTTCTCGGTACCGGAGTAGATATTGGCAAACGTATTGATCCGCAGTTCAGAAGAGTCGATGGAGGGCTGAATATAGACTTTGATGGTTTTATTGTCCGGATCAAGAACATCGCTGATATACGTTACCTTACCTTTAATCGGTCCCGTTTCACTGTTTTCAAGTTTTATATCTACCTGTTTTCCGACAAAGAAAGCGGATAAATCTTTTTCATAAACCGTGGCGACCACTACTTTTTTATGAGGATTGGCAATTTTTACCAAAGCTTGCGTTGTATCATTGCTTATTTTTTCCCCCAAGTGGGTTGCTATTTCATACACTACTCCGTTGATTGGAGAATGAAGTGTGAGGGTTTGATCAGAAGCAGCATCGAAATAATTGAGTTTCTGAGAAAATCCTTTTACCATAGCTTCAGCTTGGGTAAGATTGCTTTGCGACAGCGCTAGATCATTGGCCGTAATAGCACCCAGTTTGAAAAGCTCTTTATTCATAGTGTAGATATGTTTAGCTTGGGTATATGCCGCTTTTGCCGAGAGCTGATCGCTTTGTACATCACTGATGTCGGAGGAACGGATGGTGATAAGCGGCGAACCGGAAGAGATTTTATCCCCTACCGCTATATGAATTTTATTGATGGTTCCATCCACGGGTGCAGTGATCGATACAATGCCATCCGGAGAAGGCTGAACCGAGGCGGTTGTTGAAATTTCAGTATTAAAAGTGCCGAATTCCGGTGAAACCAAGGTAATGTCCGGAGCATGGGTTGCAGCTACTTTTTCAGAACCGGACGGAGGTGCTTTATCACATCCGGTGAGTAAAAGCAAAGCAAGTGTACACGACAGAGTAAGGGGGAAACGCATTAATATCCTTTTGAATCAATAAAAGATTGACCTGAGTTTAATTTTAGATGGGCAGTAGCAATATGTAAATCAATAAGGGCGTGAGTCATATTTTTTTGATACTCTCGATAGCTTTTTTGGGCATCAAGGAGTTCAAGTACGGAGATTCCTTTTAGAGCGAAAATCTTTTCTTGTTTCTCTTTGAGCTCTTTGGCTGCACTAAACCCTTCGCTCATAGCTTTATAAACACTTTGTCGCGATTGGGCAGCTTCATAGCTTTGAATAACATCCGACTTCGCCATACGAAGGGTTTTTTCGTAAAGGCTGGAAGCTTGGAGGGTACTGATGCGGGCTTTTTCAATATCCCCTTCGTTTCTATCATAAATCGGAAGGGGCATAGAGACGTTCACTCCGGCTAGAGGCTCATACGTAGGACCGAAGCTGGCATATTCGGCACCAAGCGTAACATTCGGAACACCGTTGGCTTTTTCAAGGCTCAATGCGGCATCCGCAATAGCTAAATTTTGTTTGGCGGCTTTGCAATCGGGGCGTTCGGTGGTTTTTGCCAATAAATCCTCTAACGAGGGGAGTAATAAGGGAGAATCGATCGGTGCAGTAGCGATAATATCTGACGAGGAGAGTGCGAGTAAGGCGGCCAGTGCTTCACGATCTTGCAGTAACGCTAAACGGCTATTCTCCACCTCTTTGGTATAGTCGATAGATTGCAATGAAATTTTTTGGTAATCGATAAGGGAAAGGAATCCATGATCCAATTTTGTTTTTGCAACGGTGACGATATTGTTGTAAGCATTCGTGTTATCTTGGGCATTTGCAAGATCTGCCTGATCACCCAATACCAAATAATAGGCATCGATCAAGGAGATAAGTTGTTCTCGAACGGTTTCATCATAGATTAAATCACTGAACGTGATTGAATGCATTGCCACATCTATACGTCGATCCCGTTTACCCCCCGTTTCAATCGGGTGCGTCAGTAAAACAGTGAGTTGTGCATCGGATCCTCGTGCTGTTGCGTTGAAGCGATTGTTAAGATCCATAAACTCATAAGAACCGAGCAAGACAGGATTCGGACGCTCTTTTGCCGTGATAAGGTCTGCACGAGATTTTTGGGCCGTATGTCGTGCAATCTGAAGATCATAATTGTGTTCTACAAATTGTTTAACGGCTGAATCAATAGTAAGCGAAGTCGCAAATACGTTGGGGACTAAAAATAGCAGCAGTGCCGTGTATCGAGACATACGCAAATGCAATCCTTAATAGGTAATATTTATAGCGCGAATTTTAGCGCAAAAGTGTGAAGTTTATGTGAAGTAGCTTTATCCTTTCTTACATAGATAATAGAAAATGATGTTTTTTGATTCTGAAAACATAGAATTCTTGCGTCTTTGTGACGCAAGTTTAACGCTTCTCTTTCTCCCATGAAATCGAACTTTAGTTTTTAACCTTGATTGACTTTGGCTCAACTTATATGCTATAATTTTTAACAATAAAAATATCTAAATATTTATAGGAATACTTCATGTCAAAAAGTTTATATACTACCCTTGAAATTGCACCTGGCGCGAGCGAAGCGGAAATTAAAAAAGCGTATCGAAAATTGGCGCGTCAGTATCATCCTGATGTGAACAAAGACCCTAAAGCTGAAGAAAAATTCAAAGAGATTAATGCAGCGTATGAAGTTTTGAGTGATAAAGAGAAGCGAGCCAAGTACGATCAGTTCGGTGACTCGATGTTCGGGGGGCAGAATTTCCACGATTTTGCTCGCGGGCAAGGGGGTGGAAATGTTGATTTGGACGATATTTTACGCAATATTTTCGGTCAGGGCGGCGGTGGATTCGGCGGCGGCTTTGGAGGTTCAGGCGGCTTTGGCGGTGGATTCGGCGGCGGTATGAATTTGGACATTGATGCCAATGTGACCATCCCTTTTAGTGTCGGAGTCCTTGGCGGTAAACACTCTATCAGCCTTAGTGGAGAGAGTTTCGATATAAAAATCCCGGCAGGGATAAAAAGCGGTGAAAAACTTCGTGTACGCGGAAAAGGGAAACGTGCCGGAGGGCAAGTCGGAGATCTGTATCTTCGTATTGAAATTTCTCCGAATCCTGAATATGAGCGTGAGGGGGATGCTTTGATTAAAATCTTTAATGTTCCTCTTTACTCAGCACTCTTCGGCGGTAAAGTGAGTGTTCAAACCTTGGATAAAGAGGTAACGCTTAAAGTTCCGGAAAATACCAAAAACGGCCAGCGTTTCCGTCTCAAAGAGATGGGAGCAATGAATCGACAGAGCAATATTCGCGGAGACTTGTATCTTAAAGCAAATATCATATTGCCGAATATCGATAAAATCGATGGTGCTTTAGTCGAACAAATGAAAAAATCCCTTCCTCAGGAGTAGCAGATGCACCATTTTGACGAACCGGTTTATATGATCAGTATTGTGGCAAAGATTTTGGATATTCATCCTCAAACCCTTCGTCAATATGAGAGGGAAAACTTAATCGCCCCCTCCCGTTCAGATGGACGTATCCGTCTATACTCTCAGCGTGATATAGAGAAGATTAAGACCATTCTTCGCCTAACAAGAGAGCTCGGGGTGAATCTTGCCGGAGTCGATGTCGTTATGCGGCTTAAAGATAAAATGGAGATGATGGAGCATGAGCTCTCAGAGCTTCGTATTGAAATAGCGCGTGTACGTAACAGCAACGGTGTCCCACCGGAAAAGGCACTTGTGACAAAACGGAGTATTTATGAGATGGTTATTTTCGAAGACGATATTTTAAAGTAATCCAATGAGTGTTAACCCTATTATCCATGAGAGTTGGAAAAACGTGCTTAAGCACGAGTTTGCTCAACCCTATATGGAGGAGTTGAAAGCTTTTTTGGTCGAAGAAAAAAAACACTATACTCTTTTTCCTCGCGGCAGCGACATATTCAATGCGTTTAACTCTTCCCCTTTTGAATCGGTGAAAGTGGTTATTTTGGGGCAAGATCCTTACCATGGTGCAGGTCAGGCGCATGGGCTCTCTTTTTCCGTTCAATCGGGTGTGCCGCTTCCCCCCTCCTTGCAAAATATTTTCAAAGAGCTTGTCTCGGACATAGAGTGTGATTATCCAAAAAACGGAGATTTAACGTCGTGGGCACAGCAGGGGGTATTGCTTCTTAATACGTTACTCAGCGTTCGATCGGGTGAGCCTTTTTCACATAAAGAGAAAGGGTGGGAACGTTTTACCGATCAGGTGATTCGTACTCTCAGTGAAGAGCGGGAACACCTTGTTTTTATACTTTGGGGGGCACCTGCGGGGAAAAAATCGGCTTTGATTGACGAACGAAAACATTTGATACTTAAAGCCCCTCACCCCTCGCCGCTCTCTTCGTATCGAGGTTTTTTTGGATCAAAACCGTTTAGTCAGACAAATACTTATTTACACCATTGGGGTATTGAACCGGTCGAGTGGTGTCTTTGAGCCGTTTAAGGGCTTTGTTCTGTTGTTTTAAAAGCTCTTTTAGACTGGAAGAGGGGTGACTTTGATAGAGTCTTTCGATCCACTCTACTTGATTTAGGGCATCTTGAACGGCTCCTAAATCATTTTGCAATTGTTTGCAATGTTGAATAACTTTTTTGCATTTGTGTATATTGGAAATTTCTAAGAATTCAAAGCCGTATCGTGCATCTTTAAAGCCGATTCGAAGACGGTGAAGGGCCTTTGGTTTGGCATCCTCTCTGAGGTTTTGATAGGTAGTTAAGCAGTGTTGATAGTGGGTTAGAACACGCTCAACCAATATCTCTGGGATGACAGTTGGATTGGTTTGAGAAATCAGGTCATAGTATTCATCCAACAACGAAAAAATGTGTTCTGCAAACTCGGTAGAAAAAAGAAGTTTAACACTGTCTTTGCGGATTTTGGAGAGTTGTTTGAACAGTTTCGGGTACTCGGCAGAGGAGATGGAACTCATAAGTACATCCACCTCACGGATCGGGTTAGTCGCTTTGATTGCTTCTTTTAGGGGTACAGGAAACGGTATCGAATCATTGAAAAAAAGTTTGATCAGGGAACGAGTCTGGCGCAGTGCAATCCGGAATTCGTGAAGATGCTCTATCTTTTTATTTTCCATAAAAGAGTAGAGCGCAAGACGTGCTTGATAAAGCTGAAAGGCAATATATTTGCTTAAAGGTGAAAGCTTCATAGAACCATTATAGCTTGTTATGAAGTTATTCTGAATACGGCACAAATAGGGAGATGATCCGAATACCCCTCTCCTAAATGATGTTTAGGGTATTTACGGCTTTGCTGCCAACGATAAATCTTTCCGTCATTAAAAAGATAATTGGGCGTTACGCGTGTAAAGCTTCCTCTCACATACTCGATCCCTTTTTCATCCGCTAATGCAGGAGAGATAATGATATTATCCAATGCTTCACCATGCCCTCTAAATTCATGACTCCAACGGGTATCTTCGGGAAGATCATACCAGAGATTATAGAGATAGCTTTTGGATGATTTTAGGGTGGAGAGGGTGATCGGATTTTGATTTTCGTCGATGGTTTGAAGAATATGATTAATTCCGGTAATCCCCTCTGTATCATTGAGACGGCGGCTTCGAAGAAAGGTGCGATACTCTTCGTAATGGGAGTTAAAATCCCCTATTAGGACAAACGGCTCATCGGAAGATAGGGCATTGAGCCGATTCTTGAGTACTTTTGCACTAAGGATGCGCATACTTTCAGGGCCGCTTTTGGATTTCCAGTGGTTGACGAATACCCGCAAACTTTTCCCCTCAATATCGATTTTTACTTCCATAATATCGCGAAACTCACGGCTGGCACTGACAGAGTGATTGGTTACACTTTTGATCGGATATCGGCTGAGTAATGCGACGGAAATTGAAGTGTTTTTGGATCGTGAAAAGGCGTAGTACTGATAATAAAGTCCTTGGCGGTTCAACTCAGCTTTAAGATCTTTGAGTGCGGTTTCGGACTCAATCTCTTCGAGCCCGATGATATCGGCACCGATGTCGTGGATTACTTGTGCGGTATGTTGAAGTTTGGTGCGGTACATCGCATCATTCCACCCCCATGAGGTGTTGGGAATGTACTCTTCGTATTCACTGCCGTCGTCATTCATATCGAAAAGATTTTCGACGTTGTAGGTTGCTATTTTCACTTCGGTTCCTCCCCATAGTGTTGCGCTGATGAGCAATAGCCAAATAAAGCGCATTAGTCGATACCGTTGAGCCGGAGAAGGTTTTTGGTTTCACACTCACGCCCCATCATTTCGACAAAGAGCTCCTGCATGCTTTGGCTCCCCCCTTTGGCCAATATGATTTCTTTGTATTTATGTGCCAGTTCGGAACCGAAAATCCCCTCATCCACGATGGCGAAATAGGCATCGGCACTGAGCACTTCCGCCCATTTGTAGCTGTAATATCCCGCGCTGTAGCCGCCGCTGAAAATATGCGAAAAACTGTTTTGAAATTTATTATATTTTGGCGGTTTGATGAAAGCGGTACGTTCCCGTATCCCATCAAGGAGGGTTTGTATCTCCTCCCCCTGATAGAGACGGGAGTGGAGCATAAAGTCAAACAGTGAAAATTCGAGCTGACGGAGCATAAAAAGCCCACTTTGAAAATTCTTTGCGCGGATGAGTTTTTCAATCATCTCATCACTGAGAACCGCTCCGCTTTCATAATGCTTGGCAAAGAGTTTCAGTACTTTAGGCTCATAGGCAAAGTTCTCCAAAAACTGGGAAGGAAATTCGACTGCATCCCACTCGACTCCGTTAACTCCGCTCACCCCATGCTCTTTTACCTTGCTCAAAAGATGGTGGATGGTATGTCCCATCTCATGAAAGAGGGTAACCACATCATCGTGTCTTAGAAGGGATGGAGAATTTTCAGACGAGGGTGGAAAGTTGCAGACAACAAACGCGCTGGAGAGGTGGTTGCATCCTTGTGTATCTTCGCAGTGCGTCTGGAAATTGTGCATCCATGCGCCGCCCCGTTTGTCCTTGCGTGCTTCAAGATCAAAATAGACCCGGGCAAGAAGTTTTTCCCCTTCATAAACATCATAAGCATGAGCTTTCGCATCCCATAATTCAAGGGCTAATTGCTCAAATCGAATACCGAGAAGTTGCCCCAAAAAGTCAAATAATCCTTTCATGACGCCGTGTTGCTCAAAATAGGGGCGATACTCCTCTTCGTCAATATCGTATTGCGCTTTTTTGAGAATTTCACCGTAATAAGCGGTATCGTAGCTTTGCAGGTCAATATCTTTGGCGATTGCACGGACTTCGCTGATTTCGCGTTCTGCCTGTCCCCGCGACGTTTCGATGAGCTCATTCAAAAATTTTAGGACGCTATCGGTATCGGGGGCCATTTTCGAAGCAAGGGAGTACTCCGAATAGTTTTTATACCCGAGCAATGCGGCACTCTCTTGGCGCAAACGCATCAGTTCATCAATAATATCTCCGTTTTGTGGGGCACGGGTTGTATACGCACGGTAAAGTTCTTCTCGGATGGAACGGTTGGGTCCATAGGTCATATAGGCAATGTAAGAGGGCATTTGGAGGGTAAAACGGTATTTGACAACCCCCTCTTCTTCAAAGCGGGCATCTTCCAAATCTCCTTCGGGAACACCCTCGACATCGGTAAGTGCGGTAATAATTTTTTCATACGTATTGGTCGCATTGAGGAGATTTTGGGAAAAGTCGTTGGTAAGGACACTTTTCCGTTGATCAATCTGGGCAAGACGCTCTTTGGAAGCTTCATCCAGATGGGCCCCTGCAAGTTCAAAATGGAGAATATTAAGATCCAAAATACGTTTTTGTTCGCTGTTTAGCGTATCGTATTCATTGGCTTTAATGTGTTTGAATGCATCATAGATAGCGAGATTTTGACCGATAAATGTCGAATATTCGGTGAGAATCGGAAGGGCATCTGCATACACTTTTTGAGATTCCGGAGAATTTTTGACCGCATTGATATGAGAGAGCGGTGTGAAAAGCAACTCCATATCCTCTTCCATAAAATCAAAAGGGCGGACAAAATTGGTATAAGTTTTGTCCGGTATGGCCAGTAAGTGTTCAATGGTACGACGATTGTTCTTAATAAGGAGCGTTAAATCCTCAATAAAGGTCTCTAAATTCAGTTTAAAATCGGCAAAAGGTTGCATGATGACTCCTATAGTTGCGTTATTGTAGTTAAGTGTTTCAAAAAGTATTCTATAATGCGACAACTTGTCATAATAAAAAGGTTTTTTTATGAGTTCAAAAATTAAATTATTACTCCGTTATATTTTTGTCGGGGCATTATCGCTTTTCCCATTAATTTTAGTGATCGTTGTGGTCAATTATCTCAAAAATCTGGGTGTAAGCGCGTATCTGTCGCTTCATGATTACACCGATTCATTTGAGGTAACATTGGCCTTGATGGCAGGTGTTGTGGGGATATTTGCTCTTCTTGGCTTTTCGATCGAAAAATACGGGCGTTCGATTTTTATCTCAATGATTGATAGTACGTTTGAAAAAATTCCGGCTATCCGCTCCGTTTATTCGGTCTCGAAAAAACTTGCAGCCATGCTTTCGGGTGGTGAAGACGGGACGAAAAAAGAGGTAGTGCTGATTGAATATCCCAAAGAAGGACTTTGGGTACCGGCATACCTGTTGAATCGCCATGAAAATATCTGTGTCGTATTCGTTCCGACTTCACCGAATCCTACGAGCGGATATACGGTTCTTGTGGATGAAGTCCGGATCAAAACAACAACATTAACCCTCCAAGAAGCGTCATCCTTTATTATCAGTATGGGGGCCGATTTTCCTCAAAAAGAGGCGGTGTCAGCTCTTATTCAAACTCATCAAACTTCGGTTCCAACGCTTTAAACTCTTGAATAAGCAACTTATGATAGTGAGGTGCTCCCTCGTACAGTCGGCGTAAAGCACTTAACCCATAGTGTTCGGTGAGAGATGAATCGACGACAATATAGGATAGGAAAACGGTATTTTCGTTAATGGAAAACTGTAAATTCTCTAATGCACTGTTTTCATGCAATAAATAATCATACAGCGGTTCAATATTCTCTTGGGGGATTCGGCAGAGTGCCGAATCGGCAATAACGATACCGTTATCGTAATAGTTGATATCGATTCGGGTGGTAGGTGTTTCGAACCGCCAGCTTCGCTGACTTCGGCGAGAGAGGGTTACATTGATGCCGAGGCTTCCCATTATTTTTTCGACCAAAGCAACGACTCCTGATGGTTTGTACCCTTCGCGGCGACGTTTGGCAACGTCGAGTTTAACACCGCATTTGGGACAGTAGTCGTTTTGAATGGTCGGTTCCTGGATGAGATTTTTACACGAGATACAACGGATGATATCGCCATCATGCAGCGCAAGAAACTGCTCTAGTGCTTCTTGAAGGGTATAGTAGGGGAGGGCAAAGCCCAGATTGTTTGAATTTTGGATGATGAAGGTATTGACCCCGATCACTTCCCCCTCTTCATTGAGAAGCGGTCCTCCGCTGTTTCCCGGATTGATAGCTGCATCAAACTGGATGTATTCGACTTCCCCCTGCATCCGTGATGCTCTGGAGATGATCCCCTCGGTCGTGGAATAATTGAGCCCGTAAGGGTGGCCGATAGCGATAACGCCGTCTCCGTCGTTTATCGGCGAGCTAGAGAGCTTCAAGGGTATATTCGCACCGATAGGCTCAGGGGAGCGGATAAAGGCTAGATCATATGCGGCATCATCGTAAACGACATTGCCGATCGATTTCGGGAGCGTTTTCGTACTGATCAAAACTTCTTTGAGCCCACTCACAACATGGGAGTTGGTAACAATGAGCTCTCCGATTAAAAAACCGCTTCCACTGCCGTAAGGGGTTGTGATCTGGACGATACTTTCGATATTCTTTTCGACTATTTTTTGAGTAGACGCGGTCATTTTTACGCCTCCGTATAATCGAGATTTTTGATTTGCAGATAAAAACTTTGGCTAAAATGTTCCAAGTCACTGTAATTGAGCTCATCGGCAAAATTTTTAAGCCCTTTATAGCGATCGGCATAGGGCTTAATGGCAGAAGCAATCCGCTCTTGTATACTGTTTTTTTGAAATGTTTTAGTCTGCGGATCATAAAGGCGGGTCTCCCCTTCCGCTGCGAAAAAATCACCGGTATAGACTTCAACGTGCAGGTGCAGCAGTGCTCGAAGTGAGGGGTGCAGACCATAGTTGTAGAGAATATACAAAGAGATATAACGATAAATTACGCTGATGACGTAATTGGAATGACTGTTTTTGTACCAACGCACTTTTGCGAGCGATTCGTCGATAAAGGTAGCAATATCATCGTGCATTGCTTGCTCATAAGGGGAAAACGTGGAGGTCGAATCGTACAGTTGGGTAACAAAATGCTCATAACTCATCGTTTCGAGTTCGAAGAGGAAGGTCTCTAAGTCGGCATTTTTATCTTCGGTCAGTTTTTCATCATCTAAAAAGTAGCCGTTGATTTTTTCACTGATATTTTTAGCCATTTTTTTATGGGGAAGGATGAGGTAATCAATTTGGAGCAAGAGGGCTAAATAGCTAAAGGATACCATACCCGTATTATCGTTGGAAAGGAGCCCGAGGAGACTCTCTTTGGTTTGAACAATCCACGTTTGCATAGCGGTATAAAGCCGACGTGCACGCTCCGCATTAATAGGGAGAATGTGATCATATTCAAGCAGTACCGATTCGTCAAATTCACTGGCAATAAACTCTTTTTCAAAATCGGCATTAAGGGCTATTTCGCGGAGTGGAAAAAATATTTTTTGGGGGGTGATCGTAGTGTTGTCCAGCCGAATGGAGAGTTTAATAACCCCTTTTTCTTCACTGAAATGGCAATAGGTAAGCTGAAAATTACGTTCCAAAAAACGGCGTTTAATGGCTACATGCAAAGAAGCACTTTTCGCAATGTCCGCATACGCTTCGAGATATTCCGAGGTTATGTACGCTTTGATGATGGCACTCCCTTGAATCAGTTCAAAACGAAGAGCCCCCTCTTCGGGAATAATTTTGAGATGATGGGGTAAATGAGAAATTTCAGAGTGAACCAAGGAGGCTAAAAAGGATTTGTACCCCTCAAGGACATCACCGCGTATAAAGGCAGAAGAAGCATCATCAAAGAGCTCTTTTTCTCTGGGGTTGGGGAGAGCATGGATCCCTCGTCCGAAAAGTATTACTCTCTCTTTCGGTTTGTGTTTCAGCCATGATAGAGCCAGATCGAATAGATTCACCACATAATCCCCTGTATGTCATAGGTTGTAGTGTAATCAAAGCAACCTTAAAGCGACAATAAAGTATAATACGCGTCAATAACAAGAGGGGGTTGTATGGGCTATAAACGTGTTTTGGTTAAGTTCTCGGGAGAGGCTTTGGCCGGTGAAAACGGTCACGGTATCGATACAAAAATCCTCAAGTTTATTGCAACCGAGATCAAAACCCTTGTAGATGCGGGGATAGAAGTCGGAATCGTTATCGGCGGCGGCAATATTATTCGTGGGGTTACTGCGGCGCAAGACGGGATCATCCGTCGAACGTCGGGTGATTACATGGGTATGCTGGCAACGGTAATTAATGCGATTGCGATCCAAGAAGCCTGTGAACACGAAGGGATGCTTGTCCGTGTCCAAAGTGCTATTAAAATGGAGCAAATCGCGGAAGCCTTTATTGTCCGACGTGCTATGCGACATTTAGAACGGGGCCGGGTGGTGGTATTCGCCGCCGGTACCGGTAACCCGTTTTTCACGACCGATACGGCAGCGACTTTGCGTGCGGTTGAGATCGGGGCAGAGGTTATTATCAAAGCGACGAAAGTGGACGGCGTATACGACAAAGATCCTAAAAAATTTGCCGATGCGGTCAAGCTTCCCGTTTTGGGATATGAACAAGCCCTTCAAGATCATATTAAAGTCATGGACGATACCTCTATCGCCTTGGCTAAAGAGAACAAATTGCCGATCATAGTCTGTGATATGTTTACCGCCGGCAACCTCCTTGAAATCATTCAAGGTAATTTTGAGCGCTGCTCAATCGTACAATAAATTTAACAAAGGGTATTACCATGAGACTAGAACAACTCACCGCAAAAGCGCTTGAAACCGCAAATGTTGATCGTTATGTATTGGCACTTGCTGTCGCTAAACGCTCCGAAGAGCTTCAAAACGGTGCACCGTCAAAAATTAATATTGATATGAAAAAAGCAAAAGCTGCCGATGTCGCTTTGATGGAGATTGCTGAGGGGCATATCACTATCAAAGGTTTTGTTGACAAAGCTTAATAGCTTACAAAGCCGCATCATTGAACACCATCGATATCGAAAAAATAACATACATCAATGATGTCGAAGGTGCTGTTTCGCACCTTTACTCCCTAATTCCCTCTTCTCACGCCATAACAACAGCGCTTAGTTTTGCCCAAGAGGCACATAAAGAGCAATTTCGTAAAAGTGGTGAACCTTATATTGTTCATCCTGTTTTAGTTGCTTCCATTGTTGCTTCCATTACGGGAGATGAAGCAATGGTTATTGCTGCATTGCTGCACGATGTGGTTGAAGATACCCATATCACGATAGATGATGTCGCACGCGATTACGGAGCCGATGTTGCTCATTTGGTTGAAGGTCTTACCAAAATCGATTCAATCCGTGATGCGCAGCTGATTCCTTCTAATTCCGATGAGAAATTAGTGGTTTCAGCCCTTTCCTTTCGTAAGATGCTCGTTGCGTCGATCGAGGATGTTCGGGTATTGGTCGTTAAGCTGTGCGATAGACTTCACAATATGCTCACGCTGGGAGCCCTTAGTGAGGCAAAGCAACACCGTATTGCCGAAGAGACTCTTGTCGTATATGCTCCGATTGCCCACCGTTTAGGGATATCGTTTCTCAAAAATTTATTGGAAGATTTGAGTTTTCAGTATCTATTTACGGAAGACAAACGTCTCATTGATCTGTATCTTGAAGAGAACTACCGCTCTATAGCCGCACGACTCAGTAACTTTTGCGACAAACTGACCACAATGATGTTGGAAAATGGCTTTTGTCAGGAAGACTTTGAAATATTAAGCCGTGTCAAGCACCATTACTCTATTTATTTAAAAATGCAGCGTAAAGGGATTAGTATCGATGAGATACTGGATCTATTGGCCGTTCGTATTTTAATCAAAAAACCGATCGATTGTTATCGTGTTTTCGGTATGGTACACCTCAATTTTCAGCCATTAAGTTCACGCTTTAAAGATTACATTGCTATCCCGAAAGAAAATGGGTATCAAACGCTTCATACAACCGTATTTTATGACAGTGCAATTTTTGAAGTTCAAATTCGCACCCTAGAGATGCATGCAACGGCTGAGCTTGGAGTTGCGGCACACTGGAAATATAAAAACGGCGGTAATAATCCGATCAGCCTCGACTGGCTTCATAATCTTCAATATCAAAGCGAATCGGTCGAAGCGTTTTATGAATTGATCAAAAATGATCTTTTCAGCGATGATATCAGTGTTTTTTCCCCGGTGGGAAAACCTTTCACCTTGCCGCGCGGTGCGGTAGCCTTGGATTTTGCTTATGCGGTTCATACTCAGGTCGGAGACAGTGCAGAGGGGTGTTTGATAAACAAGGAAAAAGCGTCACTTTTAAGTGAACTGCACAACGGTGATATCGTTAAAATTACTACGGCTTCCAATAATAAAAAGATTACTCGATGCAGTTGGATTGATGCGGTTAAAACCTCTCGTGCCAAGGCAAGTATGCGCGCTAACTGTAATCAGCGTATCCGTTCTATCGATACCATAAGCGGTATCAATATCCTATCGGGGGTTTTTCGTCTTAGCGAGGATAAAATTACGGAGTTGTTGAAATCAGAGCATTTAGAAGATCAGGCGTACCGATTGCCACGAGAGCTTGATTTTCTCAAAGAATCGATCCACCGTTTAGGTGAAGAGATGCAAGCGAGCAATCGATTCAGCGCTTTTTTGAGTCGTAACCGCTTTAAGCTCAAGCCTTACGTATTTGCATCCTTAGAGGTTCTTTCTGCACAAAATATTTCGGATGCGGTATTTGATTATTGCTGCCATCCGAAGTCCGGTGATGAAATCGTCGCTTTTTTACAAGAGTCAAAAGCGCATGTTCACCATAAAATGTGTAAAAATGCCGCCGCGATGATTGAGAGACATGAACCGATGGTCTATGTTCGATGGAGAGCGCAAAATTATTATCGCTATCATTTGATCATCAGTATGCAAAGTGCACAAGGTTCCTTGGCGGATCTGCTCACCTATATGGCAAAAATGGGTGCCGATATCAACAGTATTGAACTCGGAAAAGAGCGCTCAGAGCACACTAAATACTGCGAAATGGAGTTTCAAGCCCTAGAGAACGATATTAATCGACTTCGCTCCAAGCTAGAGAAAAAAGGGAAAATCATACAATTTTTTCGGACCGATGACGCGTACCGAAGCCAAGGATAAACATGATAAACGAAGCATTACGAGAAATCAGACGCGGGTGTGCCGAAATTATTGACGAAGCACGACTCGAAACTCTCCTCAAAAACTATTTTGAAAAAGGGGAGACCTACACGGTTAAAGCGGGGTTTGATCCTACTGCACCTGATTTGCATTTAGGACATACGGTATTGCTGCATAAGCTGGCAACCTTTCAAAAATACGGCGGACGTATTCAATTCTTGATCGGCGATTTTACGGCACAGATCGGTGATCCGACCGGCAAAAGTGAAACCCGTAAAATCCTCCTTCCTGCACAAATTCTGGAAAATGCCCAAAGTTATAAGGATCAGGTTTTTAAAATTCTTGATCCCGAAAAAACCAGTGTCGTTTTTAATGCGGAGTGGATTAATCCTCTGGGTGCAGCAGGGATGTTGGAACTTACCACTACGTTCAATGTGGCGCGTATGTTGGAACGGGATGATTTTGACAAACGGTACAAAGGGGGAATCTCCATCTCCATCAGCGAGTTTTTGTATCCGTTGCTGCAAGGGTATGACAGCGTACATCTTAAAAGCGACATTGAGATCGGAGGGACCGATCAGAAGTTCAATCTCCTGATGGGCCGCCACTTGCAACGTGCGTATGAGATCGGAAAAGAGCAAGCCGTTCTTATGATGCCGATTCTAGAAGGGTTGGACGGCGTTCAAAAAATGTCGAAGAGTTTGGGTAATTATATTGCCGTTGCCGATGCTCCCAATGATATGTTCGGGAAAATTCTCAGTATCAGTGATACGCTCATGTGGCGCTATTATGAACTCCTCAGTGCACAATCGCTTGATCAGATCGAAGCGCTAAAAACCGGTGTTGAAGAGGGGACGCTTCATCCGAAAAAGGTGAAAGAGGCATTAGCTCTTGAAATCACGGCACGTTTTCATTCAGAAGCGGAGGCACATGAAGCGAGCGCCGAATTTGAACGGGTACACGCACAGAGTGAAATTCCTACCGAGATGGATGAATTTACTCTCGAAGGACCGATTTGGGTTGCAAAAGCACTCGTCGATTGTGCCTTGAGTCCTTCTACTTCACAATCACGTCGGGAGATTAAGCAAGGCTCTGTTAAAATCGATCAACAAAAAATAAGCGATGAGCAATATCAACTGGAAGCGGGTGAGTACGTTTTGCAGGTTGGAAAACGGAAATTTGCGCGATTAAAGGTAATTTTATGAGTTTCAAACCACTTCAAATCGGCAAATATATGCTGAAATTCCCTATCGTACAGGGGGGAATGGGTGTAGGTATCAGTTGGGATAAATTGGCTGGAACCGTTTCAGCAGAGGGCGGTTTAGGCGTTATTAGTGCTGTAGGTACAGGATATTATGAAGATAAAGTTCACGTAAATCGTTTGGTTGCAAATCGGCCGTTAGACGCTGAAAATTTCTATTCCAAAAAAGGGTTGAGCGCTATTGTTGCAAATGCACGCAAAATTTGTGGCGATGCACCGCTTGCCTGCAATGTATTGTATGCAATCAATGATTATGGGCGAGTCGTACAAGATGCGTGTGAGGCAGGGGTAGATATCATTATTACGGGAGCGGGTCTGCCGACCAATATGCCTGAGTTTACAGCTGAATATCCTGATGTTGCATTAGTACCTATTGTTTCATCGGCAAAAGCGCTTTCTATTATTTGCAAACGATGGCAAAAGCGCTATAACCGTCTCCCTGATGCTGTTGTTCTAGAGGGACCTAAAAGCGGTGGACATCAGGGGTTTACGTACGAGCAGTGTGAAATGGATGAGTTTCAACTTGAAAATTTGGTAAAACCCGTTGTTGCAGAAGCTGCATTGTGGGGTAATATCCCTGTTATCGCTGCCGGAGGAATCTGGGATAAAAACGATATTGAAGAGATGATGGCTTTGGGTGCAAGCGGTGTTCAAATGGGGACCCGTTTTATTGGCACATTCGAATGTGATGCCCATGAAAACTTTAAACAGGTTTTGATTGATGCGAAAGAAGAAGATATTACTCTGATGAAATCGCCGGTCGGATATCCGGCTCGCGGTGTACGGACGAATTTGCGCGATCTTGTCGATACCCGAACAGGACCTTCGATTAAATGTATTTCCAACTGCGTTGCCCCTTGTAATCGCGGTGTTGAAGCCAAAGAGGTCGGTTTTTGTATTGCGGATCGTCTAAGTGATGCGTATGCGGGTAATTTAGAATTGGGTCTCTTTTTCTCAGGTTCCAACGGTTATCGCATCGATAAAGTTATCTCCGTCAAAGAGTTGATGCAAAAATTGACTCTTGGGGAGTAGTTCTTTCTGTGCTTAAGCGTCTCTTTTTACTCAGTTTATTAATTGTTTCTCTATCCGTATGGGGTGCGGACGATGGTACACGACTCGCTTCTGCAAAAAAAGCACTGCAAAGCAGTGATGAAATTGAACAATTTCGCGGATATAATGAATGTAAGACTATCTACTTGCGGGCCAGTTTGGATAAAAACAGTTCTTTGCTGCGTGAATCGCTTGAGGGTATTGTTGAGGGGGGCGAAAAATTAGGGATTGATGTCTCAAAATATCAGGCCGATCTTGCTAAATTAGTTCCTGCGGTAAAAAGTATAGCTAAAATAGATTCTTCTGATAAACCCGTTGAAGTGGCAGTAAAATCTGTTCCGGTTCTTAAATTTCCTTCATCACTGTCTGTAAAATCTGTTGAAAATTCTGCTAAATTCTTAACTCCGGCTCCTGAATCGCTTAAGCTTTCTACTCCTAAAGCAATGGATGAAGTTTCGATGACGATGCGTCATCGTTTGATTGATGCACGATGGAAGGATTCGGGGATCGAATTGATCTTTGATTCTCCTGTAAAGGGCGATGAGATAAAAATGACAAAAATCATTGAATCCGACAAGCAGCGATTTCGTTATATCATTGATATTGCTTCTTCAACTCTGTCGAAAAGTCAAACGTTAGAGCACAAAGAGATAAATCGTATTCAAATGGCGCAGTTTGATGCCAAAACTCTTCGCCTCGTTATTGAGCATAATCAAGCCATTTCGATTAAATACACACCGAAAGGCTCTTCCGTTTATATCGATCTCTCTTTGGAACCTCAAAAAACGACTGCTCCTTTAGCCAGCTTTCCGCTTCAGCCGACTGTTCAAGAACCGCCGTTGGTCGCGGCACTTCCTCCCCTTGTAACGGTAACGCCACGGGACCGAAGTAAAAAAGTGATTGTTATTGATGCCGGTCATGGGGGCAAAGACAGCGGTGCCGTAGGGAACGGTTTTATGGAAAAAGAGATTGTTATTCATATTGCTACTCAACTTGTAGAGAGTCTTCGTGCTGTGGGATATACGGTTCACATGACTCGTGGAAACGATACGTTTGTCGAATTAAAAGATCGTACGAAATTTGCCAATGACAAGCAAGCGGATTTATTTATTTCTATCCACGCCAACTCAATTCCAAAAACCAGTGATCCGGCCGCTGCTCAGGGAATAGAAACCTATTTTCTCTCTCCTGCGAGGAGTGAGCGCTCTATGCGGGTAGCTGCATTGGAGAACTCCGAGGATATGGGAGAGATGGGACAGTACGGCAAACTTAGTTTTCTGAGTTTTATGAATAAAGAAAAAATCATTGCATCCAATAAACTTGCCATCGATATACAAAAAGGGATGCTTTCAAATTTGCATAAACAGTTTCCGAATGTTCATGATAACGGTGTCAGAGAAGCTCCTTTCTGGGTCTTGGTCGGTGCTCAAATGCCCGCTGTTTTGGTTGAAGTCGGATATATTTCTCATCCTGAAGAGTCGATTCGTATTGCGGATGAAAAATATCAAAAATGGATGGTCGAAGGGCTAGTAGAAGGAGTAGGCCGTTATTTTACTAATAACGGCTAATGGTTCTTATTTGCTGATCTGAATCACTTGTTTTTTTCATGGAAATAGTTTGTCGCTTCGACAAATCCTTCAACACTTCCGCAGTCAAATCGTTTCCCTTTAAACTTATACGCTAAGACCATACCGTTTGTAGCTTGCCTCATGAGGGCGTCGGTAATTTGGATTTCTCCCCCTTTACCTGGAGGGGTATTTTCGATAATAGCGAAAATATCAGGGGTTAGGATATATCGTCCGATAATGGCAAGATTACTTGGTGCGACAGAGGGATCAGGTTTCTCGACCATGTTACTGATCATGTAAACCCCATTTTCAATCTCTTTTCCTTCAATGATCCCGTAGCGGTTGGTTTGGCTTCGATCTATCTCTTCAATGGCGACGATTGAGCATTTATATTTATTAAACAACTCAACCATTTGTGAAAGAACTCCTCCTTCTCCGTTACCGTCGCATAAGTCATCGGCGAGGATCACGGCAAAAGGCTCATTTCCGATCAGTGTTTCTCCTGTGAGTATAGCATGACCAAGCCCTTTCATCTCATTTTGGCGTGTATAGGAGAAGGTACATTGATCGATGAGCGCGCGAATTTCGGTGAGGTAATGTTCTTTATCGGAACCTTTGATTTGGTGTTCGAGCTCATAGCTGACATCAAAATGATCTTCCAACGCCCGCTTTCCCCGTCCGGTGACGATAGCCATTGTATGCATTCCCGCTTCAACCGCTTCTTCAACACCGTATTGAATCAAAGGCTTTGTAAGCACAGGGAGCATCTCCTTTGGCATCGCTTTGGTTGCAGGTAAAAAACGGGTACCGTATCCGGCAGCGGGGAAAAGACATTTTTTGATCATACTAACTCCTGATATTGGATGTGATTATAGCAAAACACCGCTCTGATAATAACTTTTAGAACATTTTTCATCGAACTGTATTATAATGAGAAGAGCTAGCAAAAAAGGTGAGGATGTGAATATATTATTAAAGCAAACAAATTTATCCTTTTTAATAAGTTTCCTTTTTTGGATGGTGCTTTTGACGACAAAATCGTATGGTGCTGCCACAATTACCTCAGCAGCCTTCAACGGGACCGCTTCTACTACCGTTTATGCCTCAGATGCTGTTACGGTAGACCTCAATGTCACCGTTCCCAGCAACAATAGTGCTGATGCATGGAAATCTACTGCCTATCGTATCGGCAGCAGTGGAAGTTATACGTGTGTCAATACCGCTGATTACACCAGTGCCGGAAACCATTCTGCTTCTTTTTCGATCACAGCACCCGCTACGACCGGCAGTTATTCTGTCAGCCTTATCGCCTATAGCGATAAATCTTGTTCTTCAAATACGAGCAATACCTATACCAAGGTCAATGCGATAACGGTCATTGCCGATCCGACTACTTACAGTAACACACGTGCTTTTGCGCTACGCCATACACTCAATGCTCGCGGTGACATTTCAGTGATCGGAAATACAGTTCTCTGTAAAAGTACTAATCAAACAAGTGGAAGATGGGAAAGCGGGAGTTGTACTAAGCCTGGTGACACAGAGGCAAACAATGATTTTTATGCCATTAATAACATTCTCGACCCGGCACGGACCAATTCCAGTTCTGCTAATTTAGCACTCCCGTCTGGATCAAAAATTTTATGGGCTGAACTTTATTGGCAAGGAATCTTCCCCACAAATTTTGCAACCGATAAAAATACCGCCAAAACCATCAAATTCAAAATACCAGGGACTTCTACCTATAACACAGTTACCGCTTCACAGCTTGATTACTCGGGATCGGCATATCAAGGGATCGCCGATGTCACCTCACTGCTCAATCTCAATAATCCAAATGGGGATTATGACGTTGCCGACATGGTGACCAAACTGGGTAAAAGTGCGTATGGTGCATGGGCTTTGAGCATCATGTACGAAGATGACAATGACAACTTAAAAAATATGACGGCATATGATGGGTTTAAAGCAATTTTTGCGAGTAGTTCCACCCAGACCGTAGATGTTTCGGGATTTCGCACCCCTTTAAGCGGTCCTATTGCGTCAACCTTTTTCATATTTGCTGCGGAAGGGGATGCCGCGTATACCGGTGAAGGGCTCCAAATCAAAAATGGTGCAGGTGTTTTTCAAAATATCTATAACTCACTTAATCCCAGCAATAACCAGTTTAATTCTAATATCACGTACAAAGGGAACCTTGTTACAAACCGCAATCCCAGCTGGCCGAATACTGCGGGGAATGATATTGATACATACGATGTTTCTGGGATTTTAGAAAACAATCAAACCTCTACGCAAATCAAACTGATAGGGGGGGGAAACGATCAATACTATGTTGGTACGTTCGGTTTTTCGACCCAAATTTATTCTCCTACCATTGGGCACTTTGATAAAAATGCGACCGTTACGTATGCCTCTAACTCTTCCTGTAGTATCGGGAAAGATCTTCGAGGTGCTACCATCCATTATTCCATGACGTTTCAAAACACCGGTACGGAAGCAGCGTCCAACGTAAAAGTGTATGATGATTTTCAAAGCAACAATATTTTGAGCTATCTTGATATGAACCAAACGACTATACCGACCGTACAATTGCTAAGCGGTACTGGAGCTTCAACAGTCACCTGCGATAAAAACAGTACGGCAATTTACTGTAATTTCGACCGTATCGCCATTAATACACAATATAAAATAAGTTTTGACGTCAAAGTTAAAAGTTCTCTTTCCACAGCCAATGACATCACGCTAACCAATACCGCCAACGCACACTATTACAATGCCAGCACGGGAGACGAAATCACCCAAATCGCAACCAGTAATATGCAAATGGCGGGGGGAATATGCGCCATTTTACCTGTTGCCGATTATCGCTTTGATGAGTGTTCTTGGAAAGGGATAAGCGGCGAAGTGAGTGACAGCAGCGGAAACGGCTATAACGGGTCGATCAATCAAGCTCTTACCACGAGCAGCGGGGGAGCACTCTGTCAAACGACCATTTTCAATGGCACTTCCCAATACATTTCTGTTCCTCAAACGGCTACGAATACATTACTTTCAACTGCTTCATTAAGTTTCTGGATCAAAACAACCCAAACGGGGAACGATACAGACTGGTTAGCACCGGGGGTCACAGGCGTCGAGCAAGCAGGGACTAATAATGATATTTTTTGGGGATGGCTTGACGGCAGCGGCAAAATCGGCCTGAATGCATTGGGAGACGGCGTGCAAGCCAAATCATCTATCAGCATAAATGACGGCACATGGAGACATATCGTTTTAACGCGAGACGCTTCAACAGGATTATTACAAATCTACATCAATGGAGTTCTTAATGCATCTGCAACGAGTGGGACAGGAACCGTTGGAACAACATTTTCGAGTATTGGACGGATTGAAGATACCGGAGGAACACCCGCTTATTTTAGTGGTTCTCTCGATGAAGTGAAAATTTTTGATCGGGTATTAAATCCAGACGAAATTGCAACAATCTATTCTAACGAATCTGCTGGCGATAATTTCAACGGTTCTGTACGAACATGCAATGATTGTACCATCATACCTACAGCGGTAGCATTTGATGCATGGGATATATTCCGCTCAATCAGTGACCGCAAAATATCAACCAAAATCGTAGGCAAAGATTTCAATCTCGCAGTCACTTCTTTAGATCAAACACTATCAGCTTTACAAAGTTTTAATGGTACCGTTTGCGTGCAATTACTCACGTTTGCAACCAACAGTGAGCTTGCTCGACAATGTAAAGCGTGGAGTAATGTTACCACCAATACATACGGTCCATTTAATATTTTACAAGCATCTGATGATACAAAAGTGAGAATAGCCTGGAAAAAAGATGATATGAGTGGTACCTTCAATGTTGGCAGTGAGGATAACAGTAGTATTGCATCGGATTATTTTGCTATCCGTCCTGATTCCTTCGCCATTACAGCCTCGAATGCCATAGCTGGAACCGGCTTTAATATAATATTTAGTGCGCCGGTCTTCAATGTTCCAAATACTCCTTCTTCTTCGTACAACGAAACCTCCGGAAACAGTTTCGATGTTAATATTTCAGAACATAATGTAAGTTGTACGCAGGGGATATTCACCGCAACCGCAACCCCTGCAAGTTTCAGTTTTTTCAACGGTACCACAACAGTTACTACCCACTACAGCGAAGTGGGAATCCTCGATATTAATATCTCTGACCTTTCTAAGCCATGTACTTCACGTTTTGCACATGTAGACTGTAATGATGCAAATGTCGCCGGATACTACAACTCTACTATCGACTTGCCGATCGGTTTTGCACAAAAATCGATCACAGTGACCCCGCATCATTTCGACGTCATTGCGGCACTATCCAATGCTGTAACTGGCTTTACCTATCTCTCTACGGATCTCAATATGTCTGCTGATCTCAATATAACGGTAACGGCGCAAACCGAAGGGAACACCACCACCAAAAATTATAATACACTTTGTTATGCACAACCCACTAACTATTCAATCCAATACTTACCACTGTCCATTGCTCCATCAGGTAATCTCGCTAACCTTAATTATTTTGAAACCAATACGTCAACATCCAGTAGTGTTGCTACTGTGGCAACAGCTTTTAATCTTAATAATCTACCCAATAGTATCTTCGGTACCGATATCAATGGCTCAGCTAAATTGAATATTAAAATTAATTTTGATCGTAGTAGTTCGAAACCAGTCAATCCATTTGATCTTAATATTGCCTCAGTCATTGCTACCGATAGCAGTGTGTCGGGAAACGATAGTGCTGGTATCGGTAATGCTACTTTCATCTATGGCCGTGTACACCCTTATGACATTACGAATAATGTAGGCTATGCCCCGAATCCAGTCGAATTCGAAGTTTACAGTACTGCTTCGAATGGATATTATGTGAACGGTATGCCTCAAAATGTACTCCACTGGTATCGTAATACCAATCATAGCTCCAATATTGGAGGAAGCGTAAGGGCTGGAGGCTTCAGTGCTGGACTGAACGATATAAATGTATCTCCTGGTTCTTTCCAAAATGGAACACAAATTGTTACTGTCACGTCTTCAGTAGACCAAACCGTCCATTTGGATATAAACTCGTGGTTATGGTATTCTCTTAATCCTATAAAAAGTTATAATTATGGAACGGATTGTACACAACACCCTTGTTTTCAATACAAGTATACCAATACAACTGGAGGGGTCAAGGGGGTTAGCAGTGGCAGCTTTCAAGGGAGTGATTTTGGCATGACACCAGCTCAAAATATCACCAATAAAGGGGTAAAACTCTTTCGATGAGAAAAGCACTCACCCTTATAGAATTAATCTTATCAATGGTGATTATTGCGATTGTTTTTACCATTATTCCGCGTCTTGTGCAGTCGATGAACCAAAGTACACAAACAACGATTAAAGAGGAAGCAATGTACAATGCCATGGCACAAATCGGGATGATTATCAATCTACCTTGGGATAATAATAATACCCAAAATCCCCAAATTTTAGGTGTTTCCAATGGTGATCCGGCATACGATTGTAACGCTACGAGTGGCTATCGTGTCGGCGGCTTTGTTGGGGGACGTAACTGCATTAAACCTATAGGGATCAACTATAACGCCTCTAGTGTGATAGGAAAAGAAGATGCTCAGTACAACGATATTGATGATTATCACGATACTAATATCAGTGCCGATAAAAACTGCTCCGGAGTGGTAAAAGGGCTTTTTAAAATCGGGACTACGGTAACCTATGTTGCTGACCCTGCACCGATCGGTAATGCCGTTTTAAATACGCTAGATGTCAACCAGTCTTCCAACACTAAACGGGTATTAGTCCGTGTCGGCTATGGACCGGACAGTAAACAAGTTGGATGTATCACATCCCTTGAATATCACTCATTTAATCTTGGTAATATCCAAATCAATTCGCGGAATTGGAACTGATGATGCGCCGCGGCTATACCCTCATCGAAATTATAATCACCATTGCCATTACTGGAATTCTTTCAGTCGGTATGTTTAAGGCGTTTGAAGCGATCACTCTGCGATCTGAAAAAGCAAAAATCCTCGCTACCCTCTCGATTGATTCTCAAAGTGCACTGGATCAAATCAGCATCCTCCTCTATAACCGTGCTCCCATGTCGGTGCAAGGGTGCGATAATGCGGGTCATTGCGAGCCGTTGGATGGCACCCTTTATACTAAAACAATATTGACATGGTACGGAACGGCAAGTGAAAGCTATGAGGCAGGAGATTACAGTGCCTTTGTGGATATGAACCGCTCCGATTATGGAACTAAAATGCTCTACACCCCAAATACCGATTTCAACGCCATCCAAACAACCCAAACCAATAAATGGGGAGCATTTACATGGAACAATATCGGCCTAATTTTTTCAGGGACATTTGATCAGGGAAACCCTTCTACGTATCAAATCAGCATGAGTCAAAGTAACCAAATACTGTTTACCGGTGTTGCCCCTACAACCATATATGAAAAATATAACCTTGTAGATTCTGCCTATGCAGTCGCCCGTGGTGCCGATATCGATAAAACAGCACCCTGCATTACGGCATTGAACCTAAGTGCAACTGCATTGGATAATACACTCTTTTTATTTGATGATTACCGTCCGTGGAAAACTCCTACAGAAAGTTTTTGTGCCGACAGTGCAGCAGCCAATCGTGTCGGGAAAGTCAGTATTCTTGCTACTCAAGTAAACGCTTTTCGTGCTCAAACAATCAACGGCACAATCCGCCTCTCTATTGATACCAATCGTACCGTTCGTGGTGGAAATCCAGTGCGACTATCCAAACAAAAGGTGGTATTCTGATGCGTCTCGCGTTTGGCCTGCCCCAAGTATTGCTCATTATTCTCTTTATCGGGGGAATCGTTAGTGTCACAATGCGCTATGCCTCCTTGGGTGCTCGCCATTACGCCGACAGCTATACCCGAGAACAGGCAGAATTATTTTTACAAAGTTCGACCGAAGTAGCACTCCTAAGGATCAGTGATTATAATCGTAGTTCTGGTGGATGCATGAGTAGTGTGAACGTCATCTCATCAGATGGCCGTTTTAATGCCGTTGTTACGATAGAACAGTACTATTTGGCCGATGGCAGTATATGTAACAACGGAGTCGCCTATACTCCGATCCAAACGGAAGAGTCGCACGGAATGGTCAGTATGAAAGTTGTCGTTACCTCGGATAATACCAATCCTAAAATTCTCCATCCTATCCGATTAGAGCGAAGGAGTTTGCAACGCCCATGAGACATGCTTTTTCATTACTTGAACTTATTTTCGTGATTGTGCTCATTGGGATAATCAGTGGTATTGGTTTTTATATGAGTCGTCCCGATTATGCGCGGCAAGATGCTCAATATACACTTCTTAAACTCAAAGAAGCTCGATATCGTGCGATTGGTTATCAAAGTCCTAATGGTTTTGGTGTGGATGGAGGCTGCGTTACTTTGACTGCAATAGCACTTTCAAATAGCGATGAATCACCTCGCCATGAAATTAAAGCAACTATCTCTCCTATTAATACACTTACACCAGAACAAAATATTTGTTTCGATGCTCTTGGTCGCCCACATGATGGAAACTCTACATCATTATTAACCCTTTTACCGACTGATTTAAATATTACTTTTGTGTATGGTGATAAAAACAGCACTGTTCGCCTTTATTGTGGAACAGGTTATGCTATAATCCCTTGTAAATAATTAATTTTTTTTTTTAATATTGCCGATATAGGCAAAGACAAAAACGTGGCAAGCAGGGCAATGGAACACCAAAAAATCCTTTATCTCGAACATGACCGATCTCGTACCTATCAAGAGAGTGGATTTGAAGCGTGTGTAGCGAGTGACTTCAAATCTCTTTTTTCCGGTGCGATAATACCGTTGTCGTTGCTCAATATTCATACTCTTAAACTTTCTGATCGTCTTAGTGCTGAAGAACTAAAAATTCAAGTCGAAATTCGGATGTTTGAGGAGGGGAACCTCAGTAGTGATGATGAGTACACAATCGATTTCGTCCGGAATACGATTAATAACGATGATGATGCTCTCATCGAAGTCTTTGCCCTTTCTCATACCAAAGCGCGTGATTATTTTGCTGACGTACTTACTAAAACCAGTGCAATTGATATAATAACCCCTGCTTTTATGGTTTATGGTTCTCTTTATGATACCCTCCCAAAAGGAAATGATCTTTTTATTTATCTTGGAGAAGAAGAGTCCTATGGAGCTATTTACCAAGAGGGTCACTACATTGCCCATCGCAGCATTGAAACGCTTACTTCAATCGCGGTTGAAACAGGTTTGGATATTGCTAAACTTAAAAATCATTTACAATCTAAAGGACTTATAGAAGAGAACTATCTTCCCGAAGAACTCAATAAATTTATCCTGATCCAAGAGAGAGTTGCCAAAAATATTGAGCGGCTTGTTCACACAATCAACCATAAACGAGGTCTTTTCGGCCTCAGTGGAATTGATCACATCTTTCTTGACTTTGAAGGGGAAGGGATTCCTGGTTTAGAAGCTGTTTTCAGTGCTTATGGTATTGCTGATACGAAAGTAATCCCCCTTACTCTTGAAGGTGTTTCTCGCGAGCAACTCCATGAAACACTCTGTGCTTCCTACCTTTTACATGCCACAGCTCCCCTTAACCTCTCTCCCTATGAGCGTAAAGCAGCATGGTATGCTAGAGAGAGTGGAAAATTTTTAGGACTCAGTGGAGGATCAGTTCTTATTGTCCTAATGGCATCATTAATGGTAGGATGGATGATTTCTTCAGAGGAAACACGCCATGAAGAACTCACATCCAAACTCGAAGCACTACAACACGAGACCGCGAGTTTCTCGAAAACATTAAAAAAGAATACCTCTCTTCTGCAGGAGCAACAAGCGAAAAGTGAAGCCCTCCAAGAAGAGATCGCCCTCTATCATGCTGCCGAAGAGACAGCAGTGCTAATCGATGATATGCATGCCAAGCGGCAGCAATTTCTCCTTGATACGACGGCCGAGTTAGGTCGATACCACTTGGGCGCCCTCTTAATGGAGCAAAACAGCTCAAAACAGATGAATTTGTACGTTGTTTCCGATTATGCTAAAAGAGATGACATAGCCAAACTCATGAGCGGTCTGTATGAACGAGGATATCAGGATGTCCAAACACATGAAATCAAACTGGATAACAATAATACAACGTACAATAGCCTTGTAAAGGTGATCCGATGAATGATTTAGAAGCACAACTTGACAATCTTGATGAACAACTCCTCGCGTATGAACCAAAAACACGCTGGGCACTATACATCATTACAGCACTTGGCATAGTGTTGATGGGTTGGATGTTTTATCTCTCTGACGCGTTAGATGAATTAAGTACTTTTCAAGAACAAAATCAAGAACTCACAAAGCAAATTAGTGACAATTCTCCGGAAGCTTACCGCACTAAAATAGCCAACAGCTCCGCCGCAATCCTTAGGGAACAACACCATAGTGTCGCGCTAGAGAATGAAAAGCAAGCCCTTCTATTGCAAATGGCCTCTTCAAAAGGTCTTGTTTTTGATAATCGCCAGTATGCAAAAACCCTCGATCTCCTGTTAGAGCGTTCTATCAAACTGGGACTTAAAGTTGAGTTGATGGAATCGGAAGATACCAATCAAACATTTTACGGGAAAGTCAAACAATTTAAAAAACTGACCATAAGCGGATTAGGAAGCTTCCCTGCTATTGCTGATTTCCTCACCTTTATTGAATCCCGAAATACGTTGATTCAAATCCAGAGCGTCCAAATTCGCTCAGATGAAACCAAACCCCGTTTTGAAGCGGTAATCCTCTATATGGGGGTTGCATTATGAGTAAGTTGACGATTTGGGTCATTGCATATTTGTGTTTCACACACCTACTGCACGCACAAATATACGATCCTTTTCTTAAAACTGCTAAGTCGCGTGCCGCATCCATAACGGGTCTTTTACCTCCACCTCCGATGATAGATGCCCTACCGGTGATCCCACCCACGGTTGTGAGCGCTGTTATGAATAATAAAGCGTTTATCAACGGTGCATGGTATTGTGTTGGTGATCGGGTCAACAACCAAGAAGTAACCTATATCCATAGCAATTTCGTCGGTCTCAAAGAGGGGAATCGACTCACTATGATCGCCGTCGGCGGAGCACGCCGCGTACTTAGCACTAAGGAAGTTCAATGAAAAAAATTCTATTACTTTTGGTATTTTTATTAACATTTTCACAGGCTCACGAATGTGACAACAAACGATTCAGTCTCAGTGCCTATCAGAATAAAGGCTCTGCCTTGAGCTTGATGGATCTGTTACGCGATGTTGCTCAGACTTGTAATATCAGTGTTGTATTTGAAGACCACCGTGCTAAAGAGCGTCTCTCTCAACCTCTTGATATGGTCAATATCAGTGATTATACCGTCCCAGAACTTTTTGCATTTATCTTTGACGATCATAACCTTTTTTATACCTACGATGAAGCCAAAGGTGTCATTCGTGTTTCATACACCAAAACTGTCAATTTTAATGTCGATTACATCAATATGCGAGAGCTAACTACCACCTCTTCCAAATCAATCACTGTTGGGCCAGGGAGCAGTGGTAGTTCAATGGGAGGCGGTGTAGGTGGAATGCCAGGTGGAAGTCCAATGGGTGGGCTTCCAAGTGCGATGCCAGGCGGAGTAGGATCATCAGGAACAGGTATGCAGGGCAGTGGTTCTAATACGGACTATACAAATGTCAAAGCAATTTCTACTTTTACATTTTGGGATCAATTACATGATCATATTCAACAAATTTTAGAAGTTGACGATGAATACAATGCGGCACTTAATAAAACTCTTGTAAGCCGTGATGCAACAGTAGTCACGGTATCTGGGACCAAACGCCAAATTGATTCAGTTAAAGGATACCTAAATAAACTTGAAACACGTATGCATTCTCAAGTGATGATCGAAGCGTACTTAATCGAACTTACCTACAATGATTTTAATACTACTGGAGTCAATTGGAGTAATTTCAGTCTTTCGTTGGCCGGTAATTATGCCAATAGTTATAATAATATGGGTATTGCTCATCCAGCATACACTTTCGGTGTTAATTTTGATCCAATGGGGCTTATTGATTTTCTAAACCGTTATGGACATGTTGAAGTTCTCTCAAATCCAAAGGTATTAACTCTCAGTAATCAACCTGCTGTAATCAATGTTGGAAAACAACTAAGTTATCTCTATACCAATGGTACAATTGCAGCTGCAAATAGTCTAAGCCTTGCAACGACGACTAACACACTAGGTTCCGTTTTTGTCGGACTAACCTTAAATATCATTCCGGAAGTTACTGAAGATGGGTATATTGTTATGAGGATTAATCCGGTATCGAGTGAACTTCTTGGAGAAGATGTCAATGCATCTAATTTCGACGGTTCAAATGTAATTAGTGCTGATAGAACAATGCCGCCTGACACCCGTATTAAACAAATGACTTCAATTGTAAAAGTTAAAGATTCACAAAAAGTACTTATCGGTGGGTTGATTGAGAAAAAAACATCACACAAAGACAGCAAAGTCCCAATTCTTGGGGATATTCCATATTTTGGGAGACTTTTTCATGGTTCTACAGTATCAACGCAGAAAAGTGAACTTTTTATACTGATTACCCCTACTTTGATTAAAAAAGATATTTTTCCTTCCATAGATGATGCTATCATCAATAGGGCAAATTAGATGTCTAAATGGCTTGATGCAGCAAACCAATTTGAAGAGGGGAGAAATAGTACTGATTATTTTGAAGTACAAGGCTCCCTTGGAGCCATTGAAAAGATTCAAACTATTCTTTCTAAAACTTTTCGTCAACTCATTTTCCTATTAGGTGAACCCGGCAGTGGGAAAAGTTTTTTACTTCACCATCTTAAAACAATTTGGCGTGATGAACTTGATGTTTTACTTATCGAAACGCCGTTTCTTACCCCTTTGGATTTGTTAAAAAAACTGTTAAATCATAAAGGGATCACCGTTTATGATAATGATTTTGAAAAACTTCGAATTAAGGCGACGGAGCTTTACTCCAATAGCAATCACATTATTATGATCGATGAAGCACAGCTTTTAAGCGCTGAGATGAAAGAGTTTATCCGTATTCTTAGTGATTCAAAAGCGTTTTGGTTTATCCTTGCAATGCATCGTAGTGAAGGGGTATCGATACTTCGTGCACCCCATTTTAAAAGCCGACCACATCGCATCATTGAACTTTTTCCTCTCAATATTGTTGAAGGGAAAAATTATATCCATCGCGAATTGGTGCGGATCGGGTATGGTGAAATTACCGATGAGTTCAACAATAAGCTTATTGTGAAGGCGCATCACCTGAGCCAAGGAAATTTCCGTAATTTTAAAAAGATTTTTTATCATCTTTTTCATATTCTTCACTATACTAATACCCATAATAAAGAAAAATATCTACGACCGTCATCGTGTACTATCACAATGGCAGCGATGAGTGCGGGACTACTTAATGATTGATAATTTTGACCAACTTGTAGAACGATGTTCTGCCCGTCGTCGCCGGCATATGATTCATCTCTCATTCCTTATTGTAGGGGGAATACTTTTGCTCATTGCCCTTATTGCAGGATACATGGAGTGGTCTTCAATAACCAATGGTATCTCAAAGCCGCTTCCTAAAGTGCAACATATCACCCCTGTTTCTGTCCCTTTTAGTGAGTCAAATACTACCATTGTGCCATCCGATGTTAATAAAACCATCCTACCTCTCCCTAAAAAAACAACGCCCTCTAGTTCAACGGTAGAGGTCATCAAGCCAATAAACAATGCTATTGCAGTAGCGGTAACGAATACTTCTGCTGTAGCCGAAAAACCGCTCCAATCACCTTCTCCTATATTACCAAAACCGCAGAATAGCCGCTTTTTTGATGTCAATAATGACACAAAAACATCAACACTTGATCCTCTTAAAACGTTTGACAATAATCCGAAATACGAAACAGCTCTCGCCGTTGCACGTGATTATTACGGGAAAAATAATTTTGTAGAAGCTGCTGTTTGGGCAAAAAAAGCGAATCAAATGAATCGTGAAGGGGAAGAGGCATGGATGTTGTATGCCAGATCCTATTATGCACAAGGTCGTAAAACGGATGCCATTGGCGTATTGGAGCTGTATCTTAATTTTAAAGATTCTAAAGCAGCGCTTGAATTACTCCGAACGTGGAAACAAAACCCCTAAACAAATGCAAGGAGAGAGAGTATGATTCGTCAACAAGTTCGATTAGGAGATTTACTCATTGCAGAGGGTCTCATCACGCAAGAACAGCTCGAGCATGCCCTTCAAGAACAAAAAAACTCAGGGTTTTCAAAAAAACTCGGAGAAGTTCTGGTAGAGGAAGGGATGGTCTCGCATAAAGAGATGGCTCTGCTCCTCTCCAAACAGCTGAAAATTGATTTTGTTGACCTCTTTGGTGAAAAAATTGATTTTACTGCGTTATCGAAATTTTCTATGCCTCTCCTTATTGCGGCCAAAGCAATCCCTTTCAAAGAAGATGAAGATTACGTTTATATTGCTACCTCTGATCCGCTTAATTTTGATGCGCTTGAATCACTTGAACGTAATATTGCGACCAAACCACTCAAAGTCTACTTATCACTGAGTGAAGATATTAACCATATATTTCAACGTCTTGAGATTATCAAGAAAACACAAACCATTGCCGCAGAAGTCAAACGAGAAATTAATAATGAAGGGGCAAAAGGGGGAGAAGGGGATGCCAGTGCCGTCATGCAGCTTATCAGTCTCATTATCAAAGATGCTGTTTTACGGCGTGCCAGTGACCTGCACATCGAACCGGAACTTCAATCCATGTCGGTACGTACACGTGTCGACGGAATTTTACAAGAGACCTTCGTATTTGATTTGGACATATACACCGCTTTGAATTCACGGATTAAACTACTGGGTAATCTCGATATTTCCGAGCGGCGAAAAGCACAAGATGGCCGTTTCAGCCTCGATGTAGCTGGAGGTAAGTACGATTTTCGTCTATCAACTACTCCGACACTTTTCGGCGAGTCGATTGTTATGCGTATTCTAGATCAGCAAAAAATTCTCCTAAAACTCCATGAACTTGGATTTGAAGGTAGAAATTTAGAAAAATTTGATGAAATCATCCATGCCCCATTCGGGATTGTCCTGATCACAGGACCTACCGGAAGCGGTAAAACCACTACTCTCTATGCTGCACTCAATGAGGTCAAAAGCATCGAAAACAAAGTACTGACCATTGAAGATCCGATCGAATATCAGCTTCCTCTTGTACAGCAAGTACAAGTCAATGATAGGGTAGGATTCGGATTTTTAGAAGCACTTAAATCGTTTTTACGTCAAGATCCGGATATTATTCTGGTCGGCGAGATTCGTGATTTTGAAACCCTAAATTCGGCAGCACAAGCATCACTTACGGGGCATCTTGTATTTTCGACGCTTCATACTAACGATGCTCCAAGTGCGATTGGACGGATGGTTCAGATGGGACTTCAATCGTATCTTATTGCAGATTCATTGGTCGGAATTGTTGCCCAGCGGCTAGTACGTAAAATATGTCCTGAATGTAAAGCAGAGATCAAACCGCACAAAAATTTATTGCGCAGAGTAGAGCGATGGATTAGTGATGACAGTAAATTTTACGCAGGTAAGGGGTGCGCCAAATGTTCCAATACCGGATACCACGGACGATTGCTCATTTCCGAGATTCTAATGGTGAACGAAGCGATTGCTAAAATGGTTGCGGAAGAATCTTCAAAATATGACATTGCTCGCTATGCCCAAGAACATGAAGGATTTGAACCCATGATTGTGGATGGACTCACTAAAGCATTACGTGGAATCACAACGCTTGAAGAAGTTTTACGTGTTACCAAGGAGCTGTAGGTGAAATTCTTTCGAGTGCGTTATAAACAGGCCAAAAAACGCTCTTCTATCACAGTAGAAGCGGCACATAAAGCCGAAGCACTCAAATTATTTCGCAATAAAAGCCTAGGTGTCCCATTGGATGTTCAAGAGGTAGCTGAGCCTTTTTCTATGAAATTCGATCGATTTAAAAGCCGTTTTACCAGTCCCGTCAAAAATCGGCGTGTCAAAGATGAATCATATATCGCTTTTTTGGATCAGCTCTCGACGATGCTCGATGCCGGAATGCCGATCAATACCTGTTTGGCTGAATGTATCACAGACACCGATGATGCTATGATACGCTTCATTTTTACCGAAGTACTTCACGATATTGAAAGCGGTCAAAGCCTTAGCCGCTCCGTCATAGGATATCAGCGTCAACTCGGAACTCTGTCTCTCTCTATGTTTGAATTGGGAGAGCAAACGGGAACACTCAGCAACGCTATCGGCAAACTCTCTAGCATACTGCAACAGATTTATGAAAATCGCCAAAAGCTTAAAAAAGCGACTCGGTATCCTCTCTTTATTTTGGTGGCAATGAGTATCGCATTTACCGTTGTCATCACCTTCGTTGTTCCGCAATTCAAAGCTTTTTTTGAGCAATCTGGATTAGAACTTCCGTTTCCCACGAAAATGCTTTTATGGACAGAACACGCCATTCGTACTTATGGCCCTTATATTTTAACTACTTCGGTTGTCTTGGCAACCGCCTTTAGTTATGCTTATTCCAAGAATCCAGCGCTCCGTCTCAAAACCGATCAATACATGCTCAAAATTTATATTGTCGGTAAAGTGACCTATTATGCCATGATCGGTCGTTTCATTTATCTCTTCAACGTCCTAACTGAAGCTGGTATACCGATGATTGAAGCACTTCAAATCGCTATGGGCGTTGTCGAAAACGACTTTATCAAGCAAGAACTGAAAAAAATCCCTCTAGCGATCGAAGACGGTCGCTCTTTGGCGCAGGGATTTACCGAAAGTGCCCAGTTTGAAGGGATGATTTTACAAATGATTAAAGCCGGAGAGAGCAGCGGATCGCTGGGGGTGATGCTGAGTAAAGTTAATCGGGTGTATAATAATCGTTATACTTATATCGTCGATAATGTCGCCACTATGATCGAGCCGATCCTCATCGCTGCGATAGCCGGATTTGTCTTGGTTCTCGCACTGGGGATTTTTATGCCGATGTGGTCGATGGTCGATCTCGCAGGATAATAACATGGAACTTGAAACCGGAACCATCACCGTTGCGATTATTAGCACCCTTATCCTCTCTTTTGGGCTGTGGATAATTCACAAAATCACCAATCTTTGAGAGTGTTTTGTAGATAATAAAAAATTGCTCTTATTGAGAAGCTAATAACGCAGCGCTATTACGGATTGACATCGATAAGTTTAAATGTTCCAGCGGTAGCATTGTATTCCCAGTAATCATTTCCCTCAGGCTTGTAGGCAATATTTCTGTCTTTGGTGCTTGTCCCATTTTTAGTTGCAGGACCATAATAGCTTGTTCCTACCTGTGCCCAATCTCCATTATCTGTATTTTTGAGAATATAATTGAGGGGATGTGCATTATCTGCACCAAGATTAGTTGGATAACCGGTCGCATTTAATGGATTCGTCGCAGTATTTTGTCCATTTCCCCAATCAAAATCGCACGTATTGCTAATCCATTCGCCATGGATCGCATCGAGTGCACTTTGGACTGATGAGGCGGTTGCAAGTTCGGAAGCACTTTTGGAATTGTCGGTGAGGTTGACAAATTTTGGTATTGCCACCGCCGAGAGAATCCCGATGATGACGATAACGAAGATCAGCTCAATAAGGGTAAATCCGGAATGAGCTGATCCTTTCATATGTTAAAAGTTAATAGTAGTATTGGTGTCATATGTAGTGTCAGTAGTATTAGAACTATTCAAATCACTACGGCATTTAGTTTTTGAGATACTATCATAAAAGCTACCACAAATAACCGTATATAAAACATTACGATTTACTGGATCAAGTACAATAGTAGAAACAACAGTTGATGATGCTGGGTCTGTATAAGTTATCGTATTACCACTTGTCTGCCACCCTTTTCCTTTTACACTTACAACATCTGCTAATGTAAAAGTTGTATTATTTTCCAAGTCTTTTTGGTTAACAGCGGCATTTGCTGCACCAGACGCTGTATCAATTGTCGTCTTTATAACGGCTTTTACTTCAGCATTCTGCTTAAGATTTTTAAACTGCGGCACGGCAACAGCAGCCAATATACCGATAATAACGATCACGAAGATCAACTCGACAAGTGTAAATGCATTACGTTTCATTAGAACCCCTGGATTTAATGCGTACAGCTAGTACACATAATAAGATTGGGGTATTATCGTCATATTAAGCTTAAGCTTTAATAACATAATTAATCATTTAGACTAACAAAGCTTATATTTCTAATCATATTTATTTTTGCAGTATACGTGAACATCTTGAATGAGTGAAATTTGACTATAAAATGCAAAATGATTGAATAATAAATTGTTTTTCCTGATTCCAATAGGTATTATTTATGCAAGTGTGATTACAGAACTCATACCACTAATAACCGCTGCTGTTTGGGCACCTGCTTGGTAACCAACTAAGATGATGGTTTCAGCAGTAGTAGTACCAACTATGCCATTTGAGTCATATGTTAATGCCGTATCGTGGCCGTTTATATTATAGGTAAATGTATGCCCTATTGAATCGTATGTTCCCATTGTAAAAACTGCTTTATTATCGCCACCTGATGCAAGATTAGTACCGGCAAGAGTAATTTGTATTGGGGATGTAGCAAAATAGTTTCCTACATCAATTTTATCACCTGCGACTAAGCCATTAATAATATCAAACGTCGATGTCAATTCTGACGTTTGGTTTGTCATCACTGTATTTGTACCAGAGTCACCAACTCCTTGGGTGATTACCGATGTATTACCTGAAATAGTAATAGTATCTGCACCTCTACCGGCTTCAATTACATCTGCACCGCCACCACCTATGATTATATCAGCGGCAGAACCACCGATAATAGTATCATTACCTGTTCCTCCAGTAATGTGGTTGGAGTGCATTGCACTGCCGCTAAGAAAATTTGTACCTTTTGTTTCAGTAATAGATACAGGAACATATGCTGCAAAAGCATCAATGTGATCTCCACCATTGGCACTACCTGTAATGGTAGCAGTCGTCGTTCCTGAAAGAGTACCAGTAGTCCATACAAAACCGGTACCAACTGTACCAGTACCGTCACCCTTTACCCCATTTGCATTTACACTAGAAATTGTTAAGTCATGAGAGTCAACAAGCGTAAAACCTGTTAGATTTCCGGTGGTTATATTGATTGCTACAGTATACCCAAGTGTTGGCTGAGCAGTTAGTGTTAGTGTTTGCATAATTGCATTTGCACCGAGCGTTGTAGAATTTAAGTTAGTAGCACCAATATTGATAGTCTCAAAATTTGAAGTAGTTAAAGTATCATTCAGTGCTGTTGTAGATATTAGTGAAACAGATACTGGGTCCATCCATCCTAATGCACTTGCATCACTATATGTTATCGTATGTGTAGTGGTATTTGTAAACTGAATATCAGCTGGTGGCGTGCTTGCTGTCACTGGTGGTGTAAGAGTGATTGCTTGGGTAGTAGTTGCTATGGCCGTTGCAATTGTAGTAGTATCTGAAGTAATATTTACTAAGTGTTCCGTAGCAGAAGTAATATCTAAATTAGATAATACTGCATCCACTGCATACGTTGCTTGGTTCTCTACTTTAAGACCATCTGTACTACCGTTTGCTTTTGCTGCATTGAGCATTTCATTTATCAGGGCTGCATGGGACAAATGATCTACTGCAGTTACAGCATCATCCAAACGTCCTGTCCAGTATATTTTTCCACCTAAATCAGACCCACGTCCAAATACATTATTATAAATAGCATCTACATAGTTTGAACTTGTTTGGGAAGAGGGATATTTAGCAGCATATTCTGCAGAACCTGCAAATCCTTGAGCGATTGCATTTAATGACGCACCTTTATTTGCATAAACATCTGTCCAATAAACTAAACCTACATCATCAGGAACACGGTTGAATGTTGCGAGATAAATTTTTGCTATTTCTTTCTCTGCTGTTACTGTATCAATTGCCATCTGCACCCTTAAATATGGTTATTTTAAATACTATAGCATAACTTTATATATGGGTACCTCTAAAAACTCACCTAAAAAGTTAATAAGTGCCGATTCGATAAAATCAAGATACCACTCCTAAGCGTGAATCTATGCGTGATATTCCGATACTCGATTTTCTTTTGCCTCTTATTGAGGAACTGTATAACCTACACGATCACGATTACCTTTTCAAAACTCAATACAATCAACCATACAGAGACACAAACGTCTTTGTTGATCGCTACTGGAAACCACTACTTGAAGAACTCAAAATTGATTATCGACGGCCATATAATACACGCCATACCTACGCCACAAATATGCTTTATCGTAATTTAGTAACACCCGTTGAACTTGCACAGCTCTTAGGACACGTTTCGACTGAAATGGTTTTCAATGTTTATGTAGCTTATCTCGATCAAAATTACAAAGCTTTTGACAGATCAATTTCGGTTTATAGTTAAGTTTGGGGTAGGTAAGAAAAATTCGGGGTTTTTAAAAAGGCTTTGAAAGTCCCTAAAATAGGCACTTGTGGCCGAGGAGAGATTCACGAATTGCCTATTTTTGGATGTTTTAAAGGTGCTACTTTTAAATAGGTACATTAAAAGGTACATTAACTCAAAAGTGTCTCTATAAACTACCACTTTGATAGTCTTATTCTATCAATCAATAACTTAATAATTTCAATACCTACCGCTCACATTTTTGTGATTTGTTCCACGCTTCCCTCTAAGGAATACTTTAGCACGGAATTGTGCAGTCCTTTAGGGGTGTATCCAAATTTGGATATACCTATTGCACTCCATCCGTTTACCCTTGGCTAAACCTTGATTGTTTTAGGTGTGAATTATTTTACCCGAAACCCTTACAAATACCGTCATAATGGTGTTTTGTGTTACTCATAACTCGTGAATTTTCTATCGGACTTTTGTATGCCCATTAACGTGTTCATTTGGCTATTCACTATCTCTGATAATCTCCTCATGCACGGGCTTTGCTTATTCGCTTTGTGTTCATAATATCGCCCAAATTTTGCTGTTCCCTTTTGCTTACAAAGCACGATAATAAGGGGGTTTTAGCGTTTCCTTTAGTGTTCCCTTTTTCTTTTGATCCTACCATTAACCTTATCGTTCCCATTCGGATAACCTTGTTGTGTTTACTGTAGAATTTATAGCAGTTAGACTTAACATTAATTAAGATAGTAATATATGTTAATATTGTTGGAAATTTATAAAGGTAAATGAGATGAAGTTAATTGGTAAAATACTATTATTTATATATGTGGCAAATGCTTCCGTATATATATTTTTTGGATTAATTGAGGGGGCGATAATTAAACCATTAAATATATGTATTGTCACCACAAATTTAATTTTTCACTCTGATTTTGACAAAATAGATGATATTATCGAAATTAATAAAGATTCTGCAAAATATGAGCATTCAAATAATAATGACTTTTATCAATAAGCCCATACATATCAAATTGTTAAGATAATAAAGACTTGGACTCATATTCAATGCGTTTACTGTTCCTTTTTTCTTTTAACCCTACCCGTAACCTCACCGTTCACCCTTAGTGTAACCTTAGTATTCAAAGCCTTAAAACCTTGCCCTAACCTTGCCGTTTATCCCTTGCGGTAACATTGGGGTTATAAAGTATTTTACCCTTGCTAATACATTGTGTATTTTTATTCACACCTTGTTGTAATATTGTTATAAACCTCACCCAAACCTAACCATTAACCTCGTTAAAATCTCGTTGTTTCCTTGCCGTAATCTTGCCGTTCATTTGGTGTTTCCTTTTGTCTGCAAAGTACGGTAATTGCGGGGTTTAAGTGTGTCCTTTTTGTTTCATTTGATATTGAAGCAATAAGTAGTTAAAAAGTGGGAAATAAGCAAAAGTGGGAAATTAGACTTTGCTAAAGAGATACTCTAAATTCGCTATCTTCACCACCTCTTATAAATCCCTATCTTTTGGGTTTTGTTTAAAAAGTGGGAAAATAGACTTTGCTAAATGGTAGCCCCTCTCTCACTACCCCCTAAAGAGTAAGGGAATAATGAGGGAAAATCACACGCGGGTCTAATCCATAAAATAACGATCATCATCGCCATTACAAGAGGGAGCAAAGTAAATATTGTCCGTCTGTCTACGTTCAAATAATCGGCTAACTTTGTTTTGTTAATCTCTCCGTTTGGTTTGGTGAAGTCTCCTTTGTTTATAGCCTCTTTGATCTGAATAACTCGATCTTGTTTTTGGGCTTGGAGCTGTTCGGCTCTTTGCTTTCCTAAATCGCTTCTAACTGCTCTTAACGCCTCTTTTGGTAGTTTGGTATCCCATTGATCGGATTGAGCCAAAATATCATTTGTGAGGCGTTGCAGTGTTCTTACTTTGTGCTGTTCCGTTTTCTTCATTTTGGAGTTCATTGCCGATAATGCTCCCATCATAGACGGATAACACAAAAGCCCCTCATACTTCAAACGCTTGGCATAAGTAAACGCTTTACTTCTAAATGTCTTTTTACTTGTAGCCCATCGAATAATCACGGGATAGGCTCTCTCATCGGTCGGGAATACTTTTAGCTCTTGGAGCGTGTAAGCCGTTCCGTTACTCTCCCATCCATCGCCCTCTATGATGAGGTGATCGTCAAACGTAACCGCGCTAATCATTGCTTGATACATTCTTTGTATATCCGCGATAAAATACCAATCATTCGATTTAGTCGGCTTGTACTTTAATTCATAAGCCACTTGGATTTTATTGCCCGTGTGACTTGTAAGTGTTCGTTGATACGAGGGGAGCTGTAACACTCTCCCCCATCGCTCCCACTCTGTAACGGGCATAATAATACTAATGTACCTCATCCGTTTTTCGCTTCTTTGGCTTGTACTTTTTTCTACAATCATATTGTGGGTTATCTTCGAGTAGCTGATTTTTAATTCTGCTTACCGTTGAAAGAACACTATAAAATCTCGGCTCTAACTGCATTACGTGACTGTCTGCATGAAACTCGTTTGCGTATTCGTGCATGATATTTGCGTTACTATTATCACTACCAAACTTTTGAGGGTTTGATTTGATTTTCTCAAGTGTCCAAACGTCAAGTTGTTTTTTAAAGAACTTATCCATTACGCCACCGCCATACGTGAAGCGATAAACGCATCTAAATCGGACTTCGCCCACACCGTCACACGGTCGCTTAACTTGATTGCTTTGATTTTCCCTTGCTTACTGAATAGCCAAATTGTAGATTTAGCCACACCTAAATATTGTGATGCCTCTTTGTCTCGTAGGTATTGATTTTCCATTTAAGTACCCCTATGGAGTGAGATACTTAACGCGCTAAGTTCGGAGAGTATTATTTCGTATTAGAGGGAGTGATAATAGACGTTTCTTATTGGGGGGTTAATAACCCCCTTTATGGAATTGATGGTGTATTGGGAGTATTATTCTTTGACACCAGTTAAAAAATGTTCATAGCCTCGACCATCAATCTGATCTTTGGCAAATTTCAAATATTCTGTATATGTGTTTTTGCTGATCTTCTCTCTGTGGATATTTTTAACCTCATTCCAATACCGATCGATTTCATGCATCACATATTCTTGTGTCAATCTTAATCGATTACAGTCATAAATGAAAAGCACATCTGCTAATCGACCTGCCAAAGGCTTTGGACTTTTATGCTTGTAAATATCGCATTGTGTGATATCGCATTTATATGGTTCACGGATAGGACTGATACCCAAGTATTCATCAAGACTTTGAATAATGGAATGATTTTTATCGAAACGGTTCTTTAGCGTCGATACGATGGCAATTATCTCTTCAAGCGGTTTAGTGAAATCTATCTGAACCAATGCTGATTTTCTCGGTAGATGGTTCATAAAGCTTTGATAATCAGGTATGAAAATAGGTAAATTATGGGTATCATGGCCACTGAAATGATTAGCTTCCTCCCATTCCTTCTTAAGTTGCTCTTTCTCTGCAGAGCTTAGATCGTAATAATCGTTTTGTTTCTCAATAAGTGCTTGATCATCAAGCTTGAAACCGATCTGTCTGACTTTTTCTACAAGGTAGTTTTCGCAATAATAAGGGCCGAACAACCCTGATTCACGTTCTAATCCTAAGTTATAGTTTTTTCCTATGTGATCGATTATGCCTTGAAAATTTTCATCTCTCCATTCACAATGACTTGCAAACGGATAGCCAACAAAACAATCATGTCCATATTCATTTTCTGTTTTATTACCCTCTTCTTCAAATTCAATGTAGAAAGGTGCATCCCTTCGGAAACACTTTTCTATTTCTATTCTTTTTGCAATTTCTTCTTTAGTAGGTCGTGCCATTTTTATTTACTCCCCTTTACCTCATCGAGATAATCCGCCCACCATTGCATAAGTCCTAAGCGTTCTTCGGAGTATTGAGCATGATTGTAAGCCCCTTTAACCTTGTTACTCTCGACGTGAGCCAAACATCGCTCTATTACGTCCGTGTGGTATCCGTGTACGGTTATGTTCTCGTTCGCTATGGTGCTAAACATCGCTCTAAACCCGTGGGATACAATTTCCTCTTTTGCATAGCCTAAACGTCTTAGTGCTTGGTTCATAGTATTTTCGCTGATAGGTTTAATGGCAGTATGGAGAGAGTGAAACAAATATTTACTTTTGTGTTGAGTGTGTGGGCGTAGTGCTTCAATCACTTTTTTTACTTGCTTCGTTATCGGTACGATATGGGGGCGTTTCATCTTCATTTTTTCAGCGGGGATAATCCACTCATCTTTTTCTAAATCAAACTCCTCCCATTCTGCAAAGCGGATATTATAAGGGCGTTGAGCCGTGAGGGTCGCTAATTGTAAAGCACTCTTAACGATTATTTCGCCGTGGTAATCGTCTATTGCATTTAACAGTATTCCTACCTTTTTAGGGTCGGTGATCGTCGGCATATTGGTACGTTCTATTTTTCCGATTACAAAGCGTTTATCAATATCGGCGGTGATGTTATGAGGGGTGATTTCACGGGTTACGGCATAGCGGTACACTTGGGAGATAATATTAAGGGTTCTTAGTGCGGTATCGGCTTTGTTCGCTAACTTCAATCTATCCAAACACTCGATTATCATCATACGGGTTACGTCGTTGATCGGTTTATCTCCTATGTAGGGGAAGATATGATTTTCAAGTCGTGCGAGTTTAAGAGAGTGATAGCGGGGTACAAGTTCGCCCGTGATACTGTCGATAAATTCCCGTGATACTTTTTCAAAGGTGTTTAATAATACGACGGTTTCGGCTTTGGCTTCTTCCTCTTGAATACGCTTTTGTTCTTTAAGCTCTTGCTTCTCCCTGATCGGGTCGATACCGTTTATAACTTTCGCTTTGAGTTCGTCACGCTTCGCTCTTGCTTTTGATAATGACGTGGCGGGGTAGGCTCCCCCCGTTGTTTTTTTCGCTTTGCCCTCGACGGTGTAGCGTATCTCCCAAACTTTGCGCCCGTCGGGTTTGATGTTGAGCTGTAAGCCGTTTCCATCGGGTAGGGTGTATTCTTTTTCTTTGGGTTTAGCGTTCTTTATAGCCGTATCGGTGAGCGGTGTAACCTGTCTATTCGCCATAATGTACCCCTAATTAATGTACCTTTTTTAGGTATTGATGAGGTACATTATACGAAAGTACATTAAAAAGTACATTAATAATGTGGATGTTGTTGTATCAGATAAATACGTATTAGAGGCTAAATAGCGTTAAAATTGCCTATTTAAGGGGTTTGTAGTTGTCTTTTTGGATTGTATTAGAGGGGATTGATTTGATGTGGTGGCGGACGAGGAGAGATTCGAACTCTCGGTACCGTTGCCAGTACGTCTCCTTAGCAGGGAGGTGGATTCAGCCGCTTTCCTACTCGTCCAGTTATGTTAAAGAGGGCGTAATTATAAGCAGGTGTACATAACAAGCACCTTAAATCGGTGCTTGCATAAGCTTAAATCGCTGGAGAATTTTTAGGTGTGGTGAGAATTTGATCTAAAAGGGCTTGTAATTGGTCGGCAAGTGCGTCATTAGTGGCTTTTGCTTCCGCAATTTTCTCTTTGAGTTTGACAACAAGCTCGATTTTTTCTAAAAATTTCATGAAGGCTCCTCGCAAATATTTGCTCTGTTTAAGCAAGGAGTATTCCAAATGTATTGTTTTAGATAGAAGGTAAAAGTTGGAGTTCGCTTTTGATAGCATAGGCATTGGTGCGTAAACGGTTGATCCGTTCATATCCGATATCCTTATACGTTTCAGTTATAGCATCAAAATAATTTTTGTGATTATCTAGATAGGTAAAGAGCGGTTTTTCAATAGCGGTGTCTAGATAGAGTTCGCTAATGATGCCACGAATCCGTGCATATTCTGTTTCATAAGCTACTTTAGCGGTATCCGTAGGCTCTTTAACGTAGTTCTTTCGCATCAAATCCAGATTGTGATATGCCGATTTAAGTTCATACAGACCGATTTGGTCGATGGAGATAATAAAAGGTTCTTCATGTGACTGCTCAAATTGATCACATTGATGTAAGCGGCTTAAGAGAGGGACAAACTTTTCGCTTAAAAGCGCAGAGTCTTCTTGGTACAGTGAGAGGATATGTTCAAGTTTGGTGGTTCCAAATCCTTGCTTTTTATAGGCTGCAAGTTTTGTTTTCATAGTGTCTAACGAGGTACGCAGCAAGAGAACCGATTTTTCATCGCCGTGCCAAACAATTTGACGGAGAGAGTGTTCGCTTTGCGCAAAAAGCTCTCGCTCTCCCATAGGTATCTGTACCGCAGAGGCTTGAGCATTTTTCGGGATTCCTTTTTCGGTTGTAACCCAAAAAATACCCGTCGCAGCTAAAAGTCCCATCGGGATAAGCAGTAAAAACTTTTTCATCTCAGAGCTCCTTTTTTGGAAGTCTAATCAAAAAAAATTACCTTTTTATTACGGATAAATTAGAGGTTTTTTAGGATTTTTTCCACCACTTGAGCCGGATTTTCTGCTTTATAGATCGGACGTCCTACGACGATAAAATCCACCTTTTCAGTATGTGCAGTTTCTATAGTGGCAACACGCTCTTGGTCTCCGGCATCTTCACCAAAAGGGCGTATTCCGGGGGTGAGGGTGATGAAAGAATCTGCGGTCAGTGATTTAATAGAAGCACTTTCATAGGCACTGCAAACGACACCATCCAATCCTGCTTCATGCGCATCTTGCGCAAAGCGGTCAGCTTTTGATGCTATGGTCTCTCCATAGACGTGTCTGAATTCACCCTCTTCGAATGAGGTTAGGGCAGTTACGGCGAGGACTAGGGGACGATTTTCATACGGTTCGAGCCGTTTCATTACTTCACGCATTGCTTTACGCCCGGCCGAAGCATGCACATTAAACATATCGACTCCGAGGCTCATGATTGATTCAGCGGCATCCGCCATCGTATTGGGGATATCATAAAGTTTGAGATCAAGGAAGATTTTAAATTCAGGGTTGATCGTTTTGATCGCATCGATGAAAGGTTTGCCATCGCGGATATACGAGCGTAAACCCACTTTGAGCCACACGGGATAATTTTTTATTTTTTCAATAAGGGCTAGATTCTCTTCTTGTGAAGGGAGATCAAGAGCGACACATAATTGCATATAAGGCCTTTAAAGGGAGTGTAAAAGTATAACAAAGCTTAAATTTATTGCTCATTATTTTTATGTTAATAATTCATTGAGAAAAACACCTTACAATGTTCAAATATTAACTCCTCAAAGGATATTCTATGAAGAAGAATTTTATAGTTACGGTTTTAGCCGGATTATTAATTGGCTCAAGTTGTGCATCGGCGGCAGTGTACAAAGTTGACCCTGCGCACACGACGGTCGGATTTAATGTCAAGCATATGATGATTAGTACGGTAAGCGGAAAGTTTGGTGAATTCAGCGGGACATATGATTTGGATAAAGGATTATTTAAATCGCTTAGCGGCCAAATCAAAACCGCTTCGGTTGATACCGGAATTGCTAAACGCGATGATCATTTACGGAGTGCCGATTTCTTTGATGCCGCAAACTTCGGAGAGATTACGTTTACAATGACAAGTGCTACCAAGACGAAAATGACAGGTAACTTGACGATTCGCGGGGTAACGAAAAAAGTGGTGTTGAATATCGATATGGGGGGAGTTGTAACCGATCCATGGGGTAATGTTCGCTCAGGTTTTGTCCTTACCGGTTCCATTAGTCGTAAAGATTTTGGTTTGAATTGGAATAAAGCGATTGAAGCGGGTGGTGTTGTTGTCGGGGATGAGGTAAAACTTGTTGTGGAAATCGAGGGGATAGAGAGTTAAAGCGTTCGTATAAATCCGTCCCTTTTGGGGCGGAACCCCTCCAAATCTCCTATGCTCAGCCCTTGATGTTTTCCAAAGAAGAAAAGAAATTTACATTTATACATTTTTGCGTAATCGCCTAAATAATCCACCATTTCTCGGCTGAGGTGCTCATATCCCTTATCTGCCACAAAATCATCTACGATAAGATGCCGTCCATACTCTAAGTTCTCACGTATACTTACTCCTGCGTAGATACGCAGTTCTCCACGTTCATAGGCACCGATCGGACGATAATCTTTTGGATAGTGGGAGGTGATAAATGTCTCGAACTGATCGGATGTGAGTTCAATGCGGAGGGTTGTGAGGAGGGTATACCCCTCATTCAGCTCGGAAGATGAAAGCTCCCGAAATTGCATATTAATTCCCTAATGCGCCGAGTTGAGCGTCGATTTTGGATATTTTATCCTCTGCATCGGCTAAACCTTCACGGTTTTGTATAATAACCGATTCCGGAGCATTGGCGACGAAACGTTCATTGGAGAGCATCCCTTTGAGTTTATCGGCCTCTTTTTGAAGTTTTTCACGCTGTTTGCTCAATCGATCGATGATCGGGCTAAGATCGATTGCCTCGGTCGGAAGATAAACCTCGACCGATTCTCCGATGTCGCTGATCGCATTGTCAATTTTAGTATCGGTAAAATGGAGCGTTTCCACTTTGGCTAGACGGGCGATAAACGGAGCCATCATGGAGTGATCACCACTGCATTTTAGGTAAGCGAGGTCGATTTTTTGGTTCCCTAAATCGACGAGAGTCTTGGCGCGGCGGATTGTCACGATGGCATCCATAATGATGGCAAATTCCGCTTCGATAGCCTCATCAACGGTTACATCTTCCGGATACGACATTACCATAATAGAATTGCTCTCTTCAAGGGTCGTCCCTGAAAGCTCATGATAGAGATATTCAGTGATGAATGGCATAAACGGGTGGAGGAGCTTCATTGACTCTTTAAAGATACTTCCTAACTCATCCACGCTCTCTTTAGAGGCTTTTCCAAGCTCAATACCCCAATCGCAGAACTCGTTCCATAAGAAGCGGTAGAGTACGGTTGCTGCATCGTTAAAACGGTATTCATCCAAAAATGCTCTGGTCTCTGCCGTCGCACGACGGAAACGTGAGAGCATATAGCGACCTAATGGAGTGCTGATCTCTTGATCGTTTAAATCTTTGAATGTGCTCATGTTCATTTGCAAAAATTTAGAGGCATTGAAGAGCTTATTGGTAAAGTTACGGCTTTGTTCCAAACGATCGTTGCTGAGGCGGATATCACGTCCCTGAACCGCAAGGACGGCTAAAGTAAAGCGCAGTGCATCGGTACTGTATTTTTCGATCATATCGAGTGGATCGATAACATTTCCCTTGGATTTTGACATTTTTTGTCCGTGCTCATCGCGTACTAATGCATGAAGATAGATATGTTTAAACGGCAATTCGCCTGTAAAACTTTCTCCCATCATCATCATCCGTGCAACCCAGAAGAAAAGGATATCAAATCCAGTAATCAGGAGGGTATTGGGATAAAACTTGGCCATATCTTCACTTTGGAAGAGTTGATCCAATGCAGTATCGCCGTTACCCCATCCGAGGGTTGAAAACGGCCAGAGAGCAGAACTGAACCACGTATCGAGGACATCAGGATCTTGAGTGAAGTTTTTACTTGCACAATGCGGACAATTCTCAGGGTGTTCATCCAAGCTTGCCCACTCGTGGCCACAATCATTGCAGTAAAATACCGGAATACGGTGTCCCCACCAGAGTTGACGGGAGATACACCAGTCGCGCAGTTCACCCATCCATGAATTGTAGCTGTTAATCCAGTGAGGCGGAAAAAACTGCGTTAGACCGTCATTGGTTTTATCGATCGAACCGCGCGCTACCTCTTTACGAACGAACCATTGTTTCGAAATATAGGGTTCTACAATATTTTTACAGCGGTAACAATGCCCCACTTGATGAATATGCTCTTCGATTTTTTCGATGAATCCGGCCTCTTCGAGACGTTTGACGATCACGGCGCGTGCTTCGAGACGCTCTAATCCCTCAAATTCGCCGGCGTGGTGATTCAGTATTCCTTTTTCATCGAAAACGGTTATAAATTCAAGATCGTGACGCTTGCCCACTTCATAGTCGTTTGTGTCGTGTGCAGGTGTAACTTTGACGACTCCCGTTCCAAACTCACGATCAACGTGGCTGTCTGCAATGATTTTGATATCACGGTTAATGAGAGGGAGTGTGACACTTTTACCGATGAGGTGGAAGTAACGCTCATCATCGGGATGAACCATGATCGCGGTATCTCCAAAATAGGTCTCCGGGCGGGTTGTTGCGACCACGATATGACCGCTTTCGTCACTGAATGGGTAGCGCATGTGGTAGAAGTTGCCTTGATGCTCTTCGTGTTCCACTTCGATATCGCTGAGTGCGCCGTCATGCGTACACCAGTTGACCATATAGTTGCCTCGGACGATCAGATTTTGGTTATAGAGGTGGACAAAGGCTTCTTTGACAGAGGATTTTAGCCCTTCATCCATCGTAAAACGTTCACGGCTCCATGCGGGGGAAACACCGAGTTTTCTGAGTTGTCCGACCATAATCTCGCCGCTCTCTTCTTTCCATTTCCAGACCCGTTCTAAAAAGGCTTCGCGACCGAGCTCTTCTTTGGTTGAGCCTTCGACAAGGAGCTGCTTTTCGACAACATTTTGAGTCGCAATACCGGCATGGTCAGTCCCCGGTTGCCAGAGAGTCACATAGCCGTCCATCCGTTTGTAGCGGACAATAATGTCTTGCAGGGTAAATGTGAGGGCATGACCGATATGTAAACGGCCGGTAACATTGGGAGGAGGCATCATTATGGAAAAATGTTTCCCCTCTTTGGAGATGGCTTTGTTACCGTCTACTTCAAAAAGTCCTCGATTTTCCCAGATAGGGTAAAAGCTCTCTTCGATATTTTTTGGGTCATAGTGGGTAGCGGACATAAATAGGCCTTGATCGGAAAATATTCGCGAATTATACCAAAACTAAAGAGGAACGCTATTTGTTATGATTATATGGTATTATTGTTTTGCTAAAAACGCATTTATTTATTAAATAATAATTAAATTTAATATAAAAAATTATTTATGATATAATGCAGAAACATCTTGATTAAAGGATAATTAAATGCAATACGAAATTAAATCGGAGATACTGGGATTTGATCAAATTACTAAAGTGGAATTGATCGAAGTAGATGATCTATTTTCAACTTTAAAAAGTTGTAACGATTCAGGTGTAAGTTTTACCCTTGTCAATCCGTACTTATTGCGCGAGTATTCTTTTGATGTACCTCTATCTATCCGTGTTTTACTGGATATTAATGAAACTTCAAACGTCCTTGTATATAATGTCGTTGTTGTTCAAAATCCGCTCGATGAGTCATGTATTAATTTCCTTGCTCCACTTATTTTTAATCAAGATAATGCAACTGCAGCTCAAGCGGTATTGAGCGCTGTAGACCATCCGGATTTTGGTTTGGCAGAGCCAATCAAAAAATTTAAGTCATAAACGGCTCCTAGCTTGGGGCTTTAAGGAGCCTCTTGCCACTTTCGCGCCTCAATGATCAGCAATACACTGCTGCTACTGCTCCGTATGGACGCAATCTTATTATTGCTTCTGCCGGTACCGGTAAAACTTCGACGATTGTCGGACGTATCGCTTATCTGCTTTCACTAAACGTAAATCCTGAAGAAATTTTACTTTTAACCTTTACCAATAAAGCCGCGCAAGAGATGGTGGAGCGGGTAGCGGCATTTTTCGGTCGTGAGATTGCCTCCAAAATTGATGCGGGTACGTTTCATGCGGTGAGCTATCGATGGCTGAAGCGCAAAGAGGGAAAGGTAGTTCTTAAACAACCAAGAGAACTAAAAACACTTTTTCGCAGTGTTTATGAAAAACGGACTTTTTCCCACCTAGATTGTGCGACAGCTGCTTATGGAGCAAATTATCTTTATGATGAATACTCTTTTTATCAAAATACGGAATTAACGATCACGTTTGAAGAGTGGATTAAAACGCGTAAAGACGAACATGCGGTATATGCCGCTATATATGCTGATATTATTGATGAGTTTGAAGCCCTTAAAAAAGAGTATGGTTTTGTCAATTTCAATGATTTATTGCTCTTGATGCGTAAGTTGGCATCTCAGAATGATTTAGGATACAAAGAAGTATTGATTGATGAGTATCAAGACACGAATGCCTTGCAGGGGACTCTCATTGATGCTATGAGACCTCCTTCCCTATTTTGTGTTGGGGATTATGATCAGAGTATTTATGCTTTTAACGGTGCGGATATTTCCATTATCGGTTCTTTTGATAAAATTTATCCGGATGCGAAAGTATATACTCTCAACAAAAACTATCGTTCAACCATACCTATTCTCTCATTAGCCAATACGGTTATTGCTTATAACGAGCGAATTTATCCTAAAGCCTTGGAAGTGACTCGTGAACATGAAGCCCAAAGCCCAAGATTACTTATTTATGATGAGTTATTCGATCAGTACCATGGAATAGCGCAATTAATTGGGGATTCTGCAACGCCGCGTGAAGAGATTGCTGTGATTTTTCGTAATAACGCTTCAGCCGATGGGATTGAAGCAACTCTTCGTGAAATAGGAATCCCATGCCGTAGACGAGGAGGGACAAGTTTTTTTGACTCCAAAGAGATTAAAGCATTGTTGGATATCTATACTCTTTTGGTGAATGAGTCGGATATGATGGCATTTATTCATCTGTTTGATTATGCAAAAGGGGTTGGAAGTGCTGTTGCCAAAGAGTTGTTTGTTGCTTTGCAGAAGCTAGGAAATGGATCCTTTCTACGCGGATTGTATACTCCTGATTCATCCATTTCCAGCCCTTTTGAGAAGCGGCGATTAAATCATCAGTTAGGGCTGTTTGATGATTATGCAGAAATGGGGAGTGCAGGGCGGTTTGCAAAACTTGGATTAGACCCAAATTTTATGGGAAATGTTATTTTGAAACATGCGAAATTGACTAAAGACTCAGCTATTTTTTTACATGATTTATTTATTTTGTTTCGGCAATTACGAGAGTTAAAAACACCCAAAGAAGCCGTTCAAAAAATTGCCCTTTCTGCACTATACGGACATGTCATTGAACATCTTTCACACCGCCGTGCGATGAATGAAAATGGTAATGTGGACGAAAAAGCCAAGCAGGAGTCCCAAGAACGTATTCGGAGAAAATGTACGATATTATTTGAACTTTCGCGTCCCTACAAAGATCATGAACGTTTTTTAAATGCGATGGTTTTAGGATCTCAGGATTTGACGCAAGGAGAGGGGGTTCATTTACTTAGTATTCATGCCTCCAAAGGCTTGGAATACCAAGAGGTTTATGTCATCGATTTGATGGACGGGCGATTTCCAAACCGTAAACTGATGTCTCGCAGCGGAAGTATTGAAGAAGAACGTCGGCTATTTTATGTTGCCGTCACTCGTGCAAAAGATCGTCTTTTACTGAGCTATGCGAAGTATGATAAGATTAAAAAAACCAATTTCATTCCGTCTCAATTTTTATATGAGACGGGATTGATTCCAAAAGATGAAGTCTATAATAATTTAGTAGCTAAAGAAGCGAATGAAGAGGTATAGCCTCCTCTTTCCTTTTCTTTAGTGGCGCCCGTTGACAGCATTTCCCATATCCCACATCGGTAAAAAAATTCCTAGTGCTAAGAGAATTACCATACAGGCAATAAGAAATAGCATTATTGGCTCGACAGCTTCAGAGAGACCGTCAATAATGGCATCAAAACGCATTTTATAGTATTCCATAACTTTTTCCATCATTGAATCGAGTTGGCCACTTGATTCACCTGCAGAAATCATTTGAATAATCATGTTTTCAAACAATTTCGTTTCGGCTAAACCACTGTGAAGAGATCCTCCTTTTTCCACGGTAGCCCGTACAGTGAGAAGACGCTCTTGTAAGGGAAGATTATCGATCATGGCAATGGACGTTTCTAACGCTTCAGCGATAGGAATACCGGCACGAATAAGTTCTGAAAAAACAAGGGTAAAGCGATTGAGTGTTGAATACATTATAATATTTTTAATAAGGTATAGGCGTAGTAGGAACTGATGCCATTTGTATCTAAAATCACGGGAATGATTAAGCATATATTTGAATACAAAAATAAATATGAAAATAGCGCCAACAACGTATAACCCGTACGTATTAAATAAATGTTCTAAAAAGAGGAGAATTTTTGTTGGTAGCGGTAATTCAGCGTGCAGCTGCTCAAAAATGGCTTTAAACTGTGGTACTACGTAGGAGATCAAGACGGTAAATGCGATAGCCATAGCAATCATGACGTTTCGAGGGTATGCCATAGCTTTTTTGAACTTTATAATATTGCGGCGAATTTCTTCGAGCATATTTGCCAATTTGTGAAGAGCTTCCGCCATATTTCCGGTTTTTTCCCCCAGTTCGATCATTGCTAAGGATAAGTTTCCTAATTCAAAGCTGAATTTATGTGCTGATTGGGATAGGCTATGTCCAGCATTAATATCATCTGCCATTGTTCCAAGTACAATTTGCAGCGTTTGATCCGTTGTAGCATCTGCGATTTCTCGTAATGAATCGTGAATAGAAATCCCGGCGTTCGCCATTACAGCAAGTTGGCGGATTGAAGCAATAAGGCCATCGGGTTTCAATTTGCGTTTTTTTACATTGGAAAATATACTTTCTTTTAATCGGCGAAGTTGATCTTCAAGCGGAGGAGAAGCTTCAGTAACTTTTAGGACCATTCCACTGTATTTTATTTTAGCTAAATAATGGGCCTCTTTTTTACTTTCGGCATAAAAACCTTGATCGTGCTTTTTCCCTTTTGTAAGTATTGTTGCTACAAAATATTTCATCCTTTTGCCACCCTTAAAATTTCATCTAACGTCGTTACTCCCTGAACTGCTTTGGCCATCCCGTTTTCAAACATACCAATAAAACCTTCGTTTTTGGCTTGTTTTAGAAGTTCATCTTTGGATACACCACGTGCTATCATACTTGCCAATCCCTCAGTGATAGGTAATACTTCACAAATCATTTCACGACCCATGTAGCCACTTCCATTGCACTCTTTACATCCTGCCCCTTCATAAAATACCGTATGAGGTGGGATGTAAGTACTGTATTCTTGTAATATATTAAGTGGAATATCGACCTCTTTTTTACAATGTGTACAAATACGACGGATCAGTCGTTGTGCTTGCACTGCAACAAGGGCTCCACTTATAAGATAAGGTTCAATTCCCATATCGGCCATACGAGGGATAGCACTGATGGCATCATTGGTATGCAGGGTAGAAATGACCAAATGCCCGGTTAGAGCAGCTTTGATTGCGATTTCCAATGTTTCATGATCACGAATTTCCCCAATCATGATTTTATCAGGATCTTGACGTAAAATGGATCGTAGCGCATCAGCAAAAGAGAGGCCGACTTTTGGATTGACTTGCACTTGTTGGATGAGATTCATTCGGTACTCTACGGGATCTTCAACTGTAATTACTTTATCTTCAACATTGCGTAATTCATTCAACGATCCATACAGCGTTGTCGTTTTACCACTTCCGGTAGGTCCGGTTACGAGGATGATACCGAAGGGGGATTGTAGCCCTTTGATTAACTTTTGATAACTTTGTGTGTCCATACCGGAATCTTCAAGTTTTACGAGGGCTTTTGTTTTGTCCAAAATACGCATAACGATTGATTCACCGTAAATAATAGGAAGGGTTGAGAGACGAAAATCAAATTCAGCATCCATTACTATGGCAGAAAAACGACCGTCTTGAGGTTTACGACGTTCCGCTATATCCAAATTGGCTAGAAGTTTGATACGCGAAGCTAAAGGTGGATAAATATCGCGGTCGAAGATAAAAACTTCTGTTAATTTACCATCTATCCGTCCACGTACAACACAGTTTTTTTCTGTAGGTTCAATATGAATATCACTGGCACGCCCTTTGATACATGCTTTTAGAATGACATCAATAAGCTGTAAAATAGACGAAGCCTCTTGTTGCTCTTCAATCGTACCAATATTACGAAGTTCATTGCGGATATTGGTTACAAGCTCTTTTACGCTGTCTTTGAGCTCTATTTTAAAAAGGTAGGCTTGTATTTGTTTTTCGGTTGCAACTGCAATTTTAAGTGCTTTCCGAGGAAAAAGACGTTGAATAGATTCTTGCGCTTCTATGTTAAGGGGATCAGCAAATGCAACCACCACATACATATCATCTTGGGAGATAGGGAGTGCATTGAAGCGTTTTAACTGAGTGGTTGGAATTTTTTCTACTAATCTGTAATCCATATCCAATGAGTCCAGATCAATAAAAGGTACTTCAATTACTTCTGCTAAATGTGTAAGGATAGAGGTTTCATCTAAAAAATGGTAGTTTTTTATAATTGAGAGTTCATAACGACCCAGTCGAATTTGTTCAACAACAAAGCGTTTAATAAAATTAAGGGAAATTGCACCAACTTTGGTTAGCGTTTCTAAGATGGTATCATCTTGGACGCCACGGGAAGTGAGACGATCAATTTGTTGTTGAGAGATATGGCGTTTTTCAAGTAAATCATGGGTGATACGGTCCATATCAAAATCCTTTATTAATACACGTGATGTAAAGTTAATATTTTATCATAGTATTCATCTATAGCAATGGTTTTGCGTCCGTTTTTTAGGGTTGTATAGAGCTTATAAGTTTGCCTAGGATTGGCAGGATCTTGATATTCTTTAATCAATTCTCCTACTTCCGGATTTTTGAGATAGAGATCAAAAATTCTTGAAAGTAGATGAGAACTGGTTGGAAATTTTAAATTGTAAAGAGGTTTATTATCATACAATGACTGTATTAAGAGTTTCTTTTGCATTATAAGTAAGGTAAAATAAGCGGCATTAGAGCGTGCTTCTACGCTTGTATTAAGCAGTGTAATAGGGAGTGCTAAAGAATCTATCCGATCATCTTTTAGGCAAGAAAAAGCATAGAGAGAAACATAGGTTTCATCTTTCTGGTGAGCTTGGAAATATTTTTCTCCAGCTTCACACCCTCTATTATACATCCCTTGTTGATAAAACTCGAAAAGTTTTTCAGTCATATCCGCATAGAGAGTAGAAAAAAGTATGAAGAATACTACAATAAATTTCACTTAAAATTTCCCTTTTCTATATTTTCAAGCAAGCTTTTTGCTGTTTCAGATCCTGATTGTGTAATATAAAGTTGTAAGGTTTTTTTTGCTTGATCAATTTTGCCAAGTTTTATTAAAGATTTTGAAAAAATAATCCAACTCTCTTCGATATGGCTATTGACAGCATTGGTTTTTAGTGCATAGTTGTACGATTCGGAATAGTTACCGTGATCATAATAGTAACGAGCAATAAAGAGACCGAGATTTGAATTTGATGTTTCTTTGAATCTTTGTTCTAACTCTGTAATATCGAGAGCAGATTCATTACGGTTTATAGATAATGTTTTATTACTAGAGAGAGGTATCTGTGTTTTGGGTAATGGCGGAAGTTTGGTGACATCAAGCATTTTAGCTGTTGGAGGTGGCAATTGAGGGGCAGTCGTTTTTTGGCTACTGGGTATATTTTTAATTTGGCCGGATTCCGGTACGGAGGCGATAGCACTAGAAGATTCACTTAAAGAATGAATAAATTCCATAGAAGGCTCAAGCAACATGCTGTTGCCTACCGATGGTGAAACTTCTTTTGGCAATGGCACAACTGATTTTGAATTCTTTGGTAATGATGGTACCGGTACTGTAGTGATTTTATTCTTAGGCCAAAATATAACTATTCCAATAAGTAACAGTATCACTAAAATGACAGTTATGATAACTGGAAAAAATGTTTTAATCTTATATTTTAGCCAGCGACGTTCTAGATTATGAATATCAAGCACGAATAAGTCCTGTATGGATTGCGGCCATTTCAATCCATTTAGCTTTGAGGGAATTGTAATTAATTGCTTGTGGATGATTTTCTTCATACCAACAGTAAAGGGTAAAAAGAGAGTAAAGAAGCTTATTGGTTTCTCTGTAATTTCCTTTAGTCAGTGTTGAAATCAATTTAACATTTTTATCATTAAACATATTTGCAACATCAAAACAATTGAACTTTAAAAGTTTTTTTTGAATGTAAACCTTTAACTCCTCATGGGAAGCATTTTGAAGTTCAATACTTTCCCAAATACGCGTTTGAAAATGTTCTTTTGCGATAACATCTTCTTTATCGGTTTTATGGAGTGTAATAACAAATTTAATAGCGCGTGCATCCGATATAAGTCGTATTTTTTCCATCAAAGAAGCACTGTAAAGCTGTGCTTCATCAAGTAATACGATGGGTATGATGGGTAGTGAAAGGGCATCTGAAAGCTCTAAAAAACGATTAAGCGTCATTACTTCTCGTGGAGCATGGCCAAAAATATTTTGTGCTAGGACACGTAAAAAATCATCTTCATCAACGATAGGAGTTGATATCATAAAAACCTTCTGGTGCTTAGAGAGGTCATGATGGAGCTTGTGCAATAGCATACTTTTGCCGGTTCCAGGTCTGCCGTATAAAAGTATCATTTTCAGGGGTTTTTGTACCGAGGTTTTTAGAGACTGATACATATGTGAGACACTATCAATTTGAATATAGTCTTTAGGATTGACTATATCCAAAAATAGATCACGTGGCTTTGAAAAAAGGCTATTTTCCATTTTTATTTAGTGAGCTGATTTTTTAACGGAATCTACTTCCTCATCAAGGCGTGAATAACCAAGATTGGATAATGATAGATCACTGCCTTCTTTTTTGATAATATGTGGTTCTATAATAACGACCAATTCTTCCGTAAGTTTGCTTTTTCCTTCGGTTTTGAAAAGGTATCCAATCCCTGGAATATCTCCAAGAAGAGGTATTTTATTACCATTATCAACCATTTTAGTATTGATAAGACCTCCCAAGATAACACGACTTCCATCTTTTACAGTTATAACAGATGAAAGCTGACGACGTGTTAAATCGGGTGGCACAGAACGAGTACCATCCGATGCTCTAACAACATCTGAACCCGCTTCTGAAATAGATGGGTTTATTTTGAGGGTAATAGTATTGTCATCCGAAATTTCAGGGGTAATATCCAAAAGAATTCCAGAAAATACAGAATCAATGACATTGTCTGTTACTGTATTGGAAGTTCCCGCAGAAACTCCCCCCAGTGTTGTAACATTTTGTATTTTATAAAAAAGTTCAGTACCGACAGTAATCAAGGCAGGTTGATTATTCAAGGTTAAAATCTTTGGATTCGATAAGGCATTAACATTTCCTTGTGTTTTTAGAAAATTAATGACTTGATTAAGACTTCCACCACCACTCATTTGGAAAAGTTTGGCTGTTGAAGCCCCTGCTGCAATGCCTCCGATGGTACCAAACGTACTTGTAGTACTTGTCGACATGGTAGGAGTGAATGGGCTGACATTATTTTGGTTTGCAAGATCAAAATTAAGTTTAATATTTTGCAATGCATAAATTTGTGACCAATCGATACCTGTTGTGGAACCATTGTTTAGACTTACGCTGTACATTTGGACGTCTATTAAGACTTGATATTGCATTTTCTTTTGTAAATCTTTGAGGTATTGATCTAATCGTTGAATTTGAGTTCCCGTTGCTGTTACTGTGACCATACCTGCATTTTTATTAATGATAGGGGTTTGCGTCTTATAGGTATCCTCGGGGCGATTTAAGATATTCTCAAGCTCATTCGATAATGTATCCCAAAACTGAACTTCATCTATAGAAGTGATTTTCATACCTGATTGAGATCCGGTCTGGCGAGTTGCTCCCATCGCACCACCTGTTGTACTGGTTGCCGCGCCTCCTGCGACCATCGCTGTTTGATTAGTGCTTTTTGAACTTTTATTTGATGAGGATAAGACAATATCGGTACTTCCCGATCCTTTACGCTCAGAGATAATGTAATCAAGGTTGTAAGTCTTAGTTTGGAGATAGCTCACTTTTAAAATATTATTTTGGAGCGTATATTGAAGATTGTTTTCTTTGATGATCAGGTCAAGCACTTCGTTAATCGTTAGATTCTTCAAAAATGTTTTATTCATTGGCTTGGCTAGAGTTTTTTCAGCTTCAGGATCGGCAATGATAATACTCATACCACACTCCTCGCTCAGCTGATCAATAAAGTCCCCTATTGTGGTTCCTTTGACTGACGCAATATTGAAAAGCTCATAGGTACAATCAGCATGAACAGAAGGTGCCAAAAGAGCAGCCGTTGCAACGGATAGAATAAACGCGCGTGCATGGTGTTTAATTACAGATGTCATGATACTTTCCTATTTTGTGGTGATTTTAATATTACTGTTTTGCTTGTTGAGAAACAAAACAAGCTTTTGTTCTTTTTTCCCGATAAGTAAAACCGAATTGGGTTTAATCTCAGATAGGACATATGAACGAATCGGATCACTTAATTTATACCATTTGCCATTAATTAAGGCAGATTTATTAATGAGAGCTTGCAAGCGTAAAGGCTCCTCAACAATTTTTGGTAATGACAATGTATTAATGCTTCCAAGTTTAGGTGGAGCTAATAAAGTACTGGAAGCTACCTTTTTCATTTTCATAGGATCAACTAATGATCCGATAAATGCATCAGATATACCTACCCGTGATGGAAGGATAGCTCGTATGTGCTCATCAACCCAAGTAAGTTCTTTGTCCCCTTCCGAGTGTATAACACGGACAGTTTCATTGGTCGTGATCGGAAGAGGTGCAGTTGGGAAAGCCGCATGTAAAGCAGCAAGATTAACGAATATAAGTGTTAGCAATAATTTCATTGTCTTACGATCCCCCATACTGAAATATTAAGATCGCCTTTGAGCTTTTCTTCGGCCGTTAGATTAAAGTTGTGCAAATCTACTACTAAAAAGCTTTGCTCTAACGCATTTATGAATTTCAACGTATTTTTATACGGTGCTTCTGAAGAAATGGTTATATCAAGGACATGACCAAAAGAAATATTATCCGCTTGTAATGTATTGCCAAACTTAGATAATTTAACATTGTATGCGCGAGCATAACGAGAAACAGAGTCTAAATAAGCGCCCCAAACCTTTTCATCATAGTAAAGAGAGGAAATTTGTTCCAACTGCTCTTTGATATAAGTATTATATTGGATATAGAGCTCATGCTGATGTCCTATTGCTACCGTTTCTTGCTCAATTTGAGCAATTCGTTCAGGTGGATTGGCATTTAAATATCCCTTGTCTGCACTGAGCTCATTTTCAACTTTGACAGCTTTTGTGTGTGATTCATTAAAACTTGTTTCGGCACTTTCCCAAAATAGGAGATAGGAAAAGGCAAATAAAGAGGCAAATATCATAACGAAAAGCATCATTTTATCGCGTTCGCTTTTTAAAGCGAGCGATTGATCTAAAGAGTAGAGATAATCTTCAATTTGCAGTTTCATTTGAGTACCGCCTTTAATTCACTACGATAGGATTTTTCATCATCATTGTATGAAATCATCTCAAGGCTAAAATTATATTGATCCCGTTTAATATCAGTTAAATGCTTAAGTAATGCCGTAATGTCTTGTGTTTTGGAAGAGGTTAGTCCAAAAATAAACATTTTACTATTATTTACATCTTCACTATATCCGGCTGTTTTTAATTGAACATGATATTGGTTAAAACTTCGGGTAAAGTCAGCCATTATTTTTGCTTTCATTGGATATTTGACTTTCTTATCATGAACCTGAATAAGTGTGTCTTGTTTTTGTTTATAGGATGATTTTTGTTCATCTAATAAAGTTTGAGCGGCATTTTTATTAGCTATTTTAAGGTTTATGGTTGCTTCACGAGTTGTTTTTTCAATATGAACTTGCTCATACTCTTTGGTTAATACTGCATGATGAAACTCTTCAATATAGGAGAGCCCCCAATAGGTACCAGGATATAGAAGTGCACCTGCGAGTGCCGCGGCAGTAACAAGAATTAATTTCCCGCTATCTCGTTTGGCAAAAGGGGGCGGACGATGGAAAATTGTAAAATTACATTCGTAACGTTCGTTTGATTCAAGTCTTCCATACAAGTGCATAAGTTGGTGAATTTGATCAACATTAACACCATTGGTATTAAAACCATAATTAAAGTCGAACGGTGTGGCTTTTAACCCCAAGTATGTTTGTGCATATTCGTCAAGACCAATGACATTTCCAGTACCGGTACCAATGAAGATTTGATCAAATTTTTTGATATCAAATGCTCTTTTTGCATATGTCATAACATCATTGACATGTAAAAATATTTCGCCAAAGAGCTTTATGAGATTTTTTTGGTATTCGCTGTTTTGTGTATTTAGCCCTTCAGTTGCTAAAATATCTTCAAAGTTTGCTAAATCTATTTGTTCACCCAGTAATTCACAAAATCGCTCATGCATTTGTTTGAGGGAGTATTTAAGAGATTTAGCGTAGATAAATTCTTGCTCATTGTAGATTGAAAAAAATGCATCATTTTCTTGAAAATAGATAAAGCAGTGGATGTCAGATGACTCTATGAGTTCCTTGACGTAAAGAGATTTTAAAAGCAGTGGAACTGGAATAATCTGATCAATGTATTTAATTGCTGTAATATTCTGTGCAAATTCTTGCTCTAAAGTTAGCGGATCAACAACAAAAACGTGAAAATAACGGTCTCCTTCTGTGCTTTTATGAATCGCTTCAATATATCTTATGTGATACTCGACTGCCATGTCTAGAGCAAGTTCTTCATATACTTTGTTTTCTAATGCATCATATACGTCGTCATCAGGGACATTTTTACTAATACCGATTAGGGTAGAAATAAATCCTTTGGTATTTAGAAATGAAATAGCATATTGTTCTTTTGAAAATGAAGGAGAAGTACTTTGAGTGATTGTGTTAAAGGTACCAACATAATAATCCCCTTTATAGGGATTCGCCGATACAATGGTTGAATATGTTTGCTGTTTGCTTTTACTCATCCTATATCCTATTTAAAATGTACAAGAATCATGCCGCAAAAATGCTTTTTGCAGTAAAACTCTATTCGGTAACTTTTTGACGAGCGATCCACCGAATATTTTGAATCTAAATCTTTTAAACTTATTTTACGATTACTCTCATCTGATATTCCTCTTTGAGTATACCCTATGATATTGACCCGCATGTTGGGATCATTGTTTACAATCTTAAAATCGGCAGTTACAAAAAAATCTGTAGCAAAGGTAACTTTCTTTTGTTCACCGTCTGCAATTACAGTTATTTTTTCGGAATAAAGCCCTTTTTCGCAATAATTTGGGAGCAAAGAACCTATTTTTTTATGACCAATAAAGAGATCATACATACCTTTGTTTTTTTGAACGCTTCCCAATGGGTGGGAAAACTTAAACTCGTTCTGATTTGATTGTAGCGGAATCAAACTTAAACTGTTTTTTAAATCTTCTAAAGTTAGATAGAAATTGTTGTTTATAATTACGTTACCATGAAGTGCTAGGAGACTTTGGACCGTATCAGGGTTGAGTTCAAATGAGCGTTCAAACTGGATTCCCATAATTTTCATATAGCATTCGATTGCACGAAGCTGATAAAAAACCTTCTGATGGAGGGTAGGAAGATTTTTACTTGTTTCAATCGCGAATGCCGGTTTATTATGAGTAATAGCAAAGTAAGTTAAAGAGTGCTTCATCTCTTCATCATCAAATCGTGTATTAGTATTTCGTACATCGAACAAATGATGATTTTCTATCAGTCCGTTATTGACTTCAAGACGTACTTGCGAGGCGATTTCATCTAATTTACCATAAGGGTGTTCAGTATCCAGAGAGCCTTGATCAATAACACACGTTTGTCCCCATGCTGTAGGATTAAAAATTGTATTTTCATACTCTTTACGATAAAAACCATGTCCATCATGCAAGTTTAAAATTAAGCCAACTTTAGGATCGGTAATAATCTGCTTAATATCGTTAACAATTTTGATATCAGGATCGTTTGAACTGATCTCGGCAAACTTTCGATTCATATCCCCATGTATTCCACGGCTATCATGTTGAATACTTTCACGATTTAGGTTTGGTATAACCCAGAGATTCCCTTTTGTAATGGTGTAATATTGGGCTAATAATGCAGTTGCAAAATAGCTTCCGGGTTCATTACCGTGAATACCTCCAATTACTAAAAGTGTTGGTGTTTGGTCGGTCTCTTTTTTGACAATAGAGAAAGAGAGGGCATGCAAAACGATAAATGGAAATGTGAGCAGTAAAAATATTAATCGCATGATTACTCTTCGGATAGAATGGAGATCGATTTATCAACATTCAATGTAACCATCAGTGTCTTTGTCCCATTGAATCGGTGGGTATCAGCTTGATAAAGCTCCTCAAATGTAATGAGATAGAGATTTGATTGATCTCCAGGGTAAGGGACAATTTGAATATTCTTTAAAACAATAGATTTACTTTCATTCTTGGCAAAAATTTGTTGTTTATAGAGTTTGAATTGATTCAGATCCATTCCATCAAAACGTTTGAATGAAGGGCCATAAAACGATAGGTAGGTATTGAAATCATTATACATCCATGCATATCGCCATCGATACAACTCCCCCATTATCGTAGAATAGGGTGATAAATCATGTTTAGGCTGAATTTGCGAATCTATAATTAAAACAGTTGTCGCTGGATTGATGGTGTGATCCAGATGTACAAGATCTGAATTATTGATAACAATACACCCTTTTGTAAATTCATTGCGTTCACCTTGCTCAGGTACGCCATGTATCCAAATCCCGGAGCCGTTTTTGCCTCGAATCCGATCATACAAATTAGGGTACGAGGTGACAAAAGCCATGGGACCATAGAATGGGTCTACATTGCTTTTCTTCTGAGTTAAGGCATAAATCCCAATAGGAGTCCGACGATCTCCCTCCGTCATTTTATCCCCATCATATTTACCTGTAAATGCACTGAAGCGTTTTAAGAGAACAAAGTGTTTCTGAGCATCGCGCGTATACAGTTCAAGAGTAGATTTCTCTTTGCTGCATGCTAAAAGGGTATCGGTGCTTTCGAAGTAACCGAATCGCAAATCTTGATCTGCAAGAATATCCATCCAATATGAAGCATCACCCAACCCTCGATCAATCTCTTTTTCGATTGCTTTCATTCCTCCGTTTTTATACAAGGACATCACATCTGATGAAAATAAGGTACATCCAAAAGCAACAAATGCAATAATTTTTTTTACCATTCGTATCCTAAATCACTTAAGAATTTTTTATCGGTTGTCCACCCTTTTTTTACGGACACAAAGAGCTCTAGATAAACCGGTTTAGAAGCAAGACGTTCAATTTTTTCACGGGCATTTTTACCGATACGCTTGATAGCCGCTCCCCCTTTGCCGATAATGATCCCTTTTTGAGACTCTTTTTCGACGATAATGGTTGCTCGTATGTGTTCAACTGGTGCGTCTTCATCAATTTTATCGATAATGACGTCTGATTCATAGGGAATTTCATCACTGATATTATCAAAAATGGCTTCACGGATAAATTCTTTATAGATATCGCGTATTTTTTCTGTTGTCATATCTTCAGGATCATAAAGATACGGTGACTCAGCAAGATTTTTAACAATAGTGTCTAGAAGATCATTTTTTCCGACATTTTTCGTGACAGACATCGGAATAAGTGCTTCAAATTGATCACTGTAGCGATTGTATTCTCCGATCTTTTTGAGTAAATCAGATTGAGAAATTTGATCGATTTTACTAAGAACGATGATGTGGCGTCGTTTTTGCCCATTTATCTCTAAAAATTTTTCATAATAACTGAGTTTATCCGATGCCGGAGCGAGGTATACGACGATATCGCAATCTCCTATCGCTTTAAGAGCCTCTTCGAGCATATATTGGTTGAGGAGTTTTTCAGCTTGATGAAGTCCCGGAGTATCTACAAAAATAATTTGGTCATCTTTGTGCATTACGATAGCATTAGAACGCTTGCGAGTGGCGTTGGCTTTTTGGCTTACCAGAGCGATTTTTTCGCCCAGTAGCCAGTTCATTAAAGTGCTTTTTCCGGCGTTAGGTCGTCCAATCAGTGCGACGAATCCTGCTTTGCTCATATTATTCCTTTATTCTCCTCGAATCTCTACGTGAAGTATTGCGTGGATGCCGTGTCCGAGTTTAAGGTCTAGGTCATGCACGCCCGTGGTTTTTATCCCATGTTTGGCGTCAAGCTCTTTTTTATCAATTTCTATTTTGTGCTGTTCTAACAAAGCATTAGCGATCTCATCTTTAGTAACTGATCCAAATAGATGACCGGTGTCTCCAAGTTTTTTGTTAATAACAACTTTGATATCAGCCAATTTTGCTTTTATCGCATTAAGCGTATCAATTTCTGCAGCATCCTGTGCCGCTTTTTTCTTTTGTTCCGATTCGTATTTTTTTAAAACATCATTGGTCGCTGCAAGAGCTAGTCCCTTACCGATAAGGAAGTTTTTTCCATAACCGTCAGCAACCTCTTTTATTTCGCCGGCTTTGCCGACCCCTTTAACATCTTTTGTCAATAAAACTTTCATTTTTTTCCTTAATTATCCGCGTACAATTTCGCCGTTATAACCTACAATACCGTGTGCAAGATTAGATATATTCGTGTAGCCCATATCGGTTAAGATACGTTGGCAGTGAGCACTTCGGCTTCCAACATGACAGTAAACGATAATATTTTCGTCTTTTTCTAATTTAGATTCTGTAAGAGTTTGGAAAAAACTACTGGTCGGAACCAAAACATCAGCTCCAGCAATGCGTCCCATTTTCCACTCCATCCATTCACGGACGTCAGCCACTTTAAATTTGACCATACCGAGCTCACGTGCTTCGAAAAGTGCTGTTAATTCATCACTGTCGATATCACTTTTGGTTAAGAGCATTTCGCACTCTGCTTTGGTCAAACCGCGTGAATGCTGATGAGTGACTTCTTCAATTCCCATCTCCATTCGTTTGGCCGTCGCATATTCAGGAGTACAAAAAATTTGACAGTGGCATACCCCTTCTTGCGGTATCTCTTTTTCAATGGCAGTAGTACAAGGGCAGAGTCTGTTGTCGGTACTTTGATATTTGCCATCAACTTCTTCAACCATATAGCAAGGACAAAAGCGTTTACTGTACATCATTTTATTACGGGCTAGCCCGAGTTGTACCCCCTCATTGATCTCTTCTTGAGGATTGTAGGCCCAATTAAATTGGCTGACTACTTTGTCTGTAAATTTAATTGTTTTTTCTAATTCAGCTTGGAATTCATCTGAATTCATATCTATTTTAATGATGCTCATACTCAAATTTCCTTATTTGTTTTTTCGTGCTTTGCCGGCAATGATAAAGCGTAGGGCATTGAGTTTGATAAACCCACCCGCATCTTTTTGGTCATAAACGGAATCTTCTTCAAATGTACAATACTCAGGATTGAACAAGGATAGGTCTGAACTGCGTCCGACAACCATGACATTACCTTTGTACAGTTTCAAACGTACCGTACCTCGTACATTTTGTTGTGTTTTATCGATAGCGGCTTGAAGCATCTCACGTTCAGGAGCAAACCAAAATCCGTTGTAAATAAGTTTTGCATAGCGCGGCATCAACTCGTCTTTTAAATGCGCTTCTTCACGATCAAGTGTTAATGATTCGATAGCACGGTGCGCTTTTATCATAATGGTTCCACCCGGTGTTTCATAACATCCGCGGCTTTTCATTCCTACAAATCGGTTTTCAACAATATCAGCGCGTCCGATGCCATGACGTCCGGCGATAATATTGAGCTGTTCCAACATCACTGCAGGAGAAAGAATCTTCCCATTTAGACTTATTGGATCCCCTTTTTCGTAGCCGATTTCGATGTATTCGGCTTCATCGGGTGCATCTTGTGGAGATACGGTCCAGCGCCACATACTTTCTTCTGGCTCAGCGGAAGGGTCTTCAAGAATTCCTCCCTCATATGAGATGTGAAGGAGGTTGGCATCCATAGAATACGGAGATTTTTTACCGCTCATTTCGATTTTGATCCCATGTTCTGCGGCGTAGGCTAGAAGTTTTTCACGAGAATTCAAATCCCATTCGCGCCATGGGGCGATGATGGTGAGTGCACTGTTTTGTCCGAGGTAGCCCATTTCAAAACGGACTTGGTCATTTCCTTTTCCAGTAGCACCGTGACTGACCGCATCGGCACCTGTGATACGAGCAATTTCAGCTTGACGTTTTGCAATCAAAGGGCGTGCAATCGATGTTCCGAGTAAGTACTCCCCCTCATAAATCGCGTTGGCACGAAACATTGGGAAAACATAATCACGTACGAACTCTTCACGGAGATCTTCGATGTAAATATTTTCCGGTTTGATTCCTAGACTGATTGCTTTCGCACGGGCTGGTTCAACTTCTTCCCCTTGGCCGATATCGGCGGTAAAAGTAACTACTTCGCATTTATACTCATCTTGCAGCCATTTTAAAATGACACTCGTATCTAATCCGCCAGAGTAGGCTAAAACAACTTTTTTGACTTCTTTTTTCATGTGCATCCTTTTGAAGTTATCGGGCTTGCTTTTTTCCATAAAATGGAGTTAATGGCGCGATTCTAGCAAAAAAATGATGAGACAAGCGTTAAAATTTGAGATTTAGTGAACGTGGCTGATCGGTTTGAGTAGATTGTAGGAAATTTATAGTATTTTTGAGTTGCTGCAATATTTGTGAAGTTTCGGCTTTACCTGCTTCTAAAAATGTTTTTACATTTTGTAGTAGATACGCTGCTTGTTCCATTTCTTCGAGAGTCTCAAACGTAGGCATCTCATCAATAAGAGATGCAATACGATCGAGTTGACCCAATACTAATGCCGTTTTAAGCTTGGTTAGCCACATTCGTACTCTCTTTCCATGCTTCCAAGAGACCTTTAACGACGCCATTGACTTCATCTATTTTAGTTGAATCATTATGAATATTGGCTTCAATAAGTAAACGAAGTTGATACGTATATAGGCCTGATAGATAATGCGCGATTGTACCCTGAGAATAATCCAAAACATTAATAAGCTCTGTTAAAACAGCATTGGATCTATTGATCCAATAAGTGCGTCTTTCTATATCCCCATCATTAATAGAACGTTTTGCTTGCATGTTGAAGCGTAAAATCCCCTCATACATCATTTGTATAAGTTTTTCGGGAGATTCTATCCCTACATTGTTTTGAGTATATGTATTGTATGCTAAATTTGCGACCATGTAAATCCCTTAATTGATTGTTCGAATTATAATATTTGTATTAAAATGATTCTAAGATATATCGATAATACTTCACCCTTTTTTATCAAAAAGCAAGCCATTTACTTCTTGAATTTTAGGAAGCAACATCTGAGCTTGTTCTAAAGGAAAACGTCTAAGCATGTGATTGGTTTTGGTGTCAATGACAGAGACATAAAAATCTTTAGATGAATTGTCAAATCCGAATTTGAGTGATGTATTAAATGGATCAAGCGACAGATTAAGATGCTTTATTAGCTGATCCATTTGTTCTTGCGAACCGACTTTTGAACTTTTTTGTTCAGTATCTACTTGAGCAGCTTTGTCCTGATTGATTTGCGTTTGCTGAATTTGCTGAACACTTTGTACACTCGGAGCTGCACTAGCGGGCGTAGAGATTTGACTCTGCTGCATTCTGGCAGTGGCTTGTAATATTTCCATGATCGTTCTCCTTAACGTATCTAAAACATTTCGTACCCCTAAATCGTCCAAGTGAATAAAAACTTTAATGACTCGCATGTTACTCTTGCATTTATGAAACGCTATTGGACTCTTTTACAAAATGAACCGGTACTTAAACGGCTCTCCATTATTCAGTTAATTGCTTATTTCGGGGCATGGTTTAGTAATGTTGCGATTTACACGCTGCTGATTCAAATGCAGGTTGATGCAACGATTATTGCGCTTGTTGCCGCATTACATTTTTTGCCGGGAGTACTGCAAGCGCCGTTAAGCGGTGTTATCATTGATCGTATCCACCCGAAAAAGTTAATGATCCTTTTGACATTGATTGAGATAGGTTGCACCCTTTTATTATTGTTGGTTTCTAATAGAGAGATGTTATGGCTTTTATATATTTTGGTTTTTGTCCGCATGGGGGCATCAAGTTTTCATTTTACGGTAGAAATGTCACTTCTTCCCCGTATTTTGGAAGGGAAATCACTTCAAGTGGCGAATGAAATTCATTCTATTATTTGGTCATTGTCGTATACGCTTGGAATGGCATTAAGCGGGATTGTCGTTTACTGGGTAGGGATACGTGCCGCTTTTGTCCTTGATGCAGGACTTTTTGTATTTGCATTACTCCTTCTGAAAGGGCTAATGTTTGACTTAAAATCAGAAAATGCCGACAGTAGATTTATTATAATGATGCGTGAAGCGTATTGTTATATTCGCACCAATAAAGTAGTATTGCACTTGATGCTTTTACATGCAGTGCTTGGCTTTACTGCATTCGATGCGCTCATTGCATTATCTGTGCAGCATTACTATGCCAATATCATAGCGATATCCTTGGGAATCGGGTTGTTGAATGCATCCCGTGCTGTCGGTTTGGTGATTGGTCCTATGGTATTAGGAAACTGGGTGAATAACAAACGGTTAGGGTGGCTTTTTATCATAGAATCGATTACTATAGGACTTTGGGGAATGGTGATGGAAAACTTTTATCTCTCTTTGATTGCATCTGTTTTAGTGGGTTTTGTTACTACTACGCTGTGGTCTTATACCTATACTTTATTGCAACATCATATCCGCAGTGAGTTTTACGGCCGTGTCGTAGCGTATAATGATATGATTTTCTTGGGAGTGGGGGCTTTTACCTCATTATTAATCGGATATTTGGCTAAAAATACGATTTCTTTGGAAACAATTACTTTTATTTTAGGTAGCTTTTTTACCCTTTGTGCTCTCTATTACGGATGGATACGTCGCCATTATTGCTTAAAGGAGATTGGATGAATAGGGAATTATGGTATGAAACAGATGGACAAAAAATTGATCTTGCAAAAGTGACCCGTTTATACCCTGCAGCACTTATCAGTGCAGGAGGAGAGAGTGCGTCGGTCTCATTGGAATGGGCAGAACTTAAAGCTGATCGCATTACCCTAGAATCGTATGTATTAATTTGTGATTTTGATCCTATCGGTGAAGTCCCTACCAATCGTATTGAGCTTCGGTTTGAGACGAAAGAGGAATTATTCGGTTCAATGGAAGAGATCGCAAGGATTTTACACCCTTGAATGTGAGGTTAATGCGGCAAGGAGTGTTACGATTAGCCATTCCGGCCGCATTTAAGCATCTGCTTGACATTATACAAATCTTGATTGATATGGTTATGGTGGGATCGCTGGGGGCTGCTGCCTTAGCTGCGGTTGGACTTAGTATGCAGTTTATGATGATGATTCAAGTTGCGATGACGCTATACGTTATCGGTTCAAGTAGCCTTATCGCTCGTTATATTGGAAGTGCTCGTCGCCGCAGAGCATCAAGCGTTGTCTATACGAGTGTTTCTATAGCAATATTCCTTTCTATGATCGTTGGTGCAGTAGGATGGTATTTTGCATCTGATTTATTTAGATGGATGGGCTCAGGGGGAGATGTTATCCTCTTAGGTAGTGAGTATTTTGGGACATTATCCTTGGGGATGACTCTGATTTTTTTGGATGCATTGGCGTATAATGCACTTTCTGCGGCGGGAGATACTCAAAGTTCTCTTGTGATTAAAATTCTTTCTGCATTTATCAATGCTGGACTAAATTATCTCTTTATTTTTGGGCATGGCGGGTTTGAGGCCATGGGTGTAGCGGGTTCAGCCTATGCGACATTGTGTGCGTATGCGTTTAATTTGATAGCGTATGGATGGATATTCGCCAGACGCGGGGGTGTTTTAGATGTTGTACCTATTTTTTCACGTATTGATTTCAAACGGGTAATTCGAATCGGCTTACCTGCTGCGTATGAACGTTTAATTGGGGTTGGATCTTTTTTACTCTTTATTATCATTATCGGATCGTATGGAACACAGGCTATGGCAGGTTATCAAATCGGGTTACGAATAGAGGCTCTTGCCTTTATGCCCGGTTTTGGATTCTCCGTAGCAGCGATGGCTCTTGTAGGGCAAAATATCGGAGCTAAAAAGAATGAGACGGCGTACGCTTCAGGGATATTAAGTGCCAAAATCGCGGCAGTTTTTATGGGAAGCGTCGGTATTGTTTTATTTGTTTTTCCTGAATACCTTTCATCATGGTTTACCCATGATTCGGCAACGATTGAGCATGCATCGATTTATCTTCGTCTTGTAGGTATTACCCAAATTCCTTTGGCTATAACGTTTGTTTTTAGCGGGGCACTTCGAGGGGCAGGGGCAACCAAAACTACCCTTCGTATCAATACCCTCTCTTTATGGCTTTTTCGGCTTATTCCCTCCTATGTGGTTATGGTAATGGGATGGGAAATTGTTTGGGTTTATGTGGCAATGACGGTAGAAGTGTATATTAAAGGGTGGTGGTTTTGGCAAGTGTACCAAAAGAGAGAGTGGCTTCACACCACTCTTTGAGTTAGATAATTAAGCTTTTTCTTCTCGAAGGAGTTGGGCATATTGCTCTTCGATAACTTTGAGACGGTTACGGTCTGGCATTTTACGTGAGGCAATATAGCCGATAATTTCTCCCGCTTCATTAAGTTTTGGGACGATATGGACGACAACCCAATAAAATTTACCGTCTTTACGAAGGTTTTTGACATACCCTTCCCAGATTTTACCGCTTTCGATGATCTTCCACATCCCCTCAAACCCCGCTTTTGGCATATCAGGATGGCGTAAAATACTGTGTGGCTGTCCAACGGCTTCAACAGCGGAATAGAGGGTCATTTCCGTAAATTTGCGGTTAACGTAGGTAATAATCCCTTTGGTATCTGTTTCGGAGATAAGGCTGCGTCCGTCAAATAAAACTTCTTCATCTACGGGAGTAGGGCGTTTCATAATAATAAATCCTAAAATTAGATTAAAAGTATAAGAATGTGATTATAACGCGGTTCTTACTAAAATTAAAGTTAAAGGCATCTGTTTTTTGAAGGAATGAGTATAATTATCTTTATAAAATGGATCAATTGGGTGGTTTACCGTAATGCAAGAATTCCAAGCAGCTTTATTTATTAATCATAAGAGTGGCGGATATTCTATTGGTCTGGCTATGTTTGAACCTTATGGTCTACGAGGATGGCTGTGCGAGATTGAGTACGAACCTTCACACCCTTATGGGGCTATTGATAGGGTATTGCATCTGCTTTTTGTTACCAATAGTCGCCGTCTTATTATTGGGGCATCTTCCAAAGCGTTTTTTGACGAAATTGCCAGTAACTTTGCAATGTATGAGTACCGCTATGATGATCGTGTTTTCAATGAAATGGAACAAAACACCCTTTTTAAAAAAGTTTTTAATGTTTATTCACTCCTGACCCCCATAGAACATTTAAATTTAGAAATGAGACCTTTGTGTGCACAAGCACTTGCTTTGTTTGCTGATTACTTGAGTCATTCAAATGGGATATCTTATACGCTACCAATGATTTTAGAAACAGCACAGTTAGTGGAGTTGGGAAATAATGCGCTGGAACAGATGGAGATGACAACGATTGATGAAAGACTCCCCAGTATTACCAGACTTTTTTTAACGATGTCTACCCCTATGGGAAAACGGCTGGGTCGATTTCGTCTTTTTTTGCCGATCAAAGATACGGTCGAACTTAATCTACGACTGGATTGGATTGAAGCGGTGAATCCGCATGCCGCATTATTAGAAAAACATTTGCAATTAATTGGAGATATTGAACTCTTATGGTGGCAGCTTCAAAATCGTTCTTATAATCAAATAGACAACTTTATTACGGCAATAAATGTTGTCATTGAGATTCAGTTTTATTGTGTAAAACATAAACTTGTTCATTTGCTTCCCGAGCATAAAATTATGGATGGATGGGATATTGAACTGCGAAATCATTATCGAGAATACCAATGGATAGAAAACCAAGCGATGTTAATGCGAGATACGATAGCGTGGATTTCTCAAATCGATGTAGCGGTTGCTTCAGCCATTAATGCTCAAAAATACGCGCTCACCCGTCCGGTTATTGTAGAATCTGCAAAAGAAAATTTTTTACAAATGAGTGGATTGCGTCATTTGTTGGTTGAAGCCCAAGGGATCGCTTATGTCCCTAATGATATTGTTATGGGGAATCGTGATTATCTTGATTTACCTTATCCCGATACCGTAATGCTAGACTCTAAAGTACATGACGGATCGAATATCCGTGGTGTACTTTTATACGGGATTAATTCCAGTGGTAAATCATCACTGATGAAAAGTATCGGAATTGCGGCGACATTAGCACAAGCGGGATTTTTTGTACCGGCTAGAACAATGAAATTTTCCCTTTTTGACGGGATTTATACCCGTATTCAATCTCGGGATAATGTGGCAAAATCACTCTCTACCTTTGGGGTAGAGATGTTGGAATTGAACACAATTTTTAGCCGTGCAACGTCAAGGTCGCTTATTTTAGGTGATGAGATCAGCCACGGTACCGAAACCCTTTCTGCGGTTGCTATCGTTGCCAGTACCATTATGGAACTTTCTAAAAAAGGGTGTTTGTTTTTAATGACAACCCATTTGCATCAGCTCTCAATGGTACATGAATTGACACGTATTCGTGAGGTGGTCAGTTTGCACCTGAGTGTTCGATACGATGATGACGGAGATCGTTTGATATATGACCGTATTTTAAAATCGGGTCGTGGTAGCAGTGTTTATGGTCTCGAATTTGCAGAATCGCTCCATATGCAAAAATCATTTTTAGACAATGCCAAGCGCTTAAGAGAAAATCTTGCCAAAGAGTATGATATCTTGGAATTAGGACATCAAAAAGAGAATATTAAACGTTACCGTGATGTTGTAGCATGTGAATGTATTATTTGCGGCACGTTGGTCAGAACGGATCAAAAAAGGGCTATTTCGAAAGAGCATCACCATCTTATAGCACTTTGTGATCTGCACCGCCGTCAGATAATTGAAGACAAAATCAAAGTTGAGCGAATTATAATGACGCCGCAAGGTTTGCGTCTGGAATATGAGACGCAATTACAAGGATAGTATGTGGATGTAATCGAACTTTTTAAAAAACTATTGGAAAGCAAAAGTGAAACTCCGGAGGATGGAGGAATTTTTGATTTCCTTGAAGACTATTTAGCCGATTTTACGACGGTACGGATTGACAGGGGAGGAGTAAAAAATCTTTTTGCCTACCGCCGTTTTGGAGAAGGAAAGCATTTGTGTTTCGCCGGACATGTGGATGTCGTCCCTGCCGGAGAAGGGTGGTATAGTGATCCCTTTATAGCAAAAGAATTGGATGGATACATTTATGCGCGCGGTGCTCAGGATATGAAAAGTGGCGTAGCGGCATTTTCCCAAGCGCTTAAAGAAGCGAGTGATTTTGAGGGTACTCTCTCAATTTTACTCACATCTGATGAAGAGGGGCCGGCGAAATTCGGAACGGTTGAAGTACTGGCGTATCTTAAAGAGCATAATCTCCTCCCTGATGCCGTTGTCGTTGCCGAGCCGACATGTGAAGAGCGATTTGGTGATGCGATCAAAGTAGGGCGCCGAGGCTCAATCAATGGTGTAATTGAGATTATCGGCAAGCAGGGACATGCGGCTTACCCTGAAAAAGCAATTAATCCGATACACCAGATTGCTCCGGAATTATCCAAAATTGCAGGAGCTTTTTTAGATGAGGGGGATGAATTCTTCGCCCCTAGTCAGATCGTGATTACCGATATCCGTGCGGGAATTGAGACGACTAATGTTTCACCGGGCAAACTCAAGATGATGTTTAACGTCCGTAACTCAACCCGAACCGACAAAGAGAGAATTAAAGAATTTATCGCATTACATTTAGAGCACTTAGAGTATACGCTAACATTAGATCAATCGGCCAATCCGTTTGTTACCGATGCAGATACTTCTATTGTCCGGGCACTTCAAAAAGCGATTAATTCAGTTTGTGGCAGGATGGCAAAACATTCTACCGCCGGAGGAACATCGGATGCACGATTTATAGCTGCATACGGGATTGATGTGATCGAGTTTGGTGTAATCAATGATACGATTCATTCCCCCAATGAGCGGACTTCCATTGATGAGGTGCAAAATCTTTACGCTGTTTTTACAAAGTTGATTGATAATTTTCGATAAAATTCCGTTTTACTAATCGAAAGGGCAAGAATGAAAAAATTAGCTTTGTTAGCATTTTTAATGGTTAACCTTGTTGCTGCTGAAATTGTGTGGAATGACACTTACGAGCAAGCACAGATGAAAGCGAAAAAAGAGTCTAAACCGTTGCTGGTGCTTATTACGAGTGAACAATGCGGATGGTGCCGTAAATTTGAAGCGACAACACTTCAGAATGAAGATGTGATTTCTAAATTGAATTCAAAATTTGTGACAGTTCATGTTACACGTGATAAAAGTATTTATCCAAAAACTTTGAGCGCTAAAATGGTGCCGATGAACTATTTTTTAGATGCAAACGGCAAGGTTATCTATTCGATGCCGGGATATTGGTCGGTAGAGGATTATCAATCCATTCTTGATGATGCCATACTAAAATATAATAAAGGAAAATAACGCTTTGAAAACGATACAAACTCCTAATGCCCCGGCGGCAATTGGCCCTTATTCTCAAGCAATGATTGCCAACGGTATGATATTTACCTCAGGTCAAATTGCCCTTACACCTGCCGGTGATATGGTAAATGGAAATGTGAGTGAACAATGTGCTCAAGTTATCTCGAATCTCAAAGCTGTTTTGGAAGCTGCGGGAAGTTCTTTTGATAAAGTGATCAAAACAACGATCTTTTTGGCAGATATGGATGATTTTACGGCGGTGAATACAATTTATGGTGAAGCATTCGGGGAACATAAGCCTGTACGCTCTACGGTAGCCGTGAAAACGTTACCTAAAAATGCACTTGTTGAGATCGATGCGATCGCTTTAATTTAAGCTTAAATATACGTTGGCTATAATTCGCCACTTTTTGTAGACTTGTAAGTAAGGAACGCTAATGTACGCAATTATCAAAAACGGCGGAAAACAGTATAAAGTTCAAGAGGGTGATATCCTTTTGTTCGATAAAATGGGACTTGATCCTAAAACCACCGTCGAAATCAAAGAAGTTCTTGCCGTTAATAATGGTGAACTTAAAACCGGTACTCCATTCGTAGAGGGTGCTGTTGTTACAGCTGAAGTTATCAATGAAGGTCGTGACCGTAAAGTCGTGATCTACAAAAAACGTCGTCGTAAAGACAGCAAATTGAAACGTGGTTTCAGAAGAGATCACACACGCGTTCGTATCGTTAAGATCGCTGCGTAATTATTTTAAAGTAGGAGGACAGCATGGCTCATAAGAAAGGTCAGGGTAGTACACAGAATAACCGCGATTCAGCGGGACGTAGACTCGGTGTCAAAAAATACGGTGGTGAGTTTGTAAGAGCGGGTAATATCATTATCCGCCAACGCGGAACAAAAGTTCACCCGGGTAAAAATATCGGTATGGGTAAAGACCACACATTATATGCGTTGGTTGACGGTGTCGTTGCGTTTGAACGTAAAGACAAAAAACGTAAACAAGTTTCTGTCGTACCTGCCGCTTAATTTTTTCCTCTATCGGGCATCTTCGCCCGATTCTTAATAGTTTTATTTCCAAAACCATTTTTTCTTAATTGTGTACTTTTGTATAAAAGTGTAGTGTTAAGTCATATAAGGATAATCAATGTTTAGCGATAGCGTAGAACTTACCGTTTCATCGGGCAAAGGCGGGCAAGGGTGCGTTGCTTTCAGAAGAGAAAAATACGTCTTACAAGGTGGCCCTAACGGTGGTGATGGCGGACGTGGCGGAGATGTCTATTTTCGTGTGGATAATAATACCCATACCCTTGCTCACTTCCAAGGGAATAAAAACCTAAAAGCCGACAAAGGGCAACCGGGTGCAGGATCTAATATGGCTGGAAAAGCGGGTAAGCGTCTTGTCGTTGTTGTCCCTCCGGGAACACAAGTGGTTGATGTTGAAACGGGTGAAATTTTACTGGATCTATTAGAAGACGGTAAAGAGGTTCTTTTTTTAGAAGGAGGACGCGGTGGTCTTGGAAACGTTCACTTTAAATCCTCTACCAACCAAAAACCGATGTATGCACAGCCGGGTGAACCGGCAGTTACCCGTGTCGTTCGGCTTGATCTAAAATTGATTGCAGACGTAGGATTGGTCGGATTTCCAAATGTGGGAAAATCGACTCTTATTTCCACCGTATCCAATGCTCGTCCGGAAGTGGCAAATTATGAGTTTACAACGCTCACTCCGAAGCTTGGACAAATTAATATCGGTGAATTTGACTCCTATATTATGGCGGATATTCCGGGTATTATCGGCGGAGCATCTGAGGGAAAAGGGCTTGGGCTTAAATTTTTACGCCATATTGAGCGTACGAAAACCTTGTTGTTTATGATCGATTTAGCGTCGTACCATGAACTCCAATATCAGTATGAAACGCTTAAAAAAGAGCTTGCCTCTTTTTCTCCATTGCTTGCAGAACGCAATTTCGCGATCGCTCTTACACGTGCCGATGCGATGAGCCCTGAAGAGGCCATAGAAAAAACCAATGCATTTTTAAAATTGCTTAATTTTGCTCCCGTTAAAAAAAGCCGATTTGCTTTTAGTGAAGAGTATCCGGTATATGAGCAGGAAGATTTTGACAAAGCATTTTACGACCGTACAAAACCGGCATTTATCGCACCGATCTCATCGGCGATCAATCTTAATATTAAACCATTAACCTATGCACTCTATCAAATGGTCGTAACGGAGCGCGCATGAAGCGGATCGTTCTTAAAGTCGGTAGCGCCGTTTTAAGCGAACAAAACCGAATCGCAAAAGATCGGATGCAGCGTCTTGTAGATTTTATTGCAGAACTCAAAAAAAGTTATGAGGTGATTTTGGTCTCTTCCGGTGCAGTTGCAGCGGGATATACCGAACTTAAACTCGATAAAAAGATTTTGGCGAACAAACAAGCCCTCGCCTCTATCGGCCAGCCGATTTTGATGAACAAATATCGCAAGATGTTTGAACAACATAATATTCTCCCTTCCCAAGTATTGGTCACAGCTGCCAATTTCAATACCATCGAAGAGTCCCAAAAAGCAAAAGATACGATTGAAACTCTCCTGCAGCACAATGTTGTCCCTATTATCAACGAAAATGATGCAACGGCAACGGAAGAGTTGGTTTTGGGTGATAATGACCAATTATCCGCATATGCGGCACATCATTTTGGGGCTGAGCTATTAGTCATCTTATCTGACATCGATGCTTATTACGATAAAGACCCTCGTAATCACAGCGATGCAAAGGTAAGGACACGAATCGAGAGTATAACTGCCGAGGAACTTGCGTTGGAAGTTACTCCGAATCATAATTTTGCGACAGGAGGAATTGTGACGAAACTCAAAGCGGCCGATTTTCTTCTCAAACACAGCGGAGCGATGTTCTTGGCAAGCGGATTTGATCTAAGCGATGCAAAAAGTTTTTTGATTGCTGGGGAACATCGCGGAGGCAGTTTGTTTAAAGCGGCAGAGGAATTTTAATGACTCGTATTGTTTTTATGGGGACACCCGATTATGCGGCATCGATACTACACTCCTTGATAGAAGCTGAAGATATCGAGGTTGTAGCCGTTTATACTCAGCCGGACAAACCGGTAGGACGAAAAGGGGTATTGACCCCTCCGGCTGTAAAAGGTTTAGCGCAAGAAGCAGGTATTCGTGTTATTCAACCGAATCGTTTACGCGATAAAGAGATTATTGAAGAATTGTTAAAAATCCAATGCGATATGATTATTGTTGCGGCATACGGGCAAATTTTGCCTAAAGAAATTTTAGAATATGCCCCTTGTGTTAATCTTCATGCTTCGATTTTACCTTACTACAGAGGTGCCAGCCCGATTCAACAAAGTTTGCTCCATAATGATCACCAAAGTGGTGTGACTGCCATGTGGATGGATGAGGGGTTAGATACGGGAGCAATGATTAAAACGGCTACGGTAGAGATCGAACCCGATGAGATGATATCAACGCTGTATGAAAAACTCACCGAAGTAGCAGTAAATTTAACATTGGATGTAATACGCACATGGGATCGGCATAGTGCTGTTCCTCAAAACGGTGCAGAGGCGAGTCACTGTAAAAAAATCCTCAAGAGCGATGGTTTGGTAACATTTGAAGATGCGCGAGAAATTTATAACCGTTATCGCGCATTTACTCCTTGGCCCGGCATTTATCTTGAGAGTGGACTTAAAATCAAAGCAATGCGATTGGAAGAAGAGAGAAGTATCGGGGATATCGGTATGATCACCTCTGTTGACAAAGAGAGTGCTCTCATTCAGTGTAAAAAGGGATCACTCCGTATTATGAGGGTGCAAGCTCCGTCTAAGCAAGAAACCTCAATTGTGGATTATCTTAACGGAAAACGGATAGGGTGTGGATATTCATTGGTTTGAGTCACTTGAATCGACTCAAAGCTTTCTGATAGAAGAACTTAAAGCCTCACACTTGCAAGTGCCGGTATGTGTCGGTGCTTCATCTCAAACGATGGGGAAGGGGTCCCGAGGTAATAGTTGGATCGGAAACCAAGGAAATCTTTTTATTTCAGTCGGTATTGCCCGTTCTACACTTCCCAAAGATTTAAAATTAGAATCCTCTTCCATCTATTTAGCTTTTCTGATGAAAGAGTTACTTGCTTCGTTAGGGTCAAATATTTGGTTGAAATGGCCGAATGATTTTTATTTAGGTGAGACAAAAATTGGTGGAGTGATCACCAACTTAGTCGGAGAAAACCTTGTGTGTGGGATTGGACTTAATCTTGTGTCGGCACCGGAAGGTTTTTCAACTGTTGATATTAGCGTTACTCCATACAATTTAACAAAAGCTTATAGTGCTTTGTTTAAAAATTTGCCCTCGTGGAAGCAGATTTTTAGTAAATACCGGATAGAATTTGAGCATAGCAGAGTTTTTTTTACCCACCACAATTATGAAAAAATCGCGTTGAAAGATGCCCTCTTATTAGAAGACGGGTCATTAGAGTGCGATGGCCAAAGGATGTATAGCCTACGATGAGTGAAGTTATAGTTATAGCAAACCAAAAAGGGGGTGTGGGTAAAACCACTACCGCTGTCAATTTAGCCGCTTCGTTAGCTGTAGCAGAAAAAAAAGTGCTCCTGATCGATGCTGATCCTCAGGCCAATGCAACCACATCCCTTGGCTATCATCGCAACAATTATGAATTCAATATTTATCATGTATTGATCGGTGCAAAAAAACTACGAGAAATTATTTTAAAAACATCCCTCCCTAAACTTTTTCTTGCCCCATCCAACATTGGTCTTGTAGGAATTGAAAAAGAGTACTATGATGCAGGGAATTCTACGGGACGTGAATTGATTTTAAAGCGTTCGATTGCACAGGTGAAAGAGGAATACGACTACATCATTATCGATTCTCCTCCGGCACTTGGGCCGATGACGATTAATGCACTTTCGGCGTCCAATTCGGTCATTATTCCGATTCAGTGTGAATTTTTTGCATTGGAAGGATTGGCACAACTTCTTAATACCGTTAAATTGGTGCGTAAAACGATTAATCCAAAATTGACGATTAAGGGCTTTTTACCGACGATGTACAGTGCGCAAAACAACCTTTCACGTCAGGTCTTTGCCGATTTGCGTCAACATTTTCAGACAAAACTGTTTAAATCAGCAGCAGACGATTTTATTGTTATTCCACGAAATGTGAAATTGGCTGAATCTCCGAGTTTCGGAAAACCGGCTATTTTGTACGATGTAAAATCAAGCGGATCGATGGCGTATCAAGATTTAGCACACGCTATCATCGCGTAAGGGGTTTTAAGTATGGCAAAAGCATCTGCATTGGGTCGAGGTTTGGGGGCATTGCTCAGCGAGATTGAAGAAGCGTATGATAATGAACTTCCTAAAAAAGGGGGAGTCGAAGAGATCCTGTTGGGGAAAATTCGCCCCAATCCTTATCAGCCTCGTAAACACTTTGACCCTGAATCCTTAGCTGAGCTTAGTGAATCGATTAAAACCCATGGATTGCTTCAGCCGATCGTCGTTAAAGAAGATTTAGACGGATTTATTTTGATTGCAGGAGAACGACGTCTTCGTGCGAGTAAACTTGCTAAAACCAAAACAATTAAAGCAATCATTGTATCGGTGAGTGACGAACAAATGCGCCAACACGCATTAATTGAAAATATTCAGCGTGATGAACTTAATGCAATTGATTTGGCTCAGGCGTATCAAGAGTTGATTGAAATTCATGAATTGACTCACGAACAACTCTCCCTTACGGTACATAAAAGCCGTACCCAAATTACCAATACCCTTCGTTTGCTTCAATTAAGCGAAAAAGGGCGTAAAGCTTTAATCGAAGGAAAAATCTCTGCAGGGCACGCAAAAGTGATTGTTTCTCTTGAACCCAAAGAGCAAGCGATGATGATTGATTCTATTATTGGGCAAAAGCTTAGTGTTCGTGAAGTGGAACAAATGGCTAAAAAAATTAAATTTCCGATCGCTTCGACAACATCTATCAGTGAGTATTCGGATGGGCTTGATTTAAGCCCATTGCAAAAACGATTAACTTCTCTTGGTTATAAAAGTAGCGTTAAAGGACAAAAATTGACAATTGAATTTGCAGATATGATGCAAATTGAATCATTTTTAATCTCTCTTCGTTAATATCATCCGCAGTTTAACTATCCCTTCAATTTATACATTGTATAATCACGCAACTTTTAGGAGGTGGTATGTTAGATATAAGTCCGATGCTGCTAGGCAGCACACTGATTGTCTTCCTTGTCCTTATTGCCGTACTAAACAGTTTGCTTTACAAGCCTCTTTTCAGCTATATGGAAAAACGGGATGCAGATATTAAAAAAGATTTGGAGCAAGTTGGTAACAACGATGCTGAAATCGCTGCATTTCATGCAAAAGCTGAAAAGATTGTGAGTGATGCCAAACTGGAAGCAGCGGCATTAAGAGAAAAAGTTATTGCTGAGGCTAAGATGGCAGCAAATAGCAAAATAGAGGCAAAACGTGCTGAAATGGCACAAGAGTATACGAAGTTTGAAGACGCATTGTCTGAAGAGCGCGCACGTTTGAAATCAGGTCTTCTTGCTGAAGTTCCTGCATTTCAAGCAGCTGTCTCAGCAAAACTAAGTCAGATTTGAGGGATGCAATGGGTAAAATAATCGTTACTTTATTACTGCTCGGCGCCTATCTATTTGGATCGGATGCTGCGCATGAGGGCTCTACGGATATTGTTCAACGAACGGTAAACTTCCTGATTTTTGCTGGAATTTTGGTTTATGTGTTGGCAGAACCGGTCAAAAATTATTTTGTCGGTAGAAGTACGGGAATTGCGGGTGAACTTGAAAGAGTTCAAGAGCGTCTCCGTGAATCAAAACGTCTCAAAGAGGCTGCAGAAAGCAAGATTGACGATGCAATGAGATTTGCAAGTGAATTGAGTGAGCATGCTAAAAAAGAGAATAAATTGTTGAGTGATAAAATCATGACACAATGCGACCATGATCTTGAGACAATCCAAAAACAAAGCAATGCGTTAATGGAACTTGAGAAGCGTAAAATGGTTCGTGAAACGGTTAGCGAAGTGATGAATGATGTCATGAACGGCGGCGGTGCAGCTTTGGATAAAGAAGCTATGACCGAGATCTTGAAAAAGAAGGTAGCCTAAATGCAATATGAATTAATCGCAAAGCGTTATATTAAACCGTTATTTGAACTCTGTGATCAAGTTACACTTGATAATTTATCAGAATTGCTAAATAGCGTTGCGACTGCATTTGAAAGTGATAAATTTATCACGATTATGCGCAGTAGTGATGTCAGCACTGAAACTAAAACCGCTTTGGTTTTGGATATGGTAGCCCCGGCTAACAGTAAAGTTGCAAACAATTTGATCAAATTATTAGCAGAAAATGGCCGATTGGACCTAATCCCTGCATTAGCAGAAGGGTTGGCCCGTGAAATCGGACGTGTCAAACGTCTTTATAAAGGGCGTGTTTATTGCGACAGTGCAATCGATAAAAATTCAATTGACATGATCGCACGTGACCTCGGTAACAAAGTCGGTGCAACCATCTCTTTGGAGTTTGTTCCATCAACCTTTGATGGGGTTCGCGTTGAAGTCGATGATCTTAATATCGAGATCAATTTTTCGAAAACCCGCCTCAATGCTCAATTAGTTGAGCATATTTTAAAAGCAATTTAACCCTCGCGAAAGGAGAAAGTAGTGGTAGCAAAAGTACAAGCAGACGAAATCAGTTCGATTATTAAAGAACGAATTGAGAATTTCGAACTTAATGTAGATATTAATGAAACCGGTAAAATCGTCTCATACGGAGATGGCATCGCCCAAGTATACGGCTTAAACAATGTTATGGCCGGAGAAATGGTTGAATTTGAAGACGGCACTCGCGGTCTAGTAATGAACCTTGAAGAGAGCAGCGTAGGTGTTGTTATTCTTGGTAAAGGTAAAGACCTTCGCGAGGGAATGAGCGTTAAACGTCTTGGACGTCTTTTACGTGTTCCTGTCGGTAAAGCTCTTCTCGGTCGTGTTGTGAACGCTCTTGGTGAGCCGATCGACGGAAAAGGACCAATCGAAACAACAGAAATGCGTTTCGTAGAAGAAAAAGCTCCAGGGATCATGGCTCGTAAATCGGTTCATGAACCAATGGCAACCGGTATTAAAGCGATTGATGCTCTTGTTCCGATCGGACGCGGACAACGTGAGTTGATCATCGGTGACCGTCAAACAGGTAAAACAACGGTTGCGCTCGATACTATCATCAACCAAAAAGGGAACGGTGTTCTTTGTGTTTATGTTGCTATCGGACAAAAAGAATCAACCGTTGCTCAAGTTGTTCGTCGTCTTGAAGAAGCTGGCGCGATGGAATATACCATCATCGTTTCTTCACCGGCTTCTGAAGCAGCAGCTCTTCAATTCCTTGCTCCGTATACCGGTGTAACAATGGGTGAATATTTCCGTGATAATGCACAACACGGTTTGATCATTTATGATGACCTCTCAAAACACGCGGTAGCATACCGTGAAATGTCATTGATCCTTCGCCGTCCTCCGGGCCGTGAAGCGTATCCGGGTGACGTTTTCTATCTACACTCTCGTTTGTTAGAGCGTGCAGCGAAATTGAACGATGAATTGGGTGCCGGTTCTTTGACTGCTCTTCCAATCATCGAAACTCAAGCGGGTGACGTTGCGGCGTATATCCCGACCAACGTTATTTCGATCACTGACGGTCAAATTTTCTTGGAAACAGACTTGTTCAACTCAGGTATCCGTCCTGCGATCAACGTCGGTCTTTCGGTATCACGTGTCGGTGGTGCTGCGCAAATCAAAGCAACAAAACAAGTTGCCGGAACATTGCGTCTTGATTTGGCTCAATACCGTGAACTTCAAGCGTTTGCTCAGTTTGCATCTGACCTTGACGAAGTAAGCCGTAAACAACTTGAGCGTGGACAACGTATGGTGGAAGTGTTGAAACAACCTCCGTATTCTCCACTTTCAGCTGAGAAACAATCATTGATTATTTTCGCAGGTAACGAAGGTTTCCTCGATGATATGGCTGCTTCTAATGTTGTTAGATTCGAAGCGGATCTTTATCCGTTCGTAGAGGCTTCTTATCCTCAAATTTTCGAAAATATCGCTAAAACATCTAAAATTGATGATGAAACGATGGCAATGATGAAAAAAGCACTCGAAGAGTTTAAATCTACTTTCGTTGCTGAATAAGGATCTTTATGGCTAACTTGAAAGAGATTCAACGACAGATTAA
>NZ_JBAZJF010000006.1:0-146414 GCF_041651515.1 Sulfuricurvum sp.
GTTCGGCTCATGCCGATTTTTTCTACAATGTATTCCACACCCTACTCCTTACTTGTCCATAGAGCGAACTTCTACGTCCACTTCCGGAGCCAAGTCAAGCTTCATCAACGAATCAACTGTATCTGGCGTAGCCGACACGATGTCGATCAAACGTGCGTGCATACGAATCTCAAATTGCTCGCGTGAGTCTTTATTGACGTGCGGAGATTTAAGAACCGTATATTTACGAATCTTGGTTGGCAAAGGGATTGGGCCGCGAATTTCCGCACCCGTTCGCTTTACAGCTTCAACGATAGAGGCAACTGAACGATCAAGTACACGATGATCGTACGCTCTAAGTTTTAAACGAATCTTTTCCATAATGTTTTCCTTAAATAAAGAACTCGTCAGGCACCCCTGACTATGATAAGGCAGCGGAATTATATCGACATACCCCACTAGGGTCAAGGATTTTAGGGTTAAAAATGTACTTTGCATGTATTTTATTTCCTTTTAATAAGGAAGCTATAAATTTTAGGTTATTATTTCTCTTATGAATACGTTACTGGATGAGTATTATCGATACGATTTACACAATGCCGGCTATATTGAGCGGAAGGTCTCATTAGATGAAAGCAGCGTAGTCATCGTCGGGATCGCTCAATCAGGAAAAACCTCTTTAATCAAGCACTATCTCCTCTCACAAAAAAAATCAACCTATCTCTATCTTGACTGTCGAGATATGCGGATCAATATTGATGAACTCAATACAACACTGGAGCCCTTTTGCCGCGATAATAAAATTGATATCCTCGCACTGGACAATTATCGGGAGGGGATTAACCTCTTTAGTATAGAGCACTGCATCCTCTCATGCGAACACCCGATAGAAACAGAGTTTGAGATGCTCGAACTCAATCTACTCGATTTTGAGGAGTTTTTAGCCTTTGAGCCGAAATTTGATTCGACGGCACTCAACCACTTTTTTCAACTCGGCGGATTTCCGGCGATGCACCGTGTCGCTTCCGAAGAACGCACTCTGTATCTGCAAAAAATTCTCTCCCGATCGTTAAACGATATCGAGCTCTCTATCCTCACCCAAGCTACCAAGATGGTTACGCAGAAAGTTTCCGCGTTCAATCTGTATGAACGCCTTAAGAGTGAGCGCAAAATATCCAAAGACAAACTCTACCTCCATCTGCAATCGATGTTAGATAAGCGCTACCTGTACGGTCTGGAAAAATTTAATCATCCCAGTGCCGTTCAGAAACTCTATTTATGCGATATAGCCATCAAACAGGCTCTCAATTTGCAAAAACACTTCGGTCGTGTGTATGAAAATCTTATATTTTTAGAACTCGTAAAACACAATATCGAGTGTTACTACGATGAGGGGATCGATTTTTATCTCCCTCAAAGGAGACAAATCATGTTAGCATTACCTTTTGCCAATGAGCATGCACTGTTTAAAAAAGTAGAAGCTCTGGAGGGATTTATTATTACCAATAGAGTGCGCGAAGTGATTGTTATTACCATGAATACAGAAAGCTCCCTCTCGCACCCTATTGCACGTATCAATATGACCCCCTTTTCAATGTGGGCGCTGGGAGAGGAATAACCAATGACAAAGAAATTATTTTGCGGAATTGATGAAGCGGGGCGTGGGCCATTGGCCGGAGCCCTTTATATTGCAGGGGTTATTCTTCACCGCCCGATTGAAGGGTTAGCAGACTCGAAAAAACTTACGGAAAAAAAACGGGAGCTTCTGTTTGAACAGATTCTCGAAAATAGTACCTATCATATCGCCCGTTTTGATGCCGAACAAATCGATGCGCTAGGGATGTCGGCATGTTTGGCGCAAGGGCTGCGCGATATCATACATACCCTCGGTGATGCAGACTACCTCTATGATGGCAATTCGACGTTCGGAGTAACCGGACTGAAAACCCTCGTAAAAGCCGATGCTACGGTGCGTGAAGTCAGTGCCGCATCGATTTTAGCCAAAGTGAGCCGTGATCGCGAGATGGTAGAACTTAGCAGCCTTTATCCGCAATACGGATTTGAGGCTCATAAAGGGTATGGGACAGCCTCGCACGTTGAAGCGATACGCCAATACGGATACTGTGATATCCACCGTAAAAGTTTTAAATTAAAGGCACTTCAGCCTGTACTTTTTTAGCATATTCATCCATCCGGAGGAAGCTACCTTCAAACGCATGAATCAGACCCGTCAATTTTTCCTCACACCCCGAAATTCCCTGATAATGGAAAAATTCATCGAATCCCTTCAACTCCAACCGAGGCTGATGAATATCGATCTCACGAGGATGGAGATAGATAAATACCGGTCGTCCTCTCTTATTTTCCTTTTCAATTTCCTTCTTTATCAGCCATGCAGGAAAAAATCGCAAAAATCCCCCTCCGGCATATCCGATGGAAGTTCCAAAAAGATTCATCACCGATTGGGGTATTTCTAACACACTCTGCGATAGGGGATAATGGGGCATACGCGGAAAATCAGGAATTCCGAAAAGAGAATGTTTTGCCGGATAGACCGACGAGGAGTAAAGAAACCCCTCATCTGCCAGAATCTCATAAAACCACGGAAGCGTTTCGGATTTGACCGACCATGAGGGGGCACGAAACCCGACCACTTTTTGACCTGTAATCTGTTCTAATACATCCGATGAGATGTGGATATCCGCACGAAACTCATCGGGATGCATAGGATAAATAAGACGATGAGCCATCCCATGCGAAGCTATTTCGTGTCCCGCGTCAAACAATTTTTTTATAACCTGCGGTTTGCTTTTGGCTACATCACCGAGAATAAAACAGGTGGATTTCACATCATGCGCAGCGCATATATCAATTAAACGATCGACATTGGCTTCTAAATTGCTCGATTGTCCCTCGTATTTGGAAAAATCGACGCCATCATAATTGGCATGAAACCACTCTTCTATATCAAAGGTTAAAAAATTTCTCGTCATCATAGTGAAATTATAACCACCCTTTAAAAGAGCGTTGCTATAATCCATGAAAAAAAGGGCTATTATGGTTTCTCTCACCCATTTGGAAGCGGCACTTGCAGCCATAGATGCAGAAGTAAAAGGGTTGTTGTACGATCAAACCCTCTCCCTCAGTGAAAAAGATGAAAAGATGCTGCCGTTATTGCGGGAAAGTAAAGTGGTAAAACAAGCGTATGAAGATGTATGTTATTTAAAAGAGAATCCACCTAGCAGCCCAAACGGGTGCAAAGCGGGCAGCTATCGAGAAGATTGAGATTTAAGCGGCAGAGAGAATTTTTTCGACGGTTTCGTCAAAAAAGTTTTGATTCATACCATACTCTTCGATCAATTCACGCGCATTTTTAAGGGTAATATCTGTGATTGTCCCCTCTAATGTGATAGCTTCTTTGGCAACTTTTAGGAATTTTGCCATCTCTTGCGTTGCAGGATCGGATGCATCTTCGGGTTCATTTGCAAAACGGATCAAATGAACCAAATCGGGGTCAAAATTCCATCGGAAAAACAGGGTTGCCGTAACATCTTCTGATTTACTTCCGCACGCGGCAATTTCTGCTTTTTTAGTGCTATCCCCTTTTGCTAATGCGTCATGGAGCAATGCCGATTGATTCGATTCGATCAAATAGCGGCTGATAACAATTTTACCCAATTCGAGTAAAAAAGAGGCTAGAGAGAGATGTCCCAATAATGAACGATCCACTTTTGAAACCCATCGGCTTACCAAGGCATTTTGCAATTGTGCACGTGCCAAATAATTGTTTTGCGTCATTCCATACGGCGAAAGATCAATATCCATGCAGGTATTCGCCGCCGAGGCAATGGTAAAAGTTCGTACCGTGTCTTTTCCCAACAGTGAAATAGCTTGCGCTACATCGGTAACCGTACGGCTGAGGCCGTACATCGGGGAATTAGCTGTTTTCAAAATATAGGCGGTAATGATAGGATCATTTTTGATCGCATCGGCCATTTCCGCGACACCGCTGTTAGGGTTGCTATAGACTGCTTCTACTTTTTGGACAGTTTCGGGGAGCATCGGAACATGCTCGATTTGTTCCATTAATTCGGATCTCATTCATTTCTCCAAATGGTTTTTAAATTCATAGTATAGAGATTATAGAATATTAAAGGTTAAAATTTTTCTTTAAAGCATCAGATTTGTATAAGGTTTTGATAAAAGAGGTAAAAAAGACTCCCCCCCAGATACCTGCGGCACAAAGCACGCACAGGTGTGCTGCTGTATTCCTACCCTGACACGATGTCTGAGCGCACCCTTGCACAGGTCTAGAGGAGAGAGGCGAAATTATACACTTCCTTAGCTTATGGTACAATTAGATTATCAACCACCACTTCATAAATGAGGTGATTTGTAACTAACCAGCGGTAAAAACGACTTAAGTCTCCCGCCTTAGAGTGCTGTTACATCGTGGGGATGTTGACTTGCCCCGTACTATCAAAATTTATTCCGATAGTCTCTTTGGATACAAAAACAATTCCTTTGTTCCATAAGTTCATTGCGCCGATACGATCATCGTTGGATTTATACTCACACCCTTTGCATTTAAACGTATGGTTACGTTTATCTCGATTGTATCGGTCTGTGTTACCACATTTTGGACACGATTGAGAGGTGTATTTCGGATCGACCGCTATCGCTTTCTTGCCTGCTAATTCGGCTTTATATTCGATCTTCTGCCGAAGATCAAAAAAAGCCCACGAAACAGAAAGATATCTATTCCGCTTACAAACCTTTTCGGTTGCAGTTCTTACTCCATGTAAATCTTCTAACACAAGCAGTGCTTTGTCTTTACAATTGGCTACGAGTGCCTTTGATGTGCAATGATTAACATCGTTCATCCAACGGGTTTCTCGCTGACCAATTTTTTTAAGTCTCCGTCTTGAGGAGGCTGTGCCTCTCATCTGAAGTTCTTTACGCGTCTTAATAAACTGTGATCGCTTATCTTTGATGTGACGACCTTTAAAAAAAGTTGTCTTACCGATACTGCTGTAAGAAACAGCAGTAAAGTTGATACCAAAATCAACACCAACAACATCGTTGCAGGTGGTAATATCATATTTGTCTATCTCTTTTGTGATTGGGATGTGAAGGTACAGATCACCATTTTTTATCAAAACTTTACACGTTCCAAAACTCCATTCGTCTGTAAAATATTTTTCAACACCTTTTGTCTCATAGGGAATCTTTATTCGACCGCTTGTATGAGTAATTAAAGAGAAAGAACCGTCTTTGGTGAGAGAATAATCCCTATTCCAAACTAAATCCAATTCTCCTCTATTGAAATTAATCAAATCCCACTGATGCTTGTTTGACTTTGCAGAGCGATATCGGGCAATGACTGTTCTCATTACAGACAGAGCCATTTGGGATTTCATTTTATAATCAGCACGTAAAGTTGGATAAGATACCGTGTGAAGCTTTGGCTGTATGAGCTGTTTAGATTCAAAAACTACTCCACTAATATAGTTGCACGCAACAGTATAGGCACTAATGGTCTCTTGGATAAGAGTCTTTTGTTCCTTCGTGGCATACAGCTTGATTCTAGCGGTAATGGTAGTATTTTGTTTCATTCAAAAATTATATCTTATTTATTAGTGAAAGATAGTATAATCTTAAAAACAAAAATTTATGCGCGCTCCTCCACCCGTTAAAGCAGGTGGTTTCTCGCTTGGAGGTTGGATGAACTACATTATTACCGCCCTCGATGCCGAAGCCAGAGTGTTGATTGAATACTACCGTCTCAAACGTGATACTACTCTCCCTTACACGGTATATAAAGGGGAAGATACCCTTTTGCTTGTCACTGGGATGGGCAAAACCAATGCCATGATGGCACTCAGCGCAGTGCTGGGGTATCGGCTTCCGGGTCGAAACGACACTCTAATCAATATCGGAATCTGCGGAGCACCGAGTGAGTATGACCTAGGAGAAGCCCTTCTAATCCATCAGCTCATCGATGAAAACCGCCGTTATTACCCCGACATTCTTTACACGCATACCCTCCGTGAGACCAGCTTGATCTGTGTAAATTCTCCCATCGAATCTCCTCTCTCCTTTCCTGTTGATATGGAGAGTACGGGAGTGTTTCAAGCAGCTTCTAAATTTTTCAAACTGCATCGGATGGCATTTGTAAAAATTGTTTCCGATCATTGTCAACCGAACACAGTGACCAAAGAGGGGGTTGTTGCTTTAATGAAACCACACCTTGGAACCCTTGATTCTCTCCTATCCTCCCTTCAAAACGTCGCGCAGGAACAACCGCTGTTTAGTGAACAAGAGCTCGAAGAGATTACCCTATGGAAATCTTATTTTACGGTTGCTCAGGGGATACAATTGGAGGATGCTTTTTACTATTTTCGGCTAAAAGACTCAGCGCGCCCTTTGCCTTTTCCAAAAACTGATATTCCTGTATCCAAACGTGAAAGGAGTGTGCTGCTTGAATCCTTCATTGCCACCCTCACTGTCTAAACTTTTTTCCCATTTGTATGTTGAACAAAAGGTGGCGAATCATCCGCATACCCTTAAAATTATGGAAAAATTCGAGCGTTCTCAAATTATTCTGATCCATCACTACAAAGAGGTTTTTAACCGATCAAATCAAAGTTTCTCGGCTCAAAGCGATAGCAAAAAATTGATCCTCGCCCATAAAGAGGGGAAGTTTCTCCACGAAGGGTCGCAATACAGCGACGGATTCGATATAGAACAGTTTTTTTACGCCTCCAGTGTTATGGGGTGTTTGTACGACTGTGATTACTGTTACCTGCAAGGGTTATATCCATCGGCTAACACCGTGTTATTTGTCAATCTTGAAGATGCTTTTGCCGAAGTACTCCCTTATCTTGGGGATAAGACGCTCGTAGCAACCTCGTACGATACCGATAGCCTCGCCATCGAATCACTCACAGGACAAACACGACTCTGGCTGGAGTTTGCCGCAGAGCACCCAAATCTTCATCTCGAAATACGTACCAAAAGCGCCAATGTCAAACCGTTTAAGAGTGTTACTCCTAACGACAAAGTGACCCTGGCATGGACTCTCTCCCCGCAACGTATCATTGATCAATACGAGCATGCAACCCTATCGCTCGAAAAACGTCTCAAAGCCGCTAAAGAGGCGTGTGAGCTCGGATGGAAGGTCCGTATATGCATTGATCCTGTTATCTATACCGATGAGTTTGAACTGCTCTACGGTGAGCTTATTGATACCCTGTTTAAGACTATCCCTCCTGAGCTACTTCATCAGCTGACATTGGGAAGTTTTCGCCTCAGCCAAAGCCATCTGCGCTCCCTTAAAAAACTCCGCCGCAGTGATATTGCTTTTTATCCCTACGATGTAAGAGACGACATGGCGACCTATCCTGAAAAGCTAGAGTCCCATATTCTAGAGGTTTTACTCAAAAATGCAACACGTTATCTATCTCAGACAAGGATACGGACATGGCAACGGCAATCGTAACGGGAAGCAGCAGCGGCATAGGAGAAGCAATAGCACGTATGCTGCTTGAAAAAGGGTTTACTGTGATTGGAATCAGCCGTCGTCAAGGTCAAATCAATCACCCTGCGTTTTACCCCATCTCCTGTGATTTACGCAAAATTTCCGAGATTGAAAGGATACTTACCACGCTGCTAAAGGTGAGTGAGCTCACTTTATTGGTCAATGCCGCCGGATTCGGTCGATTTGAACCGCATGAAGAGCTAAGCACAAAAGTTATCTCCGATATGATTGCCCTTAATCTTACCGCTCCGATCCATCTTACCAACCTCCTTTTGCGCTCCCTCAAAAAAAGTCGCGGAACTATTATCAATATCACCTCTATCGAAGCCACCCGAACTTCGAAATTTTCTGCCCTCTACAGTGCTACCAAAGCAGGGTTAAGAGCTTTCGGACAAAGTCTTTTTGAAGAAGTTAGAGCCAGCGGCGTAGGGGTTGTTACCATCAACCCCGATATGACAGACACTCCGTTCTTTGAGGAGCTTCGTTTTGGGGTAGCAGAAGAGAGCGATACTCGATTGATGGGAACCGATATTGCCGAAGCGGTAGCCAATCTTCTATCGTTTCGTGAGGGGATAAGCATCACCGAACTGACCATTCGACCTCAGCGATTCGGAATTAGCAAAAAACGGTGATGGTATCTTTTTTGCTTACTGGATAATTACTAAACCTTTAATCACTTCGGTCGATATTGTTTATATATTTAGAGGTAAAAGGATTTACCATGGCAATTAGTTCACTCGGGGCTGGATCAGGAGTATTGACCTCCACGATTATTGATCAACTGAAGGCTGCTGATACGGCAGCAATTATCACGCCGATTACAAATAAAATTACTGCAGAACAGCAAAAGGCTAACGGGTTAAGTCTCATCAGCAGTTTGCTTACAACGTTTCAAGCGAGTGCAAGCAGTTTAGGCGATAGTACTCTTTATCAAAACCGTACGGTATCAGGGAATACTGCATCGGTGAGTGTTACGGCAAATGCAGGGGTCGCGGTACAATCTTTTTCTATTACCAATACATTAATGGCTTTAAACGATGTCAAAGAGTCTGGAAGTTTTAGTTCTGCAAGCAGTACTGTTGCTAGTGGAGCAGGGACGATGTCACTCAGTGTCGGCGGTTTAGCTTATAACATAAATTACAGTGCAGGAGAGACGTTATCTTCTCTTGCCGATTCTATTAACAATGTAGCCGGAAGCAGTGTTAAAGCTTCCACATTGCAAGTCGGAACAAATGATTATCGTCTCGTTTTAACTTCTACACAAACCGGTGCGGCTCAGTCAATAACCTTAAGCGATTCAACAGGCGGTTCACTCGATACTAAATTACTCGCGTACAATGCAACAACCAATCCAACAGGTATGCAGAGTATACAGGCTGCACGTGATGCTTCGTTTAATTATAACGGGATTGCGATGACGAGAAGTACAAACACCATTACCGATATTGCTCCAGGGATGACAGTTAATCTGCTCCAAGATAACGGGAGTGCCAATATCTCCATTACTCAGGACACTACCAAGATTAGTGATGCTATGAACTCGTTTGTTACGAGTTACAATGCATTAACATCCCAACTGACCAGTATGACTACATCCGATTCAACAACCGGGACGGTCGGGATTTTTAATGGTGACAATTCTATCAATGCAATTACACGTGATATCAATCAAATTGTCACCTCCATGAGTAATAACGGTCTCTCCTTACCTCAATTTGGGATAGATCTGAGCCAAACAGGAACAATGAGTTTTAATTCCAGTACATTTCTTTCAGCATACAATGCTAATCCCTCTGCTTCAGAAGCTTTTTTTAGCAACAGCACTGACGGTTTGTTTACCTCTATGAACACGATGCTAACAAGCTATACCGGTACCAATGGTATTATGAGTACATTGACAGACGGATCCGCTACGCAACTGCAATCCCTTCAGGATAATCAAAAAAGTGCACAAGCATTGTTAGATGCACGATATACGGCCATGACTGCGCAGTTTGTTCAATACGATACCATCATGACTAATCTTACCAATCAATTTGCTTCATTAAAACAACAGATTAATTCGACTGGTACCACAACAGGTTAAATATGGTATTAATTTTGCTTAGTTCTGTCATCTAGGTAGACAGGACACGCAATGCTTAATGGTAAAAATATACTGATTACAGGCGGAACTGGTAGTTTCGGTAAACAGTTTGTTAAAACAATGTTAAAGTACTACAAACCCAACAAAATTATTATTTATTCCCGTGACGAACTCAAGCAATACGAAATGGCACAGCGTTTTAATGACTCTTGCATGCGTTATTTTATCGGTGACGTTCGGGATCTTCATCGGCTGCAAAGCGCCATGAACGGAGTCGATTATGTTGTCCATGCTGCTGCACTCAAACATGTCCCCATCGCCGAATACAATCCCATGGAAGCGATTAAAACCAATATTAACGGTGCTCAAAATGTTATCGATGCTTCGTTACATTGCGGAGTGCATAAAGTCATCGCTCTCTCCACCGATAAAGCTGCAAGTCCGATCAATCTATACGGAGCAACGAAACTCGCATCCGATAAACTCTTCGTCGCCGCTAATAACATAACCGGAGGCAAGCCAATCTCATTTGCCGTTGTCCGCTATGGAAATGTTCTGGGCTCTCGTGGTTCCGTTGTCCCCTTTTTCCAGAAACTTATCGCTGAGGGTGTAACTGAGCTTCCTATTACGGATGAGCGGATGACACGCTTTTGGATTACCCTCCAAGAAGGGGTCGATTTCGTATTAAAGAATTTTGAACGTATGCACGGGGGAGAAATTTTTATCCCAAAAATCCCCTCCATGAAAGTAATCGATGTTGCTCGTGCCATTGCACCTGAAATGCCGTATCGAATCGTCGGTATCCGTCCGGGAGAAAAAATGCACGAGGTGATGTGCCCACGAGATGATTCGCATCTCACCCTTGAGTTTCATGATCACTACGTCATTAAACCCTCTATCCAATTTACCGACAATGCCGATTTTTCAAGAAATAATTCCGGCGAGATCGGAAAACTTGTGGAGTATGGATTTAAATACAGTTCCGAAACCAATACCGACTGGTTGAGTCCCGAAGCGTTACTGGAAAAAATTGCCCTAACACACGATGAGGAGAAGTAATCGTGCTTCCGTATTCAACTCAACTCATTGAAGAGGATGATATTGCCGCTGTCGTGGAAATCCTCAAAGGCTCTCATCTCACCCAAGGGGCAAAAGTAGAAGAGTTCGAAGAGGCTATCGCCCATTATGTCGGAGCACGCTACTGCATTACATTTAATTCGGCTACCTCAGCGCTTCATGCCGCATATGCTGCTTGCGGGATTGGGGAAGGAGATGAAATCATCACCACCCCGATCAGTTTTGTAGCAACATCTAATATGGCAATCGCTCTAGGAGCCAAACCCGTATTTTGCGATATCAAAAGCGATGGAAATATCGACGAGCATCTCATCGAAGCACTCATTACCCCTCAGACCAAAGCAATTGTCCCCGTAGATTTTGCCGGAAAACCGGCGGCTATTCATGCTATCAATACGATTGCACGCAAACACAATCTTTTCGTCATTGAAGACGCATCCCATGCGCTTGGAAGTGATATCAACGGAGAAAGAATCGGCTCATTTTCTGATATGACCATATTCAGCTTCCATGCGATTAAACCGATCACTACGGGAGAAGGGGGAGCCGTTGTTACCGATAATGAAGAGTTCGCAAAATACCTTCGTCTTTTCCGTTCTCACGGCATCGTAAAAAAACAGTTATGGAACTCGGATATGGTAGCCTTGGGCTATAACTTTCGTCTTACCGAGTTTGCTGCTGCCTTGGGACTTTCACAGCTTCATAAAGTAGACCGATTTATCAACGTACGCGAAAATATTGCCCGATACTACGATGAATGTTTTGAAAATCATCCTCTGTTCAGCACAATAGATATTAATCTTACCGATCAAAGCGCACGCCATCTTTATCCTCTTTTACTAAATCCTGAGTTACATTGTGTGAAAGAGGAAATTTTTATCGAATTACAAAAACGAGGGATAGGGGTCCAAGTCCACTACAAACCGATTTATAAAAACAGCTTTTACCAAGAACGTTTCGGAACTATGCGGCTATCAAATGCAGAAGAGTTTTACCGAAGCGAACTCTCTATTCCCTGCCATCAAAAAATGCATTTAAGCGATGCAGAGCAAATTGCATCCATTGTACTCGAAGTGATAAACAACTATAAATATCGTGGATGCACCTTTTGATGCGAGTTGCAATAATACCCGCACGAGGCGGTAGCAAACGGATCCCGCGTAAAAATGTCAAACCTTTTTGCGGTAAACCGATCATCGCTTACAGCATCGAAGCGGCACAAAAGTCAGGACTTTTCGAACGTATCGTGGTCAGTACCGACGATGAAGAGATTGCCGATATTGCCCGAACACTTGGAGCAGAAATCCCCTTTATCCGGCCCAAAGAACTGAGTGATGATCACACCGCTACCATCCCCGTCATCGCCCATGCGATCCAAACCCTACAAGAGCAAGGCGATACAATCGATGCGGCGTGCTGTATTTATGCAACGGCACCGTTTGTCCGAGCCAAGGATATTCGAGCAGCCTACAATAGCCTTATGATTCAACATAAAGGGTACGCATTCCCAGTGACAACGTTTCCTTTCCCTATTTTTAGAGGAGTGAAACGCTCTGCGGAGGGGAATATCGAGATGTTTTGGCCGGAGCACTTCGTTACACGTTCTCAGGACTTGCCCGAGGCCTATCATGATGTGGGACAATTTTATTGGGGGACTCCCGATGCATGGCTAAGCGGAACACCTATTTTCTCAAATGCCGCAACAACAATTGTCTTATCGCGCCATCTTGTCCAAGATATCGATACTCCTGAGGATTGGATACGTGCCGAATTAATGTACAAGGCACTTTTTACCTCATGAACCTCCTAATTCGTGCCGACTCTTCCAGTCAAATCGGGCTTGGACATATTATGCGAGATCTCGTCCTCGTACAACACTACCCCCATGCCACTATCACTTTTGCTTGCCAAGAGTTAAGCGGAAATATTATCGATCAGATTCCTTATCCCGTCCATATCCTCACATCTAATGCACCCGAAGAACTGATACAATACATCCTATTCCATAACATTACTCTTGTCGTATTCGATCATTACGGTATCGACGCATCGTATGAAAAACAGATTAAAGAGCAAACCGGTGTCACGATACTAAGTCTCGACGATACCTATCAGCCTCATTTCTGCGATATCCTCTTTAATCCCAATGTATATGCCCAAAGAGAACGCTATACAGATCTTGTTCCACACCATTGTACTATCCAATGCGCTCCTCCTCTCATTCGTGAAGAGTTCAAGCAGGCCAAACTGCATCCAAAACCCTCAACCGATGCCATTTTTATTTCTATGGGGGGGAGTGACCCGATGAATCTCTCGATGCAGATTTTACATGCACTGCCTCCGGATGCACAAGTTAACCTCGTTACCACTTCCTCTAATCCTCATTTAGAAATACTCACGCTCTATAGTAACGAACACCCCAATATCCGATTGCATGTGAACAGTTCTAATATCGCGGAGCTTATGCATGAAAGTGCATTGGCCATTATCACCCCCAGCTCTATCGCTCACGAAGTGATGTACATGGGCCTCCCTTTTATCGCCATACAAAGTGCCGATAATCAAAGCGAGTTTGTCTCCTATATGCAGCGCGAAAGCTTTCTGGTGATGGAGCATTTTGAAAAAGAAGCATTTAAAGTACTTTTGGAACAATTACTATGATCCATCTGATTCCCTTCAATGAATTAGATGATAGCGAAACTATGATGATCCTTTCATGGCGGAATCATCCTTATATACGGAAGTGGATGATACATTCTGAGGTAATTTCTATGGAGGAGCATCTACGCTTTATCGAATCACTCTCCAACCGATCCGACAAACAATATTTTTTAGTTCGAGATGCCAAAAAATACCTCGGAGTAGTTGATTTAACCGATATTACCGCGAACGGTGCAGAGCTAGGACTTTATTCCAATCCTGATCTGCACGGTGTCGGCAAGTTGTTGTTATCTGCTTTAATCGAGTACGCATTTGAAACCTTGAAACTAACCAAGATTACTGCCAATGTTTTTGCCGACAATGAGAGGGCTAAACATTTATACCAAATTTTCGATTTAGTAGAAACTGCACGAACGGTCTATAACGGCAGAGAAATGATCACTATGGAGCGAATTCTATGACTATCGGAAATCACAATTTAAACGAAAAAGTTTTTATCATCGCTGAACTCTCCGCCAACCATAACGGTTCACTCGATACGGCTCTCAAAACAATCACTGCAATGAAAGAATCGGGTGCCGATGCAATCAAACTCCAAACTTATACTCCCGATACGATCACCCTCGATTGTGACAGCGAAATGTTCACCATTTCGCAAGGGACGCTGTGGGACAAGCGGAAATTTCATGATCTTTATGCGGAAGCAATGACCCCGTGGGAATGGCATAAACAACTTTTCGATCATGCCAGAAGTTTGGGGATGGAGGCATTTTCTTCCCCTTTTGATCCAACCGCCGTTGATTTCCTCTATGATCTCAATGTTCCGGCGTATAAAATCGCCAGTTTTGAGATCACCGATATCCCGCTGATCGAATACACTGCTGCCAAAGGAAAGCCTATCATCATCTCTACCGGAGTTGCCACACTAAGCGATATCGAAGAGGCGTTGGATGCTTGCAGACGGATGAGAAATGATCAAATCACCCTTCTTAAATGCACCTCCGCCTATCCTGCATCGCTCAATGAGATGAATCTTTTGACCATCTCCGACATGGTACAGCGTTTCGGTATTACTGTCGGTCTTTCCGATCACACCATGAGTCTGAGTGCCCCCGTAGCCGCCGTTGCACTAGGTGCTCGCGTCATCGAAAAGCATTTTATTTTGGATCGAGCAATGGGGGGAGCCGACAGTGCTTTTAGCCTTGAACCTACCGAATTTCGGCTCATGGTGGATGCCGTACGCGATACCGAAAAGCTAATGGGAAAAATCACCTATGATCTCTCGCCTAAAAGTCTAAAATCACGTGAATTTGCCCGTAGTCTCTTTATCACAAAAGACGTTAAAGCCGGAGAGATAATCACTACCGAAAATGTCCGTTCCGTCCGTCCCGGATTTGGACTGGCACCCAAATATCTACATGAAATTCTCGGGAAACCCTTTCGGAGAGACAGCACCAAAGGGACACCATTCTCTTGGGATCATATTAAATAAGTTATAGTAGGAATTTTGATGAAACTATCTATCATCGGCACCGGATATGTCGGACTCGTAAGTGGCGTCTGTTTTGCAGAGATGGGGAATGATGTCATTTGTATGGATATAAATCCCATCAAAATTGATCAGCTCAAACAGGCCATAATTCCCATCTATGAACCCGGTTTAGAGGAGATGGTATTGCGCAATCATACGCTTGGAACCCTAAACTTTACGACAGATATAAAAATGGCTCTTGTCCATTCAGACATCTGTTTTATCGCCGTAGGAACTCCCATGGAGGAAGATGGCAGTGCAAATTTGCACTATGTTTTATCGGTAGCTCAAAGTATCGGTCAATACATAACGCACCCCATGATCGTAGTCGATAAAAGTACCGTTCCTGTGGGAACAGCAGATAAAATACGAATAACCATTCAAACTGAACTCGATGTACGCGGTAGCGACGTAACGTTTGACATCGTATCTAATCCGGAATTTCTTAAAGAGGGTACCGCTATCAATGATTTCATGCATCCCGATCGGATCATTGTTGGAACAAATAATCCCACTTCTCTTAAAACCATGCATGAGCTTTATACCCCTTTTATGAAAACAAGAGACCGTTTTATCGGTATGGATATCCGCAGTGCAGAAATGACCAAATATGCGGCCAACGCAATGTTGGCCACTAAAATCAGCTTTATGAATGAAATTGCTAATATCTGCGAACATGTCGGTGCTGATATCAACCAAGTACGCAACGGAATCGGTAGTGACAGCCGCATTGGGTATAGTTTTATCTATCCCGGATGCGGATACGGAGGGAGCTGTTTTCCCAAAGATATCCAAGCTCTTGTGAAAACAGCCAAAGATCACGGCTATCAAACACGAATCCTCAACGCTGTCGAATCCGTGAACATCGACCAAAAAAAAGCACTGAGCACGAAAGTGATTAAACGATTTGGCGAAAATCTAAAGGATAAAATATTCGCAGTATGGGGTCTCGCCTTTAAACCTGAAACCGATGACATGCGTGAAGCCAGTTCTATAGCCATTATAACCGAGCTTACGTCACGCGGTGCAAAGATTCAAGCCTATGATCCAAAAGCAATGAATGAGGCTAAAAACGATTATCTTAAGAGTAACAAACATATTAGCTATGCCGACAGTAAGTACGATGCCCTTAATGGAGCAGAGGCCCTCATTCTTATCACCGAATGGAAAGAGTTTCGAAGTCCTGATTTTGATGAAATGGCAAAAAGGCTAAAAAATAGACTTATCTTTGATGGGCGGAATCAATATAATAGTGAAAAGCTCAAAGCACTCGGATTTGAATATCAGCAAATTGGAGTTATGTTATAAAAATTCTCGAATAGGTGTGATCGATTCTTTCAGGAGTGAAACGACACCTTTTTCTTTTTTGTATTTTGTGCCGTCATATTGATCGACGGCTATACCGCTGTTATCAAAAGAGAGTTCAAATCCGGCTATACTGTACCACCCTTTAACCCGAGCTGGATTTCCATAGACCAAGGCAAAGGAAGGAATATCTTTTGTTACCGTACTTCCTGCCCCTACAAAGGCGTATTCGCCAATCGTTATTCCACATATAACAGTACAATTGGCACCGAGACTCGCCCCTTTTTTTATGACGGTTTTTTTATATTCATCTTTCCGTGCGATAAAACTTCGTGGATTTGTAACATTTGTAAAAACGACGGATGGCCCTATGAATACATCGTCTTCGATAATGACACCATCGTATAAACTGATGTTGTTCTGTACTTTGACATTATTGCCTATCACAGCATTCGGACCTATTACACAGTTTTGGCCGAACGAACAATTTTTACCTATTTTACTTCCCCCCATTACGTGGCAGAAATGCCATATTTTCGTATCATCCCCTATTTCTACGTTAGGATCAATATAGGAAGATTCATGAATGAAATAGGACATTTATTGAACTCCGAAAAACTGTTTTATCTTCTCACATATAAAAATGACATCAGCAATACTTAGATGCTCGCCTATAGGCAATGACAAGATCTCTCGATCAACATTGCAAGCAAAAAAGTTCTTGGTCTTTTGCGTAATATGAGTATAAGCTTTTAATTTTGGAAGAGCAATGGGGTAGTGTATTCCGGTCTCGATCCCCTGTTCGGTCAAAAATTCTTTTAGAGTCTCTCTTTTCTCGGTACGTACAACAAAAAGATGCCATGCCTGTTTTCTATTTCCATGTATTTTTGGCAGGACTAATGGAGTAGCTGAGAGTTCATTGAGATAGAAGTGGGCTATGATATCGCGTTTTGCCAGCCATCCGTCGAGATATGGAAGTTTTACACTGAGTACGGCTGCTTGGAGAGCATCCAACCTCGAATTTCTCCCTTCGAACTCATGATCGTATTTATCAATACGGCCATGGTTCGCATGCATTCTCATTTTTTTGGCAAGATCGTCATCATCGGTGGTTATCGCACCTCCATCACCGAATGCACCCAAATTCTTACCGGGATAAAAGCTAAATGTCGCAGCACTCCCAAAGGTACCGATTTTTTGACCGTTATATTCTGCGCCATGGGCTTGTGAACTGTCTTCAAAAAGGGCAAGCGAATGGTTATGGCAAAATTTTAAAATTTCATCCATATTGCAAGGAAGTCCGTACAAATGGACACAGATAACCGCTTTTACTGTTTCGTCTATCAGATGTTCTATGCTTTTTACGTCTATGGTATAGTCGTCTTTAACATCCGCAAAAAGAATTTCAAATCCGACATTACTTACCGCTTCGCTTGTGGCGATGAAGCTGTTTGCGGGAACGATGATTTTGCTCCCTTTCGGAAAATCTGCCGCTTTCAAGACGATCTCTATTGCATCGGTCCCGTTAGCTACGCCGATACAATGTTTCGCACCGATATAGGCCGCAAACTCTTTTTCAAATTTTTTTACCCGCTCTCCACCAATATATGCCGAATGAACGATAACATCTTCGATGGCAGCATCTATCTGCGATTTGATGGTCTGATACTGAGAATAGAGATCTAAAAACTTAATCAATGTGATATATTCCAATCTTGCCAAGATTTTTGTAACAACGCGGCCAAGGCCAAAGTTTCCTGTTTATGAGCATGTAGCATCAGTGCCCCAATCTGCATTTTTTCGGAGTAAAGCGCAAAAATACCTCTTCGCCCGTCTCGATAGATTCGTAGATTGCCATGATCAGTTCCAAACTGCGTCTGCCTTCAAGTCCATCAACCAAAGCTTTTCCATTATTTTCTATGCAGTCTACGACATGTTCGTAATACGCCTTATGCCCATATCCGTAAACGTCAGGCGGATTGGTAGAAAAATCTTTCTTGATGATTTCATCTTCGGCATTTGCATCTTTAAACTGCCAGGAGCGTATGGCATTGACCGCAAATCCACCTATCTCAACGCTTCCGTTTTCTCCTAAAATGGATAGGGAACCCTCCAAATCTTTTGGTCGTGTAGCGGTTGTGGCTTCTATGATTCCAAGCGCACCGTTTTTAAATTTCAGTACCGCCACTCCGGTATCTTCAACCTCTACGTCGACAAGCTGTGTGGCACTTTTCGCAAATACGCTTTCGACATCTCCCATCATCCATTCCAAAAGATCGACATGATGGCTCGCCTGATTGGTAAAGACCCCTCCATCCATCGCCCATGTTCCGCGCCACTCATCTTGGTCATAGTATTCCTGCGTACGGCACCATCGTACCCGAACGGTGCCCATGACCAGTTTGCCGAAGCGTCCGGATTCAAGGGTATTTTTGAGTTTTTGGACAGGCAGATTGTAACGATTCTGCTTAATGACAAAGAGTTTGATACCGTTTTCGTCACATACACGGATCATCTCATCGGCATCTTCGAGTGTCAATGCCATCGGTTTTTCAACGATAATATGTTTCTTATAGGGGGCAAGAGTAAAAGTGTGGGAAGCATGCAAACCGCTAGGCGTCAATATGCTGATCACATCTATCTTTTTTTCGGCAGCCATCATCTCCTCTATTTTGGTGTAATGGTTAACGCCGTATTTTTCACCGAATTGCTTTGCTTTTCCCTCATCAATATCACATACCGAACAAAGTCTAGCCCCCTTAATATGCCCAAGCCCAAGAAGCTCCGCGTGTCTTAGTGCTATCCTACCGCAACCCAATAATGCAACATTCACCATTTTCTTAGCACCTAATTTAATATCTCTTCTATTTTATCGATAATCATTGAAAAATCGCATTCGCCCTTGCAAAAATAGTGTCTATTATCCTGTTTTTTGCCGATCAATCGCTTAGATAATTCCAAAGCTTCATCCTCATTGTTTGTCCAATGCATAATCCCATTTTGAATCAAATACTGATCGTGATATAACCAGATAGATCTGGTAGAGATAGTCGGTACTCCATAGTACGACGATTCTAAATTCATAGTACCGCCGCCACCGATAAAAAGGTCGATAAACGGATAAAATTCCTCCGGCCGCAGCTTCTCTTTCAGCACCGTTGCTATACTGCCAAAATCTCTTTCAAGATATTCACGCTCATATCTCGGCATGATCACGATATTCGCATCGATCTCTTTTGCAAGCCTCGGGATGATCGAATAGAGAAGCGGAAGTTTTTCGGTCACATAATGGGCTTTATACTCTTCTTCCCTGATTATAATGGTCATTTTACCGTTATCCAGACCGTATCTTTTCCTGAAATCGTTTTTATCCTCCGCTTTTATATCCTTCATCCAGAGGCAGACATCTACAAAGTCATAAGGGATTATCTGCTCATCATTTAAAGCAAGATTGGCGAACATAGACCGCGGCATAATATACGGGTAAAAAAAGAGGTTCGAGTAAGGCAAAGTAAGGCGGGTTACCGGTGTAATATTTTTCGGACTTTCCAGATCACCCGGATAGGTTACGGCCGGTGTATCATAAATGTTGACAACAGGTATTCCCAGACCGAATGCGACATGGACGCTGTCTACTACCGCGCCGCATATAAGCACCTTCGGTACACCGGTTTGCTTGAATATATCGAGGAACTCTTTTTGTCTGAAAATTCTGGCTTCCAATTTTTCAAGAAGTGTGCTTCCGCCGTATTCACCGAGTACGGTATGCTCAATTCCATTAAGCTCTAAAATCTCTTTTGCTTCCGTATAGTGCGGGGCATACCTTGTTGTCACAAATACATTGTGCCCACGACTTTGCAATTCGGGGATCATTTTGCTAAAGAACATAGCGTATTTAGGTGTACCTATATCAATCCAAATCATATTAGCTGCTTTAGCCTCTCGTAAAAAAATATCCTAATATCTACCGTATCATTGGCAGTTTTCCCCAATTCACGCATCCATGCCATATCCGGAGCTTCAAACCCTTTTTTATCTTTTCGGTAAACTATATCGTCACTTAGATAATTGGATAGTATTTTACGCAATAAAAACTTGCTGTAACCATTATGAAATTTATACGCATTCGGCAATGAATGGGCAAATTCAACAACTCTATAGTCGGTAAACGGCGTTCGATTTTCGACACCAAATCGCATCGCATTTCTATCCTCAAAACGAAGTAGCATCGGCAAATTAAATTTTACGGTGTCTTTATGCAAAGCATGATTCGGGCTGGATACAAATTTTTCCAGCAGCAAATCATAGTTCGGTTCATAATTTTCAAATAGAGATTTGATTTTTTCGAGAGGCTTCCTGTTGTCCTCAATAATCTGCATTTTTTTTAAACTCTCCGGAAGTGAAAATTTGCTTCCAAGTGCATGTTCCGCCAATGCTTCTTTACCGTAAATGGCTATCCGCTCACGTAGATTTTGTTCGTCATATGTCAAGAATCTGGCAATGTGGTGATAATATCCGCCAAAAAGCTCATCTGCCCCCTGTCCGGTCACAGCGACTTTAGAATATTGGGAGAGCTCTTTAAAAACAGCATATTGCACAAAGGTGGAAAAACTTCTCGTCATATCCATTTGCGTCGCTAAAAAATCGTCCATAAGAAGTTTCAACTCATCAATTTTGGGGGATAATTTGATTAGATTTAATCCGAAACTTTTAGCAACTTTGTCCATAAAACCACTCTCATCAGAGGCAGGATAGGAGGGGAAAATAGCTCCAAAATAATGCATATCTCTATTGTTTTTTTTCAATATAGCGGCGATGAGAGAACTGTCGATTCCGCCTGAAAGCAAGATGCTGACATCAACATCGGAACGGAGCCGCAAGAGCAATGCAGTTTCAAACAGCTCTTCAAATTTTGCACAATTCTTTTCACATTCAATCGTGTCAAATTTTCTATCGGCATCTTCGGGCTCAGAAAGAGTCCAATATTTTTTGAGAGAAAGTTTGCCGTTTTTTGTATCAAATATCCCATGATGAGCTGGCGGAAGATGGTTTATATCTTTGTAGACAGTGCGTTGTGAATAGTCGTTGATATTGAATAGGATAGAATCGCATAACGTCTGCTCATCAAATTCGAGAGTCGAGACGGCTTTAAACGCTTTGATCTCAGAGGCAAAAAAAAGTTTGCCCCCTTTGAGCGTATAGTAAAAAGGTTTGTTCCCAAGTCTGTCACGTGCCAAAAACATTGTTTTATTTTTAGTATCATAAATACAAAATGCAAAATCACCGTTAAAACGTTTAAGAGATTCAGCCCCCCAATAGCGGTACGCCTTTAACAGCACCTCGCTGTCGCTGGAGGTATGAAATACTATCCCCTTTTTTTGCAGTTCACTCTTGATTTCCAGATAGTTATAAATCTCGCCGTTATAGACAAGTACAAGATCACCGTCCTGCATAGGCTGTGCTGCTTCGTCACTTAAATCTATAATGCGGAGACGATTATGTGCCAAAGAGACAGTTCCATCATTAAACAGACCATTGCCATCAGGCCCTCTATGTGTCATTGTCTTGGACGCTTTTTGTATCAATACCGAAGAAACATTACCGCCGCATATCGAACACATTAGTCATCCCTCAAAATGCTTAAATAAACTTCTCTCAGCTTGGCGGTTACTGTATTTTTACCAAATTCTGAGATATGCTTTGAACGTATTGCCGTGGAATCAAAGTTTTGAATCTCCTCCTCGATTTTACACATTGCGGCGGCCATAGCCGATGCATCTCCAATAGGGACTAACACACTATTAGTCTGCTCCAACATATCTTCAGGACCGCCGCACATTGTAGATATGATCGGCTTGCCGCAGCATAATGCTTCAGAAACAACCACACCGAACGTCTCATATGTACTTGCAGTGATAAATACGTCACATTCTTGTAAATTTGTTTTCACGCTCAATACATCTAACTCGCCTAACCATTCGATGTTGTCATCTATTCCTAACCTTTTTGAAACATCCATCATCTCCAGCATATCGGCACCAATACCTCCGATTTTTAAGACCATATCAGGGTTTTGAGTATGTGCTATGGCAAAAGCTTTCAATAGAACGTCTATCCCTTTTTCTTTTGCTATTCTCCCTAATGCAAAAAAGACAAATCCTGTAACTGATGCACGCTTTTCAGATGAAAAAAAATCATCGTCTATAAAATCCGGTATGACCTCATCGGTTATGACATCGTATCTGGACATCTCATTCTTTAAAAAATTACTTACCGCAATAACGCGATCAGCTTCTAAAAAAGCTATTTGAAGTCGTTTTAATAATCTACCATTCTCTAAGTAAAAAGGGAAAGGGAAAGGGCCCATATGCTCTGTCAGGACATACGGAATATTAAAAGTTTGCGCTATTTTTGCCGCTATAAATCCGGCAGGGAAAGAGACATGTGCATGCACAATATCAATATTTCCGTATTTGTGCTGCGCTTTTTGAAAATTACTGATATTTGCATTTAGAATAGAGGATAAATCGCCTGCATATTTCCGAGGCCTTATCTCTACTGCCGGAGTATAAAATTCTGCAACGTTTTCAGCAAGTGAATTTTCAAATTTTTTTGCACTGATGAATCGAAAAAGTTTTTTGATAGCTGTCAACGGTGCCATCAGGTCAATAATAAACTCCCCCTGCCCCCACCTGCTGATTGCCAGATTATCTTGTTTGTATCCATTTGCGTAAAGTATCGCCTGCTCTTTAAAAAAGCGTCCCGTTACCGGGCTTTCTTGTGTCGGATACCATGATGGGATTACAAAAATATTCATATACGTTTTCTAAAAACTAGCCATTTACTGGAGGAACTCATGCTCGCAAATAAAAATTTATCCAGCGCAACAAGAATTTTTCCCAACACTTCACCTTTTTTTTCTCCACTCTTTATCAATATAGGGTTCAATATCTTATTGAAATACCACGAGCCTATTGAGAATCCTATTCCACTTTTAAAATCAAAAGCATTTTGGGTGATATTAAAAGCCGGATAATATCCGATAAATTCCATGTTACACTGTGCGGCAACGGAAGTATAGTAATCCATATATCGAACTTTGTTATGGTATGTTATATCAAAAGAGGCTCCATCGGCCATTTTTTGTTGTTTGCCTCGCAACGTATTTTGGGATACCGCATCCAACACGATAAAATAGCCCCCTTTTTTTAACATTTCCCCTGCATTTTCAAAACATGCCTCAAATTTAGCATTATCGGTTATGTGCAAAAAAACGAGAACACTCATGGCAAGATCAAAATTTTCGATTTCAGATTGTTGCGGTAAATATTCAGAAAAATCGCACTCTATAAAACTAAAAGCCGGATATCTAAGCGAGAGTTTTTCCACAGAATTTTTTGTAATGTCAAAGCCACGGTACTCGGACACCCCCCCGCTAGAAAGCAAGCCGCTCCAAAAACCGTTACCGGGGCCAATCTCGAATACTTTTTTTCCATGCAGTGAAATATTCTGTTTGTGAAGAAGTGTTTCGAACCCTTCTTTTTGCTGTCTGTGAAGATGCCGGTTATAGCTAAGGGGCCATTTGGGCCAGCAGACTCCAGCTTCGTCGAACGACTTCTCTAAAAGTGCGTCCCAGTAGTTTTTTGCGTTATAACTCAATCGCTGCACCTTGTAAAGAAAGTCATTTTTTCCAGATCGTTCTATTTACATAATCCGTATAGCTGTAGATGATTTTTACCACTTTGTTGGATACGTTTGCGACATTATAGTCATCCGGTATCCTCATCGCCGTAATTGCAGAGTCCGATACCGCCAAATCAACGGCATCCAAAACAAACTCTTTGTCTATGACAGACATGATAAGGGTCCCCGCATCCATCCCTTCAGGGCGTTCATGGGCCAAACGGAGCGTTACCGCACTAATACCGAGTAAAGAAGCTTCTTCTGTGATTGTTCCGCTGTCAGACAGTACGCAAAACGCCTCTTTTTGCAGCATTATGTAATCAAAAAATCCAAATGGTTTATGTATTCTGACAAGAGGAGACAAAGCCCCATAACTCAACTCTTCCAATTTCTTCATTGTACGCGGATGAGTAGAAAAAATAATGGGGATGGCATATTTGTCCGCCAACGCATTGAGCATCGAGGGAAGTTTTCCAAAATTTTCCTCCAGATCAAGATTTTCTTCCCGGTGAATACTCACCACAAAATAATTACGGCTCTTTAGCCCGATCTGGCTGATGATATTGGATCGATCAATCTTGGCACCGTAATACTCAAGCACCTCTTTCATACACGAACCCGTCTTGATAACCGTTTCGGGCTTCAGCCCCTCAGCTATCAAATACCTTCTGGCATGTTCGGTTAAGGGCATATTGATGTCGCTCAGATGATCGACTATTTTTCGGTTTGCCTCTTCCGGAACACGTGCATCAAAACATCGGTTTCCGGCTTCCATGTGAAAAATCGGAATTTTCCGCCGCTTTGCCGGTATTACACAAAGACAGCTATTTGTATCTCCATAGATAAGAAGGGCATCGGGACGTACTTTTTCAAAAAGATCGTCCGATTTTGATATGACATTCGCAATCGACTTTGCCGCATTTTCACCGGCAGCTTCCAGAAAAAAATCGGGACGGCGTATCTCCATCTCGTCAAAAAAAATCTGATTTAACTCATAGTCGTAGTTTTGTCCGGTGTGCACAAGAATATGCTCCGTATGTTTATCCAATTGTGCTATCACGCGGCTGAGCTTTATGATCTCCGGCCGTGTTCCGACTATTGTCATTACTTTTAGCATCTATTTCCCTCTATGAGTGGTAGTATTCACACTCTTTGTAATCATGACTCATACTGCGTACCAACTCACCCCAAGATGGTGCTTCATATCCTGTTTTTTCAAAAAATGCAGTTGAGTCTAAAGATCTATCTATAAAAAAATCATCAAACCGCTCAAGCTGTATTTCGCTGCTGTAGTATTCGTTTATTAGCTTTAAAAGATCATATTTCGAAATAGCAGTAGCGGAGAGATGATAAACACCGCACAGGGTATCATTGCTTAAAACATACTCTTTTACGACTCTCGCTATCTCTATTGTAGGAAGACCCGAAAAAATGGCATTTGCATACCCTTTCGTCTTTTTTTGTCTTAAGAACCACTCTACAAGGCTTAGATATCCTTTTAGTTCATGTCCGATAATTGATGTTCGTATCGTTAGGCAATGGGGATAGGACAATTCGCCGAGAAGCTTGGTTTGACCGTATAAATCATATGCAGCAGGGATATCTTTCTCGGTATATCCCCCTTTTGTTCCATCAAATACACAATCAGTACTAAAATGTATCAAACGTGCACCAGCAGTTTTACACACAAGCGATAAACGGTGCGGTAATTGCGCATTGACCGTAATCGCAGATAAAGGATCATTAGCAAGAGCTGTTTGTTTTATAAGCCCGATACAATTGATAACAATATCGGGCTGGATAGAGGCTAAAGCTCTGATAATGGTATCAAAATTATCCCCATCCACTCCTCCACGGATTTTAGCCGTAAATTTTCCTCCGAAAGGCTCAATATCGAATGTTCGTTTTGTTCCATACACATCAAGCTTTGAATCTTTTGTCAATTCCAAAAAAAGCTTGTGTCCGAGCATCCCTGAAATGCCTAAAATCAGAATTCTTTTGGGCTTCAATTAGTTCTTCCTTATGACAACTATTATTTATGCTATTATTACTTTTTTTTACTGAAACTTGTACTTTTTGTGTGCTCAAGGATTCTAATGCTCACTAACGTAACCCATCCTCTAATCTCTATTATTATACCTGTTTATAATGGGGTAAACTATCTTAGAGAAGCGATTGAAAGTGCTCTGGCACAAACGTATCCAAATATAGAAATCATCGTTATTAATGACGGTTCAATAGATGGGACAGAGCGTATTGCTCTCTCTTTTGGTGAAAAAATACAGTATTTAAAAAAGATAAACGGCGGTGTCGCATCAGCCCTCAACCTTGGTATTTCAAAAATGCGAGGAGAGTACTTTTCATGGCTCAGTCATGATGACCTTTATATGCCAAATAAGATAGAAAAGCAATTAGAAATTCTGCTAAGACAACCTAAAAAAAGCATTATATTCAGTGGCTTTAATATCATAGACAAAAACTCTGCTTTCATGAGTTCCCATCTCATAAAAAACTGGCAAAAATACACTAAGTTTGAAATGGTACTCTACACAATGATACATGGCTGCAGTCTATTGATACCCAAAGCAGCGTTTGATACCGTCGGATACTTTGATGAAACGTTCAAAACCGTTCAAGACAACCATCAATGGCTCAGAATAGCCAAATCAGATTATGCATTCATCTACGTAAATGAACCGTTGATTTTAAGCAGACATCATTCTGAACAGGGAAGCATAACACTAAAAGAGATACAAATCGGAGAAATACGCGAATTTTACAAATGGGCTGCAACTTATGTCAAAGATGAAATTGAGAGCAATGAGGCGTTAAAAAAGTTTGTTTTGGAAAAATTTTAGTCTTTTCTTGCTGCTAACTCATAAAACGATTTAGCCGTTGTAGCTATTGTTTTGAAATCTACCCTTTTTTCAATGATTTCACTGTTTATCTTCGCTGCTTGATCAACCAAAGAATCATCTAAAAGTGCCATTCTTAGAGCTGCTTCTACCTCTTGAGGTTCTTCCGGATGGACAAGCAGACCATTCGTATAGTCAATAATCCACTCGTTAGCACACGCGGTTCTTGCTTGGATAACGAAGGTACCCACACTCATTGCTTCTAACATAGAAGTACTGATACCGTCACTAATACCAAGCCCTACAGAAATTCTCGCTTCCGAGTGAGCGGCTAGTAACTCTTTTCGAGCCGTTTTAGAAGAGAGTATCCTGATGGGAATACCCGATTCAGAAGAAAATAATTCCAAAGCTATTTTGACCTCTTCGGCTACACTGTAAGCAATAATCTCATATCCGATTAGGATATCAGCACATCTGGACATCGCACGAATTGCGGTTAACGCTCTACCGCTCCATCCCTGATAACCTTTGAGCATAATCTTTTTTCTCAAAGAAGGCTTTTGAGTATTTTTGTAAATCTCAAATACATACTCTTCCATACCGCCGCTATTGGGGACGACAGGTAACACGATCCCCTTAAATCCCAATTCCTGGGCTAATGCTATATCTCTTGTGCATTCACACGAGTAATAATCACATGCGCTCAATATCTCTGCTATTTTTTGTCGATGTTCCTGAAGTCTTCCAAACAGATAAATATCACTACCCCAATTGGTGAGTATCCAGGGCGGAAAACTATCCAGCTTTTTTTTAACCTCATGCACTAGATAACCGGCATGCTGTATCTCCAGTGAATGTACGACAGACGGATTAAGTTTTTTAATCAGATTTTCCAATTGTTTCTGCCGATAAAGTGGAAACTTTTTTTGAAAAATATATCTTAGAACAGAAACAGCTAGTTTTGATTTTAGATTGAACCCTTTTTGAATTACTTTTTGAGAAGGGGTGTGATTCGAATAAAACATATGATGAACCGTCACATTTTCTAATTCGGAATGAACTTCACCATAGTCTATGCTCGGAAAAAGATGTATCTCCCACCCCGTACCTTCGAGCTGTTTGATCCATCTTGCAGTATGGATGCTATCACTCATCGCCACAATCAATATTTTCATCTCATCCTATCCACAAATCTTCTAAAAGCCACAATCCGAGGCTTTTATCCGCATAATTGCCATCCCCTTCTGTACACTCTTCATTGAGTAGATATATAGGGTGGGAAAAATGAAACGGCCCTTTTTCCAAGTTTAAAGTCCTCCATATCATTTCGTCTTTCAGATCCACATTGCCCTCTCTGTCCGTGAAGGTCGTAGTCAAAAGATACTTAGCCCCGCTACTTTTAAAATTTCTTAGCGCCGCTAAACTATTTTCAAAATCAAGATGCACCAGCACATCTCTGCAAAATATAAGATCTGCCCTAGGCAGTGGTGATCGGCAAATATCCAAGCAGGCAAAAGAGTATGTTTCATTCGAATATTTGATACTATTATCAATGATTATTTGTTCCACTATATCTATTCCGATATAACTTTCCAAGTCGTATCCGAGAAGCTTCATCCAGTTAAAATCGCCGCAAGGGGCATCCAAAAAAGTTTTTACTTCCAACTTTTTTAATAGCTCCGCCAATTTAATGCGAAGCATCTCTGTCTGTGCAAGAGTAGACCCTTGACCGGAAACCGACTCTTCGCTACCAAAGCAATTTGTTTCAAAAAAATTTGTAAATCTGGTTTGCAACTCTACAGATTGCTTAGTCACAATAATGTTCCTTCACAAACTTACCCATAGTTGCACAGATATAGCGCACTGACTCGATCTCCAGCTTCGGATAAAGCGGTAATGAGACACACTCGCTTCCAAATTTTTCTGCAATAGGATACATACCCTCTTTATACCCCAGCTCTTGTCTGTAAAAACCATTTAAATGGATGGGTAAATAATTTACAGCTACACCGATTCCATTTTTCTGAAGATACACTAAAGTATCATCTCTTTTATCTACTTTTATCACAAACAGATGACGTGCTGACTTTGTATTTCCGGGTACTTTGACATATCTTATCCCGGATCTATCCAATTCATCTTCATACAGCTTTGCTATTTTTTCCCTCGCCGCCAAACGCTCCTCTATTTTTTGTAGTTGTCCGATCAGCAAAGCCGACTGAATATCGGAAATGTTGTATTTCCATCCCAAAAGCTCCATATCCCAGTGTTTATATGCTCCGGTATATCGACTGGCGGCATCTTTATTGATCCCATGCAACCTTAATTTGTAGAGTCTTTCGGCTAGTACGGTGTCATTACAGGATACAGCACCCCCCTCGCCGCTGGTGATATTTTTTGTTGCGTAAAAAGAAAAGCATGCCGCATCCGATAACTGACCGGGGCGTACACCATCTCTTTCTCCCTCTATACAGTGAGCACAATCCTCTATAATTTTAAGCCCGTATTTATCTGCAATTTCTTTGATTTTTTTCATATCACACATCGAACCGTACAGATGGACCGGAATAATCGCTTTGGTTTTCGTTGTGATAGCAGCCTCGATAAGTGAAACGTCGATATTGCCCGTGTCGGCTTCTATATCAACAAATACAGGAGTTGCTCCGGCATGTAGAATCGAGTTTGCCGTAGCCACAAAACTCATCGGCGTAGTGATTACCTCATCCCCTTCGCCGATATCCAACGCCAACAACGCAAGATGCAAAGCCGCTGTACATGAGTTCACCGCAATGGCATGCTTCGCACCCAAATATTTCCCGAATTTTTCTTCGAACGATTTTGATACACCGGCATTCGTCAAAAAAATGGAATGCAAAACATCCGAAACACGACCTATATCTTCTTCATCAATGTTATGCCTAAAAAATTCAATTTTTTCCATTTAATGTATAACCTTCGTACCATCTTTGAGTGTAATAGGAACCTGACGCATCCAAATCTGCTTTTCCCATAAATTTCGGTTTTCACCATACCATTGTATTGTTTTTAAAAGACCTTCTTCAAAAAAAATCTTCGGTTTCCACCCCAAAACTCGCTCTATTTTAGAAATATCCGCAATATGACAATCCACTTGCCCCGGTCTATCTTCAGAATATCCGATTATACTTTCATTTCCACTCATCGCAGAAACAACACTTTGTGCTATCTCTTTTATCGATATGGTACGTCCGGTTCCCACATTAAAAACTTCTCCGACCACTTTTTCATTTGGGGCATTGAGTATAGCATCTATCGCTTCACATGTGTCGTTGACATGTATCCAATCTCGACTTGCTTCCCCTTCTCCGTGCACTGTCAATTGTTCACCTAAAACCATACTGGTAATAAATCGGGGAATAGCTTTTTCCAAATGCTGTCTGGGGCCATAATTATTAAATGGCCGCACAATCACAGCAGGAATATCATAAGTGTATACATACGAATATACGAGTCTATCTGCACCAGCTTTAGCTGCAGCATAAGGTGATGCTGGATTCAGAGGATGTGTTTCACTCATCGGAATACAACCATTTGTATCGCTGCCGTATACTTCAGATGTGGATATATGAATAAACTTTTTTATCTTATGTTTATATTCTAATACGGCATTTGCAACCGCCTGAGTACCCATAACATCTGTCTCAAAAAAAGCTCTATTATCAAAAATAGATCTTGTAACATGGGTTTCTGCCGCAAAATGAACGACATAGTCAGATCTTGCCACAAGGTTTTCAACCAAGGGAGCATTACGCACATCTCCATACCAAAATTCAAACCTATCATTCACCTGACTTGGTTTAACAGGAAAATTATCCACACTTCCCGCATAAGTCAATAAATCTAACACTATTATTTTGGCATCTTTATAGGTATTAAAAATATAGTGAACAAAGTTGGAACCGATAAATCCGGCCCCGCCCGTAATTAAAAAAGTTGCCATTGATACTGATCTCCTTTTGAGATTACTTAATTACTTTTTTCTTGCAGCAAAGAATTTTCTTGTCATTTGCTGAACAATATCATATTTTCCACTGTCAATAATTAGTTCTTTGATAGCTAAATCTACATCCGGATAATAGCCACTAAAAGCATCATCGAAACATATATATCCACCTTGAACAATATATTTTTCAACATTCAGAATATCTTGTTTTACTGCTTCATATCCATGATCGCCATCCAAGAAAACTAACCTCAATTTTAAGTTAGCCGGTGTATTTTCAAAAAACATATCTAAATTTCCTCGAAACGGAATGTTTATGTTCTCCAATCCATTGTGCTTTATTGATTCATTCCAAGCATCTAAGATACCGTTCCATCTTTCATATACCGGTCGAATAGCATTCTCAAACGGTTCACTCCAAACAGTTTGCACCTTATAAGCATCCAATGTTTTACCATTATTAGCTTTTACCTCGAAAGACCAACTTCCATCTTCATTTTGTATCCAATCATCTTTTTCAGGAAACAAATCTACCGAATAGACCTTTGTAATGTTATGGCTCAGTTTTGCCGCCATACCCAATACAACAGAACTTCTACCACACCAACTACCGATTTCCAATATATCGCCATCCATATTTTCAGATATGTACGCTAATAAAAAAAGGGTATATAGTTCATCGATCGGAGACCACCCCGGTATATTTTGAACGGTTTCTTCGATTTGTTGCCAAATTGGCTTAGTCTGAATGATTTTCATTTGTCTCACTTTATAAACTTATTAAGATATTATCCCAAGAGATCCAAGGGAACAAGGTCTTTCATTACATCGATATAGCCTCTTCCTTCTCCTGGCCATTTAGTATGGAGCCAATCTGGGCATTGTTGACAAAAATCTAATCCGCAAAAACTATTTTTCAAATGTGCTTCTCTTAATTTTTGCATGAACTCCCCACCCCATATTTCCTTAATAGAATATTGCCTAAAATCAGCAATCTCTGATTGATGCTTCCAATCTGCAGGACAAAATCCAATAGTACCAAGAGGTGTCAAAACAAGCCGTTCCCAAGGATAAACACAAGGTTTACGTTCAATTTGCCCCATATGCTCTTCCATTTTAGATTTTATACCTTTTTTAGCCCCACCAGCAGAATGAAGCTTTCTTACTACAACGAAATCTGCTCCGGCTTTTTTCCAAAAACTCTCAAAAGCTTTGACTTCATGACTATTAAACGGTTGTTCAACAAAACTAACGACGACTTTTGTTTTATAACTATATTTTTGTATTAAGTCTATAAGTTTTAGCACATTGGCTTTTGTTTGATTCAAATCACCCTTAACCCTAATCTTTGAATATACTTCATTAGAAAATGCATCTATACTTATATCAAAAACATCTATCCCAATATCCAGTAATTTTTTTGCCTTTGTCTCACTCAAAAGCATACCGTTTGTTGTAACATTAATCTTTGTTTTTGAATTTTTACATGCATATTCCAAAATTTCATCTATTTTTGGATGGATTAACGTTTCTCCGTTTGCTGTATATCTAATATATTGACAATACCCAAGACCGTCCGTAGCAATCTCATCTATTAATTTTTTATGCAACTCCACGTCCAAGTGCGCACCGCTAAAAACCTCTGATTTGGCAAACTCTCCGTGAGGACAATGAATGCAAGCAAGATTGCAGTATTGGGTAACATCAACTATTATCTGCGAAGGAAACTCGGCTTGCAAATGCTCTTGAAACCCGTATATTACATTATTCATTCAGTATAACTCTTCATAAATTTTGTGGCATTCTCACCCTCATTAAATATGAGATCTAATATGCTCACCCCATGCTCAAAAGGAGGAAATAATTGATTATACTCAGGATACCCACTATAATCCATCCACTCAACTTTTATATTTTCTCTTTCAAATAACGACTCATCTAAATAATTTTTTGCGGCCGGTCCACTGAGATAAATATCACCTTTGCAGTCTTTACAAATACCGATTAATCTTTCCGATTGGCCCTCTAGCAAATTGAACTCATTTGAAAATCTTATCTTTGTTTTAATCATCAAAATATCGTTTACTGTCCGAATAAATTTATAGTTTATCTCACTTAAATACTCTTCTTGGCATCCTATATAAATCTCTTCAAAAATATCTTTATATTGCTTGAAATATTTTGCTTTCGAATAATTTTGAACTATACTTTTCCAGTGCTTCTGCGCCCAATTATTAGATATTATTTTTGTACTTTTTATTGTTTGAGCCAAGCTTTCTTGCTTTACGGGTATCGTTAGCCATGAAATACCGTTTTGAGTTTTTATTTTATTCCTATTACGCCAATCATTTTTTGTATATTGGGCTGTATCATAAAAAACAAATTCATCGACCATGTTAATAAGATCGAAATAACCTTTCCATGGAATATAATTAGATTGAAGTATCGCTATTTTTTTCATAATCTAGTATGCTTCACAATTTAAACATATATTTGGTTGCTCTTCATAAAAACGACTTCTAAATTTACTAAAATCTTCACTATTCCAAGCGGCATAAATACTCTTATCCGCAACATTTCCAAAATTTATTTGATTGTGATCCCAATACATACAGCAAGGCATAACAAACCCTTGCACATTTATATGCAATATATCAAATGGCATTTTGCATTTATTGTGTTGCTGTTCATCTTTGCCAGCCAATTCCGTCAATATATTAATATTATCTTTATACTTTTCTTTAAGCTTTTTGATTGAATTTAAAACATTTAAGTTATTCCTTATTTTTGAGCCATCAAAGCTTTCCCAATCAATAAGGGGTTGTATAACCCATGTTTTAATTTTTAAATCTATAAATAATTTTGCTAAATTATCAAGTTCTTTAAAATTATCAAAACCGACAACACTAGTTATCTGTATACGATTATGAAAATTTTGTGTAATTCTTTCAATATTCACAAGCATTTTCTCAGGATCAGTCCCTTTTCTTGTTTTATTTATTGTGTTCAAGCTTAATGAATCAACTGAAACATTGATAAAAGTCAAACCGTTTTCAAAAAACAATTCATATCTTTCAGGTGCAGCGGCAAGAAGATTCGTTGTAATAAAAATACAAGAAAATTTTTTTGATTTGTTTGCATAATCAAGCAACTCAAAAAAAGATGGGTGCATTGTAGGCTCGCCTATCCCGTGCATTTGCAATACTTTTTTGCTTTTTATACAATCTATTTCATCAATAATTTTTTTAAATAAATCAATTTCTATATATTTATTTTTTGATTCATACTCATTTATAGTTCTATAACAATGGACACATGCCAAATTACACTTTGAGCAAACTTCTATATGAATTGTTCCAAAATCAGACGCGTTCAAATTCATGGTATTAACTTTTTCAATAGATTTGCAAAATACTCATTAGTTTCATCTCTATAATGATAAGGAGCCCCATCCTCATGCTGAAATATATGAGAATCGTCTATCGCAATATTAATCACATATGGGCGCACCACGGCAATCTCTTCCATTCCTTTTAAAATTTCTGCTGCTCGATTTTTAAATTTCTCCGCACTATCAAATTTTGATGAAAAATGAATAAAAATAATTTTTTTATTCGGAAATATTTTATTATACCAATCAAAAAAAACGGCATAAACAGTTTTTATGTTTTCAATAGGAAGAAGCCCATTACACTCAAATATTTTTTCAAACTCTTCACTATGTTCTAATTGATTATAATAACAGCTAAATATCCAGCCTTCTTTTTTGTGAGTAAATTTTTGCTCGGCTAATTCAGCAAAAGAATCAATAATAAGATATTCAAAATCATATTTTTTATTTATATAGTCCATCCACAAAAATTCTTCTTGCTGTCGAATAAGAGGAATTATATCCTTGTGTATAATAAAATCCTTTATGACATCCGTCTTTGGTAATTTGCGATTATCGGAAATAAATTCCATAAAGATATCACAACGAACTTTTTGCTGGTTTGTTAAAAAGATACTGGCATTATTTTTATAAACTAAATTAAATACACTCTGCCCTAAACATGCTATTCGTCCTAAAACATTTTTTCTTTTCAAAAAAGTATCAAAATATTCTCTACATTTTTTACCCATCGCATTTCTAAAATCAAAATCTACGATCAATTTTGAAACAAGCTCTTTCCATGCTTTAAAATCGCCTCTTTCAACCACAAGCTCATGAACTCCGACTAATTCATAAGCTAAAGACCAATTATTTTGGTTATATTTTTTCTTAAAATCATTTTCAAAGACAACGATAGGAATACCCACTTCCATTGTTTCCTTAATCGTTAATCCTCCGCCAGAGGGGTACGTATCTAAGACTACATCTGCATAATGCAAATAATCTTGTATATTGTTGATCCACCCAAAGAATTTAATTCTATCTGCAATGTCACTTTCTAACATGTCAGGAATTTGTTCTTGTATTGGCCCTGCAACTAAAAAATATACATCTGAATACTCTTTTAAGAGTATGACTATAGTCTTCCAAAATTGATGATCTTGAAATTTGGTATATCTGCCAAAGCTCATCAAAACAATAGAATTTTCCGGAAGACCTATATCTTGTTTAGAACATGTACTCAGAACCATATTTTGTTTATCGAATATCAATTGTTTATATATATTATTTTGTGAAGGCGCATCAAGTAACGAATGAAATGTTCCGCCAACAACTTCATCCATAAACGGATAACAAAATTGTTCAGGAGGGCCATACAAAAAACCGGCTGTCTTCTTAGCTGGATGCGTAGCCAAAATAAAAATATGCTCAAACTCAGCCATTGCTGCACCAGTAATTAACACATCAGCATCAATACCATGTATCGATTTTGAAATATTCAATAATCTTTCAAGTTTATTTTCCATATCATCAAAAAGCCTAACTTCGCACCCAAGTAGTTTGAAGTCATCTATATGTCCCATTGCCTCTTGACTATTTTCCACCTTTCTTTTACTGTCAACTACAAATATTTCAATCGTTTTATATTTTAGATTACTATACTTTAGCCAGTTTTTGTTCATTTTAATCAATGCGGAATTTGAATGGGTAATACCAAAAATCAAAAATGCTATTTTTGTTTTACCTACTGCCTCTTTAACCTCAACGTCATAAGTATATTTATATGGTTTAGCCATTCTTTCTATAGCATCCATAATATCAAAATCGTATTGGTACATATCTACTTTTTTATAGGTAGCATCCGTATAATGCCACTTGTTAAAATAGGTTATGGCTTTGACAATATTACTCTTTTTTGATTCCTCCATACCAGCTCTTTTGTATGCTTCGCGTATCGCTTCAAAATCTTGAATGCTCTCGTGTATCTGAAGATAAAGCGGCAAGATATCAGTATTAAAATGTGAAAAAAACCACGCTCGCTCCACAAATACCTTAGCTTGCTCTGCATTATTGGATCCAAAATAATGTTCCGCTAAAAAATAATTATAATACATCCGCTTTTCCAGCAAACCTGTAGACAATTCAAAAAGTATATGATTTATCTCTATCTCATTTTTATCCCTGGACCCAGATACAATTTCTTCAAATTTCGCACGATATTTTTTTGCATTCTCTTCGAACAACGTTTTTACATCCTCTTCTTGTTTTTTCAGCATTTGTGATACGTTATTGTGCTATTTTTCATTTGATAACAACTCAAGGATATTGAAAAATCCTTTGGCTCCGTAATTTTCCATTCCTTCTCTATAATAAGCTGCACTTCCCGGTTTTTTAATAACATGCTCTGCTATAATATAGTTTGTTACTTTCTTAAGAGCCTCACTGTTGCTAAGTAAATGATTTACTACATCGATATAATCTTTTTTCGAAAATGCGAAGGGTCTAGCTTTTCCATGTAATTCGATAAATTCATCATGTAATATTTGTAAATTCTCAGTTAACGCATCATAATTCATCATCAACACATACGGCTTGCCTTTCCCGGCATACTCTGCAAGCGACTCGCCTGAGGGTAGTGGAAAGGTATCGAGATACAGATCTATGATATGCCCATAGAGATGTGGATCAACAAAGCCGGGAAAATAAAAACGATCTTCAAGCCCTAGTATTTTCACTTTTTGTTTCAGTGTATCACTATCTCCAGAACCACACGCCAAATAAATAGTATGCACGTTTTTATGCATTATGTCCGCTATGGTTTCCAGATAATCATCACTGTTCATTTTAACCAATCGCCCAATCGTACCTAGAACTAGAGCATCAGCTGGATAAAGAGCACGTTCCTTTTTAACACTATCCGGGTCTATGACAGGATTGTAAAATTCTTTTGCTTGAGAAATGAGAAAAGAGTGGTATTCCAAACTTTTCTCTTTTGGTACGACATAATGGGTGATTTTATAATCAATATTGGGGAGATCATATTCAAAATTTCCATGACTCCAATAAATTTGATGTACTGCACTTCGAGTAGCAAACAAAAAGTCTATAATATTATTATTGGAGACTGTACCGATCATAATATCGATACCCTCTTGGATTATATCGTTGCGAATAAGCATTGCTTTTTCAAGGTGATTGTAATAATATCCCTTCGCATACCATTCATTGGGAATGACTTTCACCGTAACACCCAATTGCTGATAAGCACTGATAATTTTTTCATTATCAAGCTCTTTTTCAATATAACCCACTGAATAAATATACAAATCATACCTATCCGTAAATTCGCTCTCTTCCATCAACATTTTTACTAAACTGTACTCGACCATATGGGGTGAGTTATTGACCAATCTGTCTCGAATAATCGCAATCTTTTTTTTATTTTTCTGCTCCGATATTGACTTCGGTAATGATCCGCTGAACTGTATATAATAGAGGCTTATCGGTTTTGTAAATTGTTCATTGAAGAGAGCCATCTCTTTTTGTGTTTGAAATAAGTTACCCAAAATATGATGCGCCACATTATATATTTGCATTGCCATAGCCAGCATATCCGATTCTAATGTCTGAAGCATAATATTTGCCAATGGTTTTTCAAGTTTAAAAAAAGCAGGAGAGGCCACATATCGCGGCTCAGTATAAATAACGGTCATAATCCAAAGGAGTATTGAGGATTGCGCTTCTGAATCATTCTGAAAAAAAGAATCCGGCATTAAAATTTGCCTTACATACTCAGTCATATCTTCTGCCGAAACTCCGCAATGCCCCAAGATACTTTTGAATTGTTCATACGCTTCGGGATATTTATAGGCTTCAAATATATTACTTTTAATTATATAATTAAGGTAATTATTAAATCCCTTTTCAAATTCAGTATTGAATATCTCCAAAATAAAAATCAAGGCGACAAATAAAAAATATTCATACGAGCTTCTTTCAATACCTGATAAATGCTTTTTAAGCAGTGTTAAATGATTCTCTATCCTAGTATCGCCGGCGACAGATGTGATATATTTACTGAATATCGGAAAAAGTTGAAAGAGGGTAAACGGGGGCAATATTCCTTTCTCTATAATGAAAATAATAAGCTGCCCTCTAATGGCTAAAAATAGTTCCTCGCATCTCTCTTGATTTAAGTTTTCAGCTAAATTGAGGGCAGTATCAATGCTTAACGAAAATTCGTTTTCTGTCGAAGCGCTATCAATGTAAAATAATAATTTCTCAAAATCGGTAGTATTCATTTTTCTTCTATGCGGACCGTTTCCCTCTTAATTTTCTCTATTTACTAACAGCGTGTGTATCTTTTCCTCTTTCAATCGCTACCAGTACGGCATTAATCATTCCAGCGACACTAAATAGCCACCCTTTGTGTGCATAAAGCCATTCTATCAATTTGGTTTTTTTACCTTCATCATCCGGCGCATATCGTACCTGAACCTTGGCAAGTTCAAGCTCTTGATGAATGATATAGGATTGCATTACATCAAAAAACACTTTACTAAAAGTGTCATTATCGACTTTTTCTTTTATTTTATCGATTTTATACACCAATTCTTCCGCTTTTTTATAATCGATTAAATCCAATTTTGACTCTTTATTAAGTGCTTCAACCTTTTCTAAAAATTTAGTCACTTCTAAAAAGACTTTTTCAGTGCTTTTTTTGACATCTTTTCCAACACGTAACGCTTGTTTTATTTTCTCTTTTATTTTCTTTTCATTATTTTGTATCTCTTCCTTATCCGGAAGATCTAAAATAATTTTTTCTTTTATTTGATTTCGATTTACTAACGTATCCGCTACCTGTTGAAATGGGATCTCTTCCATCCCATGGATTCTTGCTCCTCCTTCTGTTGCATTAATCGATCGCGAAACTCCGGCCTGAATTACTTCTCCTACATCAAGTTCAAAAAAATTCAAAAATAATTTCCATATGGTCGTTGTTTCTACCATACCGTCCCCGCCGTATGCCTCAATACTACCGATAGATTTATCATTTTTTACTTCATCTTTGCCCAAGACATGATCAGCCGCATGACTGTTCCCATTTTTGCCATACGATAAATCCTGACCGATAAAGACAATATTTTTAAATAAAGCAAGCGCTGCAATTTCATAAGCCAAATTTGCAGCACTCATTCCTCGTCCCATATAGCCCCAATCTTCCAATTCCAAAAAGAATTTATATCCAAACGGACGAGAGATTAGCACCAACTCTCCCCCATGGATACTCTCCAACAACTCCTTATGGGCAATACTTGAGATGGCGAATACAATATCCTTATGAAAGTCATCCGGTGTATTCTTATAAAACGTAGAAGTCAGCGCCACCCGCTCCATTGATACTACCACATCCGGCTTGATCCCGTATTTGTATAAAATCGGAAAACTCGCATCAATCGATATAATCGTTACATAATTCTGCATTTCTTTTAATATCGGCAACTGTTTCATCAATGAAGGGCCTGTCGAAACAATAATTGCAGTATCCGAATTCTTCACTTTTTTAAGAAATTCTTTCACCTTTGGAGTACGAATAAGTTTTGGAAGATTGGCTACAAATTGTTCAATTCCGATCAATGAATCTTCTACATCATTTCCGAATATATAAATCAATTGCTCTATCACACGAGTCACTATACTGTTAACTTCTACCAATTTTGTATAATATTTTTCATAATACGGTGTCAATATAAAGAGATCGTAGACCTTCACATATACTTTTGAGTCATTATCCATCAAAGAGAATATTGTATTATAGGTGATGCTATCAACATCGAGCAGCACCAATCTTCCACTAGCCAAATCCTGTGAAAAATCAACCAAATTCAAAACAATATAAATCATTTCAATTTCAGGTTCTATCACCACAATTCGCAAGTGCGTCTCATTTTGGAGCAAAAGTTTATAAACGACACCATTGCCCAATCCGAAAAAATAAAGATAAGGGTATTGTTGATATACCGTAAGCTCATCTATTTTTTTCAATGTTTCAGCACTTGGAGTCGAACGGTAAAGCGGTGTATTATCCCTCGTATCTATCAGATTAATATTTACCGGGTCACTGTCGGTATATACTGCATAGATTGTATTTGATTCAATTTTACTAAGGCGTTCCGCCAAATCCGGATTTATGGTTCTGAGTGCATTAAGATTGTTGTGCAGCGTTTCCATTCTCTTCTTTCAGTGGTAATAATACCTTAATTAAAGCATATACTATTCCAATAATATGGAACGGGAGGGGGGGTAAGAATAGTTAAAAAAAGAGATAACTCGCTAAGGAGCTATCTCTGAATAATAGGTAACGAAGAGACTACTGTAGAAGTTTTAGAACGTTCTGTTGTACCGCATTCGCTTGAGACATAGCATAAGAGCCAGACTGAGCAAGAATGTTGTATTTAGAGAAGTTCGCAGACTCTGCCGCGAAGTCAACGTCACGAATTTGTGATTCTGCCGCTTTTACGTTAACTTGCGTGACCGAAATATTGTTGATCGTTGAGATCAACTGATTTTGTGACGAACCAAGGTCTGCACGGATACTATCCAGGCTTTTTTGAGCCGCTTGTGCAATACTCATAACAAGCATAGCACCTTTGAGAGTACTTACCCCTGTTCCTAAACCGGTTAATACCGTAGCACCTTTGATGTTTGCCCCTGCCGCACTGGCAGTATCCGCATCAAATTTACCAACAACATCCGTCAAACGTAGATTTTTAGAAGCTACCGTCGCACCCGTAGAGAAACCGCTTCCTACAACTGCACTCGACACAACAATATCTCCGGCATTAAGTTTGGTTAAGGTTAATCGGCCATAGAACTCAGTAGTCGTAATAATACCGGTCCCTTTAGAGATTTTTACACCGCGCCCATCTGATGTCAGAATCAAGTGACCGTCTTTGTCCGTCGTCGCAGTAACACCGGTCAATACTTTTTGAGCATTGATCGCATTGACCAAACGGCCATCACTGTCATTGGCTAATATTCCACTAATAGTACCGATTTTAACACCGTTAATAGTCAAACTAACAACGTTACCAGCAGCAATTGCACCAGCACCGATTTGTTTGGAAACATTTGCTACAGCACGAACACCCAACGTGTCTTGATTTGCATTGATCATACTCGCCAATGCACCCAATCCGGTACCTGCACCCGTACTGACAACAACACTTTGAAAGCTAACTCCGTCAATTTTCATACTGACAGAACCGCCCTTGGTTACCGCAGCCCCGGTCTCTGTACGGATCTGTCCGATTTGATTTGAGTTTGTTGTACCGATATTGACTTTAACCGTCTCATTAGAAAACGCACCTACCTGAAACGCTTTATTCATAAATCCGCCGTTAAGGAGATTTTGACCATTAAACGAGGTTTGAGACGCAATATTGTTCAAGTTTTCCATCAATTTTGCAATGTCTTTTTGCAGTGCTTGACGTGAATCGGCCGTTTGACCGTCTTGAGCCGCTTGGGTCGCTTTGGTTTTGATCGTATCAAGAATTTTGATCTGCTCATCCATCGCTTTGTCAGCCGTTTGAATGATACTGACACCGTCATTCGCATTGGAAATCGCTTGTCCCAATGACGAAGCTTGTGAACGAAGAGAATCGGCAATTGCCATCCCTGAAGCATCATCCGCCGCACTGTTGATACGAAGACCTGAAGAGAGTTTAGATAGTGCACTATCCACATTACGATTGTTCATTAACGCATTGTTATGCGCATTCATCGCCGCGATGTTTGTGTTAATTGTAAAACTCATGATAATTCCTTACTCGTAGTTTTGCGTCCATGCGCTTGTCAGACCAAACTAAAGCAAAAAGAGTTCCAAAAAATAATGCTACCAATGAAAGAAACAAGGAGAGGAGAAAAGATGCCCGCGAAAACGGGCATCGAAGAAAAACTACTGTAGAAGTCTTAGTACATTTTGTTGTACCGCATTTGCTTGAGACATAGCATAAGAGCCAGACTGAGCAAGGATATTGAATTTAGAGAAGTTTGCCGATTCTGATGCGAAGTCAACATCACGAATTTGTGACTCTGCCGCTTTTACGTTAACTTGCGTGACCGAAATATTGTTGATCGTTGAGATCAATTGATTTTGTGTCGAACCAAGGTCTGAACGGATACTATCCAGATTTTTTTGAGCTGCATCAGCAATGCTCATAACAAGCATAGCACCTTTGAGAGTACTTACCCCTGTTCCTAAACCGGTTAATACCGTAGCACCTTTGATGTTTGCCCCTGCCGCACTGGCAGTATCCGCATCAAATTTACCGATAACATCGGTCAAACGTAGATTTTTAGCAGCTACCGTCGCAGCAGTAGAGAAACCGCTTCCGGCAACCGCACTCGAAACGATAATATCTCCGGCATTAAGTTTGGTTAAGGTTAATCGGCCATAGAACTCAGTAGTCGTAATAATACCGGTCCCTTTAGAGATTTTTACACCGCGCCCATCTGATGTCAGAATCAAGTGACCGTCTTTGTCCGTCGTCGCAGTAACACCGGTCAATACTTTTTGAGCATTGATCGCATTGACCAAACGGCCATCACTGTCATTGGCTAATATTCCACTAATAGTACCGATTTTAACACCGTTAATAGTCAAACTAACAACGTTACCAGCAGCAATTGCACCAGCACCGATTTGTTTGGAAACATTTGCTACAGCACGAACACCCAACGTGTCTTGATTTGCATTGATCATACTCGCCAATGCACCCAATCCGGTACCTGCACCCGTACTGACAACAACACTTTGAAAGCTAACTCCGTCAATTTTCATACTGACAGAACCGCCCTTGGTTACCGCAGCCCCGGTCTCTGTACGGATCTGTCCGATTTGATTTGAGTTTGTTGTACCGATATTGACTTTAACCGTCTCATTAGAAAACGCACCTACCTGAAACGCTTTATTCATAAATCCGCCGTTAAGGAGATTTTGACCATTAAACGAGGTTTGAGACGCAATATTGTTCAAGTTTTCCATCAATTTTGCAATGTCTTTTTGCAGTGCTTGACGTGAATCGGCCGTTTGACCGTCTTGAGCCGCTTGGGTCGCTTTGGTTTTGATCGTATCAAGAATTTTGATCTGCTCATCCATCGCTTTGTCAGCCGTTTGAATGATACTGACACCGTCATTCGCATTGGAAATCGCTTGTCCCAATGACGAAGCTTGTGAACGAAGAGAATCGGCAATTGCCATCCCTGAAGCATCATCCGCCGCACTGTTGATACGAAGACCTGAAGAGAGTTTAGATAGTGCACTATCCACATTACGATTGTTCATTAACGCATTGTTATGCGCATTCATCGCCGCGATGTTTGTGTTAATTGTAAAACTCATGATAAATCCTTTTATCGCGAGAGCTTTCACTCTCAGTTTATTTCAGCATCCTTGCTGTTACAACCTATATCGGTGAATAAAAAAGAAACTTTAGCGGTTTTGACAATTTTTTTGTTACACTTTCGAAATTCATCCATATATATAGGATACGCCCCTTTGAAATTAATTATTGTTGAGTCTCCGGCCAAAGCCAAGACCATTAAAAACTTCCTCTCTAAAGATTATGAAGTCATTGCCTCCAAAGGGCATATTCGTGATCTACCGAAAAACCGCTTCGGGATAAAAATCGAAAATGAAACGATTGTTCCTGAATACCGTGTCAGTGAAGACAGTGCCGCAACCGTCAAACAGATACAGGATCTCGCTAAAAAAAGCGATACCATCTATATCGCGACCGACGAAGACCGCGAGGGAGAGGCGATCGGCTGGCATATCGCTCACGCCATCGGCAAAGACCCGGAATCGCTGCCGCGTATCGTGTTCCATGAGATCACCAAAAATGCGATTATCCATGCGCTTGAAACTCCACGTGTTATTGACATGGATCGGGTCAATGCACAGCAAGCACGCCGTTTATTGGATCGTATCGTAGGGTATAAACTCTCACCGCTTTTGGCAAGTAAGATCCAGAAAGGGCTTTCTGCCGGACGGGTTCAATCCTCCACACTGAAAATCGTCATCGATCGTGAGCGGGAAATCCGTGCCTTCATCCCAGAAGAGTACTGGACTATCGATACCCTCTTCAAGCCCGATATAGAAGCCTCTTTATCAATGTATATGGGTGAAAAAATCGACAAACTCACCATCAAAACCGGAGATGATGCCAAAAACATCGTAGAAACCCTCAAAAACGAAGCCTATAAAGTCGGTGAAATCGAAACTAAAGAGCGTAAATCTTCTACTCCTCCCCCTTTTATGACCTCTACGTTACAGCAAAGTGCCTCGTCACAATTGGGCTTTTCGCCGAAAAAGACGATGATGGTTGCCCAAGCACTCTATGAAGGGGTAAAAACACCGGAGGGGACATCCGGGGTTATAACCTATATGCGTACCGACTCATTAAACCTTGCCGCCGAAGCGGTAGAAGGGGCACGCGAACTCATCGAAAGCCGTTATGGCAAAGCGTATCTTCCTGAAAAGCCTAAAGTCTATTTGAAAAAATCCAAAGGGGCACAAGAGGCACACGAAGCGATCCGCCCGACCATGCTCGCCTTTACTCCCGAAGTAGCGGCTACCTATCTCAAACCCGATGAAATCAAACTCTACCGTTTGATTTACAATCGCTTTTTAGCCTGTCAAATGAACGATGCACGATTTGAACAACAAAGCATCACGTTTGAATCGCCTAAAGCACAGTTCCGCGCCACCGGACGCAAACTTCTTTTTGACGGTTTTTACCGCGTAATGGGTAGTGATGACAAAGACAAACTTTTACCGTCACTTACAACGGGAGATTCTATTGATCTTCAAAGTATCAGTACCGAACAGCACTTTACGGAGCCACCTTCACGTTACTCCGAAGCCAGCCTTATCAAAAAACTCGAAGGAGAGGGGATAGGACGACCATCGACCTATGCTCCGACCATCTCGACGCTGCAAGCACGCAATTACATTGAAATCGACAAACGGGCTATTGTTCCGACGGAAATCGCCTTTACCGTAACCGAAATGCTTGAAAAACATTTTGAAGAAATCGTCGATGCTTCTTTCACCGCTACAATGGAAGAGACTCTTGACGAGATATCTGAGAGCGGTGCTTCATGGCATAAAATTTTGCTCGATTTCTATTACCCCTTCATCGCAAAGGTAGATGAGGGTAAAACCTCTATCGAAAGCCTTAAAATGGCTAAACCTCTCGGACGAAACTGTCCGCAGTGCGGCAGTGAATTGCTATTGCGTTCAGGACGGTTCGGGGAATTTATCGCCTGCAGCGGTTTCCCGAAATGCAAATACACCGAGCAAACCGAAGAGAACCAAAAAGAGAATCCCGCAACGCCCGATGAAGTAAGCGAAGAGATGTGCGAAAAATGCGGCAGCCCGATGGTGGTAAAAAATGGTCGAAACGGGAAATTTCTCGCGTGCAGCGGCTATCCAAAATGCAAAAACACTAAAACATTAGCCGAGCAAAAAACGTCAGAAATCCCCTGTCCTGAATGCGGCGGAAAACTGCTATGGCGTCAATCCCGTCGTGGTGCATTTTGGGGATGTGAACACTATCCTAAATGTAAATTCATCTCCAAATTTGAGCCTAGCGATAAAAAATGCGAAGTCGAAGGGTGCGGCGGGGCACTCGCTCCGCGAACCTACCGTAACAAAGAAGTGTATGAATGTGTCAAATGTAAAGACCGTACGCCGAGAGAGGAAGCGAGTGAATGAAAATCGGTCTTTTGTCCGACACTCACTCTAAGAAGGGGCGTTCACAAAAAATAATCGATCATTTAGCAGCAGAAGGTGCTGAATTTTTGATTCATGCCGGAGATATTGTTAAACCCGAAATGCTGCAACAGCTCAAAGCAAGTGGCTTGCGTTATATTGCCGTCTATGGCAATAACGATGCCGCGCTGCATGAATACCACGAAAAATACAATCTTGTACAAGAACCCCACTATTTTAAACTGGGCGGTGTCAATTTCAAACTGATGCATCTACCCTTTTATTTAAATGCCGATGCGGAAGTGATCCTCTTTGGCCACACCCATGTTTTTGAGTGTGATTTTAAAAACAATACCCTATTTCTCAATCCTGGGGAAGCCTGTGCGCGGGACAAACCTTTTTCGAGCTGTGCTATGCTCGATATCACCGATAATACTTTCACGGTAACCCACTATTTACGCGCGGTGGGAACCGATATATTCGATGAGCGTCATTACTCTTTTGAAAGATCCTAATATGTCCCAAAAAATTTTTCTCTGTTCTATCTGTAACATTAACAGCGGTACGTGCAATGAAGATTGCAAGTTCTGCTCTCAAAGTGTCAAATTTAAAGCCGATATTGAGCGCTACAAACAAAAACCGATCGAGCAAATTTTAGAAGAAGCCCGACGTCTTGAAGCCCTTGGAGCATTGGGGTTTTGCCTCGTAACCGCCCAAAAAGGGCTGGATGATAAAACGCTCGACTTTGTCTGTAGCGTCGCTTCAACCCTTAAGCGTGAAGTCCCCCGTCTCCGTCTCATCGCCTGTAACGGAACCGCAACCGTGGAGCAGCTTCAAGAGCTGAAACGTGCCGGAGTGAGCGCCTATAATCATAATCTAGAGACAAGCCGTGAATTTTATCCTCAGGTGTGTACAACGCATCCGTGGGATGAACGCTACAGTACCTGTGAAAATGTCAACACCGTAGGTCTCAAGCTGATCAGCGGAGGAATTTTTGGAATGGGGGAAACAATGGAAGATCGGACGAGCATGCTCCACTCCCTCAAAGCACTGAATCCTGTTTCCGTACCGCTCAATTTTTATCACCATAACCCGGCACTCCCATTGAATCCCAATCCGCTCACTATTGATGAATCGCTCAACCTCATCACCCTTGCACGGAAGATCTTGGATAAAGCTGACCGTATTATGATTGCCGGAGGTCGGGAAATTACCTTCAAAGATCGTCAACATGAAATTTTCGAAGCCGGAGCCAACAGCATTGTCATCGGAAATTACCTCACCACTGCCGGGCGTGATGCTCATACTGATTTAATGATGCTCAAAGAACTCGGATTTGAAATCGCGGCATCACCCGAAGATAAGTAAGCTATAATAACAGGAAAGCTAAAAAGAGAGGGAACGTTACGATGTCTCAATCCGTATTGCTACGCGTTGCCCGTAAATCAATAGAAGAGGTTTTGCAAGCCGAAAACTCCATTGATCGTAATGCCCTTTTTGAACAATACCCTATTTTACAAGAACCCATGGGGAGCCAGATCACCCTTTACATAGGGGATAAAGTACGAGGCAGATCAAAAAGCGAATCGGCCGTCCGTCCTCTTTTAGACGATATTATCTACAATGCCAAAATGGCGGCATTTCAGGATAGGGCATTTACCCCGCTTACCACATCCGAATACCTAAGCACATCCGTCGAATTGATTATTTACAGCGCAGAGGGACCGCTTAGCCATAAAGACGGCCCTATTATTCCTTGAAAACGCCATCGGAACAAAGTTCCGATTTGCTACGCTAACGCTAAGTTTCCCTCGGCGGGAAGCCCAAACACGCAAGCGTGTTTCATAAAGACCTAATGTAGTTGGCAATGGCAAACCCGTGATTAAGCCCCAAGGCGATTGAGCCGCCCGATTCTTGTGTAATATCGCCCGCGACAAAAAGGCCTGGAATATTGGACTGATAATTCTCATCATGTACCGGCTTGCCCTCCTCTTCACGAATACCGCTACTTGATAAAAAGCCGCTCGGTGTTGTCCCCCCGATCGCATAGACAAGTCGATCAAACAGCTCTGAAGAGCCGTCAGAAAATATTACCTTCACTTTTCCGGCTTCACTTTCCAATTCAACAATTTCGGTGTTGAGTAATGCTCTGACACATCCGCTCGTCACCGCTTTTTCAATATCGATCTGATTAGTGGGATTCGCACGACGAAAAGTACCGCGTCGGTAACAAATACTCACTTCGTTTTTACTGCACAAATCCACCGCATATTCAATCGCCGAATCTCCTCCACCGACCACCATAATTTTCTCATTGGAACTGCACCCATCGAGGGTAAAGTGAATTTGATTCTTAATCGATGGCGGAAATTTATAATCCGGTTTATTGGGTTTACCCATCCGCCCGATCGTTACCACTACATACTTTGCACGGATACTCCCGCCGGCAATAAAAACTTCAAACCCCTCTTCGTTTTTCACAATCTTCTGCACTTCGCTGTGGGTACGTAATTCCAGCGATTTATGATCAAGAAGTTGATCAAAAAAATCGAGCGTACTCTCTTTGGTTCCATCCATAAAATAGAGGGTTCCGTCCAACTCGACTTTTTGCCCTTTCCAATCTTTATCTACCCGTTTGTTATCTTTGTAAAATTTACGAATGGTTGCATTGTGATTTTCATCTTTTTCTAATACAACAATATTACGCATCCCCAACACATAGCTCTCAATAGCTGTCGCTATCCCTGCAGGGCCGGCCCCTATAATGGCCAATTCGTAATCATTATTCATTCACGCTCTCCAACGATAAAGTAAAACACTCTAGCATAAGAGCGATAAAATTTGATTTATGTTATTATTCTTTTTATGTACTATGTTATCCAGCGTCATCAAGGTGACCCAAAAAAACATTATCTTGCCTACACAGTGCCCAGATATATCAGTTCTGAAAATTCTGTAAACATTATATTTGAATTTCAGCACGACGGTGTCGTTAAACGTAAATGGGCCCCCAAAGAAGAAATTATTTTGCTCACGGCGGATAAGCACTTATTTCAAACTACTCTCCAGCGGCTCGAAGGGCTCAAAAACTCCCATTTAGAAAAAATTGATGCGGCGCAAGCTCAACTCAATGATGAAATTAACGCTCTGCTTAAAACTATGCAAAATGAATTCGAAACCATCAAAAGAACTGCTCCGTAAACTAATTCGTATTTTTGACAATAATTTAATCACAATTAAGCGATACTATTCGTATTACACATGTCACAAGGAGATTTATATTATGAAAAAATTCGCTTTTTCGGCACTGCTTGCTGCAACCTTACTCGGTGCAAGTGATTTTAACTACGAAGTTACCCCGGTAATGGGTTATCTTTGGAACAGTACTTCTAATCAAGTCAATTCACAAAATGGCGGAGCCACGGGTGGAGTCCAAGATCATTCCGTGTACGGTGTTGAACTTCAATCCAATGCAATTTCTGATCTCATCAAACCTGAGCTGTCTATCCTGCACGGTCGCAATCGTGTGAACGGTGCTACCGATGCTACAGGTGTTTGGAGCGCTATGCTTAACGGTGTTTATGAGTTTGAAAACAGCAGCGTCTTTACTCCGTTTGCAAAAGCAGGGGTTGGATATGAAATGTACACCAACAACCACACCAATGATTATGACGGTCTTTTGGTCGATGCGGGTCTTGGAACCAAAATTGGCTTGACAAAAAATATTGCCCTTAAGCTTGAAGGGTTGTACATGTACAAAATGAACAGTAATGCTGGCAGAGACGGCAGTAATGGTGAAGTTCACAACATCGCGGCGCTTGCGGGCTTAAACATCGCATTCGGAGAAAAAGTACAACCTGCTGCTCCGGCTCCAGTTGCTGCTCCCGTAGTTGCCGAGGTCGTTACTCCCAAACCTGCTCCGGTAGTGGCTAAACCGGCTCCGGTAGTTGCAGCACCTCAAGACAGCGATAAAGACGGTGTATTGGATTCGGCTGATAAATGCCCAGGCACTCCGGCAGGATTCAAAGTCGATGCCGATGGATGTCCGCTGAAAGCGACACTTCATTTGAACTTTTCAACCGACTCGAATAAAGTTGATGCTGAAGGAGCGGTCAAAGTCAACGCTTTTGCTGCATTTTTGAAAGAGAGCAGCGCTTATAAAGCAACGATCGTAGGTCATACCGATAGTACTGCATCGGATGCGTATAATCAAAAACTTTCCGAAAAACGGGCAGAAAAAGTAAAATCTATGCTTATCGAACAAGGGGTTGCGGCAGATCGTCTCAGCGCAAAAGGCGAGGGGGAGAAAATGCCGATAGCTTCCAATAAAACAAAAGCAGGCCGTGCTGAAAACCGTCGTATTGACGTGGATCTTTGCAAATAAGCTAAGCCTTCCTTCTATCTTCTCCCGCACTTGCGGGAAAGCTTTCTCTACTTTTTAACTTTACTTCCAAATCTCTTCATAAATTTATCAATCTTCGGCGCAATAACCGCATAACAATACCCTTGGGTCGGATGTTCGCTGTAATAATTTTGATGATACTCCTCCGCAGGAAAAAATTCAGGAGCCATAGCAAGCTCGGTCACAATCGGCTCGTTCCACACTTCTTGAGCCTTGGCCATCGAGAGAAGAGCTTTCTCTTTTTGATCGTCATCATAATAGTAAATCACCGATCGGTACTGTGTCCCACGATCAGCCCCTTGTGCATTAAGGGTAGTCGGATTATGAATCTCGAAAAATATCTCTAAAATTTCTTCATAACTCAGTATCTTCGGATCAAACGTTATCTCAACAACTTCTGCATGTCCGCTGACTCCCGTACAAACCTGCTCATAACTCGGATTCTTGCGTGCCCCTCCTGCGTAGCCGCTTATGGCAGATTCAACCCCTATAACACGGTTAAATACCCCCTCAACACACCAAAAACATCCACCGCCGACAAGAGCTTTTTGCATTGTTCTCATAATGACCTCTTTTTGGGGCTGATTATTGACTTATTGAGCTGTTGAATCCTTGAGGCCTCTCATCTAATCCAAAGTTTAAATCTAATCTACCCTCCACTGTTATCATACGGTTACCTTTACCCGATAGAATACTGCTGAAATACTAGAAAAGGAGATACAGATGGAAAAAATTACTCCATTGGAAAAAATGCTGATCAAAAAATTACGCCTTTCCAAACGTGCCAGCTGGATGGTAGACTAACTCTGCTTTGCTCACCTGAGCAATCCTCAATTCAACCCCCGTTTCCTTTGTTTATTTGACTTTCTAAACCTATTTTGACTATAATCCCTATTAATTGCATTTAAAACTTCTCCTTATATAGAAGGTTCCCGTATGAAAAAAGTGGTTATTCTAGGAGGCGGTATCGCCGGTGTTGAAGCGGCTATTTTTTGCCGTAAAGCAGGTTTTGACGTAGAACTTATCAGTGAACGTGATTATCTCTTTATCTACCCTATCAGTATTTGGATTCCCGTCTCGACTCTCTCCTTTGATAAAGCAACCCTTCCCCTCTCTTCTTTGGCAACCAAACACGGCTTTTCTTTAACAATCGATCGTGTGTGCGCCCTTAATGCAGCTGAAAAACAAATCACCTTGCTTCATGGCGGAGTTCGTCAGGAAGAGATTCTGATTATTGCCCTTGGTGCGAGCAAGATGAAACATGCGGGATTGGAGCATACCCTTAGTATTTGCGGAGAGCCTGAGCAATCGTTGGAACTTAAAAAAGCTATTGATCGTTTGATTGCAAAAGGATCTGGAAGCATTGCCTTTGGATTCGGCGGCAATCCTAAAGATATGAGTGCCGTACGCGGCGGGCCCGGATTTGAGCTCTTTTTTAATCTCCACCATCGTCTTAAAACATTGGGTCTGCGCAAGAACTTTAAGATGACTTTTTTTGCCCCAATGCCTCAACCCGGTGCACGGATGGGAGAAAAGGCTCTTAAAATGCTCAGTTCCCTCTTTAATCTAAACGATTTTCACACCCGTTTCGGTAAAAAAATCAAAGGATTTGAAGCGAATACAGTGATTTTTGAAGATGATTCACTCTTAGAGGGTGATTTGATTATGTTTATCCCCGCAGGCGCAGGGCACCCTTTTATTATCGATTCCGATCTGCCGAAAAATGAAGCCGGATTTATCCGCATTGATTCAACGTGCTGTATTCAGGGGACATCCTCATGGTATGCCATCGGAGACTCAGCGGCATTAGAGGGACCGGATTGGAAAGCCAAGCAAGGGCATATTGCCGAAATAATGGGACGAATTACGGCACATAACCTCGCTGTTGATTTTCTCGGTAAAGAAGAGGATAAACAAACCTATCATGAACACCTCACTATCTTATGTGTTATGAACATGGGCAATGGGGCCGGATTCGTCTATCGGGATGAAACCAAAGCATTTCTTATCCCCATGCCATTTATTGGGCACTGGCTGAAACAACTCTGGGGGCACTATTATAAATTTTCTAAATTGGGTCGTATTCCAAGACTTCCCGGACTGTAGCTTTGCCCTTCATTAACATCCCTGCGGCATACTGTGATAAAAAGAATAAAGGGTTTTCATGCTCTATACACTGATGGTCGAGGATGATCCGGATATTACAACCCTCCTCGTCAATTATCTTAAAAAATATGACATTATTCTTAGCGCCGTATCTACCCCTGCCGCGGGGCTGGCACTGCTGGATAGCAATGAGTTTAATCTGATTATCTTGGATTTGACCCTCCCACAGATGGATGGACTAGAGCTGTGCAAGCACATTCGTGCCAAAACGGATATTCCAATTATCATTTCCAGTGCGCGCAGCGATATCAACGATAAAGTCATCGGGCTCGAATACGGTGCAGATGATTATCTTCCAAAACCCTATGAACCACGGGAACTTATTGCACGGATCAAAAGTGTCTTACGCCGCTACCGCCCTTCAGTAGCCACAAAGAAGAAACCCTTTATCCTAAATCAAGCCGAACAAGTTATCTTGTATAATGATAAACCCCTCTCCCTAACACGCGCTGAATATGATATCCTTGCACTGTTTCTACTCAATCCAAGCCAAACACTGAGCAGAGACTTCCTCGCTAACCATTCAAAGGCCATCTCCGAGGAAAGTTCCGTTCGTACTATTGACGTTATCATCAGCCGGCTTCGGCAGAAAATCGAAAATGATCCGAAAAATCCCCGCTTTATTCACTCCATACGCGGAAGTGGCTATCGGTTTTCAGGATAGAGTATGTGGCACAGTATTTTTCTTAAAATAACCCTTTTTTTTCTCGTCACCTTTATTGCCATGGGCTTTGGATTTAATGCCATTCATAATGAACTCTCTCGTGATCATGAAGAAAAGCTACAAAGTGAAGCCGATAATCTGCTACTGCTGCTTCGCCAAAGTGTCCCACTCCCCGCACCTATGCGCGAAACGTTTTTAGTCGAACACGGTTACACAATTTCCAAGCCCGTTCCCAATCTAATAAAAACGCTCAAAAATGCTTTTGCTACTATCCCAAAGAACTACCCCATTGAGATACAAGACTCCATGAAAGAGGGGCGTATACAGATATTAAAGGATCAACGCAATCTGTATATCTATTTGACAAAAGCAACCCCTCCGCTACTGGTCATCAAAGAGAGCGTTGCACAAAAACCGCTCTGGCCAGAGCTGATCCTCTTTATCCTTATGTTTGCCCTTTTACTCTTTTATGTGCTGATTATAGGGACGATTTTCCCCCTAAAAAAGCTTATTCGTACGATCAACTATTATGGCGAAAAGGGGGTATATACTCCGATTCATACGGCAAAAAAAGATGAACTATCGCTGGTTGCCAATGCCCTAGACGGCGCAATGCACAAAAATCAATCTCTGTTGGAAGCACGACGCCTCTTTTTACGCAATATCATGCATGAGCTCAAAACCCCTATTACGGTTGGAAAACTCTCCTTACCCTTTTTGAAGAAAGGGGAAGAAAAATCGATTTTAGAGCGGGCTTTTTTTCGGATGGAACACCTGATTCAAGAATTGGTTCGTGTCGAGCAGATCACATCAGGAATGATCTCCCCTTCCCCCAAAGAGTGTGATCCAATCGCCTTGATCCATAAAGCGGCAGGGTTGCTCTTTATCGAAATCGATACATTGGATATTAGCAGTGATGGCGGGATAATTGAAGTGGATTGTGATGTTTTCGTCACCGTTTTTAAAAACTTCATTGATAACGGACTTAAATACAGTCCTGACCATAAAGTCCGAATTCTCCACGAAAAAGGGGTTATTACTTTCATTAATCGCGGTGACCCGTGGCCCGCTGAACGCACATTAGAATTTTTAACCGCACCTTTTTCACAAAACCAAACCTCGCAACAGGGCTTCGGATTGGGTCTCTATATTATCAAGTCAATTTTGGACGCCCATTCTCTGCGTCTAACCCATCAGTTTCATTCGGGTGAGCATCACTTTTCTGTTCATTTTCAAAACGGTTAAGACGAATTTCAAAACAAGCACCCTTGGATGTGTTATACACACTGAGTTTACCCAAAAAGTGTTTTTCAATAATTGTCTTAACCATATAAAGCCCTATTCCTGTCCCCTGGGACTCAAATTTAGTCGTAAAATAAGGGTCAAATATTTTATCGATGATGGAGGGGGGAATTCCCCCTCCGGTATCTTCGATGGAGATCGTACAATGAGCGTTATCACTTTCGCATGAAATAATAATGAGACGTTCATCCCCTTTATGATGTTCAATCGCTTCACGCGCATTATTGACAATATTAATCAAAACCTGTTTCAGCTCATTGGGATAAACCAAAACTTCAATTTCCGGAGGAATATGCCGTTCAACAATAATTTTCTTTCGGACCAGTAAAGGACCAAGCAAAGATTCAACTTCCCCTACCAATACTCCGATATTGACCGCAACACGCACCCGATCTTGTTTAAAGAAATTCCGAAAGTCGTCAATGGTTTGAGACATATATCCGATCTGTGCTTCCGCAATCTCAATCACCTTTGAGGTGTCCTCATTTTTTCCAAACGTACAACTCAAATTCAATCGCGTCATCGAGAGACCCAAAATATTAAGCGGCTGGCGCCATTGATGCGCTATCGATTCAAGCATGGAACCGATTTCAGCCATTTTGGCTTGCTGCATCAGCAATTTTTCTTGGGTACGATTTTTCTCAACTGCTTTTTCGATCTCATCTTTAAGCCGTTGATTAAACATCTCCAGTTCATCGGTTCGCCGACGGACTAAGACATCGAGACGTCGATTTTTATAGACGACCAGTAAAAAGATTACAGCAATTACCGTCAGTATTCCCCAAATTAAGCGATAATCGATCTTTTCTGCCGGTGCCATCACCAGCCATTTACCATGAATCTCTTGGTATTCAGCAGGGGTTAGAGAGGCAAGCACCTTATCACTGATAGAGGCCATCATCCCCCAGTCATTTCGGAAAGCAAATGCAAGTTCATAGTGAAAAGGGGTTTCTCCCACCACTTTGAGATGTTTGAGATTATTCTTTTCAATCAAGTAACTGACGACGTTAAGTCCCTCTACGCACGCATAGGCATCACCCGATACAACCGCTTGCAGAGCTTCTAAAGAGGTATCAAAGGTTATAGGAATAATTTGCGGATAACGGGTACGCACAAACTCTTCACTTGCATACGATCGGACGACCGCCACCTTTTTACCGTTCAAATCACCTAAGTCATTCACATATCCGACATCTGAATTAGCTACAATCACCATGGATTGTTTCATATAAGCTCGACTAAAAACAAGGGTATCTTTCCGATTCTCGGTAATTGCTGCACATGAGAGCATATCCAGCTCTTTATTACGCACCGCCTGCATCGAATCACTCCATAATCTCCGACTGTAATCGATCTCAATGCGGATACCCAACCGTTTTTCGAGTAATCTAAGATACGATGCGCTGACCCCAAACTCTTTCCCGTTTTCATCCAAGAATTCAATGGGAGGACGATTGTGATCAATCCCTACCCGAATGACCGGATGCTCCTTTAACCATGCTTTTTCGGTGCGGGTGAGATGGAGTACTCCATGTTTGTAAATCATGGAATCAAACGATACGGTCGAATCTATCCCCCCCATCAATCTATACCCCTGAGCAATCATCTCTAACCGGCTAGGGTCGATGGATCCGAATGCAATATTAGGACGAAAGGCAAGCTCTTTAAGGGCACGCCCTTCATACACCAAGGCTTCAAGAGATTTGTGTTGGGGATTATAGCGATGGTAGATCAGATCTGCCGTCTCTTCAATATGATCAAATGCCCATTGCCATCCGCGCATTGAGGCATCGTAAAAAGCATCGGCACGTTGCGGATGCTGCGTTATCTCATCTTGGGTCGTGAACAAAAGATCGCTGTAAAAATCAAAGCCGTAGTCTTTTGGATGAATGGCACGAGTTTCAACCCCCATTTTTTGAAGAATAAAAGGTTCATTCGAGAGATACGCAACCATTGCATCCGTTTCATGTCGCGCAAGAGAGGCGGGATCATACGTATGGGGTTGCAATCGAAAATCGGAAACACTCAAACCTACGGTATGAAACATTGCCTGTATCTCTGCGCCATCAGCCGTATCATCGGTGAGCATCACCCGTTTGTTTTTAAGATCTTTGGCGGTATGGATATTGGAATCTTTACGGGTCAAAAGCATCATAGGCGAGGACTGATAAATAGCTGCCATCAAGACAATCGGAAGCCCTTTCATATAGTCCATAACCAAGGAGGAACGCCCAACACCGTACTGTGCTTGACCATCTAAAACTGCATTAAGGGGGACACGTTTATTTTGAACATCATTAATCGTCACCTCTAACCCGGCGTCCGAGTAATACCCTTTTTCTTTGGCGACATAATACCCTGCAAATTGGAATTGATGGAGCCATGGCAATTGGAGGGTTACAGACTCTTTGGACCATACAAAAGTGCTAAGAAGCATCAGTAAAATAACTATCTTTTTCATCTTTAAAGTGTATCCAAACAATTATATTTTCATACTTATAGCCCTTTAGGGTAGTATTGGGTAAAATCGCGCATTATTTATACCCCAAGGTCTCTGCTATGTCGGTCAAAAATGCTCTTCTTGAAACACTCCAAAAACGCCCCCTCATTATCGATGGTGCAATGGGAACACAACTTCAAGAGCGTAATGACAAAATACCGATGAGTGCATGGGAAGGGTTGGAGGGGTGTAATGAGCTTCTCAATGTAACCTGCCCTGAAGTTATGAGCGATATTTTTCATGCCTACCTCACTGCAGGAGCCGACCTCATCACCACCAATACTTTCGGTTCTTTTAGCTGGGTATTGGATGAATACGGGATCGGACACCGCTCATACGAGCTCTCCCGCGCAGGAGCGGCAGTTTGTAAGGCAGAGTGCGAAAAGTTTTCCACCCCTGAGCATCCCCGTTATGTCCTCGGTTCTATCGGACCGGGAACCAAACTCCCCTCTCTGGGACATATCCACTATGACGAAATGTTCACAGGATATTTAGAGTGTGCGCTTGGATTGATTGATGGCGGATGCGATATTTTCCTCCTAGAGACCTGCCAAGACCCCCTTCAAATCAAAGCGGCACTCCACGCCTGCGAAGCGGCAAACAAAGAGCGTGGAGCGACTCTGCCTATTATGGTCTCTGTTACGATCGAACTGGCGGGAAGCATGCTCATCGGTACCGATGCGGCAACCATCGCGACGATTTTGGAGCCGTTCGATATTATCAGCCTTGGATTCAACTGCGGTACGGGACCGGAGCAATACACCAAACACGTTAGAACCCTCTCGCAAGTGTGGGGAAAACCGATTTCCGTCCATGCCAATGCGGGACTTCCTCAAAACCGTGGCGGACACTCCTACTATCCGATGGGACCCGATGAATTTGCTCAGTTGCAATGTGACTTTTTAAACTACGACGGGGTCAGTTTCCTCGGCGGATGCTGCGGAACCACCCCTCAACATATCCGCGCCCTCGTGAATAAAGTCTCTGCTATCGCCCCGAAAAAACCAAGCGGAGAGACTATACCCTCTATCGCATCGCTTTTCAATACCGTCGAGCTGATCCAAACACCGGCTCCACTCTTGATCGGAGAGCGCTCCAATTCGACCGGATCAAAAGCGTTTCGGGAACTCATCATTGCAAGTGACTACGAGGGGACTCTCAGCGTCGGTCAAGCACAGGTACGCGACGGCGCCCATTGTCTGGATGTAAACGTCGAGTTCGCGGGGCGGGACGGGGCGGTAGATATGGCGCATGTCATGAGGCTCTACAACCAAAAAATCCCTATTCCTCTTATGCCCGATGCCACACGGGTCAATACCATGGAAGAGGCACTCAAATGTATCGGCGGCAAACCGATCATCAACTCGGTCAACCTCGAAGACGGAGAAGAGCGTCTCGATGCCATCTGTTCCCTCGCCAAAAAATTCGGAACCGCGTTGGTGTGTCTGGTGATCGATGAAAAAGGGATGGCAAAAACGACGGAAGATAAAATGCGGATCGCGGATCGGATTTATGATCTGTGTGTCAACCGTCACGCAATCGATCCACGCAACTTGATGTTTGATATGCTCACCTTTACGGTGGGAAGCGGAGATGTGGAGTACCGTGATGCCGCTATCCAAACCCTCGAAGCGATTCGTCAACTCCACGCCAAGTACCCGAATGTCGGCTCCACCCTCGGACTATCTAATATCTCGTTCGGTCTTAGCATGAATGCCCGTGTCTTTTTGAACAGTGTCTTTTTGCACCACTGCATCGAAGCGGGGATGACCAGCGTTATCATTAACGTCAAACACATCGTACCCCTTGCCAAAATGTCCGAAGAGGATCGTGCCATTTGTGAAGAGTTACTTTTTACACCGAATGATCAATCTCTCTTTAAATTCATCGGCCATTTCAGTGACAAAACCATCGACAACGGCAAAAACGATGAAGCCTATGAGGCGATGAGTGACGAAGAAAAAATTGCCCAACTCCTCCTCGATGGGGACAAAGAGCGGATGATTCCCTTAGTGGAAAAAGCGCGTCACACGATCAATCCCGACCGCATCGTCAATGAGATCCTTATCGATGCAATGAAAGTGGTCGGTGAGCTTTTCGGATCGGGAAAAATGCAATTGCCGTTTGTATTGCAGAGTGCGGAAACGATGAAAACCACCGTCGATTATCTCAATCCCTACCTCTCTAAACAGGAAAAAGATACCGATACCACCCTCGTTATCGGAACCGTCAAAGGGGATGTTCACGACGTGGGGAAAAACCTCGTCGATATCATCCTCTCTAATAACGGCTTCAAAGTGATCAATGTCGGGATTAAAACGGAGCTCGAAGAGTATCTCGACGTCATGAAAGCACAAGAGATTCACGCCATCGGGATGTCGGGATTGCTCGTCAAATCGACTCAGGTGATGCGAGACAACTTGGAGACAATGGCAAGCATGGGGATTACGACACCCGTGCTATTAGGGGGTGCGGCACTTACCCGCAGCTTCGTAGACGATTTTTGCCGACCGATCTATCAGGGGGCGATCTTTTACTGCCGTGATGCCTTTGACGGGGTCATCGCAATGAGCCGAATCGAAAAATACAATGCCGAGCCAAGCGTGGGTCTCGATACCCGCCTCGGCGGAGATATGATCGAACGAGCGCCCAAAGAAGTCGTTGACGTTATTATCCCGCCGTTTCATGAACTTAAAATGCCGAGCGAGGTAAAAATTCCGACCCCTCCGTTTTGGGGACGTCGGGTTTTGCGCAAAGAGCAGCTCGACTTTGATATGGTATGTGAATGGGTCAACAAACGAAGCCTTTTCAAAATGCACTGGGGATACAAGCGTGCAGGAATGAGCGTAGATGAGTATAAAAAACTCTTAGAGACCAAAGTCTATCCGGCATACGAGAGAATAAAACGTGAAATTGTGAAACGAGGGTTGTTTGATCCTACGGTAATTTACGGATACTATCCCGTCCGAAGCAATGATCAAGAGCTCCTCATTTTCGATGAGAGCTGCGGATGGAACATCGATGAAAATGCGAATCGCCAGAATCTCGATGAAGTGATCGGAAACGCCCAATACGTTTTGGAGTTTCCGCGCCAACGCAAAGCCCCCCATCGTGCACTAAGCGACTTTTTCGCCCATACACGTGATGACGTCCTCCCCATCAGTTGCGTAAGTGTCGGAGATAAATTCAGCGAATACGAAAAAGAGCTCTACGCTGCGAATGAATATCTCGAATACAATATGGTACATGGATTCGGAGTGGAACTGGCCGAAGCGTTAGCGGAAGTGGCACACAAACAAATCCGCCTTGATTTGAATATTGCCCATGATGATGAGGGATTCTCTTTGCGCGATGTCCGCCTCAACCGTTATGCGGGAGCACGATACAGTTTCGGGTATCCTGCCTGCCCTGATTTGGAGCCGAGCCGTATTATTTTTGATCTGCTGCGTCCTGAAGAGTTCGGCATTACCCTAAGCGAAACGTACCAGATCCACCCTGAACAAAGTACCACCGCGCTGGTCGTGCATCACAAAGATGCAACCTATTATAATATTTAGAGGATCGGTAGGATCATGATTAACCTTATCAAATTTACTTTCTCTGCCCTTTTTTTGTGGATTGCCTTTAGGATGGTCGATTTTCAATTTATCCACCATATTATCCTCAATGCCGATGCAAAATTTATCCTTTTTGCCATTCTCCTTCAGCTCATCAGTACCTCATTAGCCGCCTATCGATGGTCGCTTATTATGGATGCATTAGCTTTTCACCAAACTTTTTCATTCTATCTCGGAAGCTATTTCAAGGGAGCTTTTTTTAATCAGGCATTGCCCGGAAGCATTGGTGGAGACGCTGTTCGAGGACTCGAACTCGGAAGTCTGGGCTACAGTAAAAAAGAGGCATTTTTCGGAATCTTTATCGATCGCATTGTTGGGCTTGCCGGATTGCTAATCCTAAATCTCGGTGCCAATCTACTCAGCGGCGATATTCTCCCCGCATGGCTATTTCATTTAATCAACACCATCTGTATTGGGGGGATATCAGGCTTTCTCGTTTTAATCTTATTGCGGAAAATGGCTTGGCTGCGCAAATACCGAGTCACTCGGGTATTTGCCGATCTCTCAAGTCGTTTCCGACAGGTTTATGCCAACAAAAAAGCGATCGTTCTTCAACTCGGCCTCTCCATAATTATCCATTTTCTATCCATCTTCTCCTTGTTTGAACTCTCGCGCGCCGTTGGAATTGAACTTTCTTTGAGCATTTTTTTAGTGGCCGTCCCTCCGGTATTTTTGCTTACGCTGATCCCTATATCCCTCGCAGGATGGGGTGTTCGAGAAAGCGCCATGGTCGGAATATTTATTCTCGTCGGAGCCTCCAAAGAGCTGATCCTTTCGGTTTCAATTTTGTATGGAGTGATGCTGATTGTTGCAAGTCTCCCAGGCTTATTCGTCTGGCTTCGCGGGAAAAAGCTTGTATAATCACCCTTATCATTTAGTTATTACAGGAGTTGCACGTGCACGTTGATACCATGAGAGCCGTAGACTATTGGGTGGGAGTCCCTCTTTGTTTTTTAGGGAGTATCCTCAAAAAAACATTCGCTTGGCTCCCCTCCGCTCATGCAAGTGCCCCCTCCAACATTCTCTTGGTCGAACTCTCCGAGATGGGGAGTACCATCCTTGTCGATCCGGCAATGCAAAAGCTCAAACGGGAATTGAATGCCAATCTCCACTTTGTCATTTTCAAAAAAAACAAACCGAGTCTCGATCTTCTCAGAACAATTCCCGAAGAGAATATTTTCACCATTCGAGAAGATGGCCTTTTTACCTTAATCAGCGACACCCTCAAATTTTTCTTTTGGAGTCGTGCCAAAAAGATCGATACGGTCATAGATCTCGAACTTTTCTCTAGATTTACCGCTCTTTTAACCGGATTTTCAGGAGCACAGAGACGGGTAGGATTTCACGCATTTTACAATGAAGGACTCTATCGCGGCTCTATGTTGACCCATGAAGTGGCCTATAATCCCCATATTCACATTGCTAAAAATTTTATTGCCCTCGTCAATGCACTACTCGTACAAAACAAAGAGATCCCCTACTCCAAAACATTGATCAGCGATGATGAAATCATCCTAAACAAAGTGACCCTCTCCCATGAAGCCAAAGAATCCATGCGAACCAAAATAGCCTCTATCTGCCCGATATACGATCCGACACAGCACCGCATTATCCTTTTTAATGCCAATGCCAGTGATCTGATGCCGCTTCGTCGTTGGGACAGAGGAAACTACATCGAACTTGCACGCCGTGTTCTTGAGACCTATCCCGATGTTATTATCCTCCTCACCGGAGCTCCGGCGGAATACGAGGGGCTTCAAAATATCCCTGATGCTCTCCAATCGCCTCGCTGTGCTAACTTTGCCGGCAAGACTTCCTTTGCCGAGCTGGTAGCCCTTTATGAAGTATCCGAATTTATGCTGACCAACGATTCCGGTCCCGGCCACTTTTCCGCCGTTACCTCTATGCCTTCTTTCGTCTTTTTCGGACCGGAAACACCAAAACTTTACGGGTCGTTGGGAATTACAACCCCCATTTACGCGGGGCTGGCATGCTCTCCTTGTGTCAGTGCAACCAATCACCGGAAAACTGCCTGCAATGATAATGTTTGTATGCAAGTGTTGGGAGTCGAATTAGTTTACTCCATTCTTGAACCTTCATTGAAAACCAGTCGATTCCGGTAAATACCCCTATGGCCGATAAAAAAATCGTTTTACTCATCCTTTTTTTTACCACTATGCGGTTGCTTGTCGCCCCCTCTTTCGGCCTTGGGGTAGATGAAGCCCATTACGTCCTCTACGGATACTATCTGGATTGGAGTTACGTCGATCATCCGCCGCTTGTCGGATGGACGCAAGCTCTTTTTCTTCATCTCTTCGGAGAAAGTGTATTGATCGCGCGACTTCCTGCTATTCTATTAATGGCACTCATCTCATGGCAATGTTACCGCTTTTTACTCACAACTCAAGCAACCAAAACTCAAGCCTTATGGGGAGTTACAGCCCTGAACAGCTCTTTTATGTTCGGAGCGATCGGGCTGATGCTCTTGCCGGAAAATTTTCTCCTTGCGTTGGTTTTCCCTCTGATCACGATTATCATACGTATCGAACAAAGGGGTAAAACCCGCGATTTCATTTGGTTGGGAATCCTATTAGGACTGGCAGGTTTGGGTAAATATACCGCCGTTATTTTCCTCCCTCCGATCCTCCTTTATATACTCATGAAACGCCGATATGACCTGCTTATCAACCCACGGATTCTCCTCAGCGCGGCTATCGGAATCCTTATGATTTTGCCTGTTATCCTGTGGAACGCCTCCCATGAATGGATCAGCTTTACCTATCAGTCTTCTCACGTTGCGGGAAGCAGTACGATAGCATTCAAACCTTTTATCCGCTCCCTGTTGGCACAATTTGGAGCCTATAACCCCTTTTTGTTTCTCATAGCATTCTACGGAGTATTCGTATCGTTCCGTTCTAAAAATCCGGCTATCCTCCTCGCCCTTTGGATCGGACTTGGGTTAGAGCTGTTTTTTATTGCGACCTCCTTTTTAAAGCCGGTTCTTCCCCATTGGCCTGCACTCTTTTATCTCCTATTTATACCTATCGGAGTCGTTTCTCTGTTGAAGCGCGGAGAAAAACACTCAACCGTAGTACGCTATACGGTGATATTTTCACTCCTCTTAAGTGTGATACTCCATGCAGAACTTTTTGGTAAATGGGGGAATTTTCCCGATTACCAATCCCCTTTTCGAGATATTTACGGATTCGATAGGCAAGTTGCTGACGGGGTTACCCTTTTAAAAAACCTCAACTCTCCCAAAACAGCATTGGCAGTTACCAATTGGACGTATGGAAGCCGTCTCGGCTATTACGCAAAATCCTATGGCGTCAAAACCTTTGTACTGGATGATTACAATCGGCAATTTTCTCTCTGGGAAGGGGAAAAACCCGTCGGATACGATCTGCTCATCGTCCATTCCCATTTTTCCGATTCCAACGCACTTAGTTCACTTCGATGTGATTCACTGCGCCCTGTTGCAAAACGAGACACCCTCTTAAATCATCATAAAGTAGATACCGTTGAGTATCTGTGGTGTGTAAATTATCAAGGTAAAAAATGATCCCTAACATACGACTCTTACTCACTGGTCTAAGTGTAATTGCAATCATTTTCTCCTATTTATTTATTGATCAAACAGTAGCAACATGGTCACATTCTCATATTCTGGGAGCCTATCATGAGCTTTTTACAACGATCACCGAATTCGGGGATGCCCTCTACTATCTTGTGGGATTTAGTATTACATCCCTTTTATTTCGCTACGTATGGAAAAAATATCACTGGGCGAATATCACCTTTTTTCTTTTTTCCGTAGTTGCGGCATCGGGAATAAGCGCTGATATTATCAAATGGATCGCAGGACGATACAGACCTTCAGAATTGTTTGCGCATGGATTGTACGGATTTGATTTTCTCCATATTGACCGAGCCCTCACCTCATTCCCCTCAGGCCATACCGCAACAGCATTTGCCCTCGCCACAGCCATCACTTATCTGTGGCCTAAAGCAACTCCGGTATGGCTCTTTGCTGTTCTTATAGGAATCAGTCGACTTATGATTTGTGCCCATTACCCCAGCGATGTGATCGCAGGCGCTTTTGTCGGTACCGCTAGCACACTTATAGTCATACGATTTTGGAATCCCACCACATCAAAATGGCTTCAACCCCTAAAATTCTAGTGGGAATTGTTTATTGAGGCATCATAATTAGCTATTTTCCCTCCATCCAAATGGATGCCAACCTCAACGCTGCAGTTACGTTAGCTAAGGCCTTAAGTGACAAATTTGCTTCAAATTTCCGTCAAAATGGGCTTTATATACAAGAATAGCTAAAAATCGATAAGACCAGCATCCCTTTCATTCAATTGTCAAAAATCTCATATTTACTAAAAACGTCTAAGGCTCTTTGGGCAATGGGAAGAGCCTCTTTGACCGGCGTTATAACCGTATCGTTAAAACTATTTCGTTGTTTATACTTTTCGTCAAGTTCATCATATTTACTCTTTACGAGATCTTGATTCTTGAGTATAAAGTCAAAAAATTTGATTTGCTCTTGTAGGGAGGCAATCATGGTATTATTGCTTTTAGACAGCGTAAATGTTGATATCTTTCTATCGAATCCATACTCTCTTAGATCAAGCACCGTCCCATCGTATTTGATGGAACCGTCATCTTTTTGAAGTTGAAGAATTCCATCTCTTTCCATGATTTTTTTACTTTCTTCAGTGCTTTTCTCCATTGCATCATAATACTCATGGAAAAACGACCTTGAACGATCAAACATCTTTTGAACCATTTCAGTGTTGTCCAAATACGTATCCATCACTTGACTAGCCTTTGCTTTGGCTTCATCAAGAGTTTCTCCATTTTCCAATCCTTCATATATTGCCGCATTCAAAGCTCTAGCTCTCTGCGGAGAGTTTGAGAGGTCAAAGTATTTATCCATTGTATTATTGGGATGTTGTTTCATAACGGAAGCGATAAAAGCTTCCCGCTCTTCATCACGCGGCAAACCGCCGTTATAGTGGTTTGGTCCTTCCGTTTTTAGGGATTCAGCCATCTTTGCGTCTTGTAGGGCTTTTGCTTTCGCCTCGGCCTCTGGAGTTGGGCTTTCAATCGGAACTAAATATTTTTTGGCAAATTCATCAATCGTAAGATAATCAGGATATCTCTCTCGTATCAGCTTTGTTTGTAAATCCTCTATCTCTTGAGAAAACTTTTCAGGCATAGGGGTGTAGATATCTTTGTACTTCTCTTCCATTTGCGCCATTTTATCTGTTGCTTTTGTCTGCTCCACGCTTTGCGTTTGCGAACTCTCTTGTATAGCCGTTGCTAGTGGGCTATCTTTTGTCTCGCTCGCAGTCTGCGATGCTTGTTGTTTTATTTCTATCTCTTGCTGTGTCGTTATGGGTTCTTGAGTTTCATTTTGAACCTCTGTAGTTGCTTTTGTAGGTTCTTCTTTTTTTTGTATTTCAGTATTTTGATCCGTTTGCTGTGTTTGCGTAGGAGTTGTTGTACTTTCGTACGCCGACGTAGCTTTAGTCTTGTTGGTTGTGTAAACTTGCGCTGAATTTGCTGAGGATGTTACGATCATGAAGTGCTCCTAACCTGTATTAAACATATTTCAAGCAAGAAATATTCCAATTTATACCGATAGGTCTGTATTTAAATCCTGGTTATTAATCAAATAGATACTTTTATGCAATATAATTATTTATTAATTTATCGGATGCCAAAAGTATGAAAAAGACAGAAAAACTACTTATAGATATAACCTTCGATCTTTTGTATAAAAAAGGGTATTGCGCTACTAGTTTAATGGATATTTTAAAAATAGCCAAAATCACCAAAGGAGCGATGTACTACCATTTTACCAACAAAAATGAGTTAGTTTTGGCGAGTATACACCATTATTTAGAGACTATTTTACAAGCACACTGGATAGCCCCTTTCGACGAGAGCGAACACCCTATCGAGACATTAATACAACAGATCAATGCCTATCTGTATATGTATGCAGATACGGAGAGTTTTTTGGAGATCAAACACGGTTGTCCGCTCATCAATTTCGTACTGGATATGAGTGACAAAGACGAAGCATTTTTCAGCTATCTCCAAAGTGTCTATGCTAGATGGCAAGAATCGGTCAATAAAGTACTTCAAAAAGCACAAGAACTAAAGCAGACTAAAACCCAGTTCGATACCAACGATCAAGCCCTTTTTATTATTTCATCCATAGAAGGCTCAATCGGTGTCGCAAAAGCACATAATAATTTAGAATCGTTAAAAAAAAGTTTTGCAGTTTTAACAAAGTATGTTGGAAGTTTATAAACTATCACCGTTGTAGTTGTCAATTGTGAACACACCTCGGGTTATTCAGAAGAGAGAACTATTTCCCCCATACCTTCTCGATCCATTCTCCCATCTTTGCTTCGTAGCCGCTGTTTTTAAACTCGACAAATTTGAGCGGTTTTGAGAGATATTTCTGCTCTACCCACCCGCCGAAGTCATGCGGATAGAGATACCCTTTGTGCTGCTGGCGCAAATGTTCGGGAATATCCATAAGCACCCCGTTTTTCACAGCATTTTGTGCGGCATTGATCGCATTGTAGGCGGTATTGGATTTTGGGGATGCACAGAGATAAATTACCGCTTGAGCAAGGATAATTCTCGCTTCGGGATAGCCGATTTGCTTGACACTCATCATCGCTGAAGTTGTCAAAATGAGCGCCTGAGGATTGGCATTACCCACATCTTCACTCGAAAGGATAACAAGACGCCGCGCAATAAACTCCGGCGGCTCTCCCCCCTCAATAAGACGTGCGAGATAATAGATAGCCGCATCAGGATCGCTCCCGCGAATACTTTTAATCAAGGCCGAAGCAAGATCATAATGGACTCCCGCTTCCGAACTTCCCAAACTCTGCGCCGCAGGACGGAGTGATTTTAAGAGTGCCAATGTGATCGGTTTACCCAGTGCGGATGCAACTTCGAGAAGTTTAAGCATCGCCCTAGCATCACCGCCCGAACTGCTGATCAAATATTCACGTGCCTCGTCATCGACCGCCACGGCTGTTCGAACTAACAAATCGTCTAACGCTTCAAAACCGATAGAGTGCAATTCAAACAACAATGAGCGCGATCGCATCGCCGCAGTAAGCGAGAAATAGGGATTTTCTGTCGATGCACCGATCACTAACACACTGTTTTTTTCCATAACCGGCAATAACACTTCCTGCTGATTTTTTGCGAGGCGGTGCACCTCATCGATAAAAACAAGGGGTTTGGTTAAAGAGCCTTCATATTGGTCAAAAATTTTGCGAAGCTGCTCGATTTTAAGTGAAGTGGCATTAAATTCATAAAAGGGCATTTCCATAACGGCAGCAATAATTCGAGCAAGGGTTGTTTTGCCGCATCCGGGAGGGCCGTAAAAAAAAGAGTGGGTAAGGTTGCCGCTCTCGCACAGAGAACGGAGTGGAGCATCGGGTGAGCATAGATGAGACTGACCTACCACATCGTCAAATTTTTTCGGACGAAGCAGATAGGTAAAGTCTGCCACAATTAACCTGCGATGACTTTGATAATCACTTCGCGTGCCTGGCGAGGGCCATCGAATTCACCGAAAAACACCCCCTGCCATTTACCAAACATCGGACGCCCATCCAATACCGGAATACTGACCGATGCACCCATACGAGAAGATTTCAGATGCGCTGCCGCATTATCCCCTACGTGCGTATAAGGTTCATCATTCGGAATCACCTTACTCAGTGCACTCAAAAGATCACGACGAAGGTTCGGATCGGCGTTTTCAAATAAAAAAACACTTCCCGTCGTATGGGGGGTAAATACGACACAAACGCCCTCTTTGATCCCCGATTTAATCACTGCCTCTTTCACCTCAGCACTGATATCCATCAACTGTGTTTTATGACTGGTTGGAAATTTCAATATTTTCATTTTTTATAAGCCCCTTTTGCAAATTTTTTATCCGGATTGTATTTATTGGTTGAAAACGAGTCATTCTCCGGCTTCGCTTTTACTTTTGCCCGGTCTTTGGTAAAGACTCTTTTTTCAGACTTGGCTTTCTCTTTGGCAAACTTCGGCTCCGGCTTGCGCTCGGTTTTATACTCCGGTTTCCCTTCGGCTCTTGGGGCTTTGGGTTGCGATTTTTGTTTCATTTTGCCCGCTTTCTCGCTGGCATCTAAAAATTCTCTCAAAGAGGTATATTCGTTACGCTCTAAAAAACGGACTTTTCCCGTAGGGAGGTTATTGAGTTCAATCCCCCCGAAACTCAGTCGTTTCAAGTCAACGATTTCAGCGCCAAAATGGGCAAAAAAGCGGCGCAATTCCCGGTTTTGTCCCTCTCCGATAGCCACTTTCAGAATCGAATAATCCCCTTGATCTTTTTGCACCTGATAGGCATAAAACGGAGCGAAGCTCATCGGCCCGGCTTCAGCATGCTCGTGTGCTCCCGCGCTGGCATCTTCAAGTTCCAAACCTTCCCCCATGGCCACTTTCATTGCATCGGTAACGGGGCCTTTGATTTTAAGCTTGTAGACCCGTTCCATTTTGGAAGTCATCAATGCCGTAGCAACCCGAGATGCATCGGTGAGGAGCAACAACCCCTCCGAGGCAAAGTCAAGACGTCCCACAGGGATAAAATGTCGATACGTTTTTGAAAGCGAATCGTAGATTGTTTTGCGCCCTTGAGGATCTTTCTTGGTCACCAGTTCCCCGCGAGGTTTGTTGTAAACGATCACCGTAAATTGATCGGTTGCGGTGATTTTATTACCGCTCACACTCACATTTGCATGACGTTCATCCACCGAAACAGCGGGATTCTTTTCAATTTCACCGTCGATACGGACATATCCGTCCAAAATAGCCTGATCGGCTTCACGACGGGAATACGTCGAGTAATGAGCAATAAATTTATTTAAACGCATCATGAGATACCTGCTTCCACGAGTGTATGAAGGTGCAATGCACCTTGAATAATGCCGTTTTGGTCAGTGACCACCAGCAACTGAATTTTTTTGTTTTCGATCAAAACCAACGCATCGCTTGCAAGCATCGTAGCGTCACTGATGACAAGAGGATTTTTAGTAGCAAACATTTTGGCAGGAGCCTCCAGTGAAAATGTCTCACTCAAAAGTGCTCTGCGAATATCGCCATCGCTGAGCAATCCTGACAATTTTCCTGATTCATCGGTAAGCATCGCTGTACCGAGTCTCCCCTCGCTAAGGGTTAAAAGTGCCTCTTTTAGCGGAGTGTTTTCATCGACAATCGGCAAATTTTCGGTACGCATCAAATCGGACACTTTGACAAACAGCCGTTTGCCCAATGCTCCGCCGGGATGGAAGGAGGCAAAATCCTCTTTCTGAAAATTGCGGGCCTTCATCAAACACACCGCAAGAGCATCCCCCATAGCAAGAGTAAGGGTCGTTGAGCTTGTCGGGGCTATATCGAGAGGACACGCTTCGGCTGAAACATTGATATTAATCACCTCATCGCTGTAACGGCCCAACGTTGAATCAGCATTTCGCGTCATCCCGATCAGAGGGATATCAAAACGTTTGATGTGAGGGAGGATGGAACTGAGTTCCGGACTCTCCCCGCTGTAGCTGATTGCAAGAACTGCATCTTCTTTACCGATCATCCCTAAATCACCGTGAAGCGCTTCGGTAGGATGAAGAAAAAAACTGGGTGTCCCCGTAGAGGCAAACGTCGCGGCAATTTTGGCACCGATCAGTCCTGATTTCCCCACTCCGGTAATAACCAGTTTTCCACGGCACGCGAGGATAATTTCCACGGTTCGGGTGATCTCATCACCTACCCTCCCCATCGCTTCGACAAGGGCATTGGATTCGATTTCAAGTGTCTTGCAGGCTATTGCGATATAATCGTTTTTCATAAAAGTTATTATACTCCAATAACCCTTTAAAACAGGTATTTCAATGCAAAACCTTTATAGTGAAGTGACCTCTCTTGATCAGCGTGCTGTGAGTAAATTCGCGTTAAGCGAAGAACTTATGATGGAGCATGCGGCTGCATCTATGGGCCATTATATTCTGGAACACTTCCCCCCTGCTTCTTCTGTTTTGATCGTCTGTGGAAACGGAAATAATGGAGCTGATGGACGGATCCTCGCACGGCAGCTCGAAGGGGATTATCGTATTTCACTTCAGTATCAAAACGATACGCACTACGACGTCATCGTCGATGCCCTCTTTGGCAGTGGGCTTAATCGCGGCCTCGACCCTGCAACGTGCGAACTGCTCGATCTGCTTAATCGCTTTGATGCTTTTAAAATAGCCTGCGATGTCCCCAGCGGTTTGTTCGCAAACGGGGCACTCGACCCCCATACCTTTAAAGCCGATCTCACCATCACTATGGGGGGACTTAAACGGAGTCTCTTTAGTGACGCAGCCAAAGAATACGTGGGTGAAATCCGTGTTGCCAATCTTGGGATTTCACGCTCACGCTATGAAATATCCTCGACATGGCAATTACTCGATCCAAGCGATCTGTCTCTGCCGCTTCGTACACAAATTTCCACTCACAAAGGAAGCTACGGACATTTAAGTGTTATCTGCGGCGAGAAAATCGGGGCTTCGATCATCGCAGGTTCTGCCGCCCTCCGTTTCGGTACGGGTTTGGTCAGTTTAATCAGCAATGAAAACGTCACCATCCCCTTCGAACTGATGCAGAGTCATTCGCTCCCCTCGACTGCAACCGCCATTGCACTGGGAATGGGATTGGGAGAAGAGTTTTGCGACGATGAACTCTCAGAGTTGCTGGATAACGACCTTCCGCTTGTTCTCGATGCCGATATTTTTTATCACACATTATTTAGTACGCTATTGATGCGTAAACAGATTGTTCTAACCCCTCATCCCAAAGAGTTCACCCACATCTTACGGGTATGCGGAATCGCCGATATAGACGTGAAAACCTTACAAAACGATCGATTTGCCTATGTCGAACAGTTTTGCGCAGCGTATCCTAATGCCGTGTTACTTCTAAAAGGCGCCAATGTCATCATCGGTACCCAAGAGCGTTTTTTCATCAATCCTCACGGCACGGTTGCTTTGGCGAAGGGAGGGAGCGGGGATGTTCTGAGCGGCCTTGTCGGCGCACTCCTCGCACAAGGCGTTGACCCAATGAACGCCGCACTTCAAGCCTCGCTTGCACACACACTTGCAGCGCAAAAATTTGACAAGAACAACTACGCACTCACCCCCTATGACATTATCGAAGGAATCACAACATTATGAAGCGTATCGTCGCACTTTTTAGCGGCGAGGGGACCAACCTCGCCAATATAATCGAAAAAATCCACCATAAACACGCCCTCATAACCTGCGCTATTACCAATAATCCTAATGCTGCAGGGATTGCCAAAGCACGCGCAGCCGGCATACCGGTCGAAGTGATCGATCATACCCTCTTTCCCTCCAGAGAAGCGTATGATGAAGCCTTAGTGCAGAGTATTCGCGACTACAATCCTGACCTCGTTGTATTGTGCGGATTTATGCGGATTTTAACCCCCATATTCACATCCAATATCCGCTCCATCAACCTTCACCCCTCGCTCCTCCCCGCATTCAAAGGGGCCAAAGCTATTGAGCGGAGTTTTGAAAGTGATGAACAAGTTTGCGGTGTAAGTGTCCATTGGGTCACGGATGAACTCGACGGCGGTGACATAATCTTGCAAAAAAGTTTTACCAAAAATTCATCCGATACTTTAGAAGAATTTTCGGCTAAAATTCGCCAAATCGAGCATGAAATATTGCCCCTGAGTATTATTCAATTGCTAAAGGAACTTTAAAATGCACACATTACAAATCGGAAAATACACCCTCGGCAGCCGCCTCATCGTAGGAAGCGGCAAATATGACTCATTTGAAACGACCAAAGCTGCCACCCTTGCATCAGGCTCTGAACTCATTACCGTAGCCGTCCGCCGTCTCAATATTACCAACCCCAATGAAGCCAATCTACGCGATACCTTTGCCGGAACCAATGTCAAATTCCTCCCTAACTCCGCAGGATGTACCACTGCCGAAGAGGCGATCACCCTTTTCCGTCTTACCCGCGAAGCGACAGGAATCGACCTGATCAAGCTCGAAGTCATCGGGGATACCCTAAAAACGCTCTATCCCGATGTTTTAGAAACGATCAAAGCGTGTGAAGTGTTAGCCAAAGAGGGGTTTACGATCATGGCCTACACCAGTGATGATCCGATTATGGCCCGCCGTCTTGAAGATGCGGGAGCACATGCTATTATGCCCCTTGCAGCACCGATCGGATCAGGATTGGGTGTCCAAAACCGTTATAACATTGTGTTTGTACGTGAAGCGGTAAAAGTGCCTATCATCGTTGATGCAGGTATCGGATGCGCAAGCGATGCGGCATTGGCGATGGAGCTCGGAGCAGACGGGGTTTTAACGAATACCGCTATTGCTCAGGCTCAAAACCCTATCCTTATGGCGGAAGCGATGAAAAATGCTGTCATTGCAGGTCGTTTAAGCTACCTGGCAGGACGTATTCCGAAACGTCCCTATGCAACCGCAAGCTCGCCGGTTGACGGGATGATCCAATTCTAATTAACACACCTACGCTAACACTGAGTTTACTTCAACAGTAAGCTCAGGTGCCCTTTTTGCAAGTTATCTTGACATTTTTAAAATAGTACACTATAATTTCGCCTCACTAATTTAGCTCGCAAGAGTCATTTTAGGAATGTGTCGGGGCGTAGCTCAGTATGGTTAGAGTACTTGGTTTGGGACCAAGGGGCCGGAGGTTCGAGTCCTCTCGCCCCGACCATGTTTTTTCTTTATATGTATCATTTCAAACAGATTCTTTTTCAGATGGTGGAATTAGCTCAGTCGGTTAGAGCATCAGGTTGTGGTTCTGAGGGTCGTGGGTTCGATTCCCATATTCCACCCCATTTGTTTCTGGTTTGAAACACTTTTGATACGCGATGTTTTAGAAGGCGATTGTGCGTTCGTAGCTCAACTGGATAGAGTAACGGACTTCGGATCCGTAGGTTATAGGTTCGAACCCTATCGGGCGCACCATATACTCATGCGTCCTTAGCTCAGCTGGATAGAGCAATGCCCTTCTAAGGCATCGGTCAGAGGTTCGAATCCTCTAGGGCGTACCACCTTAGACTTTTTATGTGCGGATGTGGTGAAATTGGTAGACACGCCAGACTTAGGATCTGGTGCCGCAAGGTGTGGAGGTTCAAGTCCTCTCATCCGCACCATCACTTTATAATACTTCTTTCTTTTATTTCCCATTACTCATTTTTTATACACCAATTCCCATTATTTTTGATAACTTTTTGTTCATTAACAGTAAAATCATATTGAGAAAGCATGATTGCGTATATAAAATCAAAACAAGCAGGTTTTAATGGGATTATTTAGTACCAAAATTCCAAAAACAGAAGGTTCCGGCCTCGCTCGGCATTTGAATCTTTTGGATGTCTCTTTCATCGGTGTCGGTGCCATCATCGGAGCGGGGATATTTGTCATCACGGGTCAAGCGGCGGCAACTACGGCAGGACCGGCTATCGTGTTGTCCTTTTTGGTTGCGGCCGTAGCGATCGGCATTACGGCGTTAATCTATGCAGAAATGAGTTCGATCTATCCTGTATCGGGAAGCGCATACAACTATACCTATGCTACACTGGGTGAGTTTTTCGCTTGGCTGGTCGGATGGAATCTGCTTCTCGAATACGGTGTTGCCACCAGTGCCGTCGCAACGGGGTGGTCGGGCTATTTTCGCACCTTTATCGATACCAATTTTCATATTGCCCTCCCCACCGCACTCAGCGGTGCCTATGATCCTGCCAAAGGGACCTTTGTTGATTTGAGCGCATTTCTGGTTATTTTCTTCATCTTTGCCCTCCTTGCGATCGGAATCAAAGAGAGCGCACGAGTCAATAACATTATTGTCTATATAAAGATTGCTGTGTTATCGATATTCGTGTTCTTCGGATTGCAGCATTTCGATATCAACAATATCCGAAATTTCTTCCCGTTTGGTTTTGAGGGGGTGTGGCATGCGACAAGTTTAATCATTTTTGCCTATTTAGGATTTGATGCGATCTCTACTGTCGCCGAAGAGACCAAAGACCCAACGAAAACGATCCCGAAAGCGTTGATGCTCGCGCTCGCATTTTCAACCCTCTTCTTCATATTGGTCAGTTTCACCCTCACCTCTATGGTCAATTACAAAGAGCTTAATGTCCCTGATGCCCTCGCATTTGCGATGGTCAAAGTGGATGAGCCTTTTCTGGCCAGCATTATCGCTTTGGGCGCCGTCGTCACCATCACAACCGTAATGCTTGTTATGGGATTGGGCTTCACCCGCGTCGCGTTTGCCCTCTCACGTGACGGATTCCTCCCGAAAAAGCTGTGTGAAGTTCACCCTAAATACAATACCCCTTTCAAACTCACCCTTATAGGCGGCTTCTTCCTTGCATTTCTTGCCGGATTCGTACCGCTAAAAATTTTGGCTGAACTCGTCAATATCGGAACCCTCTTCGCCTATTTTATCGTTGCGGTCGCCATTATCTTGTTACGCCGTAAGGGTCTGGTAGGGACGTTTCGTGTTCCGATGTTCTGGGTACTGATACCTCTGAATTTCTTCCTCTTATTGTTTATCATGTCGGGATTGGAATTGCACACGTGGATACGATTTGTCATTTGGAGCGGTATTGGAATCGGCATCTATTTTTTAATGCGCGGACGTTTAACTAAAGATTAGTGTAATCCGGTACCTTTTCTCATCGTGAAGAATTTCATAGCTAAATTGGAGTTCTTCGCTGATCCGTTTTAGTATTTTTTGCCCGATCTTGGAGCTAAACAGATATTTGTCTTCCCCCACCTCATTTACCAGCGAGAGGCTGCGACGAACAGGATCAATTTCAATATCAATGACACTCCCCTCAACTGCATACGTCATCGCATTCTCAATCAAAGCTACCAGTACTTTATTCAACACTTTTTCGGGAATATTGACCGTAAAATTTTGAATTGGCAAATGAATACGCAATCGTTTTCGCTGTGCGAGGATGTCTACTTTATGAATTATGGTTCTAAGGGCCTGATTCATATCCACTAAAACCGGATCTTCAAAATCGGAACTCTCCAGAAAAAGGACATTTTTCAATTCCGTCGTTAACCGCTCGATATCGCTTCCCAAATCGGCGATAAATTTGGTTTTATCGTACCCTACACTGTTTTCATACACATCCAAACGTGAACGCATCAGTGCAAGCGGTGTTTTAAGCTCGTGCGCCGCTTCTTTGAATAACTCTTTTTCTTTGGAACGATACCCTTCAATACGACGGATTAATGCACTAAATGCATAGGAAACTTCGGCTATCTCATACCCCGGATTGTCCAACGCAAATTCAAACGGATCACCGTTCTTCCATGCCCTTGTTTTTTGTGCCAATATCCCCAAGGGTTTCATGTAATAATGTAAGAGAGCAAAACTGACAATTAAAATCGCCAACAGAGAATAAAAATACCGCACGAGAAGCTTTTGGGCGTATTTATCAACCGAGGCACGTACTTTAAGATCATCACTGAGCGCATTGAGGTAAAGGCCGTTAGGAAGTTCTACCGATGCGCATATAAGATTCTGAGACTTCGGCAAGGGGCTTTTGGAAATCATAAACCGTAAATGATTGGATTCGGAATTGCGTAAAACCATCTGATTGTGGGGAACGGCATACAAAAAGGAGAGATTGCTATGAGTATCCAAAGGCTCAGTTATATATTCATCCACACTCTCAATCAGAATATGGTGGAGAACTTTTTCTAGATCTTCAACTTTTTCCCCCTGCATAGTTTCCGTTGCAACACCCCAGTTAATACTAAAAGCGATAGCCATCAATAACGAAAACAATAAAGCTATTTGAATCTTCAGCGATCCGCTTTGTTTAACGTTCAATCAGGTATCCCCGTGTTTTAATGGTTTTAATGAGGGAAGGGTGAAGTTTTTTACGGAGCCGTGCGACCAATTCATCTACCGCATTTTGGGTAACGTTCTGAGGATTATCGTACAGAGCATCCATGATCTCTTCGCGCGTTGCCACCGATTCTCGAGAGAGAAGGTAAAACAAGAGGGTTTGTTCATTTTTACTAAGGGTAATCGGAATACCCTCTTTGAGAACACTCTGAGTGGCAAGATCAATTTCGATCCCCTCAAAATGTTTGATTTTAGGTGAAAAACGACGAGCTAATGCACTGATACGGGCCCATAATTCTTTGATGTCAAACGGTTTTTCAAGATAATCGTCTGCACCGAATTCAAAACCTTGAACTTTATCATCAACACTGCCAAGCGCACTGAGTACCAATACGGGAAGCTGCGGATGTTTCGCTTTAGAATAACGGATGAGTTCATGGACTCTATCGACACCGTTAAAGGTACGATCCAGTAGAACCACTTGATAGTGATAGGCATCCAGATGCGCTTTTGCTTCCTCTATTGTGGAAACCGTATCTACAATCCACTCCCCTTGCAATGAGAATTTTAACAGTTCAAGCAATTCTTCTTCATCATCCGCAATTAAAATTCGCATCTATATCTCATTAACCTCATAGCTAAATATTTTAAGGGTTTTACCTTTCAGTTCACCCTTTATTGCCTGAGCAAGAGGAGGTATCTCTTCCTTTTCCGCAAAAAGGCGAAACAATCCAAACTCCCGTCTCGCGCTCACCTGCTCTTCGGGACTGATTAAAAATGCCCCTGCCCCATAATGACTGCAACGGAAAAAGTAAAAATCATCATACCCTTTTGCCAGTAAAAAATCGACCAGAGTATCTTTGTTTTCCATCTCGAAATAGATATCCATCCCTTTTAGGCTCATCGTTTTCCCCTTAGATAGATCATTTTAAAGGCCGGCGGTAAAATCAATAGCGTTAGGATGGTGGAGGTAACCAGTCCCCCTAAAACAACGATGGCAAGGGGTTTCTGAACCTCGCTTCCGACTCCGGTAGCAAATAACAGGGGCAATAAGCCCAACGCCGCGATAAACGCCGTCATCAGTACCGGTCGAAGCCGCCGCGTTGCCCCATCCCGAACGGCTTCGTCAATCGTACTGCCATTTTTGAGTAATGTATTAAAATAACTCACCATCACCACACCGTTAAGGACGGCGATCCCGAAGAGGGCGATAAATCCGACCGACGCGGGGACGGAGAGATACTCACCGCTGAGGGTAAGTGAGATAATCCCCCCGGTAACAGCAAAGGGGATATTGAGCAATATCAGCAATGTTGAGTTTACGGATCGGAATGTGAAAAATAAGATTAAAAAGATAACCCCGATACTGACCGGGATAACGGTCATCAATTTAGCTGCCGCGCGCTGTTGATTCTCAAACTGTCCGCCAAATACCAAATGATACCCTTTTGGGAGAGGGACATTTTGGGCAATTTTTTGTTTCGCCTCTTCGACAAATCCAACCAAATCTCGCCCCTCTACGTTGGCGCGAACGGTACTCAGTCGCTCGGCATTTTCGCGATCTACTTTCAATACACCCTCAACCGACTCTATATCAGCGATGCTGGAAATCGGCACCGATATCCCCTCGCTCAACGGAAGTTCAAGCGACTTAAACAATCCCATATCCTGAGAGACTTCGCTATCAAGGCGCATCAATACCGGTATTCTTGAATTTTTGATCGGAAGTTCTGTAATTGTAACCCCCTCTAACGCTGTTTTCAGAAAAAGGCCCAATTCTGCCGTATCCACCCCTGTTTTAGCCGATTCAATCCGGTTTGGCTTAACCCGCAGATAATTTACCCCCTCGTTTAACGTGGTAAATACCTCGGAAGAACCTTTGATTTTTTCCAACGTCGTTGCTATTTTTTCACTGAGAGCATTCAAAGTTTCGATATCAGTACCGTAGATTTTAACGGCTAAATCACCCCGTGAACCGGTTAGCATCTCGGAAACCCGCATCTCAATAGGCTGGGTAAATCCAAAACTGATCCCGGGAAAATTTTTGATGGCATCATGAATTTTTGCTTTAACCTCCTCTTTATTCGCAGCTTTCCACTCCTCCATCGGTTTAAGGGTAATAAAGGTGTCGGTTTGATTCAATCCCATCGGATCAAGTCCGAGCTCATCCGACCCTGTTCGTGCAATAATTCTTTTCACTTCAGGGACATGTGCCAAAATAGATCGCTGTATCGCCAGATTGAGTTCTTTGGATTCATCCAACGAAATGGACGGCGGTGTTTCAACCCCCAAAATAATATCTCCCTCATCTAGGGTAGGCATAAAACTTTTACCCACAACCCCAAAAAGGGAGAAACTGATCACTAAAAAAATGATCGCTCCTATAAAAAGAGTTTTCGTACGATTGAGGGCGAACGAGAGCATCGGGGCATACATACGGGCAAAAAAAGCCCCCAAATGGGTCTCTTCATGCGGTGTACTTTTTAGAATCAGCGAAGCAACCACCGGAATAAGAGTCAAAGATAAAACCAAGGAACCGAACAATGCAAAAACAATGGTCATCGCTACAGGGGCAAAAAGTTTCCCCTCCAACCCTTCGAGGGTCAACAACGGCAAAAAGACGACGGCAATAATCAAAATACCGCTGAATACCGCTATGCTAACCTCTTTAGTCGCGCGGTATACCTGATGAAGTTTTGGAAGCGATTGATCATTTTTGCTCAATTGAGCAAAAACATTTTCGACCACTACGACTGCCGAATCGACTAACATCCCGATTGCAATCGCCAATCCGCCCAAACTCATCAAATTCGCACTCAATCCGAAATATTTCATCATTAAAAAAGCAATCGCAAGTGAAAACGGCAAAATCACACTCACCGCTATCGCCGCTCGAATATCCCCCAAAAAGAGCATCAAGAGGATAATAACCAAAACGATGGCTTCAACCAATGCTTTTGTTACCGTTCCGACCGCTTTGTCGATCAAATTACTTCGATCATAAAAAGGGACAATACTGACCCCTTCAGGAAGCTGTGGTTCAAGCTGTTTGAGCCGCTCTTTGATCTGAACAATGGTCTCTTTGGCATTCGCCCCTTTGAGGGTCAGAACCAACCCCTCGGTTGCTTCACCTACCCCGTCTTTGGTTACAAATCCCATCCGTGTTCTGGCATCATCGCGCACTTCACAAAAATCGCCGATTCGGATCGGACCATTCGGAGAGTGGATAGTAATATTGGCAATCTCGTCGGGATCTTTTACACCGCTTTCAACTTTAACCAAAAAACTCTCTTCATGCTCATCAATCCGCCCCGCTCCATCATTTTTGAGATTCTTTTCCAGAGCATCCTGAAGGGTACTCAGCGGAATTCCCAAGTGACGCATCGCCATAAAATCGGGTTGTACGACAATCGCTCGGACTTCTCCCCCCAGCGCATTCACATCCGCAACCCCTTTAGCACCTCGTAAAGCAGGACGAATCATAAAATCAAGCAGTTCACGCTTGGCTTTTTGGCTGATTTCCCCTTCGATGGTGAACATAAACGCTTCACCCAACGGAGTCGTGATCGGGGCCATCCCTCCGCTCACCCCTTTGGGAAGATTTGGCAAGATACTTCCAAGTTTTTCAGAGACTTGTGCGCGGGCACGATAGATATCCGAACCGTCGAAAAAATCGATCGTTACATCGGCGATACCGTATTTCGATGTACTTTTGAGAAGTTTTTCATTTTCCAGCCCCAAAAGTTCGGCTTCAAGCGGTTTAACAACTCTACTCTCCACCTCTTCGGGTGTCATCCCCGGAGCTTTCATAATAATTTTAACTTGAGTCGAAGAGATATCCGGGAATGCGTCAATCGGGATTTTAAAGAAGGAGTAGACCCCATACAAAAAAAGGGCCAGAGAGAGGAGAATAACAATCAGTCGTTGTTTGAGAGAAAATTCAATAATAGAATTAAGCATTATTCAAATCCCATACCGCTTAAAATACCTTTGAGATTAATAATCCCTTCGGTCACAACCTGGTCATGAGGGGCAAATCCTTCTGCCTTAACAGCGATATGTTCTTTGTAGATTTTTTGAATTGCTACCGTTTTCGGTTCAAATCCGGTCGCCGTTTTCACAAAACAGATATCTTGACCTTTGTATTTGGTCACTGATACCCGAGGAAGCAGCATCCAGTTTTCCATTTTGCTCGATGCAATAAAAAATTCACTCGATGTTCCCGCTCGATAATCTTCGTTGGCTTTGGTAATGGTCGCTACGGCGGTAGCGGAGTTGTTCATCATATCCACCGAAGAGGAGACTGCACTCACTTTTCCTACTTGAGCCCCTGTTTTATCCATGACATCCGCCCCTTTGTGGACTGATCCGATCATTTTAGGGGGAATTTTGATATATGCACTAAAGGCACTTGCATTCGCTATTTTCAAATAGGGGACAAAAGGGTCAATTTTTTCTCCGGTTTTAATCGGAGCATGGGCAAGAATTCCGTCTTGATGAGCGCGAATCGTAAAAATCATCCCATCTTTAGGTGCCATATCTGCTCCGGAAAAAATAAACCGGTTCTGTATTTCACCGACTTTCGCTTGAAGACTCATCACTTCGAGGGTACTTTTTTGGGATTCACGCTGAGAGATCACTCCGTCTTTATACAATCCGGCATCCTTTTTAGCATACTCCTGTGCTAATTTAAGGCGATTACGGATATCGATCAATTCGTATCGGCTTGCGAGAAGTTCAGAGGAAGCAATTTTACAAATTGCCTCCCCTTTTTTGACACGATCCCCCGTTTGCTTCATTAACTCTACCACCGTCGCTTCCGAACTGAGGGTATAATTTTTAGACCCTTTATCGCTGTATTCAAACAATCCGATAAAAGGACCCATCGCTTCACTCTTAATCAAATGAACCGTATCAAGTTTAATCCCTATTCTTTTTATTTGCTCATTGTTCATTGTGATTTGTGCGATAGCGGCAGTCGCTATAGACAGTAAAAGTAAACTCCACTTCATTACCAAATTCTCCCTAGTTTTTCTTCCATAGCGCTCATCTCTTCGACATAATCCGCCTTAAGGGCGACACTACGCAACCGAGCATCATAAAAAGCGTTCTTGGTTGCCAAATACTCAAATTGGGACACAACGCCCCCTTCAAATCCTTTGTGTGCCATGCGAAAAAGGTTTTCATAGCTTTTTTCTGCCGCCATCAATTCTTTAATTCGGTTTTCTCTCTCTTCAAGATGCTCCAATGCCCCGAAAACACTTACACGTAATTTCCCCTCGGCGCTATTGCGTTGAGCGATTAAGGCACTGCGCTCACTCATCAGTGCGGCAATTTTCTTTTCATTCTTTTCACTCCAAACCAGAGGGATGATCACTTTCATATCGACACTGTTTTGAATCGGTTCCTTCGTCACACCAACCCCAACACTCATTCGGTCTACTCGTGAGCGGCGTAATACTTCAATCTCCGCATTCAACTCTTCTTCACGCCCTCGTAAAAGGGTGATAGAAGATGCCTCATTGATCCGCTTTTGTGTTTGCCCTTCATCATGGATAAAAGAGAACGGGAGATCATCTACTACGACCTCTTCTTTAATCATCGTCATCTCTTGCAAGCGCAATTGGGCATGTTCCGCTTCCATAGCTGCTATAGCATACTCTTGCGTCGCATTATGCAATTCAGTCTCTTGACGAAGCAATTCCATCTGCGACATGCGACCGGATTGGTATTTTTTGGACGAGAGGCGATAAGCCTCCTCAGCAAATGCTTTTTTCTCCGCTAATATGTTTACCCGTTCTATACTTAGTTGTGAGAGCAGCCAATCTTTTTTCAAAGCGACTTGAATCGAGCCTTGCTGCCGTTTGAGTTCATATTGAAATACTTTTGAACGAATATCGTACTGACGATACTGTGCACTCACCACTTGAGGGTTCTTCATCGTAAATCCGACCATCATCCCATATTCCAGCCCATTGGCGCTGGGATCATCCGCTCGAATACGGCGGGTAGTTCCCTCTAGCGATAAGGGTTCGCTGGCAACAACCGATGCCCGTTCATACTCGGTCGCTTCTACTTTTCCACCGAGGGTAATCATTTCGCCGGAAACGCCATAGGCCCGTTCTGATACCTCTTGAAAGCTCATAGCACACCCCAGTAAAGGGATAAAGATCACTCCATAGCCTATAATACTCCGTGTCAAAACGGAACTTCTTTTCATAAGAAAACCTTCACACTATAATAATTAAGAGAAAGTATAATGGGTGTAGATGAGAAAATCTTGAGAGCTATCACCCCATCGCTTCATCAAATTGATTTACTTTTTCTCGCGCTTGTGCAATAATCGGTTCAAATCGTTCATAGGTAATCGCGTGTTTCTCTAAAAACTGATCAATAGCCTCTACATCAAACATCTCAATCGCTCGAACCATGGTTAATAACTCACCGTAAAATCCATCCCCTTCAAACAATGCCCGCTCAATTTCAGGAGCCACATTTAGTCTATGAAGCAATTCCCGATGCGGAATTTGAAAAAGCAAATGAATTAAAGAGAGCATCCCCACAAAATAAGCGGTAGATAGTTGTTTTTTACTCGGTGCAGGGGTAGTTAGTGCTAGGAGTTGTGTCATCAACTCCGTACGCTCTACCACCATCAACAATAGGGGAATCGTATTTCTATCCGAATTCTGTGCTTCCGAATACATCAGCAGCATCACCCATCGTGCCAATGGTTCACGCCCCATCAATGTCAAAACATGGCGGATTGAAGAAACAGGATTGCGCAGTGAAAAGATTGCCGAATTGATGAATCGGATTAATTTTAGACTGACCATATGATTTTTTTCAAACGCTTCGACCAAAACATCGATCGCTTCATCGGCTTGGAGCATATTCCATAATCGCATCACTTCCATCGGATCGAGAGAAAATGAAGGGTTTTCAAGTACTTTGGGCTTAGAGATAAAAAACCCTTCAAAATAGCTAAATCCTTGCACGACACATGCAGCATGCATATCGTGTGACTCTATTTTAGCGCCAATAAGAGGTATCCCCAATTTGTGGATTCTCTGGTACGACTCACCTATCAGACTTTCACTGTATGTCGTATCTACCTTAATATAACTCATATAGGAGAATATTGGGGAAAACTTCTCTATATTCTCAGGGGTAAGCGGGAGGTCATTCAGGGCAAAACGATATTCTTGCGCGGTATATTGAGCAAGAGATTTCTGCAATAGTTCATCTACTATACTAGTTTCCAACAAAGCAAATACTATTCGATCTTTTGGAAGTAAATCAATCAGTCCGTGGACAATAACATCCCGGTCAACGCGAATAAATCCCAACCGCTTACCTAAAATCGGATCAATGCCAAAGGAACTTTGAAGATTATTGATAAGAATAGCCGTAGCATGCTCTACGGTTTCAGTCGTAGGCTTTGTATACAACAAGTCATAAGCAAACACTTTCCCTTTTGCATCAACAATCGGTTGACGCCCGATATAGCTTCTTCCCATCTTTTCCCTTATCCTTCAATCAGTGTTGCTGACGGTTCATAAAAGTAGTACCCTTGCGACGCATCAATCCCTATCTCTTTTACCCATGCGTAAATCTCTTCATCCGCAACAAATTCCGCTACGGTATTAATCCCCATTTCAAAGGCAAAATCGCGAATATGTTGAACGAAAATTCTCGCATTCCGGTCATGGGGAAGATTTTTGATAAGGCTACCGTCAATTTTCAACGTATCGATATTAAGCTTAAGTAAATGGTCAAAATTTGAATACCCCGAACCGAAATCATCGATAGCAAAGTGGCATCCTATCGATTTGAAGCGATCCACAAAAGCACTTACTTCGGTATAGTTATCGATCCCTTCACTCTCTAAAATTTCAAAAATAACCGCATGACCCATTGCGTGTTTCAAAATATTTGCCTCAATATAATCAGCCAACTCGGTATTGAGCAAATCCTCGGTAGAGAGATTAACACTGACGGGAATGGTGCTGTTTTTGAACCGTTCTATGGTTTTTTCAACCATGATTCTGGTGAGTTGTCCATACAATCTCGTTTTTTTGGCAATCGCTAAAAAAGAGTACGGACCGATAACGCTCCCATCTTTATCGATAAGACGGATAAGCGCTTCGTACTTAACGATTTGAGCCGTTTTGTTATCCACAATAGGCTGAAAATAGGGGACGATACGGGATTCTTCAATGGCCTCTTTGATCCGTTTGTACCAAGCAATGTTATTCTCTTGATCTCGTCTGGATGGAGTACTCCCGTACATTTGGATACTTTGATGCTCATACTTGGCCTGTTTCAGTGCGACCGTAGCCTGTTCAAGAATCCGATCAGAATGCGCCGCCATTCCCACCGTAATCGTCAACTCAATTTCGATCTCCTCGACAACAAATACTTCTTTAGCGCTCATTCCAATAAGCTGCTCCAAAATTTCTCTGCATCGGTCAATATCATTCCACCCGCTAAACAGAAGGACATATTCATCGCTCCCCAATTTATATAATGATAGCCCTTTATGCGCTAGGATTACACGGGACAACCAGTGCGCATATCCGGCCAATACCCCATCTCCGATCGTTATACCGTAGACTTCGTTAATGTCACTGAAACGGTCAATATTGATGATCGCTAAAACGACATCGGAGTTCAGCGAGAGAGAATCTACAAGGGAGACTCGGTTCGGAAGAGAGGTAATAGGATCGGTAGTAAGGTGATATTCCAGTTGCTCACGCTGAGTGAATGCTCTAATGGCAAATCCTATATCTCCCGCCAGCTCTTCAAGCATCGCAATCTCTTTAGGGTCAAAACCCTCAGAACGGAGCATATATAACCCAAGAACACCGGTAGGTTTTTCATGAACGCTGGGGCGTAGAGGGAGGGCTATAAACGATCCGTACCCTCCAAGTTCGGCAATAAAGTGCCATGGAGCCGTAGAGGTAAGTCGTTCCAAATGATCAATGGCTACACTTTCACTGTGGACAAATGCTCTCAAAACAGGATCGGTTGCATTCGTATTCACACCATACCCCATCACGGTACCTACCCTCAAATATCGGGTCGAATCGGCCGAAAAAGCTTGTACCTCTATCCTCCCTTCCTTTTCCAGCGCAAGCCAGCACAGGGCATATCCGGGATGTTCTGAAAGACGGTTGACACTTTTGGCAATCAGTTCTTGAACCCCTTTAGCTGAGATCAACAGCTGGTTTATATCGGTAACAGTACGGAGAATACCGTCCAAATATCGCGTCTCATCCAATGCTTCTTGAAGATTCGATTGTTGAGAACGCATTGCGCTAAACGATTCACTAAGGGTACGGTCCAGTTCAGAAAACTCATGAATAAAATAGGTTTCATTCCGGGAACTTCCCTCTTGAGCATGCCGAGTCACCCGCTCCAGCGGCTGCACTAAATATCGTCGAGCTATCGCAAACACCATCATGCTTAAAAAGCCGAGTATTAAGAAAATCCCCACACCATAAAAGAGTGCAATCTGATTCAAGCGACCAAATACGTAGCCCTCATCAATCTTCACCAATATCTGAGCATGTTGATTCACATCCCCTTTAAAATAATGAAATTCACTCCGAAACTTCACGCAATGATTCCTACTCAACCCCTCTTCCATTTGCGATACAGGAAGATACTCATTGTAGTGAACTAAATTTCCTCTGAGGGAGCGGGACGAGGAGATATCAATGCGCCGCCCATCCTTCGAAAGCGATACTTCTTCAATCTCGTCATTGATCACAACTATGCGGTCGAGAATGGCCTGAGCATCCTCGGGATGGGGACTTTGAAGTGCTTTTTTAAGTTCTTCCTCCAAATGGAAAAAACTTTGATTCAGTCCATCGGCAACGGTACGGAGCATCACGGAACGTTCTAAAAAATAAAACCCTCCGGACAGTACAGTAATGATAAATCCAAAGAGAAAAAGTGCAATAAGAGCAATTTTGCTGATTCTCACGGTAAAACCCTATCCGTAGAAATACCCTGTTTTTCCAACTGGTGCATAATGCTTCGATCCACGGAACGGTTAAGCCACTCTATTTGTTCGGTTGTCTCCATAAATTCATCATACGTTTCTCCCTCCAAATAACCACGAACCGTTTCATAATACTCTTTCGGGTCGGAATAAAAATTTTCCAGAGCACGATCAAAAATCGTTTTTAAATTTTGATACTCTTCTTCCCGTCCCACAATAGAACGCTCATCCATGTAAAGAGCATCAATCACAAAAAAAGAGTGCATAGTCTGCGTTGAAGCTACTGTGACAAACCCTTTTGCCCTTAGCTCTGATACATACGGTGCGTAAGAAATAAGAATCACTGGTTCACCCGACAACTTAACTTCTGTAATCGATTTTTGAGAGATGTTTGTGAGGATAAAGTGTGTTTTGTCGAGTCCATTTTCACGGATAAATGCATTGAAAAAGTCCTCATTCAATGATCCCATTTCCAAATATACCCGAATCGGTTCATCCGAAATTTTCAGGGCTTCTAAAGAGCGATTGGAAAGGATTGCATCCGCCCCCGCAGAACGATCGATCAAAAAAACCGGTTTAATATGACTATGCTCTTTAAAACGGAGAAGTTCGTATTGGGTTGCGGTAAACCCTTGCGTAAAGCCCCGTTCATACAACCGCCCATTTTCACTTAAATCCACAAGCCACATAAACCGAAAAGGTGTCTTATCAAGCCACCCTTTCTCCTGGGCATAAATAAATGGGGTAAATCCCACCCACGGGTTACTGGATATCCGTATTTGACCTTGATCCGAACGGGAAAGATAATAAAAAAATCCCAAGGAAATAAGCATCATAGCGATGATAATAATCCAAACGACCCGAGCGCTTTTCATCTTAACTACCTCTTTAGGGTTTAGCTAAACCATTGTAACAAAAAACACCTCTTTTAACGCAATTTCTTCCAAAAGCTCCCATGTCATGGTACAATACTGCACTTTTTTATATGAGGTTTCATGCGATTATTTGTATTTTTTTTATCGTTGTCCATCTCCCTTTTTGGGATCGAAGCCTTCAACGGAAAAACCTCCCTTATCCTTCTGGACTCACCTTCGGGTGTTATTGCTATCGGAGATAAAAACATCAGTGTTCTAGCCCATCCAAGTGACCCTACACGAGGTATAGCATTTATTCCTATCGATTATTATGCACCCTCAAGCGAACAAAACATCACATGGATTGCACCGGGCAAAACAACGGTACTCCCGCTAAGTATCCTTCCCGCACCTTATCCTACCGAGACCCTCAGTGTTGACCCGTCCAAAGTGACCCCACCCCCGGAAGCGCAAGAGCGAATCGCACGTGAAAGAGCTGAAGCCAACGCTATTTATGCTCATTTCACCCCTATTCGTTACTGGAACAAGCCCTTTATCCGTCCGATCGAATCGATTACCACCAGCGCCTACGGATCAGCACGCACCTACAACGGCTCATTAAAAAGTTACCATGGTGGAATCGATTTTCGTGCCCTTACCCCTACCGAAATTTTGGCCTCCAATGACGGTATCGTTGTACTGGCACACGATCGGTATTACTCCGGAGGAACTATCATTATCGACCATGGAGAAGGGCTCTATACTTGCTATTTCCACCTGAGCCAATTCAATGTCAGAGTAGGAGACAAGGTAACACAAGGCCAAAACATTGCTCTTAGCGGCGCAAGCGGACGGATCACAGGACCTCATCTTCATTTTGGCGTTATGGTTTATGGTATTCAAGCGGACCCTCTCAACCTCATCACCCAAATCAATGCGCTCTTTGATACCCAAAAAGAGATGCTTTGAAACGACTGCTCACCCTCAGCACATTGCTGATAGCGCACCTTTATGGTTTCTCTACAACGAATATCCAATATCTGTATGGAAAGTTTGAAGGTCCCACCTTTCTAGATACCCAAAGCGGCGCCAAACACACTATTACCGTTGAGCATTATCGTACATGGGATTACGGCGATCTTTTTGCCTTTTCCGATTACACTTACGCACCTAGAGGGTTACAGTTTACCAATGAGAAAAATGATCTTTACGGTGAATTTTCACCCCGCCTAAGTCTCAATAAGCTTACCGGTACGTCACGATCGGAGGGCTTTGTAAAAGAGTGGTATAGCGCATTTCAATACAACGGATCCAATACGTACCACGCGTGGCTATATGGAATAGGGAGCGATCTGAATATCCCCGGTTTTAGTGTATTCGGACTCAACCTTTACCGAAAAGTCCAAAATATCGGAGAAGATACCTATCAACTCTCGACTAATTATTATGTGCCGCTGAGTGAGCGATGGCATTTTGAAGGGTTTATTGATTGGACTGCCATAGATTTTTTGAGCCAAAATCAGCTTTTATTCAATCTATCTTCTTCAATAGGAATACATACAGGAAAATTAGAGGTGGGGAGTGAAGTGCATACCTACCGTGAAAACATCTACCATCAAAACAACACCGTTTTTCAGGCGATGATCAAATACGTTTGGTGAATTACTCTTTTTTCATCGCGACCCAAATAAAGCCGCCCAAACTAATACCTACAAAAACGGCTAAAAATCCTACTTGAAACCAATCCGCTCCACTCACTGTCTGTCCTTTTATCGTCCGATTTCATCCAAACGAAACTAATTTGGCAAAAGAATACTCCAACTAAGTTAACGATTTTTCTTTTAGCTGTCCGCATGCCGCACTAATATCGAGCCCTTTGGAATCACGGATCGTACAAAGCACCCCGTGGTTCACGAGATACTCTTGAAATTTGACCATATCTTCGCGGCTTGGACGTTGGTAATCGCTTCCCGGATAGGGGTTAAAATAGATCAAATTCACTTTTGCTTTTATCCCGTGCAAAAGTTTCACCAACTTTTTAGCCGAAACCAAATCGTCATTTTTGTTCTTGATAACAAGATATTCGAACATCACCCGTTTACGGGTATCGATCGGGAACCGCTTTACCGCGTCGATAATAGAGGCTATATTGTAGGCTTTATTCATCGGAATCAGTTCGGTACGAAGTTCATCGTCGACGGCATGAAGGCTGATCGCGATATGAACCCCCAAGTCCATCTCTCCGAGTTTATCGATTTTACTGCTCAATCCGCTGGTAGAAACGGTTTGCCGTTTCCCAGAAATACTCAACCCCTCTTCATCTTTGAAAATCGTAATCGCCTTGGCCAAATTATCCAAGTTATCCAAAGGCTCACCCATCCCCATATAGACGATGTTAAGGCGGCGGTGGGCAGCAAGATTGTTATCCATCTTCACGGCCAAAACCTGAGCCACAATCTCTCCGGCACTCAGATCACGGGTAAAGCCCCCTTTAGCCGTCAGACAAAACGAACATCCCACTTTGCAACCTACCTGTGTCGAAACACAGACGGTAAACCGTGCTTCGTGCTCGATATTCCCCTCTTCATCGATGCTTTCATCTTTCATCTTTAGCCACACCGTCTCGACCGTTTTACCATCACTCAACTCGAATAGGTATTTGATCGTCCCATCGGTTGAACACTCTTTACGAGCGATTTTGAGCGGCATAATCTCATATTCATTCGCCAGCTCTTCACGCATTGCTTTAGGGAGGTTTTGCATAGTTTCAAAAGAGGTCGCATATTGGTGATAAATCCATCCCCAAATTTGTTTGGCACGAAATGACGGTTTCACCATGGAGGCAAGCTCCACTTTGGTGTAATCGAGGATGCACTTTTTAGCCACGAATTAACCCTTTTTCTTTGAGATGTTCACGTAACAGCACTTTGGCAAATCCGTGGTTAGCAATAAAATCGCGGTGGGCATTCGTATCACAGTAATTGGTGATGCAAAAAACGCCCCCCGCTGGGATACCAAAAACCTGTGCCACTCGCATAACACTAAAAAACTCCATGTTTTCAATCCCCATCCCCAGCGCTCTCATTTGCTCCATCGCCCGCTCTGACGTTGTAATGTAGTTCGAGGAGTTCACGATAACATCTTTGATCGCTTCCGTTTGTGCAGAAATGACATTATCAATCGGTGTATAGGCACTTTTATCCAAAAATCCTAACTCGATGTTAGCCGCCGTTTTAGACTCGATAAGATCATTAATTTTGTGTTCGCCGTAACTTCCCGCACTTCCAATAAAGAGAAGAAATTCGGGTTTGCTGACTAAGCAGTGGCGCGTAAGATTAATCGTACTGTCAATTAATCCGACCCCTATCGGTGTAGCAAAATCAAATGTTTCATTGTTTCCGGCACATAAAATCATAAGCGTACCGGAATTCCATTACTGCTGAGATAACGTTTGAGATCCATAATATCAATCTCCTTGTAATGAAAAATACTCGCCGCCAATGCCGCATCCGCACCGTGCTCAAACGCCTCTTTGATATGTTCCATCGTTCCGGCACCGCCGCTGGCGATTACGGGAACATTCACGGCATGGCTAATCTGCTCGGTGATGGAGAGATCAAACCCGGCTTTGGTTCCATCCGCGTCCATCGACGTTAAAAGAATCTCACCCGCACCACGATCCACAACCTCTTTGGCCCATTCGAGAGCATTAATTCCCGTATCGATACGACCTCCGTTCAGATAGACATTGTATTGATCACCGGTACGCTTCACATCAATCGCGACGACGATACACTGGCTTCCGAACCGTTTTGCACCCTCATTGATAAATTCGGGACGTTTGATCGCAGAGGAGTTGACACTCACTTTATCGCATCCTACAGCCAAAAGCCGATAAATATCATCAAGTTTACGGATACCGCCACCGACAGTGAGAGGGATAAAAACCTCTTTGGCAACCTGCTCTACAATATGAACGATGGTATCACGCTCTTCATGGGACGCGGTAATATCGAGAAATGTCAGCTCATCGGCACCCTCTTCATTGTAGCGTTTAGCCACTTCGACAGGGTCTCCCGCATCTTTAAGCCCCACGAAGTTAACACCCTTAACAACGCGCCCGTCTTTTACATCCAAACAGGGAATTATCCGTTTTGCAAAATAGTTATTATCCATTTAAAACCTTGCATGCAATCATTGCGAAAGTATATCCCCCATTACCAAAAGTAACGATAAAGTAAATAAGTTGTCTAACTTCATTCAAAAAGCTTATAAACGTTTTGTTTTGTGATTTAATAGGGAATTAACACTTTATCAGGTACAATCAGAGCAATGCAAAAAGACCGTACCGCGATCGCCAAGAAAAAATTTGGCCAGAATTTTTTAAAAGATGAAGCTGTTTTAGCACAAATCATCCAATCGATGCCCGATACGCCGAACCGTATCGCTGAAATCGGGCCTGGATTAGGTGATTTAACTAAGTATTTAGTTGATGTCAAGAGTGTTACCGCTTTTGAGGTCGATACCGACTTGTGCAAGCATTTAAAGCACCAATTTGCCGATGCCATCGCTACCGAAGCTCTGACTCTCCGTTGCGGAGATGTGTTAGAGCATTGGAAGAGTGAGCTTTTGGATGAACCGTACGATTTAGTGGCAAATCTGCCCTATTACATCGCAACGAATATCATCCTCAAAGCCCTCGCCGATCCGGCGTGCAAAAATCTGCTTGTCATGATTCAGCGTGAAGTAGCGGAAAAGTTTTCTGCTGCTCCCAACGAGAGAGCTTTCGGAGCACTCAGCGTCATAGCGCAAAGTGTAGGGGATGTGAGCATCGTCCTGCATGTTCCGCCCAGTGCGTTTGAGCCTGCTCCGAAAGTCGATTCTGCCGTACTGCTCATTTCAAAACGGTCGAATCGTAATGATGAAGGGTTTGAAGAATTTTTACGGAGTGCCTTTACACAGCCTCGTAAAACCCTCCACAAAAATCTCACCTCACGCTATGGGGTTGCAGAGATCGAAAGTGCTTTCAGCACCCTCGAACTCGAACGAACCCTACGACCTCATCAGCTAAGCACCTTGGACTTTCACCGGCTCTACTCTATTTTAAAATAGCCATATTTTGGCTTTAGCAAGAGCATTACGATATTTATAAAAATCGCACGCTGTGCTCGACCATGGGCACCGTGCATCCAAAGGAACTCCTTATGACAGATGAAAAAACTGAACCACAAACAACACAAACTCCGGATGGAACCGCTCCTCGGCGCCCTAATAATCGCAGACCTTTTCGCAGCCGCCCTCCACGTACCGAGCGTCCTGAAGGGGAAGCAGCCGTAGCAGGCGAAGGGCAAAGCGCTCAGGCAGATCGTCCTCGTAATGACAATCGTCCGCCACGCAACGATAACCGTCCGCCACGCACTGACAATCGTCCGCCGCGCGAGAATAGAACACCTAATGAAAATCGTCCGCCACGGACAGACAATCGCCCACCACGCACGGAACGTCCCGAAGGTGAAGCCGGTGCAGCTGCTGATGCACGTCCTGGCCGTGATCGCGGTCGCGGCGGACGTCGCGGTGCTCCAAGTGCACCGATTGACAGTAATCTTCGAGATTTTGTTATTCAAAATCAAGAGGCACATAAAAACCGCCTCAATCCTCACTACAAACTCAATTTAGACAGTAATGAGAAAATTCGTATTACTCCACTTGGAGGACTTGGAGAGATCGGCGGAAATATCACCGTCATCGAAACCGAGAATGAAGCAATCATTATCGATATCGGTATGAGTTTTCCGGATGAAGAGATGCACGGTGTCGATATTCTCGTACCTGATTTCACCTATTTACGCGAAATCCGCAAAAAAATCGTCGCCGTTATCATTACCCATGCCCACGAAGACCACATCGGCGGTGTACCGTATTTCTTCAAAGAGATGCAATTTCCGATCTATGGAACGCCTCTTCCCCTTGCAATGATCGGGAATAAATTCGACGAACACCATATGCGTGATTTCCGCCGTTACTTCAATCCGATTGTTAAACGTATCCCTTATAAAATCGGTAACGATTTCGAAATTGAATGGATGCACATGACCCACTCAATCATCGATTCATCGTCATTGGCAATCACAACCAAAGCAGGAACGATTATCCATACCGGTGACTTTAAAATCGATTTTACTCCGGTGGATGGCTATACAGCCGATATTCATCGTCTTGCCCATTACGGGGAAAAAGGGGTTTTGTGTCTCCTCAGCGACTCAACGAACTCGTATAACAAAGAGTGGACCCCAAGTGAGCTTTCAGTTGCTCCTGGCTTTGACCGTATTTTTGCCAAAGCAGAAGGTCGCGTCATCATGTCTACGTTCAGCTCCAATATTCACCGTGTTTATCAGGCAATATTAACGGGATTAAAATACAACCGTAAGGTGTGTGTTATCGGCCGTTCAATGGAACGTAACCTTGAAGTATGTATGCAATACGATTACATCAAGCTCCCCAAAAATATCTTCATTGATGCGGAAGAAGCAAACCGTATGAGCGATAAAGATGTTCTCATCGTTACTACCGGAAGCCAAGGGGAACCAAGCTCAGCCCTTTTCCGTATGGCAATCGGAGAACACCGTCACATCAAGATCAAACCGACCGATTTGATCGTTCTCTCCGCCCGTGCAATTCCGGGAAATGAAGGATCCATCTCCGGTATGCTCAATTACCTCCAACGTGCCGGTGCCCGTGTTGCCAACGACCGAGATATCCACGTATCAGGGCATGGAAGCTTGGAAGAGCAAAAATTAATGCTTCGCCTCACCAATCCTAAATTCTTCCTTCCGGTACACGGTGAATACAACCATATCATGAAACACCGCGATACCGCGATTACCTGTGGTGTTCCTGAACGCAATATCCTCCTGATGAGCGACGGAGATTGTATTGAAGTCGGAACAAAATTCATGCGTAAAGCCAAAACCGTTAAAACCGGAAAAACGTATATTGACAATCAAAACAATCACCAAATCGAAGACGATATCGTTATCGATCGCCAAAAAATGGCATCTGAGGGGATGGTTATGCTCGTGGCTCAAGTCAGTGCCGCCGAGTCTCGACTTCTCTCCAAACCGCTTGTTACCAGCTTCGGTATCGTAGCTGACCGTCATGATAAAGCATTTGCACAAGAGATGGAAGATGTATTAGAGCATTTCCTTATCAACCTCAAACCTGGGCTTATTGAAAATCCTAAAGCGCTGGAAAATGACCTACGCCAAGTAGTACGTAAACACATCTATCGCAAAATGAAAAAATATCCCCTTATCGTCCCTCACGTTTTTGTTATGTAAGGTGTGCTTCGCACACCTTACTCTCCGTTTTTAAACTCTTCTTCGCTATACTCTCTCAAACTTTAATAAAGAATACCCAATGAACGTAACCTTACAGCACTATACCCCTCTTGTTATCTGCTCCGATGCTATCCGCACCTGCTGGCAAAGCTTTGATAAAAGCGATAACGGCGGCGAAAAAGACCGTGAGCTCATTGACCGTGTGGGCAATAAGTTCAAGCATGCTTCAACATTAGAACACATTATTTATAATTTCTATATCGAAGGAGTTAGCCGTGCCCTCTTACAAGAGCTTGCACGCCATAGAATGGCAAGTCTCTCAGTAAAAAGTACCCGATATACCCTTAAAGAGCTAAAAGACGAAGCCCCTTTTAGCTTGGATGATAAAGCAAGAGCGGAAAAATATTTGGTATATACCGATGTTTTGATCATTGATGAAATGAGCATTCGCGCTCTCGAAAATCTCCGCACCGTTCTGGTTGAGGGGATCAGTAATGATCGCGCTAAATACTGTCTTCCGGAAAGCTATAAGACCGAACTTACCTGGAGTATCAATGCTAGAAGTCTGCAAAACTTTATTTCTCTGCGAAGCGATAAAGCTGCTCTTTGGGAAATCAGAGATTTAGCCCATTTGCTCTACCAAACTCTTCCCGAAGAGCACCAATATCTATTCGAAAATTCACTCAAAGGAGAGCACTCATGAAAAAAGCTCTACTATTTACCACGTTACTCGCAACCCTTGCACTTACCGTCACAGGATGCAGCCAAAAACGGCTTGTTGTTAATGGAATGGTCTGCCCTGAAGGGCATACAGATGAACTCGTTAAAAACGATTTTAGAGAGTGTCGCTATTACGATTTAGCAGCTGCAGAAAAAGCGTCAAAAGCACCGATAACCATTGAATGCCAAAAATGTTTGGAAAGCAAAGGGTATAAAATCGAGCAGTAAAAAATTATTCCTTCGGGAATAGTAAAAAGTTTATTGATGGAAAGAGTGCTTGAAAAAAGAAGAAAGAGAATTCTGCCTCAAAAGAGGCAAGCATCAGTGCCTTAACGGCAAGCGTAGCTTTAGGGGCTTTGCTCCTGAAGCGTTTAGAAGAATTATAATGCTGCTTTAGCTTGAACAGTAAGAGCAGTGAAAGCTGCTGCATCATTCATAGCGAAATCAGCAAGGATTTTGCGATCAAGTTCGATGTTAGCACGTTTAAGTCCGTTCATGAATACTGAATAGCTCATTCCGTTTAGGCGACATGCCGCATTAATACGGATAATCCACAATTTACGGAATTCACGTTTTTTCTGCTTACGGTCACGAAACGCGTATACGAGTGAGCGCTCGAGTTGCTCTTTCGCTTTACGGAAATGTTTGTGGCGTGCACTGTAGAAACCACGTGCGAGTTTCAATACTTTTTTATGACGTCTGCGTCTTACGACACCAGTTTTTACTCTTGGCATTTTTTTCCTTTCTTGACCCGGTTCACTTCAAATATAAATGACGGGGTGCCGCTTTGCGGACTTGCCCAGCATTATGCTGGAGGGTAAGTAGATATTAGTCTACGATCATCTTTTTGATGGCTTTAACGTCTACATTAGCAACCACTTTTGGTGCGTTTTGCCCACGACGAGTTGCTGCATCTTGTTTTGTCAAAATATGGCTGCGGAATGCGCTACCACGTTTGATGGTGCCGTTTTTCTTCACTTTGAAGCGTTTTACCGCCCCTTTAACCGATTTCATTTTTGGCATCGACTTGATCCTTTCGCAATAATTCTCTAAAAGAGGGGCGAATTATACCACAAAAAAGCTTTTATACTTTATTTAAATTACTGATTTTACACCTTCTTTAATCTCAAATAATTCTAGAAATAACCAGTCTAATGGCTGTGTACAGTAAATATTTTGTAGGTTAGTAATATACTGTGATAGTTTATCAAGGTTTATATAAGCCCTAATTCTGCAAGTACGGGTCGCATACCGCTAGTTAACTCAATGAGTTCTTGATAGAGTGTACCCTCTGCTTTGTCTTCCAAAAGCCACTCTTCGATGTGTTTTACTGATTCTGCCTTATCTTTATCACTTAAATGATCAGATTTTTCAATAGCCTCTTTGATCTTTTCTAAATGTGACTGATCTTTGTGTGAACTCATAATTGATTCCTGATAGTTATTAGATTTGTCTTTACAAGACATCGTAATCATTATATCAACGAGATCTTGAATTGCAATTAGGTCTTGCATTTGTGTATTAAATCGGATATCTTTATACACGATAGGCAGAGTGTTGTTTAGTTGGGACATACTCTTAACATCTTAACTAAAAATATAAATTAACATTAATTATACTTTATAGTTATATAATAATAAATATACATCGATGTATTAACCTAAGTATGAAGGATACCCAATGAAAAAAGCTCTTACCCTCGTAATGATTCTTGGTCTTGTTTCTGTATTTGCTACTGAAACTGTACAGCCTGCTCCTGTTCCTCCAACAAAAGTTGAAAAAACTGTTGTTAAAGTTGAAAAAGTAGAGAAAAAAGCAGAAGGCCAAGTTAAAAAAGAAGCAAAAAGAGATGCAAACAAAATGTAATCTTGGCAGTAGCCTAAGCTACTGCTTCTTCAGATGCACGGTGTTAATGAGATTGCATCCATTTTAGGACACTCGACACCGCAGATGCTGTTTGAACGTTATACGAGAAATATATCAGCTGAGAGAAAACCGTTTAATAAATCGATTGATATTTATGGCTATGGCACTATAGTGTCACTGATGATTTTTTAAGTCGCTGAAAGTACGGCAAATAGGGGATTATATGGCGGACAGCTAGGGGTTCGAACCCTAGATAGGTTTCCCTATACACGCGTTCCAGGCGTGCGCCTTCGACCACTCGGCCAGCTGTCCAGATTTAAGAAAGAATGAAATTGTACCAAAGCTAGCTTAAGGACACCCCTAATAGCCTCGGTGATTAGTAGGAGGCTTTCTTGCCTTCTCACCATTCCATCGATTACTAATCGATTTAAGCCAGATAAGAAAAATTATTGCCAATATTAATACAGCGCATGCTTCATATCCTATCGCCCAAATAATAAAAAATGACGCCAAATCAAATTGTAAAAAATATTCATAACTCGCTTTCGCAACAAATAAAAATAGAAACATTAGCCCTAAAAGATATGGGAGGGTAATGATATAAATGGATAAAGCCACCCCTTCATATCCTTGCGGTGAAATAACATAATCACGATAATCAAATGATTGATTGAAAAAATCATCTTCTTGTTTACGACGGGATTTTAGATTTTCGCGCTGATAATTTTGTGCACTTTCACGTGAGTCATTATTAATCAACGATGATCGAAAAGCTTCATTTTTTTTCAATTCCATGATCTGCCTCTATCAGTAAGGATCACTAATTATAACGTGTTTAAATGAGATAATAGCGTCAAATCGTTACAACACTCTTAATCGCTATAGTATAATAGTAAATTAATTATAGCAGCAAGGGTTATCATGTCTCCCGAAAAACGATTCTTTCCTATCAGCGATGATTTTCGCTCCCCTTATGCCCGTGACCGTGACCGTATTATCCATTCAGGAAGCTTTCGTCGTCTCGAATATAAAACACAGGTTTTTTTAAATTCCCAAGGAGATTTTTTCCGTACACGACTCACCCATAGTATAGAAGTTAGTCAAATCGCCCGCTCCATCAGTTCCCATTTGGGGCTGCAAGAATCATTAGCTGAATCCATAGCGCTTTCGCATGATTTGGGGCATACCCCTTTTGGACACATCGGCGGGGATACATTAGATGAGTGCTTAAAGCAACGGGGATTTATCCACGGATTTGAACACAATTTCCAAAGCTTTCGTGTCGTAACCCTCTTAGAACAGCGTTATAAAGCTTTTTTAGGACTTAACCTGACCTATGCAACACTCGAAGGGATTTTAAAACACTCTTATCCGTATAACAAATCTTTTTTACCCTCGGTTATACGTAATGATTTTGCACTTGACACCCATCCAAGTATCGAGGCGATGATTGTTGATCGTGCCGATGAAATTGCGTATATAAGTCATGATATCGATGACGGTGTTGCAGCCGGGCTCATCACATTCGACACATTGCGTTCCAGTGAACTGATCCAGACTATCTTACAAAAAGTATACGATGAGGGGATACATGAGCATGAAGACGAGATGTTTCGATACCGCTTTAGCTCCCATCTTATCAATCATCTTGTTTACTCTTTGTTGGAAGATTCACGCGACAAAATCGATAACAGCCGTGTTTTAGCCTCCGTTATCCCCTCTTCCGAGCCTATTCCCATCGGCTTTTCCGCAGAGCTCGAAACGCAGATCAAAAAACTTAAAAAGATTTTATTCCAAGAACTCTATCAGCACAAACACATTGCCCGCAAGATGTTTTCCGGCAAACAGGCGGTTATTGGACTTTTTAATGCGCTGATGGAAGACCCGAAAATGTTGCCCCGCTATTATGTTGAACAACTGGGTACGCGTAACAAACATCGCGTGGTCAGTGACTATATCGCGAGTATGTCGGATCGTTATGCGATGAAGCTTTATAATGAATTGTATGGGAGAGAGGGATAAAAGAAAAGCTTTTTAAAGATGCTCCGTAGAGCAGAGCTTTACGAGGAAGCTTGTAACCTCTTATTATAGCCTCACTAATCTAACTTCATCATCATTACAGACAGATTGCCATTATAGCAAAACCGAGTGAGATGGGGGCTATAACGCCAAACTAACAATTTGTTCCACTGTCGCTTTTAACTGCGGAATCTTTTCACGTATGACTCTCTCTATGATCGCTAAATTTACCCCGTCGTAATCATGAGCGATAAAGACACGAATATCATATATCCCTTTAATGTCATTTCCTCAAAATGGTGAAGCAGCTCTTCATTGCAACACTTTTTGAGCTTATGAAACTGCTCGGCAATGGCAACCAATAGCATTAATAATGCGGGTTGTCCTTCAAAATCACCCAATGCGCGAGTAATTGCACCGTGCCGCGCAATGATCGCCTCTATATCCTCGATTTTGTCGATAATAGTTTGGAAGCGGATGATCGCTTCATCATTAAACATAGATGGTCTTTTTGAGGATATGCTCACCGCTACGCCCTCGTAAACCTGTCTTATCCGCAAGATCGACGGCACATGCAAAATGGTGTGATATCTCTTCACGTAGTTCTTGCAAGATACTAAACGCTCTAAGAGGATCAGTATGTTGAACAAACAAAGGGGTTGTTTCAATCAAAATATCGATATCACTATTTTCCTGCGCTTCATCTCTGGCAAATGATCCAAAAATTCCGTGAATAACGATTCCATCTTTCTCATGATTTGGTTTGATGGTACGAAGATAATCTAAAACAGCTTCTTTAGTAATCATTTTTAACCCTTAGGTTTATGCTAAGCACATTATAGCAAATGTTCATAATAAGAACTTGCTACACCCGAGTGAGAGAAAAGATATAATACCACTATGAATAAAATAGCAATTATCGGTGGCGGTGCAAGTGGGCTTATGGCGGCACTCTTTGCAGCACGATCCGGCGCGGACGTAACCATTTATGAACACAACTCCGGTGTCGGAAAAAAAATATTGGCCTCCGGCAACGGACGATGCAATATCATTAATACAACATCCTCTGCCGACGATTACTCAGGGGCTGATCCGCAGTTTGTTACGTATGCACTCAAGCAACTGGGTTTTAACTATTTTCAGAAATTCTGCCTTTCCATAGGACTGGTGTTAGATATCAAGGAGGACGGGAGATGTTATCCCCTCTCGAATGAAGCCAAATCGGTACTGATCGCGCTCAAAAGTGCGGTGAGTAAAGCAGGGGTAAAAATCCTCATCGATACACAAGTAACGACTATCTCAAAAATAGAGAACCGTTTTATCGTCGAAACCTCCTCAGATAAAAACCTTTTTAACAAAGTACTTATTGCGACAGGTTCTGAAGCAGCTCCCCAACTGGGAGCTACAGCAGACGGCTATAATTTTGCAAAGAGCTTCGGACACGAAATTATGCCAACCTACCCCGCACTTGTCCAACTTCATCTTAACTCCAAAAATCACCACAAAATGGCAGGGGTCAAGACGACTGCCGAAGTAACTCTCATCATCGACGGCAAATCCAAAGAAAAAGTCCAAGGGGACATCCTATTTGCTTCATACGGGATTTCAGGACTCGCTATCCTTGACATCAGCCAGAGGGCTTCTAACGCCCTTTTCAACAAACAACGTGTTAGTATAACCCTCAATCTTCTCCCACGCTATGATAGAGCGAGCCTTGCCAATATAATTGAGAAACTGTTAGTTTCCGTCCCTCATCATGATCTCCATACGGCACTTTGTGGACTAATCCCTGCAAAAATAGCCACCTATCTTCTCGAAGATGCCACTATTTCCCCCTCAGCTATCGTATCCACTCTAAACCCCAAAGAGATCAAAAAACTGATCCACCTGATCGGTGAATGGAAATTCGAGGTCTCTGACACACACGGATTCAAACATGCCGAAGTAAGTGGAGGTGGTATCAGTACGGCACAGATCAATCATAAAACAATGGAATCAAAACGTGTAAATGGGCTTTATTTTGCGGGCGAAGTATTGGACATCGTCGGACGTCGCGGCGGATATAACTTTAATTTTGCATGGGCTAGCGGAATGATCGCAGGTAAAGAGATGGCGAAATAGTTTTACAGGAGATGAATCATCGGGTCAAGCCCGATAATGAAGAAGATATGTTACTTTTTGCCTGCGTAACGTTTACGGTCAGTTGGATCCAACCATTTTTTACGGATACGAATAGTAAGAGGAGTTACTTCGAGAAGTTCATCATCTTCGATCCACTCTAGAGCACGCTCAAGGTTCATATCACGTGGCGGGATAAGCTTGATCGCTTCATCCGCTCCGGATGAACGGACGTTTGATTGGGCTTTTCCTTTGATCGGGTTAACATCAAGGTCGTTGGTACGACTGTGCTCGCCTACGATCATCCCTTTGTATACTTTGGTTTGTGGATTGACGAACAATACACCACGCTCCTGCAAGTTTGCAAGGGAGAATGCCAAGGTAACACCGTCTTCCATAGAAGTCAATGCTCCGTACTGACGGCTCTCTACGCCACTCGCAGTGTATGGACGGAACTCCAAGAAAGAGTGATTCATAACACCCTCACCCTTGGTTTCTGTCAAAAATTGTCCACGGAAACCAATCAATCCACGTGCAGGGATAACGAACTCTACGCGAGTAAAGCCCTCACCCATCGGTACCATCGCTGTCATTTCCGCTTTACGGCGGCCAAGACGCTCAATGATACTTCCTGCAAACTCTTGAGGAAGGTCAACTACGAGGTGCTCGAATGGCTCACATTTGACCCCTTCGATTTCACGTATGATAACTTCCGGACGTCCGATACCAAACTCGAACCCCTCACGACGCATATTTTCAGCAAGAATCGTAATTTGAAGCTCTCCACGTCCTGAAACTTGGAATTTACCCTCACCGATTACTTCACAACGCATTGCAACATTGGTGTTCATCTCTGCTTCTAAACGCTCACGGATTTTGTTTGACGTGATATGTTTCCCTTCTTGACCTGCAAGGGGAGAATCATTAACGGAGAAGAATACGTTCAACGTAGGCTCTTCAACGTGCATCGGATCAAGCGGCATAGGATTGTTAGGATCACAGATAGTGTCCCCAACGTCTACAGTTTCAATACCGGCAAGTGCAACGATATCACCCGCTTCAGCCGTTTGGATCTCGGTACGATTAAGACCCATAAATCCGATAAGTTTAGAGATTTTACCCTTAACCATCTCACCGTCAGCTTTTGCAAGGAGGATATTATCCCCTTTTGAAATGCGTCCGTTGAAGATACGAGCAATACCGATTTTACCAACATAATTATCGTAGTCCAATGTGAAAACTTGTAATTGTGTTGGGTTCTCAGAATCACCAGTAGGCTCAGGCACTTTTTCTAAGATAGTGTTGAACAAACAAGTGAAGTCACCATCAGGGTCAGTCATGTTAAGTTTTGCCATACCATCACGAGCTGCTGCATAGATGATTGGGAAATCGAGTTGATCTTCCGTTGCGTCCATTGCAACGAATAGGTCGAATACTTCGTCTACTACGCGCTCAGGATCTGCTGATGGTTTGTCGATTTTGTTGATAACAACGATTGGCTTGAGTCCAAGAGCCAACATTTTTTTAACAACAAATTTGGTTTGAGGCATAACCCCTTCATACGCGTCAACAAGGATCAAGGCCCCGTCAACCATTTTCAATACACGCTCAACTTCTCCGCCGAAATCGGCGTGGCCCGGAGTATCAATAACGTTAATTTTGTGATCGCCGTAGCGAATCGCAGTATTTTTAGAAAGAATGGTAATCCCGCGCTCTTTTTCTAGGGCGTTAGAGTCCATAGCTCTCTCGTTGACTTGCTCGTGGCTGCCATACGTTCCGGATTGCTTGAGCAATCCGTCGACTAAAGTGGTTTTACCGTGGTCAACGTGCGCGATGACGGCGATGTTACGAATTTTTTGCACTGAATATCCTTGTAGGTAGGCAATGATTTTCGCGAATTATACCTTTTTTTATTTTAAGGATGGTTTAAGCCATATCTATTTGTTACATTTAGGTTACCTCTACTTATGGAATACCTTTTGCTTATTAGTGTTATTAATCTTGAATCGTGCCCTATAAGGATCATCCGATGATCGTACAACCAACTAAAGAGACCAAAACACAAGCCTCTCTTATAGCATTGCTCGGCGGTACTCAAAAAAACAATACTGCCAAAAGTACCGATACATTTTCTAAACTTCTGCTGTCAATGGCTGAAGGACTCAAAATAAATAAAAGTACCCTGCAAACAGAAATAACCAATACGAACAACACAAAAACTATTGCCTCTAAATCAGTCACACCAAAAACCGATACGTCTAAAACGTTTAATGCCCTCATTGATCCAAAACAATCTCAAGAACTCTCTTCCCTTCAGCAGCTTCTTTCGGGTGATACTCAGCCTCAGACAAACGCACAAGAGAGTACTTTAATTCCAAAAACGCTTCTCGATACGCTCAGTAGCGATCAGGTTCGCGCGATGATCAGCCGCGCCAAAGATTACCTAAAAAATGAGATCACTTCCAAAGCACCTGAATACAAAGCTGATCCAAAATCTCTTCCAAAAACGTTAATGGGATTGGTACAACTTGCCGATAAAATGGGTCTAAATCCCCAAAGCATTACCCTTTCAACTCTTTTCACAAAGCCTAGTGAACAAACAAATTTCACCCCGGCACTTCTCTCTCAACCGCTACTTGACACGAAACTTTTAAGTTCTGCTGCGAAAACCCTTCCTGCACCCCCTTTTGAAGCGATTGTTCAACTTTTGAGTGATGTAAAAAGCAATACACCTAAAACCGAGTCCAAAAATACCGTACTTAAACCCGAACCGCAAAATAATACAGTCAATACAGTCAATACAGTCAATACAGAATTAAAAAATAATCTCTCTAAAATAGAGTCCAAAGAGACTATACTTAAACCCGAGGTAACGGGTGAATCCCTCAAAAAGAATCCCGACATAAAACAACCGCTCTCTGTCCTCCTTCAATCTTTAAACAAACCTATCGAAGGATCATCCATTGATACGGTATCCCAAACATCGCTATCTAAACCTGCAGAATTAAAAGTATCGCTTTCTCCTAAAACCGAAGGGATTGCAACACTACTGCAAGGGGAAAAAAAAGAAGAGCTAAAAACGGCCCCAAGCAGTAAAACCGAAGCAGATATTCCTACAACGTTCCAAGCACCCAAAGCTGACGCGCTTGAAGTAAAAACCAAAGAAGCCGTGCAAAGTATGCGCTACTTTGCAAGCGATCTTAAAGAAGCCGTAGATAGCTATAAACCCCCATTTACCCGTTTATCTATGACGCTTAATCCTGAAAAGCTAGGGGAAGTCGAAGTAACGCTTGTCCAGCGCGGCAATAACGTTCATGTCAATATCCAGTCAAATAACGCAAGCAGTGTCGCATTTTTGGCACACAATGCAACGGAACTCAAAGTCCAATTGGCCAATCAGGGAATTACCAATGCGACAATGAATTTTATGTCTGGAGGCGACGGACAAAATCAACAACAAGGGCAGCAGCAACAACAGCAGCAAAATCGATTTCGTGCGTATGAGTCGCTTAAAGATATCGAGCTTAACGGTGAGCAATTAAGTGCTCTTGAAATCATCATTCCGCATTACGCGTAAACCCAAAACTAGGAGATTATTATGGCAATCGATGCATATGGCAATACGCTAACAACGTCCACAGCTGCAACAGCAACAAATACAAGTTCAGGTACAACTACGGTTACAAATCCAAATGGAGTTTTAGGTAAAGACGACTTTTTAAAACTTCTTATGCTGGAGCTTAAAAATCAAGACCCTACCTCCCCAATGGACTCTGAAAAAATTCTTTCTCAGACCTCTCAACTGGCAACACTGGAAGCATCAACCAATACAACTACTGCGCTCACAACATTAGCCTCTTCACTAACGACATCGGCGCAATTCACTGGTATATCCGCTATTGGTAAAATTGCCGATACGGGAAGTAATGCTATCACACTGACGAACGGCTCTAGCACAAGCTTTCAACTCTATTTGCCCAGTGCAGCGACAAGCGGAAATGTCCAAATTATGGATGTAAACGGCAAAGTTCTCAAAACCATGCCGATCGGTGCCACCAATGCCGGTGTAGCCCAATACAGCTGGGACGGTACCGATGATACCGGTGCAACTCTAAAAGCGGGAACATATTACGCCGGACTAAGCTACACCAAAACAGACGGCACGGCAGCTACAACGCGGGTTGGACTGTATCCTATTCAGTCCATTAAGTTTGATAGCGGGAAAACCTATGCCAATCTTGCAGGCAATTATGTTGACTTTAGTACGATTAAAGAAATTTCTGGAGGCTGATTATGACGCAAGGATATTATGCAGGGATCTCAGGACTGGTCAGCAATCAAGCTGGGATGGATGTTATTTCGAATAATTTGGCCAATGTATCGACGACTGCCTACAAAAGCTCAACGGCAGAATTTTCCGACCTTTTGAGCCAAGTAGTCGCGGGGGGAAATACGCCAACCTCTAATGATATTGGCCTTGGTTCAAAATTACAGGCTACCAGTACTCAATTTACTCAAGGCTCATTTATCCAAGGTGATCGATTTAACGATCTTGCACTGGGAGGAAATGGATGGTTTGGTGTCGTCGGCAAAAACCAAACCTCTTATACTCGAGATGGTAGTTTTTCATTTGATACGTCTCAACAAGTAAGTGGCGATGTTAATTCCTCCTCTGCTCGTTTAGTAACGGCGGATGGGCAATACGTTACCGGTACGATGCTTACCAATTTTACGTACAAAAAAACCTTTGATTATGGGGATAAAACGACGAATGGTGCCACCGGTGCCTATGTCATTAACAATCCGACCAATAATGTTTCATTAGCGGGAATCGGCAGCCAAGGGCCCTTAGAATTTCCGACACGACTGGCCTATCCGGTCACACCGACAACCCAGACCCATTTTACCGGTAATCTCGGTATTGCCAGTGGTACACGTACCATCAGTGCTGACGTCATTAGTGCAAACAACAACACGAATCGACTTAAATTGGCATTTACCAAAAGTGCGGTCCAGCCAACAGACGGAGTTGCATGGGATGTTGTCGCCACCGTGACATCCAATGACGGCAGTAAAACGTACGATACCAAAAATGGTCAAGCGATTTTTGGTGCGTCCGGAGCACTTAGCAGTTTTAATATCTCTTCGGTAAACAATGACGGCACACCCGTTTCCATAGATTTAGGGACAAATTACAGCGGTGTTATCTCTACCGATGGCGTTGCCGTGAGCGGATCTTCAACCTCAGACGGTGTATCCGGCGGAACACTGACCAAATACGGAATCAATTCTGACGGTATCATTATGGCTGATTTTTCCAATGGGCAGCAAAGTGCTATCGGTCGTGTTGCCGTATACCATTTCCAAAATGACCAAGGATTAAACAATACTGGCGGAACCTACTATACCGAAGGTGCCAACAGCGGCAAAGCTACTTTTTGGACAGACAAAACAGGCAATGCCATTACGGGAGCAACTGTCCAAAGCGGCTATTTAGAAGGGTCAAATGTCAATATGGCTGCGGGATTAACGGATATGATTATATCGCAACGGGCATATCAAGCGAACTCAAAAACCATTACTACCGTAGATCAGATGATACAAAAAGCATTGCAAATGCACCGATAATTTTTGGTACAAATTTTGCTTGTATATTTTACTTTAAGTGATACAAAGGACATATTATGATGAAGGCTCTCGACTCCGGCGTCACCGGTTTGCAATCGCATCAGATTGCTATGGACGTCGAATCCAACAATATCGCCAATGTCAACACGATCGGGTTTAAATACTCCCGTGCCAACTTTTCGGATCTGTTAGCACAGACCAATCAAATTGCAACAGCTCCTCAAGGGCAGCTGGGCGGTAAAAATGCGGTTCAAATCGGATTGGGGACAACGATCAATTCCGTCACCAAAATCATGTCTCAAGGTTCAATCCAAAATACCGACAAAAATACCGACGTAGCCATTCAAGGGGACGGATTTTTCATCGTCTCTCCGGATGCGGGTAATACCTACAAATATAGTCGCTCCGGTGATTTTAAATTTGATGCTGCCGGTAACTTCGTTGATAACAACGGATTCATCGTACAAGGGTGGTCACGAGATCCAAAAACCGGTCTTGTCGATTCCACCGCACCGATCAGCAACATCCAAATTCCCCCAGGACTGACGACACCGGCTCAAGCGAGTACAGAAGTTTCCGTTAAAGCCAATTTAAGCGCGAGTACTCTTATCACCCAATATTCCCCTACCTATGAAACAAATTCGGCGGGGGCTTTTGTCAATACCAATGGGATGCCTGCGGCACCTGAAGACATGGGAGTTATGTTTGACGCAAGCGGTCAAGCATTTTCTCTGGCCTCTGCCACAAGTCCACTGGCAACATCAAAAGGTGGAGACGGTATTTTTATAAGTACGGACGGCGGTGTAACCTATGCTGAGTTCCGTTATACCAACAACAGTGCTATGGTTAGTCCAACAGGTACAGGGGTTGGAGGGGTGGTTGCGACCCCTCCAGCTCAATCCAATGGTGCTCCTTCAACGGACGCCAATGTCTATTATTTTAACTCTACAAAAGATTTTCAACTTGCTATTGCCGATTGGACCACGGCCAATGCGGCCAATCCTGGAAAATCTGTAGGGGCTACAGTCAATTACAATCCCCAAGGAAAGCTCCAAATCTCTAATGCTGCAGGAGCCTCCGCGCTCAGCATCAATGTTGCCGGGATTAGTGATGTTAATACCGTTAAAAACGATGTTTTTACTTCTAACTTTCTGACCCTTTCGGGAAATATTGCAATAGGATCAACATCCGCAAAACAATCGCAAGCGGTTAATGCGGCGACCCACTCTGCGAGTATCGACGTATTTGACTCATTAGGGAGTAAACATACCTTAAAAATGGATTTTCGAAAACAATCGAGCAATCCAACAACGGGAACAAGCTGGAGTTACACCGTCAGTGTTCCTAAGCCTGCAGATATCGGAGGCGTTGCCCCCTATCAGAATATTCTCAATCCGGCCGGAGTTATCAGCTTTAATACTACGGGTGCACTCTCTGGATATAACATCCCCGCAATCGATTTTACCGGAAACAATGGTTCGAAACCGAATCAATCGATTAATTTAAATTTCGGTACGATGAACGGATTTGACGGGATTACCAGTTTTGACAACCCATCAGGTACCAGCGGTATCTCTCAGGATGGTTTCCCCGGTGGAGATTTGCAAGGGGTTCGAATCGATCAAAGCGGTACCCTTGTCGGTTCATTCTCTAACGGACGTTCATTTGGTTTAGCACAAATCGGGATGGCAAAATTTGCCAATAATGAAGGTCTTACCAGCGATGGAGGCAACGTTTATCTCCAATCTGCCAACTCCGGTGATCCGATCATCGGTACCGCGGCAACGGCAGGACGTGGATTTATGCAAGCTTCCGCACTGGAAGGTTCCAACGTCGATTTGTCAAAATCGCTTACCAATCTCATCGTTATCCAACGTGGATATCAGGCCAATGCAAAAACCATTACCACTGCGGATCAACTGCTCCAAACCTTGTTAGGTATTAAACAATAATTTTTATCTTCTAACTTTCTTTTCGCGCTTAATGCGCGGAGCCATCAATTTCTCTCTTAAACAACTTACAAAACGTTAAAAATGATTTGGATAATAGATAGTCCCATCAACGATTTAACGTTGATGGGACTTTAAAACTTAAGGAGTGGGAAATGAATGAAAAAAGTACCCTTGACTTGCTGCTGTCAGTCGGGATAAAAGAATTATGAAACAAATTAGTAAACCAACAGTAATATAGCTATAATTTCGTCATGCGATGGCGAACTATTAAAAAAAATAAACCCTCTTCTGTAACACCGAAAAGACAAATAAGCTATGCCCTCTTTTGGCCTAGAGCACTGGGATTTGTAACCGATATTTTTATGATCGGTCTACCTATATCCATCTTGATGATGATGGTATTCGGCCACGAGCAGATGCACTCGGCAACTGCTATGGATGTGATCGTCCACAGCGATAAAGCGCGTCTCAATCCCCCCAATCCGATCGCTTCCATCACCCAAATAACCCTTTTTCTCTTTACTTATGTCTGGTTATGGCACCGCTGGGGTCAAACTCCGGGAAAAAAGCTTGCCCATATCCGTGTCGTGGATGCCACAACCCTTGAAAATGCCCCTTACTGGAAACTTATCTTGCGTTTTATCGGTTATTTTATCTCCCTAATTACCTTAGTCGGATTTTTTATCGGATTTTTTCGACGTGACAAACGGGCTTTACACGATCTCTTAAGCGGTACCGCCGTTATCCGTAACGACTAACGTGAGTGTTTTAATCTCCTTTTTCTATTTTTTCTATTTCGCCCTAATCGGGGTGCACATCATATTCGTCCCAAAAATTCTCTCTATGGTCGGATACGATCCGATTCACATCGGGATTATTTTTGCTTCAGCCCCGCTCGTCCGATTCGCGGTTCCGTTTCTATTTTTAAAAGGATTTAGACTCGACCAACGGACATTTTTTACCGCCTTAGGGCTGATGGGGATCGGTGCAATAGGGTTTTATCCCGCTTTGGAGCATTTCTGGCCTCTTTTAGCGGTTAATATCCTCTTTGGAATCGGAATAGCCCTCATACTCCCTTATATCGAAGTTATTGCCCTAGAGCATATCGGCAAAGAGCGATACGGCCGAATCCGTTTGTTCGGATCGTTCGGATTTATCGCCGTTGCACTGGTATTGGTACGGTTCCTCTCCACCCCTCAAACCGGAATCGTTTTTTTAATCACTATGGCGATACTTACCATCGTATTCGGATCTCTGATCGGAAAACAACAACACCGCGTTAGCTCTTCTGAATGCAATGCAAACGAGGAGCCGTGCCATTTTTCTATCCGTAAAGATACTCCGCTATGGATCGGATTTTTCCTAATGCAGGTAAGTTTCGGCCCTTTTTATAACTTTTTTACCATCTACGCTACCGACCACGGGGTATCGCTTGACACCACCGTATGGCTGTGGAGTTTTGGGGTTATCGCCGAAATCGTTATGTTTTATTTTCAGGGACCGCTTCTAAAAGGGAATTTGTTACGGATCCTTCAAATTACCGCTTTTATCACCGCTATCCGATGGCTTATCGTCGCACTTTTTCCCGATTCAACTCCCCTTTTGTTTGCGTCGCAAGTACTGCATGCCTTCAGTTTTGCCCTTTTCCACTCAGCATCCATTGCAACCCTTTTTCACCTCTACAAAATGCGTCGATTATCTCAGCAGTTTTTCTTTGGGATCTCGTATGGGTTAGGGGGGTTTATAGGGGCATTGGGATCGGGAGTACTGTATCAATACGCTCCGGCGTATCTTTTTGTGGGGGGAGCGGTTGCCGCTCTTGCAGCAGGGAGCGCATTTTATCTCTACAGTGCCAAAAATCGACGATCTTTAGCACACTAGCCGATTATAATTCCTCTTTTCGGACGTGCAGTTCCATTTGAGGAAAGGGGATAGAGAGTTTGTGTTTATCAAATTCCATTTTTACCGCTTCTATAATCTCAAACGTCGTATCACCATAGGTATCCACTGCTACCCACGGTCGTGCAAAAATTTGTACCGAATGCGGTGCTAATGCCCCGACAGCGACAACAGGAGCCGGTTCTAAGAGAACTTTCGAATTAGCGAGGAGGACATTCATAATCACCTCTTTCGCAAGGCTCAAATCATCTTTGTAGTCAATATCAAAAACCATATCAATGCGGCGTGTCTCGTTGCCCGTATTATTAATGATATTTCCTGAGATGAGTGCACCGTTAGGGATAATGATAGAGCGGTTATCCGGAGTTGTGAGGGTTGTCGAGAAAAGATTGATCGATTTTACCGTCCCCATCACCCCGGAAGCCTCAATCGCATCCCCTACTTTAAAAGGGCGAAAAAAGATAATCAGCACTGCCGCACCGACATTGGAGAGGGTATCTTTAAGTGCTAAACCGACAGCCAATCCCGCCGCACCGAATACGGCGACAAACGAGGTCGTCTCCACCCCCAGATTACTGATGGCGGCGATAACAATGACAACGATCAAGGCCACATAAGTTGCATTGGCGGCAAAAGAGACCAGTGTCGGATCGACATGGGTTTTTTGCATCCCTTTTTTAATCAGAGAAACGATTTGTCCCGCGATCCATTTACCGATTAAAAAAATAAGGAGTGAACCTAAAATCTTGATTCCGTATTCTGTACCGTATTGATACGCCAAATCCGTGTAATGCCCGACTTTATCCCCGTAATGTTCAATCTTTTGCAACATACTCTCTCCTTATCGGTACTCTACAATCTCTTTCATCGCAAGACGCATCTGAGGACTCTGCGGATCAACCCGATACCCGAAGGCACAGATCAGCGCTACCGTTTTCCCCTGAGGGAGGTCAAGCACCGCTTCCACCTGCTCTTTTTCAAACCCCTCGATAGGGCAACTGTCAATTTTGAGCGTCGCCGCATAGGTCATCATATTGGCCGCAGCAATATAACTCTGTTTTGCCGTCCAGTTTTCCAATAACAGTTCGTCGTTTTCTATCGGAGCGAGATAGTTTTTATACACCCCGACATAGGTATCTACCGCTTCGGCAGACAATCCCCGTCGCTCAAACATTTTACGGACATACGGGCTACGACTGCGTACGATGTCATTATCGGTTGTCAAGATCACCAATTCACTGCACTCGGTAATTTGGCTTTGATTCCAACACAACGGTTTAAGAGCTTTGCGCAAAGACTCATTACGCACCACTATCAAGCGCCACGGTTCCATCCCAAAAGAGGATGGCGAGATACGGGCTACTTCCAAAATAGACTCGAACTGCTCAGCAGGAATTTGTTTGGTCGTGTCAAAGTGTTTGCATGCATGGCGAAAAGTCATTGCTTCTATAAATTCAGACATAGTCTCCTCCGGTTTTGAATAAGTGTGTCCATTTTAACGTAGAGTTCTTTATGGGGAGTAACAATGCGCTCTAAAAGGGGATGATATTTGAGATACGTACTCCACGCGACTTCTGCTGGATTAGGACGACCCCGCTTTAAGAGTTCAAAACTCACCGCCGCATTAATAAACCCTTTCCATAATCGCACTTCATCATTATCCTCAAAACGGCGAGGATACCATATCGGTTCCAAATCTTCATGAGCATCGTAATAGCGCTCTTGCACAATAGATTGGAGAAACGCCTCACACGATTCTGTTATACCCGTAAGTTCTTGCGCCAATACCCTCGCCCTCCCCGCAAACTGATACACACATGGTCAGGGAATTTGGTACGAAACTCTTTGAGTCGCTCTTTGGACGATTTGCCCGTGTCGCAATAAAATACGAATACGCTTCCTGAGGGTTCCTGACGCAAAAGAGGGGGACTGTATGTCACGATATCCGTCCCTTCAATAGGGTTCAAAATGGTATCGATCAATACAACTTTGACCCCTTGCTCTTCCAACTCACGTCTGTTTTTCAAATACTCTTCCTGCGTCCACTCATCGACATTTAGATCGATCATTTCCGCCCCTTTATCTATCATTTTGCGAAAGTTTATCAATATAATTGTTGCAATAAGCTAAGGATTCATAACAAAAAAAAAATTGTCAAAAATGCAGACAAAAAATTTATTGTCAAGACGTAAGAATATAATTTTATTTACATTTAACGTTATAGGTACTATACTGCTTTTTATGATAACGACATTTCTTTGCAAAGAGTCTGAAAAGATTTTCAACCGAACCTTTTCTAAAAAGCTCCCTCACGACATCCAACGAGGAGCCTACAAAAAATTACTAATGTTGGATGCGGCAAAAAATATCGATGACCTAAAAATTCCTCCTGCGAATCGTCTTGAGAAACTTATCGGGGATCGTGAAGGCTCCTATAGTATCCGTATCAACCAACAATACCGCATTTGTTTTCAATGGAACAACGGCAATGCGGAAAATGTCGAAATTATCGACTACCATTAAAGAGGACATTATGTTTGATATAACACCCATCCATCCCGGCGAAATCCTCCAAGAAGAGTTCTTGGAGCCTTATAGCCTCAGCCAAAATGCATTAGCAAATGCTATCGGCGTATCACCGCGACGTATCAATGAAATCGTTAATAAAAAACGATCCATTACTGCCGATACTGCATTACGTCTCTCCATCTATTTCGGCACATCTCCCGATTTTTGGCTCCATCTGCAATCCAAATACGATTTGGAAATGGCCAAAGAGAGTGCATGGGATAGAATCAGTTCACAAGTGAAAGCAAGGGTGGTATAGTTTGGCAAAGAAAAAGAAAAAAATGATCAAACTGAACCAATCCATCCGCCATTTTTTCGGCGATGAGGGATTTGATGAGGGGATAGAGCGGGTTCCGACAGAATCGTTAATCGCCCTCGCACATACACTGGGAATATTTAACGGTGCAACCGATAAAGTAACCTTGATTAAAAACTTCCGCCGTTTGTGGTCGGAAGGGGAGACCGATAATCGCGAGATGATCGTAGCCTTTTTCAAAAATGAGGGGAAAACCTACCCTAACCCTAAACCCAAAGAGAAACCGCATGAGCGGGAAGAAAAAATCGATGAACTACTGGAGAGCTTCGATATTACACCCGATGAACGTCGGGCATTACATACTTCGTTTATTGATATCCGCACCCGTAAAATCACCCCTGAAAAAATAGCGGCAAAATTGGAGTATATCCGATATACCCACAAGCGTGAATCGCTCGAAAAAGCGTTGGAGGGAAAGATCGATTACGACAACCGTCTCGAATATTATGCACCTATCCGTTATGTGTTAGGAGAGGAGAGTTTTAATAAGATCCATGTCTTAAAAACTCCTCCTCTCAATGAAAAACGGCTTCATGAAGAGCCATTAGAGGTACTGGTACCCGAAATCACCGAACTCAAATTGGAGCTAACACGACTCAAACAGATCCAAACCGAATCGTTTTTAAAAGCGCTGCCTCTTACCTCGCACCGCTATCTCAGTCAAAACGATATCATTAGTATTCTCAAAAGTGCTCCCCCCTCGGATAATGCGCTTCAACTGGACACCCTACGACTCCAAAACCTTATTTCGCTCCATATCCCCTCGGCACAAGTGACACTCGGCGGAGAGGATTTGATGGTTACCGTCAATAAGACCCTTCTCCTCCCCCACACATCAGAAGTATTACACTATACACTGCATCTGCATTTAGATGCGACAGAACTGAGTCGGCAAATTTGGAATCAAGAGAATCTCGACCTCACTCAAAGTGTTGAAATACAAAGCAAAGAGGTAGAAACTCTATTCTATCAGGAACTTTCTGCCCTGGTACAGGAGTGCCGTGAGCGGGCAAAACTTCTTGACCTAAGTGAAGAGAAGCTTCAAACACTTGTCTATGAATTGCTCCTCCCCTACTTGGAACACACCATCCATATCGGTGCTAAAACTCAACGGAGAGTATTGTTTGCCTTTGATCAACGTATTGCTGGTGAGCTACTCAAACGTCAGCGCCAAGAGCTTCTTGCACGCAGTATCCGAGATTTTAAAAATCTTTTCCCCCTTGCCCGTTCACTTCGACGCAAACTCATTTTGCACATCGGTCCCACCAACAGCGGTAAAACCTACACAGCCATGGAACAACTCCGACACGGCGGGACGGGATATTATCTCGCGCCTCTGCGTCTTTTGGCATTGGAAGGGTATGAAGATCTGCGTGAACACGGCATCAGTGCATCGCTCATTACGGGAGAAGAACAGCTCGTCGATGAAAATGCCACGCATATCAGCTCCACCATCGAGATGCTCAGTTTTGAGACCGAGGTCGATTGCTGTGTTATCGATGAGGTACAAATGATCGGAGACCGTGATCGCGGCTGGGCGTGGGCCAATGCCATCATCGGCGCTCCGGCCAAAACCGTTATTATGACAGGATCACCCAATGCCCGTGAAGCGATCGTGGCTCTCGCAGAGTATCTGGGTGAACCGTTGGAGATCATCGAGTTTGAGCGTAAAAATCCCCTTGAACTGCTTAAATCTCCGACACCGATCAATGCGATAGAGCCGCAAACCGCCGTTATCGCATTTACCCGTTCTAATGCGCTGCGACTCAAACAACAACTCTCCGCTACCTACAAAACAAGTGTTATTTACGGCAACCTCAGCCCTGAAGTGCGCCGCGAAGAAGCACGCCGTTTCCGTGAGGGGGAGACCGAGATTTTAGTCGCAACTGACGCCATTGCGATGGGTCTCAATCTCCCGATTAAAACCCTGTTATTCTCCAAAGCCGATAAATTTGATGGTCAAAACCAACGTAATTTGAGTGTTAGTGAGGTGCGGCAGATTTCGGGACGTGCAGGACGCTACGGGATGAGCGAAAAGGGGTATGTGGGCGCGCTCACCGGCGAGGTACTCAAAACAATAACCGCATTGTTTACCAAAGAGATCGAACCGATCACCCTCCCGTTTAATGTCATGGCAAATTTCGATCATATCCAGCTTGTTTCGACTATTTTAGAAGAGAAATCCCTCTCTGCTATCGTTGAATTTTTTGTTGAAAATATGAAGTTTGAAGGACCGTTTCGTGCTGCGAATCTTGAATCAATGCAAGAAGCCTCTGCTATCGCCGACCGTTATGATCTGGATATGCATACCAAATATACCCTTGCTACCGCCCCACTATCAACCTCTTCGCCATTAGTGATGGGCGCTTTCGAACGGTACGTTCGAGCCTTGGAGCAAAAAAAGCCCATCGCGTATATCCCTCCGCAACGGTTGGGTACCTATGCCCTAACAACCGAAGAGCTTCAAGAGGCTGAAGACCGTATCAAAGAGATATCGCTCTATCTATGGCTGTCGTATCGGTTGGGGGAATTTTTTATCGACGCCGAAAAAGCGCGCTCGTTCAGAGGGGAATTAAACCGTTTTATCGAAAATTCACTCAAGCAAAGCCACTTTGTCCCCCGATGCAAAACATGCGGAAAACCGCTCGCCCCTAAAAGTGAGTTCAACATTTGTCAAAGTTGTTTTAATAATCTAAATCGTGCAAAAAATCGTCTAACTACGCCAAAAGATCCGAGTAGCCAAATGCCGCAGGGTTCAAAAAAATCTTTCCGTCGCGGACGCTAAGACGTTCGTCCCCGTTTTCAACAGCCGCTTCAAATCGGCTTTTGATTTTCTTCTTCTCTTTGTCTTTGTAGCGTTTGAGTTTTAAAAACGATTTTAGCCCTATCCATTCATCATTTTCGATCACATCGGCCGTAATAGCTTCTTCCATCACTTCATCGATAGGGGCATGGGCAAGAAATTTTGTTGCGACTACATGCAATACACTGCGAAGCTGTGCATCACGCTCTTTGTAAATTTGTTCAACTTTGACCCTCTCATCGATCAGCATCTGTTCGCGCTGATCACGCAGACGGGTCGTCTCTTTTTCAAGGACATCAACCTTTTCACGGAGACGCTCATTCTCCTGTTCGATGTACTGCGTATAACGACCATCACTCACGATGTTAGCCGTTGCGGTGTTCTTTACCGATGCGACTGCGACATATTTCACCCCGTTTTCAACAATACAATCGAGAGAGCCTCGTCGAATTCGGTTATGAATTGCCTCTTTGGATACTCCAAAATGTTCTGCCGCATCCCCAATCGTCATTTTCTTCATTACTTTTGCTCCTGCTTTAATAACATTTTGATAAACGCATCCACCATTTTCATATCCAAATGCCCTACCATTTGCTGCTTCATAAGACGGAGCGACTCGAACGAACTCATCGGATCTTTGTAGGACCGCTTAGTCGAAAGAGCGTCAAAAACATCACACACTCCTATAATTCGGGCGAACTGAGTAATTTGATCCCCCTTAAGGTTGTCTGGATACCCGCCCCCCTCTATTTTTTCATGGTGGTGCCGAATCCCGGTGAGGATGCGTTCATCGCTGATTCCAAGCTTCAAAGCAATCTCATGCCCCATAGCCGGATGTTTTTTCATTTGATTAAACTCATCCTCGCTTAGCTTGCCGTTTTTATTAATGATCTCATAATCAACTTTACTTTTCCCGAGATCATGAAGCACTGCAGCCATCCCCAAAACTTCCAAATCTTTTCCGGAAACCCCTAAAAAAGAACCGAGGCTTAGGGTATAAATACTGACATTGATCGAATGGGTATGCGTATAGTAGTCATGTGCTGTTATACGCATCAATGACTCAACAGCACTATGGTCATGCAAGATAATATCAATGAAACTGTTCACAACCGGTTGCAAGCTTTGAACACACTCCAACGACTCAGGGTTTTTAAAGAGTGCATCGATTGATTCAGAGGCTTTGGCATAAACCAATTGAGCTTTTTGTTCAATTGTCATATCGCTATTTTGAGCAATACTTTGCAAATGACGAGCAACATAGGCATTGTATAATACCTCTTCTTCTTCGCTGACATAGAGTTTCTCAATCTCACGAAGCTTTACTTTCGCATTACCGTCCACTGCAGTATCACTTTGCAGAAAAAGACTCATGGCCGTTTTATTTTCATCCGATAAAAAAAGGTTAAAGTCAATTTGCGAGCCTTCTGTAATCAGACGCTTGTCAATCGCTTTATACCGTTTTTGCTTCATCATTATTCAATTCATTTAGCGGAAATTTTCAAACACAAGAGGAGCATCCCACTCAAGCGATTTAATGTGTGCCATAATCTTTTGAAGTTCATCAATCTGTTTGGATTTCACGCGGATGTAATCACCTTCAATGGCAGCGCTTGCTTTGGTTTTGAGATTTTTAATCTCTGCCATAATCTTTTTGGCCTCTTTGGACTCGATGCTGTCTACGATTTTATAGGTCGCTTTTCGCGCTCCCCCGCTTGCATCCTCGGTTTTCAACTCTTCCAATGCTTTGGAAGAGAGCCCCCGCTTAATAAGCCGCGCAATGACAATATCTTTGAGCGCATCGAGTTTGTTATCGCTGGAAGCGAGGAGAATGAGCTGTTTTTCTTTTTCACGGTAGTTGATTTCATAAGTAATCCCTTTGAAATCATAACGACCGATTGCCTCTTTTTCAGATTGGGCAATCGCATCTTTGAATGCTTGAAGATCAATTTTTGCGGAGATATCGAGTGAGTGTTCTGATGCCATACTAATTCCTAACTGTTTTATAACACTTAGTATAACACACTAAAACCTTAATGTTTTAAGGGGTTAAAACATCGGGGTTCCAAAATCAAGTCCGCCGCCAAATGCTATAGCGCCATTTGGATCTTGATATCCCATCATCGCACTTTTCATTCGCAGCATCGTAATATCTTGTTTGGGGGCGATATTTTGAGGACAAACAGTCACACACTCACCGCAGAGGGTACAGTCCCAAATCCCATTGGTTTGTATACTCGCTATTTTTGCATTGCTGTTCTCTTCACGTACATCATTTACATATCGCCACACACGGGTCAGTGCAAACGGACCGATAAAATCAGGGTTTACAACATATACAGGACATGCACTGTAACACGATGTGCACAAAATACAATCACTTTGCGTCTCTATACGGCTTGCCTCTTCTTCACTCACCTTTTCCTTAGAAGAGCCTTCACTCCACGCAGAAGCAACACGGTTAAAATGTTCAACTGCACTTGTATCGACCACCAAGTCCCGAATCACACGGCTATTTCGGATCGGCTCAATCACATCACCATCATTCGGTTTGTATTCACACATCAACTGCTCACGTCCATTTATCCGAACAGCGCAGCTTCCACACACACCGCTGCGGCACCCATGTGAATAGGTGAGAGTCGGATCGATTTTGGTTTTGATGTGATTTAAAACACTAAGAAGTGTGACGTTTTCTAACTCGACGTTATAGATTTGTGTTTCATTACCACGTACTATTTTTATTTCCATCAGTCACACCACTCCCGCTCTTCATCTTCTTCGTCATCATAAGGGTCTTCACAGCACCCTTCATTCTCCGTATCTTGATCGATAGCCCACGATTTATCATCACCCAGCATGTCTATTGTATAAAATCCGCGCATAGCACTCCATCCTCTTTCCATGTAATTGTGTGGGCTCCGAACATTCGATCATTTCGTGCAGGTGCATCGATACGATAATGGGCACCCCGACTCTCGACACGGCTGATAGCGCTTACGACGATCATCTCTGAGAGCTCTATTTTATTGCCGAACTCGATAAATTCGACCAAATTGGTATTGCACATCTTGGACTTATCACGAGGCCCCATAAACGGTAACTCTTTTTGCATCTGACGAATTGCCCCCAACACCGCTTTGAGCCCCATGTCATCACGCACTAACCCCACATTGTTATAGAAGATATTAGCGAGCATCTCCTGTTTTTGGTAAAAATCAATTTGGTTCGTGAAATACATCACCCCTCGAACGAAGTTTGTATCTTTGGCTAATTGTGGATTATCACTTACAAGCGTCGGATTTTGATCACCGTATTCGACAGCTTTGGCTCCGCAGTGACGACCAAACACCACTAGCTCAAGCAGTGAATTACCGCCCAAACGGTTTGCTCCGTGTATTTTATGATTGGCACACTCACCAACGGCAAACAATCCGTTCACACTGCTCATACACGCTTCATTGACTTCAATACCGCCCATACTGTAATGGGCGGAAGGTTTAATCGGAATCAGTTCATGCACGGGATCGATCCCTTCATAAATCTGAGCGAGTTTACGCTCTTGGGGAAGTTCATGATTGATAAAATCCTCCCCTAAATGACGGATATCAAGATAAACCGCTCCATTCGCACTCATTTCATCACCAATTGCACGCGCTACCACATCCCGTGGTGCCAACTCTTTGGTGAAACGTTCATAGTTAGCATTTAAGAGATACCCTCCCGCACCGCGAGCACTCTCGGAGATCAGGATAGAAGAGTTTTTAAGGGCAGTAGGATGAAATTGGATAAATTCCATGTCGGCAAGTTTTGCTCCGGCTCGTACCGCCGCCGCCAGACCGTCACCCGTTGCTTGAACGGAATTCGTAGAATGTTTGCCATACAATGCACCGTATCCGCCCGTTGCCATGATAACCGCATCGGCACGGATCTCTTCTACTTCACCCGTTTCGATATGTAAAAACGTCGCCCCTAACACGCGGTTAGTAACTTCATCCACGATCAAGTTGAGTAAAAATCGGCCGTTTTTAAACTCAATCCCTGCTTTGAGGCATTGGTCGTAGAGGGTATGGAGCAGTTTAAGACCCGTATAGTCTTGCGCATAACACGCACGCGCAGCTGAGGCACCGCCGAGTCGTCTACGAGCGATTTCACCCGATTCATCACGGCTAAACGGAAGCCCTATGCTGTTACACCAGCGTACAGCCTCAGGAGCTTTTTCACACATAAAGGCGATCCGTTTTTCATCTCCCAGCCCTGCACTTGAGCGCAGAGTGTCTTCGATATGATCGGAAACAGTGTCTTCGTTTCCTAAAACAGCGTTCATCCCCCCCTGGGCCATCGAGGTTTGTGAACGTGTGGGAAGTGTTTTGGAAGCGACAATAACCTCTGCACCGCCCTCACGAGCGGACAGTGCGCTCACCAATCCTGCACCGCCGCTGCCGATAATCAATACTTTCGCCATAGTGTGACTCCTTATTGTTGCGATTTTACCCGATGGAGTGTTAGCTCTCACTCAAAAAGATTGACTAATTTTTTGGATAAAATAAACTATGCAAACTTTATTCTCTATTATGGGTATCTACCTCTTTATCGCTGTCGGTTTCGGTGCCAAATGGACCTTTAAAGAAAAGATCGATGATCGTACGATTACCCTGCTCAGTGTCTATTTTTTACAGATTTTTCTCACCTTTTGGGGACTTCTTAAACGCCCTATCGATACCGAACTCCTCTTTGCCCCCTCACTTTATCTGGGGATCTCTCTCTTAGCGCTGTTGCTGATGATTCCCCTCGCCAAAATTCTTTTCCATAACCCCAAAGAGCGCTCCATCGCTACGGTGGCTGCATTGATCGGCAATACGGGAAACCTCGGCATCCCACTGGGCATTGCATTATTCGGAGAGATGAGTGTCCCCTATCTCACCCTCATCAACCTCGTTAATGTTTTTGTGGTCTATACCATCGGGGTATTTTACTACTCACGCGGAGAGTTCAGCGTCCGTGATTCGCTTATCAATATCCTCAAACTCCCCGTCCTTTGGGCGGCTATGGTGGCGATCGCACTGAACCTCATCGGATATGTTCCGAGCCCCGCTGTTGATAAAACACTGATGATGGGGGCATACGCCTCGATGACCATGCAACTCGTATTGTTCGGAATTTATCTCTACGGTATTAAGCTGGGGGAAATCAATCTGCGGCTTACCGCTTGGGTCAATGGAACAAAATTTATCCTGATCCCGATAATTGCATTTTTCGTGTTAGGATTGGTAGAAATGGATAGTACCGTGAAGGGAATTTTGTTTTTGGAGTTGCTTGTCCCGCTAGCGGTTGCTAACGTCAATCTTGCGTCACTCTATAACTGCTCACCCCGCACCGTGACGGTGGAAGTGTTTACGACCTCTGTCGTATTTTTGGGGATCGCGCTGATTTTGCCTACGCTGTTACAAATGTTTTAATATTTTCGATCGTAGAAGCGATCAAGCGCTCTCGTGCTTCACGCGATGTCCACGCAATATGGGGAGTGATATAGAGACGTTCCGGATGTTTTACCGCTAACAGAGGGTGAGGTGTTTTCATCGGCTCACGTACCAACACATCCAGCCCGACGAAAATCGGTTTGACATCGATGATAACCGAAAGGGCATCCTCATCAACAATTCCACCGCGACCGAGATTGAGTAATACCGCACCGTCTTTCATCTGCAGCAATTCTGAATGGGAAATCAGATTTTCAGTGGATGTATTAAGCGGTGCGTGGATGGAGACAATATCACTGTTTTCGATCAAACGGCTGAGTGTCGTTTTCTCAAAATCGCTGTTCTCGTTCTTGCCAGACGTAGAGTAATAACAGACATTTGCACCGAAAGCTGACGCGATTTTTGCCACACTGCGGCCGATTTCACCCAGTCCGATAATTCCCCATGTCTTACCGCGCAATTCGCTGAATGAGGGGCCGATATGGGCAAATACCGCTTCACGCTGCCACTCGCCGCTTTTAACGTATTCGTCATAGTATCGGCTGTGACCCATCAGGTAAAACAACATCGAAAATGTATGTTGAACAACGGCATCGGTCGAATAACCTGCCACATTTTTGACGGTAATCCCGCGATGTGCCGCCGCTTCATGATCAATATTATTCATCCCCGTCGCCGCCACACAGATGAGTTTGAGATTCGGGGCTGATTCCATCACGGCATCGTTAATCACCACTTTGTTCGTAACAATCACCTCTGTATCACGAACACGCTCCGCCGTCTCTTCGACAGAAGTTGTAGAGTATACGCTAACCGCACCCAATGCATCAAAGCCTGCTAACGCTGTATCACCGTACGTTAGTGCATCCAATATTACGATATTCATGCGTCTTGAATCTTTTTAATCAATTTTTTCGCTTTTTTCATCGCTTTTTTCACTTTATCAAATACAAGAACAACCGCCATACGACGTCCGACATGGGCTTCAGGCTTACCGAATACACGGACAAAACTGTTATCATCAAAAAGCTCATCCGCCACATCGATCACCGGTTCATCCGATTCAACAGTCGATTTGAACGCCGCACTCGCACCGTCACCGTAAAACGTAAATCCAAGAGGAAGTCCAAGTACCGCACGTACATGAAGGGCAAATTCGCTTTGGCTTTGAGTGATGAGCGTCACCATCCCCGTATCATGAGGTCTTGGGCTCACTTCACTGAAATAGACCTCATCGCCTGCTACAAATAGCTCTACCCCGAACAACCCTTTACCGCCCAAACCGTCGGTAATCGCTTTCGCTATTTTCTGAGAACGTTTAAGCGCTTTTTTGGACATCTCCATTGGCTGCCAGCTGTAAATATAATCGCCGTCTTTTTGGATATGTCCGATAGGCTCACAAAATACGGTCTCCACTCCATTGCGAGCGGTTAACAATGTAATCTCATAATCAAAACGGATAAACTCCTCAACAATCAGCTCGCTTGCATCGCCGCGTGCCTCTTTGGCAATTTCCCATGATTGTTCGAGATCAAATGGACTGTGAGCGATACTCTGTCCGTGCCCTGAAGAGCTCATCACCGGTTTAATAACGCAGGGGAAACCGACATCTTCCGCGGCATAACACATATCTTCATAGGTACTTACGAAATGATAACGGCTTGTTTTAAGTCCCAACTCTTCGGCGGCAAAACGACGAATATTTTTACGATTCATGGTTTTATTGACCGCTTCGGCATTGGGGATAACACAGAACCCTTCCGCTTCTGCTGCAAACAGAGCCTCTATACTGATCGCTTCGATTTCTGGAAGGATATAATCGGGTTTCTCTTTACGGATTATTTTTAAGACCGCTTCTTTGTCTTGCATATTTACCACATGAGAACGGTTAGCGACGAGATGTGCCGGAGCATGTTTATAGCGATCGACTGCGACCACTTCGATCCCGAGACGCTGTGCCTCAATCGCCACTTCTTTTCCGAGCTCACCGGAGCCTAACAACATGATTTTTTTGGAATTATTTTTAAGAGGTGCGCTAAAGAGCATAGAATAGCCTTGTGCAGAAATTATTACACTAAGTTTATCATAGGGTTAGTAAAGGTTTTGTTACAAAGGGAAAAAGTTGAGAGGGGAGAGGGTGTAACTCAAGCGCCGAAGCGCAAGAGATTACAGGCGAGATTCGTAACGTCGCATCATATACAAACGTTTTAACATCTTTTTGCGAGCGCTGATTTTGAACTGTTTACGTTTTTCAGTCTCTGTAACATGGTTACGACGAGCACGAGCTTCAGTAACAATCAGATTACGATCTGTTTGTTTCTTGAAACGGCGGTAAGCAGCATCAAAGTTATCATCTTGTCTAAGAACGATACCAGGCATTCACATCACCTACTTTCTATTTAAAATTTTTGAAACCGTATTCTACCATATTTTTCAGATTTAAGGTACTTTTCAACCCTTTGTTAGTTATCATTATTTAACAATACCTAAAAAGAGGAAATATATGCATCCACGAAAAACCTTGATGGGGTTAGTATTTGTCGGAATGATGATTCCTCCCATTGTTTGGATTTTTTTACTTTTCTTTTCACGCCTGTTCACGATTGATGAACTTTTCTCGATACTGTTTTCAATTCCAATGGCTCTGTATATGGTGGTAGCTACTACTGTCATGATTATTGGATTTAGCCGTACTCTTGCCAAACTTGAATCTCTGATGCATACATTACGCAATCATGAAGAAGCTGCCGCTATCATCTCACGGCTCCCCTATTGGTTTTTAATCGGAGAAATGCTCTACACCCTTTTAGGCCCTGCCGTGGTACTGTCTGGAAAATCGTTTATCGCCATCGAACGATTCGCTCTTGCTGAATTTGCGGTATTGCCCTTACTGTTGCTCTTTATTATTCCGGTATTCATTTTGTTTGTTATTCGTCTCGAAGAGTGGGCAACTGTTGTTCCGTTAAGTGAAAGATATCCCTTTATCTCTTTTGGCAAAAAAATGGTGCTTGCTATCTTTACAACGATTCTTGGAAATATTGTATTACTTGTTTTGCTTAACGCTATTTTGCTCTATGCGGTACCTCATCTTGATTTATCAACCCTTTTAACTAAAAACATCACTGTCGCCCTTATCGGAATTGCTATCTCTGCCCTTAATATGACGCTCCTCATCACCCAAGTAACCCGCCCCGTAAAAAGTCTCACCGATAATCTTAAGACCGATCTTTTCAATCTCACCAAAGAGTTTTGCGGTTTTACCCGTGATGAGACCGGTACAATGATGAACAGCCTAAACCGCTTTGTTGCCGAAATGGAACAGGCAATATCCCATTCCAAAACAATCGCGACAGCGAATCTCTCCGCAGCTTATGATCTTGATAGCATTAGCACAGAGGTAAAAGAACGGGCACATCAAGGCGATACCATCACCCATAGCGCTTCAGAACAAGCGCGATCGATCGAGATTATTGCCCATGAGGGGGTAGAGAGTTTATCCAATACGCTAGAGACGATGAGCGGCGCTTTGGAACAGCTGCACAGCGGACGTCAAGAACTCTCTACATTGCTTGTAACCATTTCGCAGAGTACTCAATTGGAAGCTGAATTGGAAGAAAAACTCAACCTCTTAAACGGTGAAGCTTCTCAAGTCAAACGGGTACTCTCTGTCATCGGAGATATCGCCGATCAAACCAATTTGCTCGCGCTCAATGCTGCCATCGAAGCGGCAAGAGCAGGTGAACACGGTCGTGGATTTGCCGTCGTAGCGGATGAGGTGCGTAAACTTGCCGAAAAAACTCAGCACAGCCTTGTAGAGATCAATGCCACTATCAATATTATCGTCCAAAGCATCTCCGATGCTACCGATCAAATGCACCAAAACACCGATTCTATGCGCAATGTTTCAACCATATCTGAACGGGTTGATCTTACTATCAACCAAACCGTTTTGGCCATGGAAAAAACCAACGCTCTGACTACCCAAAGTGTCACTAATTCCCATACCATTGCACACCATATTCATGATATGCTTTCCCAGATTAACACTCTGGGATCGATAACGGCAGCAAACGATACCTCAATGCAGAAACTCTCCGCCATCGTCCAGGCAATCGCCTCTTCGGCAAATGCGCTTGATGCTCAATTGGGACAATTCAAGACACATTAGATAAAATGTCTTTATGATTACCCAAGACTCCATCGAGGCTCTAAAAGCCAGACTTGACATTGTCGATGTCGTAGGCTCCTACATTGAGCTAAAGCGTGCAGGAAGCAGCTTCAAAGCCCCCTGCCCGTTTCACGATGAGAAATCTCCCAGCTTCACCGTTAATCCAAGCCGTCAAAAGTACCACTGTTTCGGATGCGGGGCGGGAGGTGATTCTATTAACTTCGTCATGGAATACGAAAAACTCAGTTACCCCGAAGCGATTGAGAAGCTCGCAGGATCGGTCAATTTTGTCCTCCATTACACCGATAACGCTCAACCAAAAAAACGCTCCAATCTCCTCGAAACCCTCAATGATTGGTATCAAAAGCTTCTCGAGGAAAAACGCGATGCGATGAACTATCTGCACGATCGGGGTATTTATGCGTCCAGTATTGAACGGTTCGGAATAGGGTACGCACCCACGTCACCTGAAACGCTCCGCTTTTTGGAACAACACCGCCTCTCTTCCGCCGATGCGATTGAACAAGGGGCTATTGGAAGAGGGGAGGAAGGACGACTCTTCGCCCGCTTTATTGAGCGAATTACCTTTCCGATCCATTCCACGAGCGGTGCCATCGTCGGATTCGGAGGACGCACCATCACGGGACATCAGGCAAAGTACGTCAATTCGTCCCAAAGTGCCATTTTTAACAAATCGCGCCTCCTCTATGCCTACCATCTCGCCCGTGAGGCAATCTATCGCCGTCGAGAGATCATCGTTACCGAGGGGTATTTGGATGTCGTGATGCTCCATCAGGCGGGATTCACTCATGCCGTCGCTACCTTGGGAACGGCACTTACCGCTGAACATCTTCCGCTGCTGCGCAAGGGGGAACCCAAAGTTTTTGTCGCGTATGACGGAGACAAAGCGGGACGTGCCGCTGCGTTCAAGGCGGCAAAACTTCTCAGCACCTCAGGATTTGACGGCGGAGTAATACTTTTTGAAGGGGGAAAAGACCCTGCCGATATGATCAAAGAGGGGCTTATAGAAGAGCTGAACACCCTTCTGCACCGACCAATTGCGTTTATCGAATTTGTCATCACGGAAATGATTAGCGCTTACGATCTGCAAGATCCGAAAGCCAAAGAAACGGCGCTGCATGAAAGTATCGCCTTTTTAAAATCGCTCTCTCCGTTGCTTCAAGAAGAGTATCGCCCCTATATCGCTTCCAAACTAGGGGTCTCTCCCGCACTTATCCGTATTGGTCATACCCAGAGTACACAGTCCAAACCCATTTCGTTCTCCACCAATGAAGATACGGAAGAGCTTGGGTTTATCAAAACCATTTTAGAACACAATCACATCATCAATTCGCTCCTCGATTTTATCGATTCGGCTATGTTTCGGCATCATGCACTCGAATTTGAAGCCGCTATTCGCGGGGAACGCAATAACCCCCGCCTTAATGCACTGATGATGAATAATGCTATACGAATATTTGAAGGGGACGAAGGGATCAAAAAAGCCCTTTTAACCTTTTTAGAGCACCACTACACCCGAGAACTCAAAAAAATCAATGCTCAAAATACGGTATCATTCGAACAAAAATCGTATTTAATTCGTCAAATGCGTGACAAGATAGCACGCCTTAGAAAAGGCGAATTAGTACCGCTTACTTAAAAGGACTATTCTATGAAAGCCATCGCGCTCTTTAGCGGCGGACTCGACTCCACGCTCGCTATGAAACTTATCATCGATCAGGGGATCGAGGTCATCGCCTGTAACATCAATACAGGATTCGGCTCCACCAAAGACCGTCTTACCCATATGAAAAATATGTGTGCGCAAGTGGGCGCAGAGTTTCGAAGTGTCGATATCCGGGACGAGTACATCCAAGAGGTACTGTTCTCACCGAAATACGGTTACGGCAAAAACTTCAACCCCTGCATCGACTGCCACGCCAAAATGTTCGAAGTCGCCAAACGCCTTATGGAAGAGTGGGGGGCGAGCTTTCTGATCAGCGGCGAAGTATTGGGGCAACGCCCGATGAGCCAAAATCGCGAATCGCTCGATAAAGTGCTTAACCTCAGCAACTGCGGCGGGCTGCTATTGCGTCCTCTGAGCGCACAATCGCTGGAACCGACTATTGCCGAATTGGAAGGGTGGATAGATCGTGACAAACTCGAAAACATCGTCGGACGCAACCGTGACCGGCAGATGGAACTTGCACAGAAGTTTGAGCTCAAAGATTACGAAGCACCGGGAGGGGGATGTCTCCTCACGGATGAGCATTTTTCCCGAAAAATTCGAGATTTTATCGCTCACGATACGTTCGAAGTCGCTGATATCCCAACCCTAAAATACGGTCGCCAGCTTCGTCTTCCTGAGGGGGCGAAACTGATCATCGGACGAGACGCGGACGATAATGCCGTTTTGGAGGGGATAGAAAATCATAAATATATTCATATCGATACCGATCTCTTCGGTCCCCATTCACTCATTTCCGCAAATGCGAGTGATAGTGACAAAACATTGGCGGCCAAACTTGTATTGGCGTATTGCAAGCAGGATTTTGCAGGGGAGCAAACGCTCAATATCGGAGAAGAAAAAATTACAACCGTCTGTGACCTTAGCCGCAAAGATGCAGCTAAGTATTTTATTTAATCTATTTGCTTACAGCACAGCCGTAACCCGCTTTTTTAACAGCATCGCACATTGCTTCGGCTTTTGTGCCCTCAGCGGCTTTCACTTCCGCTTTCCCCTCTTTGAGATAAATCGTGGATTCTTTAACCCCTTTGACATCATTGAGCGATCCTTTGACATTTTTAACGCATGCCGGACACATCATCCCCTCAATTTTTAGATTAACAAGTTGATCGGCACTTGCAAACGATACCAATGCCACCATGACAAGTAAAACTTTTTTCATTGACGAACCCTTTTAAATGATTTCATGCTATTGTTTCATATCTTTGTTAAAAGAGTGTTAAGGAGCCGTATGGGTACGATTGAATGGTGGGCGATAATCACCATCGCATTTGCAGGTAGTTTTGGTCACTGTATCGGTATGTGCGGCGGGTTTATCGTTGCCTATAGCTCCACGAAAATAGACTCCAGTATGAGCCGTAGCGCACAATTTATCCGCCACGGTGCTTACAATATCGGTCGCGTCAGCTCCTACATCATTTTAGGGATGGTTTTCGGTGCCATCGGTTCGCTGTTTTTAATCAATATGCAATTCCACGGAGCTTTATTTATTCTGGCGGGGATATTGATGATCATCACCGCACTGGGGATGTTCGGACTCTCATCCTTACTTCACGCACTGGAACACTCTTTCTCCAATTTTTCACTCTTTAAAACTCTCTTTTCCCGCCTTATCAAGAGTAAAAGCATCGGGAGTTTCTTTGCCCTTGGAGTAATGAACGGCTTTTTTCCCTGCGGATTCGTTTTCTTCTTTGCCGCTAAAGCGGCCGCTTCGGCATCCATACTCAATGGAGGGCTCATTATGGCGGCGTTTGGTCTCGCTACCGTTCCGACACTCTTAGCCCTCGGTCAATCGGTTAGCTTTTTCAAAGAGATCGCCTTTCGCCAAACGATGAACCGAATCGCTGCCTTGGCAATCCTCATATACGGTTTGTACAGTGTCTATTACGGATTAGCGTATTTCTTCGATCTTCCGCTGTAGCATTTACAGATTAGAGGTAGCTTTCACGCTCTGCAGAGCATCTTCCAAAGCCTTGGAATCAAGCCCCATCCTCTCGGAAGCGTCTATAGCACTGCGAAGTGATTTCTCACTCAGCCCCTCTCGCACAGAGATTGCTTCTTGCAGCACATACAAGACCTGCCCATAAGGGTGTATTGATGTCTCCGAAATATTTCGCAGCATTTCCACCAATCCCGGTTCAAAATTCCAATGTTCAAACATCAATGCCGCAGTATCATAACTGCTCATTCCAAGGTACAACTTTTCAAGCTCAATAATTGAACCACCCTGCTCTACTTCTGAGCGAAACCGTTCCGATTCTCCCGAAGAAATCAAGTTTTGCGACGTAACCAGTTTGCCCAGCTCCATCAAAAACGCTCCACTTGCCAACAAGGGAACCATTGTCTTGTCAACAGCACCATACCATTCTCGGACAAGCGCTGATTGGAGTATTGATGTTTCACTTAAGCGATCAATCGTTATTGCATACGGACTCAAATCACTTGAAACCGTTTTTTTAATACTGGTAGCTGCCGCAAATCCACGCACCATCAAAATCCCAAAAAGCATGACCGCTTGGCGAACAGAAGTTATCTCCTTACTCATTCCATACAACGGTGAATTAACCGATTTTAAAATATCCGCAGTAAGCATCGGATCGGATTCAATCACTTGAATAAGATCTGTCATCTCAACCTCATCCATCATGCACAATTCCTGAATACGCAAGATTGAACTAGGAAGGGGGGGAAGACTTTTAATCTGATCAGTCACCATAACAAGCTACTCCTCTTCATTTTAAGCAGTCTACTCTTCCATATTTTAAATACGTATTAGTTTGACAAAATTAACGCTATACTACATAGACATTTTTTTTGAGGAGTCAAAATGGCAGGGGTGATGTTTTCGTTTTATAATTTTTCATCATTGATAGAGCTTAATATCGGGATTTCAAATCGACTCGATGAAAACCGTTCAGAAAGTTTTACCATTTTGTTTTGTGATTTTTCCGGAACAAGCCAATCCTCGATTGACACAAACCTTCCAAGTTTATTACGCACTTCGGATTCGATCATCCATTATGAGCAATACTACTTTTTTGTCATGCCTTACACCGATCGGTTTGGTACCGGAATTGTTAAACGGATGATTGAAGAGGTGTTCGCGACTCCGATTCCCTCTGCAGCAGTATGCTATCCATCGAATGGAGAAAATGCGGCAGAATTGCTCGAATCGCTTCATGCGGAAGCAAAAAAGATACACCATATCGACCTCGACTGTCTCTACAGTGCGACCGAACGTCAACCTTAACGCTGTAAGGCTACCGGTCGAAAAGAGTGATACGGTGACGTTTTATAAAATTCAATGGCCTCAGAAATATCATTCTTCCGCATGGCATTACGATCGTAAATAACGACCGTTTCACTCGGTGCAGCAGTTAGATGCGGTGCACACTCTTCTTTTTTCTCTACCGTTGCGGCAACAGATGCTACAGTAGGCGTTGTTGCTACGGCTATAGGAGCCGTAGCTGGGGCAACAACCGGAGTAGTCTGAGCAGTATGAGAAACCGCTTCTACATGCACCTCAGGCTTCCCTGCCGTAGCTACAGTAGCTCTATCCATCGGCCGGACAAACGCATCATGTGTTACCATGGTTCTTACTTTTTTAACATCATGCTTCGTCTCGGCAGTTTTATTGTATTTGCCCAATAGCACAACATGGCGATCACCCTCTGTTTTTTTAATATAAGGGATTCCGGTCTTTTTGATCTTTTGTTCAAAAGCGGGAGTAATCGAGCTCTCTTTGAGAGCACTGATCGTTTGGATCGTATATTCTTCCGCGCTCAACGCCATGCTTGCGACACCGCATAGTAAAATTAGGGCTAACTTTTTCATGTTCTCTATATCGGCACGATGCTGTAAAACTTTACTGCTTTTGTTCGCATTGACATTTAAGAGCGCACACCGTATAATCTCGATCTCTATTTCTAACGAAAAAGGGCCCTTAGCTCAGCTGGGAGAGCGCTTCGCTGGCAGCGAAGAGGTCGTCGGTTCGATCCCGATAGGGTCCACCACGGTACGTTTTAACCCCCTCTAATAACCTTCAATAAACACTCATAAAACCACACAAAATAGGCACATTTACCACCTTTTAGCCTCTAGCACCCATTAAGCCAGTTCAATAACAATTAAGATTTTTAGGGGTACGATTGGGGGTACATTGCTTTAGGGGTACATATTCCTCTAAAAAGATACCCCTAAAATCAGAGGATACCCCTATGGCACGCAAAGCAATACCCCTAACCGATACCGAGATTAAAAAGGCAAAACCAACCGACAAAGACTACAAGCTTTTTGATGGTGGAGGGCTGTTTATGTTGGTCAAAACAAACGGCGGTAAATTATGGCGACTCAAATACAACTTTGAGGGTAAAGAAAAATTGCTTTCACTAGGAACCTATCCTACCACTTCGCTACTCGAAGCACGAGCCAAACGAGATGAACATAAAAAAGATATAGCCAAGGGGATAGATCCATCAGCAGAGCGCAAAGAAATCAAAACCAATATTGAAGTTCAAAAAATTGAAAATGAAGCTCTAAAAAGCGGTCAATTCCACCTTATAACGTACGGTTGGTTAGATACGCTTACTAATGATGAAACAACAATGACAAAACGTCGTCGGGCATTTGAGCGTGATATTTTCCCTTACCTATGCGAATATGACAAACAGCACGTCATTGTCTCCTCAAAACATATCGGCTCAATCACTCATGGCGAACTGTTACGCATTATAAACGAAAAAGAAAAAACAGCGGCAGAAACCGCACGTCGCCTCTTCACCGACTGTAACCGCTTATGGCTTTATGCAATCAGTCACGGACACGCTTCATTCAACATCACCACCAATATCAGCAAAAAAGATGCCTTAAAAAAGCAAGTAAAAAATCACTATGCAAAAATTACCGATGAAAAAATATTAGGGGAATTGTTGCGCGCGCTAGACAGCTATAGCGGTATTATTATCCGCAACGCTTTACGATTCACATCAATCATTCCATTACGTGCCGAAAACTTATCTGAATTAAAATGGTCATACATCGATTTAGACAAAGCCACCCTCACGATACCGCGATCAAAAATGAAAGTAAAAGATAAAAAGCTACCTGATTTTATATTGCCACTTCCTCGTCAAGCAATAGCTATCTTGCAAGAAATCAAGGAGCTTACGGGTTGGGGGGAATGGGTGTTTCATGGTATCAGCAAACCATTGGTACACATGGATAAAGAAAGCCCAAATAAAGCATTGCGCTCAATGGGATTTAATGATGAAATTAATGGTCGTAAGCAAACGATTCATAGTTTTAGAGGTACTTATCGGTCACTATGTGAAACTTACGCACGGGAGCACGGGGCTAGTTTTGAGGTAATGGAAAAAGTGCTCGACCATCAAGAAGCCAATCAAGCCGTCAGAGCCTATACCCACAAAGCCGATTACACTGAGCAAATGCGAGAACTTTTACAATGGTGGGCAGACTTTTTGGACACAACCAAGGGGATGAAATGAAGAAAAGACGCTTAAAGCGCAATGCAGTTATTTACCTCATGTTTGAAGAGCGATGTAATGCAACACAAATTTATTTTGATAGTAAAAGAAAAAATAAAAAAACAGTAATTGATGATAGTCAATTAATTTATGAACTTATAGAAGAACGAATGATGCGTCAATACACTAGTGTTCGTTCAAGTATTTTTGAGATAATTGATAATAGGCAACTATTCAGAAATTTCGAAAAGGAAAGTCGAGCTGGAGACAAATTTGGTTTGTATGAGGCAATGGAAAAGGACAGTATCTATCAGTTTAATCAATACTTTTGCGTAGAATACCCATTAGCTGATATATTACATGATATTGGTGCTGGTGATGTATGCGATATAACCCACAATGGCGAACTTTCAGTGATAGACCCTGATGGGTTCAATCAAACATATCCTGCTTTTGACCCGCCAAAGCAATACAAGCTTGAACCTATGCTTGAACTCCTAGAAAAACTATACGGTAAAAATTTTAATTTGAATAAAAAATCCTTTAATATGCCTATGATCCGACCTAAAAAAAGATCTTCAAATTGGAATGCTAATATGTTAATGGCTATTGATCCAACAAAGCCAAGAGAAGAAGCATATCTTCTAGTTGATGCAATATTCGATGCATTTCAAAATGATATTCATCATATGAAACCTTTAGATGAAGCCCTTGGGGTTGAGCCGCCGAGAAAATTGAAAATATACAAGACAATAGAAGAATATAATATTTTCAAAGTTAATGCTAACAAGCCTTTCGCCTATCGTTTTGCAGACGCGTTATTTATTTATGATTGTGTACGGCTTGGAGAGGGTAAAGAATATGCTAAAAGAGAGATTAACTCCTATTGGCATAGTATTCAACGAGAGGTAGCACGAAAACAATATATCGCAGATAATACTGGATGTTCCGAAATAGAAATTGAGGAATATTGTAACAATAACGTCAAGTATAAAAAAATGAGCACCACAACCTATGACGATCTTCTTGCCCTTGCAGAACGAATAATGGGGAGTGAATTTGACGAGTTTTTGTCAGGAATTCAAGAAGCTTAAAAATTATTTAAACGAAATCAGCACTTCAGTAGTTGCCAAGTGTAGATTTCGCATCATTTCTACTTTTCCTTCAATAAGCAATAATTCCCATCAACTTAGCGCTAAGTAATCTATAGTTAAAGGTTACACATGGAATATCTACGAGACAAACAGGCGGCAGAATATTTAGGTGTCGGCACATCGACTATTTGGCTTTATACAAAACAAGGAAAGCTCAAAGCGATCAAACTTTCCGAGAGGGTTACTGTGTGGTCAAAAACGGAGCTTAATGCGTTTGTATTGAGCCGTGTACAATCAGCATGAGACATTATATCGCTCTTTCTTTGGGGGTATACAATGGCTAAAAACTATCTGCGAAATCATCTAAAAAGCGAGTTTTCACAAATCCCCAATGCGCTCATAGAAGATCGGACACTTTCGGCGACCGCACGCGCCTTGTTTTGCTATTTAGCGGTCAAACCTGATTCATGGGAATTTTATATGCGAGATATTGCAAAAGCTCTCCAAATATCTACCCCGACACTCCGTAAAATTGTGGTCGAGTTACATAAAGCGGGGTGGATTGATGATGTGGGGCAAGAACGATCATCCGATGGAACATTTGGTGCAAAAATTTTCTCTATCTTTCCTAGCAAAAGCCACGATCATCGAGATTTAGAGGATAGGTATGAGAAAAATTTACCGTGTCGGCAAAAAACCGTTGCGGGTTCTAACCGTAGCGGTAAAACTATGACACATATAAATACTAACTCTAAACAATACTCAACTCTTAAAAATACTTCATCTTCTTCGGAGGAAGATAGGGGGATAAATTATGAGATCGTTACAACGGTTGATCCCTATGAAAAACTACCCGAACACATCGATGGATTGGCGCGGGAAATTGTGATCCAAGAGGTTGAGAAGATGGCTATAGAGTTGGGCGGGGACTTTGAAAAATATCGAAATACACTGATTCAAGAAGTCCTCTCAGGAAAAGGACGGACGATTAACAATATTCGCGCTCGACTGGTTCGTATGAATACAGTCCATGAAAAACCGTGGATCGTAGCTCATCGGAAAAAACGGGAAGAGGGAGAGAAACTTCATGCTTTTATGCGAGAAAACGGCTACGATAATATTTTCGATTTTATTGAAGGAATAAATCAAGAAGAGCTAATATCTTGATTTTTTGGAACGAAGCTTTAGAAGAAGTCCTCAACAGCTTTTCTAAACGACGGGTTTACGATGACAAAAATAACGAACAAAATTCCAACAATCAAAAATTCTATCATCGCTCTATTCCTCCTCGTTTTGACTCTCACAGACTCTACACGCTATTTTCACATCTAATCTGGAGATTTCCTCGTAATTTTGCTAAAAAATGTTTCTAGGGCTGTTTCTGCACTTTTTACGGCTATTTTTTAATATTTATTTTTCTCGAATTGTAACCGTTCCATCAGAATTCATAATTCTCCCACCTATCGGGACACCAGCGTCATGAACCCAAGGTTTGATGATTGGATCTTTTCTTCTCCTTGGCATATAGAGTTTGTGATTGCGTGGTAAATCCCAATCCTCAATTTTGCCACTATCCACTAATTCCGTAATTGTTTCATTGGATAATTTACCCTCTTCAACCAATTTTATTATTTCGGGAACGGTCAAATCTTCAACATTTTTTTGAGTCTTTTTAGGTTCTTTTTTTGCCGTCTCAAATTGCTCTTTTTGAGGTTTTAAATTTCTTTTAAAATGGGTTGAGAATTGCATATACCCCATAGAAATCCTACCCTCATTTTTTAAAATCTCGTACATTCTTTTTGCAACAACAATTCCTTTTTTTTCGTACATATCTCTCATTATCGGGAGCATTGCAAAGAACTCAATTTGTGCGTCACCTTTTCGTAAAGCCATTTTATCCCCAAATTTTAACAAAGTAAGGAATAATACACTATAATCAATCATAATAAGGAACAATCAGTGATTATCCCTTACCAATTCAAGTTAAAAAGCACCTATTTTGAGCTAAATTAACACCGAAAGAGCTCTTTTTAAAAAGAGTAAGCGGTAATCAGGAATAATACACAACAAAGAGATGGCAAGATAGGTAAAGGTTGTACTTTTTCGTAAACGAAACAGTAAACTTTACATCCTGACACTTATTCGCAACTATGTTGCTCAACGGTAAAAAGGAATAGAAATGTCAAAGCGTAAACTTCTTGATATTGACACCAAAAGATTAAAAACAATCACTATAAAAGTCAATGCAAATGAGTATAAAATTATCAATGATAAAGCCCAATCCCATAGCCTAAATACTTCCACCTATTTAAGAAATTTAGCAATGAATTATCCCGTCAAAAGTATGGTTGATAGACAAGCGGTAACGGCTCTTTTAAGAGTCAATGGTGATTTGGGTAAGGTTGGCGGATTATTCAAGATGTGGCTAATGCGTAATGGAGAGTACAAAGATGATTTTAGTGGTGAACGCACTTATAAAGATATTGACGCACTGGTAAATGAAATCGAAAAACTTATGAAGGATATTCGTAACGACGCAGGTGAGTTGATGGACATCATTTAACGGGTAAGAGAGTAAGTTCTTTGTGTGGTTGAACTGACATTTATTTTTATTTCTTGCAAGTTATTTTCACGAAGGTAATCAAAAATTTTATTGGTATAATTTTTTTGCATCCCAATCAAAACAGATGCTTGCTCATCATCCCCCACTTTTTGAAGTAAATCAATCGGGAGCTGTAAATAGTTTTGTATTTGACTATAGGTTTTCAGAAATGTAGGAAGTTGATTACGTGCAATAGAAGGTTTTTTCACTATTTAGCCTTTTTTGTAGATTTGATAAGCCAAGCGTAGAGATCAAGCACTACTAAAATGACAAACACTATAGCGTATAAAGAAATTAGAAAAATTGCGCTTACTATAAAATACGCAAATAATCCACCACCTAAAAAAGCTAACATTTTTCAATTACCACGTTTTTTGTACTGGTTCGTCGCCAAGTGTCGGACGGTGCTTAATTCTCATTACCACGTGCATTGCGTTTTGACAACTCAATAATTCGCCCGTAGCCGCTAATGGATTTTGACCGTCAAAAGCTCCATTTTTTTCTTTGATCTTGCACTCTTCTTTCATCGCTTTAGCTTCATCGATGTGAGTTTCATAATACTCTATCGTTTTAGCTTCTTCGCCGCACCCTGTTAAAAGAAATAAAATACCCGCGAAATAAATACATGACACTTTCATTGTAAGTCCTATAGGAAGTTGATTGATGATAGTAACTGCTATAAACTTAGAACAATCTAAAGTCCAGTGGGAAGTTACTTGTATGTCGTCTCGAAAAACACTCCCTATCGAAGAACTGCATTTCAAAATCGGGCAAAATGTTAAGAAATATCGGGAAGAAAAAGGGTTCACGCAGTTGGACTTATCGCACGAGATAGGACATAGCACCACAACTATCATATCACTTGCAGAAATTGGCAAACGCAAGCACTTCAATATCCAACAACTCTATCAAATCTCCATCGCTCTTGATGTCGATATCTGTCAGTTTTTTGAGATTGATACATGAAAAGTATGAGTAATAAATACAAAAAATCATTTTAAATTAGGCTCATGCGCTATAATAACTTTTAATCGATGTACATAATTTGTTGTGTATTGTGAAGTTGTTTTTACTGCTTCCTAGCCCTAAAAACACATAGAGATAATAAAATTAAAAAAATCTAAGGGTCATAAATGAGTGACAGTAATTATAAATGTATTTATTGCAACACACTAAAAGATAGTATAGAATTTTCATTAGAACATATTTTTCCTTCTGCTTTAGGTGGGAAGGTAATAACGGATAATTTTTTTAAAACTAGAAATGTATGTAGAGAATGTAATAATAAATTAGGACTGGGTGCTGATGGACTCTTTCTAAAGAATTTTTTTATTAAAAATTCAACATCAATGGATTTTTTAGGCTACATCGATTTAGAGAATCCTAAATATACGATACCGTTTATTTATTTGGGGCTAAATGAACACATTAAGCATCCCGAATATACATATTGTGATTATTGGCTATGGCAAGGGGGTGGGCGTGTATATCATTTTCACAATAATTATTCAGATAAATTTAATGCTTTTGCTGGAGGCAATCCAATAGGTCAAAAGGATAAAAGGCGAGCAGGCGAAGCATATCTTGTTTCTTCAACGAATAATTTGGTTTGGATAAAAAAGTTACTTTTCTCTTTCAAAGAACATTTCAAATATGCAAAACGATACAGTGTAAATATAAATATTCAAAATGAAAATGATTTATTGGATGTAGCGAGTGATAAAGAAAATGAAATAATTAAAAATATTTTAGCAATTGCTAATGACGAACAAAAAAATCAGATTGTTATTCAGCTTGGATTTGAGATAAGATTTTTATCAAAAGTTGCATTAGCACTTGGATGTAATTTATTTGGGGACGATTATTATAGGTCTAGTTACGCTCAAATGCTAAGAAAAGTTATTTGGGAAGAAGATCACACTAAATTGGAAAATTATCAGCATCAAATGTCTAGTTTTTTTTCAGATCAAAATAATCCATTAAAACAGGTGTCTGAAATTATAGCTTGGAAGGGTGGGCATACTATTGTTTTATTTCCAATAGACAATAAATTATTGTTGCTACTCTATATATCGGGCAATAAAAATCCAATAATTTTAACCATTACAGATGAGTTTAATAAATTTAATAATACTTTGACTAGTGAATTTCCAAATGGCTGTGTTTGGATCTTAATACCCCAAAGACAAATTTTTAAGGGAAAATATGGTTTTCCAGAGTATTTGGCATACAAAATGGGAGATAAAAGCCTTATGGAAGACTTATCTGAAATAGAAAATCTTTATGTTGAATTTGAAAATTTACCCCCATTTGTAATTTAGAATAAAATTGTTAAGGAATGATTTTACCAAAAGAGTGGTATCAAACACATAGAAGAGCGAAACGTCTCTGTCCATAATATGGAAGCTTTCAGTTGATAAAAAACTGTTATGTATTTTTAGCTCTAGAACTATCTTCATCCAATCTTGAGAAAGAGACTCTATGATGGTGAAAATGAACCAAGGAGCTTCCATGTTTTTACGACTTATTACTTTCACAACAGCTTTGAGCTTTTCCTCTCTTTTACTAGCGGCTTCGCTTCCCGACATAAAAATGCCCGATAACGGTCTTTCGTTTAAAATGATCGAGGGTTATCAAGAGTATAAAATCGTAGCAACCCACTGGCGTACCGATAAAAACGAACTACGCTATGTGCTGGCAAATCCCATCGCATATAAAGCATTGAAATCCAAGAGAATGCCCCTTCCTGAGGGGAGCAAAATCGTCAAAATCGGATGGAGTGTCAAACCGATGGGGGCATTTGCGGATGCTCTTGAAGCCGATAAAATTCAGAGGGTTGAGTATATGGTAAAAGATTCAAAACGCTATAATGAAAACGGCGATCACTGGGGATATGCCCGATTTGTGAAAAAAGGAGACACTTATGTACCGTACGCGAACGGCTCTGCGGAGTGTGTTGCCTGTCATAGTGCTGTTAGTGGGAACGATTACCTCTTTAGCGGGTATCAAGAGACCTTTTAAACGATGAAAAACACGATTTTAATCGTCGAAGATGAAGAGGAAATCGTCCGTCTCATTTGTAACCGTATCGATCCTGAGCGTTATGAGGTAATGATTGCCCAAGACGGCAAAGAGGCGTTAGCTCTAGTTACGCGCGAGGTATTTGATATTGCGGTGATTGATATTATGATCCCCCTTATCGACGGTTATGAAGTATGTACTCAGTTACGCCGAAAGTCTAAAGAGACTCTGATCATTATTGTCAGTGCACTGGGGAATGAAGAGAACAAACTCAAAGGGTATGAACTAGGAGCCGATGATTTTATCCCTAAACCGTTCTCTCCACGTGAACTGATTGCGAAAATCGATACGCTGATCAAACGACGCTACGAGATGATCAACCATCATATCACCGTATTGCGTTCCATCACTCATGATAAAGCAGGTAAAAAAATAGAGATCGAAGGGGAAGTTCTGGCACTGACTCCGAGCGAATATCTTATTTTTGCAACACTTTTGCTCAGACCCAAAAATATTGTCTCCCGTGATCAGTTAGCTCAGGCGATTTATGATAATGATATGGGAGAGATAGATGCACGGGGAATCGATACGCATATTTACAACCTTCGTAAAAAAATAGCCTCTATCACCTCACAGCCGATTATCCATACCGAACGCTCATTGGGGTACACCATCCATGAGTTTTAAATCTCTTCTAATCCTCGTATATTCTCTCGCGGGACTTTTAATCGCACTCTTCAGTGCCTTTATGACCTACCTGATCATCGGTGAGCCGATTGGGATGAAGATGTTTTCTAAAATTTCGTTGGTCGTTGTGGCGGCATTGCCAGTTATCGCTCTTATCAGCTATGGAGTAGGGAAATATTTTTTCGGTAAATTTGAGGGGATACGCTACCGATTGGATCAGATTGCTTACGGTAATTTTGTCTCGATTGAGCCACAGGAACGTATCGCCGATGTTGAGCGAATCCATCGCTCCATTACACTCCTCTCTGAACGCTTATCGGAACTGATCGAGTCCCTACAGAAACACAATGAGACCATATCAAATATGACCCTCTCACTGGCACATGATATTAAAACACCGCTTATGATTATAAACGGCTATCTCGAAGAGATACGAGACGGCTTGATTTTTCCCGAAGATTTACCGAAAATCGTGGATAAAATGGGATCAGAATGTGGCTATATCGATGATCTCACGAGTGATGTGTTGGTGTATCTTTCTTCGATGAATCCGAACCGTGAACGTGAGCAGGTTGTTATCTATGACGTTGTTCATGAGATTTTACCGCTGATTGTGCTCTCTGCTGATACACGTTGGAATATTGACCTACCTCGTGAAGTTATTATCGAGTTTAATCGGATGGATTTGAAAAAAGTATTAATGAATCTGCTCCATAACAGTGCCAAATTCACCTCTTGCGGTGTGATAACGATTCGCATAGACGATGAGAAAATCATTATTGAAGATACAGGGTGTGGAATCGATCCACTGTTTTTCTCCCGCTTGTTTGAACCCTATAGCACTGTTGATACAAGCCGAAATCGTCAAAAAAGTGGGTTAGGTTTGGGGCTCAGTATCACTAAAAATCTCGTACTCAATAACGGATATGAAATTGAGTTTGACGAGATGATTAGTGTAGGCGCAAGTGCTGTATTGAGAAGGGCTTAAATCCTATATAATAAATAAGGGTTTCTTTGCGCCGTCGGCATAATATCCAAGTACTGAATATTGACATGCTTAGGGGTATTGAGCACATTTACAATGACGCTTGATATATCCTCAGCGAGTAAAGGCTCATATCCGGCATAAACACCATTTACCTTTTTATCGTCTCCGTTAAACCTAATATTTGAAAAATTTGTGTGTACGGCACCGGGGGCGATTGCCGTTACTTTTACATTTGTACCATACAAATCTGCATTCATTGCCTCACTGATCGAGTGCACGGCGGCTTTTGTCGCACAGTAAACATTACCTCCAGGATAGGCTGTTTTTCCGGCAACGGAACCGATATTAACAATATGAGCCGTATCCAGATTTTTCATTTGCGGAATAATATAGCGTGAGACATAGAGTAACCCTTTGACGTTGGTATCTATCATCGAGTCCCAATTATCGAGATTTCCTTCTTCTATTTTTTCTATTCCTAATGCGAGTCCGGCATTGTTTATCAAGATATCAACGGTATGTTTTCGGGTAATGTCTGAAATGATTTTTTCAACCTCCTCTCTATTGCAAACATCCATTTTATAAATCTCTACATTGGTGTTACCTATGTGAGACAACTTCGCTTTCAGTTCGGTTAACCTGTCAATATCTCTGGCAATTAAAATGAGATTTAACCCCATCGTCGCTAAATCATTAGCTAGCCTTTCACCAATACCCGAACTGGCTCCCGTAATCAAAACGGTTTTATTTTCAATGTAATTTTTCATGGATATTTTTCCTATTTTAAATATTTTTATATTGAAGAATTAATGTTTTGATCGACATACATTAATCATAAAACTTTGTAAATTCTTCCAAAGTGATACGCTCAGTACGGTAGCTATTGATAGCTGCATTTGCATCTTCATAACCCAGTGCCATTCCGCAAAGGAGAATTTTATCTTCCCTGACGTTTAATTCTTTTCTGACAATATCTGGGTATTCGGCTAATGCAGCTTGCGTACAGCTTCCTAAACCCAATTCTGTTGCGGCAAGCATTATTGATTGTAAAAACATCCCATAATCCAGCCAAGAGCCTTTTTCTAAAGATGAGTCAATAAAAAAATACACTACGACTGGTGCGTCGAAAGCTCTATAATTGGCTTTCCATTGCTCTTTTTGCTTCTCTTTGTCGTCTTTTGCAATCTTGAGGGTTTGATACATTAAGAGCCCCGTTTCTTTTCGTCTGCACTTATAAGGTTCATTCCACTGCATAGGATAGTATGCGTAATCCATATTAGCTTTTTCACCGTTTTCAAAGGCATCGATAATTTTGGTTTCGATTTTACTTTTCGTCTTTCCGCTAACGACGTAAACTAACCACGGTTGTATATTAACACCGGATGGGGAATGTTTAGCAGTATTCAAAATCGTTTCGATTTTTTCTTTTTCGACGGCTTTATTCAAAAAGGCTCTGACTGATTTACGCGATATTAAAGCTTCAAATACGTTCATTGCATTGGCTCAGATGAAAAGGCAATAGCGACTTCATTGATCTGAATAATCGGTTGGATATCCGTATAATTTTGAATATCACCTTGAAGCTCCTGTGCGTATGGCATAAACGCAGCAATAAAGTGTTCGACCGTATCGAAATAATAGTGACACATCGCTACATAGGAACAAGGAATATTTGCCTCTTCTAATGCGATACCTCTTTCAACACTGACACTATGAAAACCTTCTGCTTTTGAGAGACATTCAATTGAGAATGGCATATGCTTTTTCAAATAGTAGTCAAAATCAAAGCGGCTTCCCTCTGTATAGGGGTAGATACTAGTAATATTAAACATGTTTATTCCTCGTTTATAGTTTGTCCGAAAGTTTTGGCATAGTGTTGAGACCACGCAATGACTTCATCAATGACGGGTTTAAGCTGTTGCCCGTGAGGGCTAAGTGTATATTCAACCCTCGGAGGGACTTCGGCAAATACTTCACGTTCTATTAGATGTAGCTCTTCGAGTTGTTTTAGTTTTGCTGATAACGTTTTGTTGGTGATTGGTTGCAAGAATTTGGATAATTCTTTAAAACGCATCGTACCGTTGCTAAGATACCAAATAATCATCAGTTTAAGCCGATCATTAAACATTTCGAAAAAGATTTCTGCTGAGAATTGGTAAGTGTTGCCATTTAGTTTTATCATTCTGAAACTATAGCCATTAGTTTCTTTATATATTGTTAGTATATTTTAGTATACTATAGTAAAGTATACTTTTTTTCGCTACACTTTCACAACTATACAAAGGAGAGCAGATGACATATTATCGCACTATCGACAATACCCCTCTTGTCCGAGTTACTCTCTTTTGGCTTCTGCCATAATACTTTCTTTTTAACCTAACCCATAACATTTATTACCACACACCATAAGGATACCTATGTCGTTGCAATTAGACGATTTCCTCATTACGGGTCGTACCTTTGAGGAATATATGGCATTTTTCGATTTGAATGCCGAGACGATGAAAAATATGAGAGTTTTGGACTGCCCAAGCGGGGCGAGTTCATTTATAGCTGAAGCAAAGAGCAAAGGAATAGCGGCACAAGGGTGCGATATTTTGTACTGTTATGATCGTGATGCGTTGCGTGCGCAAGGGGAGAAAAGTATCGAGAAAATCTATGCCGATACGAGCTGGATGGCGGATAATAATTTTGACTTTTATTGCTCGATAGAGAGACATAAAGAACATCGAGTAGGGGCATTAGAAGCCTTTTGTGCCGATTACAACACAAGGGACTATTGGTTCGCTGAACTTCCGAAATTGCCGTATGCTGATAATAGCTTTGATTTGGTGCTGAGTTCGCATCTGTTATTCGTCTATGATGATAGATTGGACTTGGCATTTCATGAAGCCTCAATCACTGAGATGTTGCGAATCGGAAATGAGGTGCGTATTTTTCCACTGGTCGATTATAAAAATTCCCGTGTGGATGAACCCTATAATCTTAGTCCGTTTGCTTATCAGATTGCAGAAAAATTTGGCGGCGAGACAGTTAAAGTTGGATTTGAGTTTCAAAAGAGAGCAGAGTATATGTTGAAGATAAAAAGATAGGAGAAGCTATGGCACAGATTAAAATATTTGCAAGTTCATAATAAAATTATTGTAATAAATCTGTTTATCGGGTTAATAAAACTTTGATACGATCATAATATAAATTTTTGGGAGTGAAAATGAGTGATCCATTTGTATACGAGGAATGTTAAAATCGTTTAGTGAAGGTTTTTTACTTGGGCTTGGTGCTGCTACTCCATTAGGACCTATAAACATCTTGATAATGAATAATGCTTTAAAAAGTTACAAAGCAGGTGTTGTCCTTGGACTTGGGGCCATGAGCGTTGACATACTATATCTTTTTTTAATTTTGAATGGAATAACAGGGCTGATTGAGAACCACATTTTTTTGAGAGTAGTAGGCACTTTTGGAAGCTTATTTTTAATTTATCTTGCATACAGTGTTTATAAAAATAGAGCGAGTATGATAGAATCACAAATACATAATATTCATGCCAAAAAACTTTTCAAGATATACGTAGAGGGGTTAGTGTTGACGCTATTTAACCCAATGACAATCATTTTTTGGTTTAGCATCGCAGGATATGTTGCAAATAGTGATTTAAATATTGGTTTGACGATATTAGGAACGATGAGTTCTATTGGTCTATGGATAACAATTATGCCTTATTTAATACATCGATCGAAGCATAAAATTTCGCAAAATGCGTCAATATACCTCAATATTTTTTCTTCGCTAGTTTTGTTTGGCTTTGCTATTTCATTGTTTGTGCATGTAATATCACCTCCAACAACATGATTTATATTCATATTCCAGTTCCGTTTGATGCACCTGAACTTTTTCATTTGCAGTCATTCATTAAAATAATGGAGACTTTTTCAGATAAAAAGATTTGGGTACATTGTGTAAAAAACTACAGAGTATCAGCTTTTTTGTATCATTATTTACTTTATTCACGAGGTCTTAGTGCTATTGAAGCGCAAAAGGCAATGCTTCCTGAATGGGAACCGAATGAAATTTGGCAACGGTTTATGAACCTTGATTTGGAATAGAAATATAGGGAGAAGAAAAAGATGAATCTGCAAAAACTCAAAGAAACTGAGGCAAGTTTCCTAACGTTTTATCCCAAAGGGTTCGAGGATGAAGCACTGCTCTCTATCATCAAACGGCACAATATGTCAAAAATAGGCGAAAGCGTAAGAGAACTATTTGCACATGAAAAATTTTCACGTACTGAAGAGATAGGGGAAAGTTTTGCTAAGATCGTCTCAAAATCCTCTTTGATTTCCCTTTTTGAAAAACCAAAAGTTCGGGATATGGTGAAAGCGATGAGTATGGAACAGCAAGATATGCTAGCCATCGGATTATATGAACTTTTGCATGCTAATCAAGAGAAAGGGTTTAGAATACTCGTCGATGTACTCAGTATCTACAAGCTCGCAAAATGGTCGATTGTGACGTTGATTCCCTATTATTATGCACGGGATAAAGAGTTTTTTATCAAACCGA
>NZ_JBAZJF010000007.1:0-96506 GCF_041651515.1 Sulfuricurvum sp.
GCTAATCAAGAGAAAGGGTTTAGAATACTCGTCGATGTACTCAGTATCTACAAGCTCGCAAAATGGTCGATTGTGACGTTGATTCCCTATTATTATGCACGGGATAAAGAGTTTTTTATCAAACCGACCACTACCAAGGATATTATCAAGTTTTTCGAGATAAATGGTTTAGAATATAAGCCTAAACCGACCTATGAATTTTATATGAGGTATACACAAATACTAAAAGAGATGAAATTACAAATGAATCCTATGATAGGTCAGAATAATGCCGGATTTACCGGATTTTTGATGATGGCGATGAAAAAGTAATATAGAATTCAAACCCAATACGACGGATACACCAACGATTTTTTGAGATTGAGATAAAACAGTGCCACGATAACCAATATCACAGCTCCGATCAGCGTCGGTGTGATCAAAAACGTCCACGGGGCACCCAACAGAAAAACGATGATGGGATTAGACCCTGCGGGTGGATGGACGGTATTGGTAGCGAGCATCACGGCGAGAGCGGTAGCGAGAGCTAACGCCATACTCCACCACATATCGCCGATGAGATGAAAGAAAATCAAGCCGATCAACGTTGAGAGAAAATGACCTGCAATGACATTGCGCGGTTGGGAAAACGGGCTTTTCGGAAATCCGAACAACAGTACGCATGAGGCACCGAATGAGCCGAGTATGAGCGGATACTCTAGTGATTGAGTTAAAAACCCAATCAACGCAATAGCAATAAATCCTCCGCCCCATGCGAATGCAATCTCTTTGATATTGGCTTTGGCGGCAAGCGGTGCATGTTCTCCTCTGAACTTTTGAAAATAGCTTCTCATAATAGCTCCCTTGAGTATTGGTTTTGCATTTTAGAATCCTCCTTGTATATTTACAAAACAAACGGTTGTTTGATAAAGTGATGAAAAAAAACTAATCGAGCAAAGCGATCAATTTTTTCTCGATTTTCAGATAAAGGGTTGAATCGTTATAGAGATTCATCATCATGATAGCCCCTTGAACCGATGCGACCGATTCGACGGCAATTTCTCGCGCCTTATCAGCTCCATAGCGATTTTCCATGATGTGACTTACTGCTCTCTCCCAGTTGTCGAAGTAAGCGAGAATCTCCTCTTTAAACAACGGTAGATCATGCGAAGCTTCGAGTGCGAGATTGCCGAGCAAACACCCTCCGGCACTGTTGAGAAAATATTCATCGGTTTTTTGAACGAAGAGGGCAATTTTTTCACGGTCGCTTAGGTCACTACGGTATGAGATGGAGAAAATATGCTCTTCGAAATAGCGGTGAATATATCGAAGCGACTCTAACCCAAGCTCTTCTTTGCTTTTGAAATAGTGGTAGATACTCCCCTTGATCAGTCCGCACGCTTCACCGATCTTTGCCATCGTTGTGTTGTGATAGCCGTGAAGTTTGAAGAGAGCTATGGAGTCTTTGAGAATCGTCTCTTTATCGGTTTTTATAATCGGCATATATTTATCCAAACGATGGTTTGATAAAAGTGTACTCTTTTTTCGACACACTGTCAATTATAAAATAAGATAAAATTCAATTAAGAGTTTTATGATCTTATATAGATTGGAAAAATATTATTGAAGTATCACTTCACGAATCATGCCAAACAACGACGGGTGAATCACACACCAAAAAGTGATCAAGAGCTTTTAGTGATTATGAAAATGCTTGATGATTACTTCGACTTCAAAACGCTTGATGATGGTAAATATAAAATTTACAAGGGCGGTGCAACCGCTATTTTTAGTAAAAAGAGCAATTCTATTGTACTAATTACCATTAGGGGATTTAAAGAAGTATCCACTACGGAGGGTAAGCAAATCATCATCCGACCGATTACTTCCCAAGAAGAAGCGATAAAAGTGGAGAGGAAAGCCAAAAAGGAACAAGCAAAACGCAGTGCATCCACATTAAATTTTATCGCAAGAGCGCAAGCGATACATGGTGATCTTTATGATTACTCTCAAAGTGGCTATACTGATGAAAAAAATATACTTGTAATCAGATGCAAAAGACATGATGGCAATTTCGTGATATCACCGTATGCTCATATTAATAAAAAGATTGGGTGTATAAAATGTGAAGAGGTTACATCAATGAGCAACTATTTGGAGAAAGGAAGTCTAGCGCATGATTGCAACTGAATTACAAACCTATCTTAAATCCCACTATCCAAAAGAAAACGAATCATGCGAGTGGAAAGAGTTTAAAAATCTCAAACATAGTATTTCGGGTGCAAAGGGCGAAGATTTAGCCACGTATGTTTCAGCTATCGCAAACATGAACGGTGGGCATATCGTTATCGGTGTCAAAGATGGTACACTCGACATTGTAGGTATCGGAAATTTCCACGACTACACACCCGAAACACTCCCGCATAGATTACTAGGGGTTTGCCCAAATCTCAGCAGTGAGGGGCTATCTGTAGAGGCTCTCACGACAACCGACACGCAACAGACAGTTTGGATCATCCATATCCCCAAACATCTGCCACGTAAGCCCGTATACGCTCATAACAAGGCATGGCAACGAAGCGGTGACAGCCTCATCGAACTCAGACCCGAACGAGAAGCTTCTATTTTGGGGGAACCACTAGGAAAAGTGGAGGATTGGTCAGCACATATCTGTGAGGGTGCGACACTAGACAATCTTGACCCCGAAGCGATCCGTTTGGCGAGAGCGGAATACATCACCAAGCATCCCAACCTTTCCGAAGAAGTCGCACAATGGGACGATAGAACATTTCTCAATAAAGCCAAACTCACACTTGATAGCAAAATCACTAATAGTACCCTTTTGCTATTGGGCAAATCGGACGTAGTGCATTTACTCTCCCCCGCTGTTCCACGCATCACATGGGTGCTCAAAGACCGCGACGGAATCGAGCAAGGGTATGAGCATTTCGGATTACCGTTGCTTGTCAGCGCACAAAAAGTTCATGCAAAAATCCGAAATTACAAATATCGCTACATGGCAGACAGCAAGCTTTTTCCCGATGAGATAGACAAATACGATCCATGGATCATTTACGAAGCCCTGCACAACTGTATCGCTCACCAAGACTATGAAATGGGTGGTCGTATCAACGTAGTCGAGTTCCCTGATAAGCTCGTATTTTCAAATGTCGGAAGCTTCATCCCTGAAAATGTTGAAAATGTCATAGAGCGTGACGCACCGCCTGAACTGTATCGTAACCCGTTTTTATGTCAGGCAATGGTTGAGATTAATATGATCGATACTATAGGCAGTGGTATTAAGCGTATTTACTCCAAACTTCGACAACGATTTTTCCCTATGCCAAACTATAAAATCGAACCCACCCGAGTAGAAGTAACGATTTTCGGTCAAATCTTAGATGAGCGGTACGCAAAACTTTTGGCTATGAATCCCGAACTTAGCTTGCATGATGTTATCGTACTGGATCGTGTCGTTAAACATCTACCTAGCACAGATGAGAGCCTTAAATATCTTCGTGATAAAGGACTTATTGAGGGGCGAAAACCTAACTATCACCTTTCATCACAAGTAGCCAAACAAACCGATCAAAAAGATGAATATATAAAAATGCGTGGCATCGATGATGATTATTGTCAAAAAGTAATATTAGATTATCTCCAAATATATAAAAAAGGGAAAAAATCAGATTTTGAAAAAGTTCTTTTAGACAAGCTTCCCAGTATTTTAGACGATCAACAAAAGAAAAATAAAATTAAAAATAACCTTCAAACCCTCCGTCTTGGGGGGAAAATAGTCAATGAAGGAAAAGAATGGAAAATGTCTAAAAGTTAATTTTTTAGACATTCTTAGACATTTTTTTAGACATTCACCATAAAATTAGGTTCACTTCTCAAATTTGAAAAAGGCTCTCTCCATAGTAAGAGTTTAGTCGTTAAGTTTGACTAAGACTATAATCAATGTCTAAAAGTTACTTTTCTAGACATTCTTAGACATTTTTTTTAGACATTTATACTATACTAGAGGTTATAAAATAGTTAGGTAGAGCGAGCGTATAAGCATTGCTTTTTAGGGGTACTTATAGGGGTATCACTTCACAGCACATCGCTTTAGCTTCGTAAAATAGGGACTTGTTGGTAGAGCTAGGGTCCACCATCTATAACTGTCCAATTTACAAGCTTTCTTTAATAGCCTAAAAATTTATACCCGACCTTTTTTAACCTCATCCAATAATGCCATCGCAACATCATCGATTGTTTCATCCCAGCAATCAGGCCTTGTTTGTCTAAAAAGACGCATTACCTTGGGATACCACGGAGAATCACTCCTCCCTCTCAACCATCTCCAATCCGTTCCGATAAAAGGCAAAAGTATCCAGCACGATTTCCCAAGTGCACCACATAAATGGGCAATAGCAGTATCAACACAGATAACTAAATCCAGCTGATTAATAAGCGCTGACGTATCCGCGAAATCTTCAATAGTATCCCCCATATCGATGATGGGCAACTCAGGCGAAAATGAATCTATTTCCGCTCCGACATCACTTTTTTGCAAACTTATAAAAGTAACCCCTGAAACTCTCCATAACGGGGCTAATATCGCAAGGCTTGGCAAGGAACGGTTGGCATCATTTTCGTGTGCGGAAGAACCTTTCCATACCAAGCCAACCCTAAATATATTTTCCGGCATGGTGTTTGTATTCTCTTTCGGAAGAGGATATAAATACGGCAAAGAAGCGGGAATATTTTCTAAAGTTGTCCCTACGTGTAACGGGATGCTTAGGAGAAAACTCCAATAATCATGTTCCCCTGCGGTTTCAATAGATGTGATCACCTCGTCTGTATCATACAGTGTTGAAAAAAGCCTTTGCAGCGGCGATTTACACAGAAGCGTTATCCGAGATACCCCTTGTCGTTTAAGAACCGCTATATAACGGACAAATTGGATCTCATCTCCATATCCCTGTTCCGCTACAATCAATAACGATTTCCCCTCTAAAGGTTCACCCTTCCATTGAGGAAACGAGACGGAGGGGATAGGAAACGTTGCATTTATCTGTGGGTCATAACGTGTTTCATACAACGGCCACCCCTCTTTATATCGCCCTGTTTCCAGCAATAAAAATCCCAGATTAGCTTGCGTTCGTGCGCAATCCGGCTTAAGGCGCAGTGTATGTCTATAGACATCTTCAGCCTCGGATAAACGGCTGAGGGATTTGAGGAGCATTCCCAAATTGCGATACGCATCGGTATATTCCGGATTTAGGGTAATCGCTTTTTTATAAGCCTCTTCAGCTTTTTCCAAAGCAGAGACTTCTTTGAATACATTGGCAAGATTATTGTAGAGTTCTGCATTATTAGGATCAAGTTCCAACGCCTGAGCAAATACCGATTCCGCTTCATCAAAACGTTTGAGCTCTTTGAGCGCTATTCCAAGATCATTGTATCCATCAATATAATCCTTTTGCATAGCTATAGCTCTGCGCCAATAAGATTCTGCCGTATCATACCGTTCTATCGCGTATGCACATGAAGCGGCAACACCCAGCAAAGGTGCACTCAGCGCTTCCGTCAGAATCGTATCAATACCGCGTAAAACCTCCTCATACTGCCCCTTATGATAAAGGGCCAATGCGTGCTCCGCTACGGCTTGTGCTAAAGGATCATTGCTCACCATATTCATGCCTCCATTGTAGTCAAAACGATAGACAAAAGCAATCACCCCCATTCATTTACCGATAATGCGTTTTTTTCGTTACAATAACATCTAATTATTATTGAGGAATCTTCATGCTAAAACACTTGCCACTGATTTTACTAACAGCTACAACACTCACTTTTGCCGCTCCGGCTACCCTTGCTATCGTTAATGGAAAAGCGATCACAGCAACCGATGCCAACCTTTTTATGTCCAAAGCGATTCCCGGCATGAGCTTTGAAAAACTTGATCCGAAAATGAAACGCCAAATCGTCGATCAACTCATCAATCAAAGCCTTATCAAAGCACAAGTGGCTCAAAGCGGTATCCAAAACACGCCTCAATTCCAACTTGCCTATGCAGCACTTAAAGATGACCTTGCCGTAGATATGTGGATGAAACAGCAAGTATCAAAAATCACCGTCAGCGACAAAGAAACCAAGGCATTTTACGATGCCAATCAAGACAAAATGAAACAAGGGACGAAAAAAGTCTCTTATGATGAAGCAAAACGGGAGATTACACAGTTTTTGAAGATGGAAAAATTCAAAGCGCAAATGACAAAAATGACCGAATCATTACGTGCGAGTTCAAAAGTCGAAGTTAAGCTTTAATCTTTGTCGATTCGTGTGAAATCATCCAAACCTCTTATTGTCTCACTCACACTCCATGCACTCCTTTTTATAGTTGCCTGGGGAGCGTTCAGCACCGTACGCAAAATGCCGGAACCGGAAAAAATCCGTATTGCCGTGTTGCTGCAAACACCGATGAGCAGATCGAGCATCTCTCAACCGAGTGCACCATCCAAACCCATACCGCCTACCCCCGTTAAAACTCCGCAGATACCCACACCGATCAAAACGTCTAACGTATTACCGAAACCAACGCCCCTCCTCGCCAAACCGGTACAGGCTCCTACGATCGTACAAGCGCCCAGCCCAGCAGTTGCCAAAATTCCCGTAGCCGAACCGACCGTGGTAAAAGTACCTCCTGCTCCTCCGCCACCTCCGCCTGTCAATGTACAAGCTTCCTACGAAGAAGAAAACTTGGGACGGATCCGTTCTCTCCTCTCAGAGCGTCTCAAATACCCTAGAAATGCCCTGCGTCTTAGACAGCAAGGGACCGTTGTCGTCACCTTCGCCCTCTCTCCCTCAGGCGATGTGAGTGGAATAACGATTACCAAAAGCTCTGATTTCGAGATGCTTGATGATGCAGCGCGCGAGTTGATCGAATCGACGGCAGCCTTGTTTCCAAAACCCTCAAAAAGCGTTCGTATAAGTGTCCCAATCGAGTATAAAATCCGCTAAATCACCCTCTGGTAGCAAGTCCGAGCGCAAGCGCATGCTCTATATCGTGTTCAAACTGCGGATTCCGGGTTCGGAGTGTTTTTTCAAAATGTAAAATAAGTTTTGAATCGGTATGAGGATGGACGCAAAGGGCTTCGATTAAATCCCGATACGCTCTAACACTCTGCGGTGTTATCGAGCCAAAACGGGCTAAAATCACCTCTATGGCATGATGAAGAGCTTGAGTGCTGGAGGTACGATTCTTGATAACTGCACTCAGCGACTCGAATGTCTCAATCGCCTCTATTGCAGCGGGTTCACTTTTGCGAGTACGGGCAATCCACACATAAATAAAGACCAAAATAATCAGTAAAAATAAAAGTCCCACCATTGTGAGGATCAGTGTCGTTGGCATGTCATTTCCGATAGGTTGTGTTTTAGAGATTGTAGCAGAAATTTGAAGTAGAAAGCAGGTTCTACTTCTAGCACAATATTGTTCTGTTAACGAACTATTCTTTTAGTTTATATTCGCCCATATTCATCTTTGAATCTGACGATATCATCTTCTTCTAGATACGTTCCTGATTGTACCTCAATAACCTCAAGAGGTATTTTCCCAGGATTCTGCAGTGAATGTTTCATTCCAAGAGGAATATGAATCGACTGATTTTCTGTTAAAATATGCTTCCCTTCCCCCAAGAGGACCGTTGCTGTTCCTTGAACAACAATCCAGTGTTCAGCACGATGGTAATGCATTTGAAATGAAAGTTGTTCTCCAGGCTTTACCACTATTCGCTTTACTTGAAATCGATCGGCTTTGTCCAAAGTAGTATAAAATCCCCATGGTCGATGTACTTCTTGATGTTTTTCCACAATATCAATATCACACTCTTTAAGAGATGCCACTAATTCTTTTACTTGCTGGGACTGTGATTTGTTCGCTACCAAAACAGCATCATCCGTTACAACAATAATCAGTTCTTCCACACCTGTAACTGCAACACGCTTAGACGTACTACGAATATAAGAATTACGTGTATTAAGCGCCAAGACGTTACCGCTTAAAACATTACCGGATGGATCCTGTTCAGAAATTTCCCAAAGTGCATCCCACGATCCTATATCACTCCATATGCCAGAATAAGGAACCATTGCTACTTTTTGTGAATGTTCCATCACGGCATAATCAATCGATTCAGAAGGGATACGGTCAAATTGTTCTGCATCAAATCGAATAAAATCAAGATCATTTTGCTCAGAAGATACCACTTGATTACAGGCATTGTAAATATCAATCCCATAATGTTGTAGTTCTCCCAGAATAGTAGCTGCTTTGAACATAAACATGCCACTATTCCAATAATAACCACCCTGCTTTAGCATCTGTTCAGCCGCCGCCTTCTGCGGCTTTTCGATAAACTCTCCAACACAATAGCCATTTTTGTTACTGATAGCCTCTGCCGTACGAATATATCCGTACCCTGTCTCAGGATGAGATGGAACTACCCCGAATGTGACCAAAAAATCTTCATCACTTAAAGGAATTGCTGAGTCAACGGCTTGTAGAAATATATCGACAGATTCAATCGCATGATCTGAAGATAAGATTAAAAGGTGGGCATCATCATGACGTTTCAGTACATCCAGTGCTGCCAATGCAATTGCCGGAGCCGTATTTTTTCCGAACGGTTCAAGTAAAATCCGCCCTTTTATTTCACATTGGCGCATTTGTTCGGCAACAATAAAACGATGTTCTTCATTGGCAACGATAACAATTTCTGCAAGCCCTTTAATGCCGTTTAAGCGTTTTAATGTTTGCTGAAACATTGTACCCTCACCATAGAGGTTCAAAAATTGTTTGGGATAAGACTTGCGAGAGAGTGGCCACAAACGGGTTCCTGATCCACCTGACAATACAACAGCAACTACCGGTGTCATTATTTATCTCCCTGATGTATTGCCATTTTTTCTAATATTGCCATATTTTCACTGTTTAGCTCCCCGCTGACATCCAGTAAACTTAAATAATTGTTGACCAATTCATATCCAGCATTGATTGTATCGCGTTTAACTTCATATAACTTTGCTTTTGCTTCCAAAAGATCCACTAGACTTTTCAATCCAACCTTATTCGCTTTCTCAATCGACTCTACATACAACTCAGCTGATGTCTCAGATTCTTTAAGCACTTGCAGTGTTTCTACATTTAACTGCCATTGCGCCCATTGCTCTTCAAACTTTAATTTAGAATCTAAACGATTGTAGTCAACTTCTTCTTGTGCCGCATCAAGCAATATCATTCCTTCGCGTACTCGTGACTGAGTATAACCGCCCTCATAAAGAGGAATTGACATTTGTACGATGGCTTGATTATCGTATTTATGCGAATAATAATCTTGAGTATATGTCTCTTTACGATTAAGACTCAAGTCGACTTTTGGGTAATGGGCGTATTTTCGAACAGCAATCTCATGCATTGCCATTTCTTTTGATGCAAGTGATGCTTTTAGCGCTGGATTATTTTCAAGTTTACTCTCCCACATTGGGCGCTCGTTAAACAATTCATCCGCATCAACACCGGTAAAATCAAAACAAGGCAGTTCCCCTACCGGCTCTTTAATCAAATGTTCCAAATGAAGTTTTGCCACATTCAATCGCTTTTGTTCCGTCAGCCACTCAGATGATGCTTTGTCACTGTGCACTTTTGCCTCTAATAGGTCTATGCGATTGCTCAAACCAAATTTCAACATCTCCTCAAGCTGTTTGTATTTTATTTCATAATACTCTTTTTGAGATTTGTACAATTCAATATTACTCTGCGTCTTTAAAAGTTCAAAATACGCTTTTGCAACATCCAAGCCAAGTTTTTGGGCTTCGGATTTAAGTTCGTATTGCGCCGCCATCTCACGCGCTTTAGATTCATCTATTCCGCTCCATAACTCCGGATGATACAAAGGCTGAGAAGCTGTTACGGAATAACTACTGTAGCTCTCTTTAATCGGTTTGTTAAGATAAGGGCCAGCATATTCATACCGCCCAAAGGATAAACTTCCTTGAAGTTGTGGATGCAAACGAGATTTGCTTTGTCGGGTAGACTCTTTTGTTGCTTCCGTCTTAAGCGTTAAAGAGCGTAAATGAGGCTCATTTTTGAGTGCCATATCGTATGCTGTACTCAACATAAGCGGCTCTGCACTCCATCCGATAATTCCACATGCTACCATTGATACAACACTATAAAATAGCTTCACACCTTATCCTTCATCAGTCTTTCGACATTATGTAAAAAATTTTCTTGAAAACGACTTTGAGAAAAATTCATTGCCCACTCTCTACAATTTTTAGGAATAAATTGCTCGTTATTGGATTCAAACCGTTCGATTGCATCTATCAATGACTCAACATTTTGCCGTTCTACAAAAACTCCTGTCGGATTTTCTTGATCCAATCCCCTTACCGTCTCCGCCGCTCCTCCGTAACCATAGGCGATTACGGGCGTTCCACACCCCTGTGCTTCAAGGGGTGCTATGCCAAAATCTTCTTTGGGCATAAATATAAAGGCTTTGGCTTTGGATACTTTTTGCAACATAGCACTGCGTCCAAGATAACCGGTAACGCTCACATTCTCAGGCGCAGTGTTAGAAAGTTCTTTATACATAGGACCATCTCCGATCACCACTAGCTTTTTTTCTGGCATATCTCGAAACGCATCTATAATCAAATCGACTCGTTTGTAGGGTACAAGTCTTGATACCGTAATATAATAATCTTCCTTTTCGGCTTCAAAAGGGCACTTTTCAACATCCACAGGAGGATAAACAATACTCGCATCACGCCCCCATGATTTACGAATACGCTTTCGGATAAAATCGGAGATAGCCACTATCCTATCCGGACGAAGCGAAGAGGCAGCATCCCATAAGCGAAATCTATAAAACCAATGACGTAAGAAAAAGCGTTTGAATCCGCTTCCCAAAACCCCTATGCGATCATGCTCATAACTCAAATCCCATGCATATCGCATGGGTGAATAGATATAGGCTAAATGTTTTTGGTCAGGATGGACAATGACCCCTTTTGCAACAGCATGGGAATCTGAAATGATAAGATCGTATTCCTCAAGATCAAATTGCTCTATCCAAAACGGCATCATCCATATCATATGGCGATATCGTTTTGCTAAAAATGGAATTTTTTGTAAAGGAGAGGTGATAATTCGATGTCCATCAAGCCATCCGCGATCTTTTTGCGGGAGGATATCAACAATGGTGAAAATATCGGCTTGAGGGTAAAGCGCTAACAACTGCTGGAGGGTATATTCAGCCCCTCCCATAGCAGTGAGCCAATCGTGGATTACGGCAACCCGAAGGCTACTGCTCATTAAATGCCTTAGTGAACATAAATTTGAATGGCTGGATCATATAATCCAAAAAGGTTCGGCTGGCTACTACAATCATGATATCAGCAGGAACACCCGGTTGTATTGTCAAATGGTTTCGTTCAAGTTCTTTTTGCCCTTCAGGCGTTACCCGAATTTTTATCGGATAATACGGCGTCTTTGTCGCTTCATCCATCATCGCATCAGGAGCAATTTGCATCACTTCTCCCATCACAGCATTAAGTGATTTAATATGGGCAAATCCAGGAAATCGAACCTCAGTTTTAAGTCCGACTCGAATATTAGCGATATCGGTTGCTGTCACTTTTCCCTCAATAATCAAAGGTTCCCCTTCGGGAACGATTTCGAGTATCGGCTTACCTGGAGGTGTTACTCCCCCTATGGTATGAATTTGCAAATTGGCAATTATCCCTGCTACCGGTGCCGTGATTTTCGTTCGATCCCGTGCATCTTGGAGAGCATAAAGACGGGCACGATTATCTGAGAGTTTCGCTTGTACATCACTCAGTTCGCCAACAACCTCTTTGGTAAAATTTTGCTTTTGCGCGATCATCTGTGCCTGTATTTCACTGATCTGCGCTTTTGCACGTGCAACTTCCGCTTTTGAATTAGCAATATCACCGTCGGTTCGTACTTTTTCACGCTTAATATCACGGAGTCTCATTTTATCGATTAACTGCTGCTGATACAGCACTTCCCACTCTTTTATTTCGTCATCATACGAACGAGAAAGGGTTGACTTACTCGCGATGGTTGCATCCAAACCTTCGATTTGATTACGCAACTGCTCAATCCGCTCCGATAAAACTCTCTTCTCATCGATTAGTTGCTGTGCTCTTGCGTTAAATTCTCGCTGCTGTGCATCCATAATGGTCGAACGGGCGCTTGAAACGGCCATCTTACTCATATCAGGACTAAATACGATAGAACTTCTACCGTCGCGCTCAGCGATCAACCGAGATTCAAGCCCAAGATTTTCATAAAATTGTGACTCAACAATTTGCAATTGGGTATTTGCTTGCGTATCATCTAACTCAACCAGCTCTTGATTGGCTTTTACGCTGTCCCCATCTTTGACCAAAATGGCTTTTACAATCCCACCCTCCAGATGTTGAACCACTCGATTACTGGAAGCAACCGTTACCTTTCCGGAAGCGTGTACACTGCTGTTTAGCGGGGCAAAAGCACCCCATATTCCAAATACACCTACGAACAATCCAAGGACAATAAATCCAAGACGACGGTACTGTCCATCATCTGTCTGCGGGGTAGGAACTTCTTCTGGTGTAACGAGTTGTGCGTGTTCTGTTTGGCTCACGACTGCGCTCCTTGCTGTTCTTGAATCGGTTGCGGTTGTGGCGCGAGTGCCGCTAGGACTTCATCACGTGCTCCATAAAGATAAAGCTGCCCATCGCGCATAAAGGCGATTTTATCCGTAATACCTAAAATTGCCGGACGATGAGTGATAAGAACGACCGTTGTCATCCGTTTTTTAAGTTCTGCTATCACCCCAACCAATGCCCGCTCTCCAACATCATCGAGATTTGAATTCGGTTCGTCGAGAACCACGATTGTCGGATAATTGTAAATCGCTCTTGCCAATCCAATCCGCTGACGTTGACCACCCGAGAGAGCAATCCCACCCGGTCCAATCGGTGTATCGTATCCTTGAGGAAGTTGCAAAATCATCTCGTGCACCCCTGCAACCTGGGCTGCTTCAACAACCATTTCAGGTTTCGGATCTTCATAGCGGGAAATATTTTCGCTGATCGTACCGTCAAACAGTTCGACGTCCTGAGGCAAATATCCTATATGGCTTCCCAATACAGCACGGTCATAATGGCTGATTTCTGCACCGTCGATTCGCACTTTTCCATTCACACACGGCCACACACCCAGCATCGCACGGGCCAATGATGATTTACCGGCCGCACTCGGTCCGATAACCCCCACTGTCTCACCCGCTTTTATCGACATACTAACCCCACGAAGCGATGGGACTTTTGCCCCAGGAGGGATGACAATAATCCCTTCCAAATCAATAAATCCTTTCGGTGTTGGAAGCGGTGTCGGAGCAGAAGCTTCAGGAAACTCTGCCAACAATTCACCCAATCGCTGATAGGATATCCGCGCGGTAGTAAACTGTTTCCATGTACTGGTCATCAAATCGATCGGCGCGAGAGCCCGTCCCATTATGATCGATCCGGCAATCATCATTCCTGGGCTTAGTTCACCCTTAATAGCCAAATATCCCCCAAGACCTAAAACCAACGATTGCATCAGCATCCGCACGGTTTTAGACATATTCGACCATAACCCTGCTTCATCACTCGCATGCGACTGCTCATTCAAAAAGGAGATATAGCGACTGTACCAGCGACGACGAACATTGGCATGCATCCCCATCGCTTCGATAATCTCGGAATTGCGTAAACTTGCTTGAATAAACGATTGTGACGATTGATAATGACGGTTAGACGCTTCTAGCCCTTGTTTCGTCCGCTTTTCATTAATCAATGTCAAACTTAGAGCAACGACTGCCGCAAAAATGGCAAACCATCCGAACCATGGATGAAAGAGAAACATAATCCCAATATAAATCGGCATCCACGGTGTATCAAAAAATGCGAATAGAGGGGTACCCGTCAAGAATTGGCGGATTTGTGTCAAATCTCCCAGCGGCTGCGCTGTTGATTTTCCCGGGTAACGGTTAGCCAGTGCGAACATTGCATCAAAGATACGGGTGCTCATTTGTGCATCGATGGCATTCCCGACACGTATCAATACACGAGAACGGACAAACTCCAATGTCCCCATTACTGCGAACATAACTACCACAATGATTGTCAACATCAACAGCGTCTCTTCTGAACGGCTGGACAAAACCCGATCATACAACTGCAACATATACAGGGATGGCACTAACATTAGCAAATTGATAAAAAGACTCACAAAACCGGCAAAATAAAACGATTTTTTAAGTCCTAAGATCGCTTTTTTAAATTCATTCTCTACATTCTTTTTCATAGGGTTGGACATGCTTTGCATAACCTTTAGTCTAATAAGTTACATGATCGATATTATAAAAGTATAAATGCAATCAAAAAATAATTTGAAATTATAGCCAAATATACGTTAACTTTCTAAGTAAGGCTAGAGGTATATTCACTGTATTGTGCAGAATTTAAGATCAGTAGAATAATGGGGATCCCCATTATTTTTTTGCTCTTTTTTTAGGTAAAAGCGAGACTAAGGTTTGCGCATAGGCATTACGCGCTGTTTGCATAATTGCTAGCTGTGCATTTAAATCGGCTATTTTTTGATCTACTACCTGAATCGATGCAATTTGTGCTTGTGCATCTTCGGTTAAATCTTCTAGCGCATACTCTTTATTGTCAATGATAATTGCTGACATACTGCTCCATTTGAATATTTTAAAAGTTTTAAACCTTTGATAAAATCATATCAAAATAATTATAAATATATTTTAAGTCCTTCTGTACTATGCCACCGTATAGTTCGTTAACGGTACGGTTGAGAGATAATTATCGACCGTTGGTGCACTCTGCGCTACGTATTCGTTCGAATTTGAAAATTCGACGATCATATTCCCTCTGTCGCTGGTTTGATTGATTGTGTTCAGCCAAAAATCGTACCCCGCCTGATCCGCGCCCCGATGTAAAATATTCTGATAAAGGAGATTGACAAAATCCGCATTCGATACACTTGCTCCGTACATATTTTTAAACTCTGTCGAATCACTGAATGAACGAGCAACGTCTTGTACTGATATTCCCGTGTTTCCTGATGTTGTAGATGCCATAGAGTTGACCCAGTATGCCAAGCCGTCCGAATCAGGATTTCGACCTAATAGAGCACTGTAAAAACGTGTCACCTCTTCTTGATGCTGTCGCACTTCGATTGCTGAGTTAATACTCATAGTTGTATCCGTAAACTGTACTTGCTCTACCCCACTTAATGTGTCTTGAGATGTACCATGCGTAACGGTATAGGTTCCATCCTTATTGTCATGAATTGTAAATTCGTTACGATTGCCGGTATAGACTGCCGTATCTGTACCTGCTCCCCCTATGAGGGTATTGTTTCCTGCACCGCCGGTCATTATGTCGTTGCTGCTTGTGCCATTAAGCGTTTCGTCTCCGCTGCCACCGGTAATCGTAGAAGTTGCATTTGTATCCATAGTAAACGAGAATGTACCTGTAAGTATTTGTCCTGATGTATTATTGCTTAGATCATTGGTACTTGTATCCATTTTGTCCCCTTAGTTCTATATCTATTGCTATATTAGGCTATTAGTATGAATTTTGGATGAAAATTGAAGATGTAAATAGTGTCCGACACTATTGCATTACTCTTTACTATGTCAATACGAATTATTATTTACTATTTTATTGACCGTCATTCTTGATATATCTAAATATTTTGCTATATCTGAGTGTGTATAGCCATAACGGTATGATTGACGTATTTTATCGTTTCTCTCTCCTTCCACTTCAAAAAAGGATGCTAATGAGTGTTCTAATACCTGTTTTGATACATTTTTATTGGTACGATGCACTTTATAGACTGATTTCAGCCATTCATTTTGCAATGGAGTATCCATAAATTCACGGTAGTCACTCAATCCCATACTAACAATTTTAGACTCTTCAAGGAGGAAATGGAACGGGTGATTATCAGCAACCATGAGATGATAACTCTGGTAAGGATAGTTTTCAATGTGCGCGGCAATGCCTGCTGCAATCGGATTACGTTCAATATATTTGGCAACCGTCCAAAATTGTGTTTCATCAAATACAGGAAACGATTTGAACCGACCCTGCCATAGATGCCCTGATCGCTGATTCACACTGTTAAAATATTTGGAATAATTGACATTGAGGTGCTTGAGTGCCTCAGACAAATTATCGGTAAGCGTTTCTAGCAATATATGATAATGATTACTCATCAAACAAAAAGAATGAATTTTTATACCGTATTTATCTGTTAAATCTGCCATAAGCGACATAAACTTTTGATAATCGGCATCATCTATAAATACATTGCGGCGTTCTACCCCGCGATTGATGACATGATAGATACCTGTTTCATTGTATCGAGGTGGGCGGGGCATTTAATCTCCTTGCAGCAGTTGATTACTATACAAAGTACAAAGGGTGCCTGACGCCTTTATCTCCTTTATATACTATTCTTGTGAGACTTTATAAATACCAAAAAACATAACTGTAATAAAAGCCATAATCGCTACTACGGTTGCAGCAATTGCTAAATTCATCATAAATCCTTTATCTCTTTAGTTCGTTTCGAAATCATATTATGGCACCAAACAAGAGACTCAATAGGACTCTCAAGGTATTCAATATTTCTTTTACTTCGTCTAATTTACCCATGTAGATATTATATCAGAAAGAGATAATTTTTAAGAGAACAGACATTATGTGAAGCGAGAGGAAGTTTACAAAAGGTGCCTGACACCTTTATCGGTACTAGCAGCAGTTACAAAAGGTGCCTGACACCTTTATTTTACTATTTATTTACATGAAATGTATTAAACGAAAAAAGCCCCACCAGCTCCTAAGAGAAAGTGAGGCTTTAAGTTTGAACTAATGTTCAGTTCTACTCGAAAGGAGTAGAAAAGAGCGATTAGTGAAGTACGATTGAACCTGCAGTATTAAATGTTGCATGGCTTAGATCTACTAGTCCAGTCAATTTAACAACAGAGTCATTTCCAGCTGTAAATGTTGCAGCTATATTGTTGTTTTCAACAACATAAGTATCTCCAGAGTACTGGAACCAGCTAACAGCATGGTCAGCAGTAGTAGAAGCAGTAGCTGCATCAAGTAATACTGCAAATGTTGAAGTTGATAATGCAGTAATTGCAGTTGTATTAAAGCTAGCTGCAGCTACACCTGTGAATACAAGTGTATCACCCACATTAAAGTCTGTAATCGTTGAGTAAGAGTTACTATCTGTTGGAGTAGTAATGTTGAATGTATCATTACCACCGTTACCAGTCATAGTATCTGCTTTAGCATTTGATGTAAATGTATCATTTGCACTACCACCGATTAAAGTATCAGCTTTAGCACCACCAGCAATTAATGCATTGTGCGCAGTTGCAGAACCTGTTACAGTTTCAGCAGTTGTTCCAGCAGTTGTGTATGTTAATCCACCAGTGTTTGCAGAAGCATTTACAGATGTAACTGCCGTAGCAGTTGTCGTATTTAACGTTAATGCTGCGTTTCCACTTACAGTGATTGAAGTAGCTACAGATGCTGAATCAACAAAGTTCATTGTATTAGCATGAGCAGTTGATGTTAATGTTGTGTAGTTAGATGCAATAGCAACTGTTGTAATATGAGCATTAGTTGCAGTTGTAACTGCATCTGCCATATTACCTGTCGTATCATTTGAAGTCATAGCAATGTTTAAAACATTTGAAGCTGTAGAAGCAGTTGTAGCATTAAGAGTTACAACAGCAGCTGTTGCTGTATCAAACGCAATAGTTCCACCAGATGCCATATTAGCTAATGTATGAGCACTAGTTCCTTCATCTGTTACATAATTATATGCACCAAGAACTGAAAGGTCAATAGCACCTGCACCTGCTCCAGTAAGTGTCAAGTGTTCAAATCCTGTCACAAGAGCAGCAAATGCTGTTGAACCAGATGCAGTAGCGGCAGTTGCCTCATCCATAGACAGCGTATCTGTACCCGTTCCACCAGAAATGGCAGCAGTTGTAGTACCAGTACCTAGAACAAATGTATCATCACCAGCACCAAGAGAAATAACTTTTGAAACATTTCCAGATGCAGTCACAACATCAGCACCTGAACCACCTTCGTAAGTTGCTTTTGTTGCATCGATAGTAGCAGTAACATTTCCAGATGTTGCAGAAGCATTGAAATCTGTTAAACCAGTTCCTGTAAATGTACCAGCGACAGAAGCAGTTCCAGTAACAGTTACAGTTGTAAGTGCATTACCAAGTGCAGTACCTGCTAAAGTAACTTTGTTAGTACCTGCAACAGTTAATGTTTGTAAGTTAGCATCAGTTACTGTCAATGTTGAATCTGCAGTTGCAGTTGTTAAGTTCAATGTTTTGATCTCAGCATTAGCATCAAGGAACGTACCAGCAACATTGTTAATAGTCATCGCTAATGCTGTATTTGTTGGAGTAGTTGCTGCATTTGTCAACGTGATGTTTCCACCATTTGTTGCAGAAAGTGTTGTCAACGCATTGTCAGCAATTGTTGCACTGCTGTAACCGTTGATTGTCGCAGTTGTGATTGTATTAGCGATAGTAGCTGAAGCTGCATTTGAATCAGTAATTGAAACTGAACCAGCAGTAATACCAGCAACACCTGCAGTTGCAGCTGTAGCAGCAGAACCTTGAGTTATTGTTAATGCTGGAACTGCAGTCGCAGGAGCAGTTTGACCTGTACCAGTGAAAGCTAAGTCAGCAACATTTGAGTTTGCAGTTGAACTTGTAAATAGTAGAGTGTTAGAACTTGTTCCAGTTGCTGCACCTGTTGACCATCCTGAGAAAGTACCAGTATAAGTTCCTAATGTAGAACTACCAGTAATATCACCATTCGCTATATTTGCGAACGCAGCAGCAACTTGAGCAGCTGTCATCGCACCAGTAGCAGTAAATGTTAAACCACCAACAATAAGAGTTTGACCAGCCGTCAAATTAGAGAAAACAACACTTGTTGTCTCAGTAACACCTGCAACAGCTACTACAGTATTTACAGCAGCAACAGTTTTAGCTTCATTTACAGTAACAGAAGTTGTAGAAGCACCACCAGTTACTGCAACGTTACCTTGAACAATCGTACTATTTGTTGAAGTAGTAGTCATAATTCCTTGTGCAGCAGTTGTAGTTACATTTACAGTTGTTCCACCTTTAACAGTGATATTTCCACCTGTAGTGTTTGATGCAGCTGCAGCTGCATTTGTTAAGTTGTCAGTAACAGTAATTGTACCAGTTGGAAGATCTGTAGCAGCTCCACCGTTACCTACAGTGATTGCTCCTGTTGTAGCACCTGGATTTGTAGCAGTTGCAGTAACAGAAACATTAGTACCACCATCAATACCAATAACATTTGCACCTTGTACTGTATCAGTTACAGTAATTGCACCAGTAGCAACAGTAGTTGCACCTAGAGTAATCCCTGCTGAACCCGTACCGGCAGTAACTGTTTGTGTTGAACCACCATCAATTGCTACAGTACCCGCAACATTAGAAACATTAACCGCAGTTGTAGCAGCCGCAGTCACTGCCGCAGAAGTTGCTTGAGTGACGTTTACAGCTGTTGTACCCGTCCAAGTTGTTGAATCTAGTGTCAAAGCTCCTGCAGCACGAGCATTAACTGTTTCTACACCAGAAACCGTTACGCCTGCGATAGCAGTAGTATTCAAAATGGCAGCAGATACAATATTCAATGTGTCAGTACCTGTTGTACCGTTGATTGTGTCAAGCGCAGAGAAAGTGCTTGCTGCTTTTGTAGTGCCATCCGTTGTATCAAGTGTTGCATTAATTACGTCGTTACCAGATGTACCGGCGATCGTATCAACACCTGTAGTAAGTGGGAAAGTTGTACCTGTAATGATTGCTGCTGTCGCTGCCGTAGCTGCTGTAACAGTCGCTGTATCTGAAGTGATATTTGCCAATTGAGCTGTTGCAGAAGTCGTATCAAGGTTATTCAATACTGCACTTACTGCGAATGTTGCTTGGTTTACGATTTTAGCACCGTCTGTGCTGCCGTTTGTTTGTGCTGCATTCAACATAGCGTTCATCAATGTCGCGTGAGTCAATGTACCGTCTGTCAAGTGACTTACCCAGAACGTAGAACCTGCTGTATCTGCTGCACGTCCAAAAACGTTTGTATAGATAGCATTAACGTATTCTGCATTTGTTTGGAATGCAGGGTATTTTGCTGTGTATTCTGCAGAACCTGCGAATCCTCCAGCGATTGCATCCAATGATGCACCTTTATTAGCGTAAACGTCAGTCCAGTAAGCTAGACCTGTAGAATCAGGAACACGATTGAATGCTGCGATGTAGATCTTCGCGATTTCTAAACGTGCTGTTGCAATATCGATTGCCATGTAAATCCTTTATGGTTATGTAATGTTGATGTGCGCACATCGAGTTAACAACTCTCGATGGTGCTGTATTATCCTATAACATCTTTTAATCTTTGCTGAAATATATACCTTACCCGCCAGAATGGTCTATTAAAGGTGATTTTTTAGTATATTTTAATGTTATCAATCCCCTAAAGCTTTCCGCATGAATGCGGAAGATGAAGAACGATGTTACGCGCCGATAGGGAGCAGAGCAAGAAGTTTTCGGGCGCTTGTTTCCCATGACTCGTAGGGGAGCGACGCACTCGAGGGGGTCGAGGGGTCGACCAACCATGCCCGTATGGCATCGGCGAGCTGATCTGGGGTATCGGCGTGAAAATAGGCTGCATGGTCTGCGGCTACTTCGCGGAATACGGGGATATCCCGTACAAGGAGCGGGATCGCGTGCTGCGCGGCCTCGATGAGGGGGAGTCCGAATCCTTCTCCATAGGAGGCTGCCAAGAGGAGGGTCGAGGCGGCATAGAGGTGATCGAGCAGTTCATCGCTCGCCCCTGAAAACCAAAAGAGGGATCGGTTGCGGCGGGGGTGAGTCTCTAGTTTTTGGATCAGCTCCTCTACCTGCCACCCTTTTTTCCCGACGATGACGAGCTGAATCTCTTCGCCGGCTTCCCACAATATCTCCATTGCCGCGAGGGCTTGCGCATGGGCTTTTCGCGGTTCGATCGTCCCGACCATCAAGATGATCGGAGAGTGCGTGAGGGAGGAGAGGAGCTGGTGTTGCTCTGCTGTGATCCCCCGCGTGGGGGAGCTGTTTTGGAGATCGGCTCCGAGGGGGAAGGACGCGATCGTGAGCGGCGAGGTGCGCGACTGCGGATGCTTTTGCACCCAGTCGCGTACATCCTGCGCAACCGATTCGGAGATACACTCCAGAGCCTCGGAATATCGGGTGATGATCCCCAGCCATGAGAAAAACTGCGGATAGACATCGGCGGGGAAAAAATGGGGATAGCGAAGGGGGAGGATGTCGTACACGACAAAATGGATTTTGACCCCTTGGGCGTGCATCTGCTCAAAAAGGTGCGGATTTTGGGAAATATGGCCTACGTAGAGATCAAGTCCTAAAAAGATGTCCCCCTCTCCCATTTGCGCTTCCTCTTCTGAGAGTGGAGGGAGGGAGATGTCGAGCCATTTGTGCATGAAGGTGTGGGCATGGCGATAGCGCCCCTCGACGAGACGAACCGGCTCGATACGGTACCCTCTAGGGGTATCTTGGAGGTAGCGCAAAATACTGCGAACCACCCTCTGTATCCCGGTGCGGAGATCGTGAGAGGCGACATCGGAGATATCGACGAATATTTTAGGGGGGTGCTTGGGGGTGAGCAAAGAGCGCAGTGAAGAGGGATCGAGGGGATCGTGTTGAAGGGCGCTGCGGTAGTGGGCATAGGCTCCATGAACGTATCCCTCTTCGATGGCATCTCGGTATCGGCGTGCAACGTCGCACGGGTTATGATGGCGTTTGATGTACTCTTGCGCGGCTCGTCCCACCTGTTCACGCAATAGTGGACGGCTGCGAATCTCTTCGAGTGCCATGGAGAGGTGCGGAAGGGTAAATTCATCCGGCAGCCGGATAAGGGTATCTTCGGGGAATTCTGTCATCGTACCGTGGGCATTGACCAAAAGGGGACGCCCATAGGAGAGGGCATCAAACGCGGCTGCGGAGGTTTCACCGCGTGAGTTACGGCGCAACTGTACAATAAGATCGGACGCGCACAGATAGTCGTCATAACGATCGGTATATCCGGTAAACGTGACGGTAGAGCCTTGAGGGAGAGATTCTTTCAGAGATACGAGTTCCTCGGCATACACGCCCGAGGGGAGTTCTCCGACAAAAATGAGATGGGCTGCTCTGTCTCGGCACAAGGAGCTCTCTTTCCATGAAAGGAGGAGCTCACGAGAGCATTTGGAGTGTCCGATAAATCCGAAGGTGCAGACTAGAAAATCGTCTTCTTTGAAGCCCAATGCCGTTTTGGCTTCCAGAGGGGTGAGGGGGTGCTCTGGAAGCTCTTTGGGGAACGGGATTTTAGCGCGGTGCGGGGTGTGTAGGCGCGAAAATGAGTATTCGGAGTGAACCAAAACGGTGTCGGATTGAGCCATAAGGGTTTGGTTGAGCGGGTATCGGATAAGGGTTTCGTGGATACCGTGATCTGCGAGGCAGTGCAGTGCCTCATACCCATGGTCATCAAAGAGGTGGCGTTCGATGGAAGCGGTCGGATTTTGCTGTATCAGCGAATGGTATAGCCCTCCTAAAAAGAGGTCGTGCAGTACCACTGTTCCCGGAAACCGCTCGATCAACGGGAGCATCCACGCATGGTAGTGGGAATTGCCAAAATGGTAGAGGTGGCGGTCGAGCGCTGAACCGTGGGAAAGGTGTTCTTCTGCGGATCGAACGGTCACCGAAAAGGGGAGCGGCTCTGAAGAGGTTTCACACACGACGAGGAGGGTATAGTGCTCTTTTAACGCCGCAAGGAGGCGAAGAGCGTAATCGGCAATCCCGCTTTTCGCCGGAGGGAGCGGCGAGACAAATACCAGACGCGGTTTGTCTGCGGGGTCGGAAGAGCGGAAATTGGCACGATCGGCAAGGATACGTCCCAATAGAGGTGATTGCGCCGTTGGGCGACGAGAGGCGATGATTTTGTCTCGAAGGGCGTATGCCTGACGCATGAGATAGGGGGAAGCGACCAAAAGTGGCTTAACCTTTGCCATCATCCATGGAATATCGGTGATGCGTCTGCGAATTTTTCCTGCAAGACGCAAGGGGTAGAGTATACGCCATGAAAAAGAGTGGGTAATGAGATGGAGTTCATGGCTCAGATTTTGATGCGCTTTATGCGCTTTTTGATAGTCCAGTCTGGCTTTTTTGATGATTTTATCTTGGGTACGGATGTGCTCTTTTAACTCTTCTAGACGGCTCTCTCTTTCCCACTCCTCGTATCGGATGTAGTGGTCTGCACTCGGGGAGGGGGGGGTGAAACAGCGTGCACGTTCCGCGTGTTCGTGCGCGAGATAAAAACGGTTTGTCCCGTCGGAGTAGACGAAGGTGTAGCCGTGACCTATCAGCGTCGGTTCGTATGCGTCATGAAGCTCAATCGCTTCAAGAAGGATGATCCACGGTCGGAAACGGGTTAGATCGAGATGTTCGAAGATCCCTTTTTTCGCCTCTTCTCGCGTGATTCTAAGGAAATGGATGTTTTCGGGGTGAAGCTCTTCGAGCAGAGCGGTGAGGTCGGCGCTCTGCTGCAATGTGTGTTCCCACATCCGATGGGATGAGAGTTTGCTGAAAGAGGATTCAAGGGTGGGAACATTGATCCCCCTCCACCCTTTTTCATACAATAGGGCTGTCGCTGAGTCCATCAAAGGATCGGAGGCTCCTATATCGAGGTAGAATCCTCTGCGGATATCGTGCAATACCCGATCAAGGAGGATATCTTCCGAATTTTTTGCATAGGAGATGCGCGGGGTAGGAGTTTGTACCATCAGTTATCTCTCTTTATCATCATGCTTTTAGCGAGTCAAAATTTTTTTTACTTTTCTGGCGAACGACCCAAATCCGCGCAGCGGTGCCGTCCATCGCCATGAACGGCTGTGGAGCAGTGATTCCAAACCTCTTTGGGTGTCTTGGCTGAGGATGCGAGCCTGCCGTGCCTCTTCGAGTGCGTGTGAAAGAGCCCCTGCTATACGCTGATCGTATCGGCTGATGAGCTCTTCGAGACCCAGTCCGTATTCCTCGGAAAAGGGAGCATCAAAACGGGAAAGTATCTCCTCGGATGCGCCTTTTTGAGCGACGATCGCGTAATCGGGGCTGACACCGAACATGACGTCGAGCAGGTTCGGTTCGGATGAGGCACGAAGCTCTCTCGTTTCCTGAAGGCGGAGTATTTTAGCCCGATGGAAGCCGTAATGTTCCACCATAAAGGCAAGAAGCTCCTGCGGAATCGGTTTAACGTGGGTGGGATCGAGATAGAAGCCGGATGTTGCGACCACAATATTTTCCGGATTAGGGGTTTCGAGGATGAGTATCCCCCCCGGCTTTAGTACCCGAAGAGCTTCTTGGATGACGCGCTGCAACACCTCAAAAGGGAGATGTTCGACAATATGGAATCCTGAGATGATCGCCCTACTCTCATCGGGTAAAGCAGCTAGAGCGGAAAGGGCATCTTTTTTTTCGACATTCAGACGGAGCTGGGTACATGCGTGCAGCATTCCTTCGTCAAGATCAACCCCATAAGGATCAAATCCCTGCTCTGATAGCAACTCCAGCCATTCTCCCCGTCCGCATCCCAAATCCAATGTTTTCAGATCCTTGTCCGACTGTTTCAGTGCCATGATAAAAGGGAGATAAATCTCTAAACGGGATTTTATCAGTTCACGGCCCCCGCGATGTTTGTCCTCAAAAGCACGGTAAAAATTAGTGTCCGACATGGGTGTACCTCGATGTGGATTCTATCCAGCAAATTCCTGAAAATTGTTCTTTTGATGTATTGATCACTTCAAAAACCAACGCTTGATCTCTCCATTCGTAGTTGGCGGCCAAATGGGTATCCTGTGCATGAACAGCTACCGTCACGGAATACGATCCTGTGCCGAAATTTGCATCAAAGGAGAAGGTGTACTCAAATACATCCCCCTCTTTTGCTTCCGCAACGGCTTGGTGCAGATGATAGGTATTGGTTCCAAATACCGCCTGCCCCAAACGGTCTCGAATCATATAGCCCAGTACTAATTCCGGGATATCCTGTAGTACTTTTACCTGAATTCTCAGCTCAACCGGATCGCCTACGCTGATGAGTTCTACCTTCTCCCCTCGGATGTTGTACAAGCCGATCTCTCCGATTTTCGCCTCTCCCGATCCGGAGATGGTTTGTACTTTGCCGTTTTCGAGTTTGATTTGTTCGACCGAAGCGTTTTCTTTATCGGAAATGAGTGCATTGTAAAAGTCCATAACCTCTTCGGGATCGCCGTCTTTGATAATGCGCCCCTGTTCAATCAGAATGGCACGATCACAGATCGATTGGACGGCGCCCTTATCGTGAGAAACAAATAAAAGGGATGTCCCCTGCTCTTTTAATGCTCTAATGCGTTCAAAACTTTTGTGCTGGAAGTATTGGTCTCCTACGGAGAGGGCTTCGTCAATAATCAAGAGATCGGGGGTAAATGCCGTAGCGATCGCGAACGCAAGACGCATTTGCATTCCGCTGGAATAGATACGAATCGGTTCATCAAAATAGTCTCCGATTTCGGCAAAATCTCTGATTTCCTCCATCACCGCTTCGATTTCATGAAGGGAATGTCCCATCAAAGAAGCGGTGTGCCGTGTGTTCTCTCGACCGGTCAGCTCGGGTGAAAATCCCATTCCCAATTCTAAAATAGCGGCGATACTCCCATACCGTTCAATCGTCCCTTCGGTCGGTCGGATGATCCCCGCAATCATTTTGAGCAAGGTGCTTTTGCCTGCACCGTTTTGTCCAACAATCGCAATGGTCTCTGCTCGCTGCATCGAAAAGGTAATGTCTTGAAAAATCGTATGAAACTCTTTTGGCTGGAAGGAGGGGAAAAACCAAGAAGCGATACGACGCCACTGCGATGTGTAGTGAAAGTATTTTTTGGAAAGACCCGTGACGCGTAAAATACTCATAGAACCTCCATCATTTCATTTTTCGCTTTTGCGAGCAATCCAAAGGCTATGAAGAGTAAAGCAGAAGCTACGAGCGCTACAATAAGTACCGATGAAAATGCCGGAGGGAGTTTATATAAAAATACATTGTGGTACATCGAAAAGAGATGATAGAGGGGATTAACTAAAAAATATGGATGATAACGCTCAGGGATGATCGAAATGGTATATACGATGGGGGTAAACCAATATCCAAACTGGAGCATAATCGGCATCATTTGACCGACATCCCGAATAAATACGTTTAACACGCCCAAGGTCAATCCAATACCCACCGCCAACAGTGTCGTCATTAGAGTCAAAAAAGGGATCCATAGAATCATCCAACCGATATTATGATCGAGGAAAAAGAAAACGATCATCACGGAGAATAATAAGAAAAGGTGATTCAGCCATGCCGAACCTATCGAAATCAACGGAAAAGCAACAATGGGGATCGACATTTTTTTAATCAAAGGGGCATTATCTACGTACAACGTCAAAAGACGCATCACAATATCCGAAAAAAGAGACCATGCGGTAATGCCGGTGACGAGATAGAGCGCGTATGCGTGTGTGTTGTTAACACCCGGCAGTTTGGAACTCATAATAGAGGAGAGGATAAAAGCAAAAATTGCGACCTGCAGCATGGGAGCGATACCTAACCACAAGATACCTAATTTACTCCGAGACAAACGGTTCGAAAGCTCATTTTTAACCGATGAGACGATAAAAAAACGGAAAAGCCAAAGTTGTTTTAATCGCATCATCGTGCGACCTGAGCGAAGAGTTCTCGAAGCTGTCGTGTCGAATCGTCCCATGTTTGGATATGCGGGAGTGCACAATGCGCTGAGGATGGAGGGGTAAGCGGTGTGGATGAGGCCATCATTGCCCTGATCGCCGAAACTATCGAATCCACGGAAGAGGGATCGGCATACCATGCACGATTCCCTCCCACTTCAGGCATCGAGCTGAGGGATGATGTGATCACGGGAATAGAACTTTGGATCGCTTCGGCGACGGGCATACCGTACCCCTCATACAACGAAAGATACAACAGTGCACTTGCTCCGTTGTAAACGAGGGGAAGATCTTCTTGGGGGATATAGCCTAAACGTATAAGCACTTTTTCTTGCTCCAAAGGGGTAATCAACGGTTCCAAATCATCACTCAACCATCCGGGAGTTCCAACCAAAACCAAGGGGAAATTTTGACGTATTTGCGGTTCCAGTCGTGTGTATGCCTGTAAAATATTTTTTAAATTTTTACGCGGTTCAATCGTGGCAACGCTGAGAAAATAGTTTGTCGGAAGGGGGTATTTTTGTCGTATTCCGATGAGTTCATTCTCACTGCGGGGATGAAACTGTTCCGAAGTACCCGGAGGTATAATCGCAATTTTCTCGTGCGGCACCGTAAAAACACTCTGAATCTCATCGTGTGAGAAACGGGAAATGGTCAAAACGGACTTAGAATTTCTCAGAGCTTTTTCCAAACCGGAACGAAGTGCATTTACCCGATCGAGTGGATGAAATTGCGGATAATGGATGTAGGAGAGATCGTAGATCGTCACTATCGTCTTACCCTCAAAATAGAGGGGAAGGTAATTCGTCTCCCAATATATATATTCACGCAATGATGCCATTTTACGGCGGTGAATCCAATGCAATGATTTACGATACGCTGATCGAACACCGGGAAATTTAATCCATTTAGCGAGTAATGATGATGTCGAGCCGGATGCAGAAACCGTATTTAAAAGGTTGAGAATATCTTCTTTTTGCAACCAACGATGATAATAGAAACCCTGAATATCAGAAATCGAGGGATCTTGCAACAACCGGACTAATATTTCGCGCGTGTAATGCCCAATGCCCGTCAACGGTGGGCGCAAGGGGGAGAGATTGATAACAAGAGAAATAGCCGTTTTTGTATTCATTGCTTGATTTTACCATAAGAGAACTTCTAAAGTGCAATTTTATCCTGTTGATGTAGGGATAATTATACACATTTAACCCCTTGAACGGTATAATCTTGTTTAGTACAACTATGAGGACACTATGTGAAAAAAGCAATTATTACAGGGATAACGGGTCAAGACGGTGCTTATTTAGCGGAATTACTTTTAGAGAAGGGGTATGATGTTTATGGAACTTTCCGACGAACCAGCTCCGTCAATTTCTGGCGTATCGAAGAGCTGGGAATCGAATCTCATCCGAATTTACATCTGGTCGAATACGATCTGACCGACCAATCCAATACGGTTCGGATGGTGATGGAGATTCAGCCCGACGAAATTTATAATCTAGCGGCTCAAAGTTTCGTAGGGGTGTCGTTTGACCAACCGGTTGCTACAGCACATATTACCGGACTGGGTACGGTACATTTGCTCGAAGCAATTCGGATCGTCAATCCAAAAATACGTTTTTATCAAGCCAGCACCTCGGAGATGTTCGGAAAAGTGCAGGAGATTCCTCAAAAAGAGTCTACCCCATTTTATCCGCGAAGTCCGTATGGGGTAGCCAAGCTGTATGCGCATTGGATGTGTATCAACTATCGTGAAAGTTACGGTATTTTTGCTGCCAGCGGTATTTTGTTCAATCATGAATCTCCTCTGCGCGGCCGTGAATTTGTCACCCGTAAAATTACCGATGCCGCAGCTAAAATCTCACTTGGAAAACTGGATGTACTGGAGCTGGGTAATCTTGATGCCAAACGAGACTGGGGATATGCCAAAGAGTATGTCGAGGGGATGTGGCGAATGCTCCAAGCTGACGAAGCGGATACGTATGTCTTAGCAACCAACCGAACCGAAACGGTACGTGATTTTGTCTCTATGGCATTTAAAGCAATCGGAGTGACATTGGCATTTAGCGGAAGCGGAGAGGATGAAATCGGTATTGATACCGAGAGCGGCAAAACACTCGTACGAATCAATCCGAAATTTTATCGCCCTGCAGAAGTAGAGCTTTTGATCGGTATCCCAGCGAAAGCGAAAGAGTGTCTCGGATGGGAACCGTCAACGACGCTCGAAGAGCTGTGCGCCATGATGGTTAAAGCTGATTTGCGAAGGAATACCGTTGGCTTCAGCTTCTAAACGTCTACTAATTACCGGGATCGAAAGCTTTACGGGCCACTATGTCCGTGATCTCTTCGAGACACATGGGTATGAGGTATACGGTACCGTTTTTAGCGGTGCGAAAAGGGATAAGATTTATCCTTGCGATATCACAAACAGTGATGCAATCAACGCTGTAATATCCGAAGTTCGTCCCGATATTGTCATTCATCTCGCGGCTATTACGTTTGTTCCGGACGGAGATTCATCGGCTATCTATGATGTGAATCTTTTTGCTACGCTCAATCTTCTCGACGCCTTACTCAAACACCATAGTTCTGTTAGTAAAGTTATTTTACCGAGCACTAGCAATGTGTATGGCAATATTGCGTTGGAGTCTATCAGTGAAAATGAGTGCCCGCAACCCCTGTCTCATTATGCGTTAAGCAAATATGCGATGGAGCAGATGGGACGAAATTATTTTACGCAATTGCCCATTATCCTTACGCGACCTTTTAATTATACGGGTGTTGGTCAAGCCGAGCAGTTCATCGTTCCTAAGATCGTGGCTCATTTCCGTGCAAAAAAACGTATACTTGAACTGGGAAATATCGATATTTATCGCGACTTTTCAGATGTTCGGGATGTTGCTCAGGCTTACCTCATTCTGGCTGAATCTTCGTTATCCTCCGAGGTCATTAATATTGCATCCAATACCATTTATTCCCTTCGTGAAATCATTACTATCGCTGAAAAAGCGAGTGGACATCATCTGGATATTGTCACCAATCCTGCCTTTGTCCGCGCCAATGAGATCCTGCGTCTGGGGGGTGATAATACTCGCCTTCGAAATCTTGGCTGGTCGCCCGTCTTTGAGATAGAGGAAACCATCGCCTGGATGGTAACTCCTTGAAAGAGACTATCGCCAAATTTATTCTCATCTTTGTTGATGTTTTAATGATCTTGATCGCCCTAAGTGGAGCCTTTTATCTGCGTCAACTCTTAAGCGGTTCATTCAATACCCCGCCGCCTCAAGATATTCAACTTTATCTTCAGATGGAGGTTATGTATGGCGTCGTTCTTATCGTTATGTTTTTCGAGGGCATCTACACCAAACGATTTGATTTTTGGCAAGAACACAAACGGATCGGGCAATCTCTCGCCATTGCTTGTCTGATTGTATTGGCTGTTTTGGCACTTCAAAAAGAGGCGGAGCATTACTCTCGATTTATTCTCGTTACCTCGTTTGTTATGATGTTTGTCCTCTTTCCCATCGAAAAATTTCTAATGAAACGGTGGCTTCACAAAGCGGGGCTATGGCGTCGTGAAGCTTTGGTGTTGGGAGAAGATCCTTTTTTTGAACGGGATGTTTTTGACAATCCTTATTTAGGCTATGTCAAAGGGGATGAAGACTCTTCAAAAACACTCTTCATCGCTTCGGACTATCGCGGCGTTGGAGAGATCGAAACGATTCTGGACGGAAGTGTGAAACGTAATCAAGAGGTCATCTTCATCCCCCTGATTAAAAGTTACGATTTTTCAGATTCCTATATTATTCATCTCTTCAATGCCCGTGCCAATCTCGTCGTTTTGGAAAATAAACTTCTCAATCGTTTTAATCAATTGATCAAGGGGGGGAGTGATTATTTCATGTCCCTGCTGTTGCTGCCGCCGACACTCATCGTTATGGCCCTCATCGCCGCCATGATCAAACGGGAAGAACCGCAAGGGAGTATTTGGTTTGAACAGATTCGGATGGGGCGGGATGGCGAACCTTTTGTCTGTTATAAATTTCGAACGATGCGTGAGGATAGCGATGCTTTACTCGCAAGCTATCTCATGGACCACCCTCATGAGATTGCCAACTATACTGTCTATCATAAATATGAAAATGACCCGCGTATTACCAAAATAGGGAAATTTTTGCGTAAAACATCCCTTGATGAACTGCCGCAGATTTTCAATGTACTGAAAGGGGAGATGAGTCTCATCGGTCCGCGTCCTTATATGCCCGAAGAACGGATCAAGATAGGTGAAAAGATTTCGATGGTTTTAGCCGTCAAACCGGGTATAACAGGTCTATGGCAGGTTTCAGGGCGCAGCGATATCGATTTTTTGAGCCGTGTCACGCTGGATGTATGGTATGTCCGCAACTGGAGTCTCTGGACTGATTTTGTTATTTTTGTTAAGACGATTAAAGTGGTAGTACGACGTGAAGGGGCTTTATAAGGTGGTGCCGGCACGAGGATTTGAACCCCGGGCCTATTGATTACAAATCAATTGCTCTAGCCAACTGAGCTATGCCGGCATAATTTGAAGAGCGGTATTATATCCGGTAGTTTCTTAAATTTATGTTTTTTGGATTCCCGCCAATGGCGGGAGAGGGGGAAGAGAGGAGTTAATCGGCTTACCAGTTAATTTCAGCAGTCAACATCCAACTTTGTTTGTTGAAAAGGTTATTTGCTTCAATTCCTGATGCAGATGAGATACCAGTAAGAGGATTAACAATCGTTGTATCCTTTGATTTAACGGTTTTTCCGTTTGCGATTAATGTTACGTTTTTATTCAATTCATACGCAACACCGTAGATATACATTGATGCATCACCGACATGGTTAGCATTGTAAGCATCCGCACTGTTTAGACCTGTTGTAGCAGAACCCGCTGAATATTTTGTTTGAAGATTATCATAACGACCAATAATGGTCCAATCTTTGATTGGTCTGTATTCACCGTTAATCGAGATTGTTTTGTAATCCACTTTTTTGAACGTTGGAGCAGGGGAGTCCGAATAATTATAATTATCTGAATTATCAGCATATGAAGCTGCAATAAGGAATGCCGGTTGATTGTACACAGCATGGAACATATACCCATTTCGATCTTTTCTATTTGGATTACTGGTAATACCGTTGAGAGTTTCATACGTATTTGAAACATCTTTATTCATTAATCCAGAAAATGAAAGGTTAGCATACGTCTCTTCGGTTCGTTCGTATTTACCCACTCTTTTACCATTCCCGTAAAGGTGAGCAGTCAAACGCATTTCTCCTGAAAGTCCATTGTTAACACCCTGATTATTTTTATACCCTTCACCATTGTAAAGACCAATTTCACTTGTAAAATAATCCGTTTTGGTATTAAAGTCAACACCAAGATCGGCTGATGGGAAAATACCAGGAGCAGCTACTTGATAGCCAGCAGTTCTAAGGTCTGCCGTATGGTTGATAGGGGCCATTTGATTTTCAAGAACCGTTCGGTTAAGTGAACGATATCTCCATCCATTATGCTCCTCATAGTCGATCCACGGACGGTGAGCCATCCCGATTTCAACGCCTGTATACGGTAATACTTTGTCCAAATAAAGATAAGCATATTTGACATAAACGTTTAATGCTGATCCACCCCCGTTTGAAACACCATTATTGACAGTAGCAAGATACGGGTTAACATCGTAACCGTTTTCACGTGTCATATCGAGAGTTGTGCGGAAAAAGTCGGTATCGTTTACAAATGCTTTTGCCGTCACGTAATTTCGGCGTAACTCAAAGCCCGTCATTGTGTCTGAACCGTTAGCCAGATTCGTGCCATAATGCTCAGATGTCAAACCGACGTAAGATTCGCCGCTGAATTGGATTTTATGCCCAGCAAGCTCCGTAGTAACACCGGTGTTACCTGTTTTAACAACTTTTTTCATTGAATCTTGGTATTCCGCCAATTTTGACGCTTGATCACGGTCAGCCATATCAACGGTTTTCGCATCGACAAAGTCACCCATCTCTACGCGGCCTGCAGCCGGACTTGTAAACACTTGACCTGTTTTAGGATCACTGTAAAGGGTCATCGTGTCCGCATAAACCACACCGCTCATCATCGCCGCAGCAAGGGCGGATAACGCTACTTTTTTCATATAATGCACTCCTGTAATTAAGTGGCGTCATTGTAGAAAAATTACATTACATGAATGTTACATTACGAAATGGTTACGATAAGGAAAATGAATATAAAACAGATTGTTTCGGATAATGAAAACCCAAATCCGAATGCATACGCTAAGACGGACTTGAAAAACTTAAGGAATTGACGAAGGAGAGAAAATGAGTGTGCCAAAAGGCACCTATAAAAACACACAATGTTCTTATAGGTACCTTTGCATGAGTACCGTAGTGCAGCTAAAGGGTTGCCCCTTCAGCGTTCAAATTATTTAGACTCTCCCCAGTACTGACGAACAAGATTGGTCGTCTCAACCGGAAGTGGGATGTAGCCGAGTTTTACTGCTGCCGCATCACCGTTACGGAAGGAGTAGTCGAAGAATTTGATGACTTCACCGTTTACCTCCGCTTTTTCGCGCGGCAAAAGAATAAACGTAGCCGCTACGATCGGATAAGCATTGTCTTGCAAAACCAGTGAGCTGTAAAAATGGTCTTTTTTACTCCATTTGGCTTGTTTGACTGCATCTTGAAAATGTGCTGTTGTAGCCGTTACCCATTTACCTTGAGCCGTTTGCAACGTAGCCGCAGAGAGATGGTTTTTCTCTTTATAGGCATTTTCGATATAACCGATAGAATAAGGAGTTTGTTTGATAAGGTTGGTTACCCCCTCATTCCCTTTTCCACCGACTCCAGTTGCCCAGCCAATCGCTTTACCTGTACCATATTTACTTTTCCACATTTTAGACGCTTCGCTCAAATAGTCTGTGAAAACATAGGTTGTCCCCGATCCGTCTGAACGGTGAGCAACGATAATTTTTTCTGCCGGAAGTTTTACTCCTGCATTATCCGCTGCGATGGCTGCGTCATTCCACATTGTAATTTTACCGGCGAAAATATCGGCTACTACGCTGTTTTTAAGCTTGAGCTGTTCATCTGCGATACCCGGGATATTATGTGCAACAACGATAGAACCGATAACAGCAGGAAACTGCCACAATTTTGCAGCATCCAGCTCTTTAGGGGTCATTGGTGCATCGGTTGCACCGAAATCAACGATACGTTCACTCACTTGTTTAATACCGCCGCCTGAACCGATAGACTGATAGTTGACACGTGTGTGGGTCGCTTTTTGGTAATTGTAAGCCCAGTCATAATAACATGGAGCAGGGAAAGTCGCTCCCGCACCGTTGATTTTTTCAGCTGCGATCATCGATGTCGCCGCGATAGCCGCGATCATTAAACCTTTGGTTACTTTACTTAGCATTGGATGGTCCTTGGTATTTGATGAGCGCATTGTATAATTGTCGGGTAACGAAAAGATTACAAAGTCCCTAGCAGTTCTGTAATCACTCTGTTATAAAGGGACGTTATAATCGCGCACTATCATTCTATAAAAAAAGGCACCTCATGCTTCCACGCTATGAAAATAAGCTCAATGGGATCCGTTCAATGATCTCGGCACTTTTATCTCAAATCATCCACTCGAGCGAAGATACCCTCAGTGCATTTGAAACCAATCAAGGAGCACTTTACGAGAGTGCTCGCAATCACCTCAAAAATCTCCAAACCGATGCAAATAAAATCGACAACGAGATTATTAAAACCTTTGCATTATTCGGCCCGGAAGCGGACGAGCTCCGACTCCTTGTTGCGTATCTAAAAATGACCAATGAACTCGACCGTATCGGTGATGGAATGCGCAAATACGCAAAACGACTCGAAGAACATTGCAAAGGGGGATGCGATCTCAGTGTTATTACCAACACCATCATTCAATTGCACAAAACGACCCTCCATGCGCTACAATACATTCACAAATGTTTGGAAGCCAAAGAGCTTTGCGATGCCGATGATCTTTACCGTACGGTAATGGTCGAAGAGTCTAAAAACGACGATCTCTTCTCCATTATGGAAAAAGAGCTTATGACCCTTATTATCAGTTCCGGCGAACTCTCCGTCGAATACGTCAAAGTTTTAGGAACCCTCCGAAAATTAGAGCGTTCGGGAGACCGTGCTGTTAATATCGCCGCCCTAATGCTCTATGCGCAAAATGGCGGAGAGATGCAAATTTATAACTAATACCCTGCTATCGGAGCCAAACCGTGGATGCACTTATACTGATCGTCGAAGATGAACAGGACATTTTAGAGTTAATGGAGTATCACCTCGCGAAAGAGGGATTCGAGACCATCGGATTTTTAAATGTTAAACACGTTCAAGAAGCCCTCGAAGAAGAAGAGGTCGATCTGATTTTAATGGATCGCAATCTTCCCGGAGCCGAGGGGAGCGAATTCGTTGAATCGCTTCGTAAAAAAGGGATACATACCCCGGTCATCTTCGTAAGCGCCAAACAAAAAGATGAAGAGATTGAGCAAGGATTTGAGCGGGGAGGGGATGATTATATCACCAAGCCCTTTAGTATGAAAGAGCTTGTTTTACGGGTTCGTGCCGTGCTTCGCCGTACCAAAAAGCTCTCCTCTCTGGGGGCACTATTGTATCGGGATATTTCACTTAATCTTGCCTCACGTACGGTTACCATCGAGAAGGAAGAGGTTGAGCTTACCAAACTCGAATTTGATCTCCTGCACGCCCTTATTACCAACCAAAATATCGTTTTGGATCGTGATTTTCTCCTTGAAAATGTATGGGGAAGCGATGAAGTGTATCAAGATCGAACCGTAAATGTTGCGATCAACCGTCTCAAAGAGAAAATCGATCCCAATAAAACCAAAGAGTATATCAAAACCGTACGGGGAGTCGGATACACACTGTGCTAAGAATCCATCAGCTTTTTTTTCTAAATATATTAGGACTTTTTACCGCTGCATTACTGGTTGCTTCCGTTATCAGCTATCTAACCCTCAAAACTATGATCATTGAGGATGGGGAAAGCGATTTAGTACGAAGTATCTCTCTTCTTGAGCCTCTCGTTATCGCATCTCATGACTTAGACCGCTTTGCTGCAGAAACGGCAAAAAAAACGGCCTACCGGGTAACCATCGTCAATGAGAGCGGTGTCGTCATTGCCGAGAGTAATGCCAACAAAAAGAATATGGAGAACCACTCCGGACGAATCGAAATAATGCATGCACTGACCGAGCCGTACGGCGTGACTATTCGTTATTCCGATACACTAAAAACCAATTTTATCTATGTCGCCAAAAAAATCACTACTCCGCAACAAACCCTCTTTTTTCGCCTTTCAATGAGTTTAGATAGGGTCATGGACCATTTTTACACCTTATGGCTCAAACTCTTTGCCGCCTTTTCGGTTTTAATGGTTTTTTCTCTCATCATCGCGTATAATATCTCCAAAAAAGCTCGCCATGACATCACCCAAATCACCCGATATTTGGATGATATTTCGGCCAAAAATTATAAATCGATCCTCAAACCCGAATATTTCAGAGAGTTTTTACAAATTTCCATTTTACTGAAAAATTTGGTCAAAAAACTTCATAATAGAGACAAACAAAAACGGAAGCACACCGCCAAACTCCGTCTGATTAACAAGCAGCAAAACGATATTCTCTCTGCTATCAGCCACGAGTTTAAAAATCCGATTGCGGCGGTTATGGGGTATGCTGAAACGCTTCATGACGATCTGAATCTTGATCCGAAAATCCGAGAGCGTTTTCTCGCTAAAATACTCTCAAATACCCATAAAATAACCCTGATGCTAGACCGACTCGCCTTATCGGTCAAGCTCGAAAATAACGACCTTAGTATCAAACCGACCCTGTTTGATCTATCCGAAATATGTGCGGAAACCGTTTCGGTACTCCAAGCTAAATATCCTCAACGACGTATTCTCTATAACGGTATCTCCAAAATGGTCTATGCCGATAAAACAATGATCGATCTTGTGATCGTCAATCTCGTCGATAATGCACTTAAATACTCCGAAGAAGAGGTTACGATTACCCTTACGGAAAAAGATCTCAGCGTCACCGACAGAGGGATAGGAATTGCCCCTGTCGAGTTGGATAAAATTACCTCTAAATTTTATCGTGTCCAAAAAAATCGGTGGGATAACTCAATGGGATTGGGACTCTCCATCGTCAGCTATATCCTTAAATTACATGAATCGAGCCTTACTATCGAGAGTACACTGGGCGTCGGTTCAACCTTTCGTTTTAGTCTTGATTCACTTACCCAAAAAGCTCTGCTTAAAAAATGATCCCCTTTCCTACGGCTGTATCACCCCTGATAGATGCGTTAAAGGATCACAACATTATCCCCATCATAGTCGGCGGATATGTCCGTGACGCCCTTATCGCTCATCCAACCCATGACATGGATATTGAACTTTATGGACTAACCTCACTAGAGGAATTAGAGGTTATTCTCAAACCTTTTGGAAAGCTCAATGCCGTCGGCAAAAGTTTTGGTGTCCTCAAGCTCTCCTATCAAGGGCTTACTATCGACTTTTCCCCTCCTCGGATAGAATCCAAACACGGTGCGGGACACAAAGGGTTTGAAATAGAGTGGTTTAGCGATATCGACTTTGCTAGGGCTGCCCGACGGCGTGATTTTACGATCAATGCCATCGGCTATAATCCGCTAACCAAAACGTTATTAGACCCATACGGCGGCATAGAAGATTTAAAGAACAAACGTCTTGTGTGTGTCGATAACAATACGTTTGTCGAAGATCCGCTCCGAGTATTGCGCGCAGTACAGTTTGTGGCTCGTTTTGAGTTGACATGTGATGAGAATCTTTTACGTCTATGTCGTGATATGATTTTAGCAGGAGCGCTCAATGAATTACCGAAAGAGCGTATTTTTGAAGAACTGAAAAAACTTCTCCTCCTTAGTAATCGCCCCTCGTTAGGTTTGAATCTCCTTAAGGAGATGGGGGGATTAAGCTTTTTTTCTCCCCTTGAAAAACTCGAAACCACTCCGCAAGACCCTGTGTCTCATCCCGAAGGCTCCGTTTGGACACATACCTTGATGTGTGTCGATGAAATGGCACACATGCGCACCAAAGAGAACAAACGCGACATAGTTTTGATGTTAGCAGCATTATTACACGACATCGCCAAGCCCTTTACAACAATCGTTATTGAAGGGGTTCTCAATGCCCCCCATCACGCCGAGAAAGGGATAGAGATTGCGCGGCAATGGCTAATGCATATTACCGATGACAAATCCCTTATCGAAGGAATTTTACCGCTGGTTCGCTATCACGGAACGCCGAGGAAACTTTACCGTAACCGTGCAAGCGACAGCGATATTCTCCATCTCAGCACACACGTATGCATCAAAGATCTACTTCTTATTTCACGTGCCGATTTTTTCGGCCGTTTATTTGTCTCTGCTCTCCCTGAAAAGCATGATGCGGGAGCATGGCTGTATGAACGCGCATCCGCACTCAACGTTCTACACGCTCCCCCTCCCCCGCTCTTGATGGGACGAGATTTAATTGCTCTTGGATTAACCCCCTCTACGCGATTTAAAACCCTTTTGGATGGGGCCTACGAGGCTCAGCTCAACCAAGAATTCACCACCTCCGAACAGGCTAAAGCATGGCTCGTAACGCAGTTGTAATCATCGTGTAATATAATTGCCAACATTTTTTGCATCAAGGCTAGGCATGATTGATAAAATCTTCTTTAACATGACCCGCACCAGCGCCCTCTTAATCCTGTTTATCGTGGCATGGATATTTGTGGTACTTTTCAACCACTCCACCGAAGCGATAAACGCATTTGGATTTGATTTTATCACCCAAGATGAGTGGGCGCCTAATCTCGAAAAATTCGGAGCATACGCCGCGATTTTCGGTTCGGTTGCTTCGACATTTTTAGCGATGATCCTCGCTATCCCCGTAGCGATCGGGGTAGCTATTTTCCTCAGTGAAATCGCTCATGATAAAATCAAAGGGTTCTTTGGGGTGAGCGTCGAACTTCTCGCCGCTATCCCTTCTGTTATTTACGGAATGTGGGGATTGTTTTACTTCGTCCCAATCATCCGTGATATCTTCGGTGGATTGGGTATTGGCTTGCTCAGTGCGGGGATTGTACTCGCAATCATGATTCTCCCGTTTATGGCGGCTGTTACCCGAGACGCGATGAACACTACCCCTGATATTCTCAAGGAATCGGCATACGCTCTTGGCGGTACACAATGGGATGTTATCAAAGACGTTATTATCCCTTACGCTAAAGCCGGGATCATCGGTTCGCTTATCCTCGCTCTTGGACGCGCAATCGGTGAAACGATGGCGGTAACCTTTGTCATGGGGAATGTCCACAAGGTACCCGGTTCGATCCTCGATCCGACAACCTCCATCCCGGTGACTTTGGCAAATGAGTTCACCGAGGCCGACACATCCCTCTATTTTTCCAGCCTTTTCGGTCTAGCTCTAACATTACTCATTATGAGTTTTGTTGTTATTGCCGTCGCAAAATTTTACTTTTTACGTAAAGTGAGGAAAGGACAATGACCTCTACACAAAAACGGGTAATTATTAATAAAATTATCCTAAGCCTATCAACACTCAGTGCGATCATTGCTCTAGCTTTTTTATTTTGGATTCTAGGTGTTTTGGTCATGAAAGGGATGAGTGCCCTAAATTGGAATATCTTTATTTACGAGGGGGCACCTCCCGGATACGCTGAAAGCGGTCTAAAACATGCCCTTGTAGGTCAGGCGATTTTGGTAGCTATGGCTACCGCTATCGGCGTACCACTCGGTATTTTGGCCGGAACCTATTTGAGTGAATATGGCAAAAACTCCAAGCTCGCCCATACGATCCGAGATATTTCCGATATTATGATGTCTGCACCCTCAATCGTTATCGGTGCTTTCGTCTATGCGATTGTCGTTATGCCGATGGGGCATTTCAGTGCATGGGCTGGAGCCATCGCCTTAGGGATCATCATGATTCCCATTATTTTACGCACTACCGATGATATGCTTCAACTCGTACCGGGAACGCTTCGCGAAGCGGCATTTGCCCTTGGAGCACCCAAATACAAAGTGATTATGGACGTCGTTTATCGCGGTGCCAAAGCGGGGATTTTGACCGGTGTCTTACTCGGTATTGCCCGTGTCGGAGGAGAGACAGCACCGCTACTCTTCACGTCATTCAATGATAACTTTTTCACCACCGATCTGAATGAAGCGATGCCTTCACTAACGGTTACGATGTTCAATTACGCCACCAGTCCGTACGAAGATTGGCAACAACTGGGATGGGCAGCCGCCTTTATCCTCTCAATGTTTATTTTGGGTCTCAATATTGTGGGACGACTTATTTTATTCGCCGGAAAAAGGAAATAACGTTATGGCAAGTATTATCGATATTAAAGACGAATGCGCACTTCACGTACGCGATTTTGAATTTACCTACAAAGGAGCACCTGCTCCAAGCCTAAAAAAAGTGACTATGCCTATCGCAAAACACTCAATTACTGCACTTATCGGACCATCAGGATGCGGTAAGACGACATTACTCCGTTCATTCAATCGAATGCACGATCTCTATCCCGGAAATACCTATGCCGGTGAAATCGAATTCGAAGGACGTAATATTTTAGGGGCAAAAGAAGATTTAATTCATCTTCGTACTAAAATCGGAATGATATTCCAAAAACCGACGGCATTCCCTATGTCAATCTTTGATAACGTTGCCTACGGTATGCGTTTGCAAGGGATAAAAAATAAGACGGAATTGCATGATCGTGTCGAAAAAGCACTGAAAGATGCCGCATTGTGGAAAGAGGTAAGTGATCGATTAAAACATGATGCTAATGGTCTCTCAGGCGGTCAGCAACAACGCTTATGTATTGCCCGTGCCATTGCGGTAGAACCGGAAGTGTTACTTTTTGACGAACCGACTTCCGCACTTGACCCGATCTCAACTCAGGGGATCGAAAAGCTTGTTATTGAGCTTAAAGAACGTGTCAGTATTATCATTGTAACCCATAATATGCAGCAAGCAGCCCGTGTAAGCGATTACACCGGATTCATGTATCTGGGTGAACTCATCGAGCTTGGAAATACAGAAGAACTCTTCGTCACTCCGAAAGAAAAATTGACCCAAGAATATATTACGGGTAAATTCGGTTGATAAAAGGGCTTTTGCCCTTTTATTTTTTCTTCTCTTTCTTTTTATCTTTCCCCATTTTTTCACTATCAATCTCAATTACCGTATGTACATTACCGCGCGGATAATAATCAGCAATCACTTTTAAGCGCTTAGGAGCGATTTTATCTTCAAAGAGGCTATAGATCTCGTTTGCACTGTTTTCGTGCGAAATATGACGGTTTCTGAACGAATTAATGTACAGTTTGATAGCTTTAAGTTCCGCTACCCATTTGTCCGGCGTATATTCGACGTAAATCGTAGCAAAATCGGGATATCCGCTGCGCGGACACAGACAGGTAAACTCCGGTAACGTTACTTTGACAACATAATCGCGTTCATGCTGATTGGGCCAAATCTCAAAATCTTTTTCCACATCAAAATTTTCAACTATTGCTTCACCGTATTTCATTGTTTTCCTTGTGCTTCTTCTAATGTTAAAATTTTACCGAGATAATTTCCCTGACGATAATTTATTTTCAGCGACAAGGCAAGATTATCGGTATATTCATCTTCAATCATCGGCAACCACGTTTTTGCTCCGCATAAATGGGCACTGAGATTAAGCCCTTGGAGTATGTTTTGATATCCTGTCTCTTTAATATGGCGTGCGTAAAGCGGATCAAAACGGACTAAATCGATATCCAACTCTTTTAAGTACAAAAGAGTTGTCTGGTATCCTCCGAGTTTATCCAGTGCAATCTTATAGCCAACCCGTCGATAATGGGTTAATTGCGCTCTAAAACGCTCTAATTGATGACAATATTCTTTTTCCTTGAAAAGCAGTGTTATTTTATACCGTGCAAGAGGATAACGTTCAAATAGGGTCACAGCATGCTCAAAAAAATGGGGATTACGCAATGTAACAGATGAAATTTCTATAATAAAATCCCATTTTTGCTCATCACACATCTTTCCGATTTTTTCCAAAATGTCGCTTTCAAATTGACGCATTCGATTCAATCGGTTTAATACAGGAATATAACGGCTTTGATGAATAAACTTACCTTTGGAATCGATCAATTTAACCAATGTCTCATAGATAGGATATTTTTCATCATGCACAGGCCAAAATCCAATGGAATAATTCTTGGTTTCCAAAGCTTCTACAATCTCTTTTTCGAGTTCCGTGATTGAGTAAATATCTTCTTTTTCACCGCTAACCTGATAAAGATGCAGCTCATACAAACGGCTAAGAAGCATTTCATAATCATCCGAAAGACGTGAATCGACCATCACCGTACCTACTCTAACCTCTATCTCATTTTCAAGGTGATTTTGATATTTTGCCATGAAGAGTTCGATCAAAGCCATATACTTTTCTTTTTTACCCGGGAAAAAAAGTAAAAAATCCCCCCCCTTGTAACGACATACAGGAAGTTTTTCAAACCCTTTCTCATAAAAAAATTCATTTATCTTAAGTACGGTTTGAATTAAAACTTTGTCTCCGTTTTGGATACCGTACCGCTCATTAATAGCCCAAAGATTTTCCAACGAAATCATCATTAGGGTTTTAATCCCTTTTTGGCGTTCGTACAAAGAAAAAAAATAGTCAAAGGTAAAAGTATGGGTAGTAACGTCGGTTATATTTTCCCGACTGCTTTGATAAATAAGATAAAAGATGAAGTAAACCATCACCCCTAACAAAAGGATAGAAACGGTAACAAATGAGGCAAATATCCCCTCATTTTGTTGATTTAATAAAGCAAAAAAAGTAATAACTGTCAAAAAGAAGATGGGCAAGCCCATCCGAAGTGCGAGTCTAAAACGGTGTGAACGTTCTACTTGCTCAGTAAATATCATTTAGATATCGAGATGCTTCACATCTTTTGCATGTGTTTCAATGTAATTACGACGCGGTTCAACGTCATCTCCCATAAAGAGATTAAACGATTCTCCGGCAGATTCAGCATCTTCGATTGTAATGCGCAGCAATACACGGTTTTCCGGTGTCATGGTTGTTTCCCATAATTGTTCCGGATTCATCTCTCCGAGACCTTTATAACGTTGGATATACGAACCTCGTTTTGCATGATCCGTGATCATAGTAAGAAGTTCAAGTAAATCGCCCTCTAAAGGCAAATTCCAATCTTTAATTTTTTGATAAATATAGTTTGCTTCGGCAAAATGAGGGGATGAAAACAACTCATCATTGACATGCAGTTCTTCAAGTCCCTCTTTGGTTTGAACAAACAGATGCATATCACTCTCATTTACACTTTTACTTAGGATATTATTCCCTTTTGCTGTTAAAAATGCCTCTACATGGGTATACAGATCGGTAAGTGAAAGGGCTATAAGATCAGGATTTTCGATGAAATAACGGATCAATTCAACCAATGCATAACGACGCTCTAATGCATCAAGAGTACTGCGATAATGATCCACCATTTTAAAGAAAGAGACCAAATCGTTTACTCCGACATTGATGTTATCCATCTCTAACGCTTCAATTCCGTTTTCGATCAAAAAGGCATTCATAACGTGATCGTCTTTAAAGTAGATCTCTTTTTTCCCTTTTTTATAACGATATAACGGCGGTTGTGCGAGATAAAGATAACCGTTTTCGACAATTTTCGGAAGATATCGGAAAAAGAAAGTTAATAACAAAGTTTGAATGTGGCTACCGTCAACGTCAGCATCGGTCATGATGATAATCTTGTGATAACGAAGTTTATCTTCATTAAATTCTTCACCGATTCCGCATCCCAAAGCCGTAATCATGTTGGTGATCTCTTCGGATTTGAGGATTTTGTCCAAACGTGCTTTTTCAACGTTGAGAATTTTACCTTTGAGCGGCAAAATTGCTTGGAAAACACGGTCACGTCCCTGTTTTGCCGAACCGCCCGCAGAGTCCCCTTCCACCAGATACAATTCACTGATGCTTGGGTCTTTGCTTTGACAGTCTGCCAATTTACCCGGCAATGTACCAACGGTCATTGCATCTTTACGACGGGTTAATTCACGCGCTTTTTTCGCTGCTTCGCGTCCACGTGCTGCCATTAACGATTTTTGAACAATTGCTTTGGCTTGGATCGGGTTTTCTTCGAAATATTTGGTTAATTTTTCATAGGTTACTTTTTGAACCAGCGGTCTAACATACGTATTTCCAAGTTTCCCTTTAGTTTGCCCTTCGAATTGAGGTTCAGGAACACGTACAGAAACTACACAAATAAGCCCCTCTGCTACGTCTTCACCCGATAATGGAACATCTTTTTCTTTGGCATTACCGTTTTGTTTGTTGTAGTTAGAGACAACACGGGTCAACCCTGCACGGAAACCTGCTTCATGGGTACCGCCGTTAGGAGTATTAATATTATTAACAAACGTGTAGCTTTTTTCATCGTAGCTATCGTTGTACATGATTGCAATATCCATTTCGATATCTTCAATTTTTTCATTGAATTCGTATGGAGTAGCAACCACCACTTTTTTATTCATATCCGTAACGAATTGGGTAATTCCCCCTTCGAAATGGTAAGTGTTATCGGCACCGTTACGTTCATCTTTAAACTTGATCGTAATACGTGGATTCAGATAAGCAAGTTCTTTGAAACGCTTAGCCAAATAATCGTAATCAAATGTGATTGTTTCTGTAAAAATCGAAGGATCTGGGGCAAATTCGATCATTGTCCCTTTTTTACGAGTTGTTCCGGTTACAGCAAGAGGTTCTTGTGGAATACCGCATTTAAAATCCTGTTCGAAACTTTGACCTTCACGATAAATGGTCATTTTCAAATCAGAACTCAAGGCATTTACAACCGATACCCCGACCCCGTGCAAACCACCGGATACTTTATAGGTATCTTTATCGAATTTACCACCGGCATGGAGTACGGTTAATACAACGGTAGCTGCCGATATTCCCTCACCCGGATGAATATCCGTCGGGATACCTCGACCGTTATCACTGATAATTGCAGTACCATTTTTTGTTAACGTAACATTTATGGTGTCACAATGCCCTGCCATCGCTTCATCGATGGAGTTATCAACCACTTCATAAATTAGATGGTGTAGACCGCGATGACCGGTATCGCCGATATACATACCGGGTCGTTTTCGGACGGCTTCGAGCCCTTTTAGGACTTTAATATTGCTGGCACCGTAATTTTGTTCCATAATTTCTCCCGCACATTAGCGTGTTTAAGTGCTTTATTTTACCTGATATAATCTAAAAAGAAGGTTTTTTAAGAAAAATCCCCACAAAAGGGATTAAGTAGAAAAGAGTATTAAATAACGATCGGCATAACGATTGTTTTGAAATTTTCATCTTTAAGTACAAAAGGTTGATTTGACTCATTGGCTTCGAGGATAAATTCGGCTCCTTGTACTTGTCCTAAAAAATCCAAAATGTAGCGGCTGTTGATAGCAAGTATAAACGGAGAATCAAATCCATTTTCAATTTCTACTGCCGTTTTTGCTTCAATATTGTCATCACTCAAACTTTCAAACAATATAGCGTCGTTTTGAAAGGTAAGTTTCAAATCATTCGATATCGTCGTGATTTGTTTGATTGCCGTTATGATTGCCGCTTTTGGCAATTTTATTGAACGTTGTACTTCTTTTGGAATGATACGGGTGTAATCAGGAAATTTACCGTTTATAAGTTTGGTAAAAAACAGGGAATCTTCAGATTTGATAATGAGATGAGTATTATCGTAGTAAATTTCAATATTGTTGGTAAAAAGTTTTTGAATTTCTATGATAGCTTTTTTAGGGACAATAATTGAAAGTTCTGCATCATTTTGACTTTCGATATGGACCAAGGCTAAACGGCGGGTATCGGTAGAGACAAAATTGATTTGATTGGCTTTAATATCAATCAATGCACCGTTAAGTTCAAATTTTGGGTTATTGGTATCGGTAGCAGGGGTTATTTTTTTGAGTGACTCTATCAACAAGTGTGAGTTGATTGCAATATTGGGTTTTCCCTCAATGGACGGAAAAGAGGGAAATTCAGAGCTTTTAAATGTTGGAAGTTTAAAGTTAGAACGCTTTTGACGAATATGCAAGGTATCTTTTTGAAGATCCAATTCAACTTTTTCATCTTTGAGTATACGGATAATATCAAGAAGTTTTTTACCGTTTGCCGTTAGAGAACCGGGTTCTTCAACAGTTAGTGAATTGGTTTGAATAGACAAACCTATTTCATAATCGGTTGCTTTTGCAGTCAACGTTCTTCCATCGGTTGAGAGAAAAATATGAGAGGTAATTTGGGAGGTATCTTTTTTCTCTAAAAAAGGTTGTAGATGAAGAAGGATGTTTTCCAAAACCGATTTGTCAACGGTAATTTTCATAAGTGACTCCTTATTATTTATATCATAAATAGCTAGTAGTTAGTAATAAGGGGGTGTGAATAGGTGAAAACCCTCTACAAACTCCCTTAACAGCGTAATGAATGGGTGTGACCAAAAGGGTGAGTTTCATTCACATCCATTCACATCTTGAATTATATCTTTTTTAAAACCCCTTTACAAACACAAATAATTTATTCAGAGGTATCCATCGAAACTTTATTGGAGAGTTCTTCGACTTTGATTTTAAAATCTTCATCATTTTTCATTAATTCTTGAATTTTTTTCATAGTATGGCTGACGGCCGTATGATCTTTCATTCCAAAATATTGTGCCAATTGAGGCATAGAATTAGGAGTTAATGAACGGGACAAATAAATAGCGATACGACGGGCGTAAACTATATTGCTGTTTCGGCTTTTTGAACGAATTTCAGATGTTTTAACATTGAGTTCTTTGGCTACTGTTTCCATAATAAGATCAATGGTAATATTGCTCCGTTTTTCTGCCATTTGCTCTTTTAGAACGTTTCGGGCAAATTCGATAGTGATATCGACTCCCATGAGTTGAGAGTAGGCATTGAGTTTGGAGAGAATTCCCTCAATCTCACGGGTATTATTTTCGATAATAGTAGCCACATAGTTGATCACTTCACGATCGAGTTTAACACGATTGATTTCACATTTTTTCTTGATAATTTCGATTTTTGTTTCGAGTTCAGGAGGTTGAATATCGGCTACAAGACCCCATTCAAAGCGACTTTTTAGCCGTTCTTCCAATCCGCCGATTTGTTTAGGTTTTTTGTCTGAAGTAATAATAATTTGCTTATTTTCATTGCGTAATGCTTCAAATGTGTGAAAAAATTCCTCTTGAATCTGATTTTTACCGCTTAAAAATTGAATATCATCGATAAGAAGAAGATCACATTTACGGTATTTATCTTTAAAACGATCCATCGTCCGATTACTGAGATGTCGCGAAAAATCATTTAGAAATTGTTCAACCGAAGTATAAATAACGGTTTTACCCTGAGAGAGCATTACGTTTCCGACTGCTTGCATCAAGTGCGTTTTTCCTAAACCGACTCCACCGTAGATAAAGAGGGGATTATAAACAACACCCGGTTTTTCACTCACATTTTTTGCAGCAATATAAGCAAAATTATTGGAACCTCCCACAACGAAGTTTTGAAACGTATAAGAGGGGTTTAAAAGAGAGGTAATAGCTCTTTCAGCCGGAATTGTGGGAGCAGTAGTTACTGATGGGGTAATAGTAGATGAGAGGACATTAATAAGTACCGTCGGTTTGATATTGGTATTGACTTCAAAAAGATGAGCAATTTTATCGGCAAACTTTGTACGGATCCAATTAGCGATTAATGCGTTCGGAGCAGAAAAAATAGCTAGATTGCTTTTAGACTCTTCTTCATTAAACTGAAGCTGTTTAATATAGCGCGTATAATCAAGCTCACTGATCTCATTTTTGAGTGCATTTAAGACTTGTTTACCAATCGAATTCATCGTACTCCCCTGTGAATAGTAATGTGAATAATACCTTTTTTTCCCTATAATTTGGGAGTGTATTAATGTGAATGAAATCATTCACCAGGTGAATAGGAGTAAATATGACAATATTAGGTATTGATCCGGGTACACGTAATTGCGGTTACGCTCTTATAACGATAGAGGGTCAAAAATTTCGTCTTCTCGAAGCCGGACTCATCAAAATAAAAAGTGAATCACTTCAATATCAGATTCCACAAGTGGTTGAGGCTCTTGAGCAAATTTTTAAAACCCATACCATAGATGAAGTAGCGATGGAAGATATTTTCTATGCACACAATCCAAAAACGGTTTTAAAATTGGCTCAATTTCGTGGGGCTATTATGTTGAAACTTTTACAAGAACATGGAATGTTTGCGGAATATACGGCACTTCAAGTGAAAAAAGCGTTAACCGGTAAAGCAAAAGCGGCAAAAGAACAAGTTGCATTTATGGTGAAACAAATTTTGGGGATTACAAAAGAGATTAAACCGCTCGACATTACCGATGCGATGGCTGTAGCCATTACTCATGCTCAAAGGGTTAAATTGGAAAGAGGTAAACGACCGACACACCAGGAAGGTCGCTTGGCCGTAAGTGTATCGAAAGAGTCTTAGATCGTCTTAATTTTTTTTGGTTTCTATAGCGGTTAAGACTTAATGTATTGTTTATCTTTGTTATACCACTTATGTAATTCTTAAATAATGAAAAAAAGGATAATTTTTTTCAAAATGTGTAATATTCACACTGTGAGCGAAGTGTGAATAACGTGATCTACAAATACGTATTTTTACCTCATAATCTACTCTTGTTTCAGAAATAATTTATATAAATACTGGCTGAATCTATATTCTTCAAAATGGCTGAAAGTGCCTAAAATAGGGCTTTTCAGCGAATTGATACGGATTCAATTTACTTTAAGTGAGTGTTATAAAAAGTTATTCACATTTTTGTTAGATTACAGAGATGTAATCGGCGTGTAATGGATTTGAAATTGATATTGTTTACCATTTTGTATCATATCCAGGAGAATGAAAATGGTTAGTGTTGAACATGTTCTAAAAAAAGAATATCCAAAAGTATTTCAATATCCGAAATTTATTTCTAAATGTATTGTCAAAGTTTCACAGTGGGTTGTTCATGAAAACTCGATTAACCGATTTATGGTAATGAATGATCAAAAGTCAGGATTAGCATTTATAGATGCCGCACTGGAACATTTAAATGTATCATACAAAACGAATAGTCGTCAAGTGGAAAATATACCGGCAATCGGAAAAGTAATTATTGTTGCCAATCATCCATTGGGAGCTTTAGATGCATTATCATTGATTCAAATGGTATGTCATGTACGTCAAGACCAAAAAGTAAAAATCGTTGCCAACAAGATGCTCTCTTCTATCCCTCAACTTAAAGAGTTTTTGATCAGTGTTGATAATATGAATGACAGAGTATCTAAACATGCTCTGCGTCAAATTGATACCGCATTGCGCGCGGAAGAGGCAGTTATCTTTTTTCCAAGCGGAGAAGTTTCGCGTGGAGGATTATTCGGATTGAAAGAGGGAGCATGGAAGGGGGGGTTTATAAAATTTGCAAAGCGAAATAATGCTCCGATCTTACCAATTTATATCGGTGCTAAAAATAGTCCTTTGTTTTATGCTGCCTCATGGGTCTATAAGCCTCTAGGAACAATGTTATTAAGCCATGAGATGTTTGCGGCGCGTAATAGGGTTTTTGACATGATAATAGGGGAATTAGTCAGTGAAAAGGCTCTAAACGATTTTAATGTCACTGAAAAACGTCATGCAAAACTGTTTCGTAAACATCTACTACGTATAGCAAAAGCAAAACCGGGTATATATCCGACGGAATGTTCGATAGCACATCCTGTATCGCGTCAGGATATTCGAATGGAATTAAAACAAGGTGAACGTATCGGTACGACAAGCGACAATAAGCATATCTATCTCATTGACTACGATAACGCTCCTCATCTTTTAAATGAAATAGGAAGATTAAGAGAATATTCCTTTCGCAAAGTGGGAGAGGGGAGCGGCAAAGCTAAAGATCTCGATCAATTTGACCGCTATTACCATCACCTTGTTCTATGGGATGATGATGCGTTGGAAGTAGTAGGTGCCTATCGTATCGGGGAATGTGAATGGATACTTTCTTGGTTGGGGAAAGAGGGGTTATATATGAGCGATCTATGCGATATAAATGATCAATTTGATCCGATTTTAGAAGATGCAATTGAATTAGGGCGCAGTTTTGTACAGCCAAAATATTGGGGAAGTCGTGCTCTTGATTACCTGTGGCAAGGTATCGGTGCCTATTTAAGTCATAACCCACAGATTAAATATATGATGGGACCGGTGAGTATTTCGGGGAGTTTTCCCAAACATGCTCAAGAAGCATTGGTCTATTTCTATACCCTCTATTTTGGTTCTGACCATACAATGGTACGAGCCAAGTCTCCTTATAGGCTTTCGGATTACGTCTGTTCAGAATTTTCGGAATTGTTTAGCGGAGAGGATTACAATGAAGACTTTAAACGGCTCAAAGATTATCTAAAAACATTTGATGCGTCTATCCCCACACTTTATAAACAATATTGTGAATTGTGTGAAGAGGGGGGTGTAGAGTTTATGGATTTTGGGATCGATACCGAATTCAACAACTGTATCGACGGCTATATTTTAGTCGATATCCGTAAAATAAAAGAGGCGAAACGTCAACGTTACATTAGAGGGGTGGAGTAAAACCCATTGCCTCAAAACACTCTTTGATAAAATCTTTCTCCGATACGATAGTATATTTCTCATTTTGATAGGTAAATTCAAGCGAATGAGCATGCAGTAATAGCCGTGTCGAACCGCTTTTCTCTAACCGTTCTCCCCTGCTTAACTCTTTGTTTATAAATCGGATTACATCCTCTTCCTCGGGACCGTATACCGGATCACCGATGATCGGATGTTTCACGTGAAACAAATGAACCCGTATTTGATGGGTACGCCCGGTTAACGGAGACGCCTCTACGAGAGTCATATCATGTTCAGGAAAATATTGAAGAGGTTTAATAAGGGTATGAGCTTTTTTACCATCCGGATGAACTTTAACCACCATGCTGATTAAAAGGTTGGGGTGATCGTTTCGATATAACGGCTCTTGGATATCGATAGCGTGTTCAACATGACCTTTTACCAATGCAAGATATCGTTTAGTAATAGCACGCTCAGAGAATAACCGTTTTAAAACTGTCTCGCTCTTTTTGTTTCGAGAAACTAAAACTAACCCGCTCGTCTCTTGGTCGATACGGTGTGTCGCGTTAGCATCATCTCCAAACAGATGTTTGATCTCATCATTAAGGGTATAGGGCGATTGCCGGCTATGGGGATGGACACTTAATCCGCTTGGTTTGTCGTAAACCGCAAAGTCGTTAGTGACAAACATCGGTTTGAACCCTTGCGTTATAGGTTCAAAACAAATGAACTCACAATCGCCCTCAATGAAGCCGAATTGATCACACATTACTGTGCCGTTTTGCGTAAGTCGACCTCTCGCTATTAGACGTTGAGCTTCGCTGCGTGATAGCCCTAATTCACTTATTAAAAAGGTAAGTGCCATCTGATGTACAGGAGAATGCAGTTTTTTGGTAACAAAAGGCATGGTGGATTAGTTCGCTTTCATAGCGTCAAAACATTGTGTAATAAAATCTTCTTTTGAGACGACATGATATGAAATGTCTTTGTAGGTAAATTCTAGGGAATGGGCATGCAGTAAGAGGCGCGATGCTCCGGTGTTTGCAAAGCGTTCTTCGATGGACATTTCTCTATCTAAAAAGCGTACCGCATTGTTTTCATCTTGGCCGTAAATCGGATCACCGACAATAGAATGTTTCACGTGAAACAAATGAACCCGTATCTGATGCTGGCGCCCGGTATAAGGTGAAGCTTCTACAAGCGTTGTATCGGTGTCCGGAAAATATTTCAGAGGTTTGATGAACGTACGAGATGTTTTGCCCTCAGGGTGAACCCGTACGATCATGCGGACAATCGAACTGGAATCCTCACGACGCAGCAGAGGCTCTTGGATATCGATAGGCTCTTTGAGATGACCCTTGACCATTGCTATATATCGTTTGGTGATTTCACGCTCTTCAAACATCATTTTTAAAGTCCGCTCCGATACTTTGTTCCGCGCTGCTAAAACCAAACCGCTCGTCTCTTGATCGATACGATGGGTGATGTTGGCATCATGTCCGAAACGGTGTTTGATCTCATCATTGAGACTGTATGGGGTATGGCGGTTTTGAGGGTGGACGAGGAGGCCGCTGGGTTTATCATAGACAGCAAATTCTTCTTCAACAAATGTGGGCAGGAGTCCAAGCGTCACTGGCTCGAAACAAATAAAATCAAAGGAGCCTTCAATGAATCCCGCATTATTTGACATCACCTCCCCACCTTGTGAAAGACGTCCTTTAGCAATTAAACGTTGCGCTTCACTTTGGGGTATACCTAACTCTTGCATTAAAAATCGGAATGCTTTCTGTCGGGTGGGCGCATGAAGTTTTTTGGTGATGAAGGGCAATTTAATTCCTTTTTAGGGAGGGTTGGATAAACTATATCTATTAATAAGATGCGCATTTTAGCATAGTAAGGAAGCAGATATGGTAGATCGTTACGCCAGAGAAGAGATGAAATCGAAATGGAGTATTCAAGCAAAATATCAAGCGTGGCTTGATGTGGAAAAAGCGGTTGTCACTGCATGGAATAGATTGGGATTGATTCCCGATGAGGATGCAGAAAAAATTGTTAAAAATGCAGCCTTCAGTGTTGAGCGGATCGATGAGATTGAAGCAATAACCAAACATGACCTGATCGCTTTTACGACATCAGTATCGGAAACGCTCGGCGAAGAGAGTCGCTGGTTCCACTACGGGATGACCTCTTCCGATACGGTTGATACGGCAGTCGCTTTGCAAATGCGCGATTCGTTGGCACTTATCATCGAAGACGTCAAAATGGTCATGGAGTCGATTAAGGCTCGCGCGATGGAACACAAGATGACATTGGTCGTTGGACGCTCCCATGGAATTCACGGAGAACCGATTACGTTTGGACTCGTGTTAGCGGTCTGGTACGATGAGATGGCACGCCATTTGACAAACTTGGAACAAACGATGGAGGTAATTGCCGTCGGTCAAGTATCCGGAGCCATGGGAAATTTTGCTCACGCACCGTTAGAGCTTGAAGAGTATACGTGTGAAGCGTTAGGACTCAAAGCGGCTCCCGCGTCTAACCAGGTTATACAGCGAGATCGTTACGCCCGTCTTGCGACAACATTAGCATTGCTTGCCGGTTCGATTGAAAAATTTGCCGTACAAGTACGCCACTGGCAGCGTACGGAAGTGTATGAATGTGAAGAGTTTTTCTCTAAAGGGCAAAAAGGCTCTAGCGCAATGCCTCACAAACGCAATCCGATTTTGACCGAAAATATAACCGGGTTAGCGCGTATGGTTCGTGCCTATGTTATCCCCGCAATGGAAAACGTCGCGTTATGGCATGAACGTGATATCTCTCACAGCTCAACCGAGCGTTTCTGGTTGCCGGACAGTTTTGTTACGAGCGATTTCATGCTTCACCGTTTTAACAGTGTTATCGCGAATCTCGTCGTTTATCCTGATAACATGATGCGCAACCTAAACCTAACCGGCGGTTTGGTTTTCTCTCAGCGCGTTTTGCTTGAGCTTCCACTTAAAGGGGTAAGCCGTGAAGATGCGTACCGCATTGTTCAGCGCAATGCGATGAAAGTATGGGAAGGGTTGCAGCACGGTAAAAGTGCTATCAACGATAAAGGGGAGAGTCTCTATCTACAATATCTATTGGACGATGAAGAGTTACGTCAGAGTTTGAGCGAAGAGGCAATCCGCGATTGTTTCAATTACGATTATTACACCAAAAATGTCGATAAAATTTTTGCACGGGTGTTTAAATAATTATCATAAAAAAACATTGTTTCGACATAAGAAACAATACAATATTGAGTGATTATAATACGTCTAACTCGCCTCATTCGAGGCAAGCTTTAGTGCCTTAGCGGCAAGCGTAATCAAGAGGATGTATTCCCTTGATATTCAAACTAGTAGAGAGTCCAAGGGAGAGAGATGCTAACCATTATTAAACGTAACGGGCGCCGAGAGCCGCTCGATATAACCAAAATTCAAAAATACACGTCTGCTGCTGTCAAAGGGCTTTTTAACGTATCGCAAAGCGAACTCGAAGTGGACGCGCAAATCCAGTTTCGTGACGGTATTAACAGCAACGAGATACAGCATACGCTGATTAAAACAGCCGTTGATAAAATTGATATCGACAGCCCAAACTGGACGTTTGTTGCATCACGCCTCTTTTTGTACGATCTTTATCACCGTGTAAACGGATTTACAGGTTATGGCACCTTGGAAAGTTATTTCGAGCGCGGAGAGGCCGAAGGGCGTATTTTACTCGGCCTCAAAGAGAAATACGATCTCAGTGATTTGGACGGCTATATCGATCCGGAACGCGATTTACAATTTAACTATCTTGGCGTTAAGACGTTGTACGACCGCTATTTGATTAAAGACCGTAACGGAGATCCTATCGAGTTGCCTCAACATATGTTTATGGCAGTCGCAATGTTCTTGGCGCAAAATGAGAACGATCGCCAAGGGTGGGCAAAAAAATTCTACGACATGATCTCTAAATTTGAAGTGATGCTGGCAACCCCTACCCTCTCTAATGCCCGTACGACTCGCCATCAGCTCAGCTCATGTTATATCGGATCAAGCCCTGATAATATCGAAGGGATTTTTGACGCCTACAAAGAGATGGCACTCCTCTCTAAATTCGGCGGGGGTATCGGCTGGGACTGGACACAGGTTCGGGCGATGGGATCGTTCATCGATGGGCATAAAAACGCTGCGGGGGGAACCGTACCGTTTTTGAAAATCACCAACGATATCGCGATCGCGGTTGATCAGCTTGGAACCCGTAAAGGGGCCATCGCGGTATACCTAGAGCCATGGCATATGGATGTGAAAGATTTCCTCGATGTGAAGAAAAATTCAGGGGAAGAGCGACGACGTGCGCATGACTTGTTCCCTGCACTATGGATCAACGATATGTTTATGAAACGTGTCGTCGAAGACGGTATCTGGACACTGTTTGATCCGTTTGACGTCAAAGAACTTACCGAACTTCATGGTGCAGAGTTTGAAAAACGGTATCTCGAACTCGAACAAGATCCGAGCGTTATCAAAGAGCACACCAAGGCAAAAGATCTTTGGAAAAAGATTCTAACGTCGTATTTTGAGACGGGAAGTCCGTTCTTGTGTTTTAAAGACAGTGCTAACCGGGCTAACCCAAATGATCATTACGGAATCATTCGAAGCTCGAATCTGTGTACTGAAATCTTTCAGAACACACAGCCGAATCATTATCTCGTAAAAGTGAAATTTGAAGACGGCTCGTTTCTAACGTATGAAGAAGATGAATTAGTAACAGTGGACAGCGGGATTGAAAAACCGGCAAAAAAGATTACGGCGTTGGATTCGCTTCAAGGGCGTCAGATCTACATCGTCGAGAAAGAGAAAGTGGACGGTGCGACAGCCGTATGTAATCTTGCCTCTGTCAATCTCTCCCGTATCAATACGAAAGAAGATATCGACCGTATCGTTCCAATAGCGATCCGAGCACTCGATAACGTAATAGATCTTAACTTCTATCCGTTGGAGAAAGTCAAGCGGACTAACATGCGCAGCCGTGCGATCGGTTTGGGTGTTATGGGTGAAGCACAGATGCTTGCGGAAAACAAAATCGTTTGGGGAAGCCAAGAACATTTCGACAAAATCGATGAAGTGATGGAAGCGGTAAGCTATAACGCTATTCTCGCCTCTTCAAACCTTGCGGTTGAAAAAGGGTCGTACTCAGAGTATCAAGGTTCTAAATGGAGCCGTGGAATTCTTCCGATGGATCATGCTACGGCAGAAGTTCAAAATCTTGTGGATCGCGGCGGACTGTTCGCCCCGAACTACGAGTGGGATGCTCTGCGTGAAACGATCAAAAAGCAGGGGATGCGTAACGGCTATTTGATGGCGATCGCGCCGACAAGCTCTATCTCGATCCTCACGGGGACGACGCAGACAATTGAACCGATTTACAAACGCAAATGGTTTGAAGAGAATCTTTCCGGTCTTATCCCTGTGGTTGCTCCGCAACTCAGCCCTGAGACGTGGGGATACTATACTCCGGCGTATGATCTCGATCAAACGATCCTCGTCAAAGCGGCGGCAATCCGTCAAAAATGGATCGATCAGGGGCAAAGTCTCAATATCTTTATCACCCTTGATAAAGCAAGCGGTAAATATTTGAACGATATTTATATGCTCGCCTGGAAACTGGGACTCAAATCGACCTATTATCTCCGCTCTCAATCACCGGAGCAAAAAAGCGATACCGCAGACCGAACGATGGAGTGTGAAGGGTGCCAGTAAAGCCCCTGAGCAGTTCATCGCTCAAAGACCTGTGTGAGCGTATTGACTTCGCCCGTCAGGGAGAAGTCCGCTCCATAACCCCACTCTCCCCTACTTCTATCGACATCCGTTTTAGTGTTCAGGACATCGCACGAGGGTTTGACTGGATTGATATAGGGTTTCGGATAGACGGTGTTAGCGATGCCAAGCTGGTAAGCGATAACATCCTCAAAACGCTCGATATGTCGGAGGGGATAACGGCGGAAATGGATACCAAGAGCTGTGCGATAGGGATCGGCAGTTATAACGGCCGTGTGAGCGAATCACCGTGTTACATCCTCGGTACTACTATCGGGTACGAAGAACTTCCCTTCAGCGGCTAAGGAGTTCTTTTACACACGATTCGATCATCGTGTAGACGTGTTCGAACCCCTCAAACCCCTCAAAAAAGTACGGATCGGGGACATCGGCTCCGTTGTGCCCGTAATCTCCCAATTTGACCAGATTTTGACATCCTAATGCTTTGAGATCGCGGTAATTGCTCTGATCCAAAGCGACAATAAGATCAAACGCGGTGAAATCAGCTTTTTTTACCTGACGGGCGCGGAGGGTTGAAATATCGACAGAATGGTTTCGGGCGACGGTAACGGAGTGTTGACACGGGGTTTCGCCGACGTGCCAGCTGCCTGTCCCTGCCGAATCGACGGTGATGCTATGACCACCCTCTTCTATCAGTTTTCTCGCTACCCCTTCAGCAATCGGAGAGCGGCAGATATTACCGAGACAAACGAATAATATGGAGTTCATTTTTTCTCCAGCAGGCACAAAAAGAATCCGTCAATCGTATCGGTGGGCAAAATACGGACACCGTTTTGGATCCGCTCGTCAAAAATCTCTTTTCCCCATCGCTGTAAGGGCTTTTGGACGTTGTCGAAGGGCAATGTGAGGGGCAAGGTGATTAAACGGTCTCCGTGGCGCTCTAAGAGGTGCTGAAGAGGGCTTTCGTTCTCTTCGGGGGAAAACGAGCAGGTGCAATAGAGCAGTTTGCCTCCCGGTTTGAGGGCATCAAAGGCAGAGAGCAATAATCGCCGTTGAAGTTTGGAGGTCTCTTTGACCTTGTGTATCGTCCAAAACGACATCGATTTAGGCTCATGTGTTTTGAAGCGGGCTTCGGAGGAGCACGGCGCATCAAGGAGGATGCGGTCAAACATCTCGGGACATTTCTTCCCTACGCTTCGCCCGTCGGTCATGTAGGTGTGGGCGTTGGTCACCCCTTGGCTCTCCAGATTATCGCGGAGGCGGAAAAAGCGTTCACGTGAAAGCTCTACTGCCGAGAGCCATCCGGTGTTTTGCATCATTCCGGCGAGCATCAAGGTCTTCCCTCCGGGGGCTGCGGCGAGATCGAGTACTGTCTCTTCGGGTCGGGGGGCGAGAATCAGCGGTGCGATCATGGAGGCGAGGTTTTGAATGTAGAGGCGTCCACCGTAGAATGCGTCGGTTTGGGTGAGGCGGAGTTTATCATCGGGAGAGATACGGTAAACCCCCTCTAGCCACCCTACCCGCGCATAAGGGATCTCTGCGATGCGCAGCTCTGTCTCGAGCTCTTCGGGGGTTGATTTAAGGGTATTGACCCGAAAAGTGACCTGTTTGGGAGAATCAAAGGTGCGGATAATGGCGTCGAACTGCTCACGTGGAACAATCTGGGAGAGCCGCTCGACAAAAGTCTCGGGGAGGTTCATCGGACAACTCCATCCAATACGGGGACAAAATCACACACTTCGAGGGAATCTTCATAGATAACGCCTCCCCGTTTCGTAAAACGGGTGATGATTTGTTCACGCCCCCGCTCCATCGGCGCCAAGAGGATCCCCCCTTCGCGCAATTGATCGAAAAGTTTTTGGGGAATGGAGCGTGCCGATGCGGAAAATAAAATACGGTCAAAAGGGGCATATTGCTCCCAGCCGTTTTGTCCGTCGTCGGTACGGGTGTGGATATTGCCCAGGCGTAGATGGCGAAACCGTTCTTTTGCCTCCAAAAGGAGAGATTCGATTCTCTCAATTGTGAAAACACGGCGAAAGACTTTGGACAATACGGCCGCTTGATAACCGCTGCCGCATCCGATCTCCAATACATTGTCACACCCCTCAGGACTGAGATACTGGGTCATTTTAGCGACCGTCAGCGGTGATGAGATGTACTGCTGTGCACCGATGGGGAGCGCGTCTAGGCGATAGGCGTTGTGGCGCATCGCAATCGGGACGAACGCTTCACGATTGGTGTGGATAATGGCATCTTTGATCACGGGACGGATCGAGAATCTTTTCGCAATCTCTTCTGCCATCCGAGTCGTTTTAATAATCGTTATTTTATCGATCATCCCTTAATTCCTACATTTAAATATCGTCGCATGGATTCTACTGTACGTGATTCGTATTGAGATTTCAATATCTCTGAGCCGCTGTTTCGTATCGCGGTTCCAAAAGGGGTAATAATACCGCTCATGGCACTGGTGTCTTCATTATCCGCATCGCTTGCGATGACGTAGCATTGATTCATGAGCGCCAACGCTTCGGTTAGGGTGACAAAATGATCCGAACGCAGTTTACCCCATTGGGCCGGGATAGCGATAATATCACACCCCTCTAGCTTTTGCCATAACCCTTTAAATCGAAGCTCAAAACAGATCAAAATCCCGACAGTGATCCCTTCAAACATAAAAGGGGCAATGCTCCCCTCTTGAGCAGGGGTGAAATGGTCGGTTTCCCCTCCGAGAGAGAAGAGTTTTACTTTCCCCTGCTGATGTATAACGGTACCGTTATGCAAGGCATAGGCGATATTATAAAACGTATCGTCACTGCGTGTGATGGCGGTAAAAATCAGAAGACGGTTTTTGACGACGCGAAGAAGGGCTTCTAGGGCGATGGGAGTAAAGGCCGCTGCTTCCGCAAACCGATCATAGGCAAAACCGCTTAAGACTACTTCGGGTGCGACGACAATGCAATCCTCGGGTGTTTGATTGATTAGCGCAATGAGATGAGAGAGATTTTTCTCAAAATTCTCATCGGTTTTAAGGCACAGCGATACAACAGGGCGAATATTAGAAGTCGTCAAAGCTGAGGCTTCCTTTGGAATAGTTCGCAACCGTACCTTCGAAGAAGTTGGTTTTTTGGTCGTTGAATTTGGAGAAGTCATCCACCCATTTGATCGGATTGGCAACATTATACAAAGGGGTCAGTCCGACGGCGCTAAGGCGGCAATCGGCGAGGTACTGAATGTATTGTTCTACAATCTCATTGGTAAGACCTAGAATTTGCCCTTGGGTGATGTATTTGCCCCATGCAACTTCCAAGTCTACCGCTTTGCGGAACATATCGTAAACCTCTTCGATCAGCTCTTCGGTGAAGAGATCGGCGCGTTCGCGGCGCAGGGTATTGATGATGTTTTGGAATAATACAAGGTGGGTCACTTCATCCCGCTGGATAAAACGGATCATCTGTGCGGAACCGAGCATTTTACCTGAACGAGCCAAGGTGTAGATGTAGGTAAATCCGCTGTAAAAATAGATCCCCTCAAGGATCTGGTTGGCAAAACAGGCTTTTAAAAATGCACTTTCGCTCGGATCCTCTGCAAGCTCTTCGTAACGGGCGGCGATGGAGTCATTTTTGGTTTTGAGCATCATGTCTTGGCGCCATAAATCGTAAATCTCTTCACTGTTTTGGCTGATTGAATCGACCATAACGGCATAGCTTTGAGAATGGAGTGCCTCTTCAAAACTTTGGCGTACCAAAATGAGATTGATCTCCGGAGCGGTAACGTAGGGATTGACGTTATCCATCAGGTTGTTCGTCTGGAGGCTGTCCATAAAGATAAGCTGTGACAGGGCCTTGTCGTACGCCGTTTTTTCCATCTCGGTGAGGTACTTGTAATCGACCGCATCGCGGGTCATATCGACCTCTTTGGGGAACCATGTGTTGTTGAGCATCATCTCCCAGAGGTTATACGCCCATTGATATTTGATGTTATTAAGCTCAAAAATACCGGTAGGGTTGCCGCCGAAAATACGTCGGTCATTTACATGTTCGTTGGAAGTCGGATTGTAGATTTTTTTACGTTTCATGGCGGTATCCGTTTGGTTAGATAAAGTAGCTGATTATGTCGAAATATAGATTTAACTATGATAAAATGAAAATAGATTTTGACAAGGGCATGACAATGAACAAAGGGATAGTTCTCAAATCGTTAGCAGCTGCAACGATACTATACGGTGTAATCGGTTTTTTCGGTGTTCCGTATGCGATCAAACACATCGCTCCTCAAAAAATAGCGGAGGTGACCAAGGGGGGAGACTTCTCGGTCGAATCAGCCTCGTTCAACCCTTTTACGTGGAACCTTTCTCTGAAAAACATGGCGTTTAAGACACCGAAGAAAGGTGATTTAGTCGCGTTAAAACACTTTAGCATCAATATTGATCCCCTCTCGTATATATGGCGCGGCGGGTTGGTTATCGGCAATATCACCCTTGAAGAGCCGAGAATTACCATTCGTCGAGATGCTAAGGGAGATTTTAATTTCAAATGGCTTACCGAGCTCAGTAGTAATGACGAGCCGCAGAAGAACTCAGAGCCTCCGAAGTTGTTAATCAGACACTTTACGCTCCAAGGGGGAAGTCTGGCTTATTTTGATGCCAGTGAGGGGGAAGTGTATACGCTGGATGCCACTCCTATCGGTTTTAATTTGGATAACATCGACTTTCGTCACTTCTCAAATACCAACGGGGCACTGCGATTTTACGCAACCATTAACGATGGCGGCTTTGTAGAGTTGCGGGGTAAAATCGATGCCCTTGCTCCTTTGGTTATCGGCGGAACTGTCGCCTTTAATTCCGGTGAGCTTTATACGCCGTGGAGCTATTTTAAAGAGAAGCTTCCGATCGAAGTAGCCGATGGGACAATAAAGTTCGGTTTTGACTACCGTTTTAACAGTTCGGATATTAACGCTACCGAACTCTCCCACGTAAGTGCAGATGTCAACAGACTCCGTATTATCCCCAAAGGGGAAGAACATAACCTTCTAAACATGGGTGCTTTGCATCTTCAAGGGGGCAAAGTGCTTCCGATGCGTAAAGTGTTTTCAGCCGAATCACTCAAACTCTCTTCCATTGGGTTGAATGCGGAACGATACCAAAACGGAACCATCGACTGGGTGCACTATATCGAGGAGATTCAAAAAGCGTTTCCTGATGATGAGAATGAGACCAAAGTACCGTGGAAAGTAGCATTGGATCGATTGGATTTGGATGGATTGGGTATCACGTGGAACGATAAAGCGCCGCTTGAGCCGTATAAAATGTCTCTTGATAATCTCTCTCTTCATGCAACTGCTATTAACAGTGAAGAGAGTGCCCCTTTGAATGCATCGTTAACGTCCGGGGCATTGAATGTTTTGCGTCAGAAAGACGGAGGGCAAATTGCGGCCTTGGATGGTATAGGAGTGGATGGGATACATGTCGATCGAATCCAGAAGATGGCACGTATTTCGAGCATAACGCTGAAAAACCCTTCAGTCGCTTTGAAACGGTCGAAAGACGGTTCTCTTGATGTATCACGTATCGTTTATACTTCGGCAAAGAAGGAGGATAAGCCCTCTTCTGAAGCACCGTGGAGCTATGTATTGGATTCTACGAGTCTAACGGACGGTAAAGTTCGTTTTGTGGATGAGGTTCCGAATAAAACGGTTGCACTAAATCTTGAACAGCTTAATGTAAATGTCCGTAATTTTGGCAGTGATCCTAAATCAGCGAATCATATTACGGCATCGACCCGTGTAAATTCGAAAAGTACGTTGAGTGTAGACGGTGATTTGGTGCGGGAAAAATTGCACAGCAAGGGACGATTTGAATTGAATGGGTTGGACGTATCGATGTTCAACCCCTATTTAGAGCCCTCCACCTATGCATCCATCCATCGCGGCAGTCTCTCTGTTAGCGGAAATTATGACTATACCCCGTTGAAAACGGCATTGAATGGAAAAGTTGCCCTAAGCGACTGGGTTGTAGACGATTCACGCGATGAGACGGTATTGGCGGGTTGGCAGAGTATTGGGGCAACTCCGTTTACCTATGCCTATCCCGATAATCGGCTTAAGATCAATCAGCTTGCAATTGACGGATTCTATATTAACGCGCTCATTGATGCAAAAAAAGAGCTCAACTTCGCACTTCTCGGTAAGCATGCGGCTTCTGAGGGGAATACAACTCGTTCGTCCTCTAACCCTTTCGGTATTGATATAGTAAAGCTTCTCGTACGCGACAGCAGTGCGACGTTCAGTGATCTCTCGTTGCCGTTGCCGTTTAAAACTTATATTCATGATTTGGAGGGGTCCGTTCTTGGAATATCTACGACCAAGGATGTGACAACGTTTGTTAAATTGCGCGGAGGGGTAGATAAATACGGATTGGCAAAAATCGACGGTCAGCTCAATACCAAAGCACCGAAGCAATATACCGATATAAAAGTCGCTTTTGATAATCTTGAGCTTAAAGAGTACACCCCCTATTCGTTGCAATTTTTGGGGTACAAGATTGCTGATGGGCGGCTCTTTTTAAATTTAGGATACAAAATCAACGGAGGCAAGCTTGACGGTCAGAATAATATTCTGATTAAACAGATTGAGTTGGGCGCGGAAAAAGAGGGGGGCTCACCCTGGCCGATGCGACTTGTTGTAGCACTCCTCGAAGACAGCGATGGGATCATTGATATCGATCTGCCGATACAAGGGGATGTGAACAGCCCTGATTTTAAATACGGCAAAGTTGTCTGGCAGGTGATTACCAATCTCTTTACCAAGGCGGTAACCTCTCCGTTTAGACTGCTCGGTTCTATGATGGGAATTGAGAACGATAAACTCTCAGCGATTGATTTTGAGAGCGGTTCGGCGGTATTGCTCCCTCCTGAGAAAGAGAAGCTCGATCAAGTCGCGGCAATGCTCGCCAAACGCCCGAAGCTTTCACTGGAAGTGTACGGTGCGAGTGATACGGTGAGCGATGCACATGCACTGAAAGCTGAAAAACTCGTCCTTGCCGCTATGAAGAGGGATAAAACATCGAAAATTGATTCGGTTCAAGCGGTTAGTTTGGATATACTCGAATCAATGGCCAAAGAGTCATTGGATAGAGGGGAGATAAAAGCGCTTAAAACAAAGCTTCAAGAGGAACACAAGGAAGAGAGTGCCTTTGTCCGTTATTACAGCGCGGAGCTGGTTGAGCGGCTTATAGCGGTTCAAAGTATCACAGCAGAGGAGATACAAGCTCTTTCAACTCGCAGAGCTGAACAGATTTATCAGTATTTGTTGAAAAATCCCGGCTTGGAAAAAAGGGTTGTCGTGAAACCGAATGAATCGGCTAAAACAACAGCAGATGGGGATATTCCGATACGTTTAAACATAGTGGTTTTGTAAGAATTGAGGATTAATTTTGCCTCGGAAGAGCCCTGTTGACCAAAATAACCTATAATTGCCCTTTTAGTTTGTAAACCATAGGGGGCACATTTATGCCATTTTCACCTCAAAAGCGAGCAGGAACCATTAACGGGATCCTTTTTGTTGCTATATTCGCAGCAGCAGCAACCATGATTGCCGGGCTTGGCGTTATTAAAAATTTAGGTATCTCACCACTGGTTGTGGGGATTGTACTGGGTATTTTTTATGCTAACACGTTGCATAACAAATTTCCATCGGCCTGGGAGAGCGGTATTGTTTTCTCCGGGAAAAAGATTTTGCGTTTCGCAATTGTTTTCTACGGATTCCGAATTACGTTTCAGCAGATTGAACAAGTGGGAATAGAGGGATTTATGGTCTCTTTGATCATGCTTTCTACGACATTTATTCTTGGAACCTTTTTAGCGCAAAAATTCTTTAAACTTGACCGTGATACCTCTATGTTGACCGCTGCAGGTGCATCGGTGTGCGGTGCGGCAGCTGTTTTGGCAACTGAACCTGTTTTAAAAAGCGAAGAATATAAGGCGGCAATTGCTGTTTCGATGGTCGTTCTTTTCGGAACTATTTCGATGTTTCTTTATCCTGTATTGTACGCTGCAATTATTGAACCGGCAACCGGATTTCTACACATGGCTCCAAGTACATTTGGGATGTATGTAGGGGGGACAATACATGAAGTGGCACAAGTGGTTGCGGTTCCGGCATCGATTCCTGGGGCAAGTGCCGATATGGCCAATACTGCCGTCATCGTTAAAATGACACGGGTTATTATGATCGCCCCAATGTTGATTGTTTTGGGAATTTATCTCTCCTACGCGGCAAAGAAAAGCGGGACAACCGGAGGGGGCGTTAAACTGGTTATCCCATGGTTTGCCGTCTACTTTATCGGTATGGCCGGAGTTAATTCTCTTTTGCTCAATTACACCGATGCTCATGCAACGGACGCGATTGCAACGACTATTCAATCACTCATCAGCAATATTAATATCATTGATACCTTCTTGCTTACGATGGCAATGACAGCTCTTGGTATGGGGACACGCTTTGCCAAATTCAAAGGACTTGGATTAGCCCCTATTTATGCGGCTGGTTCGATGTTTATTTGGTTGGTAGTAGGGGGATTCGTCATTACACAATGGGTTGTGGCGACATTCTAATACTTTTTGAGGGCGCAAATTGCGACCTCAAAATTTTATCTCTTCCGATAGCTCAATGCTTCCAGCAGATGAGCTTTTCTTATCTCCTTCTCCCCTTCGATATCCGCAATAGTACGTGCTACCTTTAAGAGTCTTCCCACGGCGCGGAAAGAGAGGTTGAATCGCCCAATGGCTTGGTCGATCATCTTTTGCCCCTCTTCATCTACCGCACAGTATTTTTGTATTTCTGCATCACCCAACGATCCGTTGAGACTCATCTGCCCACGCTCTTTTTGTCGAATAAAGGCCTGCCGTACTTTGGCATGGAGCTCTTTTGAGCTTAGGCTTGGACGATCTTCAGCACTGATAGGGTGCATTTGTATGTAGAGATCGATACGATCCAAAAAAGGGTCAGAAAGGCGTGACTTATAGCGGTTTACTTCGACATCTGAACAGCGACAGGGGACGGTAGCACTAAACAGATTTCCGCATGGGCAGGGATTCATTGCCGCTACAAATAAAAAATCGGCTTCATATGTCACTTTTGCATTCACACGCGATATACGGATATGACGGTCTTCAAGCGGTTCTCGAAGTGATTCTAATACGGTTTTAGAAAAGTGGGGGAGTTCATCAAAAAATAAAATCCCTCCATGCGCTAACCCCACTTCTCCTATTTGGGCTTTGTGTGTTCCTCCTCCGAAAATACTGGCTCCGGTACTGGAGTGATGCGGAGAGCGGAAAGGCCGTAACGGGGTAAAAGAGGGCTCTTTCCCTTCTAAAATTTCGAGTTTAGCGCACTCCAGCATCTCATTATTATTCAGCGGTGGTAGAATATGACGCAGCCGTTTGGCAATCATCGATTTTCCTGATCCGGGAGAGCCTTCCAGCAGCAGATTGTGCATCCCTGCGGCCGCTATGAGAGCCGCACGTTTGGCATGTTCTTGCCCTTTGATATCGTTGAAATCGAGAGGGTATTCTTCATGGTAATAGTATACTTTATCCTTATGGCTTTCGATAGGAAAGGAAAAAGTTGATGCACTTAACGAGGGGGATGGCAATTCGGTACTTTGGAGGAGGTTTAACGTCTCAGTGAGATTACGTACACCGTAAAAAGCAATTCCCGGAATTTTGGAAAGTTTTTCGAGACTGACAAAAGGGACAATCGCTTTGCTAATTAAGCCTTGATTCGCCAGCGAGAGGAGGATTGGGTAGAGGAGGATATTTTCGGTAACGTCACCTCCTAGCCCAAGCTCCCCAAAAACGTACCATTCGCTTACATCGCATTCATCATTTCCCAGTGCGATAAGTGTCGCAATGGCGAGATCAAAATGAGAGCCCTCTTTTTTGAGATCGCTTGGAGCGAGATTGACGGTGAGCCGTTTAGGCGGAAATGTGAACGCATTAGACAAAAGAGCTGATTTGACCCGCTCTTTTGACTCGGTGATAGCGGTATTTGCCATTCCAACGATGCTAAACGCAGGGAGCCCTTTGGTTGCTGAAAATTGAACCTCTACCGCTTTGGCATCGATCCCTTCAAATGTGGCACAGAGTAGCTGTTTCATAATTACCAACCATATTATTTAACAATTATTGTATCAAATTATCAAGAAGAAGAAAATAATATGGCAGATTGAAATATTTTAGGAGAAGAGAAAGGGCTATTTTTTCTCTTTGAGGGCTTTTTTGTACTCTTTTTCAAATTTCTTGCGGCGGCTATACGAGAGCTTTTCGATAAAAAGCTTTCCCTCAAGATGATCGATTTCATGCTGGATAGCAATACTTAGAAGCTCTTTGGCCTCAAGGGTACATCGTTCTCCGTAACGGTTCTGATAGCGTAAGGTGAGTGTTTCATAGCGCTCTACGTCCTCATAAAAGCCGGGGACGCTTAGACACCCCTCTTGATATAATACCGATCCGTCCGTATTGACGATGACAGGGTTGATAATTTCAAGCAAATTGTCTCTGTGCTGGTTTCCCTCTTCGTCCGGGATACAAAGAAGCAAGGCTCGTATAGGATTGGCGACTTGAATGGCAGCAAGCCCTATCCCATTGCAGGTAATCATTGTATCGTACATGTCATCGAGGAATCGATGCAGTGTATTATCGAACGCAGTAACCTCTTTGGAAATATTTTTTAGCTGTTTATCGGGGTAAGTAATAATCGTGAGAGTCATAGAGAACCTAATATCAGCCGTTACAGACGGCGTAGTGAATCTTTGAATCGGAATGGGCGCTTTCCATAGCGTCGAGGGTTCCCACAAGGGTTTCCTCTACGGATTTATCGGGATCAATTTCCGTTACTCCAATGGCAATACGAAGCTGAATCTCTTGTTCTGCCAAAAAGAAGTTGCTGGATGCTACCAATTCATACAGACGATCGGAAGCCCGTTTGGCGCTTTCTATATCGGTATGTTTGAGTACCATCGCGAAAACTCCGTCACCATAATGAGCGACAATATCACTCCGGCGGGAAGTTTTCAACAAGAGGCGTGCAATCGTTCGAATCATCAACTGATGTGCTTTTTCACTTTGGATACTTTGCGCAGTACTTTTAGAGAGTTCGACGGTAATCAAGGAGCTTTTATGTTTAAACTCGGTGATTAAATGGCGCTCTTGCTCCAGCTTGGTGATTAAGTAGCGTTTATTATAGACTCCGTACTGGTTATCAAAGATCGTCTCTTGTTCTACTTGTTTGACGATATTTGCCGTCTCATCGTAGATGGTCTTCATATGGGTAACTTGTTTTTTGAGAATACCGCTGAGTTTACTGACGTCTCCGCTTAAAGACGAGAGCAGTTCGCTGGCACCTTCAAGAGAGGGGACTTCTTTAAGCTCATCTTTACGCTTATCGAGGATTTTCTCCATAAGTGACATGTTTTTATACAAGGTTGCACTGAGCTGTAAAATACTTTTGACGGAAGAGAACCCTTGTTTGAGTGTTTTCTCAAACTCAATACTTTTTTCGTCTTCATTATCTTCTTCGAGTTCCAATATAGAACCGATTTGACGCCGTAAGCTTTCACTTTTCTCTTCGAGCTTACGGTCAAAATAGACGGCAAAATTATTGGGGGTAGGGGGAAGATTATTGGAAATCAGGGCACCCAGTACCTCTTTGGCAAAAACTTCTAAATCGCTGGTGGGATCATTGAGTGCGCCTGCACTAATGACTACACCATCCTCCATTCCGGAGGAGCCTAGTCGTTGTGTGCGCTTGAGGTCACTGAGGCTTGCCACATGAATCCTTATTTCTCTTCTTTTTCTTTTTGTAAAAGAACTTCATCAATAATACCATATTCTACCGCTTCTGCGGCTGACATGAAATTATCGCGATCGGTATCTTTTTCCAATTTTTTGACAGTTTGTCCGCAGTTTTTGGCCAAAATTTCATTGAGTTCCGCTTTCATACGCAAAATCTCTTTGGCTTGGATCTCGATGTCAGTTGCCTGTCCTTGTGCACCGCCGAGAGGCTGATGAATCATGATACGGGCATGCGGGAGGGCGTAACGTTTTCCTTTGGCACCCGAACTGAGCAAAAAGGCTCCCATGGATGCCGCTTGACCGATACAGATGGTACAGACATCGGGACGGATATAGTTCATCGTATCATAAATCGCCATCCCCGAAGTGATGACACCACCCGGAGAGTTAATGTAGAAATAGATATCTTTTTGAGGATCTTCCGCTTCCAAAAAAAGCATCTGCGCTACGATCGAGGAAGATACCGGATCATTTACTTCGCCGCTAAGCATGATGATACGATCTTTCAGTAGACGAGAATAAATATCATATGAGCGCTCGCCGCGCCCCGTCTTTTCAATGACGTAAGGGATGTAGCTCATCGTAATTACTTGATTTTATCGTTAAGCAATTTGCTGAGTACGCGATCTTCAATCATCGCCATTTGAATCGCAGGAAGGTATCCTGACTCTTGGTAATGTTTGTAAACCGCAGCAGGATCTTGACCCATTTGCATCGCTTCGTAATAAATGGTTTGCATCAACTCTTGTTCGTTAACGATAACGTTTTCAGCACGAGCAAGCGCATCTACGATAAAGGTTGCTTTAACGGCACGGCACGCATCGTCACGGAAGGTTTCACGTAGCGCTTTTACTTTTTCAGCATCACCGCGAAGTTCTTCGAGCTCCGCTTCGCTCATATCACGCGCTTTTTTATTGAGAGCCATATCCATCTCTTGTTCAACGATGAATTCAGGAAGATCAATTGTGAATGCCCCTACGAATGTTTCCATCAAATCCGGTTTGAGGGTGTCATTGTAAAGGGTACTCATTGCTTCGCTTTGGAGCTGCTCTTTTACTTTTTCTTTGAGCATATCGACGCTTGCGTCTTCAAAACCGGGGAGCATTTTTTTCGCAAGCTCTTCGTCCACAACTACCGCTTCTTTGGCTTGGATAGCTTGAACTTTTACTTTGAATTGTGCCGGTTTCCCTGCCAATTTAGCTCCGCCGTAGTTTTCTGGGAACGTTACATCAATCGTTTTTTCTTCGTCTTTTTTCATTCCGATCATTTGATCTTCAAAGCCCGGGATAAACTGACCGCTTCCGAGACGTAATGAGAATCCTTCCGCTTTACCGCCTTCGAACGGTTCTCCGTCTACGAACCCTTCGAAGTCCATAAGAACCGTGTCACCGCTTACGAGGGGACGATCTTCTTCCACGTTTATCAATGGCGCTTGTGCGGAAGCAAGCTCTTCGATACGTGCCATAACCGTTGCATCATCGATGTCCGGTTTTGCAACATCCGGAACCATAGCGGCGTAATCGCCCAATTCGATAGCCGGGCGGATAGCAATGGATACTTCGACATCGATACCGTTATCATTTTTTTCAAATTTGGTGATATTTGGTTCACCGATAAGCATGTCGCTTGCGATCTCCATAACTTTAAGCCCTTCGTTGAGAAGGTCACGTAATACTTGTGCTTCTGCATCTTGTACCAAACGCTCACCGTATTGTTTTTTTACGGCACTGACAGGAACTTTCCCTTTACGGAAGCCGGCAATTTTTGCCTCTTTGCTAAGTTGATTGGCAATTTTTTCGACGTTGGCATCAATAGTTTGACGTGTGATAGCCGCGTTGATTTTGGCATTTGCCGAGTCGATTTTGTTGGTAGTAATCTGCATTAAATTCCCTTATGGCGTTATCTCATGATGAGTAAATGGTGGCAATAATATCTTAAAAGGGTTAATAGATGGCTGAATAAAAGCTAGAACGTGTTAGAGTAATAGTAATATTTTACACGGATGAGCAACTATGGGATTAGATAACAACGAACAGTTTATACATGCGGTCAAAACGATGATAACTCACGTCGGCGAAGATGTGAATCGTGAGGGATTGCTTAAAACCCCTGAGCGTGTTTTGAAAGCGTATGAATTTATCTATGGTGGTTACAATGAAGACCCTCAAGCTATTTTAAATTCGGCGATGTTTGAGACGAGCAATGATGAGATGGTATTGATCAAAGACATAGAGTTTTATTCGACGTGTGAGCACCATCTTCTCCCGATTATCGGCCGTGCACATGTAGCATATATACCCGATGGCAAAGTGGTCGGGCTCTCTAAAATCCCGCGAGTTGTCGATGTGTTCGCCCGTAGAATGCAGATTCAAGAACAGCTTACCGAACAGATTGCCGACGCTCTTATGGAAGCGATCAGCCCAAAAGGGGTAGCGGTCGTGATACAGGCGCGTCATATGTGTATGGAGATGCGCGGAGTTGAGAAGATTAGTTCTACGACCACTTCGAGCGCACTGCGCGGATTGTTCAAGCGCGATGAGAAGACCCGGATGGAATTTTTCAGCCTCATCAACTCCTCCAGCGGTAACCGATACTAGCCTATGCCACTTAAAGCATTGCGCAGCCGTTTAGGGGTCGAGAAACTTACCACCGTATTCGGTACCGTTACCAAAATTAGCCCGACCGTTATTGTGGCGGAGGGGCTGCATGTAAGTATCGGTGATACGGTTGTCATCATCTCCGATATCGACGGTGCCGAAGCGTTAGGGATGGTGAGCGAGGTAGAGCGCAACCGATTTTTTATTACCCCTTTTCGATTTGTTGAGGGTTTTCGTGCCGGAGATAAGGTATATCCCAATCAGACGGGGATGGCTATCGGCGTAGGTGAGGGGCTTCTTGGGCGGGTTGTTGACCCGTTTATGACCCCTATCGACGGCAAAGGGCCTATTGTTTTCGATCACATAGAATCGATTATTAAAGCTCCTATTGCCGCGATGAAGCGGGGAATGATCGACGAGGTGTTTAGTGTCGGGGTGCGAACCATCGACGGACTTCTTACCTGTGGCAAGGGGCAGAAACTCGGTATTTTTGCCGGAAGTGGTGTGGGAAAATCGACCTTGATGGGGATGATCGTCCGTGGAGCGGACGCCCCGATCAAAGTGGTTGCCCTCATCGGAGAACGGGGACGCGAAGTACCCGAATTTATCGAAAAAAGCCTTGGAGGAAATCTTGAAAATACGGTTTTGGTCGTCGCAACGAGTGATGATTCGCCGCTGATGCGCAAATACGGGGCATTCAGTGCAATGAGTGTTGCGGAATATTTTAAAGCCAAGGGGCAAGATGTCCTTTTTATGATGGATTCGGTGACCCGTTTCGCCATGGCACAGCGTGAAATTGGTCTGGCATTGGGTGAACCTCCAACCTCAAAAGGGTACCCCCCTTCTTCGTTGACCCTTTTGCCCCAATTGATGGAGCGTGCCGGCAAAGAAGAAGGAAACGGTTCTATCACCGCTTTTTTCACCGTTTTGGTGGAGGGGGACGATATGTCTGATCCGATAGCCGATCAGTCTCGGTCGATTTTGGACGGGCATATTGTCCTTTCACGCGAACTGACCGATTTTGGAATCTATCCCCCTATTAATATCCTCAATTCTGCTTCACGGGTAATAAACGATATTATTTCTCCCGAACATTTGAGTGCGGTACGCCGTTTTCGACGTCTGTATACGTTACTCAAAGAGAATGAGATGTTGATACGGATTGGTGCGTATGTACGAGGGAGCGATAAAGAGTTGGATGAGGCAATCTCGAAAAAAGAGAAGATGGACGCCTTTCTTTCTCAGGAAGCAATGGTTGCTAGCGGTTACCAAGAGACGGTTGATCAGCTGATTGAATTGATGTTGAATTCTTAAATAATACTAAATATAAAAAACCCTTAAGGTCTCTATAACATCGGTTGCTCTATTATCCCAAAAGTTAAACAAGATATTTTTTGTCTTTTATTAAAATCCACATTTTGGAGAGTCTTATGCAAGTCTATTTGGACAACAATGCCACAACAATGGTTGATCCAGCCGTTGTTGACGCCATGACTCCGTTTTTCAGTGAAATATACGGAAATCCCAATTCGCTTCACCGATTCGGCACGGCGTCGCATCCTGCGATTACAAAAGCGATCAATCAGATGTACAAAGGGATCAATGCAAGTGATAAAGATGATATCATCTTTACCTCATGTGCGACGGAATCCAATAACTGGGTGCTTAAATCGGTATGGGTTGATAAGATCCTAAACGGCGATAAAAACCATATTGTAACCACCGAAATCGAGCATCCATCGGTTCTTTCAACGTGCAAATTTCTCGAAGAGCAAGGGGTAAAAGTAACCTATCTTCCGGTTAATGATCAGGGAATTGTTGAAGCGCATACCCTTCGCAGCTTCATTACCGAAAAAACGGCGCTGGTATCGGTCATGTGGGCAAACAATGAAACCGGAATGATTTTTCCGATTAAAGAGATCGGGCAGATTTGTAAAGAAAAAGGGGTCCTTTTTCATACCGACGGCGTTCAAGCGGTCGGAAAGATACCGGTCGACATGCAAGAGGTTCATGTCGATTTTATGTCGATGTCCGCCCATAAATTTCACGGTCCTAAAGGGATCGGAGCCCTTTATATTCGCAATTCGGAAGCACTGACCCCTTTGCTTCACGGAGGAGAACATATGGGAGGTCGCCGATCCGGCACTCTCAATGTCCCTTACATTGTTGGAATGGGTAAAGCAATTGAACTTGCTACGGAAAATATCGAAACGAAAATGGCCTCCATCCGTGCTAAACGCGATCGCCTTGAAGATGCTCTCCTTGCAGGATTAAGTGATGTTATGGTTGTTGGTAACCGTGATAATCGTACCCCTAATACCATCCTTATTTCGATTCGTGGAGTTGAGGGAGAGGGGATGTTATGGGATCTCAATAATGCTCTTATCGGAGCATCTACCGGATCAGCATGTGCATCGGAAGATTTGGAAGCCAACACGGTTATGCTCGCTATCGGGGCGGATAATGAACTCGCACATACGGGGATTCGTTTGAGTTTGAGCCGTTTTACGACCGATGAAGAGATTGACTACGTGATTGAGCGATTTGAATCCGCTGTCAAACGGTTACGGGCCATCTCAAGTTCGTATGCAATCGTACAACCCACTGCAGGCGGTGAAGCAACCGCGTGCGGAATACATCACTAAAGGATACCACTATGGCAAAAAATGATTTATTAGGCGGATCTCTTTGGGATCAGTACTCAAATAAAGTAACCACCCTTATGAACAACCCGAATAATCAAGGGGAGATCACCCAAGAGGAGTGTGATGCGGCAGGGCATAAGCTGATCGTTGCCGATTTCGGTGCGGAGAGTTGCGGTGATGCGGTCCGTTTGTATTGGGAAGTCGATCCTGCATCAGACACTATTGTGAAATCGAAATTTAAAAGTTTCGGTTGCGGTACGGCGATTGCCAGTTCGGATATGATGGCGGAGTTATGTATCGGTAAAACGGTACAGCAAGCGGTTAAAATAACCAATATTGATGTAGAGATGTCTTTGCGTGATACTCCGGATGTTCCGGCTGTTCCGCCTCAGAAAATGCACTGTTCGGTTATGGCGTACGATGTTATCAAAAAAGCGGCCGGACTCTACCTTGGTGTCGATGAATCGAGTTTTGAAGATGAGATTATTGTGTGTGAATGTGCCCGTGTAAGTCTCGGAACGCTTCGCGAAGTGATCAAAATCAATGACCTTAAAACGGTAGAACAGATTACCGATTACACGAAAGCCGGCGGTTTTTGTAAATCGTGTATCAAACCGGGCGGTCATGAAGCGCGTGAATATTATTTGGTCGATATTTTGGCCGATGTGCGTCGTGAGATGGATGAAGAGAAAATGCGCGGTGCGGCAGATGCCGGAGTACACGGTGATTTTGAAACGATGACGCTGGTACAAAAGATCAAAGCGATCGATGCTGTTATTGATGAGAGTATCCGTCAATTTTTGATTATGGACGGCGGTAATATGGAGATTATCGATATTAAAGACTCTCCGGAGTATATCGATGTCTATATCCGCTATTTGGGTGCCTGTAACGGATGTGCAAGTTCAAGTACCGGAACACTCTACGCTATCGAAGCAACACTCAAAGAGAAACTTTCTCAAAAAATCCGCGTCTTGCCAATTTAATACGTTCTTCTTATTCCCGCTTTTGCGGGAACTTCTTGTTTAAAAATTTTTATCAAACCAATCGGCTACTTCACTTCGGATGGTATGGCGTAATTGCATTCCGGCAACAAAATCATTGTGCTGCGCTTTGTTCAGTAGACTGACGAGCGCATTGCGCCGTTTGGAGAGGAACGGGTGGTCAATTTGACCCGGATCTCCCATGACGACAAGGCGGGTTTCATCCCCCATACGGGTTCCGATAAGTTTGAGGGTTGCGTTGGTCATATTTTGGGCTTCGTCGATTATGACGAATTTACGAGAGATCGTTGTCCCTCGCAAATGGGCAATATCCATTGTTTCGATATTGTATTTTTTCATAAACACTTCCGTCGCATTTTCCCGTTTGACCGAGTTGGTATTCCCCGTGTATTCGACCCGAGCATCGATGGAGCGTTTACTTTGGTGTTCGATGGTAAAGTTGACCGCCGAATAGAGAGGGTACATAAAAAAACTGAGCTTTTGCTCCTCATCCCCTTTACGAAATCCGAGTTCCGCCTGCTGATCGTTGGAAGTAACGGTGTTTCGGGCATAAACAATCCCCTCGACGATCCCTTCTTCGACAAGCTCTAATCCTGCTTGAAGGGCGACAAGGGTTTTTCCCGATCCGGTGGAACCGGCAACGACGGTGACATAATTTTGAGGATGAGTCATCATTGCATAATAGAATTTTTGTTCAAGATTGAGAGGGCGGACGAGCTCCTCGCTGAAATGTTCTCCGAAACGGCGGTCAAAATCACACCATTCGAGCTGTTGGTTAAAGGTGAAGGCATAACGCTGAACCCCCGTCTCATACATTTCAGAGGTAGTGCTTAGGGCTTGTTGCACGAAGGTAATTTGTTCGAAATTATGGTGTTCTCCCTCCGCCGGCAGTACAGGGGTCTCTTCATACGTATAGGTATGGGAAAAATCAATTTCTTCCGGGGCTTCTACACTGCTGTTCCGAATGCTTTGGGTCCGTATACCGCGAATCTCTGCGGCAATCCGAAAGGACATATCGTTACTCAGGAGGGTGAGGTCATAATCATCGGCGATCTCACCGATTTTGGCATCATTAATCCCCTTGGGCTCGGAGAAGTTGTGAGAAACGCGGTAATTTTCGCGGTGAACGATAAACAGATCGATAAGATTCGCTTCTCCACCATGGAGCGAGCGGTCAAAATTGAGCGCTAATCGATAGTAGCGATCATTTTTGCACTCTTCTACATCAACATGCTTACGGACGCATTCAGGGAGCTCTATAAAGCTGATCGGTTCTCCCCATGCGGCATCTGCAAGGCGAAAAAATTCCCGTGCCTGAAACCCCGCTTCGGAGCGCATATCGTCTTTTTTGCTGTTAAGTTCAGCCAGAACAATATTCGTGATGACAACGCCGTTTTGGTTTTCATCACTGATTCGTAAAATATTGGTAGGATCATCAAGAATAACGGAAGTATCGAGGAGGTAGCAGTTTTGAATGGTACTTGTCACAAAGAACCCTTTTTGTAGGAATTCTTTATGGTAGCAAAAGAATTCTTAAGCGTAGTAGTTGCGAATACCATCCATCGTACGTCCCATATTCAGGAGCAGCATATCGGCGATAACAAGCGCTGCCATCGATTCTACAACGACAGAACCGCGCACAGCTACGCAGGGGTCATGCCGCCCTTTGAGGGAGACATGGACACTATCATTGTGCTTATCCACGCTCTCTTGTTCAATGAAAATGGAGGGAGTCGGTTTAAAATGGACACGAAGAGTAACATCATCTCCGTTGCTCATACCGCCCAAAATTCCACCCGCATGATTGGTTTTAAAGCCATTTGGAGTAATCGGATCGTTATTTTGGGAAGCGAGTAATTCTGTACTGTGAATCCCTTCGCCGATTTCCACTGCTTTGACGGCATTGATCCCCATCATTGCTTCGGCTAAGATGGCATCTAGTTTGTAATACAACCCCTCACCCAAACCGATGGGGAGGCCCGAAATTCTGAGGGTAGCGACGCCTCCGACTGAGTCGTGAGCGTTTTTAGCCTCCAAAATAGCTGCTTTTTGAGCCTCTTCGACATTTTTATCAAGGGCGTAAATAGGACTTTTCGAAGGGTAAGAAAAATCGAAGGTTTGTGCTTCTATACCGTGGATGGCGCTGATACCGCTTTCGAAGCTAATGCCAAGAGGTTTCAGCATCAGTTTTGCTATGGCTCCTCCGGCTACCCGCGCTGCCGTTTCACGTGCGCTAGAGCGTCCGCCGCCGCGATAATCGCGCAGACCGAATTTGTGAAAATAGGTAAAATCGGCATGTCCCGGACGGAAAATATCTTTGACATTGGAGTAATCGCCGCTCTTTTGATCGGTATTATAGATCACGAGTGTAATAGGCGTTCCGGTGCTGATTCCTTCGAAAACACCGCTGAGGATTTCGACTTTGTCATCCTCTTTACGTGCGGTTGCAAACTCGTTCTGCCCCGGTTTACGACGGTTTAATTCACTTTGGATAAAGGCTTCGTCAATTTCAAGTCCGGCAGGGACACCGTCAAGGACACAGCCGATCGCTTTTCCGTGTGATTCGCCGAAAGTGGTAATACTAAAGCGTTCTCCGAAGCGGTTCATTTGAGCTCCTTAGAGAGCAGTTCCAGGGCGATTTGTGCCGCTTCTTGCTGTGCTTGTTTTTTACTTTTTCCGCACGCGGAAGCATAGCGCTTTCCATCGATTATGACGGCTACCTCGAACTCTTTTTTATGGTCGGGTCCGTGTGCTGCAATGAGATGGTACTCCGGAGTCGTTCCGTAATGGGCTTGGGTTAACTCTTGCAAAGAGGTTTTATAATCTTTAAAGAGTGAATCGAGCGAAATCTCATCGTGAACAATTTCCAATAGCTCAATGGTAATATTTTGGACGGTAGCCAATCCGGATTCGAGGTAAATGGCTCCCATCAGTGCTTCAAACGCATTGGAGAGAAGCGAACTTTTGGTTCGGCCGCTGTTATTCTCTTCGGCGTTGGAGAGATAAATATATTGACCCAATTTAAGATGATTTGCCAGCGCGGTAAATCCCCCCTCATTAACGAGAGATGCCCGCATTTTCGAGAGTTTCCCCTCATCGAAATCGCGAAATTTGGTATAGAGATATTCGCCAACGATCAAATCTAAAACCGCATCGCCTAAAAATTCAAGTCGCTCATTATTGTAGGGCTGTTTGTAGCTTTTATGCGTCAGCGCTTCAATAAGGAGCTCTTTTTTTTGAAAGTAGTACCCCAACTGTGCTTGCAGGGTTTGTAAATCATCCATTGTTTGATAATCCTTGTTTAAATTTTTCCGCCTCTTCTTTGGCGATTACATCACACCGCTCATTCTCGGGATGACCGTCATGTCCGCGCACCCACTCTCCTCGTATACGGTGAGGGGCGGAGACTTCCAGATACATATGCCACAAATCGGGATTCTTGACTTTGGCAAAATTCCGTTTAACCCACCCCTCTAGCCATTCGTTTATCCCTCGAATCACATAACTTGAATCGGAGATAACGGTAACGTCACAGGGCTCTTTGAGGGCACGTAGCCCTTCAATGACCCCTAAGAGTTCCATACGGTTGTTGGTGGTATGTTTCTCTCCGCCGCTTACAATTTTTTCCACTTCACCGTAGCGTAAAATGGCCCCGTATCCGCCGGGTCCCGGGTTACCCAGAGCAGAACCGTCACTGAAAAGAGTTATTGTCTTCAAAACGCTCCTTTGTAAGGCTCATAGTCGGTGTAAGCGAATCAATTGCATGGCAATGCGGGCAACGGTGAAAGGTGAAAATCGAGAGCTGTTTACACTCATCACAGACGTATTCGAATTGCAAAGAGGCTTTGCTTCCACCGCATTGACGCAGTGTTATGAGCGTATCGAGTTCAAATATAGAGCTCCCCTGTGCAAGTGAGAGAGAGCCTTTTGCACTAAAGAGTTCACGCAGATAACCGTTGGATGCAATTATATCCAAATCGAGCTTTCCCTCATCCAGTCGCCATAGAATATCGCTTAAGCGGTGCGCTAGCGATTGGTCGAAATGTTCCCATGCTAAGCGGGGGCGGTAGGTAAAGAGATATTCAAACACCATATATCCCAATTGTCCGTAACGGTGATAGATATCAAGAAGTTTTGCCGCTTTTTCATCAGCGCCCATTGAAGGGTTGCATAAGAGGGCGCGGCATTCGAGATAGAGTTTTTCATTAATGGCATCCGGAGAGATCTCGAGCAGCGAGTCCATCACTTCGAGAGCTTTATCGTATTGTTGAAGCTGCTCATAGATAAGGACGAGATTATGCAGTGCAGCCGGAGTACGGGGGTTATTTTGGAGAATTTGCATAAAGATAAGGCGGGAACGTTCTAAAAATCCCGCTTTAAAATAGGTTTTTCCCAATAATAAAAGTGCCTCTTTTTGAAAAATCTTGTCTCGATTTTTAGAAAGGAGGGCATGATAAATTTCGACGCTTTTTTCGGTATTTCCCTGATGCTCGAAACATTGTGCCAGCATAAGCCACGATTCGCTTGAAAGAGAATTGGTTTGTACCTGCTCGCTTATTTTGGCTTCATCTTGCAAAGACTCGAATTTTCCTAAAAAAGATTCCAAATCTCGGTGCGCCCGTGCGGCTTTGTAGCGCCCCCACCAATAACTCAAGAATGAGAGGATAAAGAGGAGAATAAAAAAGACAATAACCCCGAAAAGAGGATCGCGAAACTCAATAAAAAAGGTATTCATAACCGTATTATAGCTATTGCACGGTTATTTCGCGAATAACGTGCGATTGAGGTTCAATACTATAGATAATTGTCGGTTTATCTTTGTAGTGGCATTGATTGCGGTCGCAATAAACTCTTTCACTGAGGGAAAGGATATCATTGATTCCCACTCCTGCAGGATCTTTAAGCAGTGGCGAGCGGACAATGATTTGGGCGATTTTTGTTTTGCCAGAGTCGGATACGATCAGCGCAATCGGTTCATCATAGCGGGTAAGCTGCAAAATATCCTGGGGTTGATCCGGAGTGACCGAAGAGAGCTTTTTAATCTCAAAACCGGGGAGCTTCCCCGATAATAAGGGGATATCAAAAGTCCCTTTTAAATGGATAGTACCTATCCCCTCAGGGGTAATAGTGAGAGGATATGGGAGGTGTGTCGGGGAATCATGGCACCCCCAAAAGAGCAAAGATAAAAGTATCCACCCGCTAAGCCGCACTTACATCAAACCGTTTAGCATGAGATAGCGGTACATCGGTTGAAGCATGTATAAATCGAATGCCCACCATACCCAGCGCGGTTTTGCCGGATCAAGAGGGAAAGAGGGGGCAAGTCCGTCGTAATTGAATTCAGCCATTATAATTTCACCGTAGCTCACTTTGAGCGGACATACCGTGTAGCCGTCAAATTTTTCGGTCGGTTTTTTTCCTTCCATAACAGAGACGAGATTTTTAACCATAATCGGACCGTGGTGACGGGCACTGCCGCCGGTTTTCCCCATTGGGATACCGCAAATATCACCAATACCGAAAACATTTGGATAACGTCGGTGTTGCAGGCTTTCGCGATCAACTTCCAGCCACCCCTGTGCCGTCCCTTTTTGCCATCCGAGCTGTGATGCGGCAACGGCATCAGCCGCACTCATAGGGGGCACAATGTGAATGAAGTCGTATTCCATGACCACTTCATCCTCTTTTTCGATCATTTCATACTCTTCGAGAATTTTGTCGTACTCCCCTTTAACTTCGTACTTATGTTTAAAGGTGGCCAGTTTCTTCTCCGCATCAATTCGGATCAAGTCGTGTCCGAATTTATTGGTGATGTTGTTGTAGCTTTTTTGAACTTTGAAGAGGGCATCATTGATTTCAGGAAGAGCGAAAAGCTTTTCTCCCGAACTTGCAAAGGTAAAATCTGCCGTGAGTTTATCGCGGCGGAGGAAATCATCGCTGAGATAGAGGATTTTTTGCGGAGCCCCTCCGCATTTGATCGGAGTGGAGGGTTGGGTACAAATAACACGCGGTTTGGAAGTTTTAGCGGCTTCGTGAATTGCTTTAAACCATTCGTGCGTCATGGTTGCACCCTCAGCCGTCCCTGCTGCAAAGTTACTCAAATAAACGCTTGAAATGCCATGTTGACCGATCAACTCCTCACTAAGCCCTTCGATCTGATCGTAGTGACACGATACACCCGCCGCGACGACAAGGTAATCGTACGCAATATCTTTGCCCCCTTTGGTTTTCAGGGTATTGTGTTCCGGATCGAAGGTAGCGACTTCATCTTTGATCCATGTGACATCATCCCCGATGTAGCCGGTATTATCGAAAATAATATCTTCCGGAGCGTATTCGCCTGCGGCAACGAAGATTTGGCCGGGCTGATAAATGTGTTTTTCATTGGGGGCAATAATGGTAATTTGAGGCTCTTTGAGAGCGCGGCGGAGTCGGGCAAGTGCCATTAAAGCTCCTGAACCCCCTCCGACAATAACAATATGACCTTTTGCACTCGATGCAGATGCTTCTGCGGATGCGGGTGCAGAACTGCTCGCGAGCATAGATGCAGCGAGCGGTGAGAGGGTCATGTATTTGAGCGCGTCACGGCGCGACATCGGTATGTGGAACTTATCTTCTGGGAGTTGCGGCTTCATTGGGTTACCTCTATATAAATAAACGTTCAACCATCAATTGTAGCGAAATTTTACCGTTAAATTCATTTTTATTGACGGTATAACTGCAACTTAAACGCTTACTCTCAGGAGCTTCAAGAACACGCCGAAAGGCGATCAGTTCTAATGTCTTGGGATGAGTGGGGCGTGGACGGAGTTCCAAGCGGCTGTGGGAGCGGTCTTGTCCGAAAAGTTTGACACTTACGACCTCTGCATCACGCAGTAAAAAGCGCGGTCGAGGGTTGCCTTCTCCGTAGGGTTCGTAATGTTCCAGCAGGTTTAAAAGGTCAAAATTAATGGCATGATGGTCGAGTTCACCTAGAATATCACTCTGGGGGATAAAATCGTCGGGATGGAGTTTTGCCGCTTCTGCAGTGATTCCCTTACGAAATGAATCGACGTGTTCACTGCTCATTGAGAGTCCTGCTGCCATTTTGTGTCCGCCGAATTTTGTGAGGAAGTGCTCTTGGGATTTGATGAGGCTGTAGAGATCGACATTCCCGATACTTCGTCCGCTCCCTTTGGCGATACCGTTATGGATACTGAGCACCACTGCGGGTTTTTGGAAATGGTTTACGAGGCGTGATGCGACAATTCCTACAACCCCCTCATTCCATCCCTCACCTGCAACGACAATGACAGGGCCTTCGGTTTGAACCTGTGCGAGTGCTTGTTCGGTAGTTTGCGCTTCGGTCTCTTTTCGCAGGGTGTTGAGTGCGGTGAGGAGTTCGAATTGGTGATAGGCTTTTGCCGTTGTATCGGCGGTTAAAAATTCCAAAGCGATTGATGCATCTTCAAGCCGGCCGGCAGAGTTGATCCGGGGGGCGATTTGAAATGCGATGTCCTCAGAGGTTATAGAAGAGCGTCCCAATACATCGCGGATGATGACAAAAGGGGCGAGGGACGAGTTTTGCATCATCGCCATCCCCGATTTGACGATACCTCGATTAATCCCTACCAAGGGCATTACATCGGCGATGATCGCAAGGGCTAAAAACGGAAAAAACTGACGCATATCGGTAGTGAGATTAAGCTCTTGTTTGAGTAGCCCCATCAACAGCCATCCTACTTGGGCACCGCAAATCTCTTTAAACGGGTAGGGGCAATCGCTTTGTTTGGGATTGACGATGGCGTACGCGTCGGGGAGCGTATCGGAGGGGGTATGGTGATCGGTGATGATCAGATCAATGCCTCGGCTTTTACATACGTCGGCCGCTTCTATCGCATTAATCCCGTTATCAACGGTAAAGACGACGTGAGCATCAAGTCGTTCTAAAACGCCGCGTGAAACTCCATACCCATCGGTAAATCGGTTGGGGATAGTGGTCGTCAGAGGGTAGGGGATGAGGTCGAAGAATCGTTTAACCAGTGCGGTGGAGGTGACGCCATCCACATCGTAATCCCCTACAAGGGCGATTTTTTCACCGTTTCGGATCGCAAGTGCAAGCCGTTCAGCCGCTTTTTTGGCATCTTTTAGAAGAGAGGGGTGGGGGATTTCGGAGAGTTTTTCCCCCTGCGCCTCGAACCGGCGCGCTAAGCATTCACTCAAGGTTTCATGAGTGAGAAGGGGTACTTCAGGCGGGATTCGCATGGTTATAAGTCGCTTGAACAAAGGCCAAAATCGACGGATTCGGGCTTTGGAGGCGTGAGGTGAACTCCGGATGAAATTGGACACCCAAGAACCACGGATGAGCTGGAATTTCGACCGCTTCGATAAGTCCGTTGGATTCTCCGGTTACGATCATTCCGGCATTTTCCAGCGCTTCACGATAGGTCGGATTGGCTTCATATCGGTGACGGTGACGTTCAAAAATGAGTTTTTGATCAGCGTATGCGGCGCGGAGGTTAGACCCCTCTTTGGTTTCGCACGGATATTCACCCAAACGGAGTGTTCCTCCCATCGGCGAATGGTGGGTTCTTAGTTGCGTCTCACCCGATTGGTCGATGAAATTATCGATCAAATAGATCATAGGATGGGTCGTTGTCGGGTTAAACTCGATCGAATTGGCATCGGTATATCCTAAGACATTACGGGCGTATTCGACGATTGAGAGCTGCATCCCCAGACAAATTCCCAAATAAGGGAGTTTGTTTTCTCGGGCATATTTGATCGCTTCAATTTTTCCCTCCACGCCACGGTTACCGAATCCTCCGGCAACAAGTACCGAATCACAATCACGTAACAACGCTTCAGCACCCTGAGATTCGATCTTTTCACTGTCAACCCAGTGGATATGGACGCGGGTATCGAGGTGCGCTCCCGAGTGGATAAGGGCTTCGATAAGGGATTTGTACGACTCTTTGAGCTCCAAATATTTACCGACGAATGCAAGAGTAACACGGTGTTTTGGGGAGACGATTTTTTTGACCAGTGAGTCCCATCGCTCCATATCGGGTTTAAGATCACCTAAACTCAGCTCTTTTGCGATCGGGGTAAGGATGTTTTGTTGTAAAAAGCTCAACGGAACGGCATAGATGGTTTGCTCGTCCATTGCTTCGATGATGCTGTCCGCACTTACGTCACATGCAAGGGCAAGTTTTTTCTTGAACGTTTTAGGGAGCTGCTCTTCGCTTCGGGCGATAATCATCTGCGGGGTGATACCGATACGGCGAAGCTCTTGGACGGAGTGTTGAGTCGGTTTACTTTTGTGCTCGCCCGCAGCTTTAATGAATGGGATAAGGGTGACATGGATAAAAAAAGTCCCCTCCACTTCATCGTCATGCTTCATCATACGGATCGCTTCCATGAACGGCAACCCTTCGATGTCTCCGACTGTACCGCCGAGCTCAACGACGAGAATTTCGTGCCCTTCACCCGCTTTTTTGATACGATCGACGATTTCACCAACGATATGAGGAACAACTTGAATCGTTTGCCCTAAATATCCGCCGGTTCGCTCACGTTCGATAACGCTGCTGTATACCTGTCCGGTGGTAAAGTTGCTGGTACGTAAAAAAGAGGCATCAAGGAACCGCTCATAGTTACCGATATCCAAATCGGTCTCTGCACCGTCTTTGGTGACAAATACTTCACCGTGTTCCAACGGGCTCATTGTCCCCGGATCGACGTTGATATAGGGGTCGATTTTGAGCATCCCGACCTCTTTGCCGGCGTGTTTGAGAAGTGCGCCGATACTGGCTGCCGTGATCCCTTTACCGAGTGAGCTTAGAACGCCGCCGGTCACAAAAATATACTTAGTCATGGTGATTCCTTGATCGTTCGGGTTTAAAGATGGAATTAAACGGCTCTGTTTGATCCAAAGTGTTGGCAAAGTACCGTTCTTCTTAAGGAACGTATTATATACTTAAGAGACTTATAAATAGCTACTCACATACAAAAAAATCGGATGCAAATATGCATGGGTACACCGCCGAGGTGAACCAAGCGTTAGCGTAGCCAATCGGGATGAATTCCGATGGCGTTAAGGAAGTAAATGGAATCGACACTTTATTACGTCACGATGGCACTGGGTATGTCGATCATTGTGAATCTTTTTCTAAAACGGCTCGGAATCTCTCAGATCATCGGGTATATTTTAACCGGGGTAATGGTCGCCTACTTATTTGATCTACGCCATATGGCCGATTCGCATGTATTGGAACAGGCAGCTGAATTCGGAGTGGTCTTTTTGATGTTTACGATCGGTTTGGAGGTTTCGCTCCAGCGGCTGGCGATGATGAAAATCGATGTATTCATGAACGGCTTTTTGCAGGTTATCCTTTCAGCGGCTATCTTTTTTGCTTTGTCCCGCGTCGTTTTCGGACTTAATTTAGAGACGTCCCTTATCACCGCGATGGCATTATCGCTCTCTTCTACAGCGGTCGTATTGACCTATCTCAAATCGACCAAAGATATCCATCGCCCCTACGGTCAGCGCTCGATGGGAATTTTAATTTTTCAAGACATTGCGGTTATCCCTATCTTGCTATTGATTGGATTTTTAAGCTCCGATGGGGGAAGCATCAACGATGTATTGATCCAAACCGCGATCAGTGCCGTGATGATTGCAGGGTTGTTGTTCGTTGTCGGTAAGCGGCTGATGACATGGCTGCTGCACTTTTCATCGAATTCTCAAGTCGATGAATTTTTCATGGGTTCCGTTTTGGTCATTGTAGTTGGGGCATCTTTGCTGGCAAATGCATTCGGATTTACTTACTCACTCGGGGCTTTTATCGCAGGGATGATTATCGCCGAGACCAAGTATCACCATAAAGTCGAAGCCGACATTGCGCCGTTTAAAGATCTTTTATTGGGGACGTTTTTCGTCACCGTAGGGATGAAAATTGATTTGGCTTTTTTTGGAGAACATTTTCTTAGTATATTAATGGTTTTAGCCGGGATATTGCTGATCAAGGCGGCGGTTATATTTTGGGTTATCCGTCTCTCTTCAAAAGGGAAAATCGCATTTAAAACGTCATTGGCCCTCTCTCAGGTGGGGGAGTTTTCGTTTGCTATTTTTGCGTTAGCGAGCAATCAAAAGATTCTTGACGACCAATTGGTGCAGATGTTAGTGCTAACAGTGGTTCTGTCAATTATGATTACTCCGCTGATCCTCGCCAATATTCCACGCATCAGCGCACTCCTTTTTAAAGACCCCGGAGTCACTGAGGACTTTAGTATGCTTTCCAAACATGCCAACCATGTTGTCGTCTGCGGATACAGTGTCGTCGGGAAGTTCGTAGCTAAAGAGCTTCGTCTCCGTGGTATCGAGTATATTGTCATCGATAATAACTATCGTCACGTTCAAGAGGCACTTGCCGAGGGGGAAGAGGCATATTACGGAGATATGGCTAAATATCAGATTTTAGAAAAGCTTCATGTGGAGAGCGCCATAAGTGTCATTGTCACCCTCGATAATCTGGAGAAGAAACGATTGGTTTGCGAGAGTGTCCTCCACTATTATCCGGAGGTAAAAGTGGTGGTTAAAGTGATCAGTTTAGAGGAGAAAGAGGCATTGATTGATCTGCCGATAGCGGTTGCCGTGGATGGAAAAAAAGAGGTTGCAAGCCGCCTCGTCGGAGAAGCGATGCAATGTCGATTATGATTCTTTAGGCTGTTCGCGCACAAGCCACTGAAGATAGTTGATGGACCAATCCAAATCCAAATAGGCCTCTTCGATCTCTGCTACCGGAACTTCCATATGTCCTCGTAACTCTTTTATCCGTTGTTTAAGATATTGAGCCATAGAGTAATAGGTGTTGAGGGAGGTATCATCTTGAGCTTTGATGATCAGATCTTCGAGGGTCTCGATGAGGGGTTTTTCATTCGGGAAAATATTCCCCGATTTACGAAGGGTACGTTGCACCCTCTGGAGGTGCGCCATATCAAGTTTAAATTTTTCCGACATTAGTTGCCTCGTGATCCGGGTTTAATCGCTTCAGAACCGTTTGCACACAAGGGGCAATTATCCGGTGCGTACATCTCGAAATCGAAATCGGCTAAGGCGAAAAGAGGTTTGTCTTCCGGTAAAGCACAATTTACTTTACGTTCCAAAGCACTGCCGCTGCGTTTGCAGAATCCACGGTTCGCAAGTGCGGCAAATCCGACCACAACGCCACCGAGTGCTTCGATCGCTTTCGCCGCTTCCATTGCAGAGCCGCCGGTGGTGATGATATCTTCACAGATGAGAACTCTCTCACCTGCACTGATCTCAAAGCCACGGCGGATTTGCATCTCACCGTTTACCCGCTCTGCAAAAATCGAACGTTTATCCAGTGCGGTTGCGAGGGCAAAGCCCGCGATCAAACCGCCCAGTGCCGGAGCGCATACGGTATCGATTTGAATTCCGCTTGCTTGAATGTTAGCCGCCAGCGCATCGGCGAGAAGCTTTGCCGTGCGAGGTTGTTCCAACACTTTTGCCGATTGAAGATAATACGCAGAGTGATTGCCCGAACTGAGTTTAAAATGCCCTTCGAGCATTGCACTTGCATCGAGATAGATTTGTTTGATATCCATCGCAATTATACCGTCAGGATATCTTGCTCTTTATTTTTGAGCAATTCTTCGATTTTGGCAATAAATTTATCGGTGATTTTTTGAACTTGATCTTGACCCGATTTTGACTCATCGGTCGTAATCAATTTGTCTTTTTCAAGCACTTTGATTTTATCGTTTGCTTTTTTGCGGTCGTTACGTACCGCTACTTTTGCATCTTCCGCCATACCGCGTGCTTTTTTAGCGGTATCTTGACGCTGATCTACGGTCATCGCAGGGAAGAACAATTTGATTTCGGTTCCGTTGTTATTCGGATTAACCCCGATGTCCGCTTTCATAATCGCTTTTTCGATAACGGAGAGCATCGACTTATCCCACGGAGAGATGGTGATAGTGGTTGCATCGGTTGCGAGGACGCTTGCCGCTTGATCGATGGGAGTCAGTGAACCGTAGTTATCGACACGAACATTATCCAAGATTTTAGTGGTGACACGTCCGGTGCGGAGTGTGCGGAAGTTGCTGAGAAGATGCTCGCAGCTCCCTTGCATTTTTTCTTCACAAAATTGATACACTTCGTTTAGCATGAATAACCCCTTTGCTTTATTTAGTGGTGTTGGTATCGTTTACGATATTGATCGTCGGAGCAACAACATCGGTTTTTTCGACCATCGCGTCGATGACCGAGGCATTTTTTTGCTGAGCATAAAAGTAACCCAATGCGATGGTATTGACCACGAAAATAAATCCGAGGAAAAAGGTTACTTTGGCCAAGAACGTCCCCGGCCCTTTAGCACCGAAAACCGATTCGTTCGAACCGCTGTATGCCCCTAGACCGATGCTGGAGCTTTTTTGAAGAAGTACTGCGATGGTGATCATTACCACGAGTACGATTTGCACGATGAGCAGAATACCTGTCATGTTAATCCTTGATTGTTAAAAAAGTTCGCGATTATAGCATAATGTTAGTGAAAGGGCACTGCGTCGTTCGCTATTTGAGTTCTCCATCCGCCCATTGCTTTAAAGTATTTAGACTAAAATACGGTTTTTAGAGAAGGAAACTATAATGTGTACCAAATGTCCGATACGAAAAAGAATTGTCCTGATTATTGCGATCATCATCACTTTTTTCTCGGTGTTGACCATCCTTTTGTCCGATTCGGATGAGCAGGATGTCCAAAGCAGCACAAAACCGGTTATCTCGGTCAGTACCTATACCCTTTATGAAGCGGCACATGCTATAGCCGCAGATACGCTGGATATTCGCTCTATAATCCCCTTAGGAAGCGACGCCCATATGTTCTCCCCGAACCCTATGCAGGTGGCGGAGATTTCCCGCTCCGCGTTGTTTGTTTACAACGGTGCCGGATTCGAGACATGGGCAGAGTCGCTAAAACCCACCCTTCCCAAGAGTACGCATGTTATTGATATGAGCACCCATGTAGCTTTGCTGAAAACCAAAGAGGGTGCCCCAGATCCCCATTATTGGCTCGATATCGACAATATGATCCGTATGACCCAGACCCTTGAAGCCGAATTTATACGTCTCTCTCCCTCAAACGAGCCGTTATACATAAAAAATGCCACCGCCTATATCGCGATGCTTCAAAAGCTAAAAACGGATTATGCGGCAGAATTAAAAACGTGTCGTAGCCGCACCCTCGTATCCAATCACAATGCGTTTGGCTATCTTGCCCACGCCAACCATTTTGACAATATCTCTATCATTGGCCTCTCTTCGGATGCTCAGCCGAGCGCACAGATCATTGCCCGTGTTATCTCCTTGGTCAAAGAGCATGCGATTAAGACGATCTTTTTTGAAGAGTTGATCAACGATAACGTCGCCCAAACAATCGCCAAAGAGAGCGGTGCACACGCAGAGTCTTTGCAGCCGCTCGAAAATATCAGCGAAGATGAGTTAAAATCGCATCAAACTTACGAGTCGATTATGCGCCATAATTTAGCCAAATTGACCCAAGCGATGGAGTGTCGTTGAAATTTGCCCCGAGTCTCTTTGAAGTCCGTGATCTGAATTTCACCCGAGGGGGGAACGAAATTCTAAAATCGGTCAATCTCTCTATTTTAGAAGGGGAGTATTGTGCCATCATCGGACCCAACGGCGGAGGGAAAACGACACTGATCCGCTTATTGATGGGGTTGGAAAAGCCCACCTCCGGATCGATCAAACTTTTCGGTACCGAGCAGAATAAATTTCGCGCATGGAACCGAATCGGTTATGTCCCTCAACGCTCCGCCCTCGTCGACGCGACGTTTCCCGCTACCGTACGCGAAGTGGTTGCGATGGGACGATACGCCGGACGGGGAATTTTGGGTTTCGAGACGAGTGAAGATGCCGAAGCAATCGAGGAATCGATGGAGCAGATGGGGGTAAGCGATCTGCGCGACCGTCTGATCGGACATCTCTCGGGAGGACAGCGTCAGCGGGTGATGATTGCCCGTGCGTTGGCATCGCATCCGCAGGTCTTGATCGTGGATGAACCCAATACGGGGGTCGATGTGGAATCCCAGCACCGTTTTTACGAGCTGTTGCGCCTTTTGAACAAAACCAAGCGGATTGCTATCCTTTTCATTACCCACGATGTCGGGGTGATCGCCGAGGATATCTCCAAACTCTTTTTCGTCAATCAAACACTCCTCCTTTCCCAAACACCCCAACAAATGCTGCGATGCGATCAGATGAGCCGTTTATACGGAACCCCTGCCCATCTTGTCAGCCATAACCATTAGGAGCCGCTTGTGATGGAGATGTTACATTACCCGTTTATGCAGCGCGCTTTTGTCGCCGGATTGATGATCGCCCTTTTGGCGGCGATGAGCGGATCGTTTATCGTTCTGCGCCGCTATTCGCTCCTCAGCGAGACCCTCGCCCACGTCTCCCTTGTCGGAGTCTCTGTGGGGCTTCTCTTCGGCCTTAGCCCTTTATGGATGGCGGTTGCCGCGTCGCTCATCGCTTCATGGCTTATCGAGTATCTGCGCAGTGTCCACGGGATGTACTCCGATTCGATTCTGGCGATCTTTCTCTCTGGCTCACTTGCTTTGGCGATTGTGATCGTTTCTCTCTCTGGCTCGTTCAATGCGTCGCTATTCAGCTACCTTTTCGGCTCGATCCTCTCGGTCAGCAATGAAGATTTGATGATCATGGCCTTTTTCGGCTCCATTGCGATGGGGCTGCTGATCCTTTTTTTCAAAGAACTTTACTTTATCGCCTTTGATGAAGAGGTGGCGCGGGCGAGCGGTATCCGCGTCGCAATACTCAATTTTATGCTGGTGAGCATTATCGCGATCATCATTGCCCTCTCGATCCGAGTAGTCGGGACATTGCTTATCGGCGCCTTGATGGTGATCCCCCCTGTTGCCGCTATCCGTTTTGGAATGGGCTTTTTTAGGACTACCCTTCTCTCTATCGCCATCGCGCTGATTTGTGTTGTCCTTGGATTGAGCGCCTCTTTCTTTTTCTCCCTCCCCAGTGGTGCGGCGATCGTGTTGTGTCTCCTCGCCGTCTTTATTATTGCATTGGTTGTGAACCGTCGATGAGCAGTGCGTGCCATGAATTTTCCCGTTATGCCGCTGAATACGGGAGCCGCAATGTCATCCAGCGCCTCGTTGCGGATAAACTGATTTCCTCTACTCCCGACCAGCCGAAGCGTATTTTGGACTTGGGATGCGGAAACGGAACCCTTTTCTCTTTGATAGATTGGGAGATGGAGTGTTTTGTCGGGGTCGACTTTTCCGCTTCCATGCTCTCCCATCACCCCTTATTCCCCAACGTCGAGTTGATCTTGGGGGATTTCAACGACCCTGCACTTTTTGAAAAACTAAGAGATAAGCACTTTGATCGTATATACTCGGCTTCAGCATTGCAGTGGGCGGAGGATTTGGAGGGAGTTTTAAAATCGCTTATTTCGTTAAATACGCCGATGTCATTGGCGATCTTCACCGCAGGGACGTTTAAAACCTTGCATGAATGTGCGGGAGTCACTCCGTTGCTTCGCAGCAGTGATGAGGTGATCTCTCTCGCCGAAAAACATTTGGATGGCCGTTTTGAGGTATTGCATTACACTTTGGAGTTTGATTCGGTGCGGGAGATGTTCCGCTACATCAAACGCAGCGGGGTAAGTGGTGGGCGCAGAGTTCTCGATTTCGCGCAGACAAAACGGTTGATGGAAACTTATCCGTTGAACTATCTTGAATTTGAGGTTGTGTTTATTACGACGTAGTTCTATTTGATTTGCATATTTTTTGATAATATGTAAAGATATTCAAGTTAAGAATTAATTGATAAGGAAAAATATGCAAAATATGGAAACTTTCAATTATCATGTAGGCTATATATTCGCACAATTACAGCGTGAATTTCCAAGAAGAGTACAATTAAGTCCAGTTGATTTGATAGGTGCAGAAGAATGTAATGAAACTGTCAATGCTTATGGAGAATATACTTGTAAATATAAAAAAAATGGAAAAATTGAATATTTAAAAGATGAGCTGGATGTAGCATTTGATACTATAAGATGGTTATATGACACGGAGTATTTGATTGGTTCAGTAACAGCGTCTTCTATGTCATCATATGTTACATTGAGTCCAAAAGCTCTTGAACTTCTGAAAACTGTACCAAGTTCACTGGCTATAGAAGGTGCTAAAAAAACTATAGGTGATGAGCTTGAAGAGGCATTTAAAACTGCTGCCAAAGAACAAATATCGGATGTGGCAAAACGAGCACTTTCAACTTTGTTTTCACTTGGATGGAGTGCAATAAATTCAAATAGTTAGAATTAATTAAACTAAAACTCCATCTCCGAAAAAAGCGGTCTCTTGACTACATTTTCATTCATACATTGTTCTCTCAATTTTTCTAGTCTCTCGTAAATAGCTCCCTCTTTGGTAACGCACAGCGAGAGCATATCCTCGATGAGGCATCCGAACGCCCGCACTTCGATTTTCTCTAATTCTTTTTGATGCGGTTTGTAAAAGCTTGCCGCTCCGAAATCTCCCAGATAGCAGTGCTCATCGTCGTTGATAAGGATGTTGTGAGCGTAGAGATCGCCGTGCATCACTCCGCGCGAATGCAGATGAGCGCTCGCGGAGGCAATTCCTTTGGCCACTGCTCGGATCGTCTCTAGGCTAAATTCGCTCCCTTCTTCGAAGGTGTCGCGCGTGCAGGTCTCAAAATCGGGGGGAAGACCGAGGTTTCGGTAGGTATCGGGGATATATTCCAGCAGTAGCCCCAACTGTTCATCCCCCTCTATCTTCGCCAGTACTTTGATGAGGTTCGGATGTTCCCCCACGCTCATGCAGGCATTCATCTCATCATGCGCATAACCGTCGCTCGTGATCGCCCCTTTAAAGAGTTTGAGCGCCACTTCTTCTTCGTGCACCCTTGAATAGGCCTTGAAAATATCCCCCGAAGCACCGGAACCCAGCTTCTCTTTTACTTCCAATGTCTCATATTCAATCTCTCGAAGAGTGAACTTTTGATCTCCGCTGCACGGATTCCCCGAAAAGGCGAGCCATGAGAGTTTGGGGAGTTTCATGAGCCACGAGGGGAGTACTTCGAGGCGGTTTGCTGAGAGGCGGAGGAGTTCTAGATTTCGGCACGCTGCCATCTCGTCGGGGAGTCTCTCTATTTGGTTGCCGGCAAGGGGAAATTTTTGGAGTTTGTGCAGTTTGCCGATGGAGCGGGGGAGGGTTTTGAGTCGGTTGTCGGTCAAGATCAGCCAGTTGATATCCAGCGGGAGGATATCTTCGTCAAACGTCTCTATCCGGTTCCCTTTAAAGCCTAACATCGTGAGATTGTCACACCCACTAAAAGAGGGGAGTGCGACAAAACGGTTATAGGAAAAAAAAGCGATTCGCAGTTTGGTGAGTCTGCTGATATCGTGCGGGAGGGAGGTGAGGGCGTTATGGCTCAAATCCAAAATCTCCAAAGTATCGGCAAGATCGAATATCTCTTCGGGAAATGAGGTGAGGTTTTCGCTGAGAGTAAGCCGTGTTACCCCTTTGAGTTCGCCTGCGCGCAGTTGTGCCAACGTTTGCATAATGCCCTTTTTGGATTAATACCGGAATTTTACCAATATTTGATCCCAAAGCGTTATACTATCCGTTAATATAGAATTTCAAATAGGAGTGTATGATGTTGGGGATCGAAAAATACGATAATCTAAAAGAGGTTATCCCTAATTTACTTCCCGTCCTTCGAGATGCGATTCAGTCCGAATTTTTGGAAATCAAAAAAATCAATAAAGAGTGTGAGAAATACATCGCATCGTGCGACAATTTTCCCGAACTTACAAAAGCCGAATACGTGATCTTCTCTCAGCATATAAAAAAGAATGAGCACAAGTATGAGATGTTTGTTTTTATCGATGGTGCCGGAAATGTGGTTCGTCATATTACCGGAGCGGAAATGGAGCTTTACGGTCTCCTTGATTCATGTGCCAATTTGCATGTCTCTGAAGAATATGTTGAAGAACAAATTCATTGTCACGATGGCGAATGCCGTCATTGATTTATTCGATCAGCCAAGGATTTTCAAAACACCCTTAGCCGCAAATACTCCGCTGGCAAACGAGGCGGTTAACAGATAACCCCCCGTCGGCGCATCCCAATCGAGCATTTCGCCCGCACAAAAAACATTCGGCAGGGTGTGAAGCATCAGATCACTATTCATGGACTCACGCATGACCCCTCCGGCGGTACTAATGGCTTCATCGATGGGCTGCATTCCGGTGAGGCGGAGGGGGAATTTTTTAACACGTGCCGCAACAGCGATCGGATCATTCCATTTGTTTTTGCTCAATAGCTCGCGGATAAGTGCCCCCTTTACCCCATCCAATCCCGCTTTACGCCAGATATTATCGGTAGATTGCTTAGAGACTGAGGTGAGCCGTGATACCAAGTCAGCTTCAGCGATATGAGGCAAGAGGTCTAAATAGAGTATTGCCGTGCCGTGCGCGGTCACTTCCTCACGAAGCGGACGCGATAACGCATAAACCAGTCCCCCCTCGATACCGTACGTGCTCAAAACGGCTTCGGAAGAGCTGCTCTCCTCTTTAGGGATTCCAACCCAGCCCGATATATTTTTTAACGGTTTTCCTAAATAGGGCTGCATGAACGTAGACCATGTTGCTTTGAACCCGCAGTTGGAGGGCAACAAAGGATTGATTTTTACTCCCTTAGCTGTCAAAATATCGACCCATGTTCCATCCGAACCCAAGCTGGCCCAGCTTCCGCCGCCCAAAGCCAAAATGGTTGCATCGGCTGTTGCGACGGTTTCACCCTCCGTACAGGTAAATCGTAAAGAGCCCTCATCGGTGAATCCCTGCCAATAATGGCGACAATGGACACGAACCCCCCGCTTTTTCAACGAAGAGAGCCAGCGTCGTAACAGCGGTGCCGCCTTCATCTCGGTGGGGAAAATCCGTCCCGATGTCCCGACGAACGAATCCACCCCCAAGCTCTCCATCCATGTTCTAATCATAGTGGCATCAAATGTGTTAATCATAGGCTTTAGCCACTCTGGTTGATCATAGCGGCGGATAAAATCATTTAGCGGCTCATTGTGGGTAATATTAAGTCCCCCTTTGCCTGCCATGAGAAACTTTCTCCCTACCGAGGGTTTGGCGTCATAAATATCGACACTCATCCCTGCCGCAGACAAAACATCCGCTGCCATTAGCCCGGCCGGTCCCGCTCCGATGATAATGATGTGTTTGGGATTCAACGACTCTCGTTACCGAGGTATAGGACATTTTTCTTTTCTAATGTATAGAGTTCATAGCGGATGGTTTTAAATTGCTCGCTCAAACTCGGCTCTACTATTTTGTAAAGCTCTTCCAACACGCGTGAAGATTCTTGGGCTCTTTTATAGTTTGCTATTATTATAGAAAGGAGATCGGTTCGGTTCATCTCGCTTTGCATGGTAGGACGGAGTACATCATTGACACTGTCACGTGAGGCGAGGAGTGCTTCGAGGGGTTCGATACGACAGAGGTGGCGGAGATTTTTGAGCGAAGTGGAGCGTTCCTTGTCATTGTGAACATAGCGCGCTATATCCTCAATCACACGGATACCCTCTTTGAGTCTATTAAGATTGGCATCCACCACCCGGAGCAGTTCCGGGGGGAGAGAGTTACTCGTCACGGCCACCAAAAATTCCGAAGAGTTGGAGCAAGGTAATGAAAAGGTTAAAGAAATCAAGATAAAGGGCAATTGCGCCGTCCATCGGCGTTTCGTATGCCCCACGGATAACATTTTGAGTATCGATCAACACCATTATGCTGATAACGAGCAAGAAAACCGCTTGAATAGCCACATAAATCATTGGACTTTTCAAGAAAAAGACATTAATTAATGAAAACGCCATAATAATGAAAAAGGCAATTACGATCGGTTTGGTCCAAGTTGTGAAATCTTTCGCACTTTTAATAGCGAAAAAGCTTAGACCACCGAACAATGCTGCCGTCATGAAAAATGCGTTTCCAACCAATCCTGCACCGCCGGAGAGGTGAAGAACATGACTGATAAGAGGAGTAATGATAACGCCGCTTGCAAAGGTAAAGGCGAACAAGCCGATCATGTTAATTCCCGGTTTGTTTTTGATCATTTGCAGACCGAACATACCAAAGAGCATCCATGGAATAGCAATCCACCAATAATTAGCAGCAACGATACCGGCAAATGGCATCCCTACGTAAGCACCTACCCCTCCTGCCAACATAGATGCGGCAAATAATTTATAGGTTTCTCTAACAAATGAAACGATCTGCGCTTCGTCTCTTTGCGCGGTTTCATAACCAAACGCACCTTGGCGTGCGTATTCGCGATCATATAAAGCCATAGCTTCTTCCTTAATATGGATATTTATAAATGGGATTATACAGTAGTTCTATTAACCGTTTATTGTGTATTGAGGATAATGTATCTGTATAAAGAAGGATAAATGAGTAATTTAGTTACAAAAAAGAGGGTAAAAAACGAGAAATTATTTTCTTATAGAAGATTTCACATAATTCTCTTCAAAACCTCTTGACATCCATTACATTTTCCCCTATAATTCCCGTCCACAAACGATGAGACGCCTTGAGTTAAGGCATTGAGTTTGAGTTTGCGATCATTGAAAACTAAGTAGGTTTAGCGGTTTTGGGCGATG
>NZ_JBAZJF010000008.1:0-85400 GCF_041651515.1 Sulfuricurvum sp.
GTTGCACGGACAGTATATGCATTTGCATCTTTTTTTGTTGAGTTTTGAACATCAACGTTTTCATAACGTGTACGAACTTCTCCGTTAAACTTCGCATTATTAAAGAGTGTAAAGCTATCATCTGCGCTTAATGTAGCAGAAAACGCATTTGTCAAAGAAAGAGCCGCAATAACGGATAGAGTAATTCTCTTCATTGTTACTCCTTATTTACCTATCAAAGTAGCAATAGCTGTAATTTGGGCAGGAGTGAGTGATGCTGCTTGCCCTTTCATGACAGCTTTGGACGATGCACCATAGGTACCGTCTTGATACCCTATAAGAGCTTTTTCAATATCAGCTTTCGTCATATCTTTGATGACTTTGCTTTTACCTAATGCCGGTTTTTCTCCTGTTGGCCCATGACATGCAGCGCATTTTTTAAAAAGGGCAGCACCATCTTCAGCCATAGCAGCAGCACAAAATCCTAATATCAAGCTCGTAGCCAGAATCATTTTTTTCATTTTCCATCCTTTTAGTTAAGTCTGCAAGCATTATATTGTTTGTGATAGCCGCATGTCTTTGACCTAAGTCAAGTATTTTAAAGCTTACGATGGAGAATAGGAAGACAAAGGCGAGATTGGAGTGAATCTAACGACCAGACGTGTTCATCAGAGATAAGGGGTTTAAGTGTTTCGCATCCGTTTAGAAAAGATTGAATGGCATACACGCCCGTGTATCCGGCTGATTGTAGTTTTGTTGCCATTTCATGCACGGTTGTTTTATCGATCAGTCCTGTATGAACGGTTGTTCGAACTTCAAAATGGATATTACTCTTTTGCAGATGATCAAAACTCTTCCAAAAAAGTGCTTCCTCCCCCCCGGCACATAGTTCATCCCAGTGCTCTTGGGTCGTTTTGTAATCGAGTGCGACGGTATCTATCAAATGAGCATCTAAAAGAGTTCGGAGAACATCGGGGCGCATTCCGTTGGTATCGATTTTTAGTTTAAAGCCAAGCTCTTTGATCGTGTGGCAAAAGGGGAGAATATTAGAGTAAAGTGTGCACTCTCCACCGGAAAGGACGACCCCTTCGAGCAATCCTTTGCGCGTCTTTAAAAAATTGACAGCACTCTCTTGAGTGATCCTTCCGCGACTTAAAACAATATCCGGATTATAGCAATACGAACACCGTAAATTACATCCTGCAAACCACAATATGGCAGCAGGAAGATCAGGATAGTCTAAGAGGGTGAAAGGGGTAATATCATAAAGAGGTTTCATGACGCTTGGGAGCTTCACGAAAACATAGACGCTCTTTATGCTCCCCTTTTTTACCAAGATTAAAACTCTCAACCGGGCGGTGATATCCCATAACCCGAGTATATACCATGCAACGGGTGCGTTCGATGGTGTGTTCTTCTAAGATTTTATGCGTATTCATGGTGAGTCCTTGTGTGTTGATGTCTAGAAATTATTTGCTCATCGCATTGAGGGCAAAACTCATGTTCCCCGCTGAGATAGCCATGGGTCGAACAAATTGAAAATGTCGGCGTGACGGTGATGTAGGGAAGTCGAAAATTGGTGATGACATTCTTAACCATTCGACGGCATGCTTCGCCGGAGCTTAGACGCTCACCCATATAGAGGTGCAAAACTGTCCCTCCGGTATAGCGGCATTGTAATTCGTCTTGCAATGTCAGCGCCTCGAAGGGGTCATCGGTAAAGCGTACCGGAAGTTGAGAACTGTTGGTATAGTAGATATTCTCTCCACTTCCGGCTTGAAGAATATCGGGATAGCGTTTGCTGTCCTCTTTGGCAAAACGGTAGGTCGTCCCCTCAGCCGGTGTCGCTTCGAGATTGTAAAGATTACCACTTTTTTCTTGGTATGAGCGCATTTTTTCACGCATATGATCGAGGATGTTTTGGGAGAAATCAATTCCCCACATTGTCGAAATATTCTCAGTGTCTCCGCTCATATTTCGGATCATTTCGTTCATACCGTTGACTCCGATCGTAGAGAAATGGTTATGAAAACCTTTGAGATAGCGTGCGGTATAGGGATAAAGTCCCCGATCAAACATATCCTGGACGAACAGGCGCTTTTTTTCCAATGTCGAGTAGGCAATTTCAAGCAGGGCATCAAGCGCTTCCATCAGTCTAGGATGATCTTTTTTATACAGATATCCCAATCGTGCCATATTGATTGTTACGACACCGATGCTTCCTGTCATTTCGGCACTACCGAAGAGTCCGCCCCCTCTTTTTAAAAGCTCTCGAAGATCAAGCTGTAACCGGCAGCACATACTTCTAACATGTCCGGGTTTGTAAGCATGAGGGTTTTCTATGAGGGTACCGTCTTCACTTCGGATATATTGGCTCCCGATGAAGTTTTGAAAATAGCTTGAACCTATTTTTGCGGTATTTTCAAACAAAATATCGGTGTTTTCACCGTACCAGTCGAAATCTTCCGTGATATTGACGGTTGGGATCGGAAAGGTAAACGGTTGTCCGCCGCTGTCCCCCTCTGTCATTACCTCATAAAAGGCACGGTTGATAATATTCATCTCTTTTTGAAAGTCACCGTATGTCAGCTCTTTCATCGTTCGTAAACCGCGTTCATGGAGTTTGCGCTGATGGTGCGCGGTAGCGGTGATCTCTTCGAAGAGATGACGGTCATTGAACGTCGGAAACTGTTCGCGTAAATCTTCAGGGACAATCCAGTCAAGTGTTACGTTGGTAAACGGTGATTGTCCCCAGCGGGCAGGGACATTCAGATTATAGACAAACCCCCGTATCGCTTTTTTTACCTCGCTTGGGGGGAGGGCATCGATAAAGACATAGGGGGCCAGATAGGTATCGAATGAGCTAAACGCTTGCGCTCCGGCCCATTCGGATTGGAGAATTCCCAAAAAATTAGCCATTTGTCCCAGTGCTTCGCGTAAATGGCGTGGCGGAGAACTTTCGACTCTCCCGCGTACTCCGTTAAATCCTTCATTCAAAAGGGCTCGTAAACTCCATCCCGCACAATATCCGGTAAGACAGTCGAGATCATGGATGTGGATATCACCGTTGCGATGGGCTTGTCCCTCTTGGGTGCTGTACACGGTATCCAGCCAAAAATTGGCGATCACTTTTCCGGCCAGATTGTTGACCAGTCCGGCATTGGAATAGCCGGTATTGGCATTGGCATTGACACGCCAATCGGCTTTATTGATGTACTCCTGGACACTTTGCGTACTGTCGATGAAGGTCGTATCGGTGTTGAGCCCCAGAATATGTTCACGTTGCATTTTATGTAAAAAACGGTAGGTTATAAACGACTTCATCACGTCAAAATAGTTTGCTTCAAACAAAGCATGTTCGATTAGATCTTGAATCGCTTCAACATCACTAATATTGTCATGCAATACCTGATAAAGCACCTCGGTGACGAGTATTGCATTCAGCGGTCTGTTTACACTTGCAAATGCTTTTTCAATCGCATCTTCGATTTTATACGGGGCGAATGGCTCTTGGCTTCCGTCTCGTTTAGTTACTAATACACTCATCCCGCACTTCTTTCTTTTTAAAAAATTAAAATCGATCTTTTAGATCGCCGTTGTAAACGATGTCCCGTTTTTTTGCATTTTCATCGTTCAGCCATTCAGGTAAATCATCACCGACTGCTTCAAGCTTGTCACGTTCGGCATTGAGTTCGTCTTCGCTGTATGCAAAAGACATATCGGCCGCAATGACGTGTTCCATCTCTTGAATTTTGACCAGTTTTTGAATCTCTTCTTCGACTCCCGCACCCTCAATAGTGACAATAATGCGTCCTTTTTCATCATGAAAGTGGTAATCACAAAAATCAGCTTCTTTTAGCTTTTCAACAATTTCTTCGACAAACTTCGGGGAAGTTTGAACAACAATACTTGATACATTCATGGTAATCTCCAATAATAAATTTGATTCTCTTCACCGGCACTGATCAGCTCTTTTTCATTGATAAAAATCAAGCTGTCTGGGACCGCTTCGCCTGCACGTAATCGTGCCCCTTTTTGTTTGGTTTGAATGTTGAAGAGCTGAAGCTCATTTTCCGTTCCGTCAACGTAAACTCCTTGAACAGCAGAGGGACTAAGACCCACAGCGTAGATGAAGAAATCGCTTTCCAAAAAATAACTTCCGCTGCGCTGATAGATACCGACACGGCGGTCTTGTCCGGCGGAGATGATCGTATTATGTTTGTAATCGATCCGGTTAATGTTGTCGACATTGATCCCCTTAAGGGTTTTGATCCACTTTCCGCTATTAGTCTCGAACATCGCTATTTCACCCCCTTCATCGGTAGCAGCAACTATCTTTTTTGAATCGCTTAGTGCCATATCTCTAAATACCCCTTGTCCGATTTGTATTTGATAAACGAGCCTTTTATCGGGAATATTCATTAGAACCAATGTATCACCTGAAAGACCAAATAAGAGATGAGTAGCGTCTACAAAACGGACTTTCTTAATTAAAAGTTTTCGAGAGCTATCCACTACGTTAGTAAGTTTTTTTCCATCATAAAGATAGACATTACGGAATTCTTTACCGCTTTCGCTCACCATAACGGTTTGATCTCCTATACTATCTGCGGAGTAGATTTTTGGGATAATTTTTTTCCCGTTGATATCCGACAAGAGAGGCACTGAAATATTTGAAGCTTTTTTCCGTGTTTTGACATCAAAAATATCGACACCACCACCATCGGTAGCAACTACTATTTTTCCCTCACGCACCACGACGTCACTGACTAATCCGGACGTTTTGAGGATAGCCGTGGGTTCTTGTGCCGATCCCCAAGCACAAAGGCTCAAAAGTGTACACACAAGTATCGTTTTCATCCTCTCACCTCGATAGCTCCGGTAGGGCAGAGTGAAACACAGTACCCGCACGCAGTACAGTTTTGTGCGATGATAATGGGGTGAAATAACCCGCTAAAAACAATCGCCTTATCCAAACACGGCTCTTTGCACGCAAAACACATCGTATCGTGCCAGCTTAGGCATTTTTGGGAATTAATTTTTAGGGTTGCACGGATAAAACTGTTTTTGTCTTCTAAAACATTTGGTGTACATGCATCCATACATGCACCGCAATCGGAGCATCCAGTTAGCGAAAAATCAAGATAGGGGAGGTGCTGAGCATCAAATTTGATAATCCCTTCCTCGCACGCTGAGCCGCAAAGTGTATCGCATTCCTGGCACACCGTGCCAAAAAGTGTCTCTTTTTTGGCATAAGGGGGACGTACAACTCCCTCTTTTTTCTGAATCAGAGCACCGAGTGCTCCGAAAAATCCGCGGCGGTTTACTTCAGACATGATTAGAGGCCGTTCCCGACTTTGACACCGTTATCTAATTCATCTAATAGATAAGAGCGATTTTGATGTGTCTGCCCTTTTTTATTTGGATATAACGGTTTGAATGTATTGCCGACTTTCAAAGCGCCTTGTGTTTGTGGTGCATGGCATTGAGTACAGTTGTATCTTCCTTGCCAAAGCTGTCCATGCAGATCTTTTTTGATGATTTGATCGTTACTTTCGGATTTAAAGTTATCATCATCATCTACCGATACCGCAGGGCGAAAATTGGTAAAATGGGTTTTTGGAATGGGTGTTGCCCCCATGTCTTTTGCCACTTCTGGCATATGACATCCCAAACAAGCATTGTTGTTTTTGTCAATTGGAAGGAAATCGGTTACATCATGAGGAATCATCGGCGGCGCATTTTCATATGCACGTTCGAATTTTTTCGATGTTCCCGGAGCTTCCATATGATAATTTGTTCCGTTGGGTACAGCTTTATCTTCCGTATAAATATCTACTTTACGTAAACCTAAACTCTCTTCATCCACCGATGTATCACTCGCGTATACAACTGTCATTAGTAAACAAGCAGCGGCAGTGCTGCTCAATAATTGAGCTATTTTCATACTCTATCCTTTGGTTGTTTTTCAGTACTTCTAATCGAAAAGTTAAGGGCATCTTCCTGACAGACATCGATACATCTGCCGCAATTGGTGCATGCACCCATTAGGACACTTTCGCTGCTTTTGTTGATCATGTGTAACACCTCTTTTTCAGGGCAAACGGTGATACAGCTTCTGCAATCGGTACATTTTTCCGCATCGTGAGCAACACGAATAAGTGAAAATTTTCCGATAAGAGAGTAGGTCGCCCCTAAGGGACAAATGTAACCGCACCAACCGTTTTCATGTACCAATAGATCAAACAAGAAGATAACAACAAGTGCGCCACCTCCCATTCCCATGCCAAATACCAATCCACGATGTGCCATAGAGATGGGGCTGATAAGCTCAAATGCTGCTACTCCCATCGCGAACGATAATATAAGACTTAATCCTAATATCCAATAACGGAGATTTCGATCCATATAAAACCGCTTTTGAATACTTGCAAGTCCAAGACGCCGACGAAGCCAGTTGGCTAAATCGGTGATCATATTGACCGGGCAAACCCAGCTACAAAATCCGCGCCCTCCGAGAACACCGTAAAAGAGGGTAATGATGAGCGCACCCATTAATACATCCATTCCCACCACTGCTCCCGCTGCAAACATTTGTGCAACGGCATACGGATCTGCTAGCGGTATGGTTTTTAAAACTAGGGAAGCACTAAGGTCACCTTGCAGGAGAGTCCATCCCAACAGATTTGCTCCTACGTACAACACCATAATCGTTATTTGAACTATTCGACGGGCGAAAAGATAGCGGTATTTCATCTAAAGTCCCCCCTCGTCGTTTAAGGAATCCACAGCACTTTTTTCACTCAATTTCGTTTTAGTCGTTTCAATATGTGCATGTTCAAGGCGTTTTTCATCAGCCTTATCCCATCCTTTGACATAATGATCACCCACTTCTCCCATCGCCAAAGCTCTGGGTAGGATATATATGGCTGCTTTTTGTGTGACACAGGAGTGTTCACACATACCGCATCCTGTACATTGATCCGAGTGGACGACCGGCTTTAAAAATGCGTGTTTACCGGTACGTTCATTTTTAGAATATTCGATGGTTATCGCTTTACCCATTAAAGGACAGGCGCGATAACAGGCATCGCATTGGATACCCCATGTCGCGATACACGATTCCTCATCAATCACTGCAAGCCCCATGAGACTTTTGTTGATGTCCAAGATGGATTTCCCGCTAACCGTTGATGTGACCGAGGATTCTTTAAGCGCTCCGCTTGGACAAACGGGAACACAAGGAATATCGCTGCACATATGACAAGGAATGCTACGTGGAATAAAGTAGGGAGTACCCATGGGTAAATTATCCCCCGGTTTGGCAAGTATAAGTGTGTCATAAGGACACGCTTCCACACACAATCCGCATTTGATACAGGTTTTGATAAAATCCTCTTCATCCAACGCCGCAGGGGGACGAAGCACCAACGGGGCTGCTTTGACCTCTCCGATATACGCACTCCATACCAAAGCCCCCATCGCACTTAGCCCGATTCCTCTCGCCATAGAGAGGAGAAAATGACGACGGTCGCTTGAGGGTTCAGTTTTCATGATTTAACCATTACGCTTTATAAATTTTGACCGCACATTTTTTGTGGTCGATCTGTTTGGAAATCGGGCAAGTATGATCCAAACATACTTTATTGATGAACACTTTTTCATCAAACCACGGTACAAAGACGAGTCCGCGCGGTGGAGTATTACGTCCGCGTGTTTCAACGTGAGCTTTAACTTTACCGCGACGGGATTCGACCCATACCATATCACCTCGCTTGACACCTCGCTTTTCAGCATCTTTCGGGTGGATATAGCACAACGCTTCAGGAACCGCTCGATAGAGTTCAGGAACCCGCATCGTCATCGTACCGCTGTGCCAGTGTTCGAGTACACGACCGGTACAAAGCCAAATATCATAATTTTCATCAGGCACTTCTGTCGGCTCCATATAGGGACGGAAGAAAATTTTGGCTTTATTTTCCAAGTGAACCAACTCTTTATTGGTTACCCCTTTAAGATTTCCTTGTGGAATCTCTTTGAATGCATGTCCGTAAAATGCGAAGGCACCGTGATCGGCTTTTTTCGCATACGGATCGTATTTGGCGTTAAATCTCCACGATGTCTCTTTGCCGTCAATAACCGGCCATTTCAAACCGCGAACTTTATGGTAGGTATCAAAATCGGCGTAATCATGACCGTGACCCGCTCCAAAGAGGCGATACTCTTCCCATAAATATTTTTGTACAAAAAATCCGTATCCTTTAAATACTTTACCGTCACTTCCGACAACATTACGTTTATCTCCTGCGACTTCAGTGTTTTGGTACCCTTTGCCTACCGGATCCGGCCATGCGAACCCTTTTGCTCGATCATTCGCAAATAATACATCATAAAGGGTATCCGTCTCTTTGTATCCCATCGCTTTTGCGGCAGGCATTACATCGGGGAGTCCACCTTCTAGCCCTGGAATTTTTTTCGCTCCCCAAACTTCTTTGAGTGTAAATCGTTTGGATATTTCAATAAATTGCCAGAGATCTGACATAGAGTCTCCTACCGGAGTTACTTGTTGTCTCCAGTGCTGCGTACGGCGCTCGGCATTGCCGTATGCTCCCCATTTCTCATAGATCATGGAACTTGGCAAGATCAAATCCGATACTTTTGCCGAAATGCCGGGATACGCTTCTGAGGTGACGATAAAGTTATCCATTTCTCGCGCGGCATGAATCCAATGCTCTGCATTTCCACTGTCTTGATAAGGGTTACAGACACTGACCCATGCAAATTTCACTTTACCGTCTTCAAGATCACGATGAATTTGAATAAAGTGAGAACCAACTTTTGGATTGAGTGTTCCAGCCGGAAGTTTCCAGATTCCTTCACTGATTTCTCTGTGTTTCGGATTGGTGACGACCATATCAGAAGGCAAACGATGGCTAAATGTCCCGACTTCACGCGCTGTTCCGCACGCTGAAGGCTGGCCGGTTAGGGAAAATGCACCGCTGCCGGGTTTTGATTGTTTTCCGACAAGAAAATGGATCATATAGGCTTGTTCATTGACCCATGTTCCACGGGTATGCTGATTGAATCCCATCGTCCAGAAGCTTAGACATTTACGTTTTTTCTCGATATAGAGGTCTGCCATTCCTTGTAGTTTAGCTTTGAAGCTTTCAATGCTCTCATCCGGGTCCCCTTTGGCGACATTAGCCACATAATCGAGTGTGTAAGGGGCTAACCCTTTTTTAAACTCATCAAAACTGATTTGCCAATGGGCATTCGGATTTGCTGTATTTTTCATTTCCAGTGTGTCACCGGCTTTGTATCCGAGATACGCGAGGCTCACCCCTTCATCGGCGGTGAGAACTTTCGATCTTTGCTTGGCCGCCGTATCGAGTTCGCTTTTTTTGTATTTAGGGTGGTGAATATCTTCACGAAGCCCATACCCGATATCGACAGGACCGGTAGCAAAGATAATGTTTTTGTTGATAAAATCCCAATCGATTGCTTCGGGATGGTTGTAAACGATTTCGCGGGCAATGTAATTCATCATCGCCAAATCGGTATTGGGTTTGAAGACAATATCGATATCCGCCAAATCCATAGTCCGGTGTCTGTAGGTTGATAGAACGACAATTTTTACTTTGTCGGGATTGCTCAGTTTACGATCGGAGACGCGTGACCAAAGAATAGGGTGCATCTCCGCCATATTCGATCCCCAAGCAAAAACAGCATCTGTCAATTCAATGTCATCATAACATCCTGAAGGTTCATCAATACCAAACGTATTCATAAAACCGGTAACCGCCGATGCCATACAAAGCCGTGCATTAGGGTCGATGTTGTTGGTACGTAACCCCGCCTTCATCAGTTTAAGTGCCGCGTGCCCTTCGATTGCAGTTTGCTGTCCGGAGCTGAACATTGCAATGCCGGTTGGCCCAAGTTCGTTCATAGCTTTTTTCATATGAATAGCCATCTCATCAAACGCACGTTCCCAACTTACCTGGGCAAATTTGCCTTTTTTGTCAAACTCTCCTGCCGCGTTCATCCGCAAAAGAGGCTGAGTCAGACGATCCGAGCCGTACATGATTTTGGCAGTAAAGTAACCCTTGATACAGTTAAGCCCGCGATTGACCGGAGCCAACGGGTCACCTTTAACCGCAACAATGCGATCGTCTTTCGTCGCGATCATAATGCCGCATCCGGTCCCGCAGAAACGGCATGCCGCTTTGTCCCAACGCCAGTCTGATTGTACTGCTGTCGAAGCTGCCTCCACTGTAGCTGGTACAGCCATTCCTATAGCTGTTGCTGCTGAAGCAGCTGCCGCAGATTTTAAAAAATCTCTTCTTTCCATACTCATAATCCTCTCCTTAAGTGAAGATAAAATCATAATACTTCTTCAAGTATAACGGAACAATTGTAACAAGGAGAGAAGAGTAAAAAATTGACTTAAGTCAAATCGAGAAGGTTTTACGAAATGTTTTTTACATTTCGTAAAGCAAGTGCAGATTGAAGATTGCTTTTGAGTTTTTTGAGTCGCTGCGAGGTGTGGTGTAACCCCTCACTCACTTCAATCATAACATCTTCGTTTTGTTCCAGCAGTGCTTCAGCCTCTGGCATGGTTACTATGAGATTGGCAGTAACTTCCTCGCTTCGCTCGACGGCATCCGCGGCATTCTGGAGTGCTTCTTCGACATTACGTAAAAAATAGTCGATATGTGCGCAAGCGATCTCAAGTTCATTGCCGTTCTTGGTATCGATCCGCTCGATTCCGCTGATGTTTTTGGAGTGGGTAAGGAATCGCTCAAAGTTGCGTTGAATTTCTAATGTCGTACTGGCCATATAGAGGATAACTCCAAAGGAGATGAGGGCCAGTAAGATTTGAATCCGATACGCTAAAAGCCGTTTATCCATCATATAGGCTTCATATTGGGATACGGCTTTGTCCATTAACAGTAATGTTTGATCTCCGTTTTCATAGATGGTTTTCAAATCATACAAATTATGGTCTCCTAATAAATAGTTATCAATAAGTTTTCCCATCAAATTCCAATGGGTATGTACTTCATTCATTGTCTCTTGAATTTTGTCGTTAGAAAATCCTTGATATTCAGAGGTAGCAGTACTGAGTTGTTGAAAGTTATGGTCAAATTCTGCCCGAGCATCTTGGAGTTTTTCGTAGGCACCATCCTCATCGACAAGAAGACGGTGCAGTTCTAAAACGGTACGCTGAGAAAGCATCCGTTGTTTACCGGCAATGTTGATGACCTTGGCATCGAATTTTTGATCCATATTAAGCCAAATATCAACCATAATAATAATAAGCATATTGAGAGATAAAACCGTTACGATCCAGCGTATTCTGGTAGATATTGATTGCATTATAGCCCCTCGGTAAAATAGTGTGCTAATTCGTCTCTGGAGGTGACAATTGTTTTATGGTCTTCTTCGACAATTATCTCTTTACGGATAAATTTGGCCAAAACTCGCGACAGTGTAGCAGGTTGGATATTAAGACGGTAGGATATCTCTTGTTTTTTTAAACTGTTATATAAATCCAAATGATCATAGAGCATTTTAGCAACTTTGGCCGTGACATCGTATACCATCCCCATGTTTACCATACAATCTACCATCTGTTTTTGATCGGCTAGCATATTAATCAGATTGATGAGTAACGAAACATCCGTTTTAACGACTTCTTTAAACGTTCTCAAATCACAGGTCATGACGCGGCTTGGAGTGAGAAATTCAACATTGCTAAAACAGCTGACTCGGTCACAATCAAGCGAACCGATATTGGTAAGAAGGGCTTGATCTTTTAAAGTGTAAAGAAAGACTTCATTATCGAATCGGTCAACTTTATACAGTTTTACTTCCCCTTCTACGAGGAAATAGACACGATTGATATCATCATCTTCATATACTAATATATCGGAACTATCGTAACTTTTTATTTTTGCCGTTGATGATAAAAATGAAAGTTTTTGGGAGTCACACCCTTTAAAAAAATCAAGTGATTCTAATAGAAATGCCATGCCTAACCTTTAAATGATTGAATTATCATAATAACATAACGGCTAATTGTACGAATTGACATAAATCAAGAATAGTCTTCAGAGGATAGGTTATCATCATTCATTAATAATGAAGAAGGCTCTTATGCTTAGAGACAGTTTTAACCGTGAAGTAACCTATTTACGTGTATCGGTGACGGAGCGATGTAATTTTCGTTGTCGCTATTGTATGGCTGAAAAACCTTTTAGCTGGGTTCAAAAAGAGAACCTTCTGAGCTATGAGGAACTTTTTGCGTTTATCAAAATCGGTATTGATAAAGGTATTAGAAAAATCCGTTTAACTGGAGGAGAACCGACGATACGGGAAAATCTAGATGAGCTGATCGCTATGATCCATACCTATGCACCTGCCGTTGATATCGGATTGACAACAAACGGTTTTTTGTTACCTGCACAGGCCGAGAAATTGAAATCAGCAGGGCTGCGACGCGTTAATATTTCACTTGATTCATTGGACCCTCAGATACTTCATTATATCGCACAAAAAGATGTTTTTGAGCAGGTTATCAGAGGGATTGAAGCTGCTGTCGATGCAGGATTATCGGTAAAAATAAACAGTGTCATTCTACGCGGAATCAACGAGCATGAAATTCTCCCTTTGTTTGAATATGCAAAAGAAATCGGTGCACAGATCCGTTATATTGAATATATGGAAAACTCCCATGCCAGTGATGCACTGCAAGGTCTTCGAAGTGATGAGATTATAGAAGTATTAGAAAAAGCTTATTCTTTTATTCCAATCAATAAAGAGGTGAGCGGACCGGCAAATCTGTATGAAACATCGGAGGGTTATCGCTTTGGTACCATCGAGCCTCATCGTCACGATTTTTGCGCAACGTGCGATCGTCTGAGACTCACAGCAGAAGGAGATTTGATCGGTTGCTTGTATTTTGAGGGGGCTAAAAGTATTAAAGAGGCGATACAAAATGGCAATATTACCAAAGCAACCGAAATCTTAGCGGATGTAGTGTTTAATAAACCCGAAAAAAACCTTTGGGGTATAGAGAATGTTGAAGTCTCTTCCCGTGCTTTTTACCGTACCGGAGGATGATGACAGTTGATCTATATCAAAGACTTTAATAGCGTAATCCTTTATAATTCCTAAACCATAAAAAATCTTCCCCTCTCAGGGGTTGATTCAAGCAGTATGGCATAGTGACCTCCTTCAGCTAGCTTAGATTCAAAGCACTGTACTGCTTGACTCAATTCCTCACCATTTAATAGCTAGTATAATCAAGAAAGTAAAATATTGATTAGTATCAAGTTGCATTATCCAAAATACCTTTATACTATCCAAAAATTAAAGGATCGCTTGTGCCATGGATTTTATATATTCATATCCTCTCTGCCTGTGCATGGATTGGTGGCAGTATTGTTTTATTCGGGCTAGGAATATTTATTCGTGACAAAGCGACTCAAGAGGCAGTATACGGTGCTATTGGTCCGTTTTATGGTTATTTTGAAACCGTATGGCTACTCATTTTAATCTCTACAGGAGTTGTATTGGGAAATCATTATCAGCTTTTCAGTGCTATAAACAGCGATACAGAGCTTGGGCACTATGTTAGATGGAAAATAGTGTTGGTTTCGCTACTCAGTATAGCCACAATTATCCATTTATATATTGCTTTCGCCACGCATAAAACAACCCGCACTTTGGTTCAAAAGCTCCTTTCACGCGGTGGATCGTTGGCAATTTTCTGTCTCAATCTTGCAATTTTATGGGTTGCAATCAACATTCGCTCAGATTTATAAGCAAAAATGGAGACTTCATGCATGTTATGAATCTATTTTCTCCTGCGATCATGATGATGAGCAGTATGAAATATCCCAAAAAGCTTGCATTGGCAACAGCCGTATTCTTTCTCCCTTTTGTGCTGTTTTTATATCTGGGCTATGATCATGTTGAAAGTGAGTCCCGTTCGATTAAAAAACTTCAAGAAGGGCTTGCCTATCAACAAAAAGTAAGGCTATTCTTAGAGTATGTTCCACTTGAGCGAGGGATGACTGTTGCACTGCAGGAAGGCGATAGCACCTATAAAATTAAAATTGAAGAAAATTTCAAACACATCGAATCGGCGATAGCCGTAATAGATGCTTATCCTCCACCAACGCCATCGATTAATGAAGAATGGAAAGTGATTAGGAAACAATGGCAGGAACTTCGAAGCGGGATTTGGGAGCGGTCAGCATCTGAAAATTATCGTATACATACAGACTTGATTATTAAAATACTCCTTTTGATGCAGCATACCGGTGACCTATCTTATACCATTAATGATGCTGACTTAAGTATTTATCATCTCGTTCAAATGCTCAGCAATCATATACCGATGCTTGTGGAATACACGGGGGAGGGGAGAGCGATCGGAACAAGAGTTCTTTTAAAACAATCGATGACATTAGACGAACAACAAGAGGCTACACTCCTTTATGGGAAGCTTCGCTCTCATTTGGACAGTATTGTCCATGCCGGTACTATCGTTTGCGAACGTCATCCTGATATGTGCCGTACTCTAATGCCCTCTATCGTAGATATAGAAAAAAATTGTGAGGCGTTTTCAACTGTTTTTACGTCGCAAATTTTGAATACGGATCATTGGCAAATCAATTCCAAGGATTATTTTCATGATATGACGCAGACCATTGAAACGTATTTTAATGCGTATGATATGCTCTCCATTACGCTTCAATCTCATTTGGAGGAGAGGCTGGCTAAGCTGAAACAACAAATGATTATTGGAGAAATCGTTGCTTTAACGGTCTTGGTGTTGCTCATTTATTTCACAATCGGATTCTATCTGGCTTTTATGGGAGTTATTGATGAACTGATGGGTGCGGCCCGTTTAATTTCAGCCGGGAAGTATAGAGTTCGTATTCCGATTAAAACGGATGATGAAATGGCTGATGTTTCCCATGCATTTAATGAGATGGCACAAAAAGTAGGACAGTCTTTTGCTTTTTTAAAGAGTTACAAAAAGGCGGTTGATGCCAGTAATATCCTCTCTATAACCGATGTGGAGGGAAATATTGTTTATGTTAATGATCAATTTTGCTTGACGACAGGCTATACCCGTGAAGAATTGATTGGAAAGAATCATCGTATCCTCAGAGATTTAGCTACTCCAAAACATGTATATGAAGCCTTGTGGAAAACTATTATGGAGAAACATATTTGGTCGGGCACTCTAAAAAATTTTAATAAAAATGGGGTTCCATACTATACGGATACAACCATTACGCCGATTTTGGATGAAGAGGGGAATATCGTGGAATTTGTTGCAACAAGGCATGATATTACTCCACTTGTTCTTCAAAGAGAGCAACTTATTCAGCAGCTTTACACGGATTCCCTGACACAGCTTCCGAACCGAACAAAACTCTTAGAAGATTTAGCCCTGATGACGAGTCATATTTTGATTCTTATCAATATAGATCGTTTTGGTGAAATAAATGATTTTTACGGTACTGAAATAGGTGATAGTGTATTAAAAGGGATGAAAGAGCGTATAGCTATGGGTCATATGCTAACATCGGGCGTCAAACTGTATCGAATTTATGCGGACGAATTTGCCTTGCTGTGTGATAAAAAATGTTTTAATAATCGACCATACGATGAAGCTATCGCATCATTGCATGCACATATCGAAGCAAATCCTTTTTATATAAATGATTCTACCATCATTATTAAAGTGACGATAGGAGCAGTTATCAATCCTATGAGAGATGTAAAAACGCATATAGTAGCGTCCCAACTTTTAATCGATTCTGATATGGTATTGCGTAATGCCAAACAAAAGGATAAGGAATTTATCATTTTAAATGATACACATGAGATAAAAAAAGAAATTGCACATAACATTGAGTATATTGGCAAAATTAAGGAGGCTATTGCTGCAGACCGCATTGTTCCATTTTTTCAGGGAATTATAGAAAATTCAACTATCGATACTTCATACGATACGATGAATAATCGAATAATGCCAATCAAATATGAATGTCTTATCCGATTGATTGATTCTGAAGGAAAAATAATTTCACCTTTTTTATTTTTGGATGTTGCTAAAAAAGCTAAACTTTATCCTCAACTAACCTATATCATGATCGAAAAAACTTTTCTAATTTTCCAAGAAAACAGTTATGACTTTTCCATTAATCTCTCTGTAGAGGATATTACAGATTCAAAATTGGTTGCCTTTATACTTCAAAAAATGGAACAAAACAATATTGGAAATAGGGTGATATTTGAAATTCTGGAATCTGAAGGATTTGAAAATTTTGAAGACATACAAGAGTTTATCGGGCAAATCAAACAACGGGGAGGGCGGATTGCCATTGATGATTTTGGAAGCGGATATTCAAATTTTGCGTACATCCTCCACCTTCAAGTTGATTTTCTCAAAATAGATGCATCCTTAATAAAAAATATCGATATCGATATGAATAGCCGTATAATCGTAGAAACCATTGTCACCTTTGCAAAACGACTGGGGATTAAAACCATTGCAGAATATGTCAACTCCAAAGAAGTGTATAAAACGGTAAAAGAGATTGGTATTGATTATTCTCAAGGATTTTATTTCCATGAGCCTACCCAATATTTATAATTTCTTTTTTCTTGATATATATCATACGTGATGCTCAAACAAACTATTACAATAACCTTTATGTAAGTGGATCGGAGAGTAATTTATGGACAGCACAGAAAAAAAACTAAACAAGCGTGAACGTCATAAGACAGCTTTGTCTCCTTTCGACTACTATCCTCAAATAGAAACACTGGACTTTAATGGTATCAGCGAAGGAGATAGTTTTTATTTACAGGATTTTGGCATTTTTAATAGCCCTATCCAAGAAGAAGAATATACGCTTCGTTTACGCATAACTGCAGGGCGTATAACAACGGCGCAATTACGCTCCATAGCCGAAATCGTAAAATGCAATGATCTCGAAATCATTCTAACTGCACGTGCAGGTATACAATTGCATGGTCTAAACAGTGAGAATGTGCTCCAAATATTCAAACAAATTAATGAACTTGGCATTTCAACATGGCAAACATTTGGTGATAATGTACGCAACATTGTGAGCGATGTCTATGATGGACGAGGATGTACGAGTATTATCGAAACCTATCCAATGATTATGCAAATGGAGGAATGTTTTCTCAAAATTCCCCATCTTGTTGGGATGCTGCCGCGCAGAATTTCCACTGCCATTTCGGGCAACGGTGCGAATGTCACCTCTTTTTTTGCCAATGATCTTTATTTTGCACTGGCAAAGAAAGAAATGGTATTTGGGTTTAATGTTTATATGGGGGGAAAAAATACCGAGATTGCCCGTAGTGCCGATATCTTTTTACTTCCTAAGGAAGTTGTCTCATTTTTCAAAGCATTTATCGAAACATTCAACAAGCATGGATTACGCTTTACACGTTCGCGAACACGTCTTTTTTATTTACTTGAAGAGATCGGAATGGAAGCATTTGTGGAGCATATTGCACTTGAATACCAAAACACTTGGCAACAAGCGGGTGATTTGGTTCTGGAAAAAGTACCCTTTTCCATCCATCAACAGCTAAAAGACGGAAGTTATGCCTTTTGTTACGAGAGTAATTTTGGACGCATATCTCCTGATGAGCTGATTTCTATCGCAGATTTTGCCGAAATACACTCTGCTGAGGTACGCATAGGGACGGATCATAATCTTTATGTGTTTGGCCTGTCTGAACCTTTCACCCCTTTTGGGCATCTCCAAAAAAGCCAAACGGTGGTAGCATGTGCAGGAAGTCATTATTGCCCTTACTCGTTCTGGAATATTAAAGATGATGCCCAATTGCTCCCTCTGGAAAAAATACATGAGCATCATATCCAAATAGGAATTTCAGGGTGTGCTAAAGGATGCGGCAGACATCAGCATTGCGACATTGGGCTAATCGGATTACGTACCAATACTTTTGGAAATACAGACAAAGGGGCTCGTATCTATATCGGTGCCGAACACACTGCAGGAATGAGTGTAGGGAGAGAACTCTTTGAAATGGTGCCACTGGAATATATCAAAAGAGTAATAGAGCTTATCATCCACGAATATGAGCAAAGCGGTTGTGATACGTTTGAATTATTTTCCGTACAAATATTAAACCGTTATTCCATAGAATTTATTGCTTTATGGATCTTGGCAAAATTGGAGTGCGGATCAACAATCACATTGCATGAGAGAGATATTCATGAAATCAGCAATGAAAAAGATCGTTTTACGGCAGAAAAAGAGCTGATTTTTTCTTCTTTTCCTAAAATATCATTTAGATCACATATTGATGATCATTTCAATGATGCGATACGTCAGTTGAGTAAAAAGCTTTGGAATACTGGGCAAAGTAATCCAGAAATTGCCCCGCAAATTAAAAAACTGCTTGTCAGTAAAAAATACTGGGAGATTTAAAATCTTTTGTTGTAAGGATTGAAATCTTTAATCTTTCTTGATGCTATATTACATCTATAAATCCTAGGCATTAAGCAGCAAATATTGGTCTACGTTCTATCTCATTATAGATAATATATTGGGATTAATTTAGGAAGTCCCAGCAAAATCTCGACTTGATTGCTGTGTTAAATAGTTTTTTTATTTATAAAGCTCTACTACATACAGCAATGCAATTTTTCCTTTTGCTCATCAATGCTTTTAACTTTTACAATTTTGTCCTACTTGTGATTTTTCTTCTTTGAGCAACGTCTTTATTTTATAACTTAATGTTGGTTAAACCAATCCACTACACCTTCTGGGTAAAATATCGAATAAAATTAATGGATACACTGATGGAAAATATTTGATTATTCTGGACTTTGAAACCAACTCTGCCAATATCCATGACGTGATCGAAGTAGCGGCATTTCGGATCAAAAGAGAAGAGGGCTCTTATGTCATCGCCGATACCTTCCATCGTTACTATTTCTCCGAATATGAGGTTAACCCTTACGCCCTTGCCGTCCATAAACTCTCACCGCAGCGGATCGAGAGATTACGTGCAAATGTCGATTACGCAGAGTATTTCGCAGAGGATAGCGAGTTCATAAAATTTTGTCAGTGTGCTCAAACCCTCATCGCCCACAATATAGCGTTTGAACTGCGTCATCTCGGTGAACTGGTTAGCTTTCAAAAACACTTTTGTACCATGAAATCGAATAAAAAGATTGTTGGAGCACTTAATATCAGAGGGAGTCTCAAGAATCCGAAACTGCTGGAAACCTGCCGACATTACAGAATCGAGTTTGATGAAGAGCAATATCACAGTGCTGTTTACGATGTCACCAAAACACTTGAAGTACTAAATAGTATGAATATAATAATTTAGATAATGAGAAACGGCTCTTTCTCTATACCTTGATTCCTGTAGAAGCTCACAACCTTATAAGCTCTATTAATAGAGTCTTTAATCCCTTTCTAACGGATAGTTTTATATAATAAAAATTCTATAAAATGATTTGAATTACGTATGAAAGTGAAAAGTGAAAAAAAATATACAGAAAGAATTTGATAGTAATAAATCTTATTTTTATTTCGGCACTTTGATCTCTGCATTTACAATCTTGCCACAGTTTATATTTTCTCCCAATTCAATACATGCCACATATTTGCTCATTACTCTCATCTTATTGATCACCATTCCGAAGTTCAGTAAAATTTTATTCTCTGTATTTATTATTTTTATTAATTTAAGCAATATACTTATCGGACATATTGCGCTGCATTGGGGTTATGCGTTACCGGATATCAAGCCTCGTATTGAAGTCGCTTTTTTATCCCCTATCTATGAGTCTAAAGAGTATATCGCACGGTATATCGATTATAGAGATTATGCGCTAATACTTTTTTCATTTTTTGTCTTATATCTTTTATCCAGATTTCTTAGACATTTTACCCATTCTTATAAAGTATTTAGAACTATAGGGTTAGGCGTGTTTCTTTCGGTCCTTATTGCGGTCAGTTTTTATATCAATCCTATCAAAGAGTTTGAACCTTTTAGCGTTCCATGTGAAATTTGTACCGTAATTGATGATACGAATAAAATAGATCAAATCATGAAAGCTAGAGAAGAATACATACGTCATATCAAGATCGCTAAAGCCAATAAAAAAAATCAGTTGTATGACAAGATCATCATTGTTATGGGGGAGAGTGTTAATAAAAGCCATATGTCCCTCTATGGCTATGATTTTCCTACCACTCCTTTTTTGGATTCTCTTCAAAAAACACATCATCTGTATATATTCAATGCCATAGCGCCTACAAATCAGACAAGATATTCCGTTCCTATTGAGTTGACCGAAGCGAATGTAAACTATTATGAGGATCGATATTTTCACTCTTGTTCCGTACTTACGAATTTTAAGGCCAATCACTATGAAACGTATTGGATTTCAAATCAAGGGCGTGTGGGAAAAAACGATTCTTCCATCTCATCTATGGCGTATGAAGCAAATATATCTTTTTTTGCAAATCTAAACTATCTTGAGGCTAAAACGGATGAGGTGCTCCTCGATTACTTAAACAAGCTTCAAAGAAATTCGGAAAAAGAGATGTACCTCTTGCATCTGATGGGGTCTCATTCTGACTATATAAACCGATACAAAAAAGAGACTGCTTTGTTTAAAAATCCCAAAAATATTGTGGAAGAGTACGATAACAGTATCCATTACAGCGACTACATATTGAGTCAGATTTATGAAAAATTTAAGAATGAAAAATTGTTGCTCATCTATGTGTCGGATCATGGTGAAAATATAAATCTTGAAAACAACGGACATGGTTTTTTACCGCCGTTTAAAGATGAATACACGGTTCCCTTTGTGATCTATAGCAATGTCAAAAATTCAAGATTGGACGAAATTTATAGAGATAACAAAAAGGGATATTTCAATTTGGAAAATTTCAATTATATTGTGCAATACGTCAGCGGTATTAGCAATCATAAAAACCTATCTTTTTCACGTGACGTTATGGCTGTTGAACCTAGCAATATATTTAATTTCGATAAATTAGAAGTCTATAAATAAGTGCCTTATGAACCTAAGTAAATTTGAGGTTTGCAAGTGAATGTACTGTATAATATTGTAATAAAATTTAAAAGAAAGTAGTCTGATTTATGTTCAAACCGATATTAAAATTTATTTTGGTCTTGATAGGTTTTTTAAGCAGTTATGCTATGGCCAATGATTTGCCTAATATGTGCAGTCGAGATCAAAATGTCAACGAGTTTACCATTCTAAGTTATCACGAAATAGCAGATAAAAGTGAAACGCTTGATTCAACGTATGCGGTAACTCCATCGAATTTTGATCGGCAGATACATTGGTTAATGGATAACGGGTATCACTTTGTCGGGATAGATGATATTTTAGCCTATCGTAATGCTGGAAAGCCGTTACCCGGTAATGCTGTTTTGATTACCTTCGATGATGGCTATGAGTCGGTTTATACCAATGCCTATCCGATTTTGAAAAAATACAAAATCCCGAGTGTCATTGCGCTCGTGGGGAACTGGATGAGGGCTACAGATAAAGTCGATTTTGACGGGCATATGATTGCACGTAGCAAGTTTTTAAGCCAAACGCAGATCAAAGAGATGGTCGGTAGCGGTCTCGTAGAGGTTGCCAGTCATAGCTGTTGCATGCATAAAGGGATTGCAGGTAATCCGCAAGGCAATATGGAGCCGGCCCTTACCACTCGTCAATGGCTTGTCGAAAAACAAAGGTATGAAGATGAAAAAAGTTATCAGCAACGTATTTACAATGACCTATTGGAAAATAATGTTTTTTTAGAGCGCTATACGGGACAAAAACCTCGCGTCATGGTGTGGCCGTACGGACGCTATAATATCGAGGTGCGTCGCATTGCAGAGCGCTTAGGTATGCCCATAGGATTAACGTTAGATGATGGGAGCAATACCCGCATTACCCCATTGTGGGGACTTCGACGTATATTGGTAGAGGGAAAGATGACCCTTCAGGAATTGGAATTTCTTATGTGGATGCGAAACGGTAATTTTACCGATGATGCTAGAACGACCAAAGCGGCTCATGTCGATATGGATTATCTTTATGATGCCGATCCGATCCAGCAGGAAAAAAATATTGCCTTATTGCTGGAGCGTATTAAAAAACTGGGGGTCAATACGGTTTATCTGCAAGCGTTTGCCGATCCTGATGCCAATGGTGCTGCGGACTATGTCTATTTTCCCAATCGACATATACCCATGCGTGCAAATCTATTTAACCGTGTTTCGTGGCAAATTGCCAAATGCACGCAGGTCAAGCGTATTTATGCATGGATGCCCATGATCGCCTGGCAATTACCGAAAAACAATCCGGCGGCCAAAGATACGGTCGTGACGTTGCAAGTTGATCCGACTCATCTCAATATGGGGTATCCGAGATTATCCCCATTTTCACCTAAAGCGCGCAAAGTCATTAAAGAAATTTATGAAGATTTTGCAAAGTCAGCCTATATTGACGGAATATTATTTCATGATGACGTAACGTTATCCGATTTTGAAGATGACAGTGTATTTGCCCATAAGCAATATAAGAAGTGGGGATTGGCGCCAAGTGTTACTCAAATCAGAACGGATCGACAACAATTTCAGCAATGGACTAAACTGAAAACACACTATTTGGATGCGTTTGCAATGCAATTAGCGCAAATTCTAAGAGACGAGCAACCGGGGCTCAAAACAGCACGAAACCTGTATGCGCAAGTTGCACTCAATAACAACTCTGAAGAGTGGTATGCCCAAAGCTTGCACGAGTCGATAAAGAATTATGACTATACCGCTATTATGGCAATGCCCTATATGGAAGAAGCCCCTGATGCCCAAAAGTTTTATGATGAAATAGTCAAACACGTAAAAGAAGAACAGTGCGGACTGGAACGTACGGTAATCGAGCTGCAGACGGTGAATTGGAGAAAAGCTAATGAGCCGATTTCTTCTCAAGAATTGGATCAGACTATAAGACATTTATACACTTTAGGTGTTCATCATATTGCATATTATCCTGAGAGTGTGTATACCAATAACCCTGATGCCGATATGATGAATCAAGCGTTTTCTCAAAAACCGGTACGTATGTATGCGAATACCATGCCTAACCAGTAATAAGGATTATTAATGACTTTTTCTATATTTTTTCTTTTAATATGGCATACAATTTTAGGATATGTATTTTATTATCCACTGTTTATGTCGAGTTTATGGATAATAGGGGCAATATTTTTCTATTTTAAAAATGAAAAACCCTACGCTAAATACATAATACCCCCCCTGAGAAACAATGAAACTTGGGCAGGCGTCAGTATTTTAATCCCATGCTACAATGAAGGGCAAAATGCTATCGAAACAATTAGTTATGCACTCAATGTAGAATACCCGGAATTTGAAGTCATTGCTATTAACGATGGTAGTAGTGATGATACGCTAGAAATATTAGTGAATTTGGCAAAAGATAATCCAAAATTAAAAGTGGTGAATTTAGCCGCAAATCAAGGTAAAGCTTTAGGGCTTCAAGCCGGTGCATTGGTAGCAAAGTATGAGTACTTAGTGTGCATTGATGGAGATGCCTTGATTGATAAATATTGTGTGTATTGGATGGTTAAGCATTTTATTCGCTATCCGGAAGTTGCCGCCGTAACGGGTAATCCAAGAATACGCAATCGCACGACGCTATTAGGTAAAATACAAGTTGGCGAGTTTTCTTCTATTGTAGGTATGATTAAACGTGCACAGCGTAGTTTTGGACGAATATTTACTGTATCGGGTGTGATTACCGGCTTTAGAAAGGCAGCTGTACATGAGGTAGGCTATTGGAGCCCTGATATGCTGACCGAAGATATTGACATTTCTTGGAAATTGCAACGTAATGGTTGGGATGTACGTTTTGAACCTCGTGCTTTAGTGTGGATTTTGATGCCGGAAACATTGAAAGGGCTTTGGAAACAACGGTTGCGTTGGGCTATGGGCGGTGTTCAAGTCATGCTCAAAAATTTCAAAGTTTTATTTATGCACAAACAAACCCATCTTTGGGGACTCATGGTTGAACAAATGCTTAGTATGCTTTGGGCCTATAGTATGGTGTTGGTATTTTTAGTTTGGTTTATCAGTTTGTTTATGCCATTTCCCTATTTAATGCCTACTCACTCACCGATTTTGCCGGATCAAAGCAGTGTTATTCTAATCGGCGTATGTTTGATACAGTTTGCGATCAGTAAATGGTTAGACGGCCGTTATGACCAAGGTTTGGGGAAAAATTACTTTTGGATGATTTGGTATCCCTTTGCCTTTTGGCTACTGAATTTGTTTACAGCAGTAGTGGCTCTTCCCAAAGTATTATTGGGCAAAAAAGGACGAGCAAGATGGGTTAGCCCCGATCGAGGCGCACATCAACAAGTGAAAAAAGGTTAAGACGAATATGGAAACGCTCATTATTAATAAACGCCGTGAGTTACCTAGGACCAAAAGATTGGCTTGGGACATAATAACTATTTTACTATGGGTAGGTTTTATTTATTTGTGGAAGCCTTTATTGCACGTCTTTTATCGAATAATTACTTTAGAAGTGCCAGCTAATGAAATATCAGATTGGATTTTTGAGAATATTCATAGTGTAACGTTTGAAAATGCCATCTATACTTTAATCGCAACGCCGGTAGTGTTGTTTTTATTGTCAAGACTGCATAGGCATCAGGCTCCAAGTGAGCATTTGATATATCATTCTAAGAATTATTCAGATTATTTTCATTTACACGATGTACAGTTGCAGGAGTGTGAAAATAGTCAATTTATTACGGTTTACCATGATGATCACGGTCATATTATTAGTTTAGATAATCACATTACCAAAAATAAGGTGTAATGCAAAAGAGAGACTTATTTTTCCCGCAAGGGGAAGCTTTATAGACCGCTTTTTAAAAACAATCCTTCCTTCTATTATTACAAGCTCTAAATTTATATGACTGAAATATAACTTGTGTTAATTTGTATTATAATGCATCATAAAAAGTTTCAGTTCACGATTGAAGAACTAGAGCAGATAGCTAGTGACATGAGAACTAAGATAGCGGAACTGAATGAAGACCTGGGCGATTTTTGGGAACAAATCAAAGACGACATCGATAGCTCTCGGAACAAAATAAACGAGGCCTTTGGAAGGTTAAACAGATCATTGGTTATCTGACAATTTTATACCCGTGTTGTCGAGCGGAGTGTAAAATCAGTACTTATTTTGTTGATAAATAGCCAATCATCTCTGCCATAGAATATGATTTTCTTCGAGAGGAATCGAAACGCCATCGCGATGTGGTATAAGTCGCGCTGTATAGTCTAGCGCCGGACGCTCTACAGAAACACTTGCGCGGTAGGCATAGCCATTGATTGCGCCGACCAGAGGTCGCACGCACTTCATCTCTACCCGTACCGGAGCACCACCATCAATACTATTGGCATAAAGCTCGACTTGTACAGCTTCGGCATTCAGACCATCCAAATATATCTGCACTTCAAATACGTGTTGCTCACCAATAGTTTCAATTTTAACTTCGCCGAACCGCTGTGAATTCCATTTTTGTTCCAGCGCATACTTCCAATCAACCATTAGCACACCAAACGCGCTATTGTTGGCACTGCGTTCTCGGTAGGCTATAGCCGCAGGAAGATAATATTGTTCAGTGTATTCACGCACAGTACGGTTGCTGGAAAATTGCGGCGTTAGCTGTGCCATGCTTTCACGCATGCGGTTAACCCAAGCCGTGGGAATGCCCTGATCATCGCGAGTATAGAATTCCGGGATCACTTCGCGTTCGAGCAGATCATAGAGTTGCTCGGCTTCGTACGCATCCCAAGCGGGATCATCACCATGTTCCTGCCCATCGCCCAAGGCCCAGCCAACTTCCGGTGTATAGGCTTCCGCCCACCAGCCATCCAGTTCGGACAAATTGATTCCGCCGTTGACCAACACTTTCATACCACTGGTGCCGCATGCCTCCCACGGACGACGCGGTGTATTGATCCAGACATCGACTCCCTGTACCAAAGACTCGCTCAGCTGCATGTTATAATCGCTAAGAAAAATTACATGGCGACGTACTTCCGGTCTCCGGATGAATTGCGTCCACTGGCGAATGAGGTCCTGCCCTGTACGATCCTCGGGATGTGCTTTTCCTGCAATGACGAGTTGCACCGGACGTTGAGGATTGCTCAGTAGACGAAGCAGACGCTCTGGATCGTGCAATAGCATGTTGGGACGTTTATAGCTTGCGAAGCGACGTGCAAAGCCTAGGGTCAATACGTTGGGATCAAAAATCTGTGCGGCCTCCGCTACCGTTGTGGGCGTTGCACCGGAGATCACCATTTCTCTGGACGAGCGCTTGCGCACGAAATCCACAAAAGTTTGACTGGCTTCAATGCGAAATTGCCAGAGCCTCTCATCGGAAACACGGCGCATGTTGTTCCCCATAACCTCCGCTGTTCCAAGCCAACGGTCTTTACCACAGGCTTCAGTCCACAGTGCATCCGCCGCAGCGGAATCCCAGGTCGGCATGTGAACACCGTTGGTCACATGCCCTACCGGCACTTCTTCATGTGGAATATTTGGAAACAGCGGCTCAAATAAATGTCTGCTTACTTTCCCATGCAAGCGGCTGACGGCATTCACCGCACCGCTACCGCGAATCGCCAAATAAGCCATATTAAATGGTTCCGACTCATCGTCTGGATTGTGTCGGCCAAGTGCCAGCAGGTTGCGAAGTGTGAGACCAAGCCGCTCGGCATAACCACCGAGGTATTGTTTAACGAGAGCCGGCGCAAAACGATCAAAACCGGTAGCCACTGCCGTGTGCGTTGTGAACAGATTACCTGCTCTGGTCACCGCTAGGGCTACATCAAAAGGGTGACCTGTTTCTTGCATGAAATCACGCGCGCGCTCCAGTACCACCAATGCAGTATGGCCTTCATTCAAGTGGCACACTTCAGGTTGCAAACCAAGAGCACGCAATAAACGCCAACCGCCAATTCCCAGCACCATTTCCTGTGTCAGGCGCAACTCCGATCCACCACCATACAGCTCACTGGTAATACCGCGATGTGCCGGATAATTCGCGATGTCATTGCTGTCCAGCAGATACAATTTCACACAACCGACTTGAACCTGCCAGGTGCGTAACCAGACTGAGTAGCCAGGAAGGACAACTTCGAGTCGTAACCACTCTCCATCCGATTTCCGTAACGGCGTGACCGGCAATTGGCCCGGATCGTTGTACGGATAGAGGGCTTGTTGTGCACCATTTCGGTCTATTACTTGGCGAAAATATCCCTGCTGGTAGAGCAACCCCACACCGACCACCGGCATGCCCAGATCGCTAGCGGCCTTGAGTTGATCGCCAGCCACATTTCCGAGACCACCAGAATAAATGGGCAACGCTTCGCTCAACATGAATTCCATACTGAAATACGCGACGCAGTTCAACGGTGATTTCGGGTGTGTTTGCTGAAACCACGCGGATGCGTCTTCCAGCTGTTTCTTGGACTGCACAAGGGCATCAATCTTTTTGCGGAAAACCGGATCGGCGAGCGCATTGCGCAGCTTGTCGCGCGAGACCGTCTGCAGGACATCGCACGGATGATGCGTCAGGTTCCATAGCACAGGATCCAGTTCTCGCCATACTTCATCGGAGGTATGACTCCAGGACCAGCGCATATCCAGGGCCAGATCGACCAGGGATTTGAACCCCGCAACATCTGTAGGCAACAAGTCGTATAGCGGATGACTTACTGGTGTTTGTTCACTCATAGTGATCCCTTGAGTTTAAGTAAGCTGATTTATTTTTGCCATTGATCGGCCAGCACTGCGCAGCGCCTCTGGACAATCCAGCCGCCCGGTGTGAATCTCAACGAATACCAGACCATCCGCTGTGCCGGCTTTTTCCAGCGCATCTTCAAGTTCTCCTTCCGTGTGAACATCAAGGCCCAACCCACCGCCGAACACTTCTACCAGCTTATGATAATGCCAAGGCTGGATGTCGTTGTAAGGCCGATCAACGATCACACGCTCGATGGTGTAGCCGTCATTATTGAGAAGAAAAATTATGGGCTTAAGAGCGTAGCGAATCATAGTAGAGAGATCCTGACAGGTAACCTGAAAAGCACCATCTCCCACAAACAACACGACTCTACGCTCTTGCGCCGCCATACTGGCACCCAACGCGGCCCCAACGGTATAACCAATCGAACCGTAAAAAGTTTGCCCAATGAAGGTCGCCCCTTCAGGCATCAACATCTCTGCGGTACTGAACAAGGAGACACCTGTTTCGGCGATGACGATTGAATCTTTTTCGACAAAATGGCTCATCCGGTCGAAGAAGCGCTTGATAGTCAGCGCTTGCGGTGCTTCGGATCGGTAGGCTTGCGTATGTCGATGCTCACAGCTATCGACAGCACTCTGAATCTCAAGAGTTGCAACATCGTGCCGATCCAGCTTTGCGCTCAACCCTAGAATAAAATCGCGAAGATAAACATTCTCGAAATAATGGTGTTTGATTTTGACGGTACGGATGTTGGCGCAGATCGTTTTTGAGTCGTCTAGCCGTGTGGTGAATCCGCCCGTATTGAAGTCACTCATCAGCTCCCCGAGTTGCAGAATGCAGTCTGCTGACTCGATTTGCTCACGCACATAGTCGCGGCTCCGATCCCCCTCGAACAGCCCGATGAATTGCGGGTGCTGTTCTGAGAGGAGACTCTTGCCGAGCATCATGGTTACATACGGGAAGCCCGTCTTATCGAGTAAAGCTGAAAATTCATTTTGTAACTTGAAACGTATCAACTCCACGCCACCAATCACTACCGGCTTTTTCGCTTGACATAGCATGTCAAGCGCTTCATTGATTGCCTCATTTAGCGCACTCGGATCGCTGGGAGCATGTACAGGAAAGACAAAAGCATTAGGCCGATCACATTTCATCATCACCACATCTGAGGGGATACTGATGTAGACCGGCAATTGGGAGTAAAGGCACGCTCTCAACACCCTGTCGATTTCACCCGGTGCAGTTTCACCGCAAGAGAGCTGTGTAGAGGCGACGGTAATCTTCTCGTACATCTTCAGAGGAATCTGGTAATCGCCCAAGGTATGGTGCAGCAAAGGACGAGTGCGGAAATTGATCGTGGCGGGTGAGCCGGTTATCACCACCACCGGAACCCTTTCGGCATAAGCTCCGGCTACACCGTTGATAGCACTTAGTTCGCCGACGCCAAAAGTAGTGACAAAAGCTCCTATACCTTTGATTCGCGCGTAACCGTCAGCGGCATAAGCCGCATTGAGCTCGTTGCAGGTGCCGACGTATTCCACCTCACTATTTAGCACCTGATTTAAGAAGCCGAGGACAAAATCTCCCGCTACACCGAACAGATGATCCAACCCGATTTGCTTAAGCCGGATGAGTAGGTATTCGGCAACGGTTATCTTTGAACTTGTCATGTAGCTATTACTCCTTGGCATTTGATTACCACCTTAAGCGCATGTTTCTTCGCCGCATTGGCATAGGTGTCATACGCTTTCAGAATTTCTGAGAGTTCGAAACGGTGGCTTATGAGTTTTTTCGTATCAAGGCGTCCCGACTCGACCATTTTTAGCAGCATCGGCGTTGTACCCGCATCAACTAGACGCGTGGTCAACGTGATATTGGAACTCCAGAGTTTTTCAAGGTGCAGCTCGACTGGCTTACCATGTACACCCATGTTGGCAATACGCCCTCCGGGGGTGATGATCGACTGAGCGATATCAAAAGTCGCTGCGACGCCGACGGCTTCGATAGCCACGTCCACTCCGGCATTTTTTGTCAGTTCCATGACTTGCTCGACCGCCTTGCCATCCGCGCTGTTTATAATCTGCGTTGCGCCCAACGAGCGCGCGATTTCCAGCCGGTCATTGTTATGACCAATTATAATGATTTCGGCAGGCGAGTAGAGTTGCGCGGTGAGCAACGCAGCCAGACCGACAGGTCCTGCGCCAATAATCGCCACAGTGTCCCCCGGTTTCACTTGTCCGCTTAACGTCCCGCATTCAAGTCCGGTAGGCATATTACAACTTAGCATGACGGCAGCTTCATCATCTATATCGGGTGAGAGCCGGTATAAGCCAGTATCGGCATAAGGGATTCTGACGTATTCGGCCTGCGTGCCGTCTATATGGTTGCCCAACCGCCAACCGCCATTACTGCAATGCGAATACATCGCCCTCTTGCAGAAGTCGCATCTGCCGCAGGAAGTAATCAGCGAGATCAGAACCTTATCACCCTTTTTAAAATTTAATACGCTTGATCCCGCTTCCTCGATGATCCCCACCCCTTCATGTCCGAGAATACGCCCGTCCTCAACCGTTGGAACATCGCCCTTTAGTATGTGCAGATCGGTTCCGCAGATGCTGGTTGTGGTGATGCGTACGATGGCATCTGTTGATTCTTTGAGTGTTGGCCGGGGTCGATCTTCCAACGCCAGATTATTCGGCCCATGAAAGACGAGCGCTTTCATCGTGGTGGTATTGTCTTTAGAAGAGGAGTTGCTCATTGGAATTCCTTTGGTTTAATAGAGTTTATGTTGCGAGCAAATATTGGCATTAAGCGATCCTAAAATAGCCTATAAGGCAGCAATGTAACGGTCTCACAAAATGCGAGGTCTTGGTGAGGCCATCTCCGGTTGGGGTTCCTATGGACATGGATGCGTACCCCTCTCCCATACCAAGGCCATAGAGAGTTGCGGCGTTTTTGACGAAGATAGAGCACTGCATACGTCGCCCCATACGCGTCAGATTCCCGATGTGAGTCGAGTACATGGATGCAGTATGATGGTTACCACCCTCCGCTTGATAGGCCAATTCGATGGCTGAATCAACATCTTTTACGAAGGTAACTGGGAGGATAGGCATGAGCTGTTCGATCCAAATAAAAGGGTGATCATCGGATACTTCCCCCCACAACAAGCGCGTGGAGTGAGGAACTTCCAAGCCAATAGCTTTGGCTATGACCGCCGCATCGCGACCAACATAGTCGCGATTCATGAACGGTTCATTAGAGTCCTCGTGTTTCTTGATGAGGAGTTCGGCCAATGCGTCCATTTGAGATACGGAAAGCTCGAAAGCCCGCTTATCCAAACGCATGCATTCCAGAAATTGCGCCTTGGCCGCCTCGACTACGAAGACTTCTTTTTCCACGATGCACAGCACGTTGTTGTCGAAGCTTGCACCAAATATGATCTCCTCGACGCATTTTGGAAAGAGGGCTGTTTCGTCGACAACGACAGGAGGGTTTCCGGGACCGGCCGCAATGGTTTTGCAAATTTTCCCAGTGCTCATGGCTACTTTCACGATGGCAGAACCGCCAGTTACCATATTGAGATTAACGTCTGGATGAGACAGAAGAGACTTGGTTGCCTCATGAGAAAGAGGAGAAAATGTGGTGATCAATCCTGCTGGAGCACCTGCAGCGACTGCAGCCGAAGAGAGTGCGCACATCACATCCTGACAAACATTGAGTGCGGCAGGATGCGGGGCGAAGACCACAGAATTGCCAGCTGAGAGTATGCCAATAGCATTAGATATGATGGTCGCAGCGGGGTTGTTGGAGGGGGTAACTGCAACCACAACACCAAATGGCGCATACTCCACCAAGGTCAGTCCTTCATCGCCGGTGTAGGCTTGTGAATGCAGGTCTTCAACCCCCGGCGTGCGAGTGGCACAAAGAATATTTTTCTGCGTCTTGTCATCGGCACGCCCCATCTTTGTCTCATCAACTGCCATATGCCCCCATCGTTGCGCATTGGCGATGGAAATATCTCGCATGGCCTTAATAACGGCGCGGCGCACTTCGAGACTGTACTCCTCAAAGACCTTCTGCGCTTGAGCCGCAGCGAAGACGGCAGCATCTACTGTAGCGAAGATGACATGATCAGTATCGTTGCAAACATTTTGCTTTTCATTTTTTTTAATTAAATTCACTATAGTTCCTTTCTGTATCTGAATATCTTTTATACCGTACTAGTCAGTCATTTTGTAACACTATATGTATTGGATTTACTACTATCATTGAACACTATTTCTTTACATATATAATTATTAATAACACTATAGCATTATAATGGTTATCAATAGCAATTAAGTAATATGTTTAATATCGAATTAATAAAAAAAATTTATTTTTAATATATATGGTTATAATGCTTTATATCAGAAAATTCTTTTATTATGATTTTTTCTTATTCGATTTCACAGGAGAATAACCATTATGGAACACAATGCCGAACAACCCAAAGCTCCCGAATCAAAGCCTGATGCTAAGGATGATCTGAAATCCCTGCCTCTATCGGAAGTGGAGAAGAAACTCGGCTCGTCGCCAAAAGGGCTCACTCAAGTCGAGGCGACAAAGCGGCTGAGTCAATATGGACCCAACGAGATTGAGGAAAAGAAGACCAATCTGCTACTGAAGTTTCTCAGCTATTTTTGGGGTCCCATCCCGTGGATGATCGAAGCTGCCGTGATACTTTCGGCGATTTCTAAACATTGGCCTGACTTTGGGATCATTCTGATTCTTCTCTTGGCCAACGCCGCGGTCGGATTCTGGGAGGAACACGCAGCTGGTAATGCAATTAAAGCCCTCAAAGCCGAGCTGGCGGTCAAGGCCAGGGTGATCCGTGACGGGAAGTGGATCAATCCGCCCGCGCGTGAGCTGGTGCCGGGTGATGTCATTCGCATGCGTCTGGGAGATATTGTCCCTGCGGATGTGCGTTTAATAGATGGCGATCCTATGTCGGTCGATCAGTCCGCGCTGACAGGAGAGTCCTTACCCGCTTCGCGTAAACAGGGCGATGCAGTGTTTTCCGGTTCCATTATCCGGCGGGGTGAGTGCAGTGCACTGGTGTATGCTACCGGTGTAAACACCTATTTCGGAAAGACCGCTGAACTGGTTCAGAATGCACCTTCAGATAGCCATTTTCAAAAGGCGGTATTGAAGATTGGCAATTACCTGATTATTCTCGCAGTTGTGCTGGTGGCCGCAATTATTGCCGTCGCGATTTACCGCGGCGACCCAATCCTCACTACCTTGCAGTTCGCTCTGGTGCTGACCGTGGCCGCGATTCCCGTGGCGATGCCCACAGTGTTGTCAGTAACTATGGCTGTCGGCGCGCGCCTACTTGCTAGGAAGAAAGTAATCGTGACCCGTCTGGCTGCCATCGAGGAATTGGCCGGCGTAGATGTGTTGTGTGCCGACAAGACCGGTACGCTGACCCAGAACAAACTCACGCTGGGCGATCCGTTCAGCGTGAACAATATTCCCGCCGAGCAAGTGATCCTCGACGCCGCGCTGGCGTCGCGTGCGGACGACAAGGACACGATAGACATAGCCGTGTTGGGCGGCTTGAAAGATGACAAGGCCCTGAAGGATTACCATGTGGTGCATTTCCTGCCGTTCGATCCTGTGCATAAGCGCACCGAAGCGACCGTCAAGGGTATGGACGGAAAACAATTCAAGGTGACAAAAGGGGCGCCGCAGGTGATCCTGGCACTGGCGACGAATGCCGGTGAAGTCAAGTCCGCCGTCGACAAGGCGGTCAACGACTTTGCGGCGAGCGGTTTTCGTTCGCTGGGCGTGGCGAGGTCTGAGGACGATGACCAATGGCAGTTTGTTGGTGTGTTACCTTTGTTCGATCCGCCGCGGGAAGATGCCAAGGAAACCATCGCGACCGCGATGGCGATGGGAGTTAAGGTTAAGATGGTGACGGGCGATGCACTTGCCATTGCCAAGGAAACCGCCAAAAAATTGAACTTGGGTGCCAATATTCTCGATGCCTCCAGCTTGGGTGACTCGAAAAAAGAGGAGACCTCAGAAGTGGCTGAGTCCATCGAAAAGGCCGACGGTTTCGCCCAAGTATTTCCCGAACACAAGTTCCACATCGTGGATGTCCTGCAAAAACGTGGTCATATCGTCGGTATGACTGGCGACGGGGTGAACGATGCCGCTGCACTGAAGAAGGCCGATTGCGGCATAGCCGTATCGGGTGCAACGGATGCAGCACGTGCGGCAGCGTCCATTGTGTTGATGACGTCCGGCCTGTCGGTGATCGTCGATGCAATCAAGGAAAGTCGAAAAATCTTCCAGCGTATGAACAGTTACGCAATCTATCGCATTGCCGAGACACTGGGCGTGTTGTTGTTCATGACGCTATCGATCCTGATATTCAACTTTTACCCGTTGACTGCGGTGATGATCGTGATGTTGGCACTCCTCAATGACGGCGCTATACTGTCCATTGCATATGATAATGTTCATTACAAAGATAAGCCTGAGACTTGGAATATGCGTATGGTACTGGGCGTCGCAACGGTGGTGGGCGTCATCGGGGTAGCGGACTCGTTTGGTCTATTTTATCTGGGTGAACGCGTATTTCACTTAGACCATGCGTTCATTCAGACGTTAATTTACCTAAAATTGTCCGTGTCTGGGCATTTCAAAATTTTCCAAACACGCACACGCGGCCCGTTTTGGTCAATACGCCCTGCGCCGATTTTACTGTTAGCTGTATTCAGTACACAAATCGTGGCGACGCTGATTGCGGTTTACGGGCTATTTATGACACCGCTCGGTTGGAGTTGGGCGCTAATGGTGTGGGGCTACGCTTCGGTATGGTTTCTCTTTAATGATCGCGTAAAACTGCTCGCCTACCGGATATTTGATCCAGTCAAAACTGGAAGCAAGCCAAAAAATTAGTCGGTCTGAACAACACCGCTAACATGATAGAAAGGATAAAGATGAAAATCAAAATTAAGAATTTCCGCGTAGCACAGGGAAAACGGGTCAAGCTGGACAAGTGGCCGATGCTGGTGAAAGCAGCCTACAAGTCGAAATAGAAGTATAAAAAACACCTTGAAGAACACGTGAATATGGATGGCCGATCGGTATGCAGGTCTCTCGTCCTTTGGGTAATAAACTCTATGAAGTTCGAAGTAGTATTTCAGATAAGCGAATTGGACGGGTAATATTTACCATTATCGATTACTATATGGTACTGCTTAATGGGTTTGTCAAAAAAACGCAACAAACACCAAAAGAAGAAATTGATTTAGCACTAAAGCGTATGAAGGAGATTCAATGAAATTGCAACAAGGTATCGGAAGCTCATTCGATAACTTCCTCCAAGAAGAAGGTATGCTTGCAGAGGCAGAAGCTATTAAACGAGTGATCGCATTCCAACTAGAAGAAACAATGGCAAAAGAATGATCAGCAATCTACAAACGATGAACGGTGTAAAAAGTGTCAAAGAGATTGATGTCTCGGGTAAAAGGGTTCTGATTCGAGTTGATTTCAATGTCCCTATTGATTCACAGGGGAATATCTCCGATGACCGGCGTATCCGTTCGGCCCTCTCTACTATTAATTATTGCATCGACCACAATGCATGCTCTATCATCTTAGTATCCCATCTTGGCAATCCGAAGGGTGGATATGAAGAGCGTTATTCTCTGCGTCATATTCAAAAGCGGCTGGAACGTATGCTGGAAAAACGGGTAGAGTTTATCGAAGATTTCGAAGCTTCGCATGATGAGATGGCAAGCTGCTCGTTGGAGCGGGTATTTTTGCTTGAAAATATCCGTTTTCATGCCGGTGAGAAAAAAAATGATCCCGAATTTTCCAAAAAACTTGCCGATATTTGTGATGTTTATGTAAACGATGCATTCGGCACATCCCATCGGAAACATGCTTCTACTTATGGGATTACGGAATTCGTTGATACAAAAGTGGCCGGTTTTTTGATGATGCGTGAAATAGAAGCGTTTCTGAAAGCGCTTGAAAAGCCGATTCGACCAATAGCACTTGTAGTTGGAGGATCGAAAATTTCTTCCAAAATCACTTTGCTTACTTCCATCATGCCAAAAATTGACAAACTGATTGTCGGCGGTGCTATGAGCAATACGTTTCTTCAGGCATTGGGATACGATATGAAGCACTCGATGTTTGAACAAGATTTCGTTGAGACGGCACGCTCAGTGATGGAAGAGGCAAAGAAACATAATGTGAAGTTCTATTTGCCGGTAGACGGTGTCATCACCGATTCAGTCGAAAATCCGATAGACGTCCGTGTTACTCCAGTGCAGGATGTCTTGGATGAATTTAGCTTTGTTGATATCGGTCCGGCTACTCTTAAACTTTTTTCAGAAGCAATAGAGCTTTCCAATACAATCATTTGGAACGGTCCGATGGGCATTTATGAGATCGATCGTTTTTCTAAAGGGACTTATAAACTCGCTTCGGCTATCGGTGCTTCTTATGCTTACACGATTGTCGGCGGAGGCGACACAGCTGATGCGGTAGAAAAAGCAGGGGAAAAGGATAATTTCAGTTTTATCTCGACCGGAGGCGGGGCTAGTTTGGAATTGCTAGAGGGGAAAATATTGCCTGGATTTGAAAAGCTGGATCGGAAAGAGCAATAGTCACATTTTGGTCATAAAATATTGCATTTTTCTGACAAAACAGTATGAAACGTATGCTATGATTAATCATTAGCATTATTACTTTTTCTTAAAGGAGACGTATGAAAGCCGTGATTATGGCTGGAGGATTTGGTACGAGGATACAACCGCTCACCAATTCTGTCCCTAAACCTATGCTCCCGATTATGAACCGTCCGATGATGGAGCACACGATTCTTAGCTTACGTGATTTAGGCATTACAGAGTTTATTGTTTTACTCTATTTTAAACCTGAAATTATTAAACACCATTTTGGAAACGGTAGCAAATGGGGGATCAATATTAGCTACGTGCTTCCTGATGACGATTATGGTACTGCCGGTGCGGTCAAAAAAGCCCAAGAGTATATCGGGAATGAAAATTTTATAATTATCAGTGGCGATTTGGTGACCGATTTTGATTTTCAAGCGATTTTCGACTATCATAAATCCAAAAACTCAAAACTTACTATTACCTTGACATCGGTCGAAAATCCACTCGAATTTGGAGTTGTTATTGCCAATGAAGAGGGGAAAATCGAAAAATTTCTCGAAAAACCCAGTTGGGGAGAAGTCTTTAGCGATACAATCAATACCGGTATCTATGTCATTGAACCTGAGATCCTCAATTATATCCCGAGCAACGAAAATTTTGATTTTGCAAAAGATCTCTTTCCTATGCTGATGCGAGAAGGGATTGATCTAATGGCGGGATACGCGCAAGGGTACTGGCGTGATGTGGGTAATCCTGAGAGTTACCGTGATGTATATGACGATATTTTGAGTGGAAAAATCAAATTTCAACTCTCAGGTGAGGCAATTAAATACACTGATGGAGTCCTGATTTGTGAAGAGGATAATATTATCGATGAGAATATCGAAGTGGTTGGTATTGTTGTTATCGGAAACAATGTAACGATTAAAAAAGGCTCAAAACTCAACAATGTTGTCATAGGGGATAATGTAGTTATCGGCGTTTCGTCAAAAATCTCGAATAGTGTTATTTGGAATAATGTTGAGATCGGCAAAAATACACGATTGGATGGATGTGTCATCTGTAACAATAATCGTATCGGTAAAAATGTTACGGCAAAATCGGGGTTGATTTTGGCTGAGGGGTGCGAAATCGGCGAGTTGGTTACTGTCGAAAAAGATGTAACCATCTGGCCGGATAAAGTGATTGAAGATGCGGCAATTGTCAGTCGCAGTATGATTTTGGGGAGCAAATACAAAAATTCCATTTTTGAAAACGGACTGGTTGTTGGAAAGTCCAATGTTGAAATTTCATGTGAAATGGCAACAAAGCTCGCCGAAGCATTCGGTGCCCAGATGCAGGTAGGTTCAATGATTCTCGTATCGCGTGACAATGCCAAGAGCTCTCGTATGTTGAAGAGGGCATTTTTGGGTGGATTACTCTCCTCTGGTATGGATGTCCTCGATTACGGTGCAATCCCCTCGGCAGTAATGCGGTGCAGTCTTTCGTTTCATGATGAGTATGCAGGAGGGATTCATATCAATCAAAAGCTTGATGATCCGACCAGTACCGTCATTACGTTTTTTAACTATGAAGCACTTCGAATCAACAACGATATGGCAAAAAAGGTAGAAAAAGCGTTTTTCAAAGAGACCTTTCGACGGGTTGACTATTCCCGCATAGGGCAAATATATATGTCAGATCATGCGAAAGAGTACGTTGAATATAAAAGGGGGATGGAAGAACTTCTCCAATCGCATATGTTTAAATGCCTTAACTGCCGAATTGCAGTGGACATGATGCATGGGATGGCCTCCGAAGTATTCCCAGATATCCTCAACGATATGGGAGTTGATCATATACTTTTCAATGCCCATCCAGATATTCAGCGCCTCGACAATATCAATTTTTTAACCAAATCATCGTATGAAGATATGAGTTCAGTGATAAAAGCTCTTGAGCTTGATGCCGGATTTATTATCTATCCTCACGGACAGCGGATCGATATACTCTGTGATAAAGGGATACTGCTGAGTAAGCAAGCTGCATTGTTTATTGTCCTTACATTACTTAATATGGAAGCAAAAAATCAAGGGATAGTAAAAAAGGTATTTTTACCGACATGGGCGGCCGATTTTGTCTATTTTGATCACCTTGAAATAGAGCATGGACAATACGGGAATTTCAAAAAAGAGAAGATGAAAGAGTACGATTTAGTAGCAACCGGAGAGGGGAACTTTGCTTTTACTGAGTTCTCTTCCCATCGTGATTCAATGTATGCAACACTCAAAATTTTAGAGATGATTGTTTGTAATCGGGTAAAACTCTCGGAAATGATCGAATCGCTCCCTCATTTTTATTATAATACTTTTCAAGTCCCTTGTACTCAAGCGAATAAAGGGAAAATGATGCGCATGTTCCTCGAAGACTCCAAAGGAAAAAAATCATCAACCCTTGATGGTGTAAAAATTTGGCTTAAACCGCAGGATTGGATTTTAATGATTCCAGACCAGTATAGTGATAATTTGAACCTCTATATTCAAGCTAAATTGGATGAAGAGGGTGAACGTATCTGTGCAATGTATAAGTCAAAAATTGAGGAATGGATCAATAGTTAATGGAAACAAAACCCCTTAGCCTCTCATTTTTCTGGCACATGCATCAGCCCGATTATCGTAGAAGTGATGGGGTTATGGGGATGCCATGGGTATTTTTACATGCCATCAAAGACTATTATGAGATGCCGTGGCTTGTGAGCCGCCATGAGACGATCAAAGCGACCTTTAACCTCACTGCAACACTTATGGAGCAGTTGGAGCTTTATCGAGAACCTCTTAAAAATGACTATTTTCTCTCTCTATGGGACCTACACCCATCAGCACTAAGTTTTCAAGAACGAGAATGGGTGATAAAAATCTGTAAATCGACCCAATTTCAGACTATGGTAAGACCCCTTGTGCGTTATGAATGTTTATATACACAAAGCAGTTACACTAATGATGAACTGGTTGATTTAGAGATGCTATTTATATTGTCATGGTGTGGAAATTACCTTCGAGGCGAAAACAAGGTTGTAAAAGAGCTTTTGAATCGGGGGAAGAACTATAAACAAAGTGACAAAAATCAGCTACTGAATACTCTATCCGCATTTATACAGACGATTATCCCTTTTTATGCCACATTACAAAAAGAGGGAAAAATTTCGGTCTCGACTACCCCATATTTTCATCCGATATTGCCTCTGTTGATCAATATGGAAAATGCAATTATCGCTAATCCCTATACTACTATTCCCTCAAGAGCCGTATCGCTTCACGAAGATGCTCTAAAACATATCGAGCGATCTATCGCATTGTATGAAAGATATTTCAACTGTAAGCCGAGCGGTTTTTGGCCGGCAGAGGGGGCGGTTGATCCCAAAAGTGTAGAGTACTATCGCGAACATGGGGTGAAGTGGATTGCTACCGATGAAGCGATTTTATTTCATTCACTGGAGAGTGAAGATCGTCATAATCTTTATAAAACTTACGATTATGAGGGGATTACTATCGGATTTCGTGATCATGGCCTCAGTGATCTGCTTGGATTTACCTATCGATATAAGGGAGCCGAAGATGCCTCAAACCATTTTCTCCGATCATTGGAAGCTATTCATCTGGAGAATGATGAATCTACGGTTTTTGTTATCGTTGATGGAGAGAATGCGTGGGAGTTTTATGCGAATAACGGGTTTGATTTTTTTAACGCCTTATATAAACGTTTAGAAGAGACACCTTGGTGCCAATGTGTCAATATGGATGAGATTGCAGATGAAAAAAAGCATACGGAATTAAAATCACTTCATCCGGGAAGTTGGATTCACGGCTCATTTGATACCTGGTCTGGGCATCCCCAAAAAAACCGTGCATGGGAACTGATTTATCAAACAAAACGGGATGTTGAAAATTTTTCGGGAAGTATAGTAGGCGATGCGGCACGAAAAATTGAGGATCATTTTTTAGCCTCTGAATGCAGTGACTGGTTTTGGTGGTACGGTGATGACCATGTAACCGAATTTGCGAGTGAATTCGATACCCTTTTTCGGGGACATCTGATCGCTATCTATGATCTTTTAGGGATGACTCCTCCTGCTAATCTTTTCACCACGATTATTTCGATGAATAGTGCGGCACCATTTTGGGTTAAGCCATCCGCTCCAATCACACCGAGTATTGATGGAAAATACTCCTCATTTTTCGAGTGGCTCGGATGCGGCAGTATGGATGAAAAAAAGCTTTACTCCACTATGGATAGAGTTCGAGGTCCGATTGAAACTCTCTATTATGGGCATGACAAGAAAGCGATTTACATCGCATTTGTGGGAGTGTTGAGTACCGTCGATCGACGAGGGTTGAAACTGCAGGTGATGCTTGAAGAGAGTGGTGAACGGTTTGAATATGATTTGGAAACGCTCACGTGTGGTCAAAATGATAACGTGGCAATTGATGAGCGGATTGAAATTGCACTATCAAGATTGCATTTCAAGGAGATGAGACTCTTTCATCTACGCTTTGAGCTGATCAGCGGGAATAAGATACTCCAAACAATGCCGGGCAACGGTGCACTGTGTGTCGACTTGAATGAACATTATGCCGCCAACTGGTTTGTTTAGTAAAAGGAGATAGCGATGTCAAAAACAGCACTTTTATTTGGTATACACATGCATCAGCCGGTGGATAACTTCGACTGGGTGATTGAACATGCGATAGCGGTTTGTTACAAACCTTTTTTTGAGGTGATGAGCCGCTATCCCTCGTTTCGTTTCAGCGTTCACTGCAGCGGATGGCTGATGGAGCAGATCGAATTGCGTGATCCAAAGCTTTATAAACAGATCCAAAAACTTTCTAAAGCGGGGAGTATCGAGTTTTTCAGTGCGGGGTATTATGAACCGATTTTGAGTGTTATTCCTTCTCGTGATCGCTTAGCACAGATCAACCGACTCAATGACTCTATTTCGAGTCGATTCAAGCAAACCCCCAAAGGACTATGGCTCACTGAGCGGGTATGGGAATCCGCCCTTATCCCAGATTTGGTAAAGGGCGGTATTGAGTACACGGTGATGGATGATTACCACTTTCAATGTGCCGGGTTTGATGAAGCGATATTGGACGGTTATTACCTCAGCGAAGAGGGTGGAGAACAAATTGCACTCTTTCCTATCAGCAAAAAGCTTCGCTACGCAGTGCCGTTTATGCGTGTCGAGAAAGCTTTGGATGCGATCAAAAGCTACACGCGGGAGAAAAACTCTGCCGCTATTATCTTCGACGATGCCGAAAAGTTCGGTATGTGGCCTGGAACCTATACGTGGGTCTATGAAAAAGGGTGGTTGGAGAAGTTTGTCGAAGCGGTCTTGGCGGATGAGACGATTGAGACACGACATTTCGGAGAATACTATCGTGCCGAAAAACCGCGTGGAATTACCTACCTCCCCAATGTATCGTATTATGAGATGGGGGAGTGGAGTTTGCGCGCCGATGATGCTCACGCACTGGAGCGGTTCAAGCAGGAGATGGGGTTTGATCGATATGAACGAGAAGGGGTAAAGTTTCTCAAAGGGGGGATTTGGAAGAACTTTTTTGTCAAATACCCGGAAAGTAACCGTATCCACAAACGGATGCTGGAACTCTCTGCGCAGCGGGAAGGTATCAATCGCGAGGATTTCGACAATGCTCTCTATAAACTTCAAACCAATGATTCGCTTTGGCATGGGGTATTTGGCGGATTGTATCTCCCTAATCTGCGGGATACTTCATATCACTATCTTATAGAGTGCGAAAATATCCGATACGGATCTTGCAATAGTATAGAATCGTACAACAACGAACTCGATGGTTACGAGAAGATTAAAGTGATTACTCCTGAATTGATTTGGCGATTTGATAGCGGTTGTGGAGGACAGCTGGTCGAATTGGATATAAGAGAGAGCTGTTTTAACTACCAAAATACCCTTACCCGTCGCAGGGAGTCCTATCATCAACGGGTATTAGAACCTATTTTGCATGAGAGCTTATGCGAAGACGAGACCCCGGCGGAGGATGGGATTGATACAATCCACACCGCAATGGCAGAGATTGATGATAGTCTTCGTGATGCGATTATTTATGACTGGTATCTCAAAAATTCGTTTATCGACCATATCAGTGATGAGAGTTTCAACGTTAATCGTTTCCGCCATTGTAATTTTACCGAATACGGTGATTTTACCAATCAACCTTTTGAAACACAGTTTGATCAAAATAAAATTACTTTTTCACGTCAAGGCGGTCTTTACTTCCCTGAAAAATCAGATGCATCATTAGAAAAAAACTATACACTGAAACCTAACGGAGTCGATTTCGAGATAAAATTTTCAGGTGAGAGAGTGGGACAACTGCTTTATTGTTTAGAGCACAATTTCCATTTTTCCGATGCCGATGAGGTGTGGATAAACGGGATGGCTGTTTTGGAAGAAGGGGAGATAGAGTCGTGTGAAAGAATCGAGCTAAGAGACGCTGTTTTAGGTAAAATGATAACGTTTAACCTTGATCAGCCGTGTACTTTGCGTTATTTCAAACTTAAAACACTCTCTCAGAGCGAACAGGGATTTGATTTAACCGTGCAGGGGATTAGTTTGGCGATGAGTATCCGTTTCGAGAGTGCCTTTAGTCTTAAGGGGTCAATGGAGATAACCAATGTCTGAAATTCGGTACGACCGACTGCATGATATCCATGTGATTATCGCACCTGAGCGGCTTCGACATCCCGATGATACTGAATCATTTGAGAAGGTTACTCCTGAACCGTATTCAAGTGAGCCATGCCCTTTTTGTGAGGGGAACGAGTCAATGACACCTCCTGAGATATATGCACTTCGCAACGAGAGAAGTTTCCCTAATGATAAGGGGTGGAAGACTCGTGTCGTTCCCAACCTTTTTAAAGCGGTGCAGATCGAAACTCCTCCGAATCACCATTGTGGACTGTTTGAACATTGGGAAGGGTTTGGTGCCCATGAAGTGATCATCGATACTCCGGTGCACAAAACATCGATGTGTGAGTGGGGTGAAGAAGATGTGATTGTCTGGCTAAAAACCCTCAGCCAACGGGTAAGCGATTTACGACATGACCACCGAATCGTTTATATTTCACTCTTTAAAAATGAGGGTAAAAACGCAGGTGCAACGATGAGCCATTGCCATACACAGCTTATCGGTCTTCCTATTATCCCAAAGAGCATTCATGAACTTTTTCGTCGCTCATGGGAGTATTATCATACAACCTCTCAAGCTTTGATGGAATCGATCCTCTCTCATGAAGAGGAGACTCAAAGTAGAATTATTGAAAAAGTAGGAAATTTCACCTCTTTTTGCCCCTATGCTAGCGGTTATCCGTTTGAAGTAATGATCAGCTCGATCACTAAAACAGGTCAAATCGATACATTAAGTTCTGAGGAGGTAGAGAGTATTGCCTCATTACTTGTATCAACTTTTAAGCGCTTAAAAAGGCAATTGGGGATATTCCATTTTAATCTATGGATATCGACACCTTCATTGAATGACGATATCGACTCTTCGGAAATATGCCGTTTTACGATTCGCATCATGCCCAGACTTTATCGACACGGGGGATTCGAGAATACGACGGATATCCTCATCAATCCGGTTTCGCCGGAGTTAGCGGCAAAATTATTACGGGAGAGCAACCATGAATAAAGGGCGTCTGTTGTTCGCATCAAGCGAAGTGTACCCATTTGTAAAAACCGGAGGATTGGCGGATGTTTCCCATTCGCTTCCAAGAGCGTTGAATGAAACGTACCACGTCTGCGTTGTACTGCCGCTTTACGGTGCGATTGACCGTAAAGGTTTTAAAATAAAGAAGATTGAGTCGTTTGAAGTGGTTATGGGGGGAGTATCTTATGATATTCAGCTCTACGCAACCCGTTATGAGGAGATAGAGTATCGCTTTGTCTATTCGCCGTTGTTGTGTGATCGGGAGTTTATCTACGGTCCTCCTGAGGCTGGATATGAGGATAATGGACTTCGTTTCGGGCTTTTTTCCTATGCAATAGCTGAAATGCTACGACGAGAGCAATACCCAATTGTCCATCTCAATGATTGGCAGTGTGCATTGGTCACTTTGTTGGTCAAAGAAGATCCTTCTATTACGACAAAGACCCTTTATACGATTCATAATCTTGCTTATCAAGGCTCATTTAATCCATCGGTACTGTCTCAGATCGGTATTGATGAACGCTACTATACGATGGAAGCTCTGGAATTTTACAACCAAGTAAATTTTATGAAAGCGGGGATTGCCTTCGCCGATTCGATTACGACGGTGAGCCCAACCTATGCCAAAGAGATTTTAACTTCCGAATTCGGATGCGGGTTAGAAGGGTTCTTGTCGGTTCATAAACGCAAACTTCATGGGATACTAAACGGGATTGATTCGGAACACTTTTCTCCCGTTAATGATAAAGCGCTTGTTGAGTGTTACAGTAATGCCAAAGGGAAAAAAGCTTCCAAAATCGATCTTCTAAAAGCTCTAGGTCTCAAAGGAGCTACAAAACCGCTTTTTGTCTTTATTGGCCGATTTGCCCACCAAAAGGGGATCGACCTATTAGTCGAGACACTACCGAAAATAGCCGAATTGGAGTGTAATATAGCATTACTTGGTGAAGGTGACGAATCGTATTCTGATTCACTAAGCGCGATTAGTGAGCAATACGGTAATATCGTCCTCACTTCGGGATACGATGAAGCTCTCTCACACCGTATGTATGCGGCGGGGGATTTTTTACTGATGCCATCCCTGTTTGAGCCGTGCGGACTTAACCAAATGATCGCCTACGCTTACGGTGCCGTTCCTGTGGTAAGTCATGTCGGTGGATTGGTCGATACAGTCAAAAAATACGAATCCTTTGATGAACAAAGCCCATCAGGATTTGGACTCATCTTTAGCACACCAACATCGCGTTCTCTCCTCTCGGCCGTCAAAAAATCGTGTGAACTTTACAGCGATAAAAAATTCTTCGAATCGATTGTCAATCACAACATGAAGTGTGATTATTCATGGTCAGAGAGTGCCAAAGAGTATATTAAAATCTATAAACGACTCATCAAGTGAAAAAGCTCTTCATCGATATCGGCGGAACCCATCTTCGTAGTGAGATTGAGGGTGATGGCGATATTATTCGAGAATGTATCGATTCTAATTCGATAGCTTTGGTTGCTTTTATCGAACAACAAATTGCCCTCCATCCTCAAATCGATTTTATCGGTATTTCGTATGCGGGTCAGGTTGATAATGGGGTTATTATCTCCGCTCCTAATATTAATATTGATAAATATGAAATTGCTTTAGAGATCGAGAGACGATGCGGCATTCCGCTCCTTATCGACAATGATCTCAACTGTGCCTTGCGTGCCGAAGCGGCGTACTGGAAATCAGAGCAGATTGCCGCTCTTTATGTCGGAACAGGGATTGGTGCGGCAGTGATCGACCATGGGATGTTGGTGAGAGGGGCTAAAAATATGGCTTACGAGATCGGTCACATACCCTATAAACCCTCACCTTTGGTGTGCGGTTGCGGGCGAAGTAACTGTCTCGAACTTTATGCATCCGGTTCTGGGATGGCTAAATGGCTGGAATATTACGGGAGTAAAGCATCACCAGTTTTAGCTGAGTTAAAAGGCTCAATAAATGATGCTTTGGTGGCAGAAGAATTTGAAGAGGCATTTCTCCATGCCGCTGGGGTATTGGTGACACTCGGAAATCCTGAAATTTTGGTTTTAGGAGGAGGGGTAATAGAACAAAATCCCTATTTAGCTACACTGTTGAACAATAAACTTAAAAATTATGCCCTCTCACCTGCATTGCAAGGGCTTCGGATCGAGACAAGTGTGTTAGAGAATGCTCCGTTAATGGGTGCGAAATTATTGGAGAACCATAATGGATAAATTGCGTATTTTATTTGCCGCATCAGAGGTGGTTCCGTTCGCCAAAAGCGGCGGTTTGGCCGATGTTGCCGGAGCATTGCCTAAGGCTCTTCGTGCACTCGGACATGATATACGTATAGTTATGCCACGCTACTACATCGTCGATCGAGAGAAATACGCTCTTAAACTCATGGAAGGTGCTCTTGGCGTCCCGATGGGTGCTATGGGGGAGATATGGGCAGGTGTTTATGAGGGGCTCCTTCCCGGAACCGATGTTAGCGTCTATTTTATCGACCATGAGGGATTCTTCGGACGGGGTGGATTGTATGAAGAAAACGGCTTTAGCTACCTCGATAATGACACCCGTTTTATCTTTTTCTCCCGCGCAGTGATGCAACTCGCCAAAAAACTCCATTTCCATCCCGATGTGATTCACGCGAACGATTGGCATACTGCCACGATACCGTTGATGCTTAATATCCACTATCCCTATGATAGCGATTTTGCCTATACAGGATCACTCCTCACTATCCATAACCTACAGCATCAGGGGCACTTTCATAAGGGAGCTATGGATGTACTTGATATTGGATGGGATCATTTTAATGCCAATGAGGTCGAGGAGTGTGACGGCATAAATCTTCTCAAGGGGGGAATCGTGCACGCCGATGCCATCAGTACGGTGAGCCGTAAATATGCACAAGAGATACGGACATCGGAGTTTGGATGGGGGATGGAGAATCTCATTAATAATTATTCGTTCAAACTGCACGGTATCCTTAACGGTGTTGATTATGAGGAGTGGAGTCCAGCCGTCGATCCGTTTATCGCCCAAACTTTTGATTTGGATTCTATGGAGGGGAAAGCAGTGTGTAAAAAAGCGCTGCAGAACACGTTTGGACTTCCTGAACGTGACGATGTCCCACTCATTGGATTGGTGGGGAGATTGGCAGAGCAAAAGGGGATTGAGCTGATTGTTCATGCTATCCACGCTCTGATGCATATGGAGATACAAATTGTCCTCCTTGGAGCAGGAGAGAAGTGGGCGGAGTATTTTTTCAGCGACATTGCCGGACGTTATCCTGACAAGTTCCGCTGCTATATCGGATACCGAAACGATCTTGCACACCAAATTGAAGCGGGAAGCGATCTGTTTTTGATGCCCTCACTCTTCGAGCCGTGCGGATTGAATCAAATTTACTCTCTACGATACGGAACATTACCGATCGTTCGCGCAACGGGAGGATTGGATGATACGATCGAAAACTATCATAATGACAGCAATCATGGTACGGGATTTAAATTTTACGACGCTACACCGAATGCCCTGATTAATACCGTCGGTTGGGCAGTTCATACGTGGTACAATGATCGAGAAGGGTTTAAGCAGATGCAACATAATGCTATGGAGAGTCGATTTGACTGGTACCATGCCGCCAAAGAGTATGAAGCACTTTATTATCAGATTAAAGCGGGGAGAAGAGGAGAATGACGATTATCCAACATAACCCTATAACGTATGAGCTATCCTTGTTGAGTGAACTGGATATCTATCTGTTTAAACAAGGCAATCATACGAAGCTCTATGAAAAACTTGGTTCCCATCCTATGCAGTATCATGGGGTTGCTGGGGTCTATTTTGCGGTGTGGGCACCCAATGCAGCGTATGTGAGCGTTCGAGGCGATTTCAATGATTATCACACGGAGTCCCACCCGCTGAAATTGCGTGATGATGACTCGGGAATTTGGGAAGGATTTATTGCAGGGGTAGAGCAGGGGCTTACCTACAAATACCACATCGTTTCTAAATTTCATAATATCGTCCATGATAAAAGTGATCCGTTCGGTTATTATGCCGAAATGCCTCCAAAATCGGCATCACGTGTGTGGAGTTTGGAAAGCTACGGCTGGAGTGATGAATCATGGATGAAGTCACGCTATCAGAATAATGCCCATGATGCACCGATCAGTGTCTATGAGATGCATGTAGGCTCATGGAGACGCAAAGTTGAAGAGGATAACCGTTTTCTCACCTACCGTGAGCTTGCCGTGGAGTTGGTCGCGTATCTAAAAGAGATGAACTATACCCATGTCGAGTTTATGCCGCTTACCGAGTATCCGTTTTTCGGCTCATGGGGATATCAGGTGGTGGGATATTTTGCCGCTACCGCACGATTCGGTACACCGCAGGATTTGATGTATCTGATCGATACATTGCATCAAAACGGCATCGGAGTTATAATGGACTGGGTACCGTCTCATTTCGCCGTTGATATGCACGGTCTTATCAACTTTGATGGAACGGCACTGTATGAGCATGAAGATCCGCGACAAGGGTATCATCCTGAGTGGGGAAGTATCATTTTTAACTACGGACGCAATGAAGTACAGTCCTTTTTGATCAGCTCAGCAATGTTTTGGTTGGATAAGTATCATATTGACGGTATTCGTGTCGATGCAGTGGCATCAATGCTCTATCTCAATTACGCTCGTAAAGAGGGAGAGTGGATCCCTAACAAATACGGCGGGGATATTAATCTCGAAGCCGTAGAGTTTTTGAAAAAACTCAACATCAGCCTTTATGGTGAGTTCTCCGATATATTGATGATCGCTGAAGAGTCAACCGCCTATCCGATGGTGACCCGTCCAGTGGATGTCGGGGGACTTGGGTTTGGATTCAAATGGAATATGGGATGGATGCACGATTCGCTCAAATATATGAGCTATGATCCGCTCTTTCGTCAGCACCACCACAATCAGCTCACTTTTAGTATGTGGTATGGATTTGATGAGAACTTTATGCTTCCTCTGAGTCACGATGAGGTCGTTCATATGAAAGGCTCTCTTATCAACAAAATGCCCGGAGATGTAAATCAAAAATTTGCTAATTTACGTGGATTATTTGCATATATGATGGCGCATCCCGGGAAAAAACTCCTCTTTATGGGGGGCGAGATTGCCCAGTTTGCTGAGTGGAATTTTGAGCGTTCTCTGGATTGGCATTTGCTCGATTTACCTCTTCATCACGGGTTACAAAAGATGGTTTCGGATTTGAATGCCCTGTATTCAAAAGAGAGAGCATTGCATCTGTATGATGAAAAACGAGAAGGGTTTGAGTGGATCGATGATCATGACTACAGCCGAAATTGTCTCAGTTTTATACGTAAAAGCGATAACCCGAGCGAAAATGTTTATGTCGTGTGCAATTTTTCTGATGAAACGAGGGAGAATTTTCCACTTGGTGTTCCATATGAGGGAGAATATGTTGAGATCTTTAACTCCCAATCACATTTCTATGCGGGGTGGAATATAGGCAATACAGGTGCATTTCAAGCGGTTAAACAGTCGATGCATGGACGAGAGTTTTCCATCACCCTGACGCTTCCTCCGCTTGGAGTACTTTATCTGAAACAAATCGTTAAGGATTTGTAGGTAAAGTAATGAAACACATGAAAAAAGTGAGGCAGCTATGATTTTGCACGATTACGAATTTGACTCGAAATATACAAAAAGTGTCGCCTATTTTTCAATGGAATTCGCTATCCATCAAGGGCTTAAAATTTACTCAGGTGGACTTGGTTTTTTAGCCGGTTCACACATGCGGAGTGCTTATGACCTTCACCAAAATATAATTGGTGTCGGTATTTTGTGGAGCTTCGGTTATTACGACCAAACACGCAGCCCAGATCGCACTCTAAAAGCTGAATTCGTCCGAAAGCACTACTATTTTCTCAAAGATTTAGGAATTCAGGCGAAAGTGAGTATCCATTCTCAAGATGTTTATATCAAAGCATTTTATCTCTCACCCGATATTTTCACCTCGGCACCGTTAATTCTCCTCTCTACCGATATTCCCGAAAACGATTTTTTAGCCCGAACGATTACCCACAAACTTTACGATGCTAATGAAGAGACCAGAATTTCTCAAGAGATTGTTTTGGGAATAGGTGGAGTTAAAGTTCTTGAAGCACTTAAGCAAACGATCGAAATATATCACATGAATGAGGGGCACGCTTTACCGCTGGTTTTCGAGCTGTACGATAAATACTGTAATATGGACGAAGTAAAAAAACGGGTTGTTTTTACAACCCATACTCCTGAAGATGCCGGAAATGAACAGCATGATATTGGTTTGCTTCATAAATTCGGTTTTTTCAACGGTTTGCAGATAGAGACGGTTCGTTCCATTATGAAGATGGAAAACGAGCAAAACTTTAATCTTACGGTAGGGGCATTGCGTTCCTCAAAAATTACTAACGGTGTTTCCAAATTTCATGGAGAGGTAGCGAACCGCATGTGGAAAGATTGTGAGGGACGTTCCGAAATTATTCATGTTACCAATGCACAAAACCGCCGTTTTTGGACCGATAAAGATTTGCTTGCTGCATTGGATGATCACGAGGATTATCAGATCATTAGCCGTAAAAAACATCTTAAGCGGGAGCTATTTGCTGTGGTGGCTGATCAAACAGGAAAAATGTTTGATCCCGACGTGTTGACGATTGTCTGGGCACGTCGTTTTGCTGAGTACAAACGTCCCGGACTCATCAAACATGATTTTGCACGATTTAAAAAGCTTCTTCAGCGTAAAGACAAACCGATTCAAATTATATGGGCAGGAAAACCTTATCCTTTTGATACCAACGCAATCAATGTTTTTAACGAACTAATCCATATCAGTCACGATTACCCGAATATGGCAGTATTGGTCGGATACGAGCTCGATCTCTCTCGGATGCTTAAAAAAGGATCTGATATATGGCTTAACACCCCACGTGTCTCACGTGAAGCAAGTGGGACAAGTGGTATGACTGCGAGTATGAATGGTTCCATCCACTTCTCTACGGATGACGGATGGCACCCTGAGTTTGCCAAACATACGATCAACTCCTTTACGATCCCTCCGATCGACCATAGCCAGCCGATTGAGCTTCAGGATGCTGAAGATAATAGAAATATGATGGATTTACTCGAAAATCAGATTATCCCGATGTATTATGATAAACAGGAACAGTGGACACAGATGATGAAAAATGCGATGGCGCATGTTATCCCCGCGTTTGATTCTGGGCGTATGGTACATGATTATTACATGAAAATGTATAACATCTAATTTTCTATAATAAGTGTTTATTGTGAAAAAATCACTACGCTGTAAGAGCCGATAGAAACTGAAGCATAACAGGGGAGTCCGTCGCACTCTCCTTGGTCGGTGAGGATATCGGTACTCAGAAAATTGCCAAAATCATCGTTATACCCTCCCCAATCGCTGTTAAAACGGAGCTTCCAATATCCCTCACTCGGAAAACCAATAACATAATTTTCTTGTTCCTCATGTGAGAAGTTTGCAACGATAACAACGTCGTCCCCCGCTCCCCCTTTGTCCCAGCGATGATATGCAATAACTTTGTGCTCATTATTCATGTGATAGACTTGAGTAAATTGCCCGCACAGACCACGTGTGAACCCCTCACGGTTGGAGCGTAACCCTATGAGATCCCGATACAATCGCACGATACCGTGAAACTCAGCACATTGATCCCAATCAACAGGAACCGTATCACGAAACCATCCCCCCTCTAAGAACTCTTGACCTTGGAAAATCATTGGGATACCGGGGGAGGTAAAGACCATTGCAGCGGCCAATGTTGAGCGTTTCTGCGCGTACCACCCTTTGGGATCATTCGGGTTGATCTCTTGCGGTACACGGGCATGACCGTTTGCAACCTCGTCATGTGACTCGCTGTAAATAACCCGATCAAAGGCATCATCGTTATAGCGGTATAAGATGGCATCACGTATTGCGCCGAGTGATCGCTGCTCATCTTGAGGCGTTACCACTGCTTGACGTATAGGATGGACAAACATAGCATCCCACTGAGAGGCGAATCCGGCACCGCCGGCTCCCACTTCTTTAGTGATCCATCGATTATTTTGAAGATCCTCAGCGATTGTAATACAACCTGGAAATTTCTGTGCAATCTGGCTATTGATCCACTGGAGCAGACTCCACCCCTCAGGAATATCGCGCTTATCGGAATCGTTTACCATACGAATAAACTGAGTGCAGTCGAAGCGGATACCATCTACATGGTACTCCTCGAACCACATCATAGCGTTATCCAAGAGGTATTGACGGACCTCTCCCCGCCCGTAATCGGGTCTAGTATCTCCCCATGGGGTGATTGAGCGATCATCGTTGTAAAAATAGATTCCACCGCGGCCGTTTTCGCTCCAACCGTCAAACTGCCACAGATCAAGGTCGCTGGGACCAAGGTGGTTGTACACAACATCAAGTATCACCGCAATACCCGCTTTATGGGCTCGCTTGATAAATTGTTTGAACGCCAATGGACCTCCGTAATCACGATCTACGGAAAAAATTTGGGCAGGGTTATACCCCCATGAGCGTTCTCCCGCAAACTCACCTATGGGCATAATCTGAATCGCATTGATACCGAGTTTTTGCAAATGTCCCAGACGCTCGGATACCGATGAAAACTCACCTTTATGCTTAACATTTTCTTGATCATTGAATGTTCCGACATGCAACTCATAGATGACAAGTTCATTCCACGCCGCGATACTAAAATCGTCCCCATCCCAGTCAAAACGTGTATCATGAACAATGGCGTTTCCGACGGAACTTGTCACTTCACGGGCATACGGGTCGATCCGCTTGAACTCACCGTTTTGTGTAGAGAGGAGAAACAGATATTCATCACCTGTATGAGCTTCAGCCACATTTGCATACCAATACCCATTTTCCTCCGAGAGCATCGGGTGCTTCTTGCCATCCCATTCGTTGAATGATCCGATAACGGATACGTGTTGTGCATGGGGTGCCCACACGCGGAAGGCAACTCCCTGAGTGTGTAGAATCGATCCCATTCCCTTGATTGCAGTTTCATCACTCATGGCTTAATTCTTCTTTTAATTAAGATGTATGACTAGATTGTATCGAATACATCATTTTTTATGTAATAGTGAATCTATATAACTATAATATTAAATAGTATGGTATTCTAAATAAGCCAACGCTTGCTTAGCCTTTGGGATATGATTAACCATATCACGCATATTATCAAGAGTATCACAGCCGCGCAGATCGGGAGTAGGGTAATGGATGAAAACCCCAATAGATCCCGAAAAAATGGAATCAATAACATTGCACTGAGGAGGAAACTCACCCCTCCGAACATGTAAATCATCATGGGATTTATGCGTAATTGAGCCGATTGTTTGAAGCGGGAAAAATCGCTGTTGACAAGAACCAATAGAAAAATGGCAGCGATAAGAGCTGTAAACAGGGTGATTCGAATATTACTCATTATCCATCCCCTATCGTGAAGGATTGTATATCCGACGAGTAAGATGAGGGCAATTCCCATTCCCTGAACCAGCGCAAATCCAATGTTCTTTAGGGTAAAAGGGCTTGCATTCAGACGGCGCGGCAGACGGTTCATAATATTTTGTCCGGCAATTTCCGCTTCAAAAACAATGGCACAGGCCGGATCGATCAGCAGTTGGAGCAATACAATATGTACGGGTTGCAGTATTACGGGCCAGTGCAGCAGTGCAGGGAGAAGTGTTAGCGCGATTATCGGAATATGGACGGCGAATACAAAACGAGTCGCCTTGGTAATATTGTCGTAAATCGTTCTCCCCTGTCGGATGGCAGCAACAATACTGGTAAAACTATCATCCAAGAGTACAATTGCAGCCGCTTCACGTGCGACATCCGTACCCCTCTCTCCCATGGCGATTCCGACATCGGCAGCTTTGAGTGCCGGTGCGTCGTTTACTCCGTCACCCGTCATCGCCACAACATTTCCATTTTTTTGCAGCAGTTGCACCAGACGTAGCTTTTGTTCGGGTTGCATCCGCGCACATACATCCGTATTCCGAAGCCTATAGAGTAAATTGTCATCACTCAGATGGGAAATCTCATCACCGGTAATGATATCTGCATACTCGGATAGGTTAACTTCCTTTGCAATAGCACGTGCGGTAGCCGGATGATCGCCTGTGAGCATAATGATCCGTATACCGGCATTTTTGCATTCATAAATTGCATCGGAGACTTCGGGTCGTGGAGGGTCTATAAACCCAATGAGTCCGAGAAATGTAAAGTCAAAATCATGTTGACTTTTTGGCCAATGGGGACTTATGCTGCTTGCTTGCAGTTCCCCTTTTGCTACTCCCAGTACGCGCAGACCACGTGCAGCCATAGTTTCAACACGGTGTTCAATTTCTTGCAACTGGAGGGTTGATAAATGGCACAAATCCGCGACCGCTTCAGGAGATCCTTTTGTCGCCAGCAGATGCAGTGATGGATTGATATCGGAGTATATCTGTGTCATGGCCATAATATCAGGGGAAAGATCATACTGAAACTCGGGGCTGCATTCATCATGCAGGTGCTCGGTTCCGTTTAGCTTTGTATGTCCGAAATTTTGGATAGCTTTTTCCATAGGGTCAAAAGGATCAGCCGGGGTTGCCAACATGGCAAATTCGATCAATGGGTGAAACATTTCGGGTAATTCGTTTTCTTGGTGTGCGATGTATGAGCTATTTTCTACGGACAGTTCGGCAATTTGCATACGATTTTGGGTCAAGGTTCCGGTTTTGTCCACGGCGAGAATCGTAATAGCCCCCAAAGCTTCTACCGCAGATATGCGGCGGGTGAGGACTTTTATTTTCGTCATACGCCATGCGCCAAGGGCCAAAAACACGGTTAGAATGACAGGAATCTCTTCGGGCAGGGTTGCCATTGCCAGCGTAATACCGGAGAGGAGGCTTTCCAATACCGTCTTGTCATTCCACAGCCAATTGATAAAAATCAATGCAAGTGCAAGCCCTATGGCAATGAGGCTTAAATTGCGGATCAGGGAACGTGACGCTTGCTGCAATCCTGAGGGGATTTCATCGGTTTCTGCCAACGTCTGCCCTATATGGCCGATTGCCGTATCGATTCCAGTGGTTTGTACTATGGCGTATCCAAACCCTTTGGTAACTACGGTACTGGCATATAAGAGAGACGTTGCATACGGAAGTTTATTGATCGGGACCGCCTCTCCGGTTAAGAGGGATTCATCAACGGACAATTGCCCCTCAACCAGCAGTGCATCGGCGGCAATGCGATCCCCTTCATGCAAAACCAGCAGATCCCCCGGAACGACCTCTCGACCGGCAATGCGAATTTCGACTCCATTACGTCTTACCAATGCACGCGGTGCAGAGAGATCACGTAATGATTCCAATGCACGCTGCGTTTTATGCTCTTGTACCAATGTGATACCGATGACCACCAATACGAAAGCCAGTAAAAACAGAGCTTCTGCACGATCGCCTAATGCCAGATAAATACTTCCGGCTACCAGTAACATTAAAAACATCGGTTCTTTAATGACGTCTAAAATAATATAGGGGAGTGTTTTTGGAAGGGTACCCGGTAATACATTGAAGCCATACTGATTTCGTTTGCCTAAGACTTCATCACTAGTTAACCCGCTTAATGCACTTTCTGTGATCATAATATGTTCACTTAAAATTGAATGATAGATAATTATAAATAATAGCATAATAATAAAATTATGAGGTAAAATAGGTGAAATTCATTATTCTTTAAACCCATACATAACAGAGGAAAAGAATGAAAACGATGACAATTCCGGAACTATTTTCGACATTCGAGACATCTGATAAAGGGCTGAGTGCTGCTGAAGTCTCAACACGACAACGTCAGCACGGATTTAATACTCTTCCTGCCATCGCTACTACCCCGTGGTATTCTAAATTAGCTGCCCAATTTACCCATTTTTTTGCCCTTTTACTGTGGGCTGCGGCGGCAATCAGTTTTGTGAGTGCTTGGATCGAGCCGGCATCAAATATGCTTCCCATCGGATGGGCTATTGTTATTGTGATCGTGTTGAACGGAGGATTCGGCTTTTATCAGGAGTATCGTACTGAAAAAAGTCTGGAGGCATTACGTAACATGCTCCCTTTAAAAGTACGGGTATCGCGTGATGGGGCAGAGAGTCTTATTTTGGCAAGTGAACTGGTCCCCGGTGATATTGTATTACTTGAAGAGGGGGATAAAGTACCTGCCGATATGTATCTGATTCATGCATCGGATGTATGGATTAATGAGAGCACCCTAAGCGGAGAGAGCGAACTCGTTTCGGCCGATAGCGTGGGGAGTGATAATACGAAGAATATCCTCTATTCCGGGACGTATGTCGTTAAAGGTGAGGGAAGGGGCTTGGTATTTGCTACCGGCAAAGAGAGCCGATACGGAACTATTGCCGCTTTGACACAGAGTGTGGAATCGGGTGTGAGTCATTTGCAAAAAGAGATTGCCCATATTTCTAAAGTGATAGCCTTTACCTCGTTAGCAATTGCAGGAAGTTTGATCGTTCTCTCGGGGTTTGGAGAAAATGAGTTATGGAAAACCTTTTTATTTTCACTCGGCGTATTGGTCGCATTGATTCCTGAGGGGCTATTGCCGACGGTGACCCTCTCATTGGCATACGGCGCGCAGCGGATGGCTTCCAAAGGGTTTTTAGTTAACGGTCTAGGCGTCATCGAAAATTTGGGTGCGGTGACCGTAATAGCGACCGATAAAACCGGAACGATCACCCAAAACAAAATGGAAGTTGCCGCATGGGCCGAAGAGGAAAAACAAGATCCCTCTCAAGAACTGCTGGATGCGGCGCTGTTGTGCAACCGTGCCGATGCAACTACCGGAGATCCGATAGAGCAGGCTCTATTTAGCTTTTCAAGCAGATATACCGATGTACTCAAGCGGCGTAGCGAGCGTCAGATGGTGAGTGAGTATCCGTTTGATTATCACCTAAAGCGAATGAGCACGGTTCACTCTGCTCAAAAAGGTTTCTCTGTTTTTTGTAAAGGGGCTCCGGAAGTGATCCTTACCTTATGTGATGAGGTCTATACGGCAAACGGCAAAAAAGAGATTACACAAGATGAACATCAAAAACTGATCGAAAAACATGACGCAATGGCAGCGCTTGGATATCGGGTGATCGGATTTGCTTCACGTAACTCTGATGTATTGCCGACATCGCGGCAAGAGGCTGAAAGTGCTCTGAGCTTTATTGGCTTTATTGCGATGGTGGACCCTTTACGCGACGATATTATTGCGGCGGTCGAGTTGTGTCATAAGGCGGGGATTCGGTTGCTGATGATTACGGGAGACCATCCCCTAACCGCCGGAGCGATCGGAGTGAATGCCGGGATTATTACCAAGGTCACTGAGGTTACGACGGGGGAAGACTTCGATAAACTCCCCCCCTCTGCCATCAAGCGGTTGTTGCGTAAAAATCATGTATTTGCCCGAGTTTCACCGGAGCAGAAACTCTCATTAGTTACTTTGCTAAAAGATATGGGAGATACGGTAGCCGTAACGGGAGACGGGGTAAACGATGCTCCGGCTTTGAAAAAAGCCGATGTGGGTATCGCCATGGGGTCAGGAACGGATGTGGCAAAACAATCGGCAGATGCGGTATTGATGGATGATCATTTTGCGACGATTGTCAAAGCGATAGAAGAGGGGAGAACGGTCTATGAAAATATACGCCGCTTTATCACCTATATGCTCTCTAGCAATCTTCCTGAAGCAGTTCCTTATATCTTCTTTTTCGCTATGGGACTCCCTTTGGCCCTACCGGTTCCACTTGTATTGGCGATCGATTTGGGAACTGATATCGTCCCTGGGATGGCTTTAGGTGCCGAGTTGCCACATAAGGGGCTGATGAATGAAGGTCCACGAAGTCGAAAAGAGCACATCCTTACACTGGGCGTTTATCTAAGAGCTTTTGGATTTTTGGGACTGTTGAGTGCGGCGTTGTCTATGGGACTTTTTTGGTTCTATCTCAATGCTCACGGCTGGAGAGGGGAATCCTTGTCATGGAGTGATCCGTTGTATCTTCAAGCGACCACCTTGACCTTTGCCGCAATTGTATTTGCCCAGATCGGTAACGGTCTTTCGTGCCGCAGTAGAAAAGATTCTGTATTTTCGATAGGAGTTTGGAGTAACCGCTTTTACTGGATCGGTGTAGCGGCTGAATTGGTCTTGTTGGGTATCCTTATTTTTGTTACGCCATTAGCCCATATTTTCGGAACCTATCCGTTTGATCCGATCTATTGGTGGGCAGTCATAGCGGTTACGTTCATTGTATTGTTTGCCGAAGAGGCTCGTAAAAGGGTGGTTCATTATTTTTTCAAGCATTGATTTGGCTCAAATAATACACGTATGAACCCTAATGATACATTTTGAGAGAAAAAGGGTAGCGCGCTATGTTCTTTTTTGACTTCGCATCGGCGATTTAGGTACACTAAAAAACTTTTTAGATCGGAACCACAGTACATGAAACAGATGATGCAGATATACCGCGATAATAGGGATGCCGTTGAGGGGTTTTTACTGAGCACTATCAGTGATACTCCCCATCAGGATTTAGATGAGGGACAAGTCAAGAATTTTTTTAAACGGCTCCCTTGTCTGAGTGACATGTACTTGATAAATGTTTCAGGGAAACAGATTACCCCTACATGGCGCCGTAGCGGTCATGATACGTCATTAAAAGGGAGCGATCGTTCTTATTTCATCAACCGTATACAGTTTGATGATAAAGGGAACTATATCTCCAACCCTTACATCTGTGCCAACAGCGGTCAGCCGAAAGTCTCCGTTGCTCGTAAATATTCGGATGGAAGCATCGCCGTATTTGATCTTGATGTGGTTGGGGTCCTGAGTAAAATGCATCTCATTGACAGCAACCGTCTGATCTCAAAACTTTCTGTTTCGGTATATGCGCTGCTGGGAGGGGGGCTTGTATTACTGGCATTGTTCCTCGGTGTCTACGGATTGATCGGATTTGTGAAAGCGCTCATGAGTTTCGGTGACGAGACATTACAGCATGTGTTTAAATCGATCATCGGCATTACCCTTGCGATTGCTATTTATGATTTGGCGAAAACGATCTTGGAACAAGAGGTATTCTACCGTTCCTTGACCCCAGAAGAGGGGACTGAATACAAAACATTGACTAAATTTCTTACTTCGATCATTATCGCACTTTCGATTGAATCGTTGATGGTGGTGTTCAAAGTGGCGATCGATGATATCCGCAATATGAACTACGCCTTTTACCTCATCAGCGGAGTCGGAATTTTGATTATCTCTATGGCAGTATTAAACTTCGTCAGCCGTAAGAAGCACGAAGGGGACGAGTAATATCTCTGATACCGATATATATTCATAACTGATACGCACTCATAAGATGCAAGGGGATAAAACATCTATAGTGTAAAAATAGCAATTACAGCCCATAAAAGAGTGTTGCTACGTTCTCGATGATAAAGTCCGAGGGGTGATGCACCCGATCAAACCGGCACTCGATAACACGGATCTCTCCAACATCAAAGATCCTGAGGGAAAACATCTCTTTGTCGAATTTGTTCAAGTGGCCAAAAAGGATAAAGAGGGGTATGTGTCATACATGTGGCCCAAACCCGGCAGCGAGGCACCTCTGCCGAAATTGACGTTTGTACGTGGATTCCCGGCATGGGGATGGATTATTGGCAGTGGTGTTTATGTAGATGACGTGAACGATGAGTTTTGGCAGATTGTCATCGAAAAGACAGCGGCGATTATGGTGTTGATTCTCCTCATTGGAGCGGGATTGTTTGCGATACAACGTTCTATTGGCGGGAAGCTGGGGAGTATGCAGAAGATGGCGCAAGAATTGGCAAGCGGCAACGGCGATTTGACCAAGCGGCTTAATATCAAAGGGAACGATGAACCCTCAAAGGCCGCCGAATCGATCAACGCATTTATCGGTGCCACCCAGACGATGGTTCAAAATGCCAAGCGTGCCGCCGAAGAGAATGCGTCGGTCGCAACCGAACTGTCGCAAACCTCTCTGGCTATCGGACGCCGCATGGAAGATGAATCGGTTCAGATTGATGGAATTTATCAGAGTGTTGAACAGGTGATCACACATCTTGTCCGTTCCAAAAAAGAGAACGAAGAGACCTCTGCGGAGGTACTTGAAGCCGCAGAAACACTCCGGGATTCGCAAAAAGAACTTGTGTCGATGATCGACATGGTGAATGAGAGCGTTGAAACCGAAGCAGAATTTGCCGTTAAACTGCATGAGTTGACCAGTAATGCACGTCAAATTCGTGAAGTCCTTTCGGTTATCGGTGACATTGCCGACCAAACCAACCTTCTTGCTCTCAATGCTGCTATTGAGGCGGCACGCGCCGGTGAACATGGGCGTGGGTTTGCTGTAGTTGCCGACGAAGTGCGTAAATTGGCGGAGCGGACACAAGGGAGTCTGACTCAGACCGATGCAACCATTACGATGATTGTGGCATCCATCGAAGAAGCGTCGATACAGATGGGGCAAAATGCGAAAAATATAGAAAAAGTAGGGAAAAAATCGCAGGTGGTTGGGGAAAAAATCGATCAAACCGCAGCCGTAGTACAGAGGACGACCGACGCAATCCAAAAACTGATGAATGAGTCCGATGCCAGTACAAAAGAGGTGGAAGGGATTGCTCACAGACTCTCAATGATTACCGAATTCTCCCGTGCCAATACCCGAAGTGTCGAAGAGATCGCGACAACAACGGAGCTTTTGCATCGAGTAGCTGAAGGGCTGAATGAAAATCTCGGGCGGTTTCGGGCCTAAGCCCTATATAAAGAAGATTAGTTTTAATGTTGGATGATAATTTGATAATAAATATGTGATACTTCAAACAGTAGCAATTTTTACAAAAAGAATCACATAATGAAAAAATTAGCTTTTTTAGCTTTTCTTGCCACATCGTTGTTAAGCGGTAGTGACTATAAATACGAAATTACCCCTGTCCTAGGTTATACCTTTCCCAATCATGATCAGGAACTTAGAGATCATACGGTAACGGGTGTACAACTGCAGTTTAACGAGGTTAATACGCCGATTAAGCCTGAACTGTTGTTTCTGTACAGTGACACGGATCGTAGGGATGATAGAGATGACGTAGATATATCTCGATTGGTACTGCACGGTGTGTATGAATTTCACCATATCAATAGGTTAACCCCGTTTATGAAAGGGGGTATTGGATATGAAATCATGAGTGATCATTATTTGGATAACCATAACAGCCCCTTTGCAGATGCGGGAGCAGGGCTCAAAATCGGTTTGACAGATCAAATTTCATTAAAGATTGAAGCTTTGGAGATGCTGAAATACAACAAAGCAAATTGGGATTTAAATTTGCTTTATATGTTAGGCCTCAATTACGCATTTGGCCAAAAAACAATAACAGAAAAATCTTCAGAATAAATCGCTGCAATGCGTTATTTCCATACTCCTGCAATCACAGTACCGCAGTAAGGGCAGCTGTTAAGGTTGACTAAGTCGTTGGTGACATATTGCCCGATGTTACCATGGCGATTGATGAGCAGTTTTGTGCATGAGGGACAATAGGTAGATTCGCGTGCATTGTCATCAATATTGCCGACATAGAGATATTTAAGCCCTTCTTCTTTACCTATTTCATACGCTCTTCGAAGCGTTTCAGGTGGGGTGCGAGGGATATTAACCATTTTATACATCGGATGAAAGGCACTTATGTGCCATGGCATATACGGGTCAAGGTTGGCTTGAAAACGTGCAATAGAGCGTATCTCTTCATCAGAGTCATTATAACCCGGGATGAGTAGAGTGGTGGTCTCAATCCATATCCCTTTTTTGTGGGCGTATTCGATCGTATCAAGTACGGGTTTGAGTGAGGCACCGCAGATATCTTTGTAAAAGGATTGGCTATATCCTTTAATATCAATATTCATCCCATCCAAAAACGGTGCAATCGTATCGATCGCTTTATGGGTCTCATAGCCACTGGTGACGTAGATGTTTTTTAAGCCTGCTTCGTGGGCAAGTTTGGCAGTATCATAGGTGTATTCGAAAAATACCACCGGCTCGTTGTAGGTGTAGGCAATACTGCTACACTCATATTCCAAAGCCAGCTCGACAGCTCTGCGCGGTGAAAGCTTACTTCCAATGATTTCATGATGGTGTTCTTTGGGGTATTGGGAGATATCGGCATTTTGACAAAATTGACACGAAAAATTGCATCCGACCGTCCCGAAGGAGAATACTTTCGATTTGGGCAAGAAATGAAACATCGGTTTTTTTTCGATCGGATCAACATTGACCGCCGCCGCTATCCCATACGTCAAAAGGAGAAGTTCACCGTTTATGACTTGTCGAATACCGCATATGCCGTATTCCCCCTCGGTAAGGGTACAGTGCTGATTGCATGCCTCGCATGCAATCCGGCCATCGTCGAGCTTTTTGGAAAGCCATGCTGGTGATGACATAGTGACTCCTTTACAAAAAGTCTTATCCGTTTTATTTCGTAAAATGCTTCAATAATTGATCGTCGGGAGTGTTTGTTAAATCAGAATGAAGATTGACCGTCATACTGCTTTTAGCTGCCGAATTCAGCAATTCGACGATCTGATTGTTGATCGCTTTGGGTGCGGCAAAATACCAGTTCTCATGAGGATGGTTTTGCAAGGCACTGGAAATTTGCGCAGCGATCTCTTTGATACGGCGATGCTCTTCTTCCAATTCGATATTATGATCTTCTCCAGAACCACTACCGATTACACCCTGACCGGCACCTACCCCCCTAAAATGTCCTTGCTGGTCAGAGACTTTTTCATTCAAACGCTGATGGAAATCGAGTGTATCGATACTCTCAATAAGTCCAACCGATTCTCTTCCAACCGGATCCTTTTTAGGGGAAAAGAGTTTAAAACGCTGCAGATCAGCGACAATAATAAGTGTTGATGACATATTAACTCCTTTTATATAGTAACTGGCCAGCAAACTCTGGACTTTACAGCTCTTTTTTTGTCTCTCCAGTTAATAGATTGTACCAAAAAAAAACTATTACTGAGTATCCTGCTGAGTGCTATATCCTATACTTGCCGATACGTCTGTATTTTATCCAATCTGAAAACATCGCATCGAAAGTGTCCCGTGCTGAAATCCTTCGTAAATCGTACTAAGAGTCTCATCCTCATTTTGCGATCCCAAAATGGGGAGGATCGGAAGATAATGCTCTATACTTGGGTGGGCATGTTTAAAGTGTGGAAGATCAAAATCTATAAGGGCTTGTCGATCATTCGTGAGAGCGGATGCAAATGCATCGTCAAACTCTTTTGCCCATAATGCGACAGGTGCATCGGTATTCCAATCGATATCGCCAAGGTTATGGGTAACATTGCCGCTTCCGATGATCATTATCCCCTGATCGCGCAGAATAGATAGTGTTTTTCCGAGTGCATAATGCCATTCTCCCGGTTTACTCATATCAATCGAAAGCTGAAAAACAGGGACATCGTGTTTGGGGAAAAGGTGAACAAGTACCGACCACACACCGTGATCAAAACCATGCCGTCGGTCAATTTTAGTATGAGCCAATTCTGAGAGCAATAAAGCTGCGGCGATCTCTCCCTCGGCATCGTAATTAATCGTATACAGCTCATCCGGAAACCCGAAAAAGTCATGGATGGTTTCGGGTTTATCCACTACCGAAACCACCGAACCGTTCGTTGCCCAATGGGCGGAGAGGACAAGAATCGCTTTGGGTTTGGATAGGGTAGACCCGAGCTGTTTTAAACTTCGGGTATAAGGGTTATCCTCGATACTATTCATTGGTGAACCGTGACTGATAAAGAGGGCGCTCTGACGCATTGGGATGTTCCTTTCTTCTGCGCCGTAAGCGCTTAGTGCTGCCAATAATGCTAAAAAGTGACGGCGATTCATGATATTGGCTCTTAATATATGGGTGTGGTGTTAGTGCATAGGCACGTCAAATAATAAAACCTTTGACTCATTTAGAGCTAAAAGGGTGTATTCCTCCTTGTCTGTGATTTGAATCTCATCTCGTGCTTCAAGTAGATTGCCGTTAATTTCTATTTTTCCTTCGATGACGAACACTAATCGTCCGTGATTTGTTTGGACAGGGGGAACGGATATCGTATTGCCTATTTCAACTTCAGCAGAATAAATAGCGGCATCTTGTTTAATGGTGATGGAATCTTCACGTCCGTCTTGGCTGACAAGTATGATCCATTTATTGGTTTTATCGTGGTGGATAAAGCTCCGTTGATCATAGAGAGGCTCTCCCCCTTTCTGATTAGGATGAATCCATATTTGAAACAATGCCGCAGATTCATCTACCCCCGCATACTCCGAGTGATATACTCCTTTCCCTGCGCTCATGTACTGTATTTCTCCCGCATGGATGATGCCGTGGTTTCCTGCAGAGTCTTTATGCTCCAGAGTACCTTTCGTCACAATAGAGATAATCTCCATGTTTTGATGGGGATGCATCCCAAATCCGCTTCCTGCTTCAATGACATCGTCATTGATAACACGCAACGCACCAAACCCCATACGATTGAGATTACGATACTCGGCAAATGAATAACTAAAACGGCTATGGAGCCAACCGTGTTCTGCTATGCCGCGCTCGGCGGCTCTATGAATTTTACATGACATGAATTCTCCTTTAATTACTAATTAGTACTATATGGGTAAATTTTTTTATTGTGCTTTTTCTAATTTGCGTAATAAGAGTGAAAGCACTTTTATCTCTTCTTCACTCAGTGCTTTGTCATACCAGCTTGTAAGATTCTTTACATGGTATTTAAATATAGATTCCATAATCTTAGCCCCTTCATCGGTAATCTCAAGAATTTTAATACGACGATCTTCCTCTGAGCAGAGGGCACTGATCAGCCCTTTGGATTGCAGATTCTTAACGATGACGGTCATGTTTCCTGGGGTACTTAGAGTCAATTTTGTAATTTGACTTACACTCAGTTTCCCCAAATGATAGAGAGATTCCAATATTCCAAACTGGGGTAGGGTTAAATCCCGATCTGCCAACCATGCGATTTCTTTAGCGCGTATTTTAATAAGAGATCTTGAAAGCTCAATATGCGCACGCAATACGATGTCTTCATGTTTTCCGTAGCTTTTTACCCGTTTCATAGATCCTCCTCCATACAGATGGAGAATAATACTACTAACTAGTATTAAATGTCAATGGGTTTTAAAATGAGGGGAGCCATAATAGAAATTTTTACGGATGATGGAGCTCTACCATCATCGTAAAAAAAATGGAGCGGTAAGTAGATATTAGTTCTGGAGTTGGTTATCGATTTGTAAGGCCAGTTCTGCATAGGTACGGGCTTTACCAATATTGTGTCTATGGGTGTCTGCACTGTTTTCGAGGGAACTGATTTTTTGATTGAGTAGGGCAAGTCGTGAATTGAAGGTATCTCGACTCGCATTGACTTGCGTTTTATCTTTAGCCTCAGCTTGTACTCCGACTAAGTTTTTAGCTTGATTTAAATAACCGCCTGTTGTTTCAAGTGCATTGGAGACACTTTGTGCGGTCATAGCCATCGCTGCAGTGGAAACGGAGATTTTATGCAATGCGGTTTGAAGCTCTCGCGCATCTGTCATCACCGTACTGTCGGCATAGACGGAGAGTTTAGACAATTCTGCAGGAGTCGCTGTGTTTCGATTGAGTTTATCAAATGCCGCTAAAAAAGAGCTGCTGCTTTTTTTGTAGCGGTCAAGTGCTACACCGGCACTGTTGAGATGAAGTACGGTATTGGAAACAATCTTCGTAACATTACACACCTCACCCGCATAGGGGATAGGTAAAAACCGTACGACATTACTCAGATAAACACTCGATTGGATAACGTCGGCATAATTATTTACCGTCCCTTTGGTGGCTACGATGAACGTGTTGAAATCATCCATGCTTCGGGCATCGGAACGCATAAGGGCTGCGACACGTGAAAGATAATCATAACTGTAAGCACTTAACTGCGCACTGGTAAGACAATGAGCAGGGGCCTGCACTACGGGTTTCGGCGCACATCCGGTAATAAGAAATACCATCAGTATCAATATAGGTAAGCGCATATAAATAACCTTTTTATTTGGAATTATAGCACTTAGTTTGATTTGGATGGAATAATACTTACCGAGCAGGTCATTCCCGCAGAGAGGGTCATCCCTTTCGGGACTTCATCAATATGGATTCGAACGGGAATACGCTGAGCAAGACGAACCCACGTGAAGATTGGGTTGACGTTTGCCAAAAGACGTCCATCCGTCACATTGTCACGGTCAGAAATTCCCCTGGCAATACTCTCAACATGTCCTTTTAGGGTATATTTTGTTCCTAGCATCTTCATTTCAGCTTTATCTCCGAGATGGATCAACGAGAGTTTGTGCTCCTCAAAATATCCATAGACCCAGAACGAATTGCCGGTAATGAGCGCCATTCTCTTTTCGCCCGCCGATACAAAATCTCCTTTTCGCAGCAAGAGATTAGAGACCCATCCGTCGGTAGGGGCTCGGACGGAAGAGCGTTCGAGATTGAGTTGTGCAGTTTCGACCTGTGTCATTGCTTCTTCGTATCGGGCACGAGCCATTTGAGCATCATAGAGGGCATCGTCTCTATTTTCCGCGGATACAATTTCGTCATCCGCAGCATTTCGTCGCGCGGACTGGTGCTTTTTCATCTCATATTCGGCTTTACAGGTCAGGGCAATCGCTTGTGCTTCATGCAGAGCATGATGAAACCGGACTTCATCGATTTGATAAAGGAGGTCTCCTTTGTGCACCTCCTGATTATCAACAACGGCGACACGGCTGACCAATCCTCCGACGTCAGGAGCGACCATGACAACATCCGCCCTGACACGGCCGTCCCGTGTCCATGCACTGTTCATATAGTTGTCCCACAACATAAGTCCTAAAAAGACGGCCAAAGAAAGGACTAAAAAAGTGATGGCAAAGCGTAAAAGCTTTGATAATTTGCTATTGTTATTCATTTCGGTTCCTTAGCGATAAATTAATAAACAAGGGATGGTAAACAGACAGATAAATACCGCTGTGCGAAAAAGACCGGGATGCCAAACATGATTATAAATACCGGCATCTGACATCACGCGGTCAAGTAAAATTTGTACAACGGCGCTCACAACGAAAATAGGAAGAAGGGTTGGCATTTGAATCCCGAATAAGGTTATATCTAATGGCATGAATCCTCCGTGACAACTGGAAATGTTGCTGAGTTTAGTAAGACAGTACGTATGAGCGCAAGTTCGACAATGAGGGTCTTTATCCGTTTCATCTGTCCTTTTTGGCTGGGCATTTGGGCTGAATGGAGATCCTGAAGACTTTTGTGCAGGGCAGTAAGGAGTTCATTACGTCCTAATACTGAGGGAGACTCAAAATACTCTTTGATTGATTCTAATGCAGTGTCGATACTGGAATGATGATACTGGGTGTAGAGCCGTTGAAGGCTTCGTCGGATGGTTAAAATGGCTCGGCCGATCTCAAGGGTAGAAAGGAGCCATTCAAACACGAGGCGGCTGGAGCGCATATTCAAACGCCCCTGTGTTGAAAACTGCTGCACAAGATCGCGTCCGGTACTCTCCAGAGAACTGCGCTCCACAGTCAAAGGTCCCTCACACAGTCTGATGATTTGTCGGCGTAATATCTTTGCAACCCTGCGCTGCGTCAGTGAACATGACCAGAAATTGATTAGCAGATAGGCTAGACCGCCGAAAAATATTCCGATCAATGCTGCCAGTGAACTCTCTAAAAATTTTGTCGGCTCAATTTTATAATAAGGGTCAAGGGCACATTGACTCATAAACATAAAGACAAATCCAAAGGTAAAAATAGGGAGTTTCGGCTTGGTCGTCATCCAACCTATGAATGCTAACGTCGGTGCAAGGAGCAAACTGAGAGTTAAAAAATCAGAGGTATAGGCCGGTATCAGGTAAAAATCGTAAAGCGCGGCAACCATAAGAGCAATGAGCGCCCCTTTGAAAAAATCTTTGACCCCATCGAGGGGACTCGGAAGTGTCCCGAGCAATAATCCTATGACTACAGCCATAGTAATGGTCAGTGTAGCGTAAGGCCATGCGGTCCAAATCCAAAACAGCATTGTCAAAAGCAATACACCGCTTCCGCGTAACGCGGCGAGCGCTACGAGTACATTATCGGTATGCGTCGAAAACCGTACTATCCGACTGAGTTCACGAGGTGCATTGCCGGATAACCGGTGTTTAAGCAAAGAGAGGTAGGTAGCACAGTGATTGTGCAGCTCAGTTAAGAGACGTCCAATCAAATAGGCTGCCGATATAAAGTCATCTTCCTCTTCCGAATTTGTCAATTCTTTGAGCCGTTTGAGCTCTGATTCAGAACATTCTTGTATGGTATTTTTAACCACTAAAAGGTTTCGAATAACATTCTCAAGATCTTCTGGCGTCAACAGTGTTTCAGGAACTGTTTTCAGTACGGATGCGATGGGAGTATACAGACGTTCCAAGGCGCTAAGCACCTCGATTTTCTCATGATTTTTTATCGCTGCTATGATACTTTTGAGTGAATGAAACGTCGTTGAGAGATTCATATACTCGTGATTAAGATACTGGTAGTGCTGCCGCTCTTTTCGATCGCTTCCGCTCTCAAAACTGCTGTTAATCCGAATTGCATTCAGTCCGACAACCCCGTTTGAAAATCGGCTGACAGAGGGATTGGCGTCGTCAAAGGTAGCAAAAACCGATTTGGGGTCAGATAATGTAGAGAGGATGTTGTGAAACCGTTCCTGTTCACTTGTAATCAATGAATCCAAGAGCCGGCGGGGGAAAATAATATCACTTACCAATGTCGCGCTCATGATACCGATGATAACTTCAGAAAAGCGTGAAACGGCAATGTCAAAGACTTCAAGCGGTGTCTCGATGACGGGAAGGGCAACAATGCACAAGGTGTATCCGGCCAAAACAAACCCGTAGAATTGAAAATTGCGGTATTTGAATCCCGCCGCAGTGGTCAGACCGATCCAAAGGGCAAAAAAGGTAATGAACCAGAGGGGATCTTGTGAAAACATCCCGATAATCACAAGCGATATCCCGACTCCGGCTATCGTCCCCAAAACACGGTAATAACTTTTGGCGAATACGAGTCCACTTTGAGGCTGCATAACAATAAATACGGTAAAAATAGCGGTTCTGGGATCGGGCATATTCAGTTTCATTGCAATCCATAGGGCTAACAGCGCGGCAATGATGGTTTTAGCCATATAGATGAGAACCGGGGCATCGATTGTGAGCCACTCTTGCAGCGTCCTCTTCCATGGAAAGGTTGTTAATGGAAAGCGTGCGTTATCGGCTCGCATTGGTATCCTCTTGATCGGTGTATCCGCCTCCCAACGCTTTTATAAGAGCGATTTGAAGCGACGATTTTGCTTCAATCAGAGAGAGCGTTTCAATCTCCCCCTCAAAAACGATTTTTTCTGCCGCGAGGTAGGGGAGTTTAGTGCTAAATCCCTGTAAAAGCTGTTTATGTGTAATCACCATATTCGCTTTTTTAGCGTCCATTTCGCCCTCATGGAGTTGCCGCTGCGACTCTAGATATTTTGACTGTTTAAGTAAAACAACCACCTCATTGGCTGCTTTGATGACAGCCCCGTTATACTCGTATACCGAAGCATTGTAGTCGCTGACGCTGTTTTGCAGATGGGCTTTTCTCTCTCCCCAATCCAGAAGCGGGAGCGATAATGCAATCCCTGCGGATGGGGTAAAGGAAGAGTGATCGAGGAATTTTGACCAATTAAACGAGGTAAAGCCGATGAGCCCGGAGAGGCTTATGTTGGGGTAGAACTCGGCTTTTGTCTCCTCAATGGTATGGCTTTTACTCAGAGCCGTGTATTTAGCGACGGCGACATCGGGACGGTGCGCGATGAGATTCAGCATCACCTCTTTGGGCAACGGAAGAACAAAGGCATCATTGATTCGGGGAGCCCTTAGGGTCTGTGTATAAGAGGGGAGAAAACCGCCCAAAACACAGATTGCCTCTTTTTTCCCTTCGATGGATCGTTTTAGTGCCTCTGTGCGTTGCTCGATTTGCAAACGTGAACTTTTTTTGTCGTTGATGGCGACCGCATCGATCAATCCCAACCGATACTGTTTCTCTACGATTCTAAGCTCCTCACGATTGGTTTGCTCCATGGCAGTTAATACACCGAGCTTTTTCTCATCGGTATTCCACGAAAGATAGGTTTCACATATGGCGCTTGACAAGGATAGTCTGGTCGCTTCTATGGTTGCTCTTTGAGCCAAGGCTCCATTAACAGCTGCCGAAATATGTGAACTCCGTTTGTTCCAAAAGTCAAAATCGTAATCCAGTGCCAATGCATTCTGGTATTGATTGTATGATCCTCCTCCCAGCGGCGGTGGAAAAATATGGTTTTCGCTGAAGCGTTCCCGCAGGACACTTGCATTGGCAGAGATATGGGGCAGATTTCGGGATTGTACAGACTCTATAATGCTGTTTGCTTGCGCGTATCGCGCTTCGATACTTTTAAGGGCAGGGGCTTTTGCAAGGGTTTCGTCAATGATTTTATCGAGTTGCGGATCGCCATATCCTCTCCACCACTCTTTGACAAGCTTTTTATCGTCGAACTCGACAATGCTTTTTTCCAGATCGCTGCGTACCGACCCTTCGGAGATAGGGAGAGCCTTGTCGATCTTAGGGACGCACCCACTTAATATAAAAAGGGAGAAAAAAAGCGCGGCGAGTATTTTAGCGTACACAAAAATCCTTTATGGCGTGTCATACATCAAGGCAATATTACTGCATCCGTGTGTTTCACCACCATTGCACGCTTGTGTGTAAAGCGAAACAGCCTTGTACTTATTTTGTACGACGCCGTCCCCTTTTTCATACAGTGCTCCAAGCTGGAAACACCCTTTTGCATTACCGTGCTCACAAGCATTTTCAAACTGTGTCGCTGCTTCCGTATACATTTTATTCTTTAACGCTGTTTGAGCGTCTTGATACGTATCGGCAAAACAAGATGATACCATCCCCATAACCATGATGGGTAGAATAGCTTTACATAACTTTATCATAATTCAGTTCCTTTGTGTGTTTTTTTGTAATATTTAGATATTAGATGATGTGTTTTTTAGGTTCTCATAGATCGTTAGAAGGAGATTGGAAAGAGCTTCTTTCTGTTCACTGCTTACTCCGCTTAGTGCTCTTTCCATCACACTTTCACCCATTTGAAGCAATACTTTTTGTAGTTTTTTCCCTTCAGGGGTGATCTTGACGAGATAGGCTCGTCTATCGTGTTCTTTTTGTTCGCGTTTGACCAGCCCTTTTAATTCCAGTTTATCCAACATTAGAGTCAGATTAGACTGCTCGAAATAGGTATCTTGTGCTAGCTCTTTTTGAGTTAGACCGTCTTTTTCACACAGACGTACTAGAATAACACGATGAGCATAGGAGAGAGCATAGGGTTTTAGCTCTTTTTCGAACTCATTTTTAAGTACATTTCTCGCTTTTGCAATAAGAAAGGCGATTGAATTATCCGATTCAAAGCTCATATAATCTCCTTGTGATAATGGTGGAATTGTAAAGCAGTATCCCTTAAATAGTTATTATAATAACTATTATATTAATAATCATGTTTTTCTTTATAATATACAATCACATTAATGGATAAAAGAGGGGTGAAACCCGCATTAAGCGGGTAAATAGAGGAGGTTATTTGCTATAGATAATTTTGGCTTTTTCACGTAGGGTTGCCATTTTTTTATCCATGATCAGCTTAAATTTATCCATTTTTAGCCGTTGTTCTATAAAATTTCTTACTTCGTCAAAGCTAAGTTTTTTTGCAACTTTTCTATCTTCTATATAGATAATATGGTAACCGAACTGGCTGTGTACCGGAGTGGATGATACCGTCCCCTCTCGCATAGAGAATACCGCATCATTAAAGGATGGTACCATTTGTCCTCTGGGAAAATAACCGAGATCTCCTCCTCGCGAAGCACTTGGACCTACCGATTTTGCTTTTGCTAGGGTAATAAACTCATGTTTTAGTTTTTCTCCGCTAAGCCCTTTCATACTTTTAATAATGGCTTTTGCTTCCTCTTCATTTTTTACCAATATATGCCGTGCATGAATTTTTTCTTTATCGACAAATTCATCCGGATTAGCGTCAAAATAGGCTTTCACATCTTTAAAATCAACTTTGACGGCTTCGTATTGTTCCTGCTCCCATACTTTAGCAGCCAATTGAACTTTTAACCGACTCACTAATGCATCATACTCTTGTCGATACTCTTTGGATTCAAGAATCCCTTTTTTTTGAGCTTCCTCATAGACAAGTTCCTGCGTAATCATCCCTTCGATAATCCGCTGGCGCAATTCATTTTGTTTTTCTGAGGGGAGGGAATCAAATTTCCCCTGTGTCCCTTCTATGAGTACTGCATTCACCTCTTTGGAGGTGATTTCATCTCCATTTACCGTTGCCAGCACAGTCGCAGATGCGGAGTGCGCATTCAATAATAAACCCAAAACCCAAGCGGCATAATAGCGCTTCATAGTTTTCCTTGTGTGTAAGAGGATTGGATAGCGGGATTGTAAGGCAGTACCCCTTAAATAGTTATTATAATAACTATTTTTAAAAGGATTAAATTTAATAGGCATGTTGCAATGATTACTACAAGTTGCTCATACGAGGTAAATTAGTATATGTAGAGCGAATTAGAGGGGTTTTTGATGAGGAGAGTTAAACGTAAGAGTAAAGGGCACAATCGCCCGATACTCGATTTGAGATTCACTTAGAACATAAACCATGCAAGGAGGTAAAAGTTATTGTTTTCTGAAGCTTTATGCATTAGTCCATCAGTGGTGCCAACATAAGTGCTTGCGCCGTTGAAGGTATCATAACTGGTATATTGCAACGCCAGCTTAATATTTTGGAGCGGAAGATAGTCAAGTTCTGCCCCTTTTCCGCTGCTGTTAGGAGAAAAATTTGTATTGGTGTTATACAAACCAGCATCGGAGGATCCGGTTGTTGAGAAGATCCCTACAGAGGCACCGTATTTTTGATCAAAGTAATAACTGACCCGTGCTCGTGTTGTTGAGAGGGTGTTACTCGGATTGGAACCGGACACTAAAACGCTACCGTCAAGTGTTTGTTTTTCCCAAATTTTGGTTGCCGTGGCTGTGACAATATGACTGCCGTTGGTGTACTGATATTCGGCATCTATCGCATGGTCTTTATATTGATCCAACGGACCGCCTGCATTACCATAAACGGCTGGATTTATTTTGGTATTCATCATATATCCGCCTACCATCACATAATTATCGCCAAAATTTTGTTGAAGTGCTACACGGGCATACGGTGCTGTCCCTTGTACGAGTGATATATCATTTACTATATCCCCTTTCAATCCTTGATTTTTCCAGCCGAACAGACCCATGATCCCGCCCGGTTTGGCACTGCGGTAAACAGACAACTCCGCATAAAGGAGATCGTTCCACATAGCGTAGGCTCCTACACCCCCGACAGCTTGCCCCAAGGAACCATCAACCTGTGCTCCTCCCGTAGTGGGAGCATGTGACATACCGGTTTGTGCATAGGGAAAGGTCCATGCCGGTGTACTGTTCCATAGATCCGACATAGAGGGATTATTATTGACACTCACCCCGTATATCAACTCTTTGTCCGCAAGGGTAAAGGAATCCGCATAACGGATATCCATGTTATCCAGATGGACATTGCCATTACCCAAATCTTTGCTTTCCGGAAGATAGCGAGAAGGGCTGTCCGTGACTTGAATAAAAGCACCCGATTTGTCTGTGATTTTACCGCCGAAAAATAGGCTGATTTGCGGAATGGTAATAGCACCGTTTTTGGCGATAACGTCATTTCCATTATCGTTATTAGTATTATTGGTAACATCTGCCATTACCATGGCGGATAAGGAAGAAAACATAGTTCTTTTTTCACCCTTGCTCAAGGTATACCCGCGCAGTTTGAATTCGCGCCCGGTTTGAGTCAACTCGGGAAAAACGGTATGACAAACCGTACATTCAAAACCGGTTTGACGGGCAAAACTTGGAATGGCGTAAGCATTGTCGATAAATACCGTTGCGAGTAATGCTCCTCCGACAACGTATTTGGTAAAGCTTTTGTTCATAATGTACTCCTTAGCGCTAAATCTTTAACCAGTTTAGTGCAAAGAGTGTGAACTTAGTGTGAACTTAGTGTGAACTTAGTGTGAACTTAGTGTGAACTTTCTTTTATGAAAGGTGTTAAAATTAATTATTAAAAATAGGAAAGCCATATTAGCTATTCAAAATTTTTTCTTTTTCTGCTTCGAATTCCGTTTCTGAGATCACACCGCTATCCAGTAACGTTTTGAGTTTTTCCAGATGAGTGTATCTCAAGGTTGGATCATTATCCTTTTGCTGTATAGACTGTTTCATAGAACGGCCTATTAAAAGATAGAGCAAAACCCCTAAAAAAGGCAAAAAGAAGACGATCAATAACCATACTATTTGCATTAAATCTTCTTGAAATTTGGATTTTATGATGTCTACGAGTGCCCATATCCAAAGAATAAAGAGACCTGCTACGATAAAAAATAAGAAGAATTCCATAGCGATTAGCATTTCCATACCATCTCCTTTTAAAATAAATTTATCAACAAGTATATCTTATCGTGGTGTTGAATCGGTAAGCGTTAATCCGGATGCAAGCTTGAGCTGTGCTGCTGCAACGTGTAAACCAATAACAGCTTGGGTCATGTTTCTTTGATATTCGCGGTAGCTTTTCTGCGCATCAAGGAGTTCAAGAATAGAAATTCCTTTGAGCGCAAAAACTTTTTCTTGCTTTTCTTTGAGTTTTTTGGCCGATTCATATCCGTGTTGCATAGAAGTATAGATGGACTGCTGCGATTGATATTGAATATAGGATTGCCGAACTTCGGACGCGGCTTGTTCCAAAACTTTTGATTGTTGGGTAGAGGATTGAAGCGCAGTAATGCGAGCTTTTTGGATGGCTCCTTGGTTGCGATCATAAATCGGCAAAGGGATTGATGCGCTTATTCCATACAGGGTTTCATAGGTAGGTGCGTAGTTTTCTGTTTCGATTCCAACGGTAACATCGGGGATAGCATTAGCTTTTTCAAGCTCGACGGAGGCATTTGAAACTTTGATATTTTCTTGTGCCGCCAAACAATCGGATCGATTTTGTTGAGCATACGATATCAGATCATTCACTGATTTTAAGAACGGTTCGGGGGGAACGATAGCGGGTATATTTATATCATCGGCTTTCATGGAAAGTAATAATGCCAGGGCTTCGGTATCGGAAGAGAGTGCTGCCGTATTGGAATTTACCTCCTTATCATAATCGATGAGTTGCAATTGAAGTTTTTCCAAGTCAATTTCACTCAAAAATCCATTACTGTATTTAGCTTCAGCAATAGTGAGTAGCTTTTCAAAATCACGACGGTTGGCAATTGAATTATCCAATTCGGCAACATCCGCTTGCACCTGATAATAGGCATCAATCAGGGTAAAGAGTTGTTCTCTTTTGGTCTCCTCTAATAGACTGTAAGCATAGGCAATACCTGCCGTTGCCGTTTCGATTCTGCGGGAGCGTTTTCCACCGAGTTCAATCGGATGGTCAAGATGAAGCGTCGCTAATGCAGCGGCTGCAGGAGACATATCCTTAAAATGATGATTACCATCCACATAATCGTATGATCCGGAAAGTATTGGATTTGGGCGACGTTGTGCTGTTGTTAAATCGGCTTTTGATTTATCGGCTTCTTGGCGTGCAATTTTAAGATCATAATTGTGTTCTATAAATTGCTCAACCGCAGTATTAAAGCTTAGAGATGGAGCAGCCAATAGATGTGGGGCCAAAATCAGCGCTAAAAAGCTATATCGAGTAAAATGCAAGTGAAATTCCTGGGGTATTGTTTTTGAATACGCGAATTATAGATAAATGGTGTGAATTCTGTGTGAAGTTATGGATCTAATATGCTAATATTCCATTAATATGAAGCAAAAAATTAAAACTAAAGTACAACAAATCGTACAAAATCCAGCAGCTCAAAAAGCGTTTATATCAATGAAACCGAAAAAAACGCTTTGGAGCTTTTTCGGTATTATTCTCTTTTTTATTGTTCCGGAGATTATTGCATTTATCTGGGGTACCGATATCACTGCATATGCGAATAGAGAGCTTTTAATTTCTGCTACACTTCTTGATCGCCAATACTATGAGCTTTTGGTAATGCTATTTAAAGATGGCGGCAGTTGGTTTAATCTCACCTTCGGGACAATATTGCTGATATGGCTTTTTTTCTGATAAGCGTGCAAAAATACTACTCAAAAAGTTGCGCAGTATCGATCTGATAAAAATCTTCAAACTCATGATAGAGTTCAGGAAAGTGTTGTTTCAGAGCAATCGGGGATTCAAAAAATCGCTCTGTAACAACCGCAAAAAACTCTGCTTCATTACTAGCGGCATAAGCACCTAGTAATGTGTATTTACCCCAATTGCGATTTTTAAGTACTATCGAATTGAGTGTATTAAACTCTTTGTAGAGTACATTGACCCAACTGTCATATTTTGAATGTTCTATGGGAGGGATACCATCGATTTCACCATCCATAAAATCAATTTCATGAGCGAATTCGTGTAAGATGAGATTGTTGTGACGCATATGGTAAGACTCACGTCTGGCCTCATGCCATGTAATCACAACGGTATCATTGGCTGACTGTCCTTCAATAATTAATTGTTCTTTTGCGTAAATGCCGCCGTTTGAATGGAGTTGTTTGACTATGACAGAATAGGGATAAATAATTATGCTTTTTAAATTATCATAGCAATTTTCAGTTTGTTTATGAAGTAAAAGCAAACAGGCATAAAATGCAATTAATACTTTCATCTCATCCGTTACTTCTAAGCCGATACCGATAAACTTTTTCGTATGAATAAAATAGATAATGGAGCGTTGCAATTTGGTTTGATCGATCATAGAAAGTTTATTGTAATGCGGTGTTTTGGAAATTATGGATTTATACTGTTCGGTAAACGGAAGTTCTTTTATTTTGTTTAGATTTCTTTTTTTTGTCAGATCACTTAAAAATAAAAAGGTAAAATAGAGTATTCCTAATCCTGCAAAAACAAAAAGAAGCGCTAAGTGATAGTCCATTTTTCATAACTCTTTCTTGTAGATTTGAGGTCATTATAGCTATATTCTTCGAGGGTGAGCTATTATTCTACAGTTATAAGCAATAGAAGGCTAAAGGAATATTATTTTGATTTTACCTATTTCGATGCGCACATTGTCCCTTCTTTTGGTCAGTATGTTAACAATGCTTTCGGGTACTGTTATCGTAGCGTCTTTGCCTTCAATCAGTAAAGTTTTTGTTGATATTCCCCATATTGATATTGTTGCACGGCTTATTCTGACCCTTCCTTCTCTTGTGATCGCGATAACGGCCCCTTTTTTTGGAGTGTTATCGGATCGAATCGGTCGCAGACCATTATTGCTGGTGTCGTTGGTCTTGTTTTCCATAGGCGGAGTAAGCGGATATTTTTTTGACCGTATTGAGATGATTCTTGCAGGACGAGCTTTGCTTGGTTTGGCGGTTGCGATAATGATGACTGTTACCACGGCTTTGGTAGCGGATTATTATCATGAGCATGAGAGGCATCGTTTTATGAGTCTTCAAGGGGCTTTTAGTGCATTGGGAGGAATTTTATTTATTAGCGGTGGGAGCTTTTTAGCTGATTATAATTGGCACATGCCGTTTTTAGTTTATCTTGTCGGATTGGCAGTTTTCCCTTTTGCCTATTTTTTTATTTCGGAACCACAACGGCATACCTATATCTCAGAATCGGATGAACAGCCGATTTCACCCCGCCTATATCCCATTTACTTGAGCGCTTTTTTCTTGATGGTTATCTTTTACATGCTTCCCACCCAAATGCCGTTTTTGATGATTGAGCATTTCCACGCAAAAGGGGTTTATGTCGGTGCAGTTATTTCTACAGCGATGAGCTTTAATGCCATGATGGCATTTAATTTTAGTAAGTTGAAAAAGCATTTGAGTTTTCGTGGAATGTATATTCTGTTGTTTGTTTTGATTGGGATTGGATTTAGTGCCATTGGCCTAGTACCATCTTTTGAATATCTGTTTTTAACGGCAGCCCTGATGGGATTAGGAAGCGGGTTAATGATGACGACAACCAATGCTTGGCTCTTGTCCCAAGCCCATCAGTCCAAACGGGGCAAGGCAGCAGGAATATTGACATCGTCGCTTTTTTTCGGGCAGTTCTGCTCTCCTCTTTTTACACAGCCGATTGTTCGGCTGATTGGTGTGCAACATCTGTTTTCAGTTGTTGGGGGTATACTTCTTGTGGTCGCGCTAAGCCTCTATTTATTTGGTTATATACGGAGAGGCTTGGTATATTAATAATTTATCTGTCAATCATTCACCCTAATTTTTCTTGATAATTTTTTTTTGGAGTATTTCATAGTAGCGGACAATCCTCACACGCATTTTTCCTGAGCGGCTTGTGACGTGTTCTCGAATCTTGCTAATACGGTGAATTGTTTGTATATAAAGTGTACTGTTATGTAATTTATCCAATTGATGAATAATCCATCTGTAGCACAGTGCAAACCATGGGAATGTGAGCAGTTTTTCTTTCCCGCTATGCAGAATGGCTAAAGCGACAACAATGAGCGGAATTTTACAAGCGTATAATAATACAGCGCTGAATATATAGAGGTTGGCTGCAAGAATACCTGAGAGGATACCTATCACCTCACCAACAAGAAATGGAACCATAAATAGGAATAAGACGGTGAACCGTCCTGCACGCAATTGGATATACGTTAAAAACCGCAAGTAAAGGTGAAAAGTTGATATATAGCGTATCACCGGAGTGACCGCTGTTTTCCAAATCAACTCTTCAAAGAGAATATAGATTAAGATAAGGAAAACAAAAAGTGAATTTTGGATACGATTTATGATATTTGCCTCGATAATTTTAGTAAAAGGGACAGTTTACCATGTATTGTCACTGGAATCATCCATACCCTCATTATCCCAAGATGAACTGTCTGTTACACCAAAATCGGTGTCATCCATAGAATTGGAGGGCTGAGTATTATTGTTAACAAATGATGAATTAGCGACATTGCCAGAAGTAGAGTCATCCATAAAGTGATGCATGAGTGCTTCACCCGCTACTATACCGACACCGGCTGCCGCTCCTGTCGCTAAACCGGATGCAATTCCACTCCCTATACCGCCGCCGGTTTGATTAGGATAAGGCTGCCCAGAACCCATACCGGATGGATTGTATGGGCCATTAGGATTTGGATATCTTTGCGCATCATAACTACCGTTCCCCTGAGACGGGTACCCATTCGTTTTACCTGAAAATAGTGATCGAATGACCAAAACAAAAAACACAACTGCAGCAACACCAAGCAGTATCATTATCCATGGAAATGACTTGTGTTCTGATTGTGTAGAGGGGAGCATTGTATTACTCATAAGTTCGTTGGAAGAAACTCCTGAAATACGTTGTTTAAGATCTTCTACCGAATGCGGTTTTGCAAAAGGTAATCCGGGAGAAAGCTTCTGGGCAGTTTCGAACTCGTTTTTTGCATCGGATACATCACCTTGACGTACCAGTATCTCAGCATCTACAAAATGTGCTTTTGCACTATCCGGATGAGCTTTTAAAACTTGTTCTACCATGCGGTGGGCTTCATCTAACCGACCGGCTTGCGCCGCTTGATAAACTTCATGTATCGTTGGAACGTTATCCGCCAGTACAATATTTCCTACTAACAGTAAAACGGCTAACAATTTAGGGAGTGTGAGCATAAAAATTCCTTTTATGATTTTATATAGCGTATTAGAAAGTATACATATCCTTCTGTGAAGAGAATGTGAAATTATTGTTAATTCGTTCATTTATTATTTAATTATTACATAAGTAGATTTAAGTGCACATTGAAAGGAAATAGGGTCATTGTCTACGGGAATTAGAGTATTTGCTGCAGCCTGAAGATACCCAAATGGGGAAAAAAGATGTTGTTGTGCTAATACGCCATAGCGTAGGGTAAGACTAATTGATCCAAGGTTATTACTAATGATGACGCTTTCTCCTTCTTTTAGCCCTCTCTTTATCGCTTCGTGTGCATTTATGAGAAGATAGGGTTCCTCTTCGTCTTTTAATAACTCACGGGATAATCCGGTACGTGTCATGGTATGCCACTGTTTTTTTGTCCTTCCGGTGATGAGAATAAATTCATCTAGATTGATCCTTGGAGCTGATGATACGATAGGGTGAAACTGGACTTTAGTCGATAGTGTTGCGAAGAGTTCATTAGCATAAAGGCGTTCCCCTCCCCACTGATATGATAGCGTGTCGTACTCTTGCTGGCTCTGATCGCATAATCGATTTTCTGTCAGAGCTTTATACTCGTCATAAACCGCTTTTACGGTTGGATACTTAAAGTCTCTAAATCCAAGCTGTTGTGCGACAGAACAGATGATTTCAATATCGCTTTTGGAACCATCGGGAGCAGATTTAAAGGGACGTACCCGTTTGATATAGCGCTCAGAATTGGTCATACTTCCCTCTTTCTCCCCCCAAGCATGGGTAGGTAATATCAGATTCGCCATGGCGGCAGTCTCACTCATTACGCAATCTTGAACGACTAAAAATAGATCAGGCGTATTAAGGGCGCGTTGTGTTTTTTGGATATCGGGGAGGGTGAGAAGCGGATTAGTACACGTTACCCACAAAAATTGGATCTCTTTCGCGAGGATAGAATCAATAGCCTCTGTGATGGTGATACCCGGAATAGGGGAGATAGTGTCATCGGGAAGATTCCAATGGTTTTCGCATTGTTGCCGATCGGACAGCGTACGGACATCACGGTAACCGGGGAGACCGTTGGAGAGATATCCCACTTCCCGTCCACCCATCGCGTTAGGCTGACCGGTAAGGGAGATCGGGCAACCCCGGGAAGTATTGATGCGTCTTGTTGCTAAAAACAGATTCATAAACCCGATATTGCGCATCACCCCATCGGTAGCTTGATTGAGCCCTTGGCACCAGAGTCCGACTATTTTTTTATCCGATGCGAAACATTCTAAGAGCTGTTCCGCATCCGGTTGTGATATTCCGCACGCTTTGATGGCGGATTCGAACGGGATAGTTTGAGCTTCGGCGAGAGTTTGCTCAAACCCTTCCGATGCACGTCGGATAAAATCGATATCACACGCGTGCCGTCGATAGAGCTCGGAGAGGAGGGCATTATAGAGCATTGTATCGCTTCCGCTGTTCAATCCGATCCACAGATCGCTTTTTTCGGCGGTTTCGGTACGGATCGGATCGATGGTAATAATAAGGGTTTCGGGATGAGATTTTTTACGCGCCAAAATACGTCGAAAAATGACAGGATGTGCCCAGGCAGGGTTGGAACCGCTGATGAGAATGACCTCTGCATCATCAAGATCTTTGTAATTTCCGACCGGTCCGTCGCTCCCGAAAACCATTTTATGGGCAACGACGGCACTCGCCATACAGAGTCTAGAGTTTGCATCCACGTTGTTGGTCCCCAAATATCCTTTGATGAGTTTGGTGAAAAGATAGCTCTCTTCGGTGAGGAGTTGTCCGGAGAGATAAAAATAGAGGGCATCTTTGGGAAGGTGCAGGATATTATCGGCGATATGGGTGAACGCTTCATCCCAAGAGATTGGCTTAAAAGACTCATTTTTATGCTGACGGTATAGCGGAGCAGTCAACCGTGCCGTATCGAGGGCTTTGGCCATTTGAATGGGTTTGAAGCAAAGCTCTCCCAATGTCGAAGGATTGGATTTATCCCCTTTTACTTTATAGGTGCTATCGGTACACTCGACACTAAGGGCACATCCTGTACCACAAAACGGGCATCCGGTAGAGATCATATTAGCCGAGTGCATGCTCACTCTTTTCGAACGCAGTGACGATTTCGGTAAATACCTGATACCGCTTAAGCGGGTCGGGATGAACCATTTTCTCGATGATCGGTGCGTATGCAGCATAGGCCGGGGAGAGATCGTTTTTAGCGAAATAAAAACATTTTTTTCCCTCTACAAACGGATCTTCAACTTCATAAGGGCGCTTATGCGTGATTGCGTGAACCAAATCAGAACCAAAGGTAAAAATCTCATCCACTTCTTTATGATTTCCTCCATGGGATTGGAGATTATAATGCAGTAAGGTTACCTCTCCGGCTAGCCGCATTAGACGGTTCCAGCGCATCAAAAAGGCGAGGGCATGATTGGTATAGCGTGCTCGAAGGCGTGTAATGAATTTTTCCAGACTCTCATAGGGGTGACGTAAAAGGGCAAATTCATGCATCAATTCGGCGACGTATTCTTTTGCCTCTTCGAGAATAATCCCTTTCAAGAGCAGTTTCGATTCTTCCCCTTCGCCGCTGAGACTGCCGCCGATAAAAATGTCGACACCCAGCTCTATTTTCCCATTTTTAGGAACCTTGCACCCCACAAAGCCGAGATCGCCCGCCCCGTGAATACCGCACCCTTTTATACAGGCGGACCAATAGAGACGAACTTTGGCATCGATAATTGGCACTTCACGCGAGAGATATTCCCCCATTTCAATGGCATCGATTTTATTCGGGATAACACCAAATGGGCAGTGTTCACTTCCGGCGCAGGCGATAAGGTTTGCCATATATGGGGTAGGTCGATTCGGATATTTGACGAAAAGGGGTGATTGGAGTGCTTTATCTTCGTCTTTGACACCTGTAATTATTATATTCTGCTCAATTGTTAAACGGATCGCACCGTTTTGTTCCTGCGCAATACGGGATGCTTCAAGCAAATGTGTTCCGCTGAAAATACCGGATGGGACGGCAGCATAGAGGGCAAATGATCCGTTCTTGAGTGCAATTTTGCCATAATGATCTCCCCCCTCCAAAGGACAGAGCGTTTCTCCGCCGCGAGGCAATGTATATCCGAATTCTTCTTCAATCGCCTCACGAAAGGTTTCCATACCGACAGAGTCAATGAGAAATTTAAGACGATTTTTATTACGGTTATCTCGGAATCCGTATGTTTTGAAAAGCTTCGCTACACTTTCAAAAATAGCAGAGGCCTGATGGGTGAAGAGAAACATATCCGCACTTTGCGCCAAAACTCCGACTCGTCCCCCCAAATAGAGATTAAAGCCATATACTCCGTCTTTTTGGGCCAGAACGAGGGCAAAATCTTGACCGAAGATGTTGCATCGGTTGCTGAGAGAACCGTTGATTCCGATATTGAATTTACGCGGTAACATCGTAAGCCACGCATCATTTTTCAAAAATATTGATTGAATCTCTTCCATAATACCATGGCAGGAGATAATATTATCCATTGCCAATCCGTCCAGCGGATCGAGGAGAATGTTACGGAAATTATCCACCCCTGTCTGGTAACTTGTGAGACCGACACTTTCTAACATCCTAAGTGCTTCAGGAATATCTTCGATACGGATATAGCGCAATTCGATTTGCTGACGGGTTGTAAGGTCAATGTAATCTTGTCCAAAACGAGCCGATACATCCGCCAAAGCGATTGCCTGGTTTACACTGAGGGAACCTCCTGCAATACGGACACGAATCATAAACCTCTCTGGTGTTGCAGGGCGATCAAATACGCCGAAACTTTTGAGGACAAAATCTTTATCCTCATCGGTGATGGAAGCGTAGCCGCTTGTCGCATAACCTTTTAGCCGTTCCCATGCTTCTGTAGCGTTGAAGGCATCTTTGATGGATTCGGTTTTGTGCCTTTTGGCACTGCGCGCCGCATTAGCCTGCGTAAGAGATGTCATGACGTGTTTCCTTGGGTTCATAGTGGTATTTAGGGAGGATTTGTGCCAAGTTGACAACGTCACCGAAAACCAAAATTGCCGGTTTAGGTGCCCCTTTTGCTGCATTAATGAGTTCACAAAGAGTGGTAACGATTGAGCTTTGAATCGATGTTGTGGCATTTGAGATAATGGCCGCAGGCAAGTGAGGATCGATCCCCTGTTCCAATGCTTCTTTTACGATTTGTCGTGTACGGCTAAGTCCCATTAATACGATTGTGGTGTGATCTCTCACCGCTAGCATCGGGATCCATGAAAGGTTCAGCCGATCACCCGATAAATGTGCTGATACAACCGATACTCCAGTACTTACACCTCGTGCGGTAGGGGCGATCCCTACTGAAAGCGGGCCGGATAAAGCCGATGATAGTCCGGGAATTACCTCGGTTTCAATACCGTTTTGGGAAGCAAAAATTGCCTCTTCCGTACCACGTCCAAAGATATAGGGATCGCCGCATTTTAGCCGCCCGACAGTGTATCCTTGGTGAGCGTACTCGGTGATCATTGTATTGATTTGATCCTGAGGAAAGCTGTGTTTCCCTTTCTCTTTTCCTACAAATACCACTTTTGTAGTAGGGGGTATAAGATCAATAATTTCATCCGTAAGGAGATGGTCTATTAATGCAATGTCAAGTTTTTCAATGCTTTTCATTGCTTTTAGTGTAAGTAGATCTGCATCGCCCGGTCCGCAACCGATCAAATATAGTTTGCCATTCATGATAAATTCCTTTTATTAGGACTTTTTTGTCTTTAAAAATAATAGTGTAAATGAGTGATAATTAAAACAATTTATTGGTTATTTTTTAATCATTTTAAAGTGTAAGGAGGAGAATTCTCACCCAATGGGTGAGAATCTTAGAATTTATAGTCGAGTTGAAGCCAGATTTTGCTGGTATTTGCAGTAAAACCAGAGACATCACCGGCTTTGTAATAGGCGGCTTTAAGTAAGCCGTTAAGCCCTTTGACACCGGGGA
>NZ_JBAZJF010000009.1:0-83912 GCF_041651515.1 Sulfuricurvum sp.
GGTGGGGGGCGTGGTCACTTGCAACGCTTGAACTAATGACCTGCGGAAAACCAATTCTTGCAATCGATGGACGTTCTGCGCCCGAACTTTTGGGAAAAGATTACCCATTATTTTTCGCCAAGGCGACTGAAGACAAAGACGCATACAAAGGCTTCCGAAGAAAACTTTTATCGATGATAACTGATAAAGAAATGTGCAAGAAAGTTGGTGAGAAAAACCGCGAAAGAGTAAAATCGATGTTCGATTGGGAAAAGACCATCTTTGAGTGGGATGATCTTATATTGAAGCATTGCGATTTTGATTTATCGAACGACGACTCGGAAGGTAAATTGAAGTTGCTTGAATACGTCAAGAAGAAAGGCTCCGCTTCGAAGCGTGATATATTAAATCAATTCGGGGGCGCTATTTCTTATACAAGATACAGGAAATACCTCCTGACGCATGGGATATACGACGATTACACGAAAGCGGAGGTTGAATACACATCAACGATGCCGACAGAAGGCTTCAAGGAAGCGTCGGAAGATTGGGAGGAATTGTTTTGAACCCAGTCGCCGTTTTCAAGGATATATATCAAGATTGCCTCTGCGAAGACATCGGCGAAATGACATGCGCCAAAGAATACACCATAATTATCCGCCCGTTCAATTTCAACTTTGACGAATACATAACTAAGACAATGCAAGATTATATGGAACGGATATGTCCACCTGGAAATGATATGACCAAGGACATCGTTAATAGTATCGACGAAGTTCTAAAATCAGGAACTTTCCCGTATGCAAGACTAAACAAAACGGTGATCACCGACAAGAAATTTTATACCGTTGTTCCTGAAAAGAAATATTTCTCATTTTCTGGTAGATACATCAACAACGCAAAGAAGATTTTGGGCGACGATTGCGAAATATTTTTACCCACTGTTTGTATCGTGGGTTATGCGCTTGCAAAGGATAAAAAATATATCGTGATGTTCTCGCCTGAAATCGGTGACGAACTTAATATTACCGAAGAAACAAAAGAGGAAAAGACCGACGATCTTGACGACAATAATTTATGGTGATTTTATGCCATTTGCACAACAAAATCCAGAAGTCTATAAGAAGATAAAGAACGAAAGATATGGCTACATTTGCCCGGAATGTGGCAACGTCGAAAAGTTCCAGCAATATATTAATTGCGTCAAGGATTTAATGCAAGATGATAAGACAGGCAAAATCATATGGTATGGAAATGATACCGATATGAATTTGAAGCCTCATGTTACCGAAGTTCAATGCGCAGAATGTGGTGCAACGGCACAAAAATGCAAGAAAGGAATTACTTTTGAGATGGAGTTCGTCATATGATAGAACAAAAAATAATTATTGGTGATTTCCTGGACGGGGGGGGCATTATTAAGGATAATAGTGTCGATCTAATTTTAACTGACCCACCGTATAATATATCCACAGAAATTACCATATTTCGTGGAAGCAACCCAATGAAGTTCAAAGGAACGGATATTAAAGGTGATTTTGGTGAATGGGACCATTTTGAATCGGAGGAAAAATATATCGAATTCACTGAAGCATGGCTCGATCTATGTCATAAAAAATTAAGACCTGGTGGAATGTTCATATCATACTTTGACCGAGAAAGGATAAATTCTTTGTCGAATTATTTAAAAAAGAAATACAAATATAAATTTAAGGATTACTTTGCACATCTTAAAAATAATCCAGTACCGCAGGCAAGGATGGTAAAATGGATGTCTGCTTGGGAAATGGTTTGTATGTTGCAAAAACCAGAAGGTAAATTAACGTATAATTACAAATTGGGACAACAAAAGAATTATGCCATAGTATCTATCACAAGTCAAGGCGAAAGAATTGTTTCCGCGAAAGGGAAGACACATCCCACGCAAAAGCCAGAATCGATAATCGAATTGTTCATTAAATATTGGTCGAACGAAGGTGATTTAATACTTGACCCATTCTGTGGGACAGGAACAACGTTAGCAATGGCGAAACGTTTAAGACGAAATGCCATCGGCTTCGAAATCGACGAAGACTGGAAGTACCCAGTTGAAAAGCGCATACAAGATACACACGAATCTGCAGAAGTCTATTTGCAAAATGATACACTTGACGAAGGTGAATTATTTTGACCGAAGAAATCATAGATCACTATTGCACACGGTGTGGACGACGCTTGAAAAATCCACAATTGATAAATGGAAAATATTACGGTGTCGTATGCGCCACAAAGATTGCAATATCAAACCATAGCCAGATCGGGACATTCGATGAGATGATTTAGATGGTGGTAAACGTTGAAAGGGATATTTACAGGAAGATATTACAACGGTACAACTTCGACATGTATCCCCGAACTGTGGGTTTTCCAGTCCAAAGGTTCATTGGTGAATTTAAGGATTTCTGGAAATTTTTCGATTTCACCAGAGGTGAAAATACCTGTTTTACATCGACACAAAGTTATCCGAAATTAGCAATGAGTAACAACAAGGTAAAACCCATTTCTATTTCGATGAACAACATTTTTTCAGATTTTGACGAATCGACAAAACCGGAAAATGCCTTGCGTGATTGCAGAAATATGACCAACTTCCTTATCAATGAAAATATACCATTCATCAACAATTATTCTGGGTCCAAAGGATTCGCCAATTATATCATCTTGAAACCACAAACATACAAGTATATCGCCTCCCAAGATTCTGGTAAATCATTGAAGTTATTAATCTATGGTGTGCATTTGTTCTTTGAAAAAAAGTTTAAGATGACGACGATGGACAAAAAGGTTATGAAAGACCCAAAAAGATTATGTCGTATGCCTTACTCACCACATTGCAATCGTGAAAACTATTTGAGTGGGCGTCATTGTTATCCGTTGACAATGGAACAATCCTTGAAATGGCAAATAAAGGAAATAACCGATTACGCATACAATCCAGAAGTTATCATACCAGAAGTCCAAGGAAAAATGATGACGTTAACCCAACTTGTCGATTATCTTAATGTTGACTTCGAGCAGGTTGAGCAGGAAATAGAATTCGCACCGACGAATAGGAAAGACGTTGGTCAAATTCAAGACGACGAAACGCAATTACTATTATGTATGCTCGACAAAATGAAGCCTTGCATAGCCAACAACTTGCGGACGATTAATCCTGATCATGATATGCGCTTCGCCTTCGCCGTGTGGATGAAAAGACTTGGTAAAACCCGTGAGGATGCAGAACGTCATTACGTCAATATCGGAAAACATTTCGGGTATGTTGACTTGCACAACGAAGACGAAAGACGGGTACAGTTCGACAATATCTTTAATAATGATTATAAGTATGAACCCTCCTGCAATACAATTATACGGAATGGCTTTTGCATAGCCGAAAAATGCGACCGTTTCCATTCAGCGTGGAAAGGTCACGAACATAAAAGGTTGGCGACGAAATGAAAACAAAAAATGTGGACGAATTCATAGGCGTTATGCGAACGGTTGACCAGTTTTCATTCGACGAAATAATGCCCATAACTTTTGAGGAATGCCTCAAGAAGATCACTGTGGACCAGATTGATAATTTTGGTGATTTAACCGAGTGGTTGAAAGAAAAGGGATTTACTGAATTCGAACTCGGATTTATTCTCGGGTTCATTCATCACAAAGTGGCAAAGAACGAGGACAATGGTGGGGATAATAAATATGAAATTCAGTACCTTCGTTAGTTCGCCAAAGATTATACAAATGAAATTAGAATACGGCAATATCGCCGACTGGATAGCAATCGCTCGGCAAAGTATCGCAGAAAAGCAACCAACTTTTGAATTGAAAGGCGATACATTTACCATAAACGATGTGCAAGACCTTTTCCTCAAAAAAGTAGGATATGAATACGTCAAAAGAAAGCCTTGCATAGATCACCGCGAACTGGACGAAATGATAGATTTATCCAAGGAATTCGGGTTTGAGGTCGTTCAGTTGAAATTGGGCGAAGGTGATTACCAGAGTGAACGATACGATACCCAAACAATCAACATAGAAAGAAAAGACAACGATTTTATCCCGTCTTTGTTCCACGACAAGCACATTTATGAGCAACTAAATGCAATGAGAAAAAACCCGAACGTCAAGGCGTCTTATCTCATTTGCACAAAATCTTGGCAACAAATAAAGCGAGATATGGAATCAAGACATAAACCATTACCACGCAACTTGTTAATATCGTATGTCGGTGAATTAGCATTGATGGGATATCCTCCGATATTCGTCGATGACTACCGCGATTATATGGATTTGGTTGAGTATCTCTTCGATGCATATTATAAAAATGTCAACCGCGCAAAACGTATTAATAATGCTATAAGTATAAAAGAAAAGAACATAATAAAATTTCCAGGAGTCTCGGACAAATTGGCGGAAAGATTGCTTGAAAAGTTCGGTTCAATTAAAGGGGTTTGCAATGCAACCCCAGAACAATTACTCGAGGTCAAAGGTATCGGCGAAAAGACCGCCCAAGAAATATACAAGTTGGTGAACTAATGAACTTCAATGAGAAATATCGGGTGAATTCTCTCGACGACATCAAAGGGCAAGAATACGAAATTATGAAATTAAAAGCCATCGTGAAAAAAGTCCACGATCATATAGACGATGGCGACTGTCCGCATTTGTATTTTGAAGGCAAACCAGGAACTGGTAAAACCACCGTTGCAATCGCTTTCTTAAAAGACTTATTTGGTAAATCTTGGGATATGAACTTCAAAGAATTCAATGCATCGGAAACCAGAATCGAACAAATAAGGACAGAAGTCATCGATTTGGCGCAAAAACAGGTTTTAGGTGAATACAAAACAAAAGACGGAAAGATTTACGACATACCATTTAATACTATATTCTTCGATGAAATCGATTATCTTCCCCCAAAATCACAGGCTATTCTGCGTCGTATTATGGAGGTCAATGCCACAAATACAAGGTTCATCTTATCCTGCAATTACGGGCACAAAGTCATAGACGCTCTTAAAAGCAGATGCGTTTGTTGCCATTTCGGGAGTTTACGTCCAGATGCAATAAAGGAAATCTTGAACCCGATAATCAAAAAAGAAAGTATCAAGATTGAAGACGACGCTTTGGAACTTCTTGCGAATTCGTCAAGCGGTGACGCAAGAAAGGCGCAAAATATCCTATTCAAGGCGGCGCTTTCTGGTAAGGTGACAAAAGAAGAAATCGAACGGGCGACCACGTCGATACTCGAAGCATTCAATACCAAGATATTGGAACTTGCGATTGTATCGAATGCGGCGAATGATGCAACATACGACAAGAACTTTAAGATAATAGAAAACCACATCAATAGGCTATACTATGAAAGAGGTTATTCCGCCACTCAAATCTTGATTAATATCTTTGATAGTGTCAACAACGACGAAAAAATACCAATCCCTGTCAAGCGCAAATTATTCGGTTCTATTGCCGAATGTTTGCGGGATTGTTCTATCGTGGACGATGACTTATATGCCTTAAAAATGTGGTTGAGGGGATTAAAATGAAAGCCGTGGTCGACGTTCAACTATTGAAAAAATTTATCAACCAATTTCCGTTGATATACGACATTGCGCTTTATTTCCAAGACGACAAGATTTTTATCCAAGAGCAGGATTCTGGTCATTGCGCCATGATAATGTCGTCGATGAAGGTTTTAATGTCGGATAATTTTTGCACCAAGTTTAAGATCGCCGACGCAAACGATTGCCTAAAAGTTAAGGGTGATATTGTCATCGAACTAAAAGATAAAAAATTACTCATCGATAACAAAACCATAAAATGCGAATTAATCACCGACGAACGCAAGACACCAAAAAATTTCGAATTCGATAATATGGTCTCAATCGATAGAAAATTATTAAGTTCTTTGAAGCCTATTGGTAATTATATCCACATAACGATGAACAGGAACGGGTTAAGAATTTATTCCAAAGACGAAGAAAAATCGGAAGAAATATACATACCAAAAGGGTCGTTTAGGTCGATGAAATGTGCCGGAGAATCCAGATCATTATACGGAAATAATTTGTTGGTGCCATTAATCAAAAATCTTCCAGGTGATATAATACAACTCGAATTCAAAAGTGGTTCGGACGAAGCCGAAAAATGTGCCCCTATGAGTATAAAATATAGGGATGAAAATATAGAAACCAATATCTTCATTGCGCCAAGATTTTGCGACGAAGAACACAACGACATTAAAGATATTCCACCAATCGATGAAAAGAAATTCCAGTCTCAAACGTTCGACGACGACGAACTATTTTAGGTGACAAAATGCCAAAAACTGGAAATTTGCGCCGTGAATTGATACGGGTAACAAAGATAGATTATTACCCACATCAAACGGATAAAACTGCTTTTCGTGATGAACTAATCACGATTATCTGGGGCGTAAATGAAGAACGCAAAAGGGTGGAATTGCATGTCAAAGGATGCATTCCTCGTTTTTGGGTAGACGAAGACCCAGAGGAAATAGAAATCGACGAAGAAATTAAAAAATATATTGTCAAAGTCAAGAAAGAAGGAAGATCATTCATCGACAATAAGGAATTGTGGTGCATATACGTAAAATATCCTTATGGTTTAATCTTTCAACCATTGCGTTCATACTTCAAAAATCACTATCAAGCCGACGTTTATTTCCACGAAGCCGTTAGATACTTTTATGGCATCAAGACATACATATCCATCCCTTATCGAAAGTATTCCCTTAGCATTGGCGAAGTTGTCCCCGTCGATAATCCCGAAAAGAAGATACAAACGAACGATTATATCCTTGACATCGAAACAAGCGATACTAAAGGATTTGCCGCACCTCGGAACCCAAGTGCCGAAATACGTTGCTTGACATTACGGTCAGTTGAAACGGGCGAAATATGGTCGGGCATCACGAAGAAGGTGGATAAAGCAATCGTGGAAAAATTGCTCAAGGATAAAGAACTTGTCAACGAAGCCGTTAAGCATGACGAAGATGTGGTTCCACCGCTTGAATCGAATTGTAGGATAAACATTTTCGAATTTTATAAGGGTGATCGGGAAGATAACGAACGGGAATTACTCAACTGGTTCAAATCAATCTTTGAAACGTTATCAATAACTACAATTGCAGAATATGGCGATTATGACCACTCATACATCATTGAACGGGTAAAATTAATGAATGGTAACATCAATTTGTGGAATCATAAGAACAAAGGCAATCGGCAATATTATCCAAGACACATCTTTAAACCTATTACCATCGGTGATTTGGAAAGATTTTATGAAAAGTTCGTAGGTTCGGCAAAAGCGTCTGGGAGAACTGCGCTTGAATGGATGGGGCAAGAAGAACTCGGATATGGTAAATTCCAGCGGGCAGGCATCGATGAACTTTATGAGAAGAATCCAGAATTTTTAATGGCATACAATATGTGGGATTGCATTTTGCCCGACCGTGTTATGAAGAAATGTGGCGAACTTCTGGAAATCCATAAAGAGGTTTGCGATTATATGGGATGCAATCTTGAAAGTTGGAATATGCCGATGCTTCAATGGGAAGCCATAGTAATGCATCGATTGAAGAACAAGGAAATTTTACCATCTATTGACACAATTATCCGAGATGCAGGAATGGAAGCTGGGGGATTTGTAACTGAAAACGCCGCATGTGGAATGTTTGAAAATATGGTCGAGCTTGATAATAGTGGCGAATATAATGCGGTAGTCCTTACGGGCAACATCGATCATAAAACGCTTATACGAAACGACGCCGAACTAATGCAGGTAGAAAACGAAGGACTAAGAGTTGCCAAATTTCCGTCAGGTCGTTCCTATCTTCTTGATGTCAAAGGGATAATACCAGAAATTCTCAAAGAAATGATTAACAAGATTAACGAATATAAAAAATTAATAAAAGAGGCGAAGGCGCAACTCAAAGAACTACATAAAGAACCTGAAAAGAACAAAAAGGAAATCGAAGAACTGGAAGATCGCCTTGAAATTCTTGACCAGTTAAAATACGTCCCAAAATCGGGCACATTGTCATCAACTGGTCTTTATGGAACAGGTCGTGAAGGAAGAAAACGACCATTCAGACTTGCACACGGTGGAATGGCAAGCGATATAACGGAATGTGGTCGTTATCACGAAAGTTGGAATAAAGAATTTATAGAATCTCACAGTTATAACATGCGAACAAACGAACTTTGGAAACATGGTGAAGAACAAAAAGTTCCGATAGATGAAGCACCATTTAATACCCCAGAAGAATTCTTACGCCTCATTGTCATCGGACAAGACACCGATTCATGCAAATGTAAAATAGTTGGTAAACTTCCTGACTTGAAAGGTCGAGAAATGGAAACGTTCTTGACTAAAATGGGTGATTGCTATTGCAAAGAACTTAATAAATCGTTTGACGAATTCGCCAAAAAAACCCTAAATGTAGATAAGCATTATTTCATGATAAAATTGGACGCAACATACAAAAAATATTTCCAATGGGGTGCAAATAAAAATTATGTCTTCAAAGATTTCAACGACCAAATCCACTACAAAGGCGTCCGCCTTGTCAAGCGCGGTACTGCATTCATCATCCAAGAATTTATGAGAAAGTTCTTTGATATTGTCATGGCTGATATTCCTGTGGAAGAAATCAAGACCAAGATCACCGAATTAATGCGAACATACGAAGCGGATATTTTAGCGGGAAAATATACCATAGAATGTGGTGAACCTCGGAAGACGCATACGGAAACATTATATTGGGATTCAATGACGCATTCAAACACCATATTCAATAAAGAATTCCGTATGGACGAAGTTGCAATATTTTTCCCAGCTACTGCAATAGTGGGTCATCCTTTGCCAAAAAATAAACAAGTAGCCTTGGAATATGGTGATGACCCAATAAAATTTGGCATTAAACTTGATTATGAAGAGGTGTTAAGAAAAGTTAAAAAGTCAATTGAGACAATCTTGTTAGCAATAGACAAGAACGCAACATGGGAAAATCTTGTCGAAGGAATAGAAAAAGGAAATATCGATGACGAAGAACTTTGGTGATACAATGGGAAAATTCGGCAAACTAATGCGGGTATGTGTGGGCGAGGTTGGCAAGCCTTCGTTTTTTGGTGAGGTCATAAGTCCTTATACGAAGATAGAACTTTTGAAAAATGCAAGAGTTACGCCAGCATTCAATGACGACAACGCAGTAGGAATTGTGGACAGGATTGAAGTCATCGACGGGAAAATAATGGCTGATATCCGCGTCGATGAAGGCTGGTTTAACAAGACTATAAAGGTCAACTTTGCACCTGCTGGATACGCCGATGAATTCGACAAGAAGACAAAGAAAATATCCAAGTTCATCGTGACCTCCATTGGCGCAACGTTCACGGGATGATATTGATGGATTGGGCGTTAAAACACCAACCAAGGACACCGAAAGAATACATCGGGATGAAATCAGATATCCAGATCATATCGAACTTTCTCGATTTGTGGATAGGTGACGTCCCGCCAAAGAAAGCAATTATTTTATTCGGTGAACCTGGAAATGGTAAAACGTCCATAGTTTATGCGCTTGAATCGACATACAACCTAAATATCATTGAAGTCAATGCCTCGGATGACCGCAATGCGACAGACATCAAGAAGTTATACCATAAGACAGGATTAAACGCCTTTGACGACAAAATGACTGTTATGTTGCTTGATGAAGTGGACGGCATCAACGCTTGGGAAACACTTGGAACGCTTGTGGATAATAGCATGTGTCCTATATTTATGACTTGCAATAATATCGATGTCGTACCGTATGACTTATCAAAGAAATGTATATCTTTGGAGATAAGATATCCACCAACTGATTATGTCATTCGAAGACTAACGGAAATAGCACGGAAAGAACATCTTGATATGGACAATAGGGCAATATCAACGATAGCCGAACGTTGCATATCTGTAAGGTCGGCAATCTTGACATTGCAATCATGTGCCTTGACAGGTTCGACGAAGCGAATTATACCGCATGATGTCGATTATTCCGAGTATGAACAAATCAGAAGGCTTTTTTCTGGTGAATCTTGCGCTTTCGATTTATCTCCCGAGGTCGTCAAGAAATGGGCAATATCAAACGGTGTTCCAATCCATAAACTTGACAAGATGATCACCATGGGACGTGAATATCCAAACCTTCAAGATGTGGTGGAATCTTATGCAATGACATTAAGGGGTAACATTGAAAAGTTAAAATCACCGTATTACGTTGCTTTTAAGAAGTTCAAGAAAAAAGAAGCGACAAAGAAAGAAGACGAAGACGAAAAACCAAAAAAGAAGTTCGTTGCAAAAGAAGAAAGAAAACCCGAAATCGAGAAAGCCGTAGTTGTCGGAAACAACTCGTTCGGTGATGATTTATGGTAAGAAAACGAGAAGCAATCAAACAAAAAATGACCCCATTGACAAGATTGGTTTTATTTCTGAAATCTGAAGGCTTCAATAGTGCCCAAATAAGGTACATTTGCACAAAAGTCCTACATATCAAAGGCGCCAAAATCCACGTCAAGATCAATATGTATGTTAAATTTGTGGAAATCCAAGAAGCACAACGCCGCTTTTCCTCTGAACGAATCGCCACAAAACTGCGCATGTGCGGACTGTTGGAAGAAATTAAAAAAATTACCTGAAATTATAACAAAGTTTATATGACGGTTCGCCCATTTAGAATACGAGGCGTTTTAATGCGAAAGGCACAAAAGACACAAAAAAAGTTTTGTGATGAATGCAACAATATGGTGCCAGAGTCTGGTATCGGGTTGCATATAGATGGGATTTATGGGCTTGGTGAATTGAACGTCTGTAATTCTTGCATGGATGGGATGCCATATGAGAAAAAATGTGGTAAAAAATAAAATACTTTTGATGAAGGTCTTTTATCAAGAAATAAAAACGGGTCAACGTGATAAGGACCCAGTGAACAATCCGACCGATGGGCATTGGTTGTCGCAAACGACCAACGATCTAAAAGTATCTTTGCATATGACATCGGGCGAGGCGTCTCATTTTGTGAAAGCACACATGTTAAACATCAACTTCGGTGAGACGTGCATCGTGGTAAAAAAGAAAAATGGAAAGAACGGTGGGAACGTTTATAGGGTGGTGAATCTACTTGCCGAAAGCGAACAAACCCAAAAATGAGTTCCGCTTCATACATTGCGCCGACTTGCACCTTGGATTTAAGCAATACAACGAAGACATCCGAGAAAAGGATTCTTATGATGCATTTGTAGGTATATTGGATTACGCCGTCGCAAATTCTATAAAGTTTATCTTGATTGCGGGCGATATTTTCCATAGCCGTGATATTTCACCAGAGACGTTATCTATCACCGAAAAGATATTGAACGAAGCACACAACCAAGGAATAATGTTTCTTGCAATCGAAGGCAACCACGATAGCCAACATATCATTGGTAAAATGTCGTGGCTTCAATACTTGCAAGTCAAAGGGCTTATTGCGCTTTTCGGAAAAGAGGACGGTCCTACATTTCTTGACTTAACATCACCGACGGGAAGATTATGCGTTTGGGGAATGAAATACGCAGGCGCATCCACAAAACAGGAACTGGATGCGTTCATCGATTACAAGAAAGACCAGATCGAACGTTTCCCAGAACAAATTGCCCGACCTGCCGTATTGATGATTCATGCAGGTGTTATGGGTCAAATCCCAAATTCTGGTAACATTGATGCATCCGATTTATTGCGCTTCAAAGCTTACTTTGATTATATCGCAATGGGACATATCCATAAACCGTATGAAATCGACAACTTCATATTTAATCCAGGTTCTTCAGAACATACGTCAATCGGTGAATCAGAATTTGAAGGCGGCTTTTACGACGTGGTGATCACCAATGAAAACGTGAACGCCAAGCACATAGTAACCAAAAAGCGACCAATGATAAGGATTGAAAGCGATATTAACAAGATAGATTATCATTCGATAGTTAAACGCTTGCAAAACCTATCGGAGCCTATCGTTGAGTTCACTTTGGTAGGCGAATCACTGGAAAAGCCTGACATTAACGCAATACGCAAAGAACTGGAACACTTTTCGAAGATTCTAAGAATTCAAGATAAGACTTATCGACCAATGAAAATGGCGGAAACGTTGCACGGTTCTACCGACGAAATTGAGAAAGCGGTGATAACGTCTTTGTCGAATTCGAACGATTTAACCCAACTCATAATCGACCTGAAAAATTCACCAACAGAAGATTCGGGCACAACGTTGAAAAGGTTCCAAAAACTGGCAGGTGTTGACGATGTTGATTAAACATCTATCTATCAAGAATATCAAGACGCATAAGGATACCGAAATTGACTTTTTGCCGGGCGTTAATGCAATCATCGGGCAAAATGGGTCTGGTAAATCGACAATTCTGGAATGCATCAATGCGCTTCTGTTCCAATCGCTTGATTACAAGCCGTCAGAATTCATATCGAACGGTGAGAAAAAAGGAAAGGTCGTCTTGACGGTCGAAATTGGAAAAGAAACATACGACCTGATCAGGACTTTTGGTAGCAACTCGGAATATTTAGTCATAACAAAATACGGTAAAACAATCGCAGACGGAAAAGAAGCCGTCACCGAATGGGTGCATAATGTCTTAAAGATAGATAACGCAATAGATTTAACGACGTTATGCCAAAATGTGATATGCGTTCCACAAGGTATGCACACATCACATTTCCTTTTACCGCCTTCTGGTCGCAAGAAAATCTTTGATACGATATTGAACATTGACGCTTATTCTGATTTGTTCAAGCGTCTTTTACCCGTCGCAACTCTATCGAATGAGGCAACGACATCCTTAAAGATGAAATACGAACGAATAGGGACGCAAGCAGAGGGCATCGACGCATTAAAGGAACGTGCGGTCGTCATTCAGGAAGACATTAAAAAAGCCGATGCAGGACTGGATGAAATTACCATAAAGTTGCGAACTATCACGATAGAAAAGAAGACAATGGACGAAAAGCAAAAAGCCCACATCCAGATACCTCAAATAAAAAATAATATCGATTACGCAAAAGGTGAAATTGACAAGTTGAATGAGGCGCTCGCAGATACGCAAGAAGCAAAAGAACGCCTGCAAGTTGTCGAAAAGGACCTTATATTGTGCAAAAGACTGGAAGACGAAGCGCAAGAGGTAAAATTTGAACTTCAAAGAGAAACGCATATCAAGAACGATATTAAAAACCTCGAAACGTCAATAAAGGAAAATGAGATATACGGTGAAAATATCCAAAAACGCATTGACGACATGGCGCAATTTGTGGAAGCCGCAGGTAAATATGACGATCTTCAGGAAAGCCTTAACGTGATAAATTCGGACGTTTCTTCGGTTGATTCTAAGATTGAAGAACTTGAAAAGTATAAAGAAGACGCCGAAAAGGGTCAATGCCCAATATTACATAACGCTTGCAATCAGAATATAAAAAACACCGTTATCGACATATTATCTGGGTTGCGAGAAGATTCCGAAAAGTTGCACGCTCGGTTAAATGTCATTAAGGAAAAATTGAAGTATGCAAAACAAGCCAAAGAACAATGCAGAAGTCTCGGTGAAATGAAAAGTTTACTGAAACACAACGAAGAGGCTTTATTAAAAACAGAGGGCGATCTGGCGATGTTAAGAATGGATATGCCCGATTTTGACGCAATGCGGTTAAAGTTGAATAGTCTCGAATCTCAAATATCAAAATATAAACCGCTTTCTTCTGAACAAATAAAATTAAAAGCAACTATTCAAGCCGAAAAGGTGAGAATTGGTGCATTACAAGAAAACGAGGCACGTCTCAAGATGTATAATACAAAGTTAAAAGAACTGCAAGAAATCGCCAAAGATTATAATCAAGAAGATTTTAATGCCGTAAACGAAGCATACCAGAAGACGTTCTCGGAAAACGAGGTAATAAAACGTGATATTTACAACTTCAGGTTAAAATTGAAAGATACAATGGAAGAAATACACCAGAAAGAAGATAAGGCAAAAGAAGCGCAAGAACTAAAGGACAAAATCGCAACATACGAAGCAGTGACGACCATGATCAACAATGTCCGCGAAATCGTCAAGAAGATACCTGAAAATCTGGTGGAACAATATGTCGCAAATATCAACTATGAGGCGAACATGATATTTAACGACATCACGAAGACTAATTCCATTCTGACGTGGACGAACAACTATGAGATAGTCATTGACGGTAAATCTTTCCACCAACTATCTGGAGGCGAGCAGGTTGTCGCAGCGATTTCGGTACGTCTTGCATTGTTGAAAAGCATCTCGGGCATAGATATTGCTATATTTGACGAACCGACCATTAATCTTGATAGTGAAAGACGCGGAACGCTTGCCGAAATGATAAGGAACGTCAAAGGCTTCAATCAATTGTTTGTTGTGTCGCATGATAACGCTTTCGATAATATCATCGAGAACGTCGTCCATATCAAGCGGATAGATAATCGAACATTTACGGCTTAATATACGTTGTAGGCTTCAATACTTCGACGCTTGACAATGTAAATGCCATAGTCTTCTTGCGTTCGTATGTCCAAGCCAGTTCACGCAAGATAAAATTACCATAGGCGTTATATCGTGCCGAATCGATTTCTACCGTTTGTCCTGGAAAATAATCGAAGCGATCTGGCACGAACTTAACAGTTATCTTCTTTGGTATCTCGTTGTGCGCTCTCACCCATCCACGGGCGACTTGATAACAAGCATCGACACCGATGAGCGAGGTATCGGATATATTTTTGTGTCTTGGGTTATCTGGGAAATCAGGTATTGGATTATTCTCTGGGTCTAATTTTCCTGGATAGTATGCGCGGACACCATTTGCACCAACAACTGTTGCACAATCGAAATAATAGGAGCCATCTATTTCAACCGATAAATCGGTGATTTCGGCATCGGTTAATGTCACTGCTGGTTCCTGATTTTCATAATCTGGAAGGGGTGCAAATATCACACTATCATTTTTAACGTATATGTGGTAAATTGTCCCGTCGTCGTTGCCGCCGATGACAAGATATAATAATAATTTTATCGCCTCGAGTCTGGATTTATCTGTTAAATCGATTGAGTCAACTATGACGCCCGTCTCGATGTCGATACCGCCAGAATCGATGTCATGACCAGAATTTGAAATAATATCTTTGATGATTGCGCCCGCATCTGTGCCGGCATATTTTCCTTCATTTGGCGGAATGTGTTCGTTGTTCAATGCTTGCAAGACATCATAACAAGCGAACTGGACAGATTTAGGGGTGATCTTGGTCGTCAAAACATTTCCTTTAAAGATTCTATCGTCGACCTCGGTTGGCGGGGTTAACTCTGTTTCAAAAGTCAAATCGTCGCCATATGGGTCTTCTACGGTATTGGTGATCACTGCGCGGAAATGATAAACGGTCAAGTCATCGAGACCAGTTATTGTTTCTGATATTACATTTCCAACCCTTTTGCCAGTTCTATGTGTCGTTTCTGAACCATACGACAAAGTTTTACCATATTGGAAATAAACTTCGCAATCTTCGCCAGAATCTTCGGTTACTTCGGCGGAAATTGTTGCGTATGTATCGCCTACATCGGTTGCTGCTTGCGTTTCAATCGTCGGGCAAGGTTGCTCATCCGTCTTAAACGTCATATCAGAACCAGTAGTTGCGCCCTGATTGTTACTGATAGCCGCTTGGTAATGATATGTGGTATCTGGGTCCAATCCTGTCAACGCGGCGAAAGGAGTATTTCCAACTCTTTTGCCTGTTTGATGTGATGTTGAACTACCATATCCTACAGTTTTTCCATAATTAAACCAAACTTCGCAATCTTCAGCGGAATCTTCCGTTACCTCTGAATTTACGGTTGCACCAAAATAACCAATATCTGTCGCTGCGTCTGTATCTATTGCTGGTAATGGAGGTGTATCAAATTCACCGTCGGCGCCATATGTTGTGCCTTGGCTATTCATGATCACAGCACGGAAATGATATGTAGTATCTGGGTCAAGAGACGTTATATTTTCTGCTATTGTGTCAGGTATTCTCTTTTGTGTTTCGTGATTTGTTTCCGTTCCATAACCTGTATCAAGCCCATATTCCAACCAAACCTCACAATCTTCGCCACTATCGTCGATGACTGTGGCGTTTAATGTCGCTTGCGTCGATGTTATGGCGGAAGCTGGGTCGGTTTGAACAACGGGTGGCGCAGGAGGAAACCATTCACCTTCTTCTGCATATAATGAATCACATAACCAGGTTGTTGTCGGTAATTGTGACCAATCTGCAGGCGTGCCATACCAACAATTGGCATCCGGATTAATATTTTTGTTATTGGCACCTAATACCGCTATATTTATTTCTGTGTCAACGACCGCAGTTATTTCATATGAAGCCAATAACGTTGTTCCTGCATCGTCATATACATAAACAGTTAATTTTTTGGATGTTCCATTATAACTCAATATCAATGTATACCATGTATTATCACTTAACGAATATCCCATGTCCTCGTCCTTATGATATATCCCATGTTGCGAATCGATACGAGCCCTTAGAGCACCAGTCCTATCTACTGATACTCCGAGAACATCAGCGTATAACCACGCTTCAAAAAATCCCAGAAAACCTATTGAATTGGCATGAGCATTAATAAGATTAGTTGGTGATCTTATATGCATAATACCGTGGAAGTCTTTTGTGAGGTCTTGTCCAGCAGAAAGAGATTGCCCAAATCTCTGACTGCTACCGGCACTTGTATAAAACGAAGTCCATAAATGTGCTCCACCATCAGTTGAATAATTCGCACCGTAGGTAGTATTAGTGCCCACGACCGAATCTGATAATGCTGTTCCTGATTTATCGAGTAAAACTACCATTATTGTTCCTCTTCTATTTCGATTAGATCATCAAATCTCATTATCGACGTATTCAAACCACCAGCATTTGGGAAAGTCAACGTGATTTCTGTGGAAGCGTTTTCGCTAATCTTGACATCAATACGGGACGGGTAAACGTATGACACTTGCCCGTTTTGCTCGGTTAATTTTACCTTCAAAGACATATTAAACACTCTTGTATTGAATCACTGCTGTCCACGGAACGTCATCGATATATCCACCACGTCTTGAGTGGTTGAAAGATAAAATATAGCCAGTGAATTCTTTGGTGGCTCCGGTGACATCGAAGTAATTAAATCTTACAAGCGTTTGCCCAATGACATAACCTTCCATCAAGGTTATATCTGCTTCTGTCATATGCGCCTGTCCAGCAATCTTGAGAACTTTGTTCATCGTTCCCAAGCCTTCGACATCTGGATATCCTCCACCAATATTTTGAGTGATCTGGTAATCGGACTTTAAATCGACATCTACCTGTCTGGGATGTCTATTGAAGGAAATGGTGGTCGCAGTCAACAAGTCCAAAATTTTAATCTTCATAAGTATTTTGTCGCTGGCTTCGTTTAAATCGTCTTTAACTGTTAGACCTACGACGAAGATTCCCGCCCCACTGTATGTATGTTGTGCATACGGTGAAGTTTGCCAGGCTTCGGGTGTTCCGTCGCCATAATCGAAACGATAGCCATTTCCTGAAGCGATATATCCATTATCATCGACATCATACGAATCATTACCGAAAAACGATAATGTAGAAATGCCTGCCCCAGACAATCTTGATACAAGAGGCTTAACCCACAATCGAGCAACTGGTGCAGAATTCTGGGCATTTACTTCAATCGTATTAGACCATCCGCTTACGGCGCCATTACTATACTTAACTTTTACCTTTGCATCGAAGACGCCGCTTAATTCATTTTGGGAATGTTTGTTATAAACGTGATTGACAACGTTATGAGTAATCCATCCAGAATTCAACCCGTCCCCAAAATCGAACCAATAATGGGTGACAGTTACGTCTGGGTCCTCTGGTTCCACAGAAGTTGCGTCGAACGTCAAGCGATAACCAGTTTTGGTAACGATTGGGGTTATTATGTCGTCGTTGTATGTATTTTCAGTTACCGCCAACGATACTTCGCCCCCAGTCACGAAGTAAGTTACCTTTAAGTCCTGAAGTATCGGGCTATCGTATCCTTCTTCATTTCTAAATTTGATAAGCAAAGATATACTGGATTCAGTGATGTCGTGGATATCGATTTCCGCCGCGGTCAAGTCTTCATAGCCAGCAATCGGCACACCGACACTATTAAGGACGGTCGTTGTTATCATCTTGCGATTAGGGATAGATTCACCAGATTTAACCAACGTTATCTTGTCCCATTGATACCAATTTGACGGGGCTATATTGATTGTTTCGAATTCTTGTTGGTGATCTGGATATTGTATTTCGTCGTCGTTTTGATTTAAGAAGGTTTCAAGTCTTTGGCTATCCATGTAAACGGTATGGACGCCAACGCCGCCTGTAAATAAGATTTCAAGACAGACAGGTCCGTCGAAGTCTTCAAAGATTGGTGATATATCAGACGTTTCTTCCTCGGATGTGCTTTCTTTCAATACGTGATAAAGTATCCTGTCGCCTGATTTTTCTATTGTCATTTTTACCCATTCGCCTTGTGGCGTCTTCGCTAATGTCGGCATTGCAATTTCGGAATCAATCGCAATACCATTACCGTCAGGAACAACCTTGAAAAATTGTCCAGAACTCGTGCCGATGTATGCGTATGGAAGACTTGCATAGCCAGTGGCGAAATCGTCAGTCGCCCGTTGAAATGCATAAAATCCTACATCGACATCCCCGGCAATAATGGTTGCATCTATAAGAAGATAGAACGAAGCCTTCCAATCGTTCCACCCCCCGACGCATAACCCAGCTCCTGAAACGTAATACTTGAACACAGCAACTGGTCCGCCGTTGGTGATCACCTTCGCAGCTTTGTTTCGACCTACTGGAAAAGTGGGTGTGTCTGATGTTATTGAAGACGAGCCACCAAGAACTATTGCAGAATAAAATGTATTTATTTCAGCGTCAGAGACCATTAAGCATTCTTGCGCCAGTTTATTTGCTTTTATCAAACCTTCGGCGGTATATTGTAGTATGCGCTTATCAGTGCTCGGCTTTATCTTCGTCGTATCGTGAAAGTCATCCTCCCAAGTCATCACCAATTTATACCACCTCGTAATCGCCACGTATGATTGCGGAATGTAGTTCTTCAAGGAATCCTTTTGCGGCGGCTTTTCCTTCGGATTCGGAATTTGCGTTGATTGTCAAGTTAAGGTTACCAATATTCATGTTCTTCGAAGAAACATTACCGGCGGATAATTGTTGGCGATATTGTGCTGACTCACCAGCGTTCAAGACTATTTCTGATTTGTGCAACTTATAAAGTCCTGTTGCCGGAACACCTTCTTCGCCAGTGCCTTCAGCGAATCCGATAATATCTCCCGCTGTGCTAATTGCACCTCCAATTCCGCCAGATACTGTGTCTTTTAGATCACTCGCTTTATCGACGGCGGAGGTTATTGCATCAACTACATCCATAACTATGTCATAGATGTCCCAGAATAAATCATAAACTGGTGTAAGCAAATCTATCCAAGCGGCTACAGAAGTATCCATCTGGTCGGACCACATGTCCCAAAGATATACGACACCTTCAATCGCCAATTGAACGCCCATTATCAATAAAGCGATTTGTCCAATAGGCGTCAATAGATACGTTAAGACTATCAGAAGAGGCGTCAAGACTTCGACGACCTGTCCAATGATGGGTATAAACGGTTCAAGAATATCATTAAACAAAGTGAACAACGGTAAAAGGGCTTCGAGTATCGGGAAGAACGCTTCGAGAATGGGTGTGAGCGTTTCAAAGATTAATGTTAATGCTTCAGTGGGTAAAATTAGAGCCATTATTATGGGCATTAATTCGACAAGTATGGCGACAAGGAAGGAAATATTTGGTACAACTACTTCATTTATCACTGTTGCAACGAATTCGAATACTGGGGTTAACATACCCAGAACGCCCGTAAGTTCCATTATTATCGGCGTCAAGATTGCACCAATTATGGGAGCCAATGAATCGAGTAGAGGCTTCAATGCCATTATAACGTTGTTGACTGCACCGAATAGTGGTGTTAACCCAATCAGGACATCACCAAGTGCCGTGAAAATTGGCGTTATCGCTTGAAGGACTACCTGCAAAACGCTCGATACAAATCCCGCAAGCATTTGGATGGCAGGCATCAAAGCCATTATCGGTTGAAATACTGCAGTTATTACCTCTATCAAACCAGAAACGACGGGCAATAATGCCATCATCGGTTTTCCCAGTTGTTCCATAGGAACTGCAAGTTGACCGAGTAAACTGCCCACACTATCAACAACGGGCGCAAGTTGATCGAATATCGGTGTTAACCCAGATGTAGAATCGCCAAACATTGTCATCAATGGCGAACCTTGCATTAACATTTCGACAATACTTCCGAGTGATGTCACCAATGGATTTATCGCCGTTGCGACACTTGGCAAGATAGTTAAAATACCTTCGAACTTCGGTATTATAGATGTCAATAACGGAAGAACCGATTTAACCACCGGTATAAACATATTACCTATTTCAATCTCTAAATCTTGCCAACCTTTTTTCGTTTGTTGCAATGATAAGTCCATTGTACCGCTCATGATATCTGCAGTTGATTGAGTTGCACCTTGAGACGTTGTTAATGCGGTTGTAAATGCTCCCAAGGCATCCGAACCTTGCGATTTCAAAGACAACATTGCAGAAGCACCACGGGCTCCAAATAGTTCGATCATATCAGCAGAGGAAATACCGGATGTTTCAAGTTGCTTTATTATTTCGGTAAGACTAACGACGCCTGTTACCCCGTTTTGCATTGCAGCCGTTAAGTCTTTTACCTTTTGTTCCTGCAATGCTAACTGGTCAGAATTTTGTTGTTGTGCAATAGAATTTTCCTGCAACTTCAAAGTTAATTGGTCACGTTGGGCACCTAATGCAAGATTCGACGCTTGCAACGTTTCAATAGCCGATATTTCAGAAGCAGCGGCTTCTTTGATTTGTGCGGCTTTATCCGCTTCGAGCTTCTTAATGTTGTTACCAAGTTCTTCCTGTTGTATCCCTGCCTTCTCTCTTTGTATCGTTAGTTCGTCATTCGCTTCCTCAAGTTGTTTAATCCTTGATTGTTCCTGTTCGGTCAGGTCACGTCCTTCTCTATCGGCTTGTTGACGTATTTCCATAACTTCGAGATTGTTTTTCTTCATATCGAGCGAAAACGCAGACATAGAATCCTGGAGACCAAGCATGTCGCTTCTTAAACTGGCGATCTGGTCATCCCAAGCCGAATACATACCACTTATCGTGTTTATCGCTTCTTGGTGGATTTGTATTTGCTGATTGTTTGCACCTATGGTAAAATTTATGCCCGCCATTTCGTCATTGATAGATTTGGTACTCGATTCTAACGACGCTTGTTCTGATTGCAAGGCATTCAAGATAGGAATCTGAGACTTCAAAGATTCTTTTGCGTTTTCGCCTTCGATTGTGAAAGTATTAAATTCAAGTCCTAACCGTGTCATTGTCGATATTGCTTCTGTGGAGGGGTCTAATAATTGCGACAACGATAATCTTAAACCTGACGAAGCGGTGGAAACGTCCATACCAGAGTTAGCCAACGTCGATAAAGCAGCCGTCACCTCTTCAAAGGATATCCCAGCCGCCGTTGTGATCGGGGCTATTGCCGATAATGCATCGCCCAATCCTTCCATTGTGAGGTCAGAATTTATTACCGCATAAGTCATAATATCTGATACTCGTGCTGCTTCTGCGGTTTTAAATCCGTATAAATCCATAGCATTGTCTAATATCATAGTTGCGGTATTTAGGTCGGTCATTGATGCTCTTGCCAATAACGCCGATTGTGCCGTAAGCGTCATTATATCATTTGCATTTTGACCACTTTTACCAAATATTATCATAGAATTGGAAACATCTTTGAAGGCGAACTCGGTATTTTTTGCCAAATCTCTTGCGCTTGTTTGCAATGCGTCGAACTCTTCCTCGGTCGCACCGCTCACTGCTTTGACTTTTACCATCTCACGTTCGAAGTCGGAGGCTGCCGTTATCGACGCTTTACTAAATGCAACGCCCGCCATTACTGCAGCCGCCGCAATCGCAACACCTGCCGAAGCAATCCCAGCGCCTACGCCTGCAACGACACCTTGAAGTCCACCTATCTCGTTCCTTGCTTGATTGAACGAGTCGGTAAAATCGTTTACGCCTTTTATGGCTATTGCAAGAGTAAGTACCTCGGACATATCTTCGCCTACATATTGTTCAAATGTTCTTTGCGATTGCGTTCTGATGTTAGGTGAATCAACGTATTTTTCTCTATTGTGTCAAGTTGATTCCACTCTATTAGATTCAGGTTGTTTTCACGCATTACTTGGGCGAGGAATTGTCCTTCATCTGACTTGGCGAATTCTCTAATTTTTTTTGAGTGTTGGTGATCGCTTCGTTTATACGCTTCGCAAGTTGCCCCGTCCTTGTCGTCGAGAATTTCCTGAACTGCTTCTCGGTAAATTCAAGATTCGGGTTGCCTTTCAACATGCGCCTATACGTGAGCAAAATACCGAACATTTGCCCCTTAGGTGTGCTTGCATCATTAATAAACCCAGACACCCTTTCAAGGTCGGGGTCTATTTGCAGCATCATAACGTCGTCATTCGAAAGGTCCTTAACGTTCAACGTCTTTAAGGGCACCTCTTCGCCCCTTTCGTTGATAGACTTGAAGCCAAGATCTTCCACATTGACTTCGATGACTCGATTAGGAACGTCCAGCTCGACCTCTATCCAGCTCATTGCCTTTTTTGACGACATTTATACCACGTCCTTATGATGTTGCGACCGTGATTTATGATGAATTATCCGTGGAGGACCAGTTCAACCCTTCGAAGTCAGCGTTAAGCATCAATGCGCCCTTATCCCCTGCCTTGATGCTCGAACCCAAAGACTTCAAAGAACACCCGGAGCAGGTATAGGTATTGTTGCCGTCGCCGGGGTCGAAGACGATGAGCTTCTCTTCCTTGTTGTTGAACCAGTCATATAACTGTCCCGTTGTGATGCCCCATGCCTTCGTTATCTTGCCCGTGACCTTCTTCATCCCAAAGGTATGATCTATTGCAACATTCGAACCCTGCTCGATGTATTTGTCCATGTCGTATTCGAGTTTAAAGTCCGCTTCGACGTATCCTTCAATAGAGCCGCCTGTCGTTATCTTGCCCGTAACACCGGTAAATGCATGACCACCAGTTGCCATATTTTTCACCTTTTTATTATATCATTAGTGAAATAAAATCGTTACCAGAATATAAATATATATTGTGTTAAAATTAATACCGTCCATTCGCAAGACACCTAAATTATACCGAGAAAGTTTTCACTATGCGACGAAGAATTTATGAAACAACTTTTGGTTGTTTACTTGGAGGCTTGCTTGCGTCTTTGCAACGCGGCATACTCGGGTGAGGATTTCAATGCACCTTCTACCTGTTCCCGAGGCATGTTCCCCTTTATGTATGAAACATAGCATTGAAGACCGCCCGCATCGGGTTCCCTTTCAAGAATCTTCCAATATGCCTTGCGGACGAATTGTTCTGGCGTCGATTCAGGCAAAGTTCGCCAATCGATCTTGGGCTTCGGAACGGCAGGCTTTGGCGGCGCTTGCACAGGCTTCGGCGCTTGCACGGGTGCGGGTGCGACCGCTGGTGTGGGTGCGCGGACGGGAGCGGGAGGGGTCACGGGCGCTGTTTTTGGTGCAGGTGCGGGAACGGGCTTGGGGGTGATCACCGGCATCGGCGGAGGCGTCGATGACTTCAATATCGGAGGAATCGGCTTCGGAGGTTCTGGCGCTTTTACAGGCGCAGGAGGGACAATGGGTGCGGGTGTGGGTTCGAGTTGCTTTTGTGCATCAAGAACCGCTTGGCGCAGGTATTTCAAAGTGTTCGATGGATACTTTGTCATGTCGACCTTAGCACCGCGCTTCTCTAAGTCTTCGACGATTTCAAGAAGTTTGGCTCTCTTTGTCAAGTTCGCAAGGTCTTTCTCGGTATAAATCTTAGGTTGCTTGTCAATCATTTTAACCACTAACGATATATATACCGTTATAAGTATTTAATTTTATTTCTTTGCAATTTCAGAAAAGGTACCAACTTCCTTAGTGATTTTGTCCAGATCAACGTCTTCATTATCGAAGACAAAATCACTCAACGGGTGCGCTTTATCGTAATCGACCAAGACGACATCCGCGGCGTTATGTATTTGTTCTATGTAGCCAAAAATAACTTTGGGGTCGTTGTTGGTTTTCTTCTTAAGGAATGTTATTGCGTCTTCAAAGGACATATTTCGGTCCCGCATTAGGTAATAGATGTGCTTTCGAACTTGATGCAATCTATTCCTACAAAAGCCATAATGATACACCGAAATCACGGGGTCGCTTTCCTTCGCAATCTTTCCAACTAAGTTAAACTTGTATGCGTCGCCCTCCTTCAAGTCAAGGTATAGTTTCCTGTCTTTGTAGTATTGATTAAAGAAAGTATCACGATTGTCCCCGTCATTTATCGTTGGATGATTGACATAATACATATATTCCTGATACTTGAAAAACTTTTGGTGACGTTGCATAGTTCGTATGTTACCAGATTCTTTATCTACAAAGATTTTATTTTTATCCCAAAAGTTAATCACCGACGGGACAAATTCACCGATTTCTGGATATTCTTTGATAAGTCTTTGAAGTTTTAATCTCATATCGGGGTCATAGAATTCATCTGCACCATATGTAATGCACCAATCGCCAGGTTCCACATGATTGAGCATTGCGTTTTGTTGGTCTTGTTTAGATAGCCATTTTCCATCTGGGTCGTTTGTGATTAATACCATCTTATGCTGGTATTTGTGCAAGTATGCTTTAAGGATTAATAACGTATCGTCGATGGAATGTCCGTCTGGTGTAGTAAACGGATGCCCGATCACCCCGCCTTCCGCGATTATCATCTTATCGACAAGCGGAAGATTATAGAGAAGGAATCGTTCTATGATTTCGGCTTCATTCAAGACGCAACAAAGCCCAACTATCATAGGTGGCACCCAACGCATACCAGTCCTTTGCAAGACGGGCAGGTAACTTGGTTCGGATTTCCTTTGACGATGATTTTCTCACCGCAATAAGGGCACTCTATAGGTTCGTCATGCTTAGCCAAATAAATCACCCCATTTTCCGTTTATCATCTTGAACGCTTCGGCATATTTCATAGTTAGGTTCCTTGCGTTCATTCCTCTAAATGAGGACAAGGTCTTTATCGCTTGTATGTAATCGAATTTTTCGAGTTGTGATTTGTATATTTTGGCAATTTTAATCTTGAATGCCAACCCGTCTTCGTCGAACGATACATAAAAATTAGGTTCGGGTATTGTCCATTTGTGATGTTCATAAAAGAAGATTGTCGCCTTCGGAAAAGCCCGCATTGCTTCGATGCCTAACTGCGCATGATCTTGGTGTAAATCTTCTGGGTGATGAACAACGACGATATCTGGGTTGTATGACTTCTTTAATTTTACCATATCCTCCAATATTTCTTGTCGTTGTTCGTTGAATCTTCTCACTTGATAGTCATAGAGTTTATGCGTCTTTATTGCTACCAATCGTTGCGCTGTTTCCCATTCCTTGATGGTAGCAGTCGGTTCATACCCATTTGGTAAACTTACAATGCAAGGTGAGAAGGTGACATGCATCGTATCGAACTTTTTAGAATCGACCAACTTTTTAGCCATGATCGGGCAGGAAAGTTCGATGTCGTCTGTATGCGCCGAAATGAATAGAACTTTTCTCATTTTACACCTTCGATACATATCTTGTATAGTTCTACGAGTTTATGAATGTGATTCTCCATGACGAACTTATGTTTTACCAATGCAACATTCTTCCGCCACGCTTCTAACGTTTCACGGTTCCAACCATTGCTAATTTCACCGCCGATATAATTGCTTTCGACAATATCACGGTGAGACTTTTGCAAACCGTAATTACACAATACTGGTAATCCTGAAGCGATATAATCCCATAACTTGTTTGTGCAATTTGAGAAAGTAGATGTTCTTTCTTTGACGCCTACTGGCACATCTGGGATTATACCAAAATCGTATTTCGCCATCCTTTGTATTAGTTCGGCATATGGGAGTTTTTTCTTGATATTGTATAATTTGGAAGGCTTTGCAGAGAAGGTGGGATAAACATCTATCTTGGCTCCACGTTTTGCTATTGCGCTAAAATCGTCCGTAGAATCACGATACCCTCCCATTCCGCCTTCGTAAACGCCCCAAAGATATTTATCATTAAGTCTTGGTTCGAATTTTTTAGGTAGTTGCAACGTTGACGGCATCGAATGCAAGACAATCGATTTATTTATGTCCACGTCGTATTTGCCCATGTAGTAATAGAGCATCGGATATGAAACGTAAACCCTTCCGTCTGATTGCTTGTTGGCGATTTCTTCCTCTTTCTTGACAAGATCATAATTCCTCGAATAAGGTTTTAAATAACCCAATTCGTGGCTATCGTGAATGACGCTTATATCATACTTCTTTCTCAATTGTATTGCCGTTAAAGCCTGTTCGTCTGGAAAGTTATGACAATGTATAACGTTTATGTTATTTATTTCTACATGTTTCGCCATCGTGGGTCCGTCCATCGATGTATTGTAAATTGTAATTCCAGGAATTGTGATGTTGTCGGGTGTATATCTTGATATTATCACTATTTTGCCCACATGGGACTTTAATGCGAGAGCCTCTTTTATCGCCCGTGTGCATAGTGAATTTTCCACCATTAATACGTTTATTTCTTTTGAATTATTTATTTTCTTAGGTGTTTTTTCTCTTATGACCTCTTCGATGACTTCCTTTATTTGTTGTGGTTGTGGTTGTGGTTGAATAATAGGTAATATTTGCACAGGTTTAGGCTTTTCTGGTTCGATGCATTCAATCGATACACAATCAATTAATACACGGCTTACAGTGTCCTCAACCCATAATCTGACAAATGCTTCATACGGCATATCCAGATCAGGACATTTTAAATCTATTGACACGGATAAAAAAGAATCTTCGCATTTCAAGGTAACTATTTTATGGGCGAAATCCATATCTGTGTTTCTATAAAGATTTGCAATCACTCGGGCGCCGTTGATGTTGCATTTATAATTGAACTTCATGCGATACGTGATGCCCGATATTAACAGAACAGAAAATTGCATCGGCGAGGAACCGTTCCTCAACAATGTACCTTTATGATGTTCCACGAATTTCTGGAATAATGAATTGTATCCTATTAATTCGTTTTGGTGCATGGTTTTTCGAAGACGATAACGCAAACGCCTTTTGATTCGAATTGCTGAAACGTCTTCATACCTCTTTTCTCAAATTCATTTGCCCACCAATTGGGAGAATGAAGACTGAAATGAGAGGGATTTTTATTCTTACCTATCGATATTGTGGGTTCGTTTGTTTCTTTTCCTATCGGTGTGCTTACAACAAGAAAGTCCTTGGTTACCCTTATGTGTTCATCTATTGCTTTTGATAGTTGCCCGTCGTCTTCTGGAATGTGTTCAAGAACTTCCATAGATATGACGAGTTCGAACATATTGTCCTTTATGTTGTTCTTGTCAAGTTCGCAAACGTCGCCTACGAACAGGTTCTTTATTCCCTCGTTGACGCCACGACCAATCGCATATGCGCTAATGTCTATCCCCATTGCGTCAACCTTTGCGTTCTTTTGCAACGTCTCGACAAGATAGCCGACGGCACATCCAAGAACTAAGACATTATTTGGCAATCGTGATTTACCGAACTTCTTACCGAACGTATATCCTGCCATGTCTAAAATTTGGGCGCATTGTTCGATCTTGAAAGGCAAATATATTTCACGAGTATATCCACCTCGAGGATTGGAAAAGCCATAACTTGACTTCGTATCCTTGGTAAAATATTCTTCGTCGAAAAAATCAGCTCCGTATCGCTTCATTTTTTCACCTCCATACGTTCGTTAGCCGCCTTTCGCAAGATAAAGTTGGCTTCGTTTGCTATGTCGTCCCACCCAAAGTTCTTCTTTGCAAATCTGAAGGCTGCCTCTCCCATTTTCCGCGTTTCGCTTCTGTTGTCGTATGCATACTGGAAGGCTTTTGCCATTTCGTCAACGTCAACAATAGCCCTCCGTATGTTGTATTCGCCCATGACGTAATCATTAGGTGGGATTAAAAAGCCTCTATCGTCGCCTACAAGTTCGGCGCTCGATGTATAATCGGTGATCACCGCAGGCGTGCCACAAGCCATCGCCTCCACAGTTGGTATTCCGAAGCCTTCGCCACTTGTCGATGACGCATAAACATCAAACAAATTATAGAAAGCCGCCAATTGTGAAACGAGAATACCGTCATCGAGTTTATCCGTTTGGTCGATGAACAATACCTTTCCTTGTTCGATCTTCTTTTGCTTGATGTATTCGTATAGGTTATTTCCTTGCATTGTTCTATTTGCGGGGTCGCCAACTTTCATAAGCATAACGGCGTCTTTCTTATCCTTGGCGAATTTGGCAAAAGCATCTATTACTTTTGTATGTTGCTTTCTCATACAATTCTTGCCTATGACACCCACGCAAAACGTATCTGGGTTTTTCTTAAAGAAGTTTTGGCGATTTTCTTCTCTAAGATTTCTTGCCAGAGGTTTGAAAGTATCCAGATCAACGCCGTGGTATAGATGTGGCATTCCGAAATGTCTTGTCCATCCACCTCGACCAAAATCCATAACCGCTTTCGTGACCACATCACGTCCATATTTTGACATTGCGAGAGGTGTATGCGTCTTTTTTATCATATCAAGCCACGGTGTATAGAACGGGTCACCATCGACGGGGAAATAGTTCACGTAAGGAACGCCTGCCTCATTACAATAGTCTATCAATCCCTCCGTAAACCAATAATCGATTAGTGAAAATGCACAATCGGGTTTAAACGTCTTCAAATAATGCGGGAACTTTTCTGGGAAGGCAGGGTCGAGCATCGACGTTAGCCCGTGGTTCAATTGAAGATATATCCCACCTTTTCCGTCGCCGTATTCTTGCGGCATTCCGTTGTGTTGCCAACCGACGTGATAACATTTCCAGCCACGTTTCGCAAGACGTGGTAAAAGATTTGCCATAACGACGCCATATCCCGTTGGCATAAGTGTCGATTCGCTTCCCGATAATAGAGTTAATATTTCTTTGTTCGACATAACAATCAATCTTTGAAGCGAATTATTATTATATAAATATTTTTCACCACAAAACGGTGACCTCAAAGACTTGCACCCATGTTAGGCAATCGTTTGCTTTATTCTTATCAATCGCCCAATCGTTCTCAATTATTAGATCATCTACATAATCGGTAGGATTGTGTGATAACGTCGTATTTTGGAAAATGCGTCTCATTTCATGCACCATTTCACGTCGGATATCCTCGTTATAACCAGATACATGAACAAAAATCGACGCTTGATAAATTGTAGGCGACGACGACCTATCCATATCTCTTTGTTGATAGTTTGTAATTGGTTGGAATTTACCGTCTTTTCCTGTCAAGTATATCTGGCGTTCGTCTTGACGATTCGTCTCAAAATACGCCTCATTAACTTTGGTTGTCCAACCTGTTATCGTGAAATTTGCAAGTATAAAATCTTTGACTACCTTCCGTGGGTCAATGTCGTCTACCGCCATAGTTATTCATCCGTCATGTCTTCGAGTTCGGAAACAACGCTTTCATCCCGCCATTTTCCTATCGTATGAACGGCAAGGTTTTTATGGCGAATCTTTGTATTAAGCAATTCTTCCACGCGGGACATCCAACCGCCTATTACCTTTTCCCATTTGTTTATTTGTTCTTTGCATTCCTCTTGGAATTCTCTTGAAGTTGCCAGATCGACCGCAGTCATCAAGATGCAACATTCTTCCACATAAGAAGGTATTTCAGAATGCCCGTATATGTATGTTGTTTTTACTCTTTCCGTTCCGACATCTGGTGTATCCCAAAATCGTACCATACCAGAATTCGGCTTCTCAAGCCAATAATCGTCGTTGTTTCTATCACGACCTTGAGTTGCGAGTGTGTATTCTGTGCCGTCATAAACCGACAATTCGGTTACCGATATGACTGGATATTTATCGAGAGGCATTCTTGGATTTCCAACAATATCGTGATATTCATCAGTGACGGTTGTTGGATTAAAATTCATCCCGTGCTCTTCGTTAATGCGTTTTGACTTTCGCGCGATAAGTCTTTCTACCATACTGGGGTCGAATTTCCCACCAGATATTATCCAGACTTGATTATCAGATGAATATTTACCCAATATATCATTGATGTCCTGTACCATGCAAAACATAACTGGCATAATGATATATATAACGGTGCAAGTATTTTAAATTATTTGTCATACAAACGAATGATAAATTTATAAATATCGAATATAATTCTTATTAACATGCAATTGACACAAAAAATAAAAATATCACCAACAAAAGAACAGGAAATGGTTCTTATTGCGTTATCTGAAAAATGCAGGTTGATTTATAATTTTGCATTAACAGAAAGAAAGGAAGCATTTGTAAAAGGTATATATTTAGATTACAACAAACAACAAAATGGTTTACCTAAAACTAAGGAAAAATATCCAGAATATTGTTGGGTTTATAGTAAAGTTTTACAGATGACTTTGAAAAATCTTGACAACGATTTTAAATCCTTTTTTGCGTTGATAAAAAAAGATGCAACATCGAAGCAACCTAATTATAAAGGTGAAAAACATTTTACCACGATGTGTTATAATCAAAGCGGATTTAAATTAAATAAGGGGATAATAACATTATCACATAAACATCCATCAAAAATTAAACTCAACTTTAAAATTCCTGAAAAATTCATATTCGATAAAATATACCAAGTTGATGTCTATAAAAATGGTAAACAATACTTTTTATCTATTACCTATGACGTTAAGGAAAATGAATTTACAGATAATGGATTATACCAAGCGTTCGATTTGGGAATATTAAAGCACACCGCGGTTAATATGTCAGGTAAATTTTTTGAAACAACGATACAACGACCTGATAGATATTGGGAAAAATCATTGAGTGATATTCAAAGCAGAAAAGATCATTGCAAAAAATACAGTAGAAAATGGATATTTTATAATGATGTTTGGAATAAATTAATAAAAAAATCTTCTAATCAAATGAAGGATAATATTCATAAATTATCAAGGAAGGTGATAGATAATACAAAAGCAAATACGATAATAGTTGGTGATTTATCACCAAAACAAATGTGTAAAATTGATAAGCGACAAAAAGGATTACATCGAAGTCTGCACAACACAGGAATAATTTCCCGATTTGTTAGTTTTCTAACCTACAAGGCAAAACTCGTAGGTAAAAGAGTAATAGAAAACAACGAATACAAGACATCCCAGAAATGTTGTTGTTGTGGAAACATGATGAAAATGCCTTTAGAAAAACGGGAATATATTTGCGATAAGTGTGGTAATAAGATTGATCGGGACAGAAATAGCGCCGTAAATATGATGATAAATTACCTATCGCAAAATGGCTTATGGACGGCCTACTGGCTATTTGTCAGTAATCTGCGGCAAACAGGGTTAGCAATAGTTAATCACCCGCAGGAAATCACCAATGGTGTATAGTTCATATTATCTTAAAATATGCAAGAAGACCACCAACTATTAATATGAATTCAGTAAGAATCGTGACCACTGCGCCAACGATATACTTGGTGGAATTATTTTTAAAGTGTATCACGATTGCGCTTTCCTCCTCGCCACAATTTTCCCCGTCCGCGCATACATGCTTACCCTTTGGCTTCTTTATATCGTTGTCAATACGTGAATGCACCCGAGATTGGCATCTTTCACGTCTCGTTTGGCAATCGCTTCGAGGAATAAACTTTTCCTTCATTTCGTCCGAACATTCTTTTTTGTGGGTGTTTATTGCGCTTGCGACGCCCGCCGCCGCTTTTGCCTCGACGATTTTCTCAAATCTTGCCCATTCCTTTTCTGTTATTGCCATATTTCTCCCTCCATTACGGTGGCGGCGGTGGTACAGGAGGTATAATAGCAACGATTATACCGTTTGCAACCATTACCGTATTTCCTTGAGCGTCTTCAAATTGTCCCGTAAACCCACTAACCGCTGGTGTTAAAATTGTTTCAGTTCCTTTGGTGATCACCCTTATAGTTCCTGTTGACGAATGAACATAAACGAGACGATTAGCCAATCTTGATATGTATCCTTGTTTCTTTGCGTAAGCCATCGCCGCAGATAGATTTGGTTGTTCGCCCAACCAATTTAAGTTTTCAATAGCCATATTTCGCCTCAAAGATTATCATAGACTTTAAAATTACCTATCGATGATTTCCAGGTCCCAAGTGATGGAAGAACAATGCTTGCCTGAATCGTCCAGATACCTGCAACATCCAGATCACTCGCAGAAAGCGTCTTGTAATAAATCTTACCATCTGTTCCATCAGTTTCAAAAATACCTGCCTTTGTCACTGATGTTCCGTTCGGCTTCTTAAAAATAATATTCTTTGTAGTTGCTTCAGAAATGTCCACTGGGTCATCGCCTTCCTTGACGGTTACCAAGAACTTTGTTCCGATGTCACCCACATGCACCTCTTCGACGACGTTGCTCATAAATCCACCTCTTGATTTTCTTGCGTTTTTACAATGACTTGAACGGTTGTCTCACGTTCTAAGGTTAGATTGAAATCCAACGACGACAGAAGCGACAAGGAAAGGCTTTCTTCCCTATGCACGTATGCATCTATGAGCATTATGTCTTCGTCGGGCATTGCGTCACCTTTCAAGGACGAAAGCGTCCGTCCTATCTATATATAATGTGAATTCGAGTATATCTAACCATTCTCGCTGAGGTACGTATGATGCCAAACCGTATGAAGCGATTTGGGATCCTATACCGAGTCCTTGTTGTGGGAACATTTTATAACACCTGATTTCCGCGATTTGCTGGACCAGTTCCTTGTATTGTGAAATTACCACCGCCTGATTTAGTGAATGTCCACTTTTTGATTACGGTGGTTCCTGCATCGTCGTATAGCCACAATTGTTGCCCGTGCCATTCGAGTTTGTTTTCTAAGATGTCCATTATATCGTTTAATAACGTTGTCAATGATGATAAGTCTATCGATTCAACTGCTTCGATGACATTTTCTTCCGACGTGGTGATCGCCCCAGTTATGACGCCTTGAGAGGTAGTTATCGCTGATTCCACGGAGGCTTCGCTTGCAGGGTCATCTGGTAGGTTTTCTGTCCTCTCGGTAACTGTATCAAGTTGGTCAGATAAAACTTTTAGATCATCGTCATCTGTTCCGCGGATATTTTCTTCGCTTGTTGTGATTGCATCGGTAATATCCCCAACTGCACCATCTATATAATCTTCGATATTGCCTTCTGAGGTAGTTATTGCGCCAGTAATTACACCTTGGGAGGTCGATATTGCGCCTTCGATGTCGCTTTCATCCGCTGGGTCAGATGGTAGTCTCGAATTAATCGCCGATGCATCACCGGCGGCACTTGACGCATTAGTAGCCACACCGTCTATTTGGTCGGAAATAACCTTCAGGTCGTCTGAATCAGAACCACGGATATTTCCCTCCGATGTCGATATGGCTCCCGTTATCGCTGGAACATCTACGGTGCGGATGTTGTTCGTATCGGTCTTAACACCAGTAACCGATAATTCTTTTGCCATATCTGTGTAAATCGATTTTAATGCAGTGTCTGGATTTCCGAGCATTGTTTCAATAGACTTTAAATTCGTTCTTGCGGAAGGATTGCCAATGTTTGCAGATATTTTATTTTGAGAATCGGTTGTGGCGTCAAAGGTTGCACCGCCATTATCATCCGCCAACTTCTTAATATTCGCTGCTATGCTTGCACCACCGCCGTCTATGTTCGCTGGTGTGCCTATGTTGTCCATCAGTTCATCGATAGAATCGTCATTGACCTCCACCGCACACTGGTAGACATGGGATAGGTTCAGAATGTCCCTGACCTTCACCATGTAATTTACGTTTGAGGTCGTAAATTCTCCCGCACCTATGTTAAGGGAATAATAGCCATGTCCTTGTTCCTTCCATTCTGCTGCGATAGGAACATAAGCGGTCCAGGCCGTATCACTCTCTTTTTTATATTCTACTTCAAGGTCTGCCACTAATTGCCCTACGACACCGAGTTTATTAGCATCCATCAGTCTGATAGGTATCCAGGTATCGGTAGATTTCTTTCTGCGGAGGACGGCAATGTTATCCTGGAATGTTTCTGGGACAGTGTATGCTGGAATTGTAATATCAATAGGAACTGCATCGGTTCCATAGTCAGATGCCATTGCCTGAGTCACTGTTTTTACAATGCCTGCGTTCATTGCCCAGATTTTTATTGTAGGACTGACAGCAGAAATTTGAACATACCCCGTTCCACTTTTCAGATACCCTATATTATATGGAACAAACAAAGCCCTCATTTCATTGCGTATCTGGGATACGGTGAATAATGCATTATAATTTCTGATAATTGTTTGTGTGAGATGTGGCCTACCAGTAGCATCGGTCTTTCTACATCTAAAAATATCATTGGTTATTCTATTATAATTTGTCTCACCACCCGTATATTCTATGGAAAATAAAATATCAGTATATGGATTTCCTGAAACATCCACCGCCCTGATATTAATTGTTCTTACTTTTGTAACATCGATAAAATCATTATTATATGCGGTTGGGCATGAAAAGGTTATTGTGCCTATAATATAAACTCTTGGGGCGAATTGACCTACACAACATATCCCTGGAACGACAATAGTAAAATCGTGCCAATAAAATTCTCCCGATATGTCCATACCATTTTCTAACCAAGTAGCCGAAGATGGGTCTTTTTTAATAGTAGTTTCTCGCAGGTAATGACTCGGATAAAAAATAAATACATAATGTCCCGTTGCGGTTCCGATTGAGGATTTATACATATATAGATGGATGCCTCTTTTAATTTCTGTTGCTGAACTTGGGTATCCTACAAATGTAACACTTGAAGCGACTCTACTCACTGTAAGGGCATAGTCTGACATCCCCAAATGGACATAAGACATATTCCCCGAAAGAACATATAATACTGCCACATTCGACAATGCTAATCTGTATCCTACGGTTGGGTCATCGGGATAAACTCCCCCAACTGCATCCCCTGTTATGGTAATTGTATTATAGAATGTGCAATTACCATTACCACAAGACACTGTAAGGTCATTCGTTTCTCTTACAATATATAAATATCTTCCAGCCGTATCTGTTGTCACTATTCCCGTTATATCGGCAGGAATTGTCATACGATTGGCATAGGAGGAACCATCGCCTAATCCAGCAGGTGCTCCCAGAGTCCAAAAAGTTGTTGCAGCAATGGTGTATACCGTCACTTAGAAACCACCTTAGCAGTCAATACTTCCTTCTTCCCATATAATTCCAACAACCTATCATCTATGTCCTTCTGACTTATGACTACCTTCCCCTTATCATCCATCATTACCTCTTGCCCCTTCCAGTTCTTGATGTCCTCTTTCACCCTTATCAATTCCTCTTTCAGTTGTGATTGTTTCTGGGACTTAATGAATTCTATCGGGTCTGTCTTATCATCCAGGCCACAGATGCAATGTTCCTCACCATCGACAGCGACATGGATGTTAGAGAGGCCATCAGACCGCTTGATAGACTTGAGGATTCTATCCGAGATAACTTCGCCTTTCATCATCTTACATCACCTTGGCAAGGACCTTCTTAGAAATACCTGGTGCGGTTATCATTATTACACCAACTCAGCCTTAAGCACCTGTATCTGCTTGACCTTCTCGACGAGGACTTCGTCCTCTTTTGTGACCGTTACCATATGATTCACCTTCAATAGTTCACACTATACATATATGACGCATCGAAGATTTAATATCTTCGAAGGTTTCAAAAGGGTGTAATGTACCCATTTGATTCGATTTCATACTCACACCAGTTGCCCGAGTGGTTTCTTTGTTGAAAGCGGGCTTTTTAATGCTTGTTGTGGTAAAAAGTATGTTAATTCTATCTTAGGCGGGTGTGGGTAAGCCGATGCATCGAATCGAGCGCCATAATTTATATTCGCTGGTAGATCATCATAATCCCTACCTGATAATCCGTATAGTTTAATTTTTCCATCAACTATCAAACCAGAGACTGGTATTTCTATGTCGTTGTATGCATTAAGGGTTATTGTCGTCGTAGGTACCCGTTTAACGAGAGCGCCCCAATATGCTTTATTGAAATCTCCAACGACGACGGGAATACTCGGGTGAATTCCGTCGCCTTTTACAAATACCAAATCTGTATCCTCAACACCTTTAAGATTGCACCACAATCTCAATATCGCTCTTGCCAATGTAATGCCTGCTGGTGGTGTATAGACTAATGCAGCACGGCGGGCATTCCAGGTTTCAAACATACCTCCAGAATGACCCACAAATATTTCCAACCATTCTCTCGTTAGTGTGCTATCTGCTTCTGTGGCATTTCTTGCGTCGTCTGCAGAACTGAAAGATACCTTCTGAAAAGAATCAGATACTAAGGTGTCGGTTATAATCACTGTTTTAGACATATCAGCACCTACTACCGAGCGTAATCGGTCTTGGTGATAGATTTAGGAATGGTCTTGTTGACGCCCTCTGTTATGTCTATTTGCATTGACACTTTGACGCTTTTTGCCGATTTGAATTCAAGATGTGGATTTGGGTCAGTTCCTACCGTGTATGTCTTTGAGTCAATATCACGATATGTTCCATCATCCAGTTCCTTTACTCGGATGGTAACGATCTTCGCGGCGGTAAGATTGTATAAGAAAACCGTCCCGATGAATTCTTTTACCTTATCATCAGTATTGGAATATTCATACAAATCCTTCTCGGCGGTACCTGAAAGATACGTCTCATCGTCGTTGTCTAAATCTCCCAAAGAACCTGCCACAGGTCCGCTGGATGAACTTACGTTTCCGGGTTGCATCGGTGATCACCACAAAATAGTTATCTCAAGGTCAACGTCGCCGTCCACACCTTTGTAAGCAATGCATCGAACTTTTTGCGTTCTGGATTGTGATGCGCCAGGACGTATCAACCTCGATGCCGTATCGCTTACATCGCCGGATAATACGTTGACATCGATACGTGCCGATTTGCTTGCAGGGTCTAACGGGTCTTCGGCATTAGCGATTTCTACAGCTTCCGCGGCAACGCCTATTACCCCTTTCGTCGCACCGAAATCAGAAAGCCACAATCGATTGGTAACGCCGTTGCTTGCGGTGACATGTATCGTCTTTGAATTTTCTGGTGATTCTTTCATATGACTACCCCATTTTTCAGGTGCAGGATTTCCGACTTGAACGGAAATCTAACATAAAGAAAAATAGGCTCCCGATTACAGGGGGGTGAAAATCGGGAGCCTTCTTTGCTATTGCGTGTTTACAAAGTTCCAGGTAATACGTTGATTATCTGGCATATCGCAGCGAGGTACCGCACGTTGAAAGCCATGTCCTCTTTCGGGACGAGGATGATCTGGTCTTTCGTCGGCTCGTCGTCTATCTCAATGGTGAACTTGCGCTCAGCCATTGTCGGGTTGCCGATTATGGGCGACCTCTTGTTGACGACAAGCACAACGGTGCGGTTGTCGGCGGTCGTGCCGGAGCCTTGGTTCCTGGCGACGCCCGTGGAATCGAGTGTGTCGGGTATGAGGGACGTCCCGATGACGGTCATACCGAACAACTTGCCTATCTCGCCCGTCAGTACGGTCGCCTGCGGACCATACTTGTCAAGCGTCTTGAGTTCATCCCATCCGAGGATGACGGTCTCGACCGAGGTCGATACGATCATGACAAGGTCGGTTTTCTTCTTGCCATACTTTCCGAGAGCCGCGAGAGCCTTGCGGACGTGGGTGCTGGTAAGCGAAGCGCCAGAGGCGTTCACGCTTGCGCCGCCGTTAAGCGCATAGTACCGCAGTCCTTTGAGCTCCAGCCTTGGGTCACGGGTAACTATCCCGTCGGGGAAGTTGGTGATGTTGTATGCGCCGTTGATGTTGCTTGCCCCAGCGGTTGTGTCGCCGTTTACGAAGACATCCTCTTCGGTCTCTGCAACCGAATCCTTTATGTCGCCTTCGATGGCGGGCATCAAGGTGGGAACCGCATACGCCAGAGTCTTGCGGTCAATCGGAGCATTTCCGATTATTGTCTTCATCGACAGTTCTACCTCGTCCGTGGACTGCCTGGATTCCGTTGCAGCCGTACCGACGTAGCCCGTGGTTCCTTGCATCGTAATGCCTGCAGTGAACTTCGGGATTTTCAGGGTCTCGGTCGTCATGTTGACTGACTGGAATGTGTTCCTTACCCAAGACTCCTCCCATACCTGCATGATGATTTCTTCCGAAACCTCTGTAGGTAGCATCTCAGCGCCGTAGCCGGTTGTGCCATCGAACGCTGTCTTTATCTCTTCAACACCTGGTATTTTCTGGGACATATGTTTCACCTTTTTGGTTTTTCCGTTTCGATCTTTATGAAGACGGTTTCCTTGAGTATCGGGCAAGTGTCTTCGACATCTTGCGGTAGGCTTCTTTCTTCTTGTCGCTCACGTTCATGTGGGCGAACTCGTCGGACTTGGGTGTCGTTGCGTCGTCCTCGTTGCTTAGGGATTTCTTCTTGGGCGGTGCGTTCTTTGCCGCTGCATCTACCTGCTCGCGGACTTTCTTCTCGTTCTCAAGTTCTACGATCTTGGCTTCGAGCTCCTTTATCTTCGCATTGAGCGGGTCTGCGGTCGTCTTGATGACGGTCGCAATCTCTTCCGCCTTCTTGCGTTCGTCTTCGGCAGCCTTGAACTTTGCAAGCGTTTGCTCTTGCTCGGCAATCTTCGCCTGCATCTCTGTGACCTTCTTCTGTGCATCGTCAACAGGTGACGGCGCTTGAGTTTTGTTATCGTTTTCGGACAATATTTTCACCACTTCTTTATTTGCTGGTAAGTTATTTAGCGGTTTTGTGTTAATATTAATACCGTCCACCGTTTCTGGTTGTGCCTTTATTTCCTGTTTCTTGATAGGTGGACCCGTGCAACCTTTTATCACCAGCATTACCTCCTCCTCTTCGTCTTCGGCGTCGTCTTCGTCTTTCGATGAAACGTTCTCGGTGGAATACTTGTATGTACCGTAGTCATCGGTAAATTTGGGCTTCAATGCGTCTATCAAGCCCTTCCATTGTGCGCCTTCGATTTCGGCATCCCTGTTTGCAGGTGAATCGACGACAGATATTTCCACCAGCCTTATCTTCGTGTATCGCCAATAACACTTGTCCTTCTCGGGGCAATATTGTTCTACCTTTTTCACCATAAATCCGATAGAAAACGCCCGCAACGTTCCAGAGATGATCTTCTTTATGATGTCTATTTCGGTGGCGTCGATTTGCATTTGTGCCCGAACCGTCTGGTTTACCTTCCAGATTTTTAACGTCTTGCCTATGGGGTTGGCTTGATGCATATATCGAACGGTCGGGAACTTCATATAGAAGTCTATACTTTCTATGATTGCGTCAGGCAATACAATCTCTTCGTATGTATCGACGCTTTCGGAAGATATGATGCCTTCGATTATGAGGTCTTTGCCCTCCACGTATTCATCAACCTTCGGTGCCATTTCCTTGACGATACGATATATCATGTTCGAAGTTCTACCCTTAAAACTTTCGAACGATTTTGGCACAACGACCTTCAAAGATTTCAAATCAAATCCGTGGTCGGTAATCCAAGTTTTTATCTTGTCTTCTGACCAAGAATATTTATCTTCCGTGCTGAAACGGATTGATTGTTCGGTGATCTGGTCGGGGTTAGACTTCAATGCACCGCCAATCGCCCGTATTCCTTCTTTGTTATACGGGTAATTACCGTCGTCTTTCGTTGGCTTTGCGGGCCAGATTTGCTTCATCCATTCGAACTTTCCAGGCTCCTCTACCCGTGCTCTCCATTCTGATGGCTTCTTTTCCAATGGCATAATTTCACCTTCTTTATGTGTTTTGATTGCTATTTGATTTTTCGGTTTCCTCTTTTAGTATCTTGTCTATTGCAACTAAATTTAATTCGATTAACTTGGCTTGGTTTTTCTTGACTGCATCATGCAAGAAAAATCTTCCAGGAAAAAATGAAGTTCCTAATTCCTGGTAGGTTGCGTAATCCACGTTTGTGCCTGGACCTCCGAATTTCACGAAGATGGTTCCCATTTCACGACCAGAACCTACCTCCGCTTCAAGCCTTCCAGATCGCCGTAATGCGCCCGATTTTACAGGTGCATTTAACTTGGCGTCCTTTAGTATCAACGAAGCGACGTTTTTTATTTGCTTCATAGATTCTTTGGAGATTCTGCTTTCCATTTCCTTTAATGCATCTTTGACCTGCTCGCAATTTTCAGACGTGCCCCATTTTTTGACGCTCATTTAATCACCCTCCTCCTCGTTAGGTTCTGGCGTCATATCACCGCGGCAAAACGGGTGGGCAGGTATGACATCTTCGGCTTCCTCTGCAGGATATATCCAGTTATTGTGTTCAAGACAGTCAGGATTGGTAACATCGTCTTCGGTCTCAATGCGTCTAAAATTCTTAAAGCCCATTTGCACATGTCCGCGCATGTGACCTTCGACGACGAAACGGGCGGTCTCGGTAACTACCACTCGTTCATACATCCATCTGGGAAATCCTTCGCTTTCAGGATTTAAGAAGTCTTCGAATTCTCTTACCGTCTTTTGCCAATTCCAATGATTATCTGCCGATTGATCTAAAATATCCTTTAATGTATTTTTATAATTATAAGGTGTTTCGTCCGTTGTCAAGCGTTCGAACATCGGGGGGAAATATTCGTTTTGCAAGTAGTCAAGAACCGCTTTATCTGGTTCGTTGAACGATATACCCATACCTGCATCGCCCATAATCCACTTCATAGTGTCTTTGAAGACCTGTTTGGTGGGCTTTTTTAGACCGTCCACGCCTTCGCTTGATGCATCTTCCAGAGTTACTTCGAAATCACGATACATTTTCTCATAGTCTTCAGGCGACGGATAATCCAAATCATTCGCTCTAATGCCCATTTTTATCTTCTTGACATCACGCATTAAATTCTCATAAAGCGTGGATGCAAAAGTTCCTAAAAGATACTTGCGTATGATAGGCGCTTTTATGTCTTTGAAGCGGTCAAGTCTTTTAATAAAGTTAAGTTGTTCTTTCGATGGACGTCCTTTTGCGGGATATGGTTTGACTTTTGGGTTTTTTTTTTGGATTACCTTTTTGCGATATGGGAAATATTTATCGACGACGATGCCTTCCTCTTGTTGATCACCTTCATCGATATTATCCCCGTCTTGCATATCTGGCGGAATTTCGCCCTGTTTTGCAAGTATCGACGGGCTTGGATATCGAACGTCATCCGCCCAAGGTTCGTCAATTCTTGCCACCTCGAATAATGACCTTGCCTCATTGACGCTTAAAAACCCTTCCTGTCTTCCGATACGGCAGGCATTTGCGTTCTTTGCCCGTGCTTCGCTTTCAGTTTTTATTTGCTTCGGGCGTAATGTGTTAAACTTGAAATCCCAGTCGGTGCATCCCATCTCGGTAATTATGCCGTTGTAAATCGCCTTTTCAATCTTTCTTTGTATGCGCTCAATGATGTCGTAATAGGTATCATCCTGATTATCGGCATCACCCAATTTTCCGGGTGTTGCCAGTCCCATCTTCGTCGGTGGAATCCCGAAAACGGAACAAATCTCTTCCCGATAATATGCAAGCGTTTCTAAGAATTTACCAGATTCGGCACTGTCCATAAGTTTTTGCAATTGAAAGCCATTCGGCACATTTACCATAATCATGCCGTATGGATTTTGGGCGACGTTTAACTGGTCACGAACTAAGGTAATCAATCTATCCATCTCATCTGGGTCATAATCGCCGGCGTTTATTATCGTCTTTGGGATTGCGCCCTTATACAACTTGCCCATATAGCCAGTTAAGTTGATTTGTCCAGCAATGACATTAAGCAACGACGTTAACGGCGATTGCCCGTTAGTTCGCCCTTTCTTGAATCTTGTTGTTCGGATGATCTTGCGGGCATTGAAGTATACTGATGCACCGTGGACCGTTTGTTGATAACACATTTCTTCTGGGTCGGTGCTTAATTGCCCCGTCTTGTTGTTTGCAAGGATGAACATTGTTGAGCCGTCGATATGAAAGATTCCGACCAGATCACCGCCGAACCAGTTGTAATTGTTTTTCGAATCTTCGACATCGTTCGTTCCAACCTTTTCCCAAAATGCATCACCGTATAGTATCAAGTCATAGACGAAATTTTCCAACCATTCGTCTGATACGTCGTCGGGATTAGGTTTTGAAAAGAATTTATTGAGCCTATCCAATTGTTCTGGACTCGGTTCTTTTACACCTACATGAGGCTTGAATTTATGACCGGCATTTGCTATGTCGTCAGTCATATGGCGGAGTATCCCATCTACCGTTTCCGAGCCGTTTGCAACCTTTCTTAATAGTGAACGTTCAACGTCGGGTTTAACCGCCGAACCTTCTTGCCAATATGAACTCCCAAAATCAGCAAGCGACGCAACGGCTTTTACCGAGAACTTATGTGCTTCTTTCGGTTTCTGTTCTTGGGATAATGTCATAATAGTTAATTAAAATCACGTACCCAAATTAAATATCTATTGTATTAAAATTAATACCGTCGGTTGGATGTTGTCATTCCGTGCGCCATTTTACAAAATCTATATATATGGATAATGCGTTATACTATACGGAAGTTGGTCAAATGGACGCAACAATGAAAGAAGACATCAAGCAACGCATACAAAAAGACTTTGAGACGATTGCGAACTTTTACGGTGGCGACGCTTCGACAATCACGATAAAAATACATTACGTTGAACCGTGGCTTTTGCAATCTTCGGGACGATATGTTGCATCAAAGAATCTTATGCACATTTCGATACCCGATAATGTCGAATTCGTAAAAAATAATTATCTTAGGATACGCAAGACGTTAACGCATGAATGCATACATCATTTTGAAAAGTTGCATCATGATAATGTCGGTTACAAAGTTGGGTTTTATTCGGGTGACAAAGACGTTTATACGATTTTGATTCTTGCAAAAATCTGGAGGAATTAGATGGGATATTTTCGAAATTGGTATACGTTGTCCTGCGATTGCGGGTTTAGATGTTATGAGAAGTATCGAAGTAATGCGAACGTTAAAAGGCGAAAGGGCAAATACTATTGCCCAACGTGCAACAAAGAACTATCAAAGGAGGAATATTAATGAAATACACAATATACCACGAAGTTGATGATTTATGGACAATCATCGACGAGAACGTTAAAAGAGTGGGCGAATATCTCAAAAAGGGCGAAGTTGCAAACTGGATTTCCAAGAACTTCAAACCTGGCGACGAAATCGAATGGGAAGAAAAGAAGAAAGAACCAGCACCAGAAGAACCTTGGACAGAAGATCGAACGAACAAACTTATCAAGACGATAAAGAACCTTGGGAGGTAGGTAAATGAAAGCATACAACGAAATCGATTTAAGTCTTGACGTTCTTGTGGACGTCATGCGCGGACGTGCAGGCGGGTTAAGACCATCAAAGCCGTCAAAAAACGGTTTGCACCAGTATATCTGGCGGATGTGCAGGTTCCACTCAGGCAAGGATGTGACCATGCCGATAATGTGCATCTACGATCTGGAAAGATGGCTTAAGGAAAACGATTACGATTATTCCGTTTGCTTCAAGCCTACACCTGAAGCGCAAGCGTTCATGAAGACACTCGATACCGTAATCGACCAGATTCTTGACAAGTTGAAAGAATCGAAATATGGCGGCGCAATAGCATGGGCAAAGGTGATATGATGTTTCCACACGAATACAGAAAAGCAATGAAGGAACTTGATGACGAAGAGAACGAACTGCGAGCAGAGAAGGAAATAACCGTTGCGAAGATGAAAACGGACCCGACCGCATTCAGAAAAAAGGTAGTCAAAGACATCAACCACAAATTGATGGTTTTGGCAAGGAAGAAATCGCAACTACCCCTTCCCGATGTTTACGTCAAGAAGAACAAACCGAAATCATCGACGATAACATCCACAGAATGTTTCTTCGATCTGGTTCCCTGCAATCACGAGTGGGTAAAGGCAAATCCAGGAACGTTCACTTGCACAAAGTGTGGCGAGGTAGAAAATGTCCCAGAGGTGAAAGAATGAAAACGAGAAAATCCATAGAACGAATCGTCATCGAAGAACTTATGAGACTTCATGACGACAAGATAGTTCTGAAGGTATGCGCCGATGTTTTCGGCTACGACAAGCGCAAAGTATCCGAAATAATGGGCAATATCAAAAGGTGATATTGATGCCCAAAGACGTATCGACAAAAGAAACGATAATAAACTGGATGAAACGCTTGAAAGGGATACAACTAATGGACGAATTCACCATACACAATTTGGATATCGATTTCCAAGAACTTGACCAAGAGACAATAGACTACTTGCATGAATGTGCAATCAATCAAAGGCAACGACGTCCCGCATCTTGCGAAGACGGGCAATGCCCCGTATCGGGCAAGAGTGACTTATGCAAGTTCCGTTCCTTATATTTCGGATGTAATGATTGCAACATATACAAAGGCAAGAAACATCTTTTAATCGATAACGTTGGTGATCACCAAAAGAAGCGACGACACAAATCTTAACCTACGGTCCATACCTTAATTTCCTTCTTTCTTGCGAATTTAAGCCCGATCAGGCAATAGACTGCGGTATGCAAGAAGTGGTCCGGTCCGCTTCGCCCATATCTCGTATAGACATCTTTTGCCTTATAGGATTTGTCACCTAATTTTATTTCGAAATCACTTAATAGATTCGTGAAATGAGGTATGGCATCCTCCATAACCTCACGAGAAGTTGGCGCATAAGGAAACGTTATCTTTTTGTTGTGTATTGCTTCGATGCACATTTCTATGGCTTGAGAACGATTGACGTTAAGGCGATAAATCTTATTGTTCTGGTCGTCTTTCTCTTTGTATTCATAGAACTTGTCCACAATCGTGATGCCGTATCTGCAACCTTTGACTATATCAAAGAATATACTTTGAAGTTCTCTTACCTCTTTTTGCCCATATCCCCAGTCAACAACGGCATTTTGGATATTGAATCTTTGGAAAATCTTGGCAATGTGGTCGATTTCTTCTTTTAACGTTCTATAAATCATAGTATCGACAAACTCCATATGCAAGACTTTCATGTTTTTATCCATCACCATAATATGATGACCTTTGCCGCAGTCCATCCCGAAAACGTTTCCAGGTTCTTCGCTTGAAAAGACATAATTCAATTTGTGATCACAGCAGTCCAGCATTTGGTCAACCGTTATCGGTCTCGTCCCACCAGAATACGACATTCCCCAAACTTCGTTTTCCCATAAGCGTTCGCTTTCGTATTCTTCTCTTGCTCTAATGATGTCGGTCGCCGTTATTTGTGGATGCATCATTTGGTGAGTGTGATAGCCTACAAAGTTTGCCTTTGCATGATCTTCGCAAGTTTCTACCCATCTTCCTGCAAGAACGTTTAATACCGATTTGCATTCGATACAACCTTTATAGTATTCGTTTTCTTTATTTGGGTCTTTCATGACGTTTTCTTTTTGCAAGAACTGGCGACGACCACATTTTTTGCATTGGACTTCCCATTCGTTTTTGGTGGACTTTTCCCACATCTCATCGAATTCGTCACCCTTATCTCTTGCAGTTCCTGCCATTAAAAACCATTTATGAGGTGATAATCTAATTATTTCTTTGACTTTGGGAAACCATTTGCGCTTCATATCTTGAACTTCGTCAACGACACAAAAATCACCCGCTAAGCCCAACAATGCAACGGCGTCGCCCCATGCAGAATACATATAGAGATGATTATACAATTTTCTATCGTTATCAACAATAAATCTTTTATGTGAAATGCTGGAGGGCTTTTCGAGATATGCGTCAATCGTACCGTTTACAGAACTATTTATCGCATCGTCGAGTCTTTCTGTGGAAAATACGTTGACCTGTTTCGATCTTGCGATTGTATAAAGCGATACAAAATATTCCAAAACCAAATCAGATACGAGCAACAAGTTGCATATCGTTTCTGTTTTTTCCATTTTTCTTGAGGATTTCCATACAACGGTTTTTGGTTTGTATGGTACGAATTCGTGATAAATCGCCCTAAGGTATGGGCGTTTGTCTAATGAAAATGGTTGCCCCTTTATCGTTCTAATTGTTTCGGCAAAAACGTCGAAGTTTTCGGTTAAGAAGTCAAGTTCCTCCGAGGTGAATTGCTCGGGCTCTGAAGATATTATTTCCGGACCTGTCATCTTTCACCAGATTGCCGCAGTCGGGGCATTCAAGATATGCCCCTTTGCTATTATGAACTTTTCGCCTACCACAAACATAGCACATAATACTCGGATTGGAATATCCACGTTTAAACCGGTTCATCGATGTGCCTCTGTTTTTTATCGTTTACCGCCTTGACAATTCCCACCGCGTTTTCATGATCTAAGATGTCCTTGAACTTGTCGCAATCGACAGAATGTCCTTCGACATCATACATAGCCATAGCGGTGTTGTTAAGTGATACCAGAATAACAAAAGATTCCTTCTCTATCTTGATATTATTTCGATATGCGTTCAAAGATTTATCAAGAAAGTATCCGCGTTCCTTTAAAAATTGTTCCGTATCCATAGACATCACTCATGCAACATCGCTCGGTCCGCCAAACGCTTCTTTTGGGCGATTAACTTGCATTTAGGGCAAACGTATGCTGTGGTTGTTTCTTGCATCTTAATGCTCTTGCACCGTGGACAATCCATCTTTGTTCACCACCTTAACTTCGGCATTCTTTTCGAGATGCAAGATAAGGGTTTCCTTTTCGAATTGTATTCTCGTTACCGTAAAACCTGGCATTTTCAACAACGCCAATAAATCGTCTTTCGTATAGATGAGTTGCATAGATGACAATTTGATTATGAATATATAAAGTTTATAATTTTAAACCGTTGACTTCGATATAATGTTTGGTAAATAAATCGTTGCTATATCTATTTTGGTGTTTTATGAATTCGTCTTTATTGTATTGCTTTATGAAGCGTTCTATTTCTTCGTAAGCGTTCAATATGGACAAGTGTTCCCTTTCGCCAAATACGAAGCGCATTTTATCGAACGACACATTATAGGACCTATTATCGATGTTTTGCACGTCGGATATAACGTTCAGGTTCTTGTTTATCTTCTTTAATTCATCCGCAACCTCCGATATACGCAAGTTGAACGAACCTATATTAATTATTTCCCTCATGCGCATGTGCGGATGCACGACCGTCTGCACGAAGTATTTGGCGGCATCACGAACATGAACAAACGGGCGCCATTGGTCACCGCCAAAGATATTAATCTTGTTTTCTAAAACGGCGCTTTTGATTAATGTATTGATCACCAAATCGAAGCGCATCCTTGGCGAATACCCGAACAATGTGGAAAGCCTGAAAATTTGCCAATCGACATTAATATCCCTATCGGTGCAAACGATATATTTTTCCACGTCTGCTTTTGTCTTTGCATACAACGACACTGGGTTAATGTCGCTTGTCTCATACAGTTCCATTTCTTCGGAAAACCCATAAACAGAACATGACGAAGCGAATAATAATTTTTTTATTTTGTAGTCTTCGGCTAAATCAATAACATTCTTTGACGCTTCGACATTAACTACTCGGGTGTATTCTGGACTTATTGAACATGCGGGGTCGCCAACGATGCCTGCAAGAAGTATAACGTTATCTGTTCCTTTCATCACTTTGGCGATCTGGCAAATGTTCGTTATATCCCCAGTGATAACTTCTACCTCTTTCGTTGGTTTCGGAATAATCCCATGCATGAACGAATCAAATATTTTTACCCTTTCACCGTTTTGTATTAAGCCTTCGACGATGCAAGACCCCAGATATCCAGCACCGCCTATTATTAGAGTTACCATATAATCACCTACGGGATATTTCCGAATAAAAATATTTTATTTCTATCATCTATCTTATATGTTTGTATCGTTGTTATTTCTGAATTTTTATATTTTTCCAAAACTTCATGTTCCGAACTGAAATATCTTACATGCGTATCAGACATAAAATTTGGAACGCTTGCGATATATCTTTTGCCTTTGATCTGGTTCATTAAACGCAAATCGTCCCAAATGTGTTCAAGGAATTCAAGCATGACCACGACTTCGTATTTACCGAGATTTATTTTGCTTATTGCAGAAAAAACGTCGTCGCATGTGAACTTAAAATATTTATTACGTTGTTTAGCCTGTTCTATTGCAACACTTGAAAAGTCCACGCCCATATAATCGACGATACTTGGAATTCCTTCTGCAAATTGACCAGTACCGCATCCTAAATCGAGAATAGATTTGTATGGTCGCAATCTAATATAAACGTCTCGCCATATCTTGATATATATCGAAGATTCGTAAGGTGCCGAATAGTCTTTTTTACCTGCGCCCGCATAGTAATCGTTATATTGTTTTGCGGTAAATTCAGGCAATTCCGCGCCTCCGTTTTGCATCGTCAACGACGATCTTCCGCGGGCGCTTGAATTCTTCTGAATTATAATCCCATTTGCTTGATATATTCGAACCGTGGTGCCAATAGTATTGTATCGGCGTATCTATGAACTTTATTTTATAATTCTCAGACAGGTTCAACCAGAAATCCCACATAAAGTTCCGATGCACATCGTCCCGAATCTTCCAGTCCTTGATTTCTTTCCACGCTTTCGTTCTTACCAAAGAATTATCGATGACGCAACATGTCTCGAGTAAAAAGGCAGGGTCAACATAATAACCCTCATTCGCCCGTATGAAGCGTTTTAATGCCTGTGCGGTGATCACCGAATCGAGAGCGGTGAAGTTCTTGTCTGCATTGATGAAATTACCATAAGCGGCGCCTATTTCTTCGTTTTCTTCAAGCGCATTAAACTCTACCAGTAGTTTATTTGGGAACCAGAATTCGTCGGCTCCGCAGAAGCAAACATACTTGGTAGGATTTATTTTTAGAATATCGAGACCTTGTTGCAAGCCCGCTCTTGGAATACCTTCTTTATTCCATACTTCGATGCGTGAATATTCGGCACTATATTCGTGGCATATCCTTTTGCATAAATCGGGGTCGTCGCCTGCGTCATCGACGACGATAACCCTTTTGGGCAAAATAAGACCACATTCGATGGTCCGAAGCATCGTTGGCAACATTAATTCATAATTTCGGCAAGCGATTATTACCGTTATGTCCTCTGTTCTTTGTAATGGCATAGTTAAGCATCTCGCAGACGTATTTGACATCTGTTAACGTCATGCACACATTGACGGGTAAGGTTAATAATCTTTTCTCAATCACCTGAATTTTTGGGAAGGTATACTTCTGGTGTTCCGTATATAGGGCGAGACGGTAAATCGGTTGATATTCGACCGTAGTTTCAATATTTTTCATTTTAAGGAATGTTTGTATTTCTTCCCGATTGACATCAACGGGCAAGATCACTGTAAAATTATAAACCGTAGTATCGCTGTTTAAGTAATCACGAGCGAACGGCACGGTTAAGCCTGCAATGTTAAGACACCCATACATGTATGTTCGACCGAGTTTTGATAAATGCTTTCTAAATCCTGCCAACTTTTCAAGTTGAACCAGACCAATAGCACATTGATATTCCGTCATTGCACATTTCCCAGATGGGATAATCACATCGTATTTCCTGATTTCGTCTGCGATACGACCTATCTCACGCATACATCGGATTTTTTTGCTTACAACATCACTATCGGTAATAACCATACCGCCTTCACCGATAGCCAAAGTCTTCGTTGCGTGAAATGAGAAAACGCTTGCATCGCCCCAGTGACCAGCATAATAACCGAAAGATGTGGACCCAATTGCGTGAGCGCAATCTTCAATCAAGAAGATGCCTTTTTCCTTGCAAAACGCGGCGATTTTGTTGATGTCTTCGCATATATGCCCTCCGTAATGGACGACAACGACCCCGACGACATCATCCGTATATTTGCGCTTGATGTCTTCAAAATCGGCGTTTAAATCCCGTTCGCTTTTAATGTCGTATAATCGAACGTTGTGCCCGTTTCTTGTTGCACAATTCACGGTTGAGACGAACGTCATAGCTGGGGCAAGAACTGTTCCTATCTTGAATGATAACGCCCGAACTGCAAGATAAAGCCCTTCTGTCGCCGAACAAACAGCGACACCATAATTTTTATGATGCAACTTGGCGATTTTTTCCTCAAATTCTTTCCCTTTATCGTGATGAACAAGCCATCCGCTTGCGAACACCTCTTTTACCGCCCGCAATTCCTTACTGTCATACTTAAATTGTGCCGTTCGAATCATATCCATAAAATCGCCTCTATTCGTCGATGATCTTGTTTAGACGTTGCAGGAATCTTCTCAAACCATACTCGAATCTTGTTTTTACCTTTGCGTCTTCGTCGATGTCGCCCGAGTATCCTTTCTTCATATCTTGAATGCACATTATTATATGGTCGACCTCGTTTAGGCAATTGACATACTCGACGCATTCATCCATCTTATGATTCCAGATCACCTGTTTTCCTGCGCTCAAGTATTCGAGAACACTTATCGACAATCCGTCCGTATGCGTCAATCTTAGCAACGTTGAGACCTGTGGCATAATCGTCTTCATATCCGACCACATTCCTCCGAGATACGTTGCGTTCGGGTGTTCTACTTTTGAAAAGTTCGCAACATCTACTGGTAGACCGTAGATTAAAAATTTAACTTTCGGACAACCAGATATAATCGCATGTAATTTATCCGTTGGACAAATGTTATCATTTCGAATATAAATTCCTACAGTGAATTCGTCTGGCATCGGTGCGTCAAAGAATCTAAAGGTGTTTGGCAAGATATGAATATCCTTGAAGCCTAATTTTATCAAGCGTTCTTCCATTGCCGAATATTCGCATATCACCCGAGGCGTCATAGGATATTCCTTGATATTATATTTACCTTCCTCGAGGTAACGAACTTCGGTGCCTGTGAAATAATAATACGGTGTGCATTTGATATTATTTTCACGGAGGGTTTTAAAGATGTATCTAACTGGATAATCCACTGGCGGCCAGATTAGAACTTTTGAGTGTTGTTTCAATAGACGAACGGCGTCCAGATCATAACGTTTCGCCAACATCCCAGTCATTCTACCCATATCTTCGGCAAAGCCGTCGCACCACGAGTATGAGATTAAAATATTGTTCTTCGTGAAAGTATAAACGTGGCACGGACTTGCCACCTCGAGGTCATCATACAAGCGCCATCCAAATTTCTTGAACAATGCAACGTAATCATGCATAAAGCAATGCTCGTCTGTCTTTTCACATCCTACTGGTTCGGTGATCACCGCGAATTTAAATAATTCGGTGATTTGCTTGATAACGACCTCAATATTTAGGTCGTTGACATGTTCGAGAACGGTATTGCAAAAGAACAAATCGAACTGGTTAGGTTTTAGAAATCTTTTCATGTTCGTTAAGGAATCTACTCTAACTGGCACGTTTGGATATCTGTTCTTGCATTCTTGCGCCAACTCGGACGATAGTTCTATGCCCATCAATTTCTTTCCTGCGAAGATTCTAAAATAATCTCCGACACCGCATCCTCCATCGATGACAGTGTTAAACTTGATTTGTTGCAAGATGCCCGCAAGAAGATCACCATGAGCGATGATAGATTCAGATATTTCCTTTGGGTGTTTTGCAATATATTCCTTCGCTCGGTTTTCCCAATATTCTTTATCTTGATACATATTAACCCCACATTGTATATTTTCCGGATTCGGTATCTACTGCGAATCTGATGCCGTGTCTTCGCAATAGATTTCTTGCCTTCTCGGAAATTTTAGTAACTTCGCCTTCGATCACCATTAAATCAAAATGGAAATAAGCGTTATCGATTCTATAAGTTAAATCGTCAATCTTTGACCAGATTGTATTAAGTTCGCCTAAGATTTCTTCAATCATTTTTTCCTGCTCTTTGACTTCGATACGTGGTAATTTTTGTGATAAGAAATCCTTGGGGCGTGCAGGAATACCAAGCGCAATGCAATTATTTGGAACGTCTCTTGTTACCAAAGAATTTGCACCGATAACGACATTGTTTCCAATGGTGACGCCCGGCATTACCGTCGCATTTGGAATCCATACTTTGTTTCCTATCCTGACAGGTGCGAACTTGACAGGAAAGCCTTCGATGCAAGACAAATAGGCTCCGTGGGTATAAATGTTAGTGAAACGACCAATACCTACTTCGTTGCCTATTATCACTTGTCGGGCGGTATTTATCATCGAATAACTGCCCATATGGAACCAATAACCTATTTTCAAGGATGATAATGTTTCTTGACAGGAACCACCACCAATCTCTGCGTGATGATTCGAATAGAACTCTCGCCCGATCTGGATATCCCGACCGTGGATTATCGTATCTTTTCCGATGATAGAATTTTTCCCAATTTCAAATCTTTCGGTAACTTCTATGTCAACGCCGTCCCGAATTTCGCAATTATCGCCGATAATTAAATTCTTACAATTAATCTTTGCCGTGGGCGATATGCGAACGTTGTTTCCTATTTTTTGCATAACGTCAAAATCAAAGTATGTTAATAAAAATCTTTCTTTCGGTTGAACGACGCAAAAAACTAAATAACTTGATGTCGTTGTATGACTATGGCACGGCTATCTTGGTCATATCTCTTCCATTAAAACCCTCTTTCAAATCCGTGCCGCGGCGGGTATGTATGCCAATGCGTACCCGCCTCAATTTTTAATCGATTCCTTGGATGACGCTTGGAACTGGATGCTTCATTTTAAGGTTTCCAATCTGCTGGATATTGTAGTTCCGCACGTTGGGCTACAAAGAGTATATATACTGGTATTGTGATTATCTATACAATGGAAGTGGACAAATGCAAGCGACAAACAAAATATCGGCAATGTTCGAAGCGATTGCGACGAACGACGGGCTCTGGGAAATGCTCTTCAAGATCGACAACATAATCGCCTTTTCAAACGGAGGAATATAAAATGGTAGCAATCGGAGAAATATACGAAACAAGCTGGGGATATGACATGACGCACAACGATTTCCTACAAATCGTTGCCGTATCGAAGACTGGAAAAACCGTCACTTGCAAGATGATAAAGAGCAAGAAGTTGACAGGCGGCGGATATTCGGGCGAAGAAATCGCCTTGCCCAACGAATTCGTGGGCAAAGAATTCCGCATGAACGTTCGGGAAGATCGCCTGCGCGGACAATACCCGTACTGCGCCCACGTCATAGATAACGATTCATCGAAGCGCATGGGTTCGTTCAAGTTATGGGACGGAAAAGCGACATACTACAACACGGTGGACTAAACATGTTCGAATACGAGTGGATAGACAGCTTTGGGGGCTCCGTCAAAGTCAAGGTTACGACGGAAAGGGGAACAGTGACCATCGACGTGCTCGATTTGATTGATGCATTCAAGCGAGCAAAGAAGGACAAGGACGACGGCGACGACATGCTTTATCTTCTTGAATCGTTCGCCGAGTTCAACGATGACGAAGAGGACGAAGACGACGAAGGCGAAGAGGAATATAACAACGCAATCGCCGAAGAGGACAAGCGCATCGACGAAGAGGAAGAGCGAATGAAGAACGACAAGAAGACAAACGAAGCACCTAAACCCGACGACATGACCGAACTACATTGCAACGATTGTGGCGCACCGATGACCTACGAGGAGTCCAAAAACGGTGTATGCTTCGATTGTGCGAACAACGAAGACGAAGAGGACGCAAAGGACGAAAAGGAGGAATCATAATGGGAAACATGTCTTACTGCAGGATGCAAAACACATACCACGACCTTCGGGATGTCGAAGAACATATCAACGACGACGACATGAGCAAAGACGAACTAAGCGCAAGAGAAAATATAATTTCTTTGTGCAAGAGAATCATTGACAACGCCGTACCCGCCGACGAACTAAACAACAACGCAACAAAGAAGAAAGAACTGGAAGACGAGTACGATTTGTTGATGCACGAGAAATCCGGAAAGACCGAAGCACAACAAAAAGAAATCGAAAAGCGCATGTGCCAGATCGAAGAGGAACTGAACGACATAACAGGTGAGTAAAATGGGAACGGCGATGATTGTCAAAACATACGAGGCTTGGTTAAATCAGGCGAAAGATGCACAAAAGAAACTCGAGGAATGCGGTGCTAAGAACTTAAACGAATTCAACGAAAAGGACCACCAGAACTTTTGCAAGTTGATAGAAGCATTGTATGCCCTCAAAGTGCCGATAGACCAAGATTTGATGCAAAAAGCCGAGATGCGCCCCGTCGATGAATTGTTTTCATAATCGGGGCGTATTTTTTTTCTCAAAATCCCAATAGTCTTAAATAAACGTGCCACGGACAACCTTCTTCTGCATAAGCGCATACAACAGATGGCGACACCGTTCCATCTGGGGAAATTGTATGATCATCTATCGTCTCGATTTTGTTGCAACAACCACACCTAACAACGGTAGACTTTTTACCGTATGCATTTGTCCAATAAGTCCATTCGCCCACATCTGGGAACTTTTTATCGGTCTTTTTTAATTCTATCATAACATATCCCCATGAGCGTCTTCGTATCGACAATGCCATCTATCGTTCGTATGTTATCTATCACGATTTGCTGAAGTTCTTGCATATCTTTGGCGGTGATCTTGGCAAGAAAGTCAAATTCTGAAAATATAGGATAACATTCATCAATTTTATTTTCTGATTTTAACGCATTGAAGACGAAATATTCCTTTTCCGTTTTCACCTTTATCAAGACGAACCCAATAACTGTCATGGGTGATTATATGTCTTCGTTATTATTTCAATCTTTCGAATCGCCATAAAGATGTTATCAACTACAATAACCGGAAAATGAAGATTCAAGGCATCTTCTGCAACTTCGCTACCACATCCCGTGCGGACGAGGATAGTCCTGCAACCAGCAGAATGTCCAGATCGAAGGTCAGAAATAGTATCGCCTATCATAAAAGATTTCTGCATATCTATGAGTAGGTATTTTTTTGCTTCGTTGAGTAAATACGGCTTTGGTTTTCTACATGCGCAGGCAATAGCCGTATCGTGAAAACAATAATAGAACTTATCGATTGTGGTGCCATATTCCTTAAGTTCTTCTTGCATTGCGTTCTCAAATTTTAAAACGTCTTCGATGGTGTAGTATCCGCGACCTACACCAGATTGATTCGATACGACGATCACCAAAAAGCCCATATCGTGGGCGAACTTTATGGCAGCCTTTGCGCCAGGCAAAAATTTCAAGTCTTCTATTTTGTAGGTATGCCCGTCGTCTTGCGTTATCGTTCCGTCTCGGTCTAAAAATATGGCTTGTTGCATCAAAGAACTTATTTCAAAACGAATAAATAAACTTGTATGCAAGGTCACCGATATTAAAATTTAAATAAAGATAAATCGATGTTGCGCTTATGGCATACACATCGTTCTCAAAGAAAGGGGACAACGTTTCCTTTAAGGGTAATTTGTATGTCGTCAAAGTCATCGACGAGACTGGTATCATCTTAAGGAAGATAGATGGCAATGCCGACTTTGAAGCATTGACGCATGAAGAAATCAAAGAAGCAGAAGAATCGGGTGATCTGGTCGCATACGTTGAACCTGACGAAGCGAGTATATAAAGGGAACCAAGTTCCTTGGATTGAGCTTGGATTGTAATCCGTGCACCAAGTGATTTTGTCGCTTGTCGTTTTCTATGTAGTTCCAGCGTCGGAACTACAAAGAGTTTATATATAGGTTTGTTTATACTATATGATGGAAGTGGTCAAATGACAACATTCGGAAACAAGAAACTCAACAAGAAGGAAAAGAAGCACCTGAAAGAGTGCGGAATTGTGGGCAAGTGGATGATGGAACAACAGGTAAAGGCTATGCTTGAAGAACGCAAGAAGTCCAGAGACGAGCGTGTTCTTTGCTGGGAATGCTGGACAATCGCTAAGAAACTCGGAATGGTTAAAGAAGTTTGCCCCGAATGCGGGTGCACATGGGGGGATTCTTCCCGAGAATGCGACGCCTGCCACTCGCTTGTAAGCCCGATTTTTGTGGAGGCATAATCGTGATCAACGAAGCAACGATAAAGGAAGCCGTTGCAAGCGACCCGACGCAAGAAATAACTGAAGGTGGAAACGTCGTAGGCGAAAACTGGAACCTCCGCGTTAATGCATTCGTCGAAGCACATGGCAAGATCGTCGGGTCCATAGTTTACAACTACCTCTCGGATGATGAAATATACAACAAAGGAAAAGCCGCAATCGAGCACGGAATGATTGCAGGTACCGATATGTATATCGGCGTAATCCAAGAATACGCAAAACAGGGATATTTCCACTGCATGATATGTGGGGCGCATATACATCACCACTATTGGGCGAAGATGAACGACGGGAAATATGGTGCAATCGGCTCCGAATGCATCGACGTAATAACGGGCACAACGATAGGCGAACTTGCCCAAGTAGCCGCTGGAAAGGCAATACGTGATACGCTTGCAAGAAGGAAAGCCTCGGCGGTCAAAAGGGAATTTGTCAGGTATTATAATGCGCTTGATGACGACGAAAAGAACCACGTATTTGTCATAAGCGACGGGATAAACAGGTCTTGCCCATACATCACCGAATCACAATACAAGAAGACGAAAGAAACATACCACTTCCGCGAAAGGGCGAAATTCAACGAAACGAACATAATAGAATTCTGCAAAGAACATTCCAAATGCTCGGAATTCATGTCGTCTTGCGTCGAACACCCAACTTTTGGAAGAATCGAAGCGGTTAAAAATTGCGGATGCAAGACCTGTGGAACGAAGTTCAAAGCCCCAAAGTTCGAAGCAAAACCACCCGAACATTTCAACGTATGCGATTGGCTGGTTGCAAGACCAATAAACTTCAAGGATATCAAGATAGTTCAAGAAGTTGCCGAAATGAAGAAATGCGGAACGCCTTGCGCTTGCATACAAGAAATCACCTGCGAAAAACACATGAAGTGGATTGCCGATTGCATAATCGGAAGCGATAAGTCTACCACGTGGAAATTCAAAAGCGCAATAAACGATATAAAAGTCCTGATTGAAATCGGATACTTAATGCCTGACTTTGGCAAGGTCGAACCTGACCCAATGAGTGATGACGAAGTAAAAACGCTTAATGCAAAGGTCAACAAGGAAATAGAACGTGCAACGAAGATGGCGGACAAGATGAAAGCCGACTTTGAGGCAAAGAAGCAAAAAGAAGAAATCGAAAAGAAAAATTATGAAGCAAAGTTTAAGACAGGAGGGAATTAAAATGGACGGTAGAATGAAACAATCTTTGGACAAACACATAACTGGAAATTATGGCGAGGACCAATATCCTGAAGAGAAAGAAGATTGCAACCCCAAAGAATATATCAGATGCCTGCAATGCAACGAAGCAATGCCACGAAGCGAATTTCTCGAACATTTCAGGACGAAGCATGAAGCGGTGATCACCGACTTCTTGAATGACTTTCTAAGGGAAGCCGAAGAACTTGCGACGAAAGAGAACGAAACGTGCATACATCAAGGTATAGAAAAGGACGAAAAGGGGAAGACGCATTGCAAGATAACTAACACCCCATGCACATGGTCAAGCGTTCCCAAGGACTGCCCGAAAGAAGCGAAAGATTACACTAAGAAGTATAGACTTAATGGGCATCTTCGTTCCTGCGATTGTGGCGAATGCTTCGATTGTGATGCCGATAACGACGAACTATAAACGCTTATCAAGACGACGAAGCAAACCACTTCCACTTCGTCGTCTATTTTTTTTTTAATCATGTTCTAAGATAACAAGATTTGTTTTACCCTTTTCAAAAGGATGTTGCATTAAAGTATCAAGATTCTTGGCTTCTTTTTGTGATACAATCGCTTTAAATGATACGTTCAATTCCACAAGGTCGCCTTGCGTCTTATTGACGCTTATCGAATTAAAGTTTATAGCCCTTAGTTCAAGAATTCGACGCTTCAAGGAAGATCACCTACGACATACCCGCAAGCGATATAAGTTCCTCATAAATGCAATCGAGACATATGTTATACTTGCGATTTGGGTGGCATACTATTTGTTTGCAACGCATACATTCCACCCGATTGTCGGCAGGCTTTTCTTGCGTCGTTGCTTCGATGACTCCCGCCGTTTTTGCGGGCAAAATAACGAACTTGCACCCAAACATCTCGGTAGCCCTTTCGAGTTGCTTCGTGAGTTCTTTTATCGCAATATCAGTAAGATCATCCTTGAACTCAATAAGGTAGATTTTGTTGGGCTCCAGATTCGATATTTTCTTTATGTCGAACTTCATTATATCCGCTCCTTGACTCTCGTTACCATTCTTATAGAATTGGAAATGACCGCGCGGTCGGATGATCTTGTTAATTGCTTATACGATGCGCGGAGGTATCGCAACGCCTTGGATAAGTTTTCTTTGTCGCTTGTCATATTATCACCTAAAAAATGTGGCGCCCGACGGGATGGGATGTTCACATCGGGCACCTGGTTTTTGCTTTTAGGGATTGTTTTGGGCTCTGCACTCGAAAGCACAAAGACAAAATGACAACAAGTTATGGATATAAAAGTTTTTAGTTATGTGGTCGGTGTTTTCCCAAGTTGCGCTTGGCGTGATTCAAACAACGCTTATGAGACCAAAGGATTTTTCCGGTTGTTGGGTCCTCTTTCTTCATTGCCTTACGGTCTGATTTTACCGATATTGGTCGCCCGCAGAACTGGCAATATTGTCGCATATCTATTCCTTCTTGACGATCTTGGTGATTTTCCAGCCTTTCAAGTTGGTGATCTGGTCAGTCAAATCGACGACGACAACGCAATGAGTATCCTTTTTGGGGTCGTCGGTCTTCTTAGGTGCTTCTAAGATTAAGATAGAACGATGTTCTATACCCAATTTCTTCAAACGAAAATCGGCAAGATTGGCATAATCGGCACAATCCTTCGGCGTCGATTTTTGTATTTTCATATCTTTAACCTGCTGATTGACAAAATCTTCCATATCGGTCATGATTTCACCTTCTCGGGCAAATGGTCTCTTTTGTTTAGTTCGGTTATTTTCTCGTCTATGAGTTGTATGTCGAATTGTGTTAGTTGTATTATTGTGGTGGGCTTCGATTGCATCGGCATAAATACCCATTGAAGATATCCATTTTTTAGGGTTTGCTCAATCATGCCTATGAGTTGTTCGCCCTCTTTTACGGTATATTCTGTAAGTACTCGGTCTATATGTATATGTATCGTCATTTTATCACCTTCTTTTCCTTGGAACATCGGCAACATTTGTATTTCTGGACGGTGACGGGCTTGATACGATTGCACCACATTATTTCCATCTCGTCGTAATATTTCCGACCGTGATGATGCCAGCAGTGGAAACCCAAGATGCATAGGATGTTTCTCATTCTTTTTTACCTCGTTTCTTTTTGGGAAGGATGGCAACTTCGACGATTTTATCACCAGATATTAGGATGGAAATGTCGATCATCTTGCCGTCTTGAACGATGTCGGATAATTCTGGTAAGGAGGCTTCGGTGGCGAAAAATTCGACCTTGATTATGTGCTTATACAGAACATCATTGGGATTTTTGTGTATCTGGTGCTCAGATATGGTCGCTTTATCTATTTTCATAACTTTTGCCCCCGAGCATCAACAAGATTGGACTTATGTTGATCTAACATTTTGAGAACGGCTTCTTGCGCGGCTTTCTGGGCGGCGATTTCGGCAGCCTCAACCTCGGCACGAACTTGATTATACCCGTTAATGTCGCCGCCTAAGATTTGACAATACTTCTGGTATATCTCGTTAGCCTTCTTTTCTTCTTGCAATCGGGCAATAAGATAGTTTATCGTGTTCATCGTGGCTTCCATTTGCGTCAATAGTTCATGAGCGGATGGCATTACTTCACCTTTCCACTTTTGCAATCATCACAAAGACCTAATTTCTTATTTATGGGTATTCCATCTCGGATGGGGATGGGCTTCCAGCAACGCCGACAGGTCGTATATTGCATCAAGATTCCTCCTTTCTATCACGGGTGAAATATAAGGTAAATACCATCGTGATGATGGTCGCAATTTCGCCAGAAAGAGTGTTGGTAACGGCGCAATATATGAAGACGGCGCCGGCTACTAAGGTAAGGATGAACCTGCCAGATGACATTTTACCAACTAAGTAATCCTTGGAAGGCATTAGCACACCGCCGAATCGTGCAAAGTTTTGGTCTTATCGACATCGACACAGGATGGGCAGCAGGTATTCTGGGAATTGGTGCAGGATGGCTTTTGTTCGTGATCGTCGGCGTGGGAACAACCGAGGCAGGATGGGCGAAAAGAAGGGCAACGGACGATCATTTTTTCACCTTTTCTTGGCGGGAAATCTCACGTTCGAGATACCATTTTGCCTTTTTCAAATCTTCTATTGCATCACCTTTTTTGCCAGATCGGGCAATATATTTAACAACATTGCCCAAATGAAAGTTTAAAGCCCAATCTTCAATAACGTCGATGACTTCGAATTTACCGGAATTATAATGCGACGGGTGGTTAACTTTGTTGTCGGTCATCCCAATGCCTCCGATATTTTCTTGTATGCAGAATATAATGCAGCTTGTTCTTTTTTAGGATAGTTCGCTGTTCCAATTCCCATACGATCATCCAATTCAGCACGTATAACCTGCAATTCTAAAATTGTGAATGATATTTTTTTTTCTGTCACTCTTTCACCTTCAGGTGTTTTAGGTGCCAGTTGGAAGCTGCGACAAGAGTTTTTCCGCCGGTTATGGCACCCATATTTCGCAACGTGTTAATGTTTGAGGACAGGGCAGGGTAGGAAATTCCGGTCGCTTTCAAGATTTCTGGTCGTGAAACGGGTCCAGAATTGCGGATATACTCGTAGACTATTAACGATGTTAGCGGGCGCATAAAGTGAAATCGTTTTAGGATTATTTAAAAGATTGCGTCGTATACTGTCATGAAGCCCCAAAGATTCTTATTGTGTTCGGAGGTCAAGTTGAAGGACGGTATCTTATCGGCGTATCGCTTATAGAATTTAGAGGCAAGGAAAGAGGAGGTGATACGGGAGGTTTCGACATCGCCAAGGTCGATTGTATATTTATGGAGGACGGGAGGGGTAATGTCGAAAAGGGATGGGTCAAGATGTCGAACGATTGTCTCACGGACAAGGTCGGCATATTTGCCAATTTTTAGGAAAGAATCGTTGCACTCGGCAACGACGGAAAGGTAGGCGTAGGATGTGAATGGGTAAATAACGTCTTGAAATTGATTATACCACTGGGCAGTCCATTCACCTTTGAGTGGGCAATATTGGAGCCAGCGATTGATGGGAATGTTATCACAATAATGGAAGTTTTTGTAGTTGGGATAATTGCGGGATGGATAATCGAATATTTCACCGCCGTAGGAACCGGAGATTACGGTATAATCACGTTCAAGATGGTATGGGACAAGATCACGCCAGAAATTCATCTGACCAAACCACGTATAGAAGCCGTTTAGAGGGCGATCTTTATGACCGAGGTCATATGGGTTTAAGGAAGGCATTGGAAAGGTGGAATAGAATGAAGGAGACCAACCTTGTTTTTCCATTATCAGGTTAAAAAGTTTTTCTTCTGGCTCGTGGCATCGGAAATGGATATGAGGTAAATCTTTCTTGAATTTACGAAGCATCAAAGAATTAATGCGTGAGTCATACCCACTGGAATGAAATACGAGGTAATGGTTTTTAGACGAAAGAACAAAACTGAAAAAACGGTCTAAGGCACCTATTAGTTCGTCGCAATAGTCATCTAATGAATTAACGGTGGGTGTCTTATCTTGCAAGATGTGGAGGTGGGAGGGAGAGGTCAGGAGGATTTTCTCGGCAGGCGAAGCGAGACGGATTTCTCGGAAGGGCGTTTCGATATAGTTGCGTCGCTTATAGTTGGGATTCAGGTAATGTTCGTCGAAGGTCAAGGAAGGGAGGGAACGAGCGACATCAAGGATATTGGTGGACGCCTTGTCATTGTCACCGATAAAGATGATGGACGGATAGCAAAGAGGGAAGGAAGCGGACTTTTTACCTATAAAGCGCATAAAGTGGGAATGTGGGTTTGGAAATTTATACTTTATGCTCATCAACGTAATGGGATAATCCGTGGAAGTCTGTGTGACCCAAATTTTCAGGTAAATTAATGGTGCGGGAATCTTCCATCATACGACGGATATAGGAATGTCGGAGGACGTGGATGTGCCTCTTTTCTTTGGGTAAGTTTAAAGAGATTGCAATGTCGGTATAGATACGTTGCATTTGCCGTTTAGACATACGGTCAGATTTGTTGGAAGAAATTAAAGGACTTTTCGGGTCTTTACCAGATATATGATGGGATAAAATACGTTTCAATGATCTGGAATAAATGGGTATTGTCCGACCTTCAGGATGGTATTTTGAGGAAGAAACACGAATATCGGAACAATCTGGTGATATGTCTTCAACGTTGAGTGCAGATATTTCACCCACTCGCATACCAGTATCGATTGCAAGACGTAAGATCAAATGGTCACGGTGATGTTTGGCACTATCAAGAACTTGGTTAAGTTGTTCATCGGTTAAGGCGTTCATAGATGACATTATTATTCTGATAAGTATATAACAGTTTTGGATTTTGGTAACCTGCTGGAACTTTCCGGAAAATGGAAGAGTTATCAGTTTTCTGGTTTTTGGGAAGAGAAATGCATCTCACATTCCCATCTTCCACGGCCGACCGCCACAGGAAAAAAGAATTCTTTTTGGGAAAATTTCCGCCGCCGACGGGTGATCACCGTGTCGTCGTTGTTGTCGTTGTGCTTAGAGTGTCATCACATCTGTTATTTAGTGTCATAAGGATGACGTTATATTTATATACAGGCTTCCTTAAGAACACCAACACACAACAAAGATAACATTATAATAAAAAGAATATATCGACCTTGTTGTAGGTTATCCTTTTACTTCATGCGCCTCTATGTCTATTACCTTTTTTTTCCTTTGCATCTTTTCTCTAACTTGCGCCACTAAATCTATCTTGATGTTGACGTTAACACCAGGCGTTTTGCCATCCTTACCGCCCACGTTCAACACCTTTTCGCCTGATTCTTGTATCTTGATGATCTTCTCTATAACGTTAGCAACTTGTTGTTTATCTTTGGCGGTTAGTTGTGTTTCTTCTTGCGTTATGTCGCCCTTATACGTTGCGACCGTGAACGTTCTTCCTTCATCGACCTCCTTCGATATTAATTTCTTTAAGTCTTGCATTGCTTCTTGGCGGATGTTAATGCCTTGTTCTTCGAATTCTTTATACTTAGCAATAAGATGCTCTTGACGGGCAGCCACCAATGCCTTCAAACGATCTGGCGGGAGGCTTTCAAGAAAACGTTTAACGTGACCGGAATTTATTTGCCCACCTACTGGCATCCTTTTCGTTAGTTCGCTTGCAATATAATACACACTATGACCTTCCACAACCCACATGCGTATAACGTCATCTTCAAACCCGTGGATTTCCACGGTGGTTGGTTTGTGAGACGTCGGCATGTCGTCCGCCAGGCTTCGTTCTACCATATTTTTCATAATATGGATTTGCATTTAAAAAACTTTCTATCGGTATTTACATATGTATAAAGCCGTTATCGACATGTAAAATATTGTAATAGAGTTCCTTGTTAGCGACATGTAAAGGGTTGTAATAGACAGATAAACTTTTGTTATACTAAGCCTCTTCGCAACGTATATTAAAAATAGCCGTGTGATTTTCCGTCCTCTTATATCCCACCACAATTTTTGCCTCGTAGATATATTGCCCATCCACCTTAGGCATTTCGATGACAATAATCCCGTTACCCAAATATTCTGCCCTTTCTTCCGAAAAATTGAATCCCCTTACCTGTACCTCCCAAATGTTTTCCTCTGCCCTCATTTCCACCAACCAAGTATTACTACCATTCCAGCATCCCGTAAATTCTGCCTTTCCAAACGTTATATTCACATCGTTTTCCCTTTCGTCCTTTTGTGTCATATTTTCCGATACATCTTCATACGTCTTCTTTTCGTCATTCAATCCTTCGTAATGGGTGACAAGCGACCAAGCGCCCACCAGCATAAAGACAACGATAGAGCACACCGATATTCCAATCAATAATTTTAATGCGTTCATACCATCACAATTCCCTTATGGTTATATAAAACTTTTATAATGTCCTATCTTGATGCATTTCCGATAATTATGCCAGTAACAAAGTTAATCCTGCCTTCGGCATCTTTTGATACCGAGTCCGCATTAGCCTCCTTCGCCCTATGTAAGCAATATTTCCCAAAAGAAAAACCTCGCCCATATCAAGCCGAAATTATCGGTGTCCTCCGTGACGCATTAACCTCGCCCCGTTTCCGGTACATTTTCCTCCAACTACCTGTCGGTGACGGAAAGTCCGTCATTGCGACCACACTTGCCGAATACCTCGTCCACGAAATGAAGCAATCCTACTACCTTCTTTCCCCCGATCTTGGCTTAACTGCCCAGTACCTCCGTGATTTCCCTTTCCTCCGCGAAGTTAAGGGACGCCGCAATTTCTTCTGTGCCCACCACAAATTCCGAAATCGCACCTGCGACCGGGCTCCTTGCGTAACCAACCCACGATTCCACTGCGAAGCATCCAAAATTTGCCCCTACCTCATCCAGCGTTCCCGTGCCTCCGGATTCCCCTCCGTCGTTTCTACACCCGCATACATCGACCACGCAGTCGGTGGCGAAGCATTCACCACCCGTTCCCTTTCCATTCGTGATGAAGCCCACAAATTAGAATCCTTTTACCTATCCTTCCACTCAACCTCCATCACCCAGTCCGATTATGAAGACCTCTTTCCAGGTATTTCCTATCCATTATATGACGACCCCACCTTCTGGAAAAACGAGATTGACCACATCTATTCCACCCTTTTTACCAAACTGGAACTTGCGTATGAACAGCAAGATCACCGCACAATGGAACGATTCTATGACCTAAACGAAAAGGTAAAATCCCTCCAATTTCTCCTCCGTGAAGCTAAAAATGTTGTCGTCGATGTAGCCCAAGCACGTCATTCCGGTAAATATTACACCCAATTCCGCCCAATCAAGGCAAGCGCCATCGCCAAGCCAATCCTTGACAAAGTATCCGAAAAAACCCTCTTTATGTCCGGCACATTTTTGTCCATAAATGACCGTCTTGATGAATTAGGAATTCCACCAAATGAGGTGCTTTATATTAATAAAACGGTAACATCCTTCCCACCAGAAAACCGTTCCATCATTTACCTTCCCCAAGGTTCTATGTCCTTCAAGCGCCGTGAGAAAACCCTCCCCAAAATAATCGACACCTGCCTCCGTATAATCCAGTCCCATAAAGACCAGCGCGGTGTAATCATTTGTGGCTCCCACCAAATCCGTTCCACCATCTACAATGCATTAACTCACCTCCACAATCCCGACCTCCTGATCACCCACAAAAGCGACGATTTTTCCGAAGCAATCGATTCATTTTTATCCCACCAGACCCTTCCTCAAGTCTTCATAACTACCCGATTTGAAGGCTTAGACTTTCATGACCGCATTGCCGAGTTCCTAATCTATGTAAATCTTCCCTACCCACCTCCTATGGACAAACAAATCCATTCCCGCCTCCTCCTCGAGCAAAATACCCACCTCGAAAACGTCCACTCCTCCTGTAATCCTTCCATCGATGAATTTGGTAGTTGCCAAAAAGCCGTTTATTGCCACAATTGCAGGCATTGGTATGACTTGCAAGTAGCCACCGCAATCCAACAGTCCTTTGGTCGTATCATTCGTACCCCCACCGACATTGGGACGATCTACATTCTCGATAATCGTTTCAAGAAGTTTTTTGGCGAAAATGAAGACATGTTTTTATCCTACAACCGTTCGTCCATAAAACTTTGAGTAAAAAAATATTATTTTATGTGCATCACGCAAGTCTGCGCCTACACATCACGGGACATTAATATAATAATATAATAAATATATTAATTAATATATATATATATTATAGACTAATCTATTAGTAAAAGCGTTAACTAACTTACGTCTATACGCATATAGCATATAAGCGAAAAGAACACACTTGTATCCGTCTTCTGACGTTGCACACATAAAAAAATATTTTTTTATTTCCTACGTCGATTTAAAGTATTTTGATGAATCTTTTTTTATTTTTATCAAAATAGAAAATCTTTTTATATTCCTATAACAATTTACGTCCGATAACTATGCCAAAGAATAATGAAATCATACAAGAAAAGTGCCCGAATTGTGATCGCCTCGAGAAACTTTTTATGAAGTACCGAACTTCTACCAAATATTTCATAATGAAAATCTTTGAAGATAAATTACCTCGGAAGATGAACACGATATTCCACGATTTTGGTGAAAAATATCCAAATTTAATTCACCGTGCAACTGTGGTTAATGCCGTAAACACCTTGGTTTCTGAAGGATTTCTCAAACAATCAAAAGACGTTAACATTTATTATCCACCTAATTTGTATGGTGACACCGAAATCACCTTCGACATGCTTGAGATAATAATTGCGCTTCATGATCGCCCGCTCGTTCTTGAAGGTCTTGAAAAGGTAGTTTACGACAAGGTGGATTATTTCGATGTCGCATTAAAATCTCTCTTGTCTTTAGGTATCGTTCGTGAGGTTCCCCTGCCTTCGAAATTAGGTAGCAATCAAACATATCCAGGTGTTGAACTGGTGATAAAATGAATGTTATATTTTTCGGGATGAGAATGTTTCCCGAGTTATCCAAAACGTTCATCGACCTTGAGTTCTACCGTTCAAATGTAATAAACGGCGAAGACGACGCAATTAAAATTACCGAGTTTGACCCAGAACATACCTTACTTTGTTTTATGAATGTTAACGCTTATCTTGACGAATCTTGGAAAGAAAAGATACGATACGCAAGGTCTGTGGATATGGGTGTTCGATACTTCGAAGATTTATCACCTTGCCCCAAATGCGGCTTTCCCAAGCCAGATCACCAGATAATGCATGACGAATGCAGAAAGAAGGCTAAGAAATGAAGACATTAAAAAAATGCAAAAAATGCCCGCGTCGTTCGATGTGTTCAAAGGGCAAATCTGCCCGTGGATGTCTTGTCCCAAAGATACATATCACCGAAAGGCAAATCGATTCCGCGAGGCTATATTATCGTGAACGTATAGCATCGATATATGAGATATCACGCAATCCTTATAATCAGGAATCTTTTGCCGAACAGTTCGGCGTGCAACGACGACATGACGATTTTTGGGGTGTCGGAATAGTTTTTTCTGCGCATGTCGAACTATGTGGTAAAATATCTGGTCAAATAGATTCTTTTTATTCCAAACCCATAATAAAAAAGATATTTGACGAAGTTGCCCGAGAATTATCAATGCAACGTGCCGACTTCGAAGAACAATTAATTATCGGTGCAATCCAGAAGTATGAAAATTCCTGTGAGTTCGATGTATCACGTTATGACATCTTGGTTTATTCTGGTGAACCTGACAAAACGGCGATACGTGATAAGAAATTGAATCATACGATTTTTACCTATACGGTGATCTGGACTGGATATATGTGGGTAATTTTCCAATTAACCTCCGTGGATGTGGTGCAATGAAGATCACCAAAAAACTAATCGTCGAGATAGATATTGTAGTCAACGACGACAATCGGTTATTTTGTGGTGGTGGTTGTTATTTTCTAACTTGGGATTCCGAATCGATTAAACCTCTTCCGTCTTGCAGGTTATTCCGCGAAAGGCTTAAATTCACGAAGCAAAATCATCTCATCATGCGTTGTGATGACTGTCAAAAAAGATTCGGTGATTAATATGGTTGGAAAAATCGTCAAAGACATATTTACTCGGAAATGGATAATTGAGAATTCGGTCGACGTATTAGCCAAAATTGGTGAGGCTTGCACAGTTAGACACTTGCATTATAAATTGGTTGACCGTGGTATGACGAACGATATAAAACACTATATGCGAGTGGTTCAGGCGACGATTGAAGCGAGATGGAATGGGTTAATTGCGTTTGACGCCTTTGTAGATCATGAAAGAGAAAAGTTGGGCAATACCGATTATGAGGAAACAGATGTCAACGATAAAATTGCCTCGGCAAAATGGTCGATTGAGGCAAGCATGAAATACTACTCAAAGAATCGGTGGGAAAACCAAGACGATTACTTGGAAGTCTGGGTTGAGAAAAAAGCCGTCATTCATATTTTCCAGGATGTTTGTAATTCTTTGGACGTTGCTTTATGCCCGTGCAAAGGATACCCATCTTTGACATTCATCAAAGATGCCTCCGAGCGATTTCAGGAAGCCCAATCGGCTGGTAAAAATCTTTTCATCATATACTTTGGCGATTATGACCCCACGGGCGAGGATATCCCAAGATCGATAAAAGAAACGTTCGAAAAATTCCAGGTTGTTCTTGATGTCGAGCGTATCGCCTTAATTGAAGATGTCGTCCGCAAATACAAATTACCTCCAGCACCTGTCAAGCAAAAAGACCCAAGAACTCGAAATTGGGACGGAATGGGACAGGTTGAACTTGATGCATTAGAAATGTCCACGCTTCGTACCATGTGCAAGGAAGCGATTAATTCACATCTTGACAAGGACAAGTATGAAGAACTAATGGAACAGGAAGCCGAAGAAAAGGAACAATACAAGGAAGAACTTGTTGACTTCGTTAAACAACTCGCCAAGAAGATATAAGCCCGTGCAACAATGCTAAGATTACACATGACGAACGGACAAACGGTCCTTACGACGATTGATAATTTAACATCATTCGATAAAGACAAGATAATAGACATCGAACCATTAGGAGGAATGCGTTTGTGCAATTGCATACAACAGATAAAGGAAAAGACAAAAATGGAATACGAAGACGCTGGGCATTTTGACGTTTCGATAGTGATAAATCCCGAAACTCATACCAGCATATCAAAAGTTGGTTTGCGGTTCGATTATAAAATCCACGGTTCGAATCGTCGAGCACATCACACAATCTTTGGCGATTATTGCCCATTTTGTGGTACTAAGATAACTTAAAATATCCTGACCTCAATTGTGGTAGATATGCCGAAATCGGATAAATTACTCGCAATGTTAGAACACTTGTCCGAACCCTACCGTGCCCAAGCCCTCCATCTTTATGACAAATACAATACCGATTTCCGTTCCGTTCCATCCTCCAAAGATTATCATGGTGCTTATGTCGGCGGAAATTATGATCACACTTTCGACGTTATGAAAAATTGCAACGTCGTTTATTCCTTCTATCTTGCGTTTTGCAAAGAAAATAATTTACCTATAAAGTTTTCAAAAGATAAGTTAATCTTTGCCGCGTTCTTGCATGATTTTGGAAAAATATACCAAATGACCAAGAAACCATATATACACCATACCGTTTGGATATTTGAAATACTAAAATCGGAAAATATCAAGATAGATAACGACGTTGCAACAGCCTTAAGAATGCACCACGGTGGTTATGGTGATCGTGCAGGCGAACCCAACGAGATGTCCATATTATTGCATTGCATCGACATGTTGGCATCAAGATTTTTGGAGGTGAAATAATGCAACAAACGATAGGTATGGTTTTGTATGATACGCATAAGGCTTCCCCGATACTCAAATCGAGTGGATATGAGATAAAAATAACCCGTCTTCCGTCTGGTGGGAAAATGCCAGAGTTAGTTCTTGAAACGTTTATCATTTATCGGACAAAAAAGAGAAATTATTTTGCGTATGTTTCTTGCCCAAAAAAGAAGATACGGGAAATATTACCATTGGACGATGACGATGTAACCCAACTTTTAATGCTCGAAAATCGTCCCGATCTGGTCGAACTTTATCTCGGAAGAAAAGTTCTCGAGGCATAAAAATGGTTCGGTTGCAATGGCGCTGGATGACATTTGCCGAAGATGAGACCAAGGTCGCTTGCGTTCAATGCCAAATAGTCTTCGCAAACGATACCGAGGCGATGTCCCACAAAACGTCCAATATGTCGCATCAAATCTTAAAAGTGGTGAATTCATACTTTGAATTTACATTATCGAACGTTGACAAAGACAAAGAGGAAATACCCCTAAAATGGGGCAAAAAAGATAACAGATGTCATCGTGGCAAGTTGACAGGAAAGTAATTCCTTGGATTGAGCTTGGATTTACCTACCTTATTCTGACGCATCCAATCCCAAAATATTGTAAATCCAGCGTTGTAATTACAATATCTTTATATAGCCCTATTGTATTTACTATATTGGAAGTGGTCAAATGACAAACACAAACAACAACAAAATCGGAAACGGAATTGTGGGCGTGTTCTTCAAGCGAATGTCTGATGGCAAGATGTTCAAGATCGAGCAAGTCAAGGAAATAAAATCACTTGATGACGACACAAAAACCGAAAAGATATATTATGCATGTGAGCCCGGAAATGAGACTGCAAAGTTCATAATCGACGCATACACAATAAGCCAAGGAATGCTTTTCGAAAACGCAAGGATGGGCTAAAAATGACGAATGCAAAAGTTAGGCAAAAGATGACAATCGGGCAATACAAAGCGAAAATGATAACCGAATCTGACAGGAATTTCAAGATAGACCAAAAGATAGTTGCAAGAAAGAACTTGATTGCACAACTCGAGAATGAAATCCACGAATTGGGCAAAAAAAAAGACCCACACATTTTCCAGAGATGCAATCAACACCGCAGAAAAGGGCAATGCGACAAGAATCGGAACGATTTTCATCGATATGCATGACAGGCTCCCATCATTCCCAAAACATGTTTTTGAAGTCAACGGAATCTGGACCGAGTATTACGGCAAGAACATCGATGGCAACTTTGACAACCAAGCCGATTCGAACTTTGCATGGGGCTTTTACCCGATAAAGGACCGCAGTCACTACGACGACGAAAAGGAGGAGTAAAAAATGACAACGAACGTCCGCAAGAACGACGCTGGAATATCTTTCGATTTCTCTGACGGAATGGGCGACAACCTGCGCTTAGTATCACGCAACGATGGAAAGATTTTCTTCGAAGCGAACACGGTAACAATGAACAACGGAAGGGCAAAAAACAATCTCGTTTTGTTCGAAAATCTTGATAGGGAATTTTTGGGCAAGTTAAGGGAAACCTTGAACATCATAATAAAAGACCTTGACGAAAAGGAAAAGAAAAAGGCGCCCGCCAGTGGGCGTCTTTTTTACCACTATCACGGGTCAAGATTCGAAATACACCCGACGTGGAAGACCGTTATCACGTTCGAAGGTGAAATCGCCCTTTTGCACGCTGACGAACTTGTTAAAATTGGCGTTTTCGAAAGGAAGAACCACGGACCTGGAACATACGGCGCCGTTTCATACAAATATATCGGCTTTGCAGATTCTTTGGAGGCGCAATAATGTCCGACGTGATAACCTCCGATATGTCGCCTGCCGAAGCCATCTTGCGTTCCGTCGTCGCATTTGAACCCATTGATGAGAACACAATGACACAAATAAAGATTGCAACCTTCGAAAAGACGAACATGAAAAGCAACGGCGACGACGTTGTATCCGCATTGATACAAAACGGGTATCTTTTCTACAACCTCGGAATATACACATCGAACAAAGATTCCAAGACAATCGCCCAAATCACCAGTTCCTTGAAATCGGAGAGGATAATATAATGAACGACAAAGCAGAAGAAAAGAAGCGCATTGTCCAAGCGTTGCTTGATGTCAACGACAACGCGGTAATAAATGCGCTTCTTACAATCTATGCAAGACAAACGCAAGACGAACAACAATCGGAACGAACGATAGAAAACAACGCAATCGGATTTTCCGGTGTTGACGCTGAAATCTTGTCATCGTTCGCAAGACAATACAACGAGCGTGGCTTTCTTACGTTTAAACAAATGGTGATCGCCCGCAAGAACATCAAGCGGTACTGGCGTCAAGTCATCGAAGCATACAACGGAAATTTATCGTCGATTACCGACGTTCCTAAGAAGAGGTGTTAAAGATGGGAAAATGTGTGATATGCAATCAGGAATTTGAAGGATACGGACACAATGCCGAACCTTTGAAGACGGGCGCATGTTGCGGTTCTTGCAACGTGCAGGTAGTTCTTGAACGCTTGAAAATCGCCAAAGAAATGAAAGACAAGATGAACAACGACGGGTGGTCATTCGTCATAAGTTGCGCTTGCGGATACAAGGCAAAGGGCAACAATGAAGACGAAGCGAACGAAGACTTGGAAAAGCATCAAGACAAAGAACACTCGTCACCATTTTAGGATACGTTGCACCGACGCATAGCCAAGCGACCCTTTGACCAAGTCCCCGTCGTCATACGAAGACACAACGACAGAACGACGACGGGGAAAGCGTTGCCTTGCGTCGGTGACGAACAACGTATAAATACGCATATCAAGATTAACAAAATAGCAACATCGACGAAGTTCCGCATTTGACCGCTTCCACTCTCTTTTGTAGTTCGTCGTCGATGTTGCACCCACTTTAAGGAGGTGAATAAAAAATGACAGATGGCAGGTGTATGAAATGCAAGGAACAGGTCAAGATGAAAGACGAGAAGGAAGTTGAGATGAAGAACGGACGCATGATGATGAAAGGCAAATGCCCGAAATGCGGAACCGTCGTATGCAAGATACTCGGAAAGAAATAGTTCCAGATCAAGGACGGGGACGAATTTTCAACGATTCGTCCCCACATCTTTTAGGTGAAATTTATGGTAATAAAAAGCGTTGCACCGTTGCGTATATCTTTTGCAGGCGGGGGAACGGATGTACCGCCATTTCCAGAAAAGTATGGTGGGCTTGTCGTTAGTTGCACAATCGACAAATATGCCCACGTTTCGGTAAATAGCAGTTACGACGAAGATATAAAAATCGAGCCGCTCGATTATAACATCACGAAAAGATACAAAGTCAACCAGCATCTCGAATATAATGGCGAACTCGATTTGGTAAAAGTTGTAATCAATCATTTTAAACCATTATCAGGCTTTGATTTGATAATGAAATCGGATGCGCCGCCAGGTTCAGGATTGGGTAGTTCTTCGGCGCTTATTGTCGCATTAATAGGCGCATTTGCCAAAATGACTAATAAGACTATGACGAACTATCAAGTGGCGCAATTGGCATACATTCTCGAACGACGACGGTTAAAAATATCAGGCGGCTATCAAGACCATTATTCTGCAACTTTTGGAGGATTCAATACCATAACGTTCTTCAAAGATAACATTGCAGTTATTCCTATGTCGATGTCGCAAGAATTAATTAAGACGATAGAACACAATTCGATTTTATGCTATACTGGTGGAACGAGAGTATCGGCTAATATCATTGACGACCAAACGACGAACGTATTAAAGAAAGACGAAACAGTTATGGATGCATTGTGTGGCACCAAAAGGCTTGCGAACGAGTTGTCCGAAGCGTTGAAACATTCCGATATTTCAAATTTTGGAAATATCTTGAATGAAGGATGGAAAATGAAACGCAAATTTTCCAAAAAGATGACGAACGACGACATAGATAAACTTTATTCGACGGCGATCACCAACGGCGCATTGGGCGGAAAATTATTGGGTGCTGGAGGTGGTGGATATTTATTTTTCTATTGCGATTTTGGGAAGAAACAAAACGTTATTGAAGCATTGAAATTGGCAGGTGGCAACGTCGTCGATTTTGAATTTGAACCCAACGGATTGAAGGTGATTTAATGGCGGCTTTTGCAAGTTATATTAATGAAATCAAAGAACGATTTAAGGAAAGCGCAAAGATTAAAAATGATATTGCAAAGGATGACGAACAACTTTTGGTATTAAATTCAATCGCAAACATGATAATACGAGCATACAAGAACGACAACAAGATATTAATCTTTGGCAATGGTGGTTCCGCCGCTGACGCTCAACATATAGCCGCCGAACTCGTTTCTAAATTCAAGATGAATAGAAAAGGGTTGCAAGCAATCGCATTAACGACCAACACATCGGTGATCACCGCGATAGGCAACGATTTTACATTTGACCAGATTTTCGATAGACAAGTTGAGGCTTTTGCCAAAAGGGGCGATGTCGTCATCGGAATATCCACGAGCGGTGAATCTAACAACGTTATTTTAGGATTAATGAAAGCGGATAAAATGGGTTGTTATACAATAGCATTCACCGGCAAAAAAGATAATAGAATTTCTATGTTTTCGGTTCTCACGTTTAATGTCCCGTCGAAAGATACGGCACGAATTCAAGAAGCACACATTACCGCAGGTCATATCATCTGCGAAATTGTAGAACGAGAATTGTTCTCGTAAGAGTTGGTAAATATGTGGAGGAGAAGCATAAAAAAGATGATCGTCGGCGTGGACGTTGACGGTGTTCTGCGTGATTTTTACGGGTCGCTTGAACGAACTTATTTAAAATATTACCACGACCACATCATAAAAGATCCGCCATCTTTTCAATTGCATGAGTTGTACCCGATTGGGTACAAGATTTATGATTTTGCTTTTGAAGAACATGCAGGCGAAGTTTTAGGATTTGCCGATGCATATCGAAACGCCGAAGGCTTCATGCGTATGCTTCATAAATTCGCCGATATTGTTATCATCACATCACAACCTACAAAACGTGCCAAGGTCTTCACCTTTGCGTGGCTTCAACGTGCCGATATTTTGCAACATGTCGATAGTGTGGTCATTGTTCAAACGAACGGGCTATTAAAAAAACATCATATCGGCGTTAACTACATAATCGACGATTACCCACCAAACTTGATGGATTTCCCGCAATCTAAGGTTATAGTTTTCGATCAGGTCTGGAATAAAGGCTTAGAGTGGGGTAAACGTTGCTATTCATACGACGAAATACTCAAATATCTCCAAGGTCGCATGACGAAATAGTTTATATAAACATTAATTGATTTTATGTCCCAATGCTATTAAAGATTATTCAATCAAAAGAAATCCAGTCCTTGTTCACTTGTCAATACAATACCAATAAAGTAGTGGTGAACTTACTCAAAGGAGGCGAAGCGTTAAAATGCCACTTGACAGTGAACGACGTTATACTCGGAAAATACGACCTTCTTTCTGCAACGTCGATACAAAAAGCATACAAGCAGTTTTCCCTTTCGTTCACTCAACATAAGGAAAAATTCAAAGACCAAAACGAATTTGTGGACTTGATGTTGCATGTTGGTCAGAAAATCCGCGACCAAGAATTTGAGCGTGAGCAAACAATCATACAAAGACAACTTACCAAAGAAGCAAAAGAATTTTTATCTGCGCCTGATCTAATCGATAGGATGGATAATATCGAACGACGAACGACAAAAGACCCACTCATCTATTGCGAGGAAGATTTATTGCTTTTCAATCTTGTTATTGTATCTTGCAAGACACCAAAACCAATAACTTACGAACATACTGGACCCACATCTTCAGGTAAAACTTTCCCCGCTGAACATGCGGTCAATGGATTTCCAAAAGAGATGATATTTGACCCCGCAGGCGTATCAGCAAAAGCCAACAAATACGATTATGATTATCAAGACCCAGAAACTGGTGAATTCGTCAATAAGACTGGTGAAAAATGCATTTATTTCCGTGAAAAGGAAGATTCAATCGAAGCGGTGAAATTTTTTAAGCCAATGATGTCGCATGACAAAGATCGATTGATGTATAAAGTCACTGGGAAAAATCAATCGACGGGCACAATGGAAACCATAACCTATGTTTTGGATGGTATCGCTTCTTTCATTTTACTTTCCGTTAAGCATATGGAGGACGAAGAAATGTCCTCCAGAACTATGAAAGGGTCGCCCACAATATCCAGAGAAAAAACCAACCTCGTTATAACATCGACGTTTGAAAGTGATGCAAAGAGGCAATTATGGAAATTACCAGCAGAATTACCAGTAATGCATGACGCAATGTTTTCCCTAAAAAAGCATGAAGCGATAAACATTTTTGGACCAATATTGGGCAAAATATTCCCAAAAGATGAGATGCGCCGTGCAAGAGACATGAATCGTTTGCGTGGGTTAATCCAAGCCTGTACCGTCTTGCATCAATACCAAAGATGTTATGAAATTATGGAAGACCAGCAGGTTTATTATTCATCACTCGAAGATAATATAATTTCTTTGTTGCTTCTTGACAAGTTGCTCGAATCGACAATGCTCGGAATTCCAGCCACGACAATGAAGATTTATGAACTTATGAAAGATTTAGAGACACGAGATATACCTTTGACGTTGAATAATATCCACGAAAATTCAGACGCAATAGGTTACCATCAAACGATGGATACTTTAAAGGATGTGCATCTTGATACTCTTGAAAATCACCGATTGATAAAGATAAAAGTAAAAGCGACCCGATCAAAGGAAAGGTCGTATGCGATTAATCAACGCTTCGAAGACATCACAAAGGTTCCAAAATTGACGCCGTTGTTTATCGAAGAGTTGCAACTATGCTATAAAAAAATAATCGAAGAACAAAAGGAGGCATTTTCGGTAATGAAGTTGCCTGAAGTATCTTTGCCTAAGAACACTATACAACATAAGACGAACGACGAACACATAAAGGACGTTATCAAGCATATGTTTGGCTTTAATTACTTCGATGCATCGACAGAAGGAAACGTCTTGTGGAAGATATGCTTAAAAGAAATGCGGGACTTGATGTTTTCGCGGCACGTCTTAGATCAACCCGCAATCGATACAACCGAAGAGAAAGAAATCATCGAACGAAAAGATAAAGCGATAAATGAAATCAAGACTGGACAATCCGCAAGAGAATGGCATCGTGAAATAACCCCAGTTGACGAAGCGTTATACCAAGAATACGTGCAACAACAAAAAGAAAAACGCAAGATTTTGGAATCAGGTGGTGATGACGACGATAAATTCTCTGGTTCATGATTTGTGTCCGAAATGTGGAAGAAAAAGGCACCACGGATTTGAACAATGTGGCGATCTATTTTTCGACGTTGAAATACCTATAAAATTACCATTTATTTTACGTTGTGCAAGTTGCAATATCAAGATACATATTACCAAGTTTAAAGACAACGGTCTATTATCAAAAATATAAATACTCTTATAATGATTAATCTTTGAAATGACATTAAAAATTTCCGTGGTGAAAATATGCCTGGCGAACTAATAGCAATCAACAAAGTCCACGAATTGGGCGGCTCCTTAGCAGTCACTTTGCCCAATATTTGGGTAGAGGAAAACGGCGTCAAGAAGGGCGACCAACTTAAAATTTATAAGCGCAACAATGCGCTCATAATAGAAAAGGCATAAAGAAAAACAGAAGGTGTAAATTTGGTAAAAGCAGCGACGACACAACAGGCGGGAATTCGGGGCGCAAAGCTGCACCCCGATGCAGAAAAACTTCTCAAGCGCCATATAGAATACGTTGAGAAGTCTGGGCTTTGCACAAAGGAAGACTTGATGGAAATGTTCTATCAAGTATGGGAGGCTGGCGATAATTTCGCTGAGCAACTCATAAAGCGCGGATACAACGATGTCAAGGCACAAATGTATGCCATCGATTCGGTGAAAGCGCAACTTGGACGGAAGATCATACGACCAAAGTATAACGTCGTTTTCCGCCCGACGAATGTCCGCCACGAGACGCAAAAGGACGAGAAGATACCCACAAAGACGAAACATTCCGTTTTTGCGTTCGGGCAAGGCTTCGTCATCAACCCGAAGAACAACAACCGCACCGATGAGAAGTTCATCGAAGTATCGGCATGGGACGCCGATGCACAAAAGTTGGACGACATTTCACTCGGAAATACCTACGAGTTCGAAGCGTCAACATCGAACATAACCGCCCCAATCATCAACATGACCGTGGACGATAGATGCAAAGGAGCGGCACTTTCGGAACAGGTATTGAGCGACATCGAAAAGCTCATGACCAAGAATTACGACATCACCCCAATCAGCGAGGCTGGTAACAACAAGTCAAACGGCAGGAACGATTACCGGCTGGTTGAAGGCAGGATAAACTTCATAACATTCCCAAAGGGCAAGAATTACGCCAAGCTCGAACTTACGGATACCTCCGTGGGTCTTGACGATCTGGAAAAGAAGAAAAACCAGGCGAACTTGGCTTGCCTGTGCAACAAGGAAACCGTATCACACATCGGCAAGGATTCGGTCGTTCGCATACTCGGAAACATCAACGTCAAGGAAGATGAGACATACGGCACGCAAGTCACTCTTTTCTTCCCACCCATGATTTATCCGATGTTGCTTACGCCTCCCGAGGTCGTGGACGAGAAGCCTGCAAGCGACGATACCGAGGACGCATCGGACTATTTCTCGAAGAAGGCGGCGAAGGAAAAGGAAGATTCAAACAAGTATTTCAAAGAAGAAAAGACCGACGAACCTCCTGCAAAGGTCGAAGCGCCAGAGGAAACGCCTGAAGTTGTCGAAGAGGCTCCTGCCGAGGTCGAAGAGGAAGCAACGGACCCAGATGAAACGGTCGACCTTGCAAAACCCGAACCCGTCAAGAAGACACCGACAAAGGCTGGAAAGTCTGCGCCTGCGAAGAAAGACGACATCGATGCCGACATAAAAAACCACCCGTGCTTCAAATCGGGAGATTTCGGTCACCCGAACGTCAAGGATACCGGGTGCATCGAGTGCTCAAAAAGCGAACCGAAGATATACGCGGCTTGCACCAAAAAGAAGTAGGTGAGGAAAAATGCCCAAGGCAAGTCCATCAAACAACAAGAGTGTTTCCGCTCGACAGCGGATAAACCAAGGAACTATGGTCGCCGCAATGTTGCGTGGTGATCGTGGCACAGGAAAAACCAGGTTTATTTTGGACTTGCATATGTCGAACGTGCAAGACGCATACAAAAAAATATACAACGAAGAACTAAACTGGGAAACAAGCGATAAAGACCAAATCAAAGACGCCGCCGAACATTGCTTAATGTGTGTGGTAGACTTTGATATGGAAGGTCAAGAACAATTAATAATGCGTTCATCGATAATGCCCGACGAAATAACCGACTCGTGGCACAAATGGCCGGTAACTGGTAGTCCTGAAGATTCACCAGAAGACCAGTATGAGCACCGCTTCGATGAAGGCAAGCGCGCCCTTTCGTATTATCTGCAGATGTTAAAAGAACATCACGAAAAATATCCAGACTTTTCCCAACAAAGGGTATTAATCGTGGAAGACTTGGGCGAAGTTTATGACGCTGTTCTTGACCATTTTTTCTTTATCACAACAAGAGGCAAGATAAAAACTTTTAAAGATCAATTCGTCAAGCAAACGACCTTAAAACAAGTTCTTGGAAGAGACGAAAAGGGGAAAGGTCCTGCAGAAGCGGCACTATTTCCTATGGGTCAACGTGAAACATTTGGGATGGTAAATCTTGAATACAAAGATTTTATCCGCGAGTGTGTAAAATACAAACGTGATATGGGATATAATTTCTATTGCACGGCGAGAATCGGTGTTACCAAGGATAAAGAAACCGAAAAGACAGAAGAATATACACTCGGGCGGACTTACCTCATTGAAGGCTTTCTCGATTTAATTATTTCATTCAAGAAGCCCTTAAAAGAATCGGTGATCACTGAAGGAAAGTTTAAGGGTAAAAAAGTTTACGAATCGATGTATGTTCTCGATACCGTAGAAGGCGCAAAAAATAGGATGTCACCAGACTTTTGGATGGAAAATACTGGTGCTGGTGATTTCTTCAGGCGTCTTAATGAAGAACGAGACAAAGACGAACGAAGACAACTTAACAAGCGCAATAAAAAACAGGAGGAATCTAATGCCGAAAGCACAGGATAAAAAAGAAAAGGTCGATAAGTCGGAAGGGTTGGTACCGGATATACCAATCTTTAAGAACCCGTCGAACGCACCAGAGTTGGAAATACCGCCAGAAAAGTTGCAATCGATTCTGGAATATTTCTGCGTCGGTGACGAATTCGCTGTGGTAGCCATTGAATGCGAAGACGAAATCCAGGTATGCACCAGGAATGCCACAAACAACGTATCTGGACATTTCATCGGGCTGCCTGCAGACACCAAGGTAAAAAAGCCGGGATATTTCATCGTTGAACCAAAGAAGTTAACATCCTTGCTCGGCACGAAGTATAAGGGTAGCAACATGATAACGTTAACGTGGAAGCCCAACGAGAAAATCCACATCGAAGACGAAAAAGGAAATCCAACGAACATAACACCCAAGTCATTGGGCAACCTCATAATACCCCCGCTCGATAGGCGTTTCACGTTCAAGGAAAAGAAGTTGCAATTTAACATCAAGAAAGGAAAGGAAACTGTCCTTGACGAAGCGACGGGAAAGCCTGCAACAGAAAACGCCAAGACCTCATTGAACATCGATCAGGCGGAACTTCTCAAAGGCGCCAACGATATGTCGGTAAGTGATGTCGATTACATTATTTACCACATCGACGAAGAGAACGGGTATTGCATATCAGGCATTTGGAATCCCAAAGGCGACGATTCAAGAACTGATGGTTTGGTCTTTGAAGATTTCGAAGGCGAAAAGATAGAAAAGGCGATGCCAAAAATCTTCGTCGACCTTGTCAAGCGCATGAGCGGCAAGATAAACATCCAAAGCACACAGGAAAAACCCGTCTTCGCATTGTCGCAATGGGTAGAGGATGGAGAAATTCACTATACGGTAGTTGAAAGCAAACAAAAGAAGGACTAAAAATGCCCCAAAGCCTCGACCACGGAAAAGTCAAAAATCTTGGTGCGCTTGCATCGAAGATGGGATATTCCAGTGGTGATCTGGCACTTCAAAAGGTCGAGGCTTTGCTTTTTATTTTAGACTTTAATATAATAGATATGGATAAGGTAAAGAAAGTGGTTAACAACGTTGCTGGCGAAGACGTTTATAACCCAGAAAATCTCCGAGAAGCCATTGATTGCATTGTTCATATGAAGATTGTTACCGACATAGACAACGCAAGAAAAACGGCAATGGAATCACTCGAAGATTGAACTTTTTTGTGTTAGAATTTTGTTATAATAAAGTTTATATACCGATAATGCATTTACTACCTCACACCTTATGGAGGTGTTTTAATGGAAAGCGCAAAGACAAACGACAACAACAAGAACAAGGTCGCCTTTGTGATTGAATGCACAAAGGGACATAAGAGCCAGTATTTCCCGAAGAACGGTGTCCCAGCAAAGGACATAAAGTGCCCACATCTCGTCGCCAACATACCCTGCAAGGCACGCTGCAAAGTCATCGACACACCCGCAGTACCTCCCGTCGATGTGACCAAGGAAGAACCAAAGAAGACGACGAAGCCCGAAAAGGCGAAAGATGCAAGCACAACCGAACCCAAGGAAAAGCCGATATACAAAACGGAAGAACTTGTCGATGGCGTCGCTGATGACGTTAAGGCAATGTTCGCAAAGATCGAAAGCGCCGCAAAGTCCTCGGGCTTGACATCGAAGCCCACCAAGTTGTATGTTCTTTTCAAGAAAGACAAGGACGCAAGGTTCAAGATAGAGATACATGACAAGTTCCTAAACGTCTTCGTCAAGACGGAAAAGGCAATAACCGACTTGAAGGACAAGACGGCTGCCCGTGATGCAAAGGGCGATAACTTCACCCATAAGATAAGCAAAGTCCTGCCTGCGGACGAATCTTCGCTTATGAAGATATTAAAGATCGTGATGTCGTAGGCAAACAACGTTTCCGTATGCGGTGGTCGACGGGGTTCCTATCGACCACCCATATATTTTTTTTTATAGTTGTATTTTCATTGTGTGATTATCACGTTTCTATCCAAAAAGAAGGAATGCTTATGGAACCAGCGAAAAGAATCCTATACTATTACAACATGTCGAACAGCGCAAGACCTGAAACAGATAGTGGTCCTTTGACGCATTATCAAGTTATCAAGCGTTTGTTAAAAATGCACCCGACGTGGCACTTTTACATAGTATGTCCAGTAGGTTGCATCTTGCCGAAGTCTTCAAGAGTTACCCCGATTTTTATCCCGTTCGACACTTACAACATGAACAGCAGGATGGGGTTCGATCTATACAACTTGAAAGATGCAATCAAGATATCCGATTATGATTACGATATGATTTATAACAATCAACCCGAGATATCGCCTGCGCTTTTCATAATGCTAAATAACCATCCACGTATCACATATTCCATACCGATAATCAATCACGTCCACTGGTTCGTTTCGCCCGATAATTATATGGGCAATGCGGGCGAAAATATGCAAACGTGCAACGAACCGGTAACGCATCAAGCAATAGTTGGACTATTATGCGGTGCCGCCACGGGCGTGAATTCGCAATGGGCAAAAGATTTCATAATCAAAGAATCAGAACGTTTCATCACACCAGAAAAAACAGAATATTTGCGTCAAAGAATTATACCAACAACTTCTGGAATAGATACGGTAGAAATCGACAAATACAAAACAGAAGAACGCTTCGATAAATTCACAATTCTTTGGAATAGCCGATTGACCGCATACACGGGCGCAACCTACTTTTTTGAATTTTTGGATAAAATGTGGGAGGAAGGTTATCATAATTTCCAGGTCATTTGTACCAATGTCGTCTATATGGTTTTTGCTGATAAAAGAATATCAAAATACCCATATGTCAAAGTTATGGACCATATGGCGACGCCCGATTATCTGAACCTGATCTGGAAAGTTGATTGCGGAGTTTTCATGCATATCGGGTGGGGGGCGTGGTCACTTGCAACGCTTGAACTAATGACCTGCGGAAAACCAATTCTTGCAATCGATGGACGTTCTGCGCCCGAACTTTTGGGAAAAGATTACCCATTATTTTTCGCCAAGGCGACCGAAGACAAAGACGCATACAAAGGCTTCCGAAGAAAACTTTTATCGATGATAAACGATAAAGAAATGTGCAAGAAAGTTGGTGAGAAAAACCGCGAAAGAGTAAAATCGATGTTCGATTGGGAAAAGACCATATTTGAGTGGGATGATCTTATATTGAAGCATTGCGATTTTGATTTATCGAACGACGACTCGGAAGGTAAATTGAAGTTGCTTGAATACGTCAAGAAGAAAGGCTCCGCTTCGAAACGTGATATATTAAATCAATTCGGGGGCGCCATTTCTTATACAAGATACAGGAAATACCTCCTGACGCATGGGATATACGACGATTACACGAAAGCGGAGGTTGAATACACATCAACGATGCCAA
>NZ_JBAZJF010000010.1:0-58977 GCF_041651515.1 Sulfuricurvum sp.
TTAAGGGCCATAAAGGTTCTGTACAAAAGAAAATCGGGAAATAAGGAAGAGATATGGCAAGAGCACTATTAAAATTCGTTCGCGTATCTCCGACTAAATCTCGTTTGATCGCTCGCGAAGTTCAAGGTATGAATGCAGAGCAAGCAATGGCTGCATTGGAGTTTACTCCAAACAAAGCGGCAAAAATCATCGCTAAAGTGGTTGCGTCAGCAGTGGCTAACAGCGGTATCGATGCGCAAGATTGTGTTATCAAATCATGCCGCGTTGATAACGGTCCGGTACTTAAACGTTTCACTCAACGTGCACGTGGTACCGCTTCTGGAATCCGTAAGCCGACAGCACACATTTTGGTAGAAGTAGAGGGTAAATAATTATGGGTCATAAAGTTAATCCTATCGGACTTCGTCTTGGTATTAACCGCAACTGGGAATCTCGTTGGTTCCCTAACTTTAAAACAGCTGCGGTTTCTTTAGGCGAAGATCACAAAATCCGTACCTATTTGAAAAAAGAACTCTACTACGCGGGTGTGAGCAACATCGTAATCGAGCGTACTGCGAAACGTCTTCGCGTTACTATCATTGCGGCTCGTCCTGGTATCATCATCGGTAAAAAAGGTTCTGATATCGAGAAGGTTAAAGAGTCTCTCCAAAACCTAATCGGTAAACCGGTAGCCGTTAATATCAAAGAAGAGAAAAAAGCACAAGCTTCTGCACAACTTGTTGCAGAAAACGTTGCTACTCAACTTGAAAAACGTGTTGCTTTCCGCCGTGCAATGAAAAAAGTTATGCAAAATGCACAACGTGCAGGAGCTAAAGGTATTAAAGTATCCGTAGCAGGTCGTCTTGGCGGTGCTGAGATCGCTCGTACGGAATGGTACCTTGAAGGTCGCGTACCGTTGCATACCCTTCGTGCAAAAATCGATTACGGTTTTGCTGAAGCGCACACCACTTACGGTGTAATCGGTATCAAAGTTTGGATTTTCAAAGGTGAGGTTCTCACCAAAGGTATCCAACCAGAAGCTAAAGAAACTAAAGAAGAGCGTGGCGAAGATCAACAACGTCGTCCACGACGAAAGGCTAACTAATCATGTTGATGCCTAAACGTACGAAATATCGTAAAATGATGAAAGGGCGTAACCGCGGTTACGCTCAAAGAGCAAACAAACTTGATTTCGGTTCTATCGGCTTCAAGGCAACGGAAGCGGGACGTATTAACTCTCGTCAAATCGAAGCGGCACGTATCGCAGCAACCCGTCACATTAAACGTACCGGGAAAATCTGGATTCGTGTATTCCCAGCTAAACCTTTGACTGCCAAACCACTTGAAGTGCGTATGGGTAAAGGTAAAGGTGCTGTGGATCAATGGGTTATGAACATCAAACCGGGCCGTATTATTTTTGAAATGGGCGGTGTCGAAGAGACTCTTGCACGTGAAGCACTTGCGCTTGCAATGCAAAAACTCCCGTTCAAAACCAAAATTGTAACTGCGGAGATGAGCAATGAAATATTCTGATATTAGCGAAAAAACAGCAGCTGAACTTCAAGGTATGCTCAAAGAGAAAAAGATTGAGCTTTTCACTTTGAAAATTAAGCAAAAAATGATGCAATTGACCAATACGAGCGAACTTCGCACGGCAAAAAAAGACATTGCACGCATCAACACCGCGTTAAGCGCAGTGAAGTAAGGGCTGATCTATGACACATAAACGTGAAATTCAAGGTATCGTAGTTTCAAAAGCCGGCGAAAAAACAGCAACAATCGTTGTTGAACGCCGCGTTATGCACCCACGTTACCACAAAACGGTAAAACGTTTCAAAAAATACATGATCCATGACGAAAACAACCAATTAGTAATTGGTGATGAAGTCATTGCGATGGAGTGCCGACCGCTTTCTAAAAGCAAATCATTCCGCCTCAAAACTCTGGTTAAAGGAGCGAACGCATGATTCAAAGTTTTACACGTCTTGCCGTAGCCGATAACACAGGGGCAAAAGAGATTATGTGTATTAAGGTTCTTGGCGGTTCTAAGCGTCGTTATGCAACTGTTGGTGATGTTATCATCGCTTCAGTTAAAAAAGCGGCTCCAACCGGTAAGGTCAAAAAAGGTCAAGTAGTTACTGCAGTTGTTGTTCGTACGAAAAAAGAGGTTCACCGTGATAACGGCTCTTTGATCCGTTTCGATGAAAATGCAGCGGTTATTCTTGACAAAAAACGTGAGCCAATCGGTACACGTATTTTCGGACCTGTTAGCCGCGAAGTGCGTTACGCTGGTTTCATGAAAATCGTATCACTTGCTCCGGAGGTTGTATGATGGCAAAATTTAATTTTAAAAAAGGCGACATTGTTGAAGTGATCGCCGGCGATGACAAAGGTACTAAAGCAGAATTGCTTCAAGTTATGCCTAAGAAAAACAAAGTGATCGTTAAGGGTGTTCGTATTGCTAAAAAAGCGATCAAACCTAGCGAGCAAAATCCACAAGGCGGATTTATGAGCAAAGAGATGCCGGTTGACGCATCGAATGTCCGCAAAGTAGAGGCGTAATCATGGCACGACTAAAAGATAAATATTTGGCTCTCAAACCTGAGCTTCAAACGGCACTTGGAATTGCAAACGTTATGCAAGTTCCTGCACTTGAAAAAGTGATCATTTCTGTCGGTTGTGGTTTTGCAATGAAAGACAATAAATTGGTCCAAAACATCCAAGACACGATCAGCAATATTGCCGGTCAACGCGCTTCGGTTGTTGTTGCACGCAAATCTGTTGCAGGATTTAAAGTACGTGAAGGGATGCCGGTCGGTGTTAAAGTAACACTTCGCGGTGCTCAAATGTACGATTTCATGGATAAATTGATCTCTGTATCACTTCCACGTATGAAAGACTTCCGTGGTATTCCACGTAATGGTTTCGACGGTCGCGGAAACTACAACTTCGGTCTTACCGAGCAGTTGATTTTCCCAGAAGTTGATTATGATTCAATCATGCAAATCCACGGGATGAATATCACTGTGGTAACGACTGCAACAGCGGACAAAGATGCATTCAAACTTCTTGAAATGATCGGTATGCCGTTTGCTAAAGGGAGAGAATAATGGCTAAAAAGTCAATGATCGCTAAAGCGGCGCGCACACCAAAATTTGCCGTCCGTGCATACACTCGTTGTCAGATCTGTGGTCGTCCACACTCTGTTATCAGCGATTTCGGAATTTGTCGCGTTTGCTTCCGTAAAATGGCAAACGAAGGGTTAATCCCAGGCGTTAGAAAGTCAAGCTGGTAATCCCAGCTCGATACTACTTACGACTAAGATAAGGAAAATAAATGATTAATGATTTGATCTCGGATTCGTTGACTCGTATCCGAAATGCAGCAATGCGTCGATTAGATGTAACAACATTAGTACACTCTAAAGTAGTGGAAGCCGTTGTTGCTATTTTGGCAGACAAAGGTTACATTGAGAGCTTTAACGTTGTTGAAGACGGTGTAAAAAAGACTATTAACGTTGTATTAAAATACAATGACAATGGCCGCACGGTTATCAATGAGGTAAAACGTGTTTCTAAACCGGGTCGCCGTGTTTACAAAGGCAAAGATGAACTTAAACGTTTCAAAAACGGTTACGGTACCATCATCGTCAGCAGTTCAAAAGGGGTTCTTCCTAACGATAAAGCATTCGAGCTTGGCGTTGGCGGCGAAGTCCTTTGTACGATTTGGTAAGGAGATAAGATGTCACGTATTGGAAAACTTCCTATTTCTATCCCTAGCGATGTAAACGTAACTATTGACGGAACAGTACTCACTTTTGTGAAAGGTTCTACAACTCAAACTCTTGATACTCGTGGTAACTGCGGTGTTGTATTTGAAGACAACGCTTTGACGTTCAGTACAAACTCTGATGCCAGAGCGGATCGTGCTTTCTGGGGTACTTACCGTGCACTAGCAGCAAATATCCTAACTGGTTTGACGGCTGGTTTTGAGAAAAAACTTGAGATCAACGGTGTTGGTTATCGTGCATCGGTTGAAGGTGCTATTTTGAAACTTCAACTTGGATTTAGCCATGATATCAATTTCGATATTCCTGCTGGAATGAACATCTCAGTTGAGAAAAACGTTATCAGCATCAAAGGTGTCGATAAACAACAAGTTGGGCAAGTTGCGGCTGTGATTCGATCATTCCGTCCACCTGAGCCTTATAAAGGTAAGGGTGTTAAATACTCTGATGAAACTATCCTGCGTAAAGCCGGTAAGACATCTAAGAAATAAGGGGCGATGATATGACAGGTAAAACACTTAAAATAAAATCGGCAAAACGCCTTCAGCGTAAACGCCGTATTCGCTCTAAAATCTCAGGATGCGCGGCTTTGCCACGTGTTTCTGTATTTCGTTCGAACCGTTTCATCAGTGCGCAAGCAATTAATGATGATCTTGGGGTAACCCTTGCAGCGGTACACTCAAAAACTTTGGGTCTTAAAGCAAACAAAGAAAGTGCTGAAAAAGCGGCTGCTACCTTTGCTCAAACCCTCAAAGATGCCGGCATCAATGAAGTTACATTTGACCGTAACGGATTTTTGTATCACGGTGTTATAAAAGCGTTTGCCGATGCACTTCGTGCAAATGAAATTAAGTTTTAAGGGCTGATGGATGAATCCGATTAACAGAGAAGAATTCTCAGAAGCGATCGTAAATATCGGTCGTGTTACAAAAGTTGTAAAGGGTGGACGTCGTTTCCGCTTTACGGCTCTTGTGGTCGTAGGTAACAAAAAAGGGACTGTCGGTTACGGTGTCGGTAAAGCCAAAGAGGTTCCCGATGCTATTCGTAAAGCGGTTGATGAAGCGTTCAAAAATCTCACTAACGTGAAGATCAAAGGGACTACCATCGCTCACGATATCGAAGTTAAATACAATGCAAGCCGCATTTTGCTTAAACCTGCATCTGAAGGTACGGGAGTTATCGCCGGTGGCGCAACACGTCCTGTACTTGAGCTTGCCGGGATCCAAGACATCCTTACGAAGTCTTTGGGTTCAAACAATCCAAACACCGTGGTACGTGCGACAATTGACGCACTTTCACGCATCAAAGGATAAGTGATGGCATTAGAAAATCTTACACCTGCTGAGGGGTCAACCCACAGCACAAAACGTCTTGGCCGTGGTCAAGGTAGTGGACAAGGTAAAACAGCGGGTAAAGGTCATAAAGGTCAAAAAGCTCGTAAAGGTTACAATGAAAAACGTAACTTTGAGGGTGGACAACAACCACTTGCTCGCCGTTTGCCAAAAATCGGATTTACATCACGTGTTGTAAAACCATATGTTATCAATGTAGAGCGCGTAGCGGAAGTTGCTGCACTTGAAGAGATCACAATGGAAACAATCCGTAGTGTACACCGTTTGAAAAAATCGGTCACAAGTGTTAAACTTGTCGGCGCAAGCGCTATCAACTTAGCATCTAAAATCAAAGACGAAAACGTTACAACTACTGGTAAATAATGAACCAACAAATTGTAAACAAGATCTTAATAACGATCGGTTTTCTTTTTATCTACCGACTACTGGCATACGTGCCGGTACCGGGTGTTGACACTGCCGTCCTCGCTTCGTTTTTTGATTCTCACCAAGCAGACGCGCTAGGTTTGTTTAATATGTTTAGCGGTAAAGCCGTAGAACGCCTCTCCATTATCTCTCTTGGTATTATGCCTTATATCACTGCTTCAATTATCATGGAACTTCTTGCTGCGACCTTTCCTACATTAGGTCAAATGAAAAAAGAGCGTGACGGTATGGTGAAATACATGCAAATAATCCGTTATGCAACGATTGTGATCACGATTGTACAAGCAATCGGCGTGAGTATCGGTCTTCAAAGCATGACAGGAAAAGATGGCGGAAGTGCGATTTTGGTCGATCATTCGACATTTATCCTTTTGGCAACGGTATCAATGTTGGCAGGAACCATGTTGTTGATGTGGATCGGGGAGCAAATCACCCAAAGCGGTATCGGTAACGGTGTCTCTTTGATTATTTTCGCAGGGATTGTTTCGGCTATTCCAAGCGGTATCAGTCAAGCAATTACTATGGTTAATACCGGAGCAATGAGTTTTATTGCTGTATTAGCGATTGTCGCCTTGATTGTAGCTACTATTTTGGTCATTATTTATGTTGAGCTTGGGGAACGCCGTATTCCGGTAACCTATGCCAAAAAGACAATGCTTCAAAATCAGAATAAACGGGTTATGAACTATATTCCGGTCAAAGTAAACCTCGCGGGTGTTATTCCCGTCATTTTTGCTTCGGCCATTTTGATGTTTCCGATGACAGTCCTTTCGTCCAGTACGAATCCGACGATACAAGCGATTGCGGATGTTCTTAATCCACATCACTATTTCTTTAACTTTTTACAATTTTTGTTTGTCGTCTTTTTTGCTTATTTTTATGCATCAATTGTTTTTAATGCAAAAGATATTGCCGATAATTTAAAGCGTCAAGGCGGATTTATCCCAGGTGTAAGACCGGGTGATTCAACCAAAGAGTTTTTGAATGAAACAGCAAGCCGTTTGACGTTCACCGGTGCCATTTATTTGGGATTGGTTGCGACACTTCCATGGGTAGCTGTAAAAGCGATGGGCGTTCCATTTTACTTTGGTGGAACAGCCGTATTGATCGTTGTTCAAGTTGCATTGGATACTATGCGTCGTATTGAAGCGCAAGTATACATGAGCAAATACCAAACTCTTAGCGCGGTTGGCCTTTAAAAATGGCGATTGCGCTACGCAAACACAGTGAAATAGCACTCCTTCGTTCCGCCAATCAAATTGTGGCGGGGACGCTGGAGCTATTGGCTCAACACGCAAAACCGGGAATTACCTTGAAGGAACTTGACGCTATGGGTGAGGAGTATATTCGCTCGCATGGTGCCATCCCCTCTTTCAAAGGTCTCTACGGTTTCCCCAGTGCCGTTTGTACTTCTGTCAATGAGGTGATTATTCACGGTATTCCGACCGATTACGCTCTATGTGAGGGTGATATTGTTGGATTTGATGTCGGAACGAAAAAAGGGGGGTATTTCGGTGATGCTGCAATATCGCTTGGGGTAGGGAAGATAACTCCCGAAGACGAAGCATTGATTGCATGTGCTAAAGATACCCTCTATTTTGCGATCGATATTATCAAAGACGGAATGCGTTTTAAAGAGCTCTCATACGAAATGGAACAATTTATCCTTTCACGGGGATTTGTCCCGTTGAGAAACTTTTGCGGTCATGGGATCGGTAAAAAACCGCATGAGGAACCTGAAATTCCCAACTATTTAGATGGGAACAATACCAAAGCGGGACCCAAGATAAAAAACGGAATGGTTTTTTGTCTAGAGCCGATGATTTGTCAAAAAGAGGGGCAATCCAAAATTTTGGCAAATGGTTGGGATGTCGTGAGTACGGATGGGCTGAGAGGCTCTCATTATGAGCATACGGTTGCGATTATCAACGGTAGAGCTGAAATATTATCAATCGCGTAAAAAGGATCATTATGGCAAAAGATGATGTCATTGAAGTTGACGGAAAGATTATTGAGGCACTACCAAACGCAACGTTTCGTGTTGAGTTGCCGAACGGGCATGTAATTTTGTGTCATATCGCAGGTAAAATGCGAATGCACTACATTAAAATTCTACCGGGAGATACGGTTAAAATCGAGCTAACTCCTTATAGTCTGGACAAAGGCCGTATTACTTACCGCTATAAATAATTCCCCCTGCGCTTTGCAGGCGGTGGATCAAAATAAAATAATCTACTATAATAGTGCATTTACTCAAAAGAGGGACAATGCACATCTCACCACAACACCCTTTACTCTCTTCCTTGGTCAACACATTACGGGATATTAATCTCTCACCATTCGTTTTTCGACATACGATTCATGAAATCACAAAATTACTGGCGTATGAAGGGCTAAGTGAAATTGATTTGATGTTAAAACGGATTGAAACCTGGAGAGGGACAAATGAGTTTGAGTTTATCGACGAGTCTTCCATTATGGTTGTATCTGTCTTGAGAGCAGCATTACCGATGCATGAAGCTTTGATAGAAATGCTCCAAGGATCAGTATCAGGATTCTTGGGGATGAAACGGGATGAATACACCCATGAAAGTGTTTTGTATTATGACAGGATCGGTGATTGTACAGGTAAAACAGTGATTCTGGTCGATCCTATGGTGGCTACCGGAGGCTCGTTATGTGATGCTATAAGGGTAATCAAGGAGAAAGGTGCAGAAAAAATTATTACTCTCAATATTATTGCTTCGCCTGAGGGAATTGCAACCGTTGAAGCCGTTCATCCGGATGTTATGATAGTTATTGCGCAAATAGATGCGAATCTATCGAATGACAAATTTATTATACCCGGGCTGGGCGATGCCGGAGATAGAGCTTTTAATACATTGTAAAAGGGATTTGATAATGAAAAAAACACTTCTGCAATGGATCATAGTCCTTGTATTAATAATGGGAAATAGTATATACAGCTATGCAGATGATATTCTTAATACGTTGGATGAATCCAAGTATACAGAGGAATTCTGGAAGCTTTATACCGATGCATTACGGGGAGATAAGGTTGCCCAATTTCAAGTAGGCGTTATTTATGAACGGGGTCTTGGAGTGGAAAAAGATGATACATTAGCGGCGCAGTGGTACAAAAAATCGGCGTTGCAAGGGCACATTGACGCGCAGTATAATATTGGAATTATGTATGTATCGGGACGCGGCGTTGAACAAAATGACGGTTTTGCGATGATGTGGCTATCGCTTGCTGCAAAACAAGGGGACAAAGAGGCGCGAAAACTTCTTTTGGGGATTATAGATAATAAATTGGATAAAAAAGTAGAAAACAAGCCGGAAGCTCTAATGGCAACGGGTGATATAGAAGAGATAGTTCCTGTAAAATTTTCATGTAAAGAAGACAATCTTGTCTGTACACAACCCGGAGGAACGGATTGCACCCATTATAAAGTAAAAACGACTTTTACAGCCAAAAGCAAACGAGGCAGTTATTATAAAATAAGCGGGATTATAATGGAAAAAGGGTGGAAAGCGTTTGAGAAAGAGGGGTGGATAAGCGCATCGATGGTAGAGGTACGCTAGCGGGAGAGGATATCTCCCTAACTGCTATTTTACAAAACTGCAGCAGTAGTCTGAAACGGTTTTAACTTTCAAGTGAAACGCGCTGTTTGCAGGAACGTCGAAACTTTGTGGCCCTGTAATGCTGATCCATTCTTCCGAAGCAGGAAGCTGAACGTCCATTTCTCCGGACATAATTTCCATGATCTCTTTATCACCCGTATTAAAGGTATATTCACCCGGTAACATGATTCCTAGTGTTTTGATACTTCCATCCGCAAAATGAAGAGTCCGGCTGGTTACTTTCCCATCAAAATAGACGTTCGCTTTTTTATCTGCGGTTACATTGATAAATTGAGACATTCAAATCCTTTAAAAAATAGTAGTGGAATTATAGCGGATTGAGCTCTTGCTTAATCTTTTTAGGGAGATGGGCAAAGGGAAAATCGGTCACGATTTTGGTCTCTTTCCCGTCATTGATATGAACTTCCAAGAGCATTGAGTCACGATTAAAACTGATAAGGGTAAAGGTTTGATCATCTTCTTTATAACTTAGATTGCGCGCTTTTAGATGACTGAAAGGGCTTTTCTTTGGTCTATATCCCATAAATTCCGTTCTCCTGAACTGTAATTTTTTTATTATCGACCAATTGGGTCAAGGCACTCTTGAAATTCTTTTTACTAAGTCCAAAGATTTTTTGTATAACCTCGGGATCACTTTTATAGTTATAGGGGAGCATTCCCCCGTTTTTGGCCAGCATCTCATAAATTTTATCCGCCGCATTGGAGGCTTTGGCTTTACCGATCATTTGGAGGGAAAGATCGAGTTTTCCATCATCACGGCGTTGTTTAACAAACCCGTGTTTTATATCGCCGACGCGAACCGTTTCAAAAACTTCATTGGCGTAGATCATACCCTCATAACGGTGATCAATAATTGCTTTGTACCCCAGCGGCGTTTTGGCAATGATTATAAACTCTACCGGAGTATTGGGGTAAAAGGTTTTGGGCGCATCGATGAGAGCCCCGCTTATTTTTTCCGTCCCGACAAGGCGGTTAGTCTTTTCATCTAAAATGACACGTATCAGCCGTTTTTCACCGAGGGTAAAAGGACGTTTTTGGTAGACACGCGGGATAAACAGATCTTTGGGCAATCCCCAATCGATAAACGCACCGATAGCCGTAGTATCGACAACTTCGACAAAGGCGATTTCATTCACCATTGCTTTGGGTGTTGAGGTCGTAGCGACGGGGCGATCTTCGGAATCGGTATAGACAAATACGTCTATGGTATCGCCGATGTGCATGGTGTCCGTGACGTATTGGTTGGGCAATAAAATATCGCTCTCATCTAAGGCGCGTAAAAAAAGTCCGGGTGTCGTATCCCGATCGATAACGAGGATATTAATCTCCCCGATTTTTAGTGTTTCATTCATAGGTATAATTATAGCTGAGATTGACTGTGTGGAGATAGGATGATATTAAAAACAGGAGGTCGAGCTTTGTTTCAACATGAAGATTTTGATAATTACAAATTTGAAGAAATACCACTAGATCGTGATTTATTTTTAATTGATGAATGCTATTTGCATCAGTACGAGAATGCGATGTTAAAAGTATTCGATGGAAAAAAATATCAGCATGTTGGTAAGGTGGGTTATATTGCTGCGAGGGTAATAACTGAAAACACAATAGAATTATCTTGGTACCCAAATGGTAATGATCGATTTCACGAAGTTACAATAACTTTGCCAAAAAATCAATTTATCGCTTGTGTTGGCAGTGAGAAATACGACGAAAAGCCACGTCTTTTTGTTACTAGTAAGTGGCTAGAGAATCTATATTTACGATCATACTCTATATTTGCACTCATAGATGCAGTAAATGTCAAAATTGCACTCGAACGCGGTGAAATGACAAGAGATAAACTAATTGCGCTAAGGAATGCAATTGATACCTTATCGGCAAAATATCCAGAGATTTCGTTTATATCGTTTGCTGATAGTATTTTACTAAAAAGTAACTGGTCAGTTAGGTATTTCAAAAGCAACAGCCAAAGCGACTATCAACCTGAAGTTTTTATTCAACTTGCGAGTGAAATTAATACAATTTATCAAACTACATTGGGGCTTAGTACCTATACTGTTATAGCTCAAGGAAGTAATGAATATTATGATGATCCACTGTTGCATATTTCCGAATCTTGTAATCACATTTCACTAAACAGTTTGGGAATTCCATTTGCACAGCTGAAGGATATAGAAGAAACAGCGCGGAAAGCTATTAAAGAGAAGATACATATAGGATTTGAATTGTATATGGATGAACAATACTATCACTCCCTAAAATACAAGCGTGAATTTGAAAAAAATGCTGGAGTTAGTAATATATATCAAACAAAAATGATGGGTAATCCTTGTAAATATTACTATTCATCGTTAATCAATATACTATCAAATTTAGATAATTCAGTAGCATAAGGAGTCTAGGCTCATCAAGAAAAATTTCATATTATCGTTTTTAACTTCAAATAAATATGCTTTGTCATTCCAAATTTTAGTGGGTATCTATATTTATATCATGTTATAATGCGCATAATTAATACGCATGGAGAATGTGATGACAGCTATTTATAATCCAAATGCCCCAAAAAAATCGGCGAATTTAAGTATCAACAGTGATTTACTACAGCAAGCAAAAGAGTTGAAAATAAATCTTTCAAAATCATTGGAAGAGTCTTTGGCAGAAAAAATTGTTGAGCAAAAAGAAAAAATGTGGCTGAGTGAGAATCAAAGTGCGATTGACGACTATAACCAACGTGTTCAGAAACGGGGTGTATTTAGTAGCGGATTGAGACGGTTCTAATGGCACAATTTGATGTTTATCATAATAACAATATAGAGAGTAATACCGAAATCCCTTATCTCCTTAATATTCAGACAGATTTACTAAGTGCATTAACTACGTGTGTTGTTGTCCCTTTGGCACGAGAAGGGAAGTTTATGAAACACTTGAATCCCATTTTTGAGATTAATGGAGAAAACGTAGCGATGCTAACACAAGAGATGGCTGGGATGGAACGCTCTATTTTAGGAGAAAAAGTTGGTTCATTAAAAGAACAACGGAGTGATATTATTGCCGCACTTGATTTTTTAGTGAGTGGGTTTTAATGCGTATAATCATTACCGGAGCAAGCAGCGGTTTAGGTGCGGCATTGGCACTTTATTATGCGACAAACGAAAATGATTTAGTGCTGATCGCCCGTAGAGAAAATCGCTTAAACGATATAGCGCAAAAATGCCGTGAAAAAGGAGCTGAGGTCAAAACCATCATTGCAGATGTAAATAACTTCTTACTTATGGGTGAGATTGGTAAGAGACTAATAGAAAAGCCGATCGATCGAATCATCCTTAATGCCGGAGTATCAACAGGGCATGCAGGGGGAATAACTCCGTTTGAAGATTTTTATCGTCTGTTTGGCACCAACTTTTTGAGTGTTCATGCCCTCTTAGAACCGATCATCCCTAAACTAATGGCGCAAAAATCAGGAGAGATCGTTTTCATTTCGTCTCTTGCCTCACTCTTTACGATGCCGACTTCGATTGCGTACAGCAGTTCCAAGCGGGCACTTAATGCCTATTCTGAAGGGCTGCATTATCAGTTAAAACCGCATGGCATTACCGTCATGACGATCATGCCCGGATTTATCGATTCTGAGATGACGCAGAAGAACCGCTTTAAAATGCCGTTTTTGATGACGACCGACAAAGGGATAGAGAGGATTACCCATGCGATTGAACGGAAAAGAATACGCTATGCTTTTCCTTTTAGATTTACCTTAATGATTCGAATTCTTACGCTACTTCCGCAGTCCTTAAGAGACAAAATTGTAAACTTCACTAATTTTAAAAAGGGTGCATAACCCGTACTATCAAGGAAATATCTTTATGATCATCGACAGCGTTTGTACCTATTGCGGCGTAGGGTGTGATATTTCCGCTGAAGTGGAAGATAATAAAATCCAAAAAATCTTTGCCAAAGAAGAAGGTACCGTATCTCAGGGGAGACTGTGCATTAAAGGAAAGCAGGGATGGGATTTTGTTACCCATCCAAAGCGTCTTCGCAACGCGCGCGTCCGCAAGTCGTTTTTGAATGCCAATGCATCGTTATTTGCCGATCTGGATATGGACTATCTAGAGCCGATTGGAAACGATTTTTACGAAATCAGTTATGAGAGTGCTTATGAACTTGCTGCTCGTAAACTCAAGTCGATAACGAATGAACACGGTGCACACAGTTTTGCCGCGATCGGCGGAGCACGGACAAGCTGCGAAGGTTCGTATTTGTTTCAGCACTTTACCCGTCACGTGGTTGGTTCTCCTCATGTCGATAACTGTGCCCGTGTATGTCACGCTCCTTCGTTAAAAGGGATGCGTACGACCATCGGAGAAGGGGCCATGACGAACCCGTTTGATGATATTTACGAGACCGAATTTATGGTGGTAATGGGTTCAAACACGAGCGAGGGGCACCCTATCGTTGCCAATCGCATGCTGGATGTGATCAAACAAAAAGAGGTTGAACTTGCGGTTCTCGATGTACGCCGTATTCAGCTCTCCAAATCGGCAACCCATCATTTGAGTATCCCCTACGAAGCCAATCTTATGATCTTGAACATGATGGCATATGTCATCATCGAGGAAAATTTGGTTAATGCGGAGTTCGTGACTTCTCGAACCAAAGGGTATGAGGAGTACAAACAAGCTATTGTGAATGACCCGTATGCCAATCCTGAATTTTTGTTACAAATCCCAGGATATGAATCGCTCGTAGAAGAGATTCGGATTGTTGCACGAAAATATGCCACACGAAAAAGCCTTTTTTTCTGGGGTCTAGGGATTACGGAGCATCTGGACGGTTCATATGCGGTGATGGCAATCACCCATCTCGCGATGTTGACGGGAAACATCGGAAAACGAGGAGCAGGATTGATGCCACTGCGAGGGCAAAATAATGTCCAAGGGACATGCGATGTGGGGATGCTCCCTTACTATGCTCCCGATTATCAACCCCCCAAAGAGGTGGGGATGATGACCCCTGATCTGATCGATGCGATGGTGGAAGGAAAAATCAAAGCACTGTTTAATATCAGTGAAGATATTGCCCATATTCACCCTAACCAAACCAAAATACATACGGCCCTCAGAAATCTTGATCTCCTTATTGTCAATGAACTGTTTGATAATGAGATTACCAAATTTGCCGACATCATTTTCGGGGTAAAAAGTGCCTATGAAAAAACAGGTGTTTATGTGAATGCAGAACGGCGACTTCATCTCTCTCAGCCGCTGATTAACGTTACTATGCCCGATGACTGGGAAGTCATAGCTGAGATATCCAAACGTTATGGCACCGATTTAGGTTTAAAAAGCTCTTACGACGTTTGGGAAGCAGTTCGTGTTGATGCTCCCCTCCGTTTTGGCGGAGCGAGTTACGAAAAGCTTGAAGCTAACCGGTTGAGGGGGCTTCAATGGCCGGTTCAAGAAGAAGATTTACCGGTACTGCATATCGGAACTTTTCGAACGAAAGACGGAAAGGGGTCGTTTCACTACCACCAATACGCACCTCGCGGTCAGATTGAAGAGTTATTGAGCACTCAAGGTCATGAGGGATATTATCTTACGACAGGGCGGGTGCTGGTCCATTATAATAACGCTGCACAAACGAATGCGTGCGAGAAACTTAGCCGGAGTCATAGCGAAGATACGTTGCTTGTGAGTGTTGAGGATGAAGAATTTTTTGAGTACAAAGATTTTGTTGTCCTTAAAAGCCAGTATGGGCAAAGCGCGCCGCTTCGAGTAAAAGTGAGTTCGACCGTTAAAAAAGGGACATTGTTTACGACCTTTCATCACGCCAAAAGCCAAATCAATTTTCTTTTTGGGGATGAGGCTGATGAATTGATCAAAACGGCAAGATTCAAATCGATTAAAGTCGAGGTGATCAAACCCGACTATTTGGACTAAAATCGTGCACACCCGTGCCAAAGGTAATGTTGCCGAAGAGCGCGGATGTGATTTCCTCCGATTACGCGGATATCGAATTATCGACCGCAACGTTTACAATCGCTTTGGCGAGATCGATATTATTGCCCTCAAAGATAATGTGATCCATTTTGTCGAAGTGAAAAGCGCTCAAAGCTATGAGCAAGCTGTTGGTAACATTACCTGCGCAAAACTTCAAAAACTAAACCGTACTATCCAAACCTATCTCCAAAAAAAACGTCTTGATTTAGCTTATTGCATTGATGCTCTTATTGTTACCGATGAGGCTATTGATCATATAGAAAACATAACTTTCTAAAATTCAGTGTTTTTATTTACATTAGATTCGTCAAATAGGTATAATGATTGCGAAATTATTTTTGGTTATAGAAGGTTGCTTTATGCAAAGACCAATTCCTACCGATGTTGAGGTCAAGTTTGAAGGCGGTAATATGATCACAGAAACCGATCTTCATGGCAAAATAACGTATGTGAATCGTCTATTTATTCAAATGTCAGGGTATGAAAAAGAGGAGTTAATTGGCAAGCCTCACTCGCTTATACGGCATCCGGATATGCCTAAATGCTGTTTTCAGTCTATGTGGGAAACGGTTGAACGAGGCTATCCATGGGAAGGGTATGTTAAAAATTTACGAAAAGATGGAGCCTTTTATTGGGTCGTTGTTACGGTAACGCCAAAATATGATGAAAGTGGAAAATTATGCGGATTTATTGCCGTGAGGAAACCACCGGGAGAATTGACACTCGAAGAGATAAAAACCAAATACATGCAAATGATGGAATTGGAAGTATGCCGCCAAGAAAAAAGCAACTATATTCCTGAAATTTTTAATGAGGTACAAAACGGATAAAAAGTGATTGTGCTGAGAAAAAATGTGAGACTTTAGTAATAAGTCGTTTTAAAGAATGGGGCGTTATAATGTCCTCACAATAAACAGAACTCAAGGAAGTACAATGGGTAAATACACTGAATTGACAGTATCAAATTTTGAAGAAGTAACCAAAGAAGGTGTCGCATTAGTCGATTTTTGGGCTCCTTGGTGTGGGCCTTGTCGTATGATAGCTCCAGTTATCGAAGAGTTGGCAAATGAGTTTGAAGGCAAAGCTAAAATCTGTAAAGTAAATACAGATGAAGAGCAAGATATCGCAGTTAAATACGGTATCCGTTCTATCCCTACAATTCTTTTCTTTAAAAACGGTGAAGTGGTTGAGCAAATGGTCGGTGCTGCTTCTAAGCAAGCGTTTGCTGACAAACTGAACGCACTTCTATAATTCGTTACTGTGAAAGAGGGTTTCACCCTCTTTCATCCCTCCTATTTATTTGATGTATTTATTTTAATTATAAATATGACCTTAATTTTTTTACCCCTCATCCCTTAAAAGTACCTCTTTATTTATTACACAGTATCATATTCTATTAAATAAGTTTTTTTGAAAACAGGAGTTTTGAATGTTGGATTGTGCAATTATCGGAGGAGGACCGGCAGGATTGACTGCGGGTTTGTATACCACACGTGGGGGATTGGATAATGTTACTATGTTCGAAAAAGGTATGCCCGGCGGACAGATTACGATGAGCTCCGAAATCGAAAACTATCCAGGAGTTACCGGCCATATAACTGGAATGGATTTGATGATTCCTTGGCCCGAACAATGTCAACGTTTTGGGCTTAAACATGAGATGTCTGAAGTGACCCGTGTTTCTCGCCGCGAAGATGGAGTCTTTACTATACAAAAATCTGATGGTACTGCTGATGAAGCCAAAAGTGTCATTGTTTGCACCGGATCGACTCCAAAACGGGCCGGTTTTACCGGTGAAGATGTTTATTTTGGACGGGGTGTTAGTACATGTGCTACATGTGACGGCTTTTTCTATAAGGGAAAAGAGGTTGCAGTGATCGGCGGTGGTGATACGGCATTGGAAGAAGCGCTCTATTTGGCAAAAATATGCTCACGTGTGTATTTGATCCATAGACGTGATACCTTCCGTTCCGCTCCCAATACCATTGAGCGGGTAAAAAATACTGCCAATATTGAACTCGTAGTTAATGCCGTTCCTGAAGAGGTATTTGGCGATAAAATGGGTGTTACCGGTATTCGTGTTGTTTTTACGGATGGGTCTATACGTCAAATTGATGTACTGGGGGTATTCGTTTTTGTCGGAAACAATGTCAATAACCAAGTTCTTATTCAAGAAGACGGCAGTTTCTTATGTGATATGACCCCTTGGGGTGAAGTTAAAATTGGTTTGAGTATGAAAACTTCGGTTCCGGGTCTTTTTGCGGCAGGGGATATGCGTGCAGAAGCACCAAAACAAGTGGTGTGTGCGGCGGGTGATGGTGCCGTGGCGGCATTGCAGGCAATTGCTTATGTGGATGGACATTAATACGTTTACGTACTTTTTAAACACTAAAACGATAAAATGTCTTTAGAATAATAGAGAATGGGGAACTGCGAGATGGTTAGAGCAGGAGTATTTGGTGCAGGCGGTCGTGTCGGTCGATTGTTGATTGAGGATTTGCGCCATGAGAGCGAGATTTCACTTGGGGCTGTATATGTCCGTAATGAGCTTAATTTCTCAATTGATCCATCAGTTTTGGTGACCAACGATATGGCCACGTTGCTCAAAGGCTCGGATGTTATTATCGATTTTTCCCTTCCTGAAGCAACACAAATTTTACTTGAAGAAGCAATCAAACATCCTAAACCGTTGGTTATAGGGACAACCGGTTTGGATGAACATCAGATGAATTTGCTTAAAACGGCAAGTGAATCAATGCCGATTTTGTATGCGACCAATATGTCATTAGGGGTTGCATTACTCAATAAATTGGTCTATGCCGCATCCAAAACGTTGAGCGGATTTGATATTGAAATTGTCGAACAACATCACCGTCACAAAAAAGATGCCCCAAGCGGAACGGCGTTAACTTTGGCTCACTCGGCGGCAGCGGGACGTAACTTGGATTTGGATAAGGTTCGTGTTAGCGGACGTAACGGCAATATCGGTGAGCGCTCCCAAGATGAGATAGCTGTTATGGCATTGCGCGGTGGGGATATCGTCGGGCGTCATACGGTCGGGTTCTATAATGACGGTGAGTTTATTGAACTGCATCACACCGCAACAAGTCGCAATACCTTTTCCAAAGGGGCGATTCGTGCAGGAAAATGGTTGGTAGGCAAGCCAAACGGCTTATACGCGATTAGCGATTGTTTAGATATTGAGTAAGGATTTTTTGTGCGTAGCTTAAATGAAAAATGTGCGGTAGTCGGTATTTTTGATCATCCTGAGGCCTCTAAACTGGCTTATTTCTCTCTTCACGCCTTACAACATCGTGGACAAGAGGCTGCCGGGATCAGTACGAGTAATGGTGAAAAACTTTTCACGATTAAAGATCGAGGGTTAGTTACGCAAGTATTCGATACCCAAAAGCTGAATACCCTCAAAGGGAATATGGCCATAGGGCATACCCGTTATTCAACAGCAGGGGATGACTCGATTTTAGACGCACAGCCGGTGTTTGCCCGCTATGATTTGGGCGAGATGTCGATTGTTCATAACGGAAATCTTACCAATGCCAAAGTCGTGCGTGATGCCTTGATCAAAAAAGGGGCGATTTTTCAGACGTATATGGATACGGAAAACTTGATCCATTTGATTGCTAAAAGCGATCAGCACCATTTGACCGATCGTATTATTGATGCAGTGAAAAAAATTGAGGGGGCCTATTCTCTCGTTTTCCTAAGTCGTTCTAAAATGTTCGCGATGCGTGATCCGCATGGCTTCCGTCCTTTGAGCCTCGGACGTGTTGGAGACGGATACGTAGTTGCTTCGGAAACGTGTGCGTTTGATTTGATCGGTGCGGAGTATATCCGTGATGTTGAACCGGGGGAACTCCTCATTTTCGAAAAAGGAAAAGCGCCGAAGTCAATCAAAGTATTTGAACCGACTCCGAAACATTGTATTTTTGAGTATGTTTATTTTGCCCGTCCGGATTCGAATGTTTACAATCAAAACGTCTATGAAATGCGTAAAGCGATGGGAAAAGCACTTGCACAAGAGCAGCCGATTGAAGCGGACATGGTTGTTCCTGTTCCGGATGGCGGCGTTCCTGCGGCAATCGGATATTCACAGCAAAGCGGCATCCCTTTCGAGATGGCAATTATGCGTAATCACTATATCGGTCGTACATTTATCGAGCCGACTCAAGAGATGCGTGATCTTAAAGTTAAAATGAAGCTCTCTCCGATTAATGATCTTATTCGTGGGAAACGCCTTATCGTCGTTGATGACTCTATTGTGCGTGGAACGACCAGCCGTCAGATCGTTCGTATGCTGAAAGCGGCAGGGGCTGCTGAAGTCCATATGCGTATCTCCAGCCCTCCGACAACCGATCCGTGTTACTACGGCGTGGATACGCCGGATAAAGAGAAACTGATCGCAGCGAATATGACCAATGCGGAGATTTGTGCGTTTATTGAAGCCGATTCGCTTGGCTATTTGAGCAATGAAGCGTTGTTGAGCAGTGTCAACGGCAAGGAAGAGAATTACTGTACCGCCTGTTTTACCGGCAAATACATTATCTAAGGGATAAGAATGCGGGAGCAAATTTTTACCTTCGGGCAATATTTGCACCGTAAATTCGGGGGCAAAGTCTCTAAAGTCCCTGTCTCAATCTCCGGATTTACCTGTCCTAATATCGATGGAACCGTAGCAAAAGGGGGATGCACTTTTTGCGAAAATGACTCTTTTAGCCCCAGTTTGGATCGAGCCAAAGAGCTAAAAGGTTTTTTCCTCAATTTATCTTCCGCTTCAAATCCCCATTTGGATAAACAGCTTCAGCAGCTGCAGTGGCAGTTTGATGCACTCTCTAAGCGATTAAGAGATGAAAACAGCGCAGAACGTTACCTTGTCTATTTTCAAAGTTTTACAAACACCTATGCCCCACTGAGTACCCTTAAAGCCCTTTATGAGAAAGCGCTCTCTTTCAATAATGTGGTTGGACTCAGCATCGGTACCCGATCAGACAGTATTAGTGATGAGACATTCGAATATCTAGCAGAGCTTTCTCAAAAAACAGAAATTTGGATTGAGTTTGGAATACAGTCAATTTTTGATGAAACGTTGCAACGGGTAAATCGCGGACATGACAGTGCGAATGTTGAAGCGGCAATTCTAAAAGCAAAAAAATACGGTTTGAATGTATGCGGTCATTTAATCTTCGGACTTCCCGGAGAGGACAAAGTCATGATGCTTGAAACGGCAAAGCGGGCTTATACACTTGGGATTGATTCGGTCAAATATCATCCTCTTTATGTAGTTAAACGAACCGCTTTGGCCAATGAATATGCCCGAGGGGAGTTTACCCCTATTACGCAAGAGTTGTATGCTGAGGTGCTTAGCGAAGCCATTCTCTTAAAACCCTCCCATGTTAGTGTTCAGCGTATCAGTGCCGGTATTGATGATGAATCGCTAATAGCACCGCAATGGTGCAAAGATAAAAATGTCCAATTGCGGATTTTAAATAGTGCGCTTAAAGAAGTGGGATTAAAATATTAATACACTTTTCCATTGACTTCATAATAACCGTTGGTGAAGTAGGGGGGATAATCCAAGTAGATGATAAATGATTTGGAACTTCCAGGATCCAAATAATCGGCAATAACATGTTCTGAAATAATATTTTGAGGTTTTGATCCGGGGTTGTCCCCTTTGTACACTTCGGCAAAAGCGGTCGGTTGGTTGAATTGCTGTCGTTTTTTATCTCTGCCATGGCTTGAATTGATTAATTTAATGACACCGATGACATTGGCTACGGGAAATTTGCCGGTATTTCGGACGACCCCTTTAATCATAAGCTGTTCTGTTTGATAGAGATGCTTATCCTCAACTTGTGATACTTCAACCTGATACACCGACTGATTGATGAGTTCCCATACAAAGAACATGATAAGGGCAAGCATTAAATTTATACTGATAAAGATAGACCATTTCGAATCGCTGCGAAACGCTAAAGCGGTCGCTAATAGTGAAAGAAGGGCAATCGCTCCAATGAGCAAATAATGCCAGTAGGTTAAGGGGCTCATCTGCACTCTCCCTTGAGGGTAATATTATAGTCTTTTGAATATCGGAACGGTTCGACGAAAAGTTTAAACGGTTCAGATTCTCCCGGTTTCAGTTGCTTTTGAATTTTCAAAGAAGATTTTTTGAAGGGGATATATGGATATACTTTATCAAGGTATTGATTGTGGGAAACTTTATAGACTCCAGCATGAAGGGTACACTCGCTAAAAGGGCGTTTTGAGGTATTGTTAATATCCCCCTTAATGAGAAGTGCTTCCGTAAACTGGAGGGCTTTGACTTCCCGAATGATAATTGTATGTTTAAAGAGATACTGGTGCAATGCAATGTAACCTCCTACGGGACCCGCCGTCAAAACTCCAAAAGCGACCAGTACAAAGAAAATGGCTATTCCTATTTTATGACGTAAAATGATGGCAAGAATAAGTAGAAGAATAAAGAGAATGATAATTCCCCCAAAGAGGAAATAATCATAAATGATAAGATGATGGATAAAATCGATAATCAGTGTTTTCATTGGTCCCTAGAGTTTTTCTCCGCGATGCCGCTCGTACCAAACCTCCGCGCTAGCTCTTGTTTGACTCGATCGGGAGAGATATTTTTATGTCCCAGTGCGACGAGAACATGATAGACTAGATCGGCACATTCGTAAATAATTTCATTTTCATTGCCGTCTTTGATGGCAAAACTAAATTCTCCCGCCTCTTCAACTACTTTTTTGAGAATAGAGTTATCCCCTTTTGAGAGAAGTTTAGCTGTCCATGATGTCTCTGGATCAGCATTTTTTCGCGAAAGGATTGTATGGTACAACTCGTCAATGATGCCGTACATACTCGCGGTCTCCATTTGAGGTTTACTGATTGTTTCACCGTTTTGCAAATCGGTAAAGAAACATGATTTACGTCCTGTATGACACGCTACCCCTTCTTGACGAACGATGATGAGTAAGGTATCGTTATCGCAATCGAGTAAAAACCGTTCAATATGCTGCACGTGCCCGCTGCTCTCCCCTTTTTTCCAAAGACGCTGTTTAGAACGGGAATAATAGTGAGCAATACGAGTAGAGAGAGAAAGTTCTAACGCGTCACGGTTCATATAAGCCATCATCAGCACTTCCAAAGTGGTGGAGTCTTGGACGATAACGGGAAGTAGCTCTGATTTTTGCCAATCTATGTGATCGAGATTCATGGGTTATTTACCTGTAGAACTTAATTTTTGTGAATCACCTGCTTTGGTATCAAGCCAAATATTCGGGGTAGAACCTCCGGGAGTGAGGAAAATCTTCGCATCTTTATTTTCTTTGAGCGCTTCATTAAATTTCCCTTGAACTTGAATTTGCTCAAGTTTTAACAATCCAGGAGTTAGTGAATTCCCTATAAGACGGTTTGCTTTAGCTTTGGCTTCAGCCTCAATCGTCATAGCGTTCGCTACCCCTTGTGCTTCCGTTTCTTTTTTAAAAGCTTCTTGTTTAGCACGTTCAACATCTTGTTGAGCACGTTCTACCTCTTGTTTTGCTACTTGTACACGCTCGATTTGGTCTTTTACTTTTTGCGGCAGTACGATTTCTCGCAACTGAATTGACTCCAGCTGTGCAGGGGCATTTTTTTGCCCTTCTACCGTAGTACGAATACCGGCTTCGATTTTTTGAGCGATAGCGTTACGCATAATGGGTAAGGATTCCGCTTCATATTGGCCGATGACATTACGGACGACATCACGTGCTACCGGATCAATAATCTTGTCTTCCCAGCTAAATCCCCAGTTAGAAATGGTTTGTGCCGCAAGATGGGCGTTGAGACGGTACTGAACAGTCATATCGATCGAGACCGGCAAACCGCGTTTGTCCAAAACGGTAATTGCCGGTTTGAGCAAGATTCCATCTCCTGCAGTTGAAGCCCGGTCGATTTTATCGGCATAATTGATGATACGTACTTTGGTATCGACAATATAGATTTTTTGAATCAGAGGAATAAGAAAATGGAGCCCTGGCATCAGTGCTTGATCTTCATACTTTCCATTTGTCGATAAAATTCCGCGTTCTCCTTCGGTGATTATAACAAACGGCTTAGCTAAAACAAGCAGTAAAATGAATCCCCCGATAAGCCAAAGCATTCCGGCCTTGTTACCGTTCATATTCAAATCAAACTTTGGAGGTTTGGAGGTATTAAATCCCCCCCCCTTTTGCTCTTCTTTTTTCTTTTTATTAAAATAGTCGTTCATATCACTCGCCATTGAATGCGCCTTTTTAGAATTTTAAAGCCATCGGAATATATCCCGATTGGCTATGTTATCACAAGGCTCACTTCGAAAGACGAGCCCATAATTTTTAGTTGATATAGGTAAGGTAGTGATCGTAAGCAGGATTGCGTCCGCATACGATATCGAAATAAGCAGCTTGAATTTTTTCAGTCAACGGTCCGCGTCCTCCTGCACCGAGCACACGTGCGTCTACTTCGCGAATCGGAGTGATCTCAGCAGCAGTTCCGGTGAGGAACGCTTCATCCGCAACGTAAATCTCTTCACGTGTGATTTTTCTGCGCGTTACTTTGATACCCATGTTTTCTGCCATTTCGATAACCGTTTTCTGAGTGATAGAAACAAGCGAATTGTCATTAGGCGGTGTGATAAGTTCACCGTCTTTTATAAGGAAAAAAGAAGCACCACTCGCCTCAGCAACGTATCCCTCATCATCGAGGAGCAATGCTTCATCATAACCTGCTTCAACCGCTTCAAATTTTGCCATTTGGCTGTTGAGATAGTTTCCTACCGCTTTGGCTTTACCCATATTTGATTTGTTGTTTGGGCGGCTGAATGACGAAATTTTAAGACGAATTCCCCGTTTCATCCCCTCTTCACCGAGGTATGCACCCCATTCCCATGCGGCAACCGAAACTTCAACCGGTGCTTCTTTATGATAAACACCCATTACCCCGTATCCAAGGTAAACGATCGGGCGGAGATAGACATTCTCTCCGGTAAATTCATTAGCACGCAAAAGTTCGATTTGTGCTTGGTTTAACTCTTCTACCGTGTAGGGAACGGTGATAAGGGTCATTTTCGCCGATTCAATCAAACGTTTAGTGTGGTCGTTTAAGCGAAAAATTGCATACCCTTTCGGGGTTTTATACGCTTTAGTCCCTTCGATGGCACCGTTACCGTAGTGCAGTGTGTGGGAAAGGACGTGAATTTTTGCTTCACTCCATGGGAGCAGTTTGCCGTTCATCCAAATGTATTTGGCTTCATTCATAGGGAAGTTCTCCAAAAGAAAAATTCAGTGATTTTAGCGTGAAAGGGGTTTAATGTTTATTAAGATAGAGATAATTCCCGCAATCGCGGGAAAGATTAATGTGAAGGGGTGTTGATCATCCAAATCGAAAAAACATCGAGGTAATTCCAGAAGGATTGGATATATTCAGGATTAATCCCTTCCTCTTCCAGTTTAGGAAGCAAGACGGCATAAAATTCGAGCCATCGTCGGCGTCCATGTTCATCGATACGAAAAGGTGCGTGACGTCCAACCATGCGAGGTTCACCGCGCGTTTGGGCAAAATAATCGGGTCCGCCACAGATTTGGATCAAAAAATCGGCAGCGTGTTTTTTCGCTGCCGTGAAATCTTCTTCATCATTGACAGGGAATAAAAACGAAATATCGCTGTTGCGGATCATTTCGTAATGATCATCAACTAATTTACGGAATCGTTCTTCACCTACTTGGAAAAAAAATCCGGGATGGGGTTTGGTAACCGGGGGGCGTACGCCTAAAACACCGTCGGTGATTTTAAGTTCCATGTAATGTATCCTTTGTGTAGTTTTAGGACATATTTTAAAGACTTTGCAGAAAGAAAATGCTTAAAATCATCTTTTTTGTATATATTCTAGTAATAATACGTATAATTGAAACATATTTTTAAAAAATTTCAGAGTTGTTAATTATAGCATAACTTAATAATATGTAAGGGGTAAGGACAATGAGAACTCCAAAAGAGATCCTTATGGAATGGATGGATGCCGTTAATCACGGTGATATTGAGGCTCTTTTATCTTTATATGACGAGAAGGCCGTTTTAATTCCAACGTTTTCAAATAAATTGCCGAATACACCGGATAATCTTCGCGAGTATTTTGAAAAACTTGGGAATCGTGAAGGGCTAAGTATAGCATTGCATGAAAAAACATTGCATGTTCAGCCTATAAAAGATGAGATTTGTAGTTTGAGCGGTATTTACAATTGGCGTTTTGATGTTGAAGGAGAGATGCTCAATTTTGAAGCTAGGTTTAGTTATATTTTAGATATTTCTAAGCCAAGACCAATCATGCATCATCATTCTTCTCAAGTACCACGCATGTTGTAATGCAAATTATCAGAAAGTAAAAAAAAGGGGTAAAAATGAAATTTGTTTCCATTGTAATGGGTAGTAAAAGTGATTATGAAGTGATGAAGTCGTGTGCAGAAACTTTAGAGTCTTTTGGGGTTGCATATGAACTAATCATCTCTTCAGCGCATCGTTCACCGGAGCGAACTAAAAATTATATCGAAGAGGCAGAAAAAAAAGGGGCGCAGGTTTTTATAGCAGCAGCTGGAATGGCAGCGCATTTGGCGGGAGTCTTGGCATCTAAAACGACGAAACCTATTATTGGGGTACCGATGAGTGCATCGGCTCTTAGCGGTATTGATGCTCTTCTTTCGACCGTTCAAATGCCAGCCGGAATGCCAGTGGCTACAGTGGCTATCGGAAAAGCAGGTGCTATTAACTCAGCCTATTTGGCAATTCAAATTTTAGCACTTCAAAATGAAGCGTTACACCAAAAGCTTCTCGAAGACAGAGTTGCTAAAGCACGACAAGTTGAGACGGATTCTTTAGGGATTGAAACTAAACTGTAACATCACAAACACGTCAGCCTTTGTCCTGTATCGGATAAAAATTTTGAGATCCAACTCACATAACCAAGGAAGAGATAATGCTGCAAGATTTTTCAGTGGTTGAAGATAATGCTCTTTCAATTGAGTGTTTTTTGAAAGACAATTGTAAAAAGAGAGTAAAGCCTACGATTTTAAGAGATGTTAAAACGGAAGCCTTGCTGGTTTTTGCCAGAACTGCGTTAGAACGGTATTTTTATCAAGCAGAAGAGAGTGCGTGTGATTTATCGGTTGGGACGAAAGCGGACACGGAGTATGTCTATGATACATTAAGAGATTTGAGAGACAAGCTTCAAGAGTGTGTTGTAAACGTGGATTATCTGCTTACATTGGCTAAATATGCTGATAAATATCCACACCTCAAAAAATTAGCCAAATATGAAGAGCCGTTGAAAGATTATTATAATGCAATGGCGCAAAAAGTGGTTAGCCATTTCTCCGATAAGCCTTCATTTATACCCGAATTTTTAGTTATTTGTATACTAAGCCACTGGATACTTGAAGAGGAAAAGTCTGTACATCTTTATCCTTTTTTAAAAGAAATTGACTTTGCCCTATTAATTGATAAATTTGAAACCAATAGAGAATATTTTGAACAGACCAATGATGGGATTATTGAAGATATGCATAATATTTCTGTGGGCATCGTCGAAAAGCTCAAAGAGAAAAAATACAAAGTAAATCCTAAAAGGGTTTCTAAGGTTAGAAGCAAGAAAAAATAACACCAAATTTTTTTATGTCATGATTTGTATAATTTTGAATATTGTTGAATATAGGGGAGAGAAATATGAAAGCACATATTTGGATGGGATCGGAAGAGATACACGCCCTAAATTATAGCGAGCGTTTTAGCCCGTATGACGGACGAATTGTCTCGTATGCTGCGGTCTGTAGTGCGCAAGATGCTTTAGCAGCATTAAGCATTGCACAAAAAGCGGCAAAAATTGCCCGTAAATCTCCGCTGCATCAACGATGTGCATGGCTATTAGATGTTGCTTCAACGTTACGTGAACAACGCGAAGAGTTTGCACGTGTATTGTGTGATGAGGTGGGGAAGCCGATCACCTATGCCCGAATTGAAGTGGATCGATGCATCGAAACGATTATTCTCTCTGCCGAGACAATGCGCACGATGCACGGAGAGACGATCAATACCGATGCGATGCCAAGTGGTAGATCGGCTCATGCGTATTGGCGACGTGAGGCAGTTGGGGTTGTGGTCGCTATTACTCCGTTTAACTTTCCTCTTAATCTTGTAGCACATAAGCTTGCCCCCGCACTGGTAGCGGGAAATGCAGTGGTACTCAAACCAACTCCGGAAGCCCCTTTATGTGCCTATAAACTGGCAAAACTTTTTATCGAAAGCCCTTATGCTATCCCCGATGCATTAAGTGTCGTTTATGGTGATGCGGAAGTCGGTAGTGCACTTGTGAGCAGTGACATTCCCCGTGTTATCAGTTTTACCGGATCAGTGGGTGTCGGAAATATCATTACCCGCAGTGCCGGGATTAAAAAAGTCTCTCTTGAACTGGGAGGTAATGCGGCGACTTACATCGATGCGAGTGCCGATTTGGCGTATGCGGCGTCACGTTGTGCGATAGGGGCATTTGTCAATTCGGGGCAGGTATGTATCTCATTGCAGCGTATTTACGTTGATAGTGCCGTTTACGACTCATTTTCCGCTAAGATGGCGGAAGCGACTGAGAAACTGATTGTCGGTTCACCGTATGATGAGGCTACATTTTTAGGGCCGTTGATTAATGAAGAAGCTGCAACGCGAGCTATGAGTTGGGTAGGGAGTGCAATAGCAGAAGGTGCACGAGCCCTTATGGTGCCAAAAAGTGAGGGGCAAATTTTTTACCCCTGTGTCATGGCGGATGTAACGGAGTCCATGAAAATTGTGTGTGAAGAGGTTTTTGCCCCTATTGTTAGTCTGGTTCGGGTTGATGGAATCGATGATGCAATTGAACGGATGAATAATTCACCCTATGGGTTGCAATTTTCAGTCTTTACCAACAATCTAGCTCACGCAATCAAGGCCATAGATGAACTTGATGCAGGAGGGGTCGTGATCAATGATATGCCGACACTCCGTTTTGATATTCAGCCTTACGGTGGTGTGAAACTCAGCGGTGTAGGACGTGAAGGGCCACGATTCGCTATCGAAGAGTTTACCGAAATTAAATCAATCGTAATTTTATAAAAAGGTATTAATGATGTTAGAAGTAGGAACCACAGCTCCCGATTTTTGTTTAAGTAACCAAGACGATGTAGAGATTTGTTTGCGTGATTTACGTGGAAAGTGGATTGTACTCTATTTTTATCCGAAAGATTCGACTCCCGGATGCACGACGGAAGCCTGTGAGTTTACCAGCGCAATGGATGATTATGATGATCTTGGGGCAATTATTTTGGGTGTGAGTGCCGACAGTACGCAATCGCATCGTAATTTTATTGAGAGACAATCGCTCTCTATTACGTTGTTGAGTGATCCGACAACGCAAATGATGCAAAGCTATGCTGTATGGGCAATGAAAAAAAATTATGGCAAAGAGTATATGGGTATCGTCCGTTCAACCTATATTATTGATCCCAAAGGGATTATCAAAGCGGCATGGAGCAATGTCAAAGTAAAAGATCATGTGGAAAAAGTGAAAGAAGAATTGGTTACGTTACAAGGATGAGCACAGATCCCCGTTTTAGGGGAATCTTAAGAAAATAGAAAATTAAAATCTATAACGGATATACGCACGGATATCTTGTGCTTTATCTACGATTTGGCTTCCATACCCAGCTATTAGAGCATCCCCCATCGACATTGGCGTTCCTGATTGGCTACCGAAGAATCCATTGCTACCGCTATAATTGTAATTGATATAGGTATAGCGTAGTTGGAAGGTCAGGATGTCATCAACCAACGGTTCTGTGAAATAGAGCTCGTAGGCATCCCCGCGTGTTGCAATTTTTGATCCAATCATAGTATCTTCAGCGTAAGTAATTGAACGCCAGTATTGGCTTCCATGATTAAATTCGATACCCCATTTTCCCTCATCACTGATGAGAGAGGGCATTTGAGTGCCGATCCAATAGCTGTAACCTCTTTTATTTTCCATTGAACCTAACATACCTTGCTGAAGAGGTCCATGATAAGGATCCGTTTGAGACATGGCACCACTGACAAAAACAGTAGTACCATCTAGATAGTCGCTCCATCCATCACCGATTCCATTGGCCATTACAAAAGCGGTTGCGGTATGAAGTCCACCAACCGTTTCCATCCCTAATGCCGGATTAGCGGCATTAACATTGTCGATTAGATTATTGGCATAGGTATATTGCATTCCGGTACTGTATTGTTTATCATCATAAGGGACAAGAATGATTCCCGCCATGTCGATATTGTTTGTTTTAGCGTCTTGAGTGCTGTAAGGGGCAGCGCTGAATCGCGGTTCGGCATTACTCATTCCGCGTCCTGCACAAAGTTTGAAATAGGATCCGGTGAGTCCTGTTAGCCCTTCGGTTCCGAATTTAGCACTCGCACCGTCAAATTCAACATTGATAGCGTGTGCGAGGGGCGATGAAGCCTGGTCATCTTCACGAAGGTTAGCAAGATGTCCTCCGGTAGAGGGACGACGACCGATACTGAATGTCCATGGGATATCGGCGCCGAAGAGTTCATCATTGGTGTAAAAGAAATAAGCGGAACGGACCCTGAGGATATCATTATAGGCGGCTTCGCTGCTTATCCAGTCAAATCCTTCCATTCCGGTAGAGGTATTTCCGGTTGTAGAACGTTGACCATAGATTTTATTATAGGCGAGTTGACCGACAAAACTAAGATTTTTAGTTGCGGCATAGCTCATATTGAGCCATAAACGGTTACTGAAAAGGGCATCATTCTTTTGTTTGCTTCCATCTGCCATTTTATAACTTAAGTTATCGACGCTGGTGCGGAAATCTACCCCGAATTTGAGATTATTACCGTTGGTCTTCTTATTGAGATTACTTAATTGGTCTTGGATGTCTTCGAGGGTTTCTGATACGTCTTTAGCCCCATCGGATGAAGCTACTTCGACTTTGGAAGGGGCAGTGTCGGCTTTAGGAGCGGCTGCCGCTTTTTCGGCTTTAAGCGCGTTGATTTCCGCTTTGAGGGCGGCCATTTCACTCTCCATCTTTTCAAACCGTTGCATGAGAGTATCATCCGCTATGCCGCTGGTAGCAAGTAGTGCAGCAGCGACGACTGAACCTAAAAATCGTGTTTTCATCAAGTTACTCCTTTAATTAATGCCATCGCATTCTTGTCAATGATATTAGCAAAAATTATATAAAAGTAATTTGAATATAACAAAATTTGTGTGATAAAAACGTGAGATTTAACCCATATTAAATACAGCTACAATTAAGTGCCGTTTCAGTATAATCCGCCCGATTTTCTCTCCTCATTTGATGACGTAAGAAAAAAATCGCAAGCGAATCGTGCTGTTCTCGTGCATCCGATGTTTCATCGGCTCTGTTTGCGCTCGCCCAAGTAAACGAAGAACATAATATTTCTCTATCAGGAGTCCCTTATGGTCACAATGAAAGACCTTCTCGAATGTGGTGTACACTTCGGTCACCAAACGCGTCGTTGGAATCCGAAAATGAAAAAATACATTTTCGGTGTTCGTAAAAATATTTATATCATCGACCTTCAAAAAACATTGCGTTATTTTCGCGGTGCTTACCAAATCGTTCTTGATGCTGCGGCTGAAGGTAAAACCGTTCTTTTCGTAGGAACTAAAAAACAAGCTCGCGTAGCGATCCGTGAAGCGGCTGAAAAATGTGGTATGCCATACGTTGATAATCGTTGGTTGGGTGGAATGCTAACTAACTTCCCTACAATCCAAAAATCAATCCGTAAACTTGATATCATCGAAGAGATGCAAGCAAACGGACAAATCAACCTTTTGACTAAAAAAGAAGCGTTGATGATGGATCGTCAAAAAGACAAATTGATTGCATACCTTGGCGGTATCCGTCATATGAAAACTTTGCCGGACATGATGTTTGTTATCGATGCGGTTAAAGAACACATCGCGGTACAAGAAGCGCGTAACCTTGGAATCCAAGTTGTTGCACCACTTGATACCAACTGTGATCCAGACGTTATCGATATTCCAATCCCTGGAAATGATGATGCGATCCGTTCTATCCAACTTTTCTGTAAAGAAATGGCTGAAGCGATCAACGAAGGTAAAGCACTTCGCAACGGCGGAAACGACGAAGCGGTAGCGGAAGAAGCAACTGCGGAAGAAGTTTTCGAAGCGGCATCTGAAGAAGTAGCAGAGGAAGCATAATCATGGCAGAAATTACAGCAGCTATGGTAAAAGATCTCAGATCGGCGACTGATGCACCTATGATGGATTGCAAAAAAGCCCTTACTGAGTGTGATGGTGATATGGAAAAAGCGAAAGAATTTTTACGTGATCGCGGTATGGCTCAAACAGCTAAAAAAGCGGATCGTGTAGCGGCAGAGGGACTTTTGGGTCTTAAAGTTGCTGAAACTTTCGCTTCTGCTTCGTTGGTAGAAATTAACTCTGAAACCGATTTCGTTGCAAAAAATGACGGTTTCATTAACCTCGTAGGCAACACTGCGGCACACGTATTTACTACAGGTGTTAGCACGGTAGAAGAGTTGAATGAAACATCGTATGAAACAGGGACTTTCTCTGAGTATTTTACGGCACAAGTAGCTCGTATCGGTGAAAAAATCGTAACTCGTCGTTTTGTAACCCTCAATGCGGGTGAAAACGGATGCGTTAACGGTTACGTTCACTCAAATGGCCGTGTAGGTGTTTTGGTTGCAGTTAATTGCGACAGTAAAAAAACGGCTGAAGCGATTGCACCGATGATCAAAAACATCGCGATGCACGCAGCGGCAATGAAACCTACAACGCTCAGTTACAAAGATTTCGACCCTAAATTTGTTGAAGAAGAGACCATTGGTCGTATCGAAGCGATCAAAACGGAAAATGAAGAGCTTGGACGTTTGAAAAAACCTCTTAAAAATGTTCCTCAATACATCTCTATGATGCAATTGACTCCAGAGGTTATGGCTGCTGCTGAAGAAGCGATCAAAGCAAAGTTGCTAGCGGACGGTAAACCGGAGAAAATCTGGGCAAATATCATCCCTGGACAATTGGCTCGTTTCGTAGCGGACAATACTACATTGGATAAAGAGCTTGCATTGTTGGATCAAAACTATGTTATGGACGATTCTTTGACCGTAGCACAGGCATTGACCAAAGAGGCTGCGGCTCACGGCGGTACTGCTGAAATCGTTGAATTCGTAAAATACGAAGTCGGCGAAGGTATCGAAAAACAAGTCAACGACTTCGCTGCCGAAGTCGCTGCACAAATGAGTTAAGAGGTTTTTCCTCTTTTCTCTGATTCTCGCTTTTTGCGGGGAACTTTCCTCGATTTTCCCTTTTTTAATCCTATATCCTTTATAATTCTTTTATGACACTTTTAAAAGCAACCTCACTATCTCATCGTTTTGATTATCCGCTATTGAGTGATGTTTCCCTCGAGCTCAATGAACGAGAAACCATCGCGATTGTCGGAGTAAGCGGCAGCGGTAAATCGACGCTGCTCCACATCCTCTCTTCACTTTTACGTCCGAATGAGGGGAGTGTTGAATTGTTCGGTGAAAATATTTACACTCTGGATGATAAAAAGCTGGTGAGATTACGACGGAATGATTTAGGACTTATTTATCAAAGTCACTATCTTTTCAAGGGATTTAGCGCATACGAAAATCTCGAAGTAGCAGCAATTTTGGCGGGAGAAAGCATCGACCCTATACTGCTTGAACGCCTCGGAATTGGGCATGTGATTACTCAAAAAGTGACGGAACTCTCCGGAGGTCAGCAGCAGCGCGTTTCGATAGCGCGAATATTGTCGAAAAAACCACGAATCATCTTCGCCGATGAACCGACCGGAAATTTGGATCACGCTACTGCGGAAGAGGTGATGCATATTTTTCATGATTATGTCCGAAATCACAATGCCGCAATGGTTCTTGTAACCCATGATGAGGCACTTGCCAAACAATGTAATCGGGTGTATCGGATGCGTGAAGGGCATTTGGTAGAGGTGTAGAGATGGAGTGGGCAGAGATATTCAGCGAAGGGCGAACAGTCGCATTTATCCTCCTATTTACCCGTTTTAGTGCACTGTTTATGGCGGTTCCGATATTTTCACATGCCAATATTCCTGTATCGATCAAAGCGGCTATGGCTTTTTTCTTTACGATACTTTTTTTCGGAGCTGTTCCAGCTTTGAATATTCCCACCGATAGTTTAAGCTTGACCGTAGCTATATTGGGTGAAATGCTTTTCGGATTGGCCGTAGGAACCGTCTTGCAACTGGCGTATAATGTTATTACGTTTGCCGGTGGACAAATTTCGTTTATGATGGGTTTTTCACTGGCGTCGGCAATTGATCCTCAATCAGGTATTTCGATGCCGATTGTAAGCCAGTTTTTATCGTTATTGGCTTTAATGACGCTGCTCATGTTTGATCTGCACCATTGGATACTGCTTTATGCCTCTGAATCAATTGCTCATGTACCGTTGGGCGGATTTATGGTGACACCTACGTTGTTTAGCTATATTATTCATGCAGCCGGTAATATGTTTGTGGTCGGATTTATGATTGCGTTTCCGATAACGGCATTATCTATGCTAGCCGATGTTATTTTCGGTATGTTAATGAAAACGATGCCTCAATTTAACTTATTGGTTATCGGGACACCGATTAAGATTGCTATTGCTTTTGTCGTATTGATGGTGACATTAGCTGCGACCTTACAGATCGTCACGATACAGACCCAAGATGCGTATAATTTTTTGGACAAATTATTCTAAATACGCCTTAGAGCGCTTAATGAGAGGTAAGAATATTGTTTGTAAAGATCTGAGTTCGACAGCATCATCACTGCAGTGTACGATAGAGGTATTTTGTATAAAGCTTTCTGAATCGATAGAAGCTGAGAACGTACATACTTGCTGGTTATCAATAATAATGATGCTCCCCTCAAGGGGTCTGCCGATCAGGGTACGGACATCAACCCGCTCATATTGAGCAACAGATAAAGGGTCACCTTTAAGGGATTGGACAATGAGGGTCAAATGCGAACCTCGTTTAACCGCTTCCAGTGACGCACGTTTCAGTGAAACGTGGTTAAAAGAGGGAGAAATAATTAAAATTTCACTGCGGGAATGTTTTAATATCCCTTCCAAGGTATGGGAAAAAACGGCACCGGAATCGGGCAAGAGATAATCAATAGTATTTCCATAGGTAAGTGAAAAAACAAAAAGAAGAGGGAGAAATTTTATCATTTTATTCTTTTTTAGTTACAATGATACCATTTAGCTTTCGCTTCATCAAGAGCCGAGCAAACGAGGGGCAGTACCGATCATGAATATTTTACTTTTTAACGATAATCCCGTTGTCCGAAAACTGGTAGCTTTAAGCGCACAAAAAACAAGAGATAATCTTAGTGTTGTTTGGTCGATGGAAGAGATTGAGGAGAGTGGATATGATTTATTAATTATTGATGATGCCCTCTATAGCGATGAAATGTTTGCATCACTTAAAGAGGCTGTTTCATTTAACGTTACCCTTCTTATGGCAACACGTGGAAATGCTATTCCAGTAGGATTTGACCACGTTATAAATAAACCTTTTTTGCCGACCGACTTGGTCGATTTATTTGCTAAGATTAATGCGGGACTCTCCTCAAAAGTTTCTGAAAAAGTGATTGATTTAGGCGAAACAGTTTCTCAAAGTCCCAAAGAAGATCCCTATTTGGCCATTGATTTGGAAGAGTCGCTTTTGGATCTTGAAACGGTGCATGACGTACACGATGTAAGGGATAATTCTGATGATCTTGATTTAGATGATCTCTCCGGTGAGCTAACTTCTTTTGAGAACGAAGAGCATCATCCTGCTATTTTAGATCACGAAGAGGTTGCTGAAGTCCGAGGATTGCTCGAAGATACTGAAAATGATGAACTGATAGACAATGAAGATATGTCCTCTGATGTGTTAAATGAGTTTGATTTTGGTGACTTAGACCTGTCGGAGGAAAATGTACCTTCACGCGACACGGTGTTAGATGATTTTGAAGGGTTTGATATGGATGAAGGGGTGGAACCTCTCACAGCCGGAGAACCTACAGGTGAAGAAATAGACGAAGATAATTTTGATTTTGGCGATTTAGACATGCCAGAGGAGAAAGAGAGTATAACTGACACGGCGTTAGATGATTTCGAAAGTCTTGATATGGATGATGAAGTGCCAATTCCAAAAGCAGTGGCTGAAGAGATAGACGATGAAGATTTTGATTTTGGCGAATTGGATCTCTCTGAAGAGAGAGAGAATAGCACTATAAAGGATGAAAAGCCGTTAAGTGATGAAGGATTGGACGATCTCGAGCTTAAAATTCAAGAGGCGGTGGAAGAATTAGAACCGGATGATCTTGATATGGAGTTTGATGATAGCATGCTTGATGGACTGGAGATAGAAACAGAGCCTGCGTCATTATCTGATGCGTTTGAAGGTCTAGACAATTTGGGTGAATTTGATATGCTCAATGAACGAGAACTAAAGCTAGCCATCGGTGAAGAGGTTGAGGAGGAAGAAGCTGAAAATGGGGTTGAGGAAAGCGAGCATACGGAGGTCTTAGATGAAGCCATTGAGCTTTCTGAAGAGGTATCGCTAGAAGCTCCTTCCGTGACACAAGAAGCCACGCATGCTGAAGGGGTTGAAGCATTGCAAACGCTCCTAAAAGCCTTGGCAAATGAAGATGTTGCCAAGTCCCTCAAAGGACTGAATATCAGCATCAATATTAATTTCGGGGATAGCAAGTGAATGCTTTGAGTGGTGCAATTTTAGTTTTATCCGGTCCAAGCGGGGCAGGAAAAAGTTCAATAATCGCTAAGATTATCGATCATATCGGCCCTACCTACTTTTCGATTTCAACAACCACACGGCCAATCAGAGCCGGAGAAGAAAACGGTATACACTACCATTTTGTTTCTCAAGAAGAGTTCAAGCGCGAGATTGAGCAAGAACTGTTTTTAGAGTATGCACTCGTGCACGGGAATTATTACGGTACTTCTTTAAGCCCGGTAAAACAAGCGCTTAAAGAGGGAAAACTGGTTATTTTTGATATTGATGTTCAGGGGCATGATGCGGTGCAAAATCGTCTAGGAGATATCACTACGTCGGTTTTTATCACAACCCCTTCTCTCGAAGAGTTGAAACGGCGGCTTCATAACCGCTCTACCGACAGTGAAGAGATTATCAATAAACGTCTTGAAATGGCTAAACGTGAAGTGCAGCGGATAAGCGAATACGATTATTTGGTGGTCAATGATGACATAGAGAAAGCGTCCGACATATTGGTCTCCATTGCCAAAGCGGCACGTATGAAAATACCAACCCTTCAAATTAATGAGTTTGTTCAGCATTGGGAAGCCCAAAGTTAGAGATATAACTAAAATATATGCCTTGATCTCATAAGGACGATTACAGCAATGAGCCGTTATACTGCTTGCAAGTATTTTATATAAAAGGAAATGTACCTATGGGTGGTTTTAGCACAAGTCATTGGTTAATAGTTTTTGGAATTATAATTTTATTATTCGGAGCGAAGAAAATACCGGATCTTGCAAAAGGGCTTGGTCAAGGTATACGCAACTTTAAAAAAGAGATGAAAGAGGATAAAGCGGAAGAATCAGAAGCTACTATCGTCGAAGCTCCAAAGCAAGTTGAACCAACCGCTACAACAACGGTTGAAGCTACCAAAACCACTACGCAAGCGTAAGCCTTGAAGCAGCGAGTCAGTGCGCTGTTGCGCGAGAAATTCAATTGTGATGTTATCCTCGAAAAACCGAAAGATCGTTCTTTCGGCCACTTTGCTACCCCTATTGCTTTTTCCCTTGCTAAAGAGCTTCGAAAATCTCCTATGGTAATTGCTGAAGAGATCGCGACATCGTTCAATGAGAGTGATATCTTCGGTGCGGTTGAATCGGTCAAAGGGTATATCAATTTTCGCCTTTCCGAATCATTCTTGGACGAATATGCTTCATGGGCATTGTCTCACGATACACAATTTGGCAGCAGTGATAAAAAAGGTTCTATCCTCCTTGAATTCGTGAGTGCCAATCCGACAGGACCGCTTCATATCGGACATGCACGTGGTGCGGTATACGGTGATACTATGTTACGCCTCGGTCGTCATTTGGGATACGATATTACTGCGGAGTATTATGTCAATGATGCAGGTAATCAGATCGATTTACTCGGTGTTTCCCTTCAGCTCGAAGGCCGCAGCAGCCTGCTAGGCGAGAGTGTTGAATGGCCTGAAAAATACTATCGCGGCGAGTACCTCAGTGATTTGGCTGCGGAGGCTGTCGAACGTTTCGGAGAAGAGGTCCTACGTGATGAGAGCCGACAAAAAGAGCTTGCCCTTTGGGCGAAAGATAAAATCTTGGCCCTTATTGTTGATGATCTCAAAGCCATTAATGTCCATTTTGACACATTTGTAGGTGAGGCATCCCTCTATAATGAGTGGGATCGCGTTATGGCAAAAATGGGGAATGGTGTTTACCAAAATGAGGGTAAAACCTTTATCCGATCCTCCGATCTCGGTGACGATCATGACCGTGTCGTCGTTCGTGAAGACGGTCGTCCGACCTATCTTGCGGGAGATATTATCTACCATAACCAAAAGTTTGAGCGTGGATATGATGATTACATCAATATCTGGGGCGCGGATCACCACGGCTATATTGCCCGTGTGAAAGCGGCCATTACTTTTTTAGGGTACGATTCAGACAAACTTGAAGTGCTTCTTTCGCAGATGGTGAGTTTGCTCAAAGACGGTGAACCGTTTAAAATGTCTAAACGTGCCGGAACCGTCATCTTAATGAGTGATGTCGTCGAAGAGATCGGTGCGGAAGCGTTACGCTTTATGTTTGCAAGTAAAAAGTGCGATACGGCACTCGAATTCGATATTGAAGAGCTTAAACGCCAAGACAGCTCCAATCCGATTTACTATGTCCAATATGCGCATGCACGGATACAGACTCTTATTGCTAAAAGCGAAAAAAGCATGGAAGAGATCATGGGTTCACATTTGCATGGATTGAGTGCGGATGCCGACGGATTGTTGTTTGAAGCGCTGTTGCTTCCTGAAATTATTGAAGATGCTTTTGAATCACGTCAGGCACAAAAAGTCCCTGATTACCTCAAAGCATTAGCGGCAAAATTACATAAATTCTATTACGATACGCGTATTATCGGTAATGAAGATGAAGCAAAACTGCTTAAAGTACTTCTTGTTGTCGCCCTCTCTCTTAAAACAGGCCTTTCTCTTCTCGGAATTGCCGCTAAGGATCGAATGTAACTCTTTCGGTCGTTTGTTAGTTTTTAGCCTAACAATCTCCCTATTGTTTGGCGAAGTGCATCATTTTGATGTGCTATTGCAATTTGAGCCATATTTAATTTACTGTTGCTTTGCTGGAAATCACTGATCGCTTTGGCTAAATCGGTATCAGCAATTTGACTTTTTGCCGCAGAAGTCTCCGTGATTTTACTCAATAAGGTATTGGAAGCACTGATAAATCCATTGTTTGCTGAACCGATATCACTCGAGACAGAAGAAAGTGTTTTAGCATAGTCACTAATCCCTGCTTGATTATCAATTGATAACCCATTGGGGGATACATTTCCTAATGTGACGCTAGTGGAACCGTCTCCTAAAGAAAAAGTATTGGTAGTATTGAAGAGAGATTGCCCATTGTAGGTAGTCGTGTTGATGGATTGCTGCATGGAATCAACCGTTTTGTTGAATTCACTTTGCAGTCCTTGTTTTTGGCTCTCATTGAGTGATGCACTGTTGTAGCGAACGCTAAGATCATTTAATGTTTGCGTTTGTTGACTGAGGCCATTTAGCGTTCCGTCTGCAATCTGCATCATTGAAATGCCGTCATTTACATTCGATAGCCCCTGTGACATACCCGATATGTCACTTTGCATCATAGATGCGATTGCTTGTGATGCACTGTCACTCATATTGAGTTGCTGAGCGGCAGCAATTTTTTCGAGTGTCTTGTCACGTTTGGTAGATTCGGCATTCATTTGTGGGAGTGCGCTGTATTGTGTGTCGAGTTTCATAAGATCCCCCTTCTACGATATCATTATATAACAGAATAGCACGTAGTAGTTTAAGGTTTTATAAGTGCTTGGCTATAATTTTAGAAAGAGTTTTTGTGAGGATATTATAATGATCAAAGTAGCGGCAATACAGATGCAGATGGACAGGGATAAAGCGGCGAACATTGCAAAAGCTGAAATGATGGTGCGTGAAGCGGCAGGCAACGGTGCCAACATTATTTTGATCCCAGAACTGTTTGAAGGATACTACTTTTGCAAAGATATGGATAAAAAATATTTTGAGTGGGCCCAACCTCTTGAAAACAATCCACTAATAGGTCATTTTAGTGCGTTGGCGAAAGAGCTTGGTGTCGTATTGCCAATCAGTTATTTTGAACGTTCGGGGGATCGTTATTTTAACTCATTGGTAATGATCGATGCGGACGGCACGGTGATGGAAAATTACCGTAAAACCCATATTCCTGACGGACCCGGATATGAAGAAAAATTTTATTTTGAGCCGGGAGATACGGGATTCAAAGTGTGGAAAACTCGTTACGGCAACGTCGGTGTCGGTATCTGCTGGGATCAGTGGTTTCCCGAAACGGCGCGTTGCCTTACCCTGATGGGAGCCGATATGATTTTTTACCCTACCGCGATCGGAAGCGAGCCTGAGATCGGTGTCGATTCAGCGTCACACTGGCAGCGGGTTCAGATGGGGCATTCAGCAGCGAATATCATTCCCGTTATCGCCGCCAACCGCATCGGCGAAGAGATCGGAGAGAGTTGTACTTTGACGTTTTACGGTTCTTCGTTTATCACGGATCATACGGGCGCAAAAGTCGCAGAAGCATCTCGCGACAAAGAAGAGATTTTGTATAGCGAGTTTGATCCGTTAGCCATACGGGAACACCGTCACTATTGGGGGCTTATCCGCGATCGCCGTGCTGAGTGTTACAGAGAGATTGTAAAATAATAATTTTATGGAACTCCTTTTGCTTTAGTGAGGTAATGAATCACTAACCGGGGGTATCCGTGAGAGTTGTTTTACGCAATAATGCTATCTTTGTTCAAGGGAGTTCTAATACTCTCGAAGAATCATGGATGGACGAGTTTTTCGATCATCATATTCATAATACATTGTTTTTGGATAATGGGGTTTTAGTGTTAAACAACGAAGCCTCTTCGGATAAAAAAGAGGCTTTTTTAGATTCTCTCAGCGACTGTTATACCCGTGTAAATGACCTCTCAAGCCCTTTTTATCGCCGTTCGTTAAAACGGTGCAAAACGGCAGCGGTACGGATTGAAGTGCCGTATCGCAAAAGTGAAACCGTTGATATCGAACTCTATGCCCTTAGTCCGAGCCGTGTAAAGTTTACAATTTTGAGTTCAAATCGATGGATAATGCGTTATCTCAAACAGCAGCTTTCGACGTTGGTGGTGAGTTCAACCATCAGTACGATTGATATCGATGTGAGTACTCCGCAGGCCAAAATGCGTTTGGAAAAAACTCTTAATCGGCGTGATGTACTCCATTTTAGTATCAATTACAAATTCGATGATGATTTTATGAGCCGCTTATACAGTAATTATCGAGGGTGGGTATTTGGGAATGATGCAATCAATAAAATGATGCGTTATCATGCGATTTTTGAGATTCCGGTTGGAGCTTCGTCGGATGATTTAAAAAAGCGATATCGTGAGTTGGCAAAACGGTATCATCCCGATCGAGTTCAGACCAAAGGGCCTAAGATTGTCAATAAATATACCCAACGATTTCAACTTCTTCAAGAAGCTTATGACGCATTAAAGGCGGCGAGTTAATCCTTCCAAATCTTCTGCGCTATAGAGATAAAGCCGACGCTCTTTTAGGGCGAGGAGTTCATTAGAGAATCCTCTCTTCGAAAAGAGGAGTATTTTATCGGGGGCGAGCGAGAGTTTAGTCCATTTTTCTTCGAGTTTATGGAGCTCTTTTTTGTTGAGTTTATGGTTGGTCCATTTACACTCTCCGATCCAAAGTTCTCCCCGTGCTGTTTCGCTTAATAGATCAATTTCTACCTCTCGATCCCAATAACTGCCGGAATCTATTATAGTATCTTCAAAACGCAAACTCAGTATTTCATGGATAAAGAGGCCGCATAACTCCTCGAAAATAAATCCGACAAATTCATTATGATGAGTATGAAAATGCTCCATCATCGGTGAATAATTTTGTTCGTGTATACTTTTCCTAAACGGTTCGACAAAGGCAAACCAAAATCGGAGAAATGGACTATGAAAGCGAAGTTTATGGGATATTTTATGCCGTTCGATCTCTTTTTTGAACCGTTGTTTCGGATGAATTTTAAGGAGTGGTACTTCACGGGAGTGTTCTATGGAGAGATAACCGATACGGAGTAAAAATTCAAAGGCTTCGCGTCCTCTCTCTTTTCCGATGCGGGCACGGCGATAGGCTGAATCAAGCCGTCGATCTCCGATACTGATAGCATGCAGCAGTTTGCCATACAGCAGATCATCTCCTAACAGCTCAAAAATATCCTTTTGATGTTTTTCAAACGGTTCGAGTATATGTTTAATAATCAGCGTTTCGATATCCTCATCGGTATTGATGGGATCATCTAACCCTCCGAAGATGGCAAAGAGATCGATACACTGTTCCATATCGCTGGGAAGGTTGCGGTGAAAAAAATCACTAAAGAGCTTTCTATCCATTGGATAGATTATAACTCATTTCCCCATCGTAAACTATCCAGTCCGTATTTATCCCGAATTTTTCGGGTGGCACTATCAAAAGTATGCTGGGCACGATCCGATTCGTAATCGAGAAGGGAAAAGGTTTGGTGGGTATGGGTACTGAAACGGGATGCACTTATCCCAAGATGGGTTATTCCCCCCCTACGATGGAGATCCGCAGAGCCGAAAAGTTCTAAGCAAAGGTGGCGAAACCGCTGTTCGTTGAAAAGACGGAGTTCGGTGATACTGTGATGGGATTTTGGATACTGAAGATAATAAATACTGAGAGTGTAGGTGGTCGGATAGACTTCAAGCCGCTTAATCGCATAGGCTAAATGACGTGCGAGGATAGAAATTCGGCGTCGTACCTCCGAACGATCGGTGATCGGATCGAATGTTCGAGATATTCCGATCGATTTGCGTGGGGCGTTGAGGGTCAGCTCTCCTAGATTTCGCCCGCTAATCGTTTCGTACAATGCGGTAGCATAAGGGCCCCAAGAACAGATAAGGGATTGGGCGCGGAGCAGATCACCCAATGTGTTGATATGATATTCACCGCAACGGCGAGCCATATTTCGACCGATGCCGGGAAACTTCGCAACGGGAATATTGCGTATAAAAGGGTAGACCTCGTGCGCTAAAAGGGTACGGCATCCGAACGGTTTGGCGGTATCGGTAGCAAGCTTGGCGATGGTTTTGGAATGGGCCGCTCCGATGGAAACGGGGAGATTAAGATGACGTTTGATGGCATGGCGGAGCGAGTCGATAAACTCCGGAATTTCATCATCACTTATCCACCCTTCTAAATCACCGTAAAACTCATCGATACTTGCCTGTTCGATCAACGGAATACGCTCTTGTAAAAATAGCTTTAATGCATGAGACAAGCGGTGATACAGTCCCATATTCGGACCTTTGATGATAAGTTGTGGACAAAGTGTTAATGCCTCACGAATGCTCATTCCTGTTTTTATCCCATAAGCACGTGCTTCATAACTTGCAGTGGTTAGAATCCCCCGTACTCTTCCGTCAGGATCGATGAACTGTCCCAAATCATCTCCCTGATAACGGTGAAAAAAACTTCCGACAAAGGAGCCACCGTTTTCGAGAAGAAGTTCTTGGTTGGAACGATCTTTGGAAAAGATATAGGGATCACCGCGTCCTCCGATAGCTACCGCTTTGCCAAGCAGTGTAGGGTCGAGGGTCCGCTCTGCGGAGACAAAGAAGCAATCAAGGTCAATGTGTATTTTCATACAATGCAGTGTAGTAGGAATAAATAAAGAGGAGAGAAAATATGACAGATTGCGCTATTGCGCATCCGTCGTTTTAAAAAGAGCTGAGTACGTCGGATATTTTTGTGAGAATTTCAGTCACTTTAGCATTATAGCTCTGTAGCTTTTCTCGGTAGATACTGGAAATAGGAGTCCCTAATTCCAAATCTTCTAACATTCCGATCATGGAGTGTAAAAAGTCACGGTGTTCAGCACATTGATGACAGACGGTTGTATTGGCACACATCCCCTCATTCATCAAGACGTAGGCATTTTGGGTTGATTCATTGAGTCGTTCGAAATACTCGCCACTTTGGGGTTCATTGTTGTTGAGCAAAGTATGAATTTCTTTAAATCGTCCTTGTGCTTCACGAAGAATATCGAGCATGGTTTCCTCCCGTTTAAATTATCTGAGCTTAATTGTAGCTCAAAAAAAGGTAGAATACAATTACAAATTAATTATGCTATTAAAAGAGAATGTATGAACTATCGCTATATCGGACGCAGCGGTTTACGCGTATCGCCGATTTGTTTGGGGACAATGACGTTCGGGAGCCAATGCGATGAAAAAAATGCATTTGCTATCATGGACAAGTCGTATGACGCCGGAGTCAATTTTTTCGATACGGCTGAACTTTATCCGGTACCGCCGGAAGAAAAGCTGGCCGGTCTGACCGAAGAGATGGTGGGGCGTTGGCTTAAAACCAAACCGCGTGATTCGTTGATACTGGCAACCAAGGTCGCCGGTGCGGCATCGGGATGGTTTGTCCCACCGATTCGTTACGGGATGACCGCTATTGATCGATTTCACATTGAGCGGGCTATTGAGGGGTCATTAAAACGACTCGGAACCGATTATATCGATCTGTATCAGATGCATTGGCCCGATACGATTGTCCCCATTGAGGAGTCAATGAGGGCATTTGATGCATTGGTGCAAAGCGGTAAAGTACGTTATATCGGTACATCTAATGACACGGCGCGCGGAACAATGAAATCGCTGATGGTGAGCCAATATGAAAAACTGGCTCGCTTTGAGTCCATTCAAAACAATTTTTCCTTGTTGAACCGACGAGATTTGACCGAGATCGGTGCATTGTGCCGCGAAGAGAAGATTTCACTGCTCCCCTATTCACCTTTGGCAGGTGGGGTACTCAGCGGAAAGTATAATCAAAACAGCAATGAAGGGGGGCGATTTAGCGATTACGTTAAATCACCTAACCAACGTCAGCGGCTTATGGCATCACGATTTTTAAATGACAAGACCCTTGCATCAACACAGGAGTATCTCCGCATCGCTCATGAAGCAGGATTAGATCCTGTGACGATGGCGATTGCATGGAGCAAGCAGTTTGATTTTGTTGCCTCAACGATCATTGGAGCAACAACTCCGGAACAATTGGATGCGAGCTTAGCGGCGATGAATCTAACCCTCACTTCTGAGGTATTAAAGGCTTTAGACGGTGTACATGCAAAAATTCTCTATCCTATGGGTTAGTGCGCTTGTTTTGCTGATTGGAGGGTGTTCGTCAAAACACTACTCCATCAGCGAACCCAAGATTATCACGATTAAAAGTCCGAAACTCAAGTTTTCCGATATGGGATATGTTCGCCGTGAGGGTGATGCGGTTGAAGTGGAATTGTTTACTGCCGGAGTAGCGGTGGAGAAAATCTCGATTGATTCGCAGGTATGTGTCAGTTCGGGGTGCATGAGCGAAGAAAAATTTGTCCATGATTATCTTTATGAAGGATATCCTGCCGATACGATGCGCAATATTATTTCGGGAAAAGATATATTTGGTGGACAAGGGAAAAGTGAAATGTGTAACGGAACCCTTTATCAGTATATCCGAAATGAGGATATTGATTTTGTTTATCGGCGTAAACCCTCGGAAATTTATTTTAAAGATCGTCTTAACGGCATTATGATCAAAATTGCTGATGTAAAGGAGAATAATGCAACTGAGTGAACGCAGCGGAACCATCGAGCAATCGCATATTCGGTCGATGACACGAGCCTGCAATGCATTGGGCGGGATTAATATGGCGCAAGGAGTTTGTGATCTTGAAGTTCCTCGTGAGGTGATCGAGGGGGCGTATGCGGCGATGAACGAGGGGATTAATATTTATACCCCGACAGAAGGGTTGCCACGACTTCGTCAAGCGATAGCGGATAAGATGAAACGGTTTTATGATGTGGAGATAGCTCCTGAACAGGTACTTGTATCGGATGGAGCAACGGGGGCATTTTATACGGCGTGTATGGCGCTGCTTAATCCTGAGGATGAAGTGATATTGTTCGAACCCTACTACGGTTATCACCGATCTACCTTAACCTCACTCGGTGCGGTACCAACGTTTGTTCGTCTCGAAGCACCCAAGTGGAAACTGGATTTAGAAGCACTCGAAGCGGTTGTAACATCCAAAACCCGTGCGATGGTGATCTGCAATCCCGCCAATCCGAGCGGTAAAGTTTATACCCGTGAAGAGTTGGAATCAATAGGGCAATTTGCTGAAAAACACAATTTGATTGTCTTTGCCGATGAGATGTATGAGCACTTTTTGTACGGCGATGCGGTGCACGTAACGGCACTCAGCGTTCCAAGTCTAAAAGAACGATGCATTGTATTATCAGGGTTTTCAAAAGTATTCAGCATTACGGGATGGCGATTGGGATACGCGATAGCCCCAGTGAATGTTATCGAGGCGATGGCGCAGCTCAATGATCTTATATATGTCTGCGCCCCCGCACCGCTTCAGATCGGGGCGGCGGTCGGGCTGGAGAGTTTGGGGGATGGCTATTACACCGAACTTGCCCGTATCCATGAACACAAACGTGATCTTTTCTGTGATGCACTGCGCGCTGCGGGACTGACTCCCAGTATTCCATCAGGTGCGTATTATGTCATGACCGACGTGAGCAGTGTAGCAGGAAATAATGATTTTGAAAAAGCGATGGAAATTTTAGAAAAAACAGGGGTTGCTTCGGTTCCGGGACGGGCATTTTATCATGACGATGCAGGGAAAAATATGGTTCGCTTTTGTTACTCTAAACCTCTTGATGTACTCGAAGAGGCGGCAGAGAGAATTCGACGACTGTGATATAATAATAAGAGTTGTTGAAAGAAGAGAGGTAGGGAATTGAATTTTGTTTACAGAGTTCATGCGATCGAGAGAATGTTTCAACGTGATGTAAATGAAGCAGATGTTGAATACGTTGTAAAAACGGGTGAGATTATAGAAAATTACCCTGATGATCAACCGTATCCTTCATTTTTGGTATTGGGGTATATAGATAAAAGAGCGCTTCATATCGTCTATGCAAAAGATGAGAATGAAACTATTATTGTGATTACAGTATATGAACCGACACTTGAAAAATGGTTAGAAGATTTAAAAACGAGGAGAAAATTATCATGAAATGTTTGATTTGTAAACATGGTGAGACTCAATTGGGTGACACAACAGTAACGCTTGAAAAAAATGGTTCTACGATTGTGTTCAAACACGTTCCCGCTCATGTATGTGATAACTGCGGAGAAAAATACGTCGATGACACTGTAACCGCTGAACTTTTGAAAAAAGCACAAGAGATTATTAAAAATGGTGTCGAAGTCGATATTCGCGAGTATCAAAGCGCGGCGTAATTCTTCTCGTCATTCCCGACTTGATCTGGAATCTAGCTTCCATTAAAGCAAGGTATATTTTGGCAATTGTAAATCAGCACATCAATGAGTTTTTAGATTACTACCTAAATTTGAATGAGCCTCAGTATGCCGTTTTACTTTCTGGGAAATGGGGAAGTGGAAAAACTTTTTTCATTAATCAGGTAATTGAGGAATATCAGAATACAAAAAATATTGTCAAAGTTAGTTTATTCGGATTGAAATCTAAAGAGGACATTCATAAGCAGGTTCTTTTAAAACTATTTAACATAGATGATACACATGACATAAGTGTGACAGCAAAATTAGTGGGGCAAGTTCTAAAAAAATTCACAGGCATTAATTTGTCTGATATGCCAATGGGGTGGGCTTTAAAACAAGAAGGCAATCAAAATGTAATTTTCATATTTGATGATTTGGAACGAGCAGGTATAGAATTATTAGAACTGCATGGTTATATTAATGGATTGACAGAGATACACAAACAAAAAGTTATTCTCCTTGCGGATGAAGATAAACTAAAAGAAGATGAAAAATATGTTCTTTTTAAAGAAAAAACCGTAGGAAAAACGTTTGGCATCGAGCAAGATTTTGAAACTGCATTTAAAACATTTACGAATGAGTTAAAAAATGCAAAAGAGGTATTGAATAGTAATCAATCAATCATCAAATCTGTTTTTGATACAGCTGGTTACCAAAACCTGCGTAGTCTACGTCAAGGGATACTAGATTTTGATCGATTGGTAATCCTTTTTGAGCTAAAGTTTCAAAATCATTCCGAGTTGATGGTAGAGATCATTCAAATCTTTTTTGCTTTTACGTTTGAGATAAAAAGTGGAAAGCTTGACATCCAGACACTTCAAGAGATGACAATGCTGCGTGTAGGCAGGATGCTGAACGAAGAAAAATCTGATGATGAATTAACACCGATTGAAAAAGTTTTTCATAAATACAGTTTTTTGTCGTATGAATTATTATTGTCTATGGAAAGTTGGATTGATCTTTTTACGTTAGGTATATTAACGTCTAAACGAATCTCGGATGATCTCAATAGAAGCCGCTATTTTTTTAGAGAAGAACGGGAAGAATGGATCAATTTATGGTACTTTCGAGAACTTGAAGAGGAAGAATTTCAAGTAGCGTTAAAAAGTACACTCGATAAGTTGGAACGAAATGAGTACTCGGATCCTGAAATTGTGATGCATATAACAGGAATATTATTGCGTTTAAGTATTAATGGACTGTATCAGAATACAGAGGCTGACATTGTTCAAATCATGAAGGCATATATTGATCACAATCGTAAAAATTGGGATGACATCTATACTGTGGATGATTTTCGTATTGAACAATCTGCGTTTGTGTTAGGATATCAGAGTGAAGAAACGGATGAGTTTAAAGAGGTAAAAAATTATCTTTTAGAAAAAGCCAAAGAGACAATTTACGAAGATTTATCGGTACAAAGTGAGAAACTTTTAAAATATTTGGAAGAGAATAATATTAGCATGTTCATGGGAATGCTTTCAGAAACAAGAAATGATATTCTCTATCGTTTACCAGTATTTCAAAATCTGAATCCGAAAGATTTTGTTGAGACTTTGTATCACGTCAAAAATCAGCACTTTCGTAATGTAGTGAAGACTCTTTTAATACGTTATGATCAAGTTGGATGGGGTGTATATTTTCCTCTATTAGAGGAACTAAGTTTTTGGAAAAGAGTTTGTAAGATTATCAGGGACGAAATGGAAGATAAACCAATAACTATAAAAGTGACTTGGTTAAAGTACTTGAATGAAAATATTGAAGAAAAAATCATTCGAAAAATTGAAAAACAAATACAGCACATGGAAAAGGAAAAAAATAATGTCAAATAAATTTGTCGGTGCTCACGTCTCCGCTTCAGGCGGTGTTTTTAACGCTCCCCTAAACGCAATGGCGATCGGCGCGAGGGCATTTGCCCTCTTTACCAAAAATCAAAAACAGTGGGCGGCAAAACCTCTTGAAGAGGAGACGATTGCACTCTTTAAAGCGAACCTCGCAAAAAGCGGAATCCTCCCTAAACACATTCTTCCGCACGATTCGTATTTGATCAATCTGGGGCATCCCGAAGAGGAGAAGCGGCAAAAATCGCTCGATGCTTTTATTGATGAGTTGCATCGGTGTTCTCAATTGGGATTGGATCGGTTGAATTTTCATCCCGGCAGCCACCTCAAAGAAATCACCGAAGAAGAGTGTATCGATCGGATCGCGATGAGCATGAACGAAGCGATTAAGAGAGTCGAAGGGGTTAATCTCACCATCGAAAATACGGCAGGGCAGGGGAGCAATCTCGGATGGAAATTTGAGCATCTGGCAGCCATTATTGAGCGTATCGAAAATAAATCACGGGTTGGTGTGTGTATTGATACGTGCCATATGTTTACGGCCGGATATGATATCCGAACGAAAGAGGCGTATGATGCAACTTGGGGAGAGTTTGATAGAATAGTAGGGTTTAACTATCTCAAAGGGATGCATATCAACGATTCCAAACCTGATTTGGGGAGTCATGTTGACCGACACGATTCAATCGGAAAAGGAAAAATCGGCTTTGATGCGTTTGGTTATATTATGAATGACCCGCGCATGGATGATATCCCGCTCGTTTTGGAAACGATCGATGAGACGATTTGGGCGCAGGAGATAGCTTTATTATATTCAATGCAGGAGTAGAGGATGAGAATTATTTTGATTTCGGCTGTTGCTTCAGCCATGCTTATGGCAGGGGGATATGCAATCCCTGAAAATTCAATCAATGCGACGGCGCTTGGTGCAGCCTATGTGGCTGCTGCACATGGAGCTGACGCAGCGTATTACAATCCTGCGGCAATGGTGTATAACGACGATACGGCATTGTTGGAAGTCGATGCGACCTATATCGGGCTTTCAAAGATTAATTACACATCAACGAGCGGGACAACGAATATTGACTCAAAAAGCGAATCATTTTTTGTTCCGACACTCTATTATACCTCTAAAAAATTGGGGGAAAATGGTGCTCGTTTTGGATTAAGTATCGTTGCACCGGGGGGACTGTCAAAACGATGGGATGCACAGCCGGCAAAATCAAGTGCCGAAGAGTTTACGCTCCAAACGATAGAAGTCAACCCCTCTATGGCGGTAGCGTTGAGCAATACGGTCAGTTTTGGGGCCGGATTTCGAATCGTTCGAAGTGAGGGGGTAGTTAAAAGCAATACGGGAGCTACTCAAGTTTCCAGAGATATGTCAGGAGATTCGATCAATTTCGGATATAACTTGGCTCTTAATTATCGACCTATAAGTAATCTTACTGCGGCAGCTACCTATCGGTCTAAAGTTAATTTGACGCAAGAGGGACATGCGACGTTAAGCTATCTTCCGTCTCTTTACGGTGTGAACGGTTTGTACTACGGTTCTGGTAGTGTTACGGTTCCGCTGCCTGCGGCATTAAACCTTGCTGTTGCATATACCTTTGATACGGGCACGACCATTGAAGCACTCTATGAACGAACCTATTGGTCAGCGTACAAATATCTTGATTTTGATTACAGTGGAACTCCTAATGCTGCGACCGTTGCGTTTGGTACCCCTATCAGCAAAAACTGGAAAGACACCAATACTTATCGTCTCGGAGTAACCCAAAAAGTCGATAAATGGACGGCGATGGCAGGGGTGGCATATGATCAGACCCCGGTTCCGGAATCGACACTCGGATATGAACTTCCTGATTCAGATGCCGTTATTGTCTCTCTCGGGGGACGTTACCAACTGAATAAATCGTGGAATATTGGTTTAGCGGGATTGGTGGATATGAAAAAAGATCGAGAAGTGCATCAAATTAGCGGAACGAATCCTGTAAATGGTACGTTTAGCAATGCGAGGGCGTATTTGGTTACGGCCGGAATCGAGTATCGCTTTTGATCCGTTACCCGTTTGAAAATTTCTATGAAATGCTCGCCAGTGTAGCGAGTGAGCAGCCGAACAAAAAAGTTATTTTTATCGAGAAGGAGAGTTATACCTATCGGCAGTTTCTTTCAAAAGTAGATCGGTTTGCGAGAGCATTAGAGCTTATCGGTGTGGGGAAGGGAGACAAAATTGCGCTCATCTGCCCTAACGGGATTGAGTTTGTGATGAGCGTTTTTTCGATCAGTAAATTGGGTGCAGTTACGGTGCCGATTAACACGATGCTGAAAAATGAAGAGTATCGGTATATTCTGGCGGATTGCGGTGCGAAAGTATTGATTAGCGGTTCTAAACTTGCCAAAGAGGTGAATAACCTTACCTCGGTCGAACATACCATTTGGATTGACAAAGCCCCTGTTGAAGATGCTCGTCATTTGGTTTTGGAGGAGATTCTTTCGGATCATTTGCATACCCATATGCCTGTTTCATTCGCTAAACTCGATGATACGGCGGTTATCTTTTATACGTCGGGGACAACAGGGCATCCCAAGGGGGCAATGATCAGTAACCGCAATTTGTTTTCCAATCTTGTGGCGGCACGCGAACGATTTGAATTGAACAAAAAGGATCGATTTATTGTCTATTTGCCGATGTTTCATTCATTTACCTTTGCGACTATGGTGATATTACCGTTCTTTGTCCGTGCATCGTTTGTAATTGTTCCCTCCATATTGCCGTTTCATACTATTATCAAGCAGACACTTCTAAAACAGGTAACGGTATTTATGGGAGTTCCTGATATTTACAGTGCCTTAATCCGTGCTAAATTGCCATGGTATTTTTTGTGGTTCAACCGTATCCGCATTTTCGTTTCGGGTGGTTCCGCGCTCAATGAAGACACGCTCAACCGATTTCGTTCAACGTTTAAACGTGCCACGATGTTAGAGGGATATGGCTTGAGCGAATGCTCCCCTGCTGTAGCTATTAATCCGCTTGAAAAACAAAAAACTCTTTCCGTCGGATTAGCGCTGAGCGGTTATGAAGTGAAGATCGTGAATGATGAAATGGTCGAACTTCCTATAGGGGAATCGGGTGAGCTGATTGTACGCGGTGATTGTGTAATGCAAGGGTATTTAAATAACCCCGAAGCGACTGGAGAATGTATCCAAAACGGGTGGCTCCGTACCGGAGATATTGCAAAAGTTGATGAAGAGGGGTATATTTATATCGTTGATCGGATCAAAGATTTGATTATTTCCAAAGGGCTTAATATCTATCCCCGACAGATTGAAGAGCAGATGATGCTCCTTCCTCAGATCAAATTAGCGGCGGTTATTGCGCAGAGTGATCCTCATAGCGGAGAAGTGCCGATTGCATTTGTCGAACTTGAGGAGGGGTATGAAGATACAAGCCCTGCCGTTATTAAATTACAGCTCAAAGAACATTTAGCGGCATTTAAAATCCCTAAAACCATAACCGTGGTAGAATCATTACCGAAAACAGCCACAGGTAAAGTGCTTAAACGCATTCTCAAACAAGGACTTCATTGAAACATTTAATCGACTTTTTAGAAAATTCTACCATTGAAAAATCGCATATTTTTTCTCAGCTGAAATGTACTGTCGATGAAGCAAAAGTATTGCAGCTCTTGACGCGTAAATTTTTACAATCCCAAGAGGATGTTATTGTTGCTGAACTTTTACAAGAGCTTTATGGAGCGGATGATTACTCCTATTTGAGCCATTTTGGGGAAGTAAAAACGCTTTTAGAATTGGGGTGGATTACCCATCACTCATTCACCCCGATCAAGATCAGCGATATGTCACAATTGGAACTTTATAACACTCCGGTCGCGCTTACGTCGGTCTTTATGAAACTCCTCGAAGAGGGATCACTGGAAATGACGCTTCCAGATATTAAACCTTACGCCGATCATTTGGAGTACCTGCAAGATCAGTTCTTTCGTATCGAGCTGTATCAAAAGATGAGTGTTATCCGCCATCACGGAAACGAACATTCACTGGGAATTAACCGTATTCAAAATAAGCTTGATCTACTGGAGAAGCGAATTGATGAGCGAATCGCTCAAACCTCTCAGGATGTTGTACTGGATCGTTTTTTCAAACAAAAAAAGCTAGAGCCTAAAGAACAGGTTATTTTCCTTGCTCTCCTCAAAGAAGAATACAGTGCAACCGAGGGGAATCTGCGGGAGATGAATACCCTTATCGATCTTATCAGTTTTGATGACTACGAACGGATCAAAAATCGCGCTCTTCTTGAAGACGGTTCCCGTCTTATCAATGAAGAGGTGATCGATTATGAGGAGATGCTTAATCCGTTTGGCGGTATAAGCCGCGCTTTTTACATTGTTGATGAGGTCCTTCAGTCGATTATGCATCCGCAAAAAAAGAAAAAAGTACGCAAACTCAAACTCGATATGCTCATCAAAGAGCAGGAAATTTTTGAGTTGATTGAGCCTACAACATCGCTTGAGAACGTGGTTCTTAATCCGGCTACGGAGCAGACGTTGCAAAACCTTATGCGCCAATTGGATCGTGAAGTGATCACCCGCCTTCATGCGTGGGGAGTCAAGGATAAAAAAGCCGGATTGGATGCACGGATCATTTTCTACGGTCCTCCGGGAACCGGCAAAACCCTTACCGCCCATTCGCTTTCCCGTTCGTTGAAACGGCAGGTGCTGAGTTTTGATTGTTCCAAAATTCTCTCCATGTACGTTGGAGAGTCGGAGAAAAATGTTCGCAAAATATTCGATACCTATACGGATTTGACGAAGCAAACCAAGACGGAGCCGATTCTTTTGCTCAATGAAGCCGATCAGTTTCTCTCCGCCCGTTCTGCAGGAGTCGGTTCTTCCGCCGATCAGATGCATAATCAGATGCAAAATATCTTTTTGGAACAGATCGAGAAGTTTCAGGGGATTTTGATTGCGACGACGAATCTTCTCGAAAATATCGATCAGGCATTTTCACGTCGATTCAACTATAAAATTGAATTCAAAAAACCGAATCAACCGCAACGTGCTTTGTTATGGAAAATGATGCTTCCAGTAAATGCTCCTTATGAAGAGGGATTTGATCTCGAAAAACTTACTTCCTATCCGCTTACAGGGGGCCAGATAAATTTGATCGTCAAAAACACTGCCTATCATGTTGCTGCCCGAGAAGATGGGACATTTCGTCTTGGTGACTTTGTCTCGGAAATTCAAAAAGAACGTCAAGGGAACTTTGAAGGGGAAAAGTCGGTGGGATTTTTAAATAATTAATCGTCAAATTTTTATCACAATGTTACCAAAGTTTAATCGAGCCGTTGTTTTTAGCCTCAAGAGGGAGTATAATCGGCAAAAGAAACAATAGCTATGGAGCATAAAAATGGGATGGTTTAGCGATGATGCTGTATTAAAAGAGGAACTTGTACTCCTAAAAAAAGAGTATGAAACCGTATTGGAAGAGAACAGAAGATTAACAGAGCGGCTGTATGAACAGGAGACTCTTCTAGCCGATCAAACCGATAAACGTCAATGTGAAAACACCTCTGCAATCATGACTTATCAAAACGAACAGATCAAAAAAAATCTGATTGATATCCAAGGGAATATGGCAACTTCCGTCTCCTCTTCCAAAGAGAATATAACCAAATCGACATCATTGCTTGAAAATATCGTTGATCTTGGACATAAAGCCTCTGGGATCTCCAATACGCTGGAAGGGCTGAACGCTTTGGCGCTCGATTCGATGGAAACGGTGCAAGCTCTCTCTCAGCGAGCACAGGATGTTGCCAGTATCTTGGGGCTGATTAAAGATATCTCTGATCAAACCAATCTTTTGGCCTTGAATGCCGCCATTGAAGCAGCCCGTGCCGGAGAGCATGGACGAGGATTTGCCGTTGTTGCCGATGAAGTGCGAAAGTTAGCGGATCGAACCGATAAAGCAATCAGCGAGATCAATATCTCTTTACAGTCTATGAAACAAGATGTAAATACCATTGGAGATAAATTTGAACAAGTGCAAGTGCAAATTGCCGAGTCCAATGAATCCATAGGGCAATTTAATGATAATATGGATCAAAATGCTCAGATGATGCGAGAGACATTTGGCAGTACTGCCCATACTGCAGAGCGGGTATTTATGAGTCTGGCAAAACTCGATCATGTCATTTGGAAAGTCAATACCTATCTTTCAGCCATTACCCAAAAAGAGCAATTTGCATTTGTGGATCACCATAACTGTCGCCTCGGTAAATGGTATTATGAGGGGGAAGGGTCTGAATATTTTAAAAAGACACCGAGTTATGGATCGCTTGAAGCACCACACTCCATTGTCCATAATACAACCCATAAGATTTTTGATTTGATGAAGACTGAACATATGGAGTCCGAGCGATTACGGCAGGCATTTCAAGAGATGGAACGGGCTAGTGATGGAGTCTTTACCACGTTGGATAATATGCTGCAGGAGAAACACTAGCAGAGAATTAGAGCGTTTGATTGATGGGGTCTGATATAATTTAGACTCCCTAGATGTCCCTTATAGTTACATTTATTTTCTATCACTACTGCAATATGTTACAAAATTTAACATTTACCTCCAAAACCCAATAGTACGGTGTTTCCTATAGTGACAGTAGCTAAAAAAGACAAATGATTGATTAACGATTAAGGGTTTGCTTTAATTCTCTTTTTGTTATAGTGCAATAACTGTTTTTACGTAAATCCGTATACAGAGGCAAGCAACCCTTGTTTCGGTATATGCCATCAACCACGAAAAGGTCAGAAATATGGAGCATTACAACGCAGCGAATCCTTATTTTGGGGTATTTGTACTGTTTGTGCTAACTTTCGGAGCGTTTTATGCTACGACGGTAATTGCACGCTTAGCCAGCCGCGCATTAGCGGCCAAAGACACGGAAAAGCTAAAATTGACGGTCTACGAATGTGGACCGGAAGTGACGAAACAACCGAACCGTATTTCGACGCAGTTTTATCTGTTCGCACTGTTATTTTTGCTTTTTGATGTGGAGATCGTTTTTATGTTTCCATGGGCAATCGATTTTAAACTGCTTGGTTGGTTTGGTTTTGTTGAGATGATGATGTTCATCTTGCTTTTAGCAATCGGTTTTGTTTACGCGTGGAAGAAAGGAGCTCTCGAATGGCACAGCATCAAGTAAATTATCTCAAAGATGGCGGGCTCCCCGTCGCATTGACAACAATAGATAAAGTAGTCAACTGGGGTCGATCGAATTCTCTTTGGGCCCTCACGTACGGATTGGCGTGCTGCGGTATCGAAATGATGGCTTCCGGAGCATCGCGATATGACTTCGACCGTTTCGGTACGATCTTTCGTGCTTCTCCGCGTCAAGCAGAGCTTATGGTTGTTGCGGGGACATTGACGAAAAAACATGCCGAGTTTATCCGTCGTTTGTACGATCAAATGACTGAGCCTAAATGGGTTATCTCTATGGGTTCATGTGCAAACACCGGCGGTATGTTCAATACCTATGCTACGGTTCAAGGGGTGGATCGTGTGATTCCGGTGGATCTTTATCTCCCTGGGTGTGCACCTCGCCCTGAAACGCTTCAGTATGCGGTAATGCTTCTTCAGCAAAAGATTCGCCGTGAGAGCGCATCCCGTGCCCAAAAACCAAAAAGGTTGATGTAATGAGAGCCTATACGCCTAAAGACGATGTACAGAAAAAACCCTATTATACCGATCGCTATTGGGTTGCTCCGCAAGTCGCGAAAAGTGATGTGAGCGAAGACGCCGTATTTGCAGCCGATTTGGAAATGCTCAAAGGATACTTTGATGTGTTGGATGCTTATATTCAAAAAGATCAAATGGTGGTTGTTATTCACGCGAAGGATAACTTTGGTGTGATCGAATTGCTCAAAAATGTGTGCGACTACAATCAGCTTTCCGAACTGAGCGCGATTGATTGGTTGGCAACGGAAGGTAAATTTGAAATTTTTTACCAAATGTTGAGCATGTCCAAACGCAAACGTCTCCGTATCAAATGTAAAATCAGCGAAAAAGAGTCGATTCAAAGCGTAGAGAAGCTTTTCCGCTCTGCGGATTGGTCTGAGCGAGAGATGTACGATATGTTTGGTATCGTGATCAACAATCACCCGTACATGAGACGTATTTTGATGCCGGATGATTGGGAAGGATTCCCGTTGCGTAAAACGTATCCGCTTCAAGGAGATGAATTCGCCCAATGGTACGAAGTGGACAAAATCTTCGGCAAAGAAGCGCGCGAGATTATCGGGCCTGAAATTCGTGACAGCGCCCGTGTTGACCGTTACGACACCGAACGTTTTGCCCGTCTTGGGCACGAAGTACCTCGCGGTGCAGATATCAGCCAAGGTGAACCGGATACCCCTCTTGTCTATCAAGAGGCTGAAGGTGTCTTCATGATTGAAAAATTTGACGCAGAAAAAAGCGTCGTGATCTCTGATCGCGATCGATAAGGGCAACCATGCAACAATCCAATAGACTTAGACCGTTTTTCGAAAACATTACCTTTGATCGTGATGACAATGAACTGATCCTAAACTTTGGGCCTCAACACCCCTCTGCACACGGACAGCTTCGCTTGATGCTTCATTTGCAGCAAGAACAGATCACCAAAGCCCATCCGGATATCGGATACCTTCACCGCGGTATGGAGAAGATGGCAGAGAACATGATCTACAACGAGTTCATGCCGACCACCGACCGTATGGACTATATCGCATCTAGTTCAAATAACTACGGATTTGCCCTTGCGGTAGAGCGTCTTATCGGACTCGAAGTACCGCGCCGTGCTAAAGTGATCCGTATGATGCTCCTTGAGACGAACCGTCTTATGTCGCACTTGTTCTGGCTTGCGACAACGGCACTCGACATCGGGGCAATGACGGTATTCTTGTTCGCTTTCCGTGAGCGCGAATATCTGATGGACTTGATCGAGGACTATTGCGGTGCACGTCTGACCCATGCGGCAGTTCGTATTGGCGGGGTACCGCTCGATCTTCCGGATAACTTTATCCCTGATTTACGTAAATTTTTGGATAAATTGCCGGAAAATATTAAAGATTACGAAGATCTTTTGGATACCAACCGTATCTGGAAAATGCGTATGGAAAATGTCGGGGTTATTTCAAAAGAGATGGCACTCAGTTGGGGATGTTCGGGAATCATGCTTCGTGCTTCGGGTGTCGAGTGGGATATCCGTAAAGAAGAGCCGTATGAACTCTACGACGAAGTCGAGTTTAATGTTCCGGTTTCGGACAAAGGGGACAACTACGCTCGTTATAAACTTTACATGGCGGAAATGCGTGAGTCGGCAAAAATCCTTTACCAGGTTCTCGATATGTATGAGGGGACCGAGCCTGCATTGATGGCGCATGCGCCGCAATACATTTCAGCACCGAAAATCGACATCATGACCCAAAACTACTCGTTGATGCAGCATTTTGTCCTTGTGACACAGGGGATGCGTCCGCCGGTAGGGGAAGTGTATGCCGCGACCGAATCCCCTAAGGGAGAGTTAGGATTTTACATCAACTCTCAAGGGGGAGCGTATCCGTACCGTCTAAAACTTCGTGCACCGTCATTTTGGCACACCGGAATTTTGACTGACTTATTGCCGGGACATTATATCCCCGACGTTGTATCGATCATCGGGACGACCAATATCGTCTTCGGTGAAGTAGACCGCTAAAAGGAGCATGCAGTGAAACGTTACGATTTACGTCACCTGAAAGGTGAATTTTACGACCGCATGAGTTCCATTTTAAAAACGGAAGCGCAAAGCGGCGAGGTGAGTATATTTTTGTTTGAGATAGGGGATTTTTCTCCAATCCAAAAATCGGCTGATTTGGTCAAAGAACTCGGGTGTGAGCTAATGAACTCACTCAAGTTCAATGAGGCCGATTGGACCATTGTGGTCAGAAAATAAGGATTCGGTAGTGAGTAAAGTCTATTTCTCCACGTGGCGGGGCGAGCAGATCAACAACATC
>NZ_JBAZJF010000011.1:0-55002 GCF_041651515.1 Sulfuricurvum sp.
TTGGTATACCTCTCAAAGATCTCAAACAAGCAACAAAAGATGCAGTTGCAAAACGATTTACAATCCTCAAAGTCTATCAAGGAAATCAAAAAGGTGAAGGAAAGAAAGGTCCATTTGGAATTGATGAAACAGGACTCACGAACGATAATCAGGACACAGGCCTCACCGGAGGTCTCATTCAGTAAAAGGTGACCTAAATGCCAAACTGCGGAATATGTGGAGACCGGATTTTCCTGAACAGGCCCTATATCAGGGATGATGACTCTGGTAAGATATTTCACCAGAAATGTACCAAAACACACTGCATGGCTTGTGGTGACAAGGTGGATAAGACCAAGCCTTACGGATTACACAAGGGTAGCGGATCGGTATTCCATCCGGATTGCATGGACAAACCGAAATCTGCCGGGAAGACCAAATCCAAACGCCAGAAGAGATCCAATAATCCGAACATCTTTGGCCTTTACACAGACAAGAAAGGCTGGATGGCTGTCGAAAAAACACTGCTTGAAGCCATCAAGAAAGGGGATCAGAAATCAGTGGTCAGACTGGCAAGGTTGTATTCCAAATATGGTGCAACTGACACGGTATCCAGAGAGTTAATATCAAAGCACTGGGATAAACTGCATCCAACCAAGCCATTCAATTACAATCTCTGGTATTCTGCCAATCCAACAACCTTCACCGTGTATTTTGATGGCAAGCAAGAAGATGTTCAGGCAGAGGGCCAGTGGGATGCAATGCAAAAAGTCATTCAGAAACACAAAATTCCCAAGAAAAGGCAGGGACTTGTGTCAGCTCTCCACAAAGGAACGGAAGCTCAGAGCTACATGTTCAATCCAGATTCAGAAGAATACTCAGTGTACAATGCTACTGATGGCATTTACGCATGTCCATTTACATTTGAGTCCAAAAAAGAAGCCGAAAGGTTTATACGGTCTTTCAGGGAGCGATTCAAAGCGCAGGGCTATTATTTAACAGCAAATGGAAATCGCATATCTCCTGATGATGTAATATTAGAGATAGTCAAGAGCAACCCTGGATCGGGAGTTGGTCTTACCACAAAAGAAGATTTCCTGAAATGGTGGTCCCAGGGACTGTCATTAGGCTTAATCAAAACCGATGGCAAAGTATGGCAGGGTCCAGATTCTCAGAGATTCTTAGACTGGTGGGCGCACGGTTTCACATTGGGAATAGTCAAATCCAAAAAGCCTCACATCGAGCAGGGCGAAAGCATAATGAACTACATCGCCAGGGCATTAACGTTATCTCTACTTGACCTGAAGGGTAGAAAGCCAACAGTATTGACAAATCCATGCTCAACGATGCGCAGGCCTAACAAGAGATGGAGAGTATCCATGCTCAGCCCCCCACCGGTTACGAAACACATTCTCAAGGAGATAGAACTGGGGCCATCATCAACGGAATATGATGTCAAACAGCAATTAATCAGAGAAGGAATTGCTGGAGAGATACTTGGAATTACTCTAATTAATCCGGCAACATGGGAATCATACCCGGGTGGCAAGCTAGGTGGAGCATGGGATGATATTGATTTCACAGAGCAGGACGTAAAGAATCGCATAATTCCCAAAGGAACCAGAGAAAGCAAAAACTCACACGATTACTCGGTGAGGATGCCATGTCCCTAGTCAATACCACATCAAAATGGGAGAGAACCAATGATTAGCGAAAAGAACCTTCCAGGCCAACTGAGAGCAGTTCAGGGTAAAATCGCTCGAAAGCGTAGAGAAATCGAGGCATTTGAGAGACAACATGAACAAGATGGCTGGGATGGAAGAGAAGACCTTCAGGGTTATGAATCAATGTCAAACACACTTAACAGTGAATTAAATGCTCTGGAGTCCGAATACAAGGAGATTCTGGCAAAGATGCGCAAGCAACGTCCAAGCAATTATTTTACCAATTGCGAAAATCCCAAAAAAAAACTAGCGATTTTGACTCCTGAAGAGGATAAAGACTGGGAAAATGCATATATCAGCAATCTGGAAGAGGGACTGGATGATGATGAAGCCGATGAAAGCGCATGGACGGAATTGAAAGAAATGCATCCAAGGCTTCAAGAATTTGACGGTATTAATGAGAAAGCCACACAAAAGGCATTGAAATCTAATCCAAATAGGGTAGATGAAGCTACTAGGCTTGGAACAAAAGCATTTCATGATGGTAAAAGAAGAGTGCCATTGTATGACAATGATTTGATGCTTATGCTTGATTTACGAAATCAACCTGGCGATAGCGACAATCTTGAATTATTATCTGCCTGGGCTAAGGGGTGGGATAATGCAAATCTATCTCAGCCAATATCAAACCCAACAATCAAGCAATGGCCTGTAATTACCGCACCTGATGGAAAGCACTACCAGGTCTATGTTAAACGCTATGGTTCAGGTAGGGAAAGTGGCGAAGGCGAAGATGATACTCAGTACCCATACGCAGTGATGGTCAAATTCATTGAATTGGATGAAGGCAGACAGATTTATGAGGAATGGACCACATATTCAAATAAGGCTGATGCTATTGCGGAAGCTGAACGCCTGTCAAAGAGAATTGAAACTAGAGGTTCTCCCTGGGATAATGAAGTAACCCAAGCAGAGTGTGGTTGTGGTGATGATCCAGAGCATCCGTTAAGGTCTTTTTGTGCGGTACATGGAGAAAGGCGTAATCCAATCCAATTACCGCCCAAACACAGGCCCGGACCTGGAGGATATGTTGATTTCCCACACGATTACGATAAAGAAGTGCATTCGGACACTTCCGATAGAACATACATGGTAAGAAAAAGGGGAGATAACTGGACATGCACATGCCCTTCATTCATATTTAACAAGAAAGATCCTAGAACATGCAAACACATTGAACGGGAGAAAGAAGCAGGCTATCAAGAACCAGAGACAACACCAAACACCTGGAACGATTTATCGGTAAGTGAGCGCGTGACCATAGTCCGAAGAGAATTCCCGAATCTAGGTCCAGACGGGGTGATTAACTTGGCAAATACCAAATGGGACAATATACCTGAACAAAAGAGAGGCATTCTATCAACATCTACCAGAACAAACCCTGGAATGAAATATTCCATCACATACTTTGACCCTGAGACGGATGAGGGCCAGGAAAAGACATGGACATTTAACACAATACATGAAGCCAAGGAATTCCAGAAGGATCTAGCATCATTCTGGAGAACAGCGAAATCAAAAATACCTATCAATCAATCAAACCCAGGATATAGGATAGCCTCAACCAAGCCAGGGACCATCGAGGACTTGATGCTACATCGAGCTGTCATTGAAGAGGTTACTAGAAGGCCATACCGGGTCGATAAAGAGATGGGGAAACGCCTGATAAATCCAAAGCAGAGAGCACCCGATCCAACTTCAATGAAAGATGTTAGGGACCGCTTGACGAGCAAGGGACCGCAGAATTTCTCGCTGAAGAGGGTCGTAGAGGGCCAAGAAGCCCAAGGCATTCTTGAAGCCATAGTTATGGACCTCTACGGCGGAATACCGCTTATTGGCGATGCAAACGACTTAATCAGGACTACTCGGATAATCAAAACTACAGGATCGCCCCTGAAGGCACAGATTCACAGCATTGACACTTTGTTAGGGACAGAGGGAATTCCACTGGTGGATATGATTCCCATAGTGGGTGGACTATTGTCCAAAGGTGGTGGGGAAATTGCAGATTTCCTGTTGCCAGCGAACACTATTGGCTTCATAATCGAGCCGCCTCAAGAGAATCCACTGACAGCATCGGAACTTCTAGCCGGTCTCACGGCAGCCGGGATAGTTACCGGAATCGCAATGGGTGGGGCAAGTGCTATTGGTTCCCAGCTCATAGACAGGGGCATGAAGGGAGTTGAAAAGGAATTAAAAAAGAATCCTGCTCGTAAAGGCAGAGCTGCCTACTACCGATGGGGGGAATTCAGCAATTATGAGGATTTCGACATGAAAGAACTGGACAGCATGGAAGTTCTTGACGAAAATCAAATGTTAAGCATGAATGTCAAAGATGATCACGAAGGTTGGACATTCTACGCCTATGAAAGTGATATTGACGAGAATGCAGATGGCGTATCTGTTAAGAACGCATACGCTTTCCGGAATTTGTCACACAAGAACCCTGCTCCATTGGTGGTCCATGGCGCTGCAATTGCCGCGCCGTATGTTGCAAAAGCAGCAAAGCCACATGCTAAGAAGGCCACACGGGAACTCAAAAAAAGGGCTAAAAAGTTTCCGCTTTCAAATCCCCCAAAATTGCCAGCGAAAGAAAGATATGAACCAGGCGTAATGCAAAGAAAAGACACTAAACCTAGTATAATCACTACTCAATCAGGACAGGAATTCAAACTTGACTATGGTCTCGCATATAGGTCAATCCCACTATTGGTCAAGAAATTCATGCCACCAGTCCAGCAAAGGATAGTCCAGGAGAATATTGAGGAATTCCAGGACGTTCTAAAACGTTTACTCAAGCAGATCACGGATTGCCCGTCCACCGGACAAACCGAAGGGACCGATGATCCAATCGCTTATCTCCATTACTTCTATGGCAATGCAGACTGGTACATTATTGAGAAGGACATGGAAGAGGAACAACATCAGGCCTTCGGATATGCTGATTTAGGCATGGGCTTCCCTGAACTTGGATACATCAGTATTGAGGAAATCAAGGAAACGAACAAGGTTGAGCTTGACTTTCACTGGAAGCCTATTCCATTGAGCAATATCAAGGAAAAGCACGAAGCCAGAGTCAATTTAAGGCCCAATGTGGATATATTTGGACCAATTCTTGAAGCTGCATTAAATAAAACGGGTGAAGTGACATCCGGACATGCAACAGAAGAATGGGCCAAAGAAGAGGCAAAGATTAAAAATCCGCTTACCAGAGTCGAAAAAGCGGAGAATGGCATTAGGGACATGTTTTTGGATCGGCACTATTCAGGGACCGTGCCACGAACTGACATCAAAACAATATTATCAAGTGCCAGATGGCAGCGATATTACGGCCCTGGAAACGTTAATACAGCCTGGAAAAAACTGGTCAGAGAAGGATACGTTCACAAATCTGGAGATAATTGGGTATGGGGAGTAAATAATCCGGGAATATTGTTCCCTATCTTCACTGGCGTTGTCTCCGGTGTAACCGGTGTCATAGCCAGTGCAATAATCACGGACCAGTTAAAGAAACACAACAAAAAACGTCAGAATCCAGAACCGATTAACGTTAAGGTTGGAGACCTTGTTACCTTTGAAGAGGGCTATTATGATGTCGATGCAGTTACCTATATCGCACATCCTGAACAGCTTGTAAAAGGCCAAAGGGCGAGACCAGGCTATTACCTTATGCTTTCTCCAAGAGATTTTGGGGAATATTTTGACGAATACGCTGAAGAACCTGGTGGTTGGGTCAGTGCCAAGAAGGTCAAGGTCATCAAATCCAATCCCGAGAAGAACCCAAAGGCAGATTACTCGAACAAAAAGAAATTCCCAACTGAAAGGCTAGTCAGCTACATGTCCTTCTATGAGCGAATGCTACCGCAATTATCAGGATCTCCATATATCGAGGAAAGGAAGCTCGGTCAGGAATATTACCGGAACCTCAGCGCAATATATGAGGAAATTGAGCGCAGAGGCCGTTCCCGAGGCCATACGAAGGGCAAAAGAGCAAGGGGCAAGGGTACACCCGTTCCAAATCCCAAGGTCGCTATTGAGCAATATAAGGCGTTTCAACAGATGGACCCTAAGAACAGTGTTCAGGGTGGTAAAATTGCCGATATGATATCTCCGGTTACTATCATAGGCCAGATTAAGCATATTGTGTATTGGTGCAGCAAGTGGGCTGGCAAAGAGTTTGAAAAGCGCGAGAATGAAAATGTGCAATATATCCATACCTGGAAGAAATCACGGATGGATCTATGCCGAGATGGGAACGGGGATTACTTCATATCCGGGAAATGCCAGATTGAACCGAGAGGAATTGATGATTGGGATAAGAAGATTGATTGGTCAGATTCCAAGATTGATTATCCAAAGACCGCGAAAAACTACGCATTCCTGGGCGTGTTGAAGGAGATTGCTGTACTTGACGGTGACATCTACACCATGCGGAATGCCTTACTTTGTGGTCGCAGGAATCATCTGTATATCGCTTATGTCTCTCCATCTGTATTCGAGAAAATCAAGAAAGAGTACAAATTGAAATAGCATCAAAATTACCTCCCCCCTTTTTTTTGTAGGCCTAGGCAAGGCCGAGGAGATCGGGGGATTCTTTTATTTTCAATCGTTTAATTTAGTGTGTACTCTATCGTGTACACAAAGTCACCATCTTTTATTTAAATTAATAGTGTAAAATCTTGTAGGTTTATATACTCACCAACGACCCTACCGCTATCGATATGCTTGATACCGCTCACGAAGGAGTGCAAATTGAAGTAACTCTATTACCTTTACGTGAGTTGCACGACATACATAATGGCTGGACATCATCAATAGTATATACGAATCCCTCAGAACGTTTCGAAATTGGGATAATATGATCCATAGATAATGGGTTTTCTTTTGTGAATTTTCGGCTACAAAAAGGGCAAATCCCACGAGTTTTTAATACTTTTAATTCCCACTCACTATTTTTAAAATCATGTATTGCACCTCTTTGTCTAGCTTCTCTACGAGCCCTCCGAGCTTTCCCTTTCAAGGATTTACTATATTTTAAGCTCGTCTTTTTGGCTATAATTCTACCTTTCGGAGTTTTAGCATAGTCCAGTGCCTTCTTTATTATAACATCCCTATGTCTTTGATATGCTCTCTTCCGTGTATTTATAATCTTTTCTTTTCCATTTTGACTTTTTACCCATTCCTCGTAATTTTTTCTGCCTTTATCCGAATTAGCATATTTTCGTTGCGCTCTGCATCGTGTTTTTTTTCCATGCTCTGTCAGACGATAATTTCTCTGTGTCTGTCTAATAATTTCTTTGTTTTTGACACGATAATATTTGTACCTACATTTTGCAGAGCAATAAAGAATACCTTTGCCAATAATTTCTTTATTACAAGTAATACATAGTTTTTGAGGGCATTGGGGCAAGTCAGAATTAGTGGGTAGACTACTCTGATAGCTTACCCCAGTGCCTTTCTCAATCGATTCTATCATGTAGTCTACCCAATGGTTAATTGCACCCGTAATATTTAAGTATTACTAAACATCGATTTTCAATGCTGATAATCAGGCCGATACTCATATACCTCATAATCTACCTATAATTATTCGGTGATTATTCCAATGGAATACCTATTTCCGCGCACAAAAGACCGGCCTGCTGTCAAAGTCAATGAATATGGTGAATTATTTATATTGCTTTCATAATACACATCCTTATCCCACCGGGGCCGGAGACTTTGGGTTCTCCCTTCCCATGCACTTTATACCTGCATGAGAGTTGATGGAAGGTCGCAAAGGCCGTGAATCGCCTTTGCATAATCATCTGGTTCACAGTCGATGATGGCCCCACTACTCACTTATGGAGATCGTAACATGAAATTCCCCAAACTCGGAAAATTTGCCAGGTCAACGAATAAAACGCGGACATGGTTTCCCTGGAGCAAAAATATACAGTGTTCCCAGTGCGACATGAGAGATTTATGCAAACACATCAATAAAGTATTGAAAAACCACAACGATACCGTAGATTATGAGCTTAGGTTCAGATGCCCGGTATTGGATAAGCGCACGGATGACCGACAATTACCGTGATCGGTGTTTGTACTGCTCATACATATCTTTCGGACAATGCTCGCATTCTAGCCAGTGAAAAGACTTGTCGCCTTCAGCCATATCAAATAGGTACCATTTGCCGTCTTTTCCCATTGCGAAATCAACAGACCAATATCCTTCGACGACAGTTCCAACCATTTCAGCATATTTAGTCAATAGCTCTATTTCTGGCTTCGTCTCTTGATTCAATCTGCCTACTAGGAAACGCCAATTATCTTGTTTGGTATGTCCAGTGATTGCATCCGGGTACCAATATGGGTGATGGCATTGAACCTTCCCATCCCGGATAAAGTATCTTCGTTCCTTGTTTATCGGGAGATTTCCATGAAACGCTGTAAAACCAGTAACCAATGGAACAAACTCTCTCAAAACTATTCCATGATCTGAGTATGTCATCCAGCCTTGCATCATGCTATCAGTCAGCAATTCAAATATGTGGCTCTTTAAATTGAGACTGGTTTCAACATAACATGTCTTTTCCCAGCCATGCTTGCAACTTGAAAAGTCAGTCCTCATGAAAAGAGGAAACCCGATCTTATCTGCCAGAGGTTTTATGTGTTCAAAGATAGTATCGGGAATTCTTTCATCCTGAATCAATTCCAGCTCCATTTCATCGAATCTGTACATTTCTGTCTTTGGCTGTGGTATTGGCAAGTCTTTTACAAGTGGATACCACAAGAACATACTGCTCTTGTCTCTGATTTCTCTCATGGAGTCTAGCTCCTTCAGGGGAAATTGCGTTTTCCTTCATTCCATGACTGCATAATGCCATAGAATTTCTCTTTCACATCCTCTTTGGAGCCATTGTGTAAGACATGGCCTTGATATTGGGTATACTTCCCCAGCTCATCCGGAACTGCTACGGTGCCATCATTGCTCAAAGCCAGTAAAATAACCGGCTTTTTGTACTCAATGCCGAGTTCCATCTGCTTTCTGAGTACCGGGTCATGGTCGAACTGTCCAATCTCGGTCAGTAGCAGGACCACGCATTCAGATCCCCTTATCTCTTTCGCTATCCGGGCGATCGTCCCCTTCGGCAGCACATGGGTCACCGAAGGCCCTTTCTTTACCTGTCTTTTTGTATTTCTTCTCTTTAACCATCCTGGCATATTTATTCCTCCTTCCAAGCCCTGCAATGTTTACAGGGCCTTCCGTTCAATTTCAATATTCTATGTCCCTTCTCATTAAGGGCTCTTGTTGTTCCACATTTGCAGAGATATAGATCCATCTCTTTAGATTCCATTATTTCTCCCCCAGTTTAGCACTTCTGATGATATCCAGTGCCTTCCGCGCCCACACCCTATCCTTTTCTTTGGTATCCTCAGATAAATGGTCATACGGTATCGAGTTCATTGCCCAGCTAAACTTCCGGTCATCAGTGAGCTTATCTTCAGATAGCAACACTGCGCCTGCCCAGTGCATCCACTGTTCATGTTCCAGTGCTGACAATTTTTCGACAATGCCCAGTTCAAAGCATGTCAATTGCTCTGGACCTGATGCTTCACATAATCCGCATGTGAGGTCCACATTTGGAACCAACTTTTGAGTTATCGGATCTGGCTGGAAGAATTTGAATCGTTCCATTGCCTGAGACATCACATCACCATAGAACGGGTTTTTTTCCGGCTTGTGGGCATCTCCAAGGGTATCTATGTTGTCCAGCAGAACCCAAAGGGCTTCCGCAGTTCTCCGATCCACTGATTTCATATTTGTTTCATTGGTCATGTAAATATTCCTCCAAATGCTGTTAATGGTTTCTCTTGTCTAGTTTTACCGACATTAGAATACTGGCTATCTTCCATTTTTCGCTGAATGTACTCCATTGCTGTCTCTCTCTTGGATTTACACATGCGCTGATTGACAAATTTAGCCAGGTGTCTGATTTCCGGAATATCTCTCCGGTTATTGTATACCATCACATAAGGATCAATGCCGAATTTAAGCAATTTATTAACCCGGTAAATATCCTGGCTTAGATCAGTGTTAAATCCTACAAGAATATAGAACATCATGCGATATGGCTTAACACCATTATCTATCAATGTCTTGATACCATAAATAACCTGGTCTTCCCGATCCATTAAGTCCCAAGCAAAATATATACGATTATGATTGAAATCAAAATCTCGGGTTTTAACTCTCCGTAAAAGTTTGGCAATTTTTGGGTTAATCAATCGAATATCAAGCCCCTGGTTGAATGAAACTCTCCATTTATTGTCAATGATGGTCTCCAATTTTTCAATACATTTAGGACTGGCAAGGAAATTAGCATCATAAAGTACAATTTTATCATGTCTGACAAATTCTTCAAATGGTGAATGCTCCTGGACAACAGTCCCTTCCATCCTCCAGGTCATACAAAACGGGCATTGCCGATAGCATCCCCAACTGGTTCTTCCGCTACTATGGTCTAGATCAGTGTAATCCGGACAGGTATGCTCAATGTCATTTGGTAACAATATCTTAGGATCAAACGATGGCCCCCCCTTCAGGATGATTGATTTATCAATGGTTCTCTGCTGGAGTTCAAACTTAGGATCGGGAAATATGACTGAAATGCATGAAATATCTGGATAGCCTAAATTAAAATCACAAACATGGCCCTTGCTCAAACACCAAGCTTTAATCTTCCTCAAGGCTAGAATGTCATTATTTGGGTATTTGCCATTATGAATTAATGAAATTCTCTGGGGTTTTCCAGTCTCTAAGGATTTCCAAACATTATTCATACTTGTGCTTCTCCAGTTGTTGTCCTTCTTGCATGAACAATCTTTTTTCATACAATTCAAACTTTTCCCAGGCTTCATCATGCAATTTCTTAAATGTTTTCCAATCTGTTTTAATTGTCGGAACCAGTCTCCAACCGCAGTTAGTACATGCACTGTGCATTACTTTAGGATTGTATTCAAACACTGTAATATAATTACATTGACCACAATATCTGTAAGTTTTAGGTGGTTTTTGCATAATTCAGTCCTCCAGCTTGTCGCCATAGTAACTGGGCTTCCAATTCATGTCCAATTCTTTCCGTTTACCACTGTTCGGTGGGTTCGAGCATCCCTTTGTCCTTCCGGGTTTTTGTCTTTTCAATACTGGCTTCCAACCTCTAGGCATGTTCTCACACCATTATCTTCAATACATAACAATGCGGAGTCGTTATTTCCTGCTGGCAATCGTCAGGAATAAACTGGGTCTTTGCAGTGGTTATCTCCACCAGTTTCAATCGATGGGATACCTGGCCTACGAGAAATACTGCATCAACTGGCAACTGTATGTTTTTCAGGCGTTTAATCCAGTGATCCGTCATGGATTTGTATTCATAGAAGTGACCGTAAGTTTCCAGCGATTTCTTTTTCTTATCCCAGTGTATCTTCTTGAGCGTAGTTGAAAACATGGCTACCGGCCTCCTGGAGGCTTCCCTATGACAAATGTTTTAAAGAAGTGTTTCACGGAATGCACAATGACAAAGCCAATAATGATGATAGTCAGTATTCCAGCTACACAAATACATATGACTTCCATGTTATTCATCCCCAGGCATGCTTACAGTCACGGCACTGATATCTTTTAGGCGTTCCAGTCAACAGTGTAACCGAATCGGATTTACATTCTGGGCAACGGATAAAAGTCTCATCGTTCTTCTTTTTATGAATTCTCTCTTCTATTTGATTCTGCATGTCAATTTCGTCAGCCATCATTTTCACCGCCCAGCTTAATCGGATGTGCCATCACATCTTCTTTCTGATCCTGAACAGTGATACCCAAATATATCTGAGTCGTGGATATCGATTTGTGACCCATGTTCTTCTGAACCGTTACGAGATTCTGGCCAGCCTTCAGGGACAGCACGGCATAGGTGTGCCTCAGAAGATGCGGATACACATTCTGCTCTATTCCAGCGCGTTTGCCATATTTCTGAACCATCTTGTACAGGCCATTGGGTGACATGTCAAATAGCTTATCTTCTGCCTCGAGACCAAACGTTTTGATGTATTTCTCCATATCCTGCTTGATAACATATTGCATCGGCACAGTCCGATCCTTCTTTCCCTTTCCCTCTTCCACCTTAATAACGTCAGATTCAAAATTGATGTGCCTCACCCGTAGCGATAGTAGTTCGGACTCCCGAAGGCCTGCAAACACAAGGATCTTCAACATCAGCCGGTCAGATAGGTTCGTTTTGTAAGGTGACTCGATCAGCGCCTTCACTTCTGAGACCTTAAGATATTCCGGCAATTTCTGGCTTTTCCTGTCTTTATCTTTAATTGTCATGTAATCCACCGAACATAACGAATAGTAATGTAAATCACTTATAAAAATATTTTGATAATGAAAGCGTATAATTCGATATTGTAAAAAACTATAAACAAACAAGTCTCTTAATATTTTTGTAACCATGCTCAATATGTATTAAGAATTGGCGAAATATGGAACGTATATGTTAAAACCATGCAATCAATACTTAATCCGGCAGCCCGGGTCGGTAACGTTTTCTCGGGAGATAATCCGCGCCTTCGCGGACTTTTCCTAGCTCGAGACCGGAATAAATCTCCATGGACCGGACATGACTCTCAGCCTCGAGACCGCCCCGGATGCAAGGATCGGCAACATCGATGTTATAAATGTTATAAATAACAGGAATATTATAAATGGTATAAATAATATTTTTAGACAGAATTTGAAAAAGCGATACCAAAACATCAAGGGTTATCGTTGAAAATAGCTATTCTATGAGAATTTGCTGAACGTGAGATTAAAAAAAATGTTTCATAGACGGGCAGGGGCGCGATTCGGGGGCCTAGTCCTCTACCGCGCCGGATCCTACCCGTCTATGCAGGGAAGAATGCAGAGTTTCAAAAGAAGCGTGGGATGCTCTATGAATATTATCTGCACTCTCCCTTCCTGATTACTTCATTTTTAATCTTATCTTTCTAGGTTTGTATATCATCCAGAATGTGAACCATCCAAATGCAGTTCCCATTATGAAACAATACAAGCATAGCATTGCAATACTTAAATCATCCATGTCAGCTCACTCCATACATGCTCGATGATAGTGTTCATGTCCATCTATGGCTTCTTTGCATAGAACATCGTCACCAGGCTTGAATCGTTGATTGCATTCATGGCAGGAAAATGCCTCGAGACCGCATATCCCACAAGCCAATATCGTTTTTTCTTTCAGTTTCATGTTATTTCACCTGCACACCATCACAAATGAGCTTGACAGCTCCCTTTGGAATCGCTATGTTCAAATGATCTCCGGGCCTGAGCAAATGCCCATCGAGTACATTTCCATCCTTGTCGCATATTCTCACGATTGGTACACTTCCGTATCTTTCGTTTTTCATTTTTCATCACCCATTGAGTTCTGGTGGTTTTTCTGCGAATGCACCTAGCATCTTTCCAGGAGGCATTTTGTTCACAACATCCAACATGCTGTAATTCTTTCCATCAATCTGCACGATTCTCTGGCCTACAAGAAGATTCTCTAAATTCACTACTCGAAGCTTGGCCCAATCTAGAATTATCTCCAAATAGTATTTGACAAGCCTAGCGCCGATGTCTTCATTGAATTCCTTGCTCTTTCCAACATAGACCTTTGGAATTGTTATCATATATGGGAGTCCCTGATATACAAATGCAATCTGTTTGGTACCAGTCTGTGTTGAGTTTCTGGTCAATATTTCTTCGCATTTGTGCTTCTCAAGTAATTCCATGATCTCACTCATTGTCTTCATGGATGATATCTTTGTTGTGCCATATCTTATCTCATTCAGATTGTTGATGAATATTTTCTCATTAAACATATTTATCCCTCCATTTTATTGTGTCCTGGAGCATTGCACAGGGACCGTTCATCAGGAATGCAATGATAATCCTGCTTTTGAAATCTATTCCCACACACTCTGCATATTCTGAATTCTCCCTCAATATCGCCAACCTCACCGCACTTAGGGCATCGAATACTATTGCACAGGCATTCCTCGCAATCAAAGGTCTTTACATGGCCCTGTAAGAATCGATCCATTAATTTACCACCTCTCCGTTTGTTACATGCCCATGCCAATGCCCAAATTTGCTGGCATCAATGGATGGAGTCAGAGTCAAAGTCTCGAAGGTATCTCCAGCTCTCTGCCATAACAGTCTATCCGCGACAGGGGTACCACCGTCAATCGGGTTCTTGAAATACACTCCAATCCGGGTTTCCTTGCAGTGTGGGCATTCGAAGTGAATACCCTGGCCTTGCCTGCCTTCTTCAGCAATCCAATGCGGATCTAGTTCAGTCAGTTTCATTCAATCAATCTCCATTGTCATAAATGACTACCATGCTGGGGAATGACGGCATTCCGTTGTTTTGCCCCATGAGAGGTATGAACTTCGGCCTACCCCGTAAGAATCGAATCTCAGCGATTCCCTGAATATAATCATGGAAATATGCCCGATCCGTGCGCACAGGAATGAGAAGCACAATGACTTCGCAGTTATTCCGTTCCGAGTATGCTTTCATGACCCAATCCCTGATTTGATGACCAGAATACGGTGGATTGCAGAATACTCGATGACCAGCCCATGATTGCGTAAGACCGTCCCCCGGGTGAACTGCTTAATATCGCTCCGGAGAGGCCTTTCCGGGCTTGCGCATGGGTCCAGGGTGAAATGGAACTCCGCATCGAGCTTGTTGAATAGCTCGAAAGGCGTTCCCCATTGGTCCTTGTTGATTTCAGCTTGTGTTGGCATGGTTCACTTCTTCTTTGGTTCTACCTGAAGCTTTGCCTTATCACATTTAGCGTGAACACTAAGCTTCCAGCCACATTCAAGATAGAATTCTCTTATCCAGTCCTCTATGCAATCAAAAGTTCTAGATTCTTCAATATCTGCATCCTGCGATATGGTCAATTCCTTGCAATGTTCATCCCAAATATAGGTAGCCTCTTTGGAAATTGTTATTAAGTGTACGCTATCATATGGTGCCCACAGTTCAAGACCCTCAAAAGGTACGAAAGGCATATCTAATTCATACTCGCACCATGCCTGTTTATTTTCCCATTCAAATTTTATATCCAGTTTTATTCTAAACATACTGATTCACGCTCCTTTCCCCTTCTTTGGCTTGCAAGGGTCATAGCAGGCCAGTGGTGGCCTCCAATCGAGCGTTCTGCGCCTGTACTCTAGCCCACAATCCAGGCATTGGTATTTGTCATAGATGCCCTTCTTATCCTTCAGGCCAACCAGATTGAGCTTCTCGCTCCATCGATGGACCTTGACATAATCCTCTGAAAGAATCTTGACAAGCTCCCTGGGATGGTCATGGCCTCTTAGATTGTTGTTGAATTCGACATAGATATCAGGAATCGTCTGGGCATCCTTGGTTTGGATATCCTCTTCCCATGCCTGTGAATCCGGTTCTCCCTGCATTTTGACCTGGCAGAGGGCCTTGATTTCAAATCCTTCTTTGGCTGGCAGGTGTTTGATAGGCTTCTTAGCCTTGCCGTTTTCTTTCGGGGAAGGTACCGGGACCGGTGTAGGTGTTTCCTGAAGCTGCTTGCACATACAAGCCTCTTGAATGAGCTTCTTCGTGGATTTGATACGCGCTAGATGCGATTTCGAGAGTCCGTCATGGTGAGGGAAGAATCCGGATGGATGCTGAATCTGGCAAGTTTCACAGTTTTCACCGGTGCATACCGGGCAATGGTTCCTGGTTCTGTTGAGTTCCCCGATCTTGCCAATGAATCCCTTATGCTCTGCCATATCCTTCTGACTCAATGGTATCTGATACTCACTGGCATCAATCTCACCAATGTACCTATTCATCTCAATGTCCACAATGGCCTTATCCGGCCTACTAGCTCCGCAATCCGGACACTTGTCCTCGTATGTTGTCAGATTACAGGGCTTGCATACCCAACCTGGCTTGCCGGTCTCATAAATCCTCTCAATAACTTCAATAATGTTTTTCTGCCCAAAATCCTCTGCTAATGCGTTAATCTTGCCATCCTGAGCTACGAGACAGTTCATATATGCATAATCGTAGTTCTTGGGCAGGCTGCCATCCTTGTTACGTTCCGCGTCAGGATCTGACATTGATATCGAGTAGTGAGGCGGGATAGATATGGGAAGTTCTGATTTTTCAGATACTTCTCCATATGGTCCAGTGATTGTTTCCACGCGGTATTGCTTACTAAGCTCATGAACGTTATGGAGCTTGATGATATCTCCCGGGTGAATGAGTTCCGGAACAGTCGGGCCGGAGGCTATCCTGAATACATCCTTGTTCGCTGGAACCTTGCTGTTGAGCTGGTAAAGGAATATATTCGGTTCAATTCCCTCTTCCCAGGTAACACCCAGGCTGAAATGAGGCCAGAATTTCATCATATTTTCGGCCATTTCCTCTGCCATCTCCTTGTTATGCCCCCGGTACCGTATGCGCCCGTCTGAGTCCTTGATGATGAATTCCTTCTTATCCTTCTCAACCCAGGCTCTGTAATCCTTATGTGGATAGGTTTTAAAAGGTTCATTCTCGGTCATGGTTCCAGTAGTAGATACGTTCCCATTCATTGTCTTTGTATTCTCGATGGCGAACATGTCTAAATTGGCAACTACTTCTTGGCGTTTTACCTCTTCCAGATCCTTGATTGTGATGTGCTCTCCGGAATCCAGATATTTTTGCTGTTCCTTTTCAGATAGTTTCGCCAGCATGTAGCCGACATTCGCGGCTAAAGTGCCATTCTCGACTTGCTGAAGCAGCCCCGGCAGTAAACTGAGCAGGGACAGGCGTTTTGAAATCTGGCCCTGAGATATGCCCAGTGTGTTTGTGATTGCTGTCTGGTTCATGCCCTCATCGATGAATTCCTTTAAAATTCGGGCATCCATCACTGGATTGGGAGATCTCCAGAAGTTCAGGCCCAGGGATAGCATTCTGGTATCATTCGTTGTGGTTTCCTCGTAAACCTCGACTGAATCATGCTTAAGTTGCTTCCATGAAGATAATCTCCTTCGGCCATCCACGATTTTGTATTTGAACGGGCTTCCTGGAGGATTCTCCTTCAGGATCGGTGTGTTCTTGATGCCGTAAGTCCGGATACTATCCAGAAATGCGCTAGGTATTACCAGGTCAGGAATATCAATATCCTTCATTTGCACCATGATCTTGCTCGTCTCGTTCTGCATTCTGGCTTCGAGTTCTGCTAGTTTCCGGCACCGTTCGCAAAGACCGTCCTCGGCTGTCTTGCAGAACTGCTTGCATGTTGTACATTTCATTTCAATCACACCTTCTTATTCACTGGACATTGGCTAATGTCCTTTTCATGTTGGCAAAATGGCTTTTCCATTTGGGCATTTGCACATAGCCCACCCCGATAGTAATATTTGCAGGTTCCACTCTTCTTTTTATCGTCTTTTGGAGTCTCCTTCGTTGCCTTTGGCTTGGGTTTGTTCTTAGGCTCTGGTTTGGCTGCCACTTTCTCGCCTACGGGTTCTTCATGGATATGTTCACAGCCAATTTCTCCTGCCATTGAAGTATTCGGTTCTTTTTCAGCCAACTTTGATTTTTTGGCCTTCTTTTCCTTCTTAATCTCGGGTTTTGGAAGTGGTACTGGCATACCTTGCTCTTTGGTGCATTTATTCCGCTGCTTATCGTAGATGTTCCAGAGCGATTGTCTTGCAGTGATGGTCTCAGCTTCCTGGAACTTCTTTTTCAATTCTTCACATACATCGCACATATTTTCAACCATCCTTTTCTATCTTCTTGCCATCCTTATTGTAAATTGCTATATATTTGCATTCTGGACATGTCCAGAAATCACACATGCCATGCACGTTCATAGTCATGGTTGCTGTGAATTTCATTGGAATATTGCATTTCGGGCAGGGGGCTACGCTGGGCATCATTGCTCACTCTCCTTCAGGCTCTTTCGGTACATTTCAGCATGTGGTCCACAGAAATGGAGCTTCACCGGGGCCATAAGTCGCCCAAACTGATGCTCTATCTCCTCTTCCGCTTCTTGCTGACATCTCCCATGCATACAGGGTATTGGGGTCTTCATTGTCCTGATGAGCATGTCAGCCGAAGATTTGGCGAATGCCGTGATGGTTTTCGAGTCGAGGTCCAAGGCTATCAAATCCTTGATTGCCAAGTCGAAGGCCTGGAGCGCTGCTAAGCTTTTGACCATCCTCTCGTCTGCCTTGTCTGTTTTCATCTGCTCACCGTCCCAGCGCATCGAGTTTCAGCATATGCACATCTGAATACTCTTTATCTTTCTCTATCATTTTCATAATGCGAATCGCCAGTTCCCTGTTTTTGGTGGTCATAGTTAGTTTAATCATCGCTCATCCCCCCTTAGTTACTCTGCCGCTGCCAGTGCATGTCGAGCATGTCATCGAGATAGACGTTCCAGTCCCGGCGCAATCGGGGCATGTCATGTCCTGCGCTGGCGGGGCTTCCTTCTGTCCATGTATGTGCTGCATGTCTCTTTCAAGTTGGATTGCGTATGGGGCTTTCTCTGGCTTCTCCGGGGCTTCCGGTGGTGTAATGCGCCGATCCAACTCAATCAGGAACGTGTACAGTACCGCCCAGGGCCATACTCCCCCTGCCGAGTTCCAAGTGTATCTCAATGATTCCTCGGGATTGGAGTCTTCAAGAACTCCGCTAAAGAAATCATAAGCATCGTGCTCATTTTCCCAATCTACCATCTTACATTCTGACCGTAGATTGTCTATGACCGGCTTTTCATTCTTAAGAAGGTCTCCTTTAGCCATCTCTTCAATACATTCATTGGCATATTTCATTGTTTTAGCCCCGTCATACTTCTTTTGCCTCTCACCCGTGAGCTTGGACAATAAGTAATTCGGATCCTTGATAGCTCCGCGCAACCAGGCCAAATCAATGCCATCCTGCCGGAGTACCCATGTTCCAATATCGCCATACAGGATTATGGTATTCTCCCTGAATATAATGAACGACTCGTACAATCGAGAGTTTGGTTTTCCCCACCGGCACTCACCCCTTGGATTAGAGCGCGAAAGAGATTGTGCAGTGTAAGGCTCAATGACCTTCAGCGCATGTTCCTTGAATCTCTCAATCACCATTGTTACATCTGGAAACATGTCCTTAATATACCCTTCTAGTTCTATTTCTACCATGTTAATCACTCCTTCTTGACCATCAGGGACCACCCGCTTTTCTCGGCGCGCTCCACAATGTCCTTGGGGGCTTCGTTAGCATTCTTGTTTATGAATGCCAAGTTCCCGAGAGGCAGGGATATGAACAGTCCCATGTGATAATCGTCAGAATAGGCCTCTAAACGCGGTTCTAGAGGCATATTAACTCGGTATGAGTCTCCGCATGGCAACGTGACCGTTGCGATGCTTCCGGCTATTTCTACGCTATGCTTATCGCTGCTAGGGTGTAGAGCTGACAATTCCCAAAGGCGATATACACATTCATGCACATCATTTCTCAGCCTTGGACATGAAATATCCACCAGGTACCCAAATTTAGGTATAGCCCGGTGATGCATCAGGATAATCCGCGAAAGCCCTGGCGTTAATTGCTCGAATGGGAAGTTTCTCGGAATTCTCTTGGAAATGCCCAGTATCCGGCCTTCTTCGATGAAATCCGGAATCGTGGGATAGAATTCCTTGCCCACCATCATAATTATGTGCTTTACCGGATTTCCATTCTGATCCTTTGTCTCGGGACTCTCGATGAGCATAGGCGCTCTCAGAGATGGCTCTCCTTCCCACTTCATGACGGGATCTAGCAGGAAATCCTCAATGGGCCGTCCATGCTCACTGGTGGCTATTTCAAAGTACAATCCGCCTTGCTTCCGGCTGCCGCAACCTCGGGAGGACATGGTTATTCCTCCTCATTAATAGATATAAGAATGCCGCCCGTTGTTTTCCCGCCCATTTTCTTCAATGTACCGTCATTTAGCATTTCTTGAATTAAGTTATATCCCGACCTTGCAGAAATCCCCCCATTATCCAAGCAATAACGAACAATCCAACATTGCGGAACCCATTTGATGGGGGCTTTTTTTAGATAATTCAAGATGTATTCTTTTCGAGTCTTTTTTAATCCCGATCTAGACAAATCTTTTTTCATGTTCACTCACTCCCAGGGAATGCGCCAGTCTTGGGTTTTGACTTAGCGCAAAGGTGCATCCCATTGCTATGCACGAATCCGGGATCGTTGCTCTCTTCCCTGGGACCAGTACAGATGATTATCTGACCGCAGTGCATACAAGTACCCTGCTCTCCTTCTTTCCATTGATGTAGTTTCTTAGTCATATTCTGCATCCTCCGTTATATAATATGTGCCAATATTCTTATCGAAAGAAATTGCTCCACGGTGAAATAATTCTTCTATAAAAGATGTGACTTTAGTATGGATTCTTTGATGATGTGAGTGGTTAGAACATAGATATAAATTATTGAGTTCATTATTACGTGGGTTACAATCAATATGATGTACTCTTTCTTCTTTAGTTAATTTTCTTCCTAAAAATTTTTCCATTACTAATCTATGAACCGCAATAAGTTTTCCATTTATTCTTCGATAAAGGTATGGCCCTATTTTCCAATCTTTTTCTGGTACAGGTTGCATTTTTATAAAGAGCATATATTTTTTAGTTCCTATCGCAGAAATAGACCTCTTGGGTAACCTCTTTGTCAATTCTTTAGGGGATTCTAATGGCCCAAATTTGCGAAGAATATATATTTCTTCAACACTCCATGCAATTCCATTCATTATTTTTCCCTCACATAATCTTTGTTCCAATAGGGAGATTTACATTTCGAACATACTTTGGGTTCATCTGATGTTCGAGGATGCCATGAATGGTCACAACGTTTACATTTTAGAGTTGGTAATTCCATGATAATACCTAAAGGTGTATATACCTAAAGGTGTATATAATATTTGCGTTCATTATAAACGCTTGAGAATTAATACGGATTTACTTAACGCGACAATGCTCTTGACAATCTCGAAATCCTTCGACTGGAACAGTATCTTGAGTTCCGGTAACGTGTACCCTGAATGAAAGTATTTATCCGTGATTCCGAATGATTGTAGATAGTGATTCGGCTTGATATAACCTCCATCCCTGGTGCAACGCAGTTCATGGGGTGTTGTCAAGATGAATGTCCCTCCGCGATTCAGAATGGTCTTAATGTTTTGAACGAAAGTGCCGAGATCGGGGAGATGCTCAATTGTTTCAATACATATGATATTTGAGAAATGGCGATATGGTAGGGGCTTGGTAACATCTCCCTGGATAAATCTGACATGAGAATAATTCATCAATTTGGCCCTCAACCTGGCGATCTTCAGGTTATTCTCAGCAAGGTCAATGCCATATACCTTGTCAGTTGGATGACGGTCTGCATAATGCAATGCAAACCTGCCTTTGCCACAGCCAAGCTCAATCAGTGAACCACTGAGCTTATCCAGTTCCGAGCAGACAAATTCATACAACTTCTTTCCCTGGGTAGTGTACATATTGAGTGCTTCTTCCGGATAACTTGAGGCGAGCATTTGGTAAAATTCCTTCAGCTCGTCACCTTCGATGGCTAGACCTCCTTTTTACACACGAATATCGTGTTTACCGCGCCATTGAAAAACTGGATATTCTCCATGCTTATGACTTTCATTCCTGCATTTTCAAACAATTCTGGTAATGGATGAGAAAAGCTATTGGCTGTCGGTAATTCCGGACTGTAATCCGCATCCGGGGCCGATAACTTGACAGGGGCATAGTTAGTGCAGTGCCACCAATGACCATTATCATTGGTCATGTCAACCATGTTCTTGATTGCATTGGCGATATGCTTCGGTGGAATATGCAATAAAACTTGGGTACTGACAATTGTATCGAATGCGAAAGGTAATGTTTGCTTGGATATGTCCAGGACTTCGAACTTGTAATTGTCGAATCCCAGGGTTTTGCAATGGGTAATCCGTTCATCTACTAAATCAGTAGCGAATACCTGGTCCACATCTTTGTACAATGGAAGGAACCTGCCAAGTCCACAGCCTATCTCGAGTAACATCTTAGGCTTGGTCTCCATTAAAAAACACTTCATGGCATAATTATCAACTGTCTTGATGCCTTCCCTGATACAACTCCACGATCTGTCTTTCCAATATTGTTGATATGTCTCGCTCATCCTATCCACCCCATTTCAATTAGCCTCTGCCCGATAGCGTTCCATTCTCTCGGGATGCCTTTCATCATCGGACAATTCTCAGTGTAATTCGGGCTTGGTACTGATTCACATGGATGGTTATCACCATATACTGTTCCCTTGTAGAATATCAATGGCCCCAAATCAGCACGCATATTTTTCAGATTGAGCTTTGCCAGTTCGTCTAGTGACTTGTGAACCTCTGCGATTTCCTCAACAGTCTCGCCATACCCAAGCCTCAGATGGACATGATATGGAATTCCGCTATTATCCATGATGACCAATCCTTTCTTGACAGTTTCCATGTCATAGCCCTTTTTGAGCCTCAATAGCAGTTTATCAGTTAGTGCCTCAACACCGACACTGGTATTGGTCATGCCGGATTCCGATAATAATTTCAATTTCTCGTCAGTGACTTCATTAATCCGGACATTGCTTTGGAATTGGACCCCTGAACCGACCATGTTCTTATGGAATTCCTTTATCCAGTCTAAGTTCGTGGTGAGCTGGGCAGATAACAGATAGATAAATTTTTGGTTCAATATTTTCCAGACTGCCTTTAAATCGTCAGCCACTACCTTCGGATTCCGCATTTTGAAGGATTTATCCGTGATAGTTGACCCGCCCCAAACGCAGAAATGGCAACGGTAGGGGCATCCCCGGGTAGCCTGAACAACCGCTACCCTATATCTATCTCTATAATGTGGATGCACTAACCAAGCGTAATTGGTTCTGCCGATTTTGTCAAACTCACAATCTCGAATTCCCCGAAGCGTAACTATTCCACTGGAATAATAGGCGATTCCTGAATTAGCAGGATCATATTTCCATTCATCGCTGAATTCATGGTCTGCCCAGTCCTTAAAGACAGTCTCAGGCTCGGAATATACCACCATATGCGGATTCGGTTCGAGCATGGCATAATCCTGAACATAGCCTGGAGGGACCGCAATAACGACCAGTTGGATTCCGTTCTGTGAACAGAATTGGGCCATTGTGTTGTAAGTCTCCCTGTGGTACTGCCATGCCAGGGGAATAACAATGATATCTGGACTCAGTATTTTCAGGTCATTAAGGTTATCAATCGCTAAATCTATGAATATCGCATCCTTGATCTGAGAAGCGCAGGATAGCAGCATTGCCGGAAGAACGAGCTTACTACTGGCCCCCCAGCAACAATCCTCTGCTTCGATAAAACCTTCTTTGACTCTCGGTGGATTCACGAATGCAATTCGCTTACCGGCTGCCAAAGTACCCCATCCTCCTGAATAGCAACAGGACGTATTCCACTATCTTTCGGGCATCATGAGTGTTTTCAACCCATTCCCTACCTGCTTTTAGATGTTTTTTGTACTCGTTGCTCTGTAAAAGTTCTATCGCCTCGATTAGACCGGCCTTTAAACTCGATTCTGTGGGGGTATTGATGAACGAGTGACCTGGAATATAGCCCTCGACCTTTTCAAGCCCTACAATGCATATCTGCCCCATTGCAAGGGCTTCTAAGGATGCAACACCGTAAGCCCCGAGCATCAATTGGTCAAAATGAATGTGACATTTCCTTCTCCGGGCCATGCAATCAACATGAGTCGTGTTTGAAATCAGGTCCAACTCGATCTCCGGATATATTTCCTTGACTTCATCGACTACCTGGAGGAAATGGTCAGTGGACTTGATTAATCTATTCGTTGGGGAATGAGAAATCAGGATCGGGCCGTTCTTTTTGTATTTTGGAGGCTTGAAATCATACGAATCTCGGTAAAGTGGTATTGGTTGCGGCAGCCATAGGCTACCGGATAAGATTTCGTTCAAGTCCGGTGTGCTGGCAGTTTGGAGTATGTTATATTCTCTGCATGACGGATTCAGGGACTTGTGGAACTTCCGGGCATAGGTGCCATTGCTGTGCCTGATAACCTTCTGTCTGGAGGATAGTTCCAATCTGAGGTCTATCATGGTCCCATCCGCGAATAAACCCTCTGTTGGATACCTGAAATCTGTTAGGCATTCGTTCAGGAATACATAATCTGCCTCGCGGAGCATGTCCAGAAATTGTTTTCGGGTTAATTGACGAGCCATGTAATCGCCCTTTGGATAATTCAGGTAATTCTCCTTGCACTGGATCATCGTGACCTTATGCTGTGGGAAGTAGTTCCGGATTGTATAGGTCAGATTGAACAGGTTGTTGGCTGTGTTATCATTGCAGAGAATCAGAATGGTCATACCTGGCTTGGAAACTGTTGGCGGTTGAACAGGTTGAGGTCTTTCAGGGATGGGTTCCTTAGTGATTGGCTTCATGATACGCGCCATATCAGATACGAAGTCTGATACTACCTTCTGGATGCCCAGATGCTTGATAACATTCCGTTTCCCTTGATCTGCGATATATTCCCGTTCTGGTTCATGGGAAAGGTAGTAGTTCACCAGCTCGGGTATTTTATCGTAGGAGTCCGGAGTTACCTCTACAATCGATTTACCATTGGCAAAGATATTCTTGGAACCGAATGGTATCTCTCCAATCAACAGGCATCCACTAGCTGCGCCTTCCAGGTATTTTTGAGTTAAGGTACCCTTGTAGGCACTGCCAGCAACAATGAATATCTTGGTCTGCTTGAGGATATCGATATACGTTTCCCCGAAGACATTCTCGGTATGCACGAAGCAATCAGTCAGTTTCTTCACGATCTGGAAAGCTTTCTGTTTGTCCTCATGCATGAAATGGCCTGGTGAAATTGAAGATATGAAGCTTACATCGATGAATTTGAGATTGCTTGATTCGTATTTCGTTTCGTCAATGCCCCAGGGAACATGGATTATCTTGGCATCCTTCATATTCCAGTGCTGTTCTTTGTATTCTTTGACAACATCCAAGCCGTCAGAAGTGCGCGTGATGATTGCATCGACTGTTACCTCACTGCAACCCCGGACGTTATCCTGCTGTCCGAATAACCAGTTATCTGCGCTACAAATGATTAATCGAATATTATTATTTTGGATATATTTCGCATTGTGATTCACAAAGTATCCTGGAATGAACCCAGTGAATAAAATATCCGGTGGATTTCCATTCAATCGCATGGCAACGATATCTTCCAGAGGCAAGTCTGTATGGCTGTCCTTGTAAAATATGAAATCCTTGAATTCATTATTGCATAGATAATCCTGAAATTGGGTCAGTAGTGGGCTTCTAGGCCGGTCTACGTCAATTATCAGGACTACTCGCTTCATTAGGGTTCCTCATTGATCTCGCGCCTTTTCTCGATGGTTTTGATTTTGGCTGTTTGTTTCGCCAGTTCTTTCCATTTGACATTGCATTCATCTTCAGTGTCATACGGGCCAAATGTTTCTTCGGTATCATCCTTATATTTGACATCAATGTACCATCTTACGTTTGCCATTGGATTATCCTCCGTTCAGCTTCTTCCATATCTCGTTATGGTATACATCTGCTTTTAATTTCCATTTATTCCGATGTTCCAGGGCTTCTTTTTGATTCTGTCTGATTGAGTCCAATGGGATCTTCGAGAGATTAATCTTTTCCACTTTCCTGATGAAACCTTTGCAGGAAAGATGAGTATTTTCATAGAGAAACTTGATTTCGTGATGCTTCAAAGTATAGTTGGACAGGTACTTGCATAATGCGTATAAATTGGCAATGCTCTGCTCTTCTTTAGAGCATTGAGCTAAGAGTGCATCCATCGACCTATGATTATATCCTAGATATTTAATTATATCCTTTTAGATAAATAGAGACATGTACCCTAATATGTGGATACATGCCTGGTAAGGTATTTATTCGATAGGATGGGTTCTATTTTTTAGCCATTCTTTGAGGTTCCTAACTATGGCCTTGGCAGCATTCTCTATTAACGCAACCAATCCGGCACTTACACCGATTTGATATGCCTGGTCATACGGCACGTTGGCAAATGCCATAATGCCTCCAATTACTGCGCCGAGCAGGATAGCAGGCACGAACTTGCTCAAGTCGAACGGTTCTGTGGTCATGCTTTTCATATACCCTATGATGGCTGCAATGAATCCGCTTCCAATCCCTATCAATATTGTTTCAATTACTGTTGCTATGTCCATTCTCTTTTCCTCCTATGTCAGCACTGAAAGTACCAGTGCAATGATTGTCAATGCCCAACCCATTCCGACAATGAACCATTTGGCAGTATCATCGGATTCTTTGACTTCCTGCTTGAGATGCTCAGTACATTTCTTTTCCTGAGTATCGGACCGATGCTCTAAGGATTGTATCCTGCGGTCCTGATCCTTATCGTTCTTGCAGATTTTGCCTATCTGCCCTTTCATTTCATCGAAACGGTATTCAATGAATTCTTTCTGATCCTGAAACGCCTGCTTGAGTGCTTCGTTTGTAACTGGTTCATCAGTCATTAATGCCCCTCCAACTGTATTCCATTGGAATAATTCAATTTAACTGCCTCCCTTGTGAATCATGTTCTGGTAGGGAGATTGAGCTGGTGATTTCTTGGACCCGGTATATTTGATTTCACTAGCCTTCAGGAGCTTACTGTTCATGGTTCCGGTGATTGTTAAATCATTGTAAACGTGGGTGATGCTTGATGTTGTGCCGGTCCTGTTATCGGTTCCAGTCACGGTCTTGGTTCCACTGACACTGACATAAGAATCTGTGGTGACAATGGCCCCCAAGTCTATTGTTAGGTCATAAAACCCATTCGTAAGGCCTACCATACCGGTAATCAGTGCGGTGGCTGTAAAATGTACATGGGATTGGCTGTACACGAATGTCCCAACAGTGCATGTCCATTGACCATCGCACGTTATTACATTCGCGCCAGATGATGTAAATGTACCATCTATTTCAATTTCTTTGAAATGGATCGGTTTCGCATTCGCAAGGGTGAGAGTTCCGGAAATGTAGATATCCCCGATGTCCTGAGCTGTCGCGTTATTGTCTGTGTATGTAGTTGTAACATTGAATTCGATGGTTCCTGTGCCATGAGTCCAACTAAATCCATTGGCTATTGTCACGTTGCTACGGATAGTGAGAGCATCGTCACCGCTGAAAAAGGTGCCTGCACCATTGAGAGATAATGATGTTATGGTAATATCGCTTTGGATCTCAAAGTCATGGTCACTGGTATACGTGATAGCTCCAAAATCATCAGTCGGTGTTTTACTGGACCATAGGAAATCATTCATACCTCCATTGGGTGATGTTATAGTTAGTGATCCAGTTCCTTTTATGTATTCACCTGTGGAATATAGAAATATCCCAACGCCAGTTGACATAGTTGCTGAGTTTGTTAGGGCGAGATTAAAATTATTTAAATCAAATATCCCCTGAATATCTATCTGTTGAAGAGTCGCGTGATTTCCGAGTGTTGTAGTAACACCAGGGTTTATCCTAAAATCATATACCTGGGGTACTTGTGAAATCCGGTTATCTGTGAATATTCCATCGGAATAATAAATTACTAGGAATCCTTCGATTGGTAAGCTTCCATCATTTAAGGTGATGAATCCATAAGCATAGGCTGAATCCAAAGAATCACTAGATTCTATCGTTAGATTATGGCTCGATACGAGTCCAGCAATATAGCAACCGCCTGCGCCAGTGGTTATGGCCATATCAAAATGCGTTCCAGAGCCGAAATACCAATGCCCACTACCAAATGTCGGTTGGCTGCCGGTTATGATGTGAGCACCATAGCCTGCTACGCCATTGATTCGAGCGTATTTAGTTCCTGTACCTATCTGGTCAATTGTGCCATTATTGGTAGATGTGGACCCATTTGAGCATGTTAAAGATGCATTGGCTGTATCGGTCTGACCATCCAATCGCAGGGTTCCGCCAAGATTCACGGTGAATGACAGGCAGGCTTCGCCTCCCTTGACAGACACTACATGGGTATTCGAGATTATTGCAATGTCCGTTATTGCCGGAAATCCTCCGCCGCCCCATGTGGCTACATTGTCCCAGTCTCCAGTGCCAGAGGATGTATATGTGGTGTTGAAAGAGAATGAGCCATCTGCGTTAACTCCAAAGAAGGGTAGCATGGGGGTACCATTGTAGTACCAGGCACGGTCTATCGGTTCCCAGCCTGGACCTTTATTATTCCATTCCTCGATTGTGAATGTTCGATCAAGGAAATATTCCGGAGGCATCTGACTCAGTAGGATGATATCTCTCAATGCTTTTGGAATCCGGATGTCACCGTCCACGATACATATCTGGTCCACAATTATCGAGACATTGGATGGTGGCACTTCGACTTCGATAGACTCATCAGTGAGATCCCATTCTATCTCGATGGAATCAGAGGTTATGCCATCCCAGGTTATTTTCCTGTCCTTGTCTGGAATGCCATTGTCCCAATTATCCGGATTGCTTGCCTTCTGATTCTCGCCGGTCCCGGTCCATCTGGTTTCCTGCATCTACGGCACCTCCACGATGACGCTCAACGGAACAATCAGAACTGAGCTGACGATGGTAGATGCATGATTCCTGTGCAGTGTTCCGACAACCAGTTCTGCCGATCCATAAGAATCAATCGTCATATCTTCCGCGCCTGTGAATTTGAGTGTCCCATTAATCAAATTGATTGTAGATTGGAATAGAATCTGGCCATCAATGCCTTCAAGGGTGCCGCCAGTGGCAAATTCTAAGTGATCCGCAAATATCACCTGTTCTGAAGCATGGGTATTATTGACTGTTATATTAAAGACGTAATTACCAGCCATTGTAATTGTCTGCTGACCTGTACCGTTGAGGTATAACGTGGATGAGTCAATGTCATAGAGGCCTCCGGTGAAGTCAATACCCCCTGTTGAAAAGAGAGTAAATGTTACTCCGGTAAGTGAGCCTGTGATTGTAATGCCATCCGTTTTCATGTCACTTCCCAATGTCAAATCGCCGGAGACGGCTGTTAAACCTATATTTTGAGGCACAACGCTGTTATCCGTGTAAGTAGTCGTCAATGTGAACGATACGGTCCCTGTACCCGCTGTCCATAGCCCTCCCGATACGATTGAGCATGTTGCTCCGTCTATTTCGATGTCGTAAGCCCCGGTTGCGGTAAATATGCCTGTTGCCCCTAGTTCAAATGCATACACATGAATCCCTGATGCTAATGTGAATAATCCAGTTATGGATATATTTCCAATATCTTTGACTGGGGAATTACTATCAGTGAATATCGTGGTCCCGTCAAAGTACCACCACCCGGTATCTGCATGGAACACGACACAGCCACTAGCAAAAGTTACATTTCCTGAGACATAGACATTATTATCGTTTGGGGCAAGGTTTAGCTGTGATTGTGATGTGGATATTGACATGTTTGCATCAACGTAAAGAGTTCCATAAATGGTGTATCTCTTGGTCGAACCAGTTCCTGAAAGAGTAAAATCGTAGAAATGCTGATCATTCGTTGTTATATCCCACATCACAGGCATACTATCTGAATCGTCAAATATGATTTCTCCATTGCTATGAATAAACGCGCCTGCGATAGTGATTGTGCTGAAGCAAGTGGTAACGCTAGATGTAGCCGTCCAGGTTGATGTCGCATCTATCGATATGCTATTCATGTCGTTGGTCCCAGTCCCCCCATCAAATGTCGCACCAATTATTGTGGTTACACTGGCTACAATTAAGTTTGATGTTCCGCAACTCATTGATGCCCCATCTATTAAATCGAGTAACGATCCTATTGATATCGTCCCAGAAGTCGCTGTAAATGTTCCTGATGTTCCATCTCCGATAAAAAGCCATTCTGACATAGTAATATTGTATGTCAATGTATCAAGTGTGGCATCATTGGATATAGATATACTACAAAACTGTGTGGAATTGTTACCTAATGAAGTCGTTCCTGCCCTATCAAATTGGAGATACCCATCAGTTGATTGTGTGAATGTTGTTGGCGTATTCCATGTTGCACCACTGTATGTAAATAATCCTGATAAGTTTGGTGCGATTAATGTTCCTGCGCTTGCCAATAAATTATCATTTATGTCTAGAGTATATGCTGTATCCGTTCCGAATATACCGCCAGCATTTATGACAACTGTGCCATTTATTGTAATTATACTTAGGTTTGGGATTAATGTCCCAGTCACAGAGGTCGCGCCATTGACAGTTAGGGTGTAATTTGTGACAGATGTGTTGAACACTCCTGATGTATTCACTACCAACGTCCCACTTATGGTGAGCGCCCGTGCCAGTGTAGTTGTTGTTGCAACACCATCATTAGTCGAAACATTATTGAAGTTCTCGCCTGAGTTGTTGTCAATCGTTGCTGTGCCGGAGAATACGAGTGTTCCTCCATTTGCATTAAAGGTCGTAAATGTAGTGGCAGCAAATGACCTGAGTATTGTGTTACCGCTTGTAGCATGGAATGTACATGCAGCAAGTGACACATTAACGAATGAATGACTTCCCGTTCCACCGTTAAATGTTATATTGTTTCCAAAGATATTGGAACCTCCATTACAAGTAAGAGTGGAATTGTTAGCATTGAAGACTCCACCATTACCTCCAAATGTAGAGCCAACGGTAAAGGCGTAACTGTTTGCAGCCGAAGTGTCCCAGGTCGTTAGGATCGTCGTAGCCATTGTGAAGAAGGTCGTTACTGTGATTGCGCTTCCCTGCGTGACCGACGTTCCTGCCGTATCTGTGACGATATTATTGAAGTTCGGAGTTACCACATTCAACATTGTAACTGTGATTGCACCCCCACCGTAAAACTTAGTGGTTCCGCTGGTCACAGTGAAGGTCGTTCCCGCGTTGACCTGCCACGTTGGCCCGCTGAACGAGCTGATTGTGTTCACAGTATGAGTGTATGTCCCACTGGACAAAAGGAATGCCCCAACTACACGGTAATAGCCGGTTCCTGCATGAGAGACAAAGCCCCCGTTGATCGTGAGGCCCCCGTCTAGGAAAATACTGAATGATACATTCTGAGATGTCAAGCCCCCTGCTGTGACAGTAGTTAATTCTGTTACGGTTATTGTACCCCCAGATGTAGCTACGGCCTTGGAGGTAACTGAAAAGTTGATTATTAATGCTCCGCCAAAAGTAATGCTCGTTAATATAAGGTAACTTCCTGATCCATTGAATGTTCCATCATGGAGTGACTTTCCCCCACCAAAGATGTAAGTCGTTGCTGTGTTGGTGAATATTATTCCTCCCCCACTTGCGGTGAATGTGCTTGTTGTGCTTAGAAGAATAGCATTCCCGTTCCCAAGAATATGAGAGCCGTTAATCGTGCAAATCCCACTCGTCATAGTGCATGTAGATGTAGCCGTGTTGGAGTTGATAGACCCAATGGTGTGAGTACCGTTACCTCCTGTGAAAACGCCACCTGCAAGAATTGTCAACCCATAAGCTGTCGTGACTCCTGTTGCTATCGATAATGCTGAGGCATTTGTCGTAAAGGTTCCGGACAGGCTAATGACATTTGACGCGGTAAGTGCAAATGAACTGGCAGCCGAAGTATCCAGTGTTGCTCCCGTATTGATTGTGAACGCGTAGAAGCCAGTGCTGTCGTTACCAAGCGTTGTAGTGCCTGCCAGGTCAAAAGTCACTGTGCCGCTTGAATTTGTAAATGTCGTAGGCGTTTTCCATGAAGCCCCTGCAAACGTGAAACTACCAGTAGCATTGGGCGCAATCAGTGTTCCTGTACTCGTCAGTAGATTACCATTCAAGTCTAAGGTGTAGGCAGTGGCAGCAGTGCCAAAAGACGCACCAGTGCCGATATTCAGCGTTCCATCTATTCTTTTCGTCCCGGTCCCTGTTGTGAATGTCCCTGAAACCCCGCCGCCAATATCCAGATTTCCGGCGATTGTGATGTTGTAGTTCCCGGATGCTACGGTTGTGAAGTTGGCTATGTCAACATTATAAAATCCAGTAGAGTTATTACCGATAGTTGTAGTGTCGCTTCCCAAGAATGTTGTTTTCCCACTGGAATGCGTGAACGTTGTAGGTGTATTCCATGTATATCCAGCATAAAATAGAAAAGTTCCTGATGAATCCGGTGCAATTAATTGCCCGGATGAAACTGCTAGATCTCCACGAATGGTCAAATCATAATCTGTTGTCGCGGTACCAAGAACGCCTGTGATTGTTACGGTTCCATCATCCACATAGATTATGGACCCTGTACTGGGAGCAATTGTGCCATCGCAAGTTAAAGCCCCCTCGATAGTTATACACGCCCCACTCGCCAGGGTCAGGGCATCACCTGTATCCACATCTAGTGTAGCGAATGTGACTACGTAAGCCCCTGAGAACGTGCAATTACTGGCAGATACGTTTCCGATGTCTCCGGCTGCAAACTCGATTGCTACCTGGAGAGTAATTGTACCAGTGTAGTTTCCTTTGACTTCGATATTTCCATAAATGCCAGCGACAACATCAACTGTGATGCCATCATTTGATACTGCACCATTGAATATCAGCTTGTCACCTGCTGCTGGCAATCCAGTATCCCAGTTTAGCGCATCGTTCAAGATGCCGGTCGCATTACCGTTGGTCCATACTCTATCAGCCATTCGGTTTCCTCTATTTCTTGGATCTCTTGAAGTCCACGACTTCTTCTACCCATTCGAAAGCCTCAACACTTTCAATTAGGGAAATCACATTATCCTTGATGTCCCAGGCTTCCGAGCAATTGAATTCGATTTTGCAGTCCTTTTGAGATATGCTTTCAAATTGCATAATCAAGGGTTTTCCTTTGGTTTTGCCTTGTTCCGGTTTCTCTTCAATGGTCAATAGATCCTTCATCAATTGACTCATTTTTAGAGTCTTTTCCGGTTTTCGCTCGTATTTGATTTCTAATTTTATCATTGCCATTAGATATTTCCCTCCTTTTTCTTAATGTAATAATCATTGATTTCAACCACTGCCAGGAATATTAACATTGCTGAGAATATACCGAGAATGTTGGCTACCATATCATCAAAGCTGAATCCGGTGGTTCCAAAGTAATAATCGAATAACTCTTTGGCAATTCCTACAGAAACAGCTATCAATCCACCGATCCAAGCGTTCTTACTGAATATAGATGTCACTAGGGTTCCAATGAACATCAGTATGAAGTGCTTTTTCTTATCAGGGGCTACCATGTTATCTGACATTTATTTACTCCAGCGTTCCTCTTCAGCTCTACGTTCCAAGCGTTCCTTTCGCTTATCCTTGCATTTGAAATTCGGTAAATTGTAAGTGCCGCCTTTCTTCTTGAGCAAACCTATTAGAGCTGACAAATTATTTATATTTTTCATATGCGGATATTGCTTGTGAATGTCCTCGATTGAAACTGTGATCGGGATAGTTGAGCCATTCTTTTGCTTGATTTTAGCACAAGCAGTTCCGTTTTCACGCACTTCCAGACAAGATACAGGGATCTCCATATGTTCCACCTGTCTAGCTCTGAGTGCCTCCTATTGCCCAGTATCGCCCGTTCATGTCTACGCTGGCATTGGCATCTGTGAATCTCCACCTGATGTGAATGGGCATACTTGCAGTGCATGTTACGGTCAATTCAATGTCGTCCTGGTCCTGCGCCCCGGTCAGGGTTGTCAAGGAATGCCTGCGATAGTTCGTGCCGTCCGGGGCTCGGAGTATCTCGATTTCCATGACCTTGCCTGCAATCATGTTTGAAAGGTCAAACACTGCATGGACATCAGCATACGGGGTTTTCGAATCGGCCCACACCGATCCGAATGTAGATGGCTTTGCGCCCTGGGCTTTGACATCATACCAGGTATTCTGAACGAATCCGGACTTGGTAAACGTAGCTTCGCCCTTCTTGGTTGGTGTTTGCCGCAATACCTGCTTGACTAGAGTCTCAACGAATTTCGCCATTGGATTACTCTCCTGTCAATTTCAGTATGATTGAAGCAATGTTGTTCACTACCCCGACATTGGCAATAACCAGATGGAGTTCCTGAGTGCCATCATCATCTACCAGGGGCAGCCTGCATTCTGACGAATTGCAGTATTCCCCACTGTCCAGGATTGGGTCTTCCAAATCCTGATGGCAGATGTATTTATTGGTGGGTACCGTAGTTCCTTGTTTGGTGTCCTTTGAATAGAACTTGACCCGGACGTTTGTTTCAACGTCCATTACCACTGCGACAGATGTAATCATGCCCAGGTCTTTCCAGCCTGTGAGGTCCAGGACTACCTCCGCACCGGCTGCGATTGCGCCAAGATCGGAGGATTCTATCTTTTGGATTTCAGCAAGCCTCGCAAACTTCATCATGTACTTGACTCGGACATTATCGGTCCCTGTCGGGGGAATGGTTGATGCCCCGAAGGTCACGACCCGGCCTGAAACGGAATATTGCGAAACGCCAACACCCTCTTCGATGATGTTCCAAACCCCATTCTGGTAGATTGCTACCTCGAGAAGAGGTTGAGATGGTACATTTGTGAGATAGAAGGCTGTTTTCGCGCCTGTGCCGTTCATGTATTCTTTGCCTTCCTCGACAAATGCCATGCCCTCGACAGTGACATCACCGACAGTGGATGAGACGTTTATCTCCGGGATCTCAGTGTTCACCCTGTTTCCCACTTGCATGAGCAGGATGGACTCCAGGTATGCCATTGTGTAACCTGTTGCGGTTACAAGGGTGCTAGACTCGTATATTTTGAGAGATATGTACCGGACCTTGTTCAACTCCACACCGTTAGCTCCGATGGCGTTTGGCGCGTTGTTGAGGCCCACTGTGATGAAATTCCAGCCTTCTGAAAGGTTGTCCATGTAGAAATCCCACTGCGAATAGTGCGAGCTGTCACTGAACAATTCGAGCATCATGGCTCTGCCGAGAGTGTTGGCATCATACTGGGATGGAAATACGTCTTCATCGGGAATGTACATCCAGAATCCGAGTACATCATCATCGGACATGTCTATGAGCGTTGTCGCGCCAGCATCATGCTCCCAGCATCCTGCGTATCCTGTCGCGGATTTTGTGACTGGGAAAGAATAAGATGCGCGCTCATCGTGCCTGGTTGCCAGGGACGTTTGGGCTACCTGAATATCGGCATCCCTTTCGTTAGCGGGTGGCAATGCGCCATGATATAGGTCCGGAACGAAGCTTGTGCCAATCGAGCTTATGGCTGTGGTCCTCAAGCGTTGGGATGGCTGCCTGCCGTCTATCATGCTGGAAACTGAGACATCTCCACCGAATTCCACCTCAAAGGGGAATTCTGAGACTGTCCGGACTATGAACGGATCTCCCTGGGACCAGTACACCCTCATGGAAAAGTCATAAAGACCACTGCCCATGATGGCAGCCACATTGTAGGCACTGCCATAGTAGTAGTCATTGGTCGAATCCAGTGAAACCAATATGGCTTGGCCTGAATTGTTATTGATGACCAGGGTATACGTGGACCCTGCGGTTAATTCCGGGGAATAGCCTAGGTCTGTCTCGAAATCCCCCTCTGTCCATTCGAAATCCGTATCTGGCGTAGTGGACAATAAATCTGAATTTGCATTGATGTCAATTGAATTGAATACTGCCTTCAGGCCGGTATACGTTCCGACAGTGCCACCGGAGACTTCATGGATCTTGACCTCGATGTTTCCTGTCGCGGTTCCATCAATCTTGAATCTCATTTTCAATTTCGCAAGGTCAAAATGAGTCATGTTGACCTTCGTATCAACTTTGAATGTCTGGTGATAATCTGCATTTCCGTTGGCTATGGACTGAATAACCTTATCTGATGATGTCGGATTACAATCCACTACCTCTTCCTCAACGATCCCGGTCTTAACGTGGGTATGGAGGTTTTGGATCATCACGTTCAGGCTTTCATCTTCGGGCAATGCCGGATAGACCATGAGTAAGTTGCGGTCATATGACCCAACTTTCTTTTGGATGGCTTCCATTGAGGCAATTGCGTATTCCCCCTTCCGATCTGTCGTTGGCATTTCATTGTCAATGACAAAATTCTCCTGTGTTTTGGAGACCCTTCGCAATACTACCAGTGAGCGATTTGCAATTAAGTCTCTAGCCCTTTCACCAGTTAATCTGCCTCTCTCGTATTTGTCAGCCATTCTGTTCATCTCCTATTCTGACCACACGATTCTATCACGCATAATTAAAAATGATGGGGGGAATAAATCCCCCGATCATGTTCGGGTACAACGTGTCCTCACGATGTCAACAACTTACTGCTTTTCCAGTTCGTTGATGATCAGGGTGAAGCTGGTCACGGTTGTGCTGATCGTACTGGCAGACTTCAGGGTTATCTGAATCTTGCTGCCACTCTTCGCGCGCTTCGTGTCCTCGCAGTTGAAGAACAGCCTGTTGTTCCAGTCTGTTGCCGAGCAGTTCGACAGGATGTAGGAATCTGTCGTCAGGATTCTGTCCAACTCCACTCCGGAGGGGGACACTATCTTGATGACGAGCGTTCCATTCACATCTGCGCTGCTTGCATTGTGGATTGACCCGTACAAGTACGGGGCGGTCCTGTCTGCATCTGATCCTCTTCGGACAGGTGCAAACATGTACTCCAATCCATCTGGGACGGCGTTGCTTTCTGCAATTACTGTTTCCGCGTTCGCAGTGTTGGCAGTAAGAGTGAAGTCGTTGCCACTGGTCAGCACTCTGGGCCTCACTTTGTAGACCATGCCGGTTATCGGGTCGGTATACAGAAGTTTGCCTTTCTCGTCGGCAATCAACTGCTTCTTGGCCCTGGCCTGGTCTATCATTTCGGCGCGTAGTGCCTCGTTCTCTGCCCGGATTGTCTCAATCCGGGACTGTCTCGGTCCTGTTGCGGGTGTTGTCATGTTTTTTCCCTTCCTTTTTGCCTGCCTAATTAGGTAGGCGGTCCTTGACTTATCTTTCTCAGTGGGCATTGAGATTCCTCTCATGCGTTTGTTTAGCACACTTCAGGTTGCCCCGTTGTGTACCTTTACTTTCCAACAAGCAAGAGTGACAATAGTCTACTGTACCAGGCCTTTGATGTCCATTGGCGATTCGGCATAGGTGTTATCGTTCGCACCCATGTCATCCTGAATCAGACCTACATCGTCTGCCGGAACGTAGCCGAGTCCGCGCTTCAAACTTGCGTTTTCTGCGAGTAACTCTGCCAGTTCCTGGCTGTCCTCCTCGGCATATCCCGAGTAAGGGTGGTTGCCACTGAGCAAACTCGGATCCCACACATCAGAGAGTCCCTTCAGAGCCGGAACCATCATCTGCGGATTGCCGATACCCTTCAATATCACGGTTTTCACCGAGTCAATTGTTGGGATGCCCTTCAGGTCGAAGGGTCTCACGGCATCATCTGACATGCCACCACTCACGCGAATGAGCGATGTCACGACATCGATGGCAAACGATATTCCTGCTCCAAGGAAAAATCCACGAGCGTACGGCTTGGACTTTGAGTATCTGTTCATTGCGAACGATCCTCCCAGCCAATACACTCCATGTAGAACTGTTCCTGCCCAGTCCTGGCCCGTAACGACTTTGGTGATTCCAGATACAGCACTGCCTCCAAAGAACCCAAGGAGTCCGCCGCCGATGTCATGAAGGGGCTTCTGTTTGGCCTTCAGGTTCGGTAAACCGGACTTGAAGATCTGAACCGGGTTCCGCCTGCGCGGGGAACTCCTTCTCTTTGGGTTCCTGCGCTTCGGGCTTCTCCTGGCTGATGCCCTTCTCTTCGGGTTGGTTGTCCTTGTTGTTGTGGTCTTTGTGGTGACAGTTCTGGCCTTTGGCTTTGCTTTTGGCGCGGCCCTCTTTTTGGCGCTCTTCCTCTTCGGAGCTTTGGCTTTCTTCCTTCCGAAGAACGGGTTTTTCTTGCTCTTCGGTTTCCGGCCTCGCTTCTTCGAAGGATTTGCTTTCATCATGGACTTTGCCATCGCGTGTGCCTGTTTCATCGTTTTACCCTGCTTCATGAACTTCCCAACAGTTTTCTGGTAGGAAGAGGGGTTTCGCTTGCGCGAAGCCTTTTTTCTTGGGTTTACAATGCTTATGTCGGTCATGTTATCTGTCCTCTTTTCTTGCACGGTTGTCGCCACTATGCGTGATAGCTTTGTGTTGACGAGTCCTTAAATTTACATTTTAATATATAAAGTTGTTGCATTCAAAATAAACTATTATCTGAGGGGTAAAATGAATATGCATGTCCGCATCATTATCTTATAGCCAGCTTCTTGAACACGATAACAATAATCATAATCCTCGCCCTTGTATTTCATGTTGATTTCTATATTATTTTCATTATCTAAATCTATCCGTTTTTCATATAGGTTTTCAAATTTATATCTCTCAGGATCGAATCTCACCTTTGAAAATACGTCTCGGCTGATTAGCATTCCACTGGAACCCATTGCCCAAAATATCTTCTTGCCATACTGATTATTGGCATGTGGAATGTACATGGTGATTTCATCAGCTTTACGATATACTTCAAAAAAATGCTTTTCATGGTCTTCAGTGGGGAATTCTATCGGTGTCGCATGAGCTGTCGTTCCGTCAAAATCTTTTTCTGTTCCCCTGGCAACGATTACAGGCACAACTACTCCAACAGGATCGGGATTTGATGTGTTGATAAAATCCGTGTTCAGTGTTTTCCGCATTTTCATTAATCCATCTGGGCTTAGAACATCGTCTCCGCCGAGTATCAGCAGTTGCTCATACCCGTCATGCATGGCCTTGTCAATCGCCATATTGCCACACACAGACATGAGCCAGTATAGATTGGTAGTCAGTGCGAGGTTTCCCTGGCCTTCGATTGCCATACTCTGATCGTCCTTCAACGGACCGGCGTTGATTACTGTGCCTTTGGGGAAAATGGCCTTGACTCGCTGATAAAATTCTTCTGAGGAATTATTCACAACAATGTAAACATCTTTTGGGGATAGCCCTTTTATTTTCTTGATGCCGGTTGCCCAATCGTCAAGAATGTCTGCGTTGCCCTCATACTGAGCAGAAAATAACAAAGTCTTTTGAGATTGCTTCAGGAAATCCTTAAATTGGCGGCGGTGTGACATGATATTACCGACACAAGATTATAATTAAGATATAATAATATATGTATAGAAAAAAAGGAGGGGGGATGTTTTGGCACGAAGCCTAGGTTGGAGAGAGATTCCCCCCTCGAGTGGGGAAGAGTTTAGATGGAATGAAGCAAGTTATTGACAGACGGAAACAAACTTTGATCCGCGCATGGATGTTATTTCCACCTTACATCTATGGCAGAAGTTTGCGTAGTTTTATGCCTTCCCTTGCCTCAAGATAGGATAAGTGCGTTCAAATATAAATAATGTTCGTTCAGAAGTATATTGTGGGCCATCAGAGTGTGACTAGCGGTTGTGACATCCTCCAACGAATGAATATCGTTGGCTTCCTGCTTCATTGACATTACTTGCCACCTCCCGAAAGAGATGGTAGAGGTAGTGCCTCCACAGGCGTTTTAAAGAGTTCCCCACTGCCCGTAGGTAATCTCTTTAATATGTTGAACGATGCGTTCAAGTCCCTATCGGCTGAAAAACCACACTTTGTGCAGACATGGAATCTATCCGATAGAGATTTCTTGACCACCGTTCCACACCGTGAGCATATCTGCGATGTTCCATCGGGATTGGCATAATACACAGACCCACCAGTTTCTTCCACTTTGTAGGCTGTGTATTGCATCAATTTACCCCAACTCGCATCGCTGATTGACTTTGATAGGCGATGATTCTTGAGCATATTGCGTATGTCTAAATTCTCGAACACCACAATATCCCCACTATCTGCCAGTTTCCTCGATGCCTTGTGCAGATAGTCGCCTCTTTGCCGTTCTACTTTACGATGTGCTTTCGCTAATTTCCTAACGCACTTTCTTCTATTTTTGCTACCTTTCTGTTTCCTCGCTACTTCCCTCTGGATAATCTTCAACTTTATTTCTGATGCTTTTAGATGTCTGTGTCTTGTTATGGTTTCGCCGTTGGATATTGTGGCAAGTGTTTTCAACCCGACATCAACACCGATTTCTGTCTTTGGTTGCTTGATTAGTGCATCTGGAATACTAACCATTATCGTTGCCCACCAATCGCCAACCCTATCTATCTTGATATTGCAGGTTTTCATATCGCCTTTTATCTCACGGTGTTTGAACATCCTGACTTCTCCGACTTTTGTTAGATATAGTCGCCCACTTTCCCGCACTCGAAAACCATACCTGTCGTATGTGATGCTACGATACCTATCTGCACTCTTAAAGCGTGGAAAACCCGCTTTCTCCTTATCCTTGACCCTGCGGAAAAAGTGAGAATAAGTTAAGTCCAGTCGCTTGATTACATCCTGCAATGCGTGGGAGTATATCACTGTATATTCTGGGTTGTTCTGCTTTAGTTTGACTAAATCCCTCTGCTGTCCAGCACTGTTGAGTGACGTTCCTTCTTTGTGAGCAGTTATTCGTTGTTCCAGAGCATTGTTATACAGCAATCGGCATAGGTCTATGTTGTTGCCAAGTAGTTCTGCTTGTTTCTTATTTGGGTATAGCCGAAACTTATATGTTCGTTCCATATCTGCACAGCAGCTATTAGTCCTCGACCTTATTTAAATGTTCGCTTGACCCACGACTAAAGTTAGTATTTATTAATAAATATTGAAGTGAAGTGTGCTATGTCGGCTCCTACATAGCACGTTGAATTCGGACCGTTGTAGCGTTGAAAGGGAGTGTCGCAACCTACCTACAGAACTACAACGGCCCTAGTGATTGGAGAATACTCTGTAGGCAAACCTATATTCGTTTCAGTGAGTATAAATCTATCTATGCTTCAACAGGGTACCGTTCCCTGACAATAAACTTAGGCTGTGTCATGTCCGATAATCTGTTTGTGGAATTTCGGACAGGAACCTGGACGATCCTCCGCTTTATGTATGGCGGATGATACAAAAACGGTACATCATGCGTGACTTCCATCGGGATTATAACTTTCCTTGTCAATGGATCAAAGTATCGCTTATCGTTCCTGAGCTTCTTTGGTAACTGGTCCCTATATTTCTCATCCAGCAAGCCAACTGCGACGATGTGATTATAATTATTTGGTGACATTGGTTTTTGTGCCAGCATTATGTAGCCCATTGGAATTCCAACAGATTCTCCCATTGAGGATATCAGCGTTTGAGAATCATCGCAATCTCCCGATCCCATTTCTAGCATTCGGTATGGGTGAACAAAGGTATCGTGGTTGGATTTCCTGATGTCATAAGTATAATTCATGTTCCCTTTACCTTGCTTGGCCCAGTCATGGATGCCTTTCAATACTGCCATGTGGTCATGACCGTCAATGTTGCCAGCTCGGATAATCTTTCGAGTCTGCTCAAGGACCAGGGGATGCTCCCGGCCTGCTGGGATCCATTCCTGCTTATTCTGGTTCCAGGTATCATTCGCTATCAGGTCCACAAGTAGGCTGCCAATCTGTTGATATTTCTTCTCAGTTGGTAAATTGTCTGCAATATGTACCCTGGCGATATTCAGCCAGTCTCGATTGTATGTTCCTTGAATCGGAAAATACTTCACATTGCTTTTATTTTGGCGATTTACGCCAAGGCTTCCCCTCAGAAAATCTATTAGATCGGCAGCATCATGAATCATCATCCCTGCACCTAAGCCTATCGCAATTGGAGACCAAGTTTTATCATCAAATATCAGGCCACCTGCAAGCAATGGAATGCCTACCTGGTAATGGTGAGGCACATATTTATCCTGTCTGGTGAGTTGGGCATTCAGCTTGCCATTCTCGCCTTTTCCCCATACCACGTTTTTACCAACCTCTGCAATAATCAATCCTGCGCCAAATGAGGCTCCGGCCTTGAGCATGAAATCTTCTTGTTTTTCGTTCATTTTCAATTATACATTATATAAATCCTAATATAAAATATTTGTGCATTCAAAAATAAAAGAAACCTGGATAGCTGACCAGGGGAAAGAGTCTGAGTAATTAAAATCCGTTTCCGTGCAAGAAAGGAGGACAGACTCTTAACCGTGCTGTGCTATCCAGGGTTACTTGGGCTTACCTCCTGGAGATTTAAAGAAGCAGAACCATTTAGTTTCACCCCGATCCTTGTGGGTGACCGTGCCAAACAAAGGCTTGGTATGGAAAAGCTTGAGAACATCTTCAAATTTTGCTTCCCTGTCGCAGAATTTAAAGATTAACGTGCCATTATCGTCCAGAACGCGCCACAGTTCGTTGAATCCGCGCTTCAGGTCATCTCTCCAGGTATCAGCATGGAGCGCGCCGTATTTCCGGATTACGTTCCCGGAAAGGCCAGTCATACCATTCTCCCTCAACATGTGCGGAGGATCCCAAACTATCAACTTGAAAGACTTATCGGCAAATGGTAGATCCCTGTAATCCAGTTGCATGTCCGGTTGGATCTTGAAATGTGGGCGTTCCGGGGCATATACTGCATCTTCTTTCCGAATGTCTATGTACAACGTGTCCGGATGATGCTTGTCAAGCCAGAAGAACTTGCCTCCGCAGCAGGCATCGAGAATGAGCTTGTCTGGAATAAGTGTTTTATCCATCGGAAGCCTCCCGGTCCCTGATATTTACCAACATGCAGACATGGCCTGTTGCAACCTTCATATCATCCTTCAATACGTCAAGGTCAAGCTTGTTCTTGACTGGTATCGTGATTGTTACCGTTACGATTGAGGATTCTTGAGTTATTCCAGTAGAATAATCCAATTTCGGATGCTCTGTTAAAGATTGTGGTTCCCGATCCTTCTCAGTTACAATCAGATTATCATCCTCAAACAATGATTTCTGCTTGATTTCGCTCATTTCCTAATCGACCTCCATAATGCTTTTCCGTTTTCGCTGCCAGTCTGGAAAACAATGCCGTCTCTGCGGAGGTTCTCCCAATAGGCATCTACCTTCTTTTCAGGCATTCCGTCAGACTTGGCTTCATCTAAGAACTTGTCATATGTGAATGGTCCAAGCAATGACAATTCTTCAATTATGCTGACCATGTTGTGCATGATTGTTCTCTGGTCCATGGATTCGGCCCCTGAAAACCGATCTATATCGTAGATCCCTGAGTTATGGTTACGAGCCATCCTGTCCAGGAAATCCTTCATGACATCTATTGCGTAGTCTACATCATCAATGGTGACGGTATCGGACATTCTCGCCCTTGCAGAGGATTCGGATAGCCTGATCAACCCTTCAAGCTGCCTTGCTGTTATCGGCACAGAGGCTCTACTTTGGTTGTCTCGCATTTTCCTGACTGAAACATAATACAATTCCAGTTGGTCCATGGCTTCTTGGGTCATTATCGGAATGATTTTCTTGGCAAGGAACACATATTTCCGCATTACACTGGCGTTTATGACTGGTTTTACTGCGAGTAGTGCGTCCTGAATGCCCTGGTCCATGGCAATTTCAATATCATTGTCCATTCTCTTCTTGACACTGCCTGCCAGATGCGATTGGAGAATGTGATGCGCTATTTTCTGGTCTTTGACCTTTTCAGGAACATCAGTAATTGGGAAGATTAGGTCGAATCTGCTTATCAAAGTCGGTTCCAGTTCAATTTGAGGGTACAATTCTTCGTCAATATCAAACCTGCCATGCTTGGGATTCGCACCTGCCAGCAACGAACATCTAGAGTTTAATGTCGCGTGAATGGTGGCTTTGTTTACCGAAATAGTCTGACTTTCAAGGGCTTCGTGCATCGTGGACCTGTCCTCTGGACTCATCTTATCCAGTTCATCGACACAAGCCATGCCATTGTCTGCTAGAACCAATGCCCCGGCTTCCAGGGTCCATCTGCCCTCCCCAAAATCATCTCTCGTTGCTGAGGCAGTTAGGCCCACTCCTGATGATGATTTACCACTTGCATACACGCCTCTGGGAACAAGTGTCGCTACATATCTCAATAATTGAGTTTTGGCTGTTGCAGGATCACCGATTAGCAGGCAGTGAGAATCCCCCCTTATCCTAGTCCCGTCCGGCTGGAGCTTGGACACCCCACCGAACAGTAATAGCATGATGGCACGTTTCACATGCTCATAACCGTATATGCTCGGGGCAATGCTTTCAACCAGTTTCGCTCGGACATCTGGCGAATTTCTCAAATCGTCTATGATTTCCTGCTCTTCTTTCGAGATTTCGATTACATCAGTATCAATATTCTTTATATCAATGTAATTAACTTCAATATAAATATCCTCGGCAGTCATCTTGTGTTTGCCCTGCATTTTCTGCAATGCCCTCAATGTACCAGTGATAGTAACCCGGTCTCCGGCATTGATGTACCCGCAGATATCATCAACCATCTGGCATACAATTGTCTGAGGCTGTGACCCGCCTTTCAATCCTTCGGGAGATTCCTGGACTTCAATTTTTTGACTGTCAATCCTGACGGTCCCTTTCTCATAGATCTCAAACCGGGTAGAACTCTCAAACCTGCCGCAACCTCCACCACCCTGTTCATCCTTTGAACATTCTAATGGGCCATACAGTATTGGCTTGGCCTGGTTGATTTCTGTGATATGTCCACAGCGCATACATTTGAATGACCCTATCAAGATTGTAGGCCGGACTTCCGTGACACGTTTGGCTATTCCCTCGATTGTAATCAAGGTATTCAGCATATTCGACCTTATTTCACGGATTTTGCATGTGATCGGGGCATTCGTCACCCTGAAATGGACTCGCATACCAGTTATTACCGCATCATCTATACCAAAACGGTGACTGTCGATGACCTCTTTTATTGCATCCTCCGCCCCTTTGAAAAATTCTTCAGGATCTTCAGTTAATATTACCGGTAAGTCACTGGAAGCATTCTCAAGGTCTTTGAACTCAACATTTATAGATTTCTTCTCTGGGTACTGGTCACCGATGGACAGAGCAACTGGAGTATATTTATTGTCCTCGATAACACTCACAATTTGGGCAATAAGTGTTGCATTTTGATTTTGTTTTTTCATCATCACACCTGCCTGGTCAATGTTTTCAGTACCAATTGATGAAGTTCAGGCTTTATCATTTGTTTCATTTCTTTCAATGTGATTCCTGCACGGTAGGCACGGATGCATAGTCTCTTGGCTTTCTCCAGATCTACCTCATCCTTTGCCTGGTCAATAAGTTTCAGAGCGATTTCGCGCTTATCGTTTTCTTTCTCAGCCACAATTTCCTCTACCTTCTCCTTCTGAACACTCAGTTTTTGTTTCCTAGCCTTGATTTCTTCCAGTTTCATCTGATAATGATTTTCCTTGATGGTCAGTGTTTGTTCGTCCTCGCTCATTTCTTTATCAATGAGGCCGCGTACCCATCCAGAAACATAGCCCTTGCCAAACTTCTTTCGTAACAGGTTAATGTATTCCTGCTCTTCATCCGTCAATTCAACTCTAAGGAAATTCTCGGGAGGACTCATCTAGATTCCCTCCGTTCCGTCCGTTCCGTCATGATTACAAGATTACGCTTCCCAACAACAACAATTTGTCCATACTGATCCCGGACATGTAATGTGAATTCTCCCTCTTCTGTAAGAAGGCCATAAATGACTTTCGTCTTTTCATTACCTGCATGGTCCTTCTCAGTGCATACAATTTTAACTTGTTTGCCTACTAGCGATGTAGAGTCGTCTGTGGTTCCCATTCTTCCACCCGTATCGTAACGTATCTCCCGGCAAGTGCCGGTATTCGAAGGCTATTGACTGTTGATTATTTATTATTTTTCATGGAGTTTAGCCTTTTGCTTCTCCACTGCCTTCAATTCTAGTTCTAGCTTGCGTTCCTGAGCCTCAAGGTATCCTGGTTGAGACTCTAGTTCTCTAGTTAGCATGTCCCGAACCGCATCCTTCAGGAAACTCTTCGGAAGATGCTCTATGAACGTTCCATGCTCAGCAGTAAGTGAGATAGATACTACCTGTGCTCCTTTGTCCGCATTGACGATTTTATCCCACACATCTTTGGTCTGTTTTATTACTTGCATACCGGAGGATATATCGCACGGATTATTAAATACTTTTCATAAAATGATGTGCTATTCGTTTTTTATAAAAGTTTTGCAGGTAAAATTTGAACGTAGTTCAAATTCTAATTGTTTCAAATCCCCGTTTTTTATTAATTGATGTGCTATTTGATGTGCTATTCGCGCTATTAAAATATTTTAATAAGGGAATGTGCTATTCGTTTTTGATAGGTAAATTTTGGGTTTAATAAGATGATGTGCTATTCGAAATTAATAAAAAACACCTATAAAGATGATATCTAAAATTTTAATCATAGATTAAAATTCACGTTTTTCAGGATTGCGAAAATGTATAGCAAAATCGATGATAGATAGATAGATAGATAAATACCTTAATAATAATGAATAGCATATTAATGTGCTATTCGGATTTAGTAGGACTCTCCTGGTGAATTTCCGCAATTGATATATAAACTTTGCGTACTTTTCAATGTTTTCAAAAATTAATAATTAACTGATTTGCATGACTAGCATATCGATGCATTTTCGGGACTTATTGCTTCCGGAATTCTTGTCAAGATCCAATAATTGCTCAGACCTTCGCATGTAAATCTCTGTCGACTGTGAATTTTTAAATAACTTCCGCAATGCCGGAATCAAATGTCTAGGAATTATTGGATATGGTCTTTTGAATTGTTTGTAATCAACTTCTTTCCAACCATCAACTTCGGTCAGCTCTCCCTTAAGCATAATAAATTTCTTGCAGGGTGCCATAATCTGTCGACCGATCCTGTATGTTGTGCGGCAATTGCTACATTCCCCATGCTCAGGATTGTTTACTTTCATTAATGTCAATTGCTTTCCGCAGATAATACATTGTTCAGCATTCGTAATAACATCCCATTCCTATGATTGTGCATTCAAAGTATAAGATAAAAGAGAATAAATAATTATGCTAATACAATATGAACGCAAATATTTAAATAGCATTCATTTATTACATGTTGCTTGAGGGATATTGGGATGCCTCGCATAAAAATATTTGATAAACGGTCTACATGCACTTTCCGCACAACCAAAAAGGATCAAGAGAATCTTGCTAAAGCGATTGAGTATTTTGAAACTAAATCGGGTAAGAATATTTCTAAAAACGTAGCAATCAATTCATCGCTAGAGTTTATCGCAGGATTGCAGGATACAGCAACTAGGCAATCGCATCACAGTAAGAACCCAACTAGAGGCGAATCGAAGCGAAACGGAAGCGTAGACAGTACGGAACCACTGGTGAAGCGAAAAAATGGAAACGAATCAGGAAACGAATGCACCGAAGCGAATAACCTCGGAATGAACCAAACTGATAGGGGGTAAAGAATATGGGATTTTGGGATAAAAAGAAACCTAAAAAGGGGGCTGAAACATCCTCTCAAACAACACCGGAAACGCAGCAACAATTACCACAGGTTCAATTACCTGTTCCAACGCAGGAACCCCCTAAAATAAATCCACCAACAACAGTTTCACGGCCCATGCCTACAGACAATACAGAGTTGGCGAGGCATCTGATAGGTGTGCGAGATAAAAGATTGCAAGACCAAAGGAAGGAGGAACGAAAAATGCCAGAAAAAGAGCCAATCGATGACGAGACAGCAGATGATGAATCTGAAAACGATCAGGGTGACGAGGACCAAGAGAACTATGATCCAGAGGATGATGAAATTGATGAAGCTTTCCTTTTGGAGAATGATGACCTTCGTCGAATAGTGCATGAAGGATTAGATAAAGGTCAATCTCTTCCGCAGATTCACAAGGAATGGGCGGAATACTCATTTAGAGGAGTAAAAGATGGGGACATAAAACCACTCACAATACAAGCGGTTACAAGTCACAAAAGATCTTGGAATTCAAAGTCAGTCGATAACTCAAATGCAGATGTACCCGAAGCCCCGGCCCCAGTACCCAAACGTGTACCAAAAGTAGTTATTCCTCAACTCACAGATCCAATTGACATCATGTTTCAGAATGCAATGGATGGATTTACCAAGAAATCTCAAAAAGAATCCAATCTCCATGAATATATTGCGGAATTCAAAGACGCTCGTGATGAAGGGGATGTTCACATCGCCCAGCTCATGCTTATTGCGATAAAGAAGGAACTGGATAGAATGGACAATGCAAAAACCAATCCAGAACCCGTTGTGGCAAAGCCAGAGAAGAATCCATACGAGGACACTATGCAGGATTTATTCAAAACCGTTGTAACAAATGCGATAAATCCCAAAAGCAAGAAAGACCCATTGGATGATGCCCTAAGCATTGTGGACCGGATAGATAAGATTCGGGGTGGAAATAACAATGGAATGCCAACTCCAGACGATCCGGACAGTTGGATGTGGTACACAATGGGCCAGGTAATTCCCCAAAGTGTAGACAAAATCACAGATGCAATAGGGTCATATGCTGGACATGGGTCATTGAGGGACAATAAACCTATGAACCAGAACCCCAACCAACAGCAGCAACAGCAACAGCAGATAGGCTTCAGGTGCGATGCTTGCAAGGCCACAGTACCCTTGGATTCTCCGGCATGTCAAAAATGCGGAAACAGATTCCCACCTGAAATGTGGAGACAAGCCAAGGCCCAGATGGGCATTCCAGATCAGCATTACATGAATCAGCAGCCAGCACAGCCACAACAACAGCCTCAAAGAATCCAACAGGCACCCCAAAGACCACAATACCCTGCATACCAAGAGCAACCACGACCGCCTGCACAACCGGCACAGCAAATAGAACCCGAAGAGGAAGAGATCCCAGAAGAGCCCATGTATGAGGACTTAGAAACAGAGGATGAGCCATATGACCCTGAAGTACATGGCGTATTCTGCTCATATTGTGGGGGGCATCTTGATAATGAAGGGTTCTGCCCAAGGTGTACTACTGAGGAAGACATTGATGTTCCAGAACAAATTGACCAGGGATTTATACAACCACAACCGTCGCCTCCGGTTGGAGACCAAGTAAAAGAAAAGGGACCGGGAGAAATCATACACAAATCAGAAGGGATGGGATTAACAGCACAATCGTTACCAGAACTTCCACCGGAGGCAATCAACATGTTTAACCAACTGCATAGGGTAGCCATGTGGGTTAAAATAGATGCAAACGCTAGACAGAACGGAGATCAAAAGAATTGCATTGACCCAGTAGATAAGGTATCTAGCCTGTACAGATTGGCAGACAGAAAGGGTAAAGACCTCGATCTCATCAAGACTCTGATGTACATCAGGAAACGTGGAATACAAAACCTAATCTATTATGTAGAAATGTATTCACACGATCCCCGGATAAAGGAAGCTCCAGAAGTCGTGAAGGTTCTAACCAGTGAAAATGGAATTAACTGGTCCAACAAAGCCCTGGATACCCTATACCAACTGGCTTCAAACGATGGAATATTGCTCACAAAAGAGGACATAGCTCGGATAGACAACGAACTGAGGTTGTTCACGGATGGCTAAACGAGCTGGCAAAAAGGTTCCATTCCTCGGGCATAAGGATACCTGCAAATGTACAAAATGCAGAGTAGCCAATCTCGAAATCGTAGTAGCCAATCTAATGACTACTGTCGAAGATGTCCTGATACCACATGCCGCACAAAACCTCAAGAAAGAGGGCAAGGGTCTGTTCTTGCGAAGTGATGGACGTTATGTGGTGGGAAAACTGCCGGAATCTCCCAAACTGAAACCGCATCCGCCTGGATGCACATGCAAACTATGCAAATCCATCAAGAAATAAGATATTCCAGTGGAATAGTGAGATATATGACACCAGAACCGATTCAACCAATCCTGCTAGAGGATGAGAATGAAGAAGATGAGGACTACGAACCTTATGATGCAGAAATAGATGGTACATTCTGCAATTTCTGCGGGAACGAACTGGACCCTGAAGGCTACTGTCCAAACTGGGAATCGGAAATACGCCCCGATCTACCTGAAGCAATGGATGAAGATGCAGAGTATGATCCTAACCTACATGGAACATTCTGTAACTACTGTGGAGGGCCATATCTCCCAGACGGTACATGCCCAGCATGTGAAGCTCCAGAACCTAAAAAAGCATCAGCATCAACAGGTCTCTTTTCCTATGGTAGCTGGAAAGTCCATGCTATTATTATTGTCATTTATGTCGCCATTACTACACCTATAACATGGTGGATATGCTTAACGTCTCCAGCACTATATGCGTTAATTGCAGCATTGACAAATACCAGTAACTTAGTGGCTCTGGGGTACTCAGTGTACATTTACTACCTAGTTGATACATCCAAACGTGAAGCCATTAAAAAGGCCCAGGAAAAGGGCATCGATGTACCTAACCTGGATGAAGCCCTTGGCATGATATATTCCAAATTCAAACAATTTGACGATTGGTTTGAGGCGAACAAGCATCAACTAAAGAAATTGGAGAGGAAAATCAGCAAAATAGACCTATCCGACATGGTTGATTCGATTGAGGAACTCACCAAAATATCAGACTCAATCAAGGAATCTGGCTTAACCAGTGCAGACATGGCAGAATTCTTTAGAGTCATGCCCAAAGCAATGGAGAGATTGAAGAAATTCATTGACGAAGAGGAAATGAAATTATCCGATATTCCGGATTCATGCCTAACAAATCCCCCAAAAAAGTAAGTAATATTTAACCCGATATGCAAAAGGATTAAATATGACCTGAGACATTTTAAGGTCTGAGGTCAACAAAATGCCCAAGAAAGTACCTACAAAAGCCGAGATTGAAGAGACACTCAAGGAAACCCAGGCTGAACTCGCAGAGACGAAAGCCCAGGTAAAAGAGTTGCAGACCAAAAAGGCACAGAAAGCCGCCGTTACGACCAAGGCCCAGGACAACAAAGCACAGGAACTGGATAAAAAGGTCTCAGAACTCCAATCTATTCTAGACGGAAAGACCGAAGAGCTGAACAGCAAAATGAAGGCCAGTGCAGATCGGGAAAAAGTCCTGATGCAGAAAAACATTCAGCTCGTCAACGAACTGAAGGTTGCGAAGCAAGTGCCTATCGCAAAACCCGAAGTCAAGCAGCCGGTAGTCGAGTCGAAACTGCTCATCCGGGATGTAAGTGGGAATGTTTACGAAGCAAAGACGATGCAGGCAGCATCGCAGATCTTCCAGGAACAATTCCTAACCATGCCGAATCGCAGGATCAAGGACATCGAATACTGGGTCAGTGAAAACGGTCAATGGATCCGCAGGACATAGAACCTGAGTCTCAAACAATCATCTTAAAAAATCCGTGCAGGAAAGGAGATAGAGAACATGTCCAGTTCACAACAGCGAAAGCGTGACGATGACGATATAGACAACATACTAGATACAATGCCCAGACCGACAGATAATAACAGATGGGGCCTAGTACCAATCATCGATTCTGAACTGGATACAGAAAATGATTCTGACTTCGAAGGGATGGGCGCGACCTCGACCCCGGCAATTACAAATCCTTTCGAATTTTCAACTGCCAAATTTCAGGACTTCCCAAAACTCGGCAGCCTCCCAAAAATGTCGGTACCCAAAATCACTGTTCCAAAAGTATTCAAATCCGATTCAGACCGTAAAAATGCATCCAAGTGGCTAACAATGACCACCGTTCTGAATCCATTGAAGGGAATGTCAGCTATTATGTCCTTATTTTGGGATAACGTAGTAGCTGGGAAAATAGAAAAAGCGATAGAGGATGCACTAGGACCGATTCCGAAGGGCATCAATGACATTATTGCACAGATTGATAAAGAAGGAAAGCAGGTCGGGGATTTCATTGGTGGAAACTTCAAAGCCCTGGACCTTAATCAACTGAAGAATATCAAGGGACTTGATTTCAACGTCAATACTGGTTTGAAAACAATAGATGAGGAATTCAAGAAGAGCATCACCGCGCTAGGATCGGGGATGTCGGACCTCACCACGCAAGCCACAAAATACCTGAACGATAGCCTTTCTTCCAAAATCAGCATGGTTCCGGTAGATGTGAACAAGTTTGTTCAAGAGCAATTCAACGTAGCCATACCTGAAATTCGCAAAATCTCACCTGAACTCCAGAATTTCACAAGAGAGGATAACATCAAGATCATGAATCAACAATTAGATTTAACCAAATCTCAGACAGCTACCCTCATTGAGGAAATGAAGGCCACGCAAAAAGAAATGATAAAGGCACTTCCAACACTGGTAGCCAATGAGACATTCAACACCCTGAAGCAAAAGGGTTTCGGAAACCTGAAAATTACTGGCCTTGATGGAAAACCAATTGCACTGCCAGTATCCATGAGTGGGGATGCAGGTTCATTGTGGGCAACCGATGTACTGGACATGAAAAAGCACATGAACCATATGAAACAAATATTTGCCAAGCAAGGTATCAGGCTATCTGATGACCAGGCGAAGACCATGCTCAACAGCATATCTTTCAAGCTTCCCGAGCAATTCACGAACGCAATCCAGACATCAAACATAAAAATACCTGCAATTCCAAAAATGACCATGCCAGCGATAACATTGCCCAGTGCGCTGAGGACATATATTCCACAAGTAAATTTCGCACTGGATATGAATGCCAACATTCAGAGGGATCCTATGACTGGATTTAACAAGAGAATAGAGCAATTGGAACGCCAGGGATGGAAACATGCAGGACAGGGACAAAAAAACCAGGTCATCAACCAAGTGCGGCAATACCGCAAGGCTGGAGCGCAGGTTATTCAACTCAATATCCCAGGCCAAAAGAATATGGTTGATGTATGGGTCTTGCCAAATAGGAGATCACCCATTGCTCAACCAGGGAGGCGTTCGGTCCCTTCAGGAACAGTAGCAGTTCCAAGGAATACAGGAACTGTCGCTATGAGTGGTGGCCTATATTCTGACTCATACAATACTGGAGACTCACTATTCAAAGATGATTCGGGACCGCATGAACCGATCTACAGGGACAAAGCCGATTTTCGAACTGGAGAATTGATTGGCGATGATTACCCATCGATGGGCGCGTCTCCAGAGGCATTTCGCAGAGCCAAACAGGTCAGGGCAGAGAACATCAAGAAGCGCAGGGAAGCGAAGAGGCAGGCAAGAATAACCAGGCAGAAACGCATCCAAGATGCTCGTTCCAATATGTCCAAGCGCAGAACAAAAACCACTGGGTTTAGCGGAGATTATCCGATGGACCTTGAATTAGGGTTTGATTATGGCATTGGCAAGAACAGAAAGCCAATGGTGTCACGGCCAAGTGTCTCACCGAGAGGTAAAAAGTCTCAAATTCATCGAGTAAGGATCAGTTCTGATTATCCGGTTGACCTGGAGGGAGATTATGGGTATCGCCCGATGGGAATTACCGCGTACCAAGCTGCCCAGGCAGCAATTGCCAAAAAGAAGGCATTCCAAGCTGCAAAAAAGCCAGCTCCAAAACCGGCAGCCAAGAAATCAACCTCAAAACCTGCGGCAAAGAAGCCAGCACCGAAACCGGCAGCCAAGAAAACCACCCCAAAGCCAGTAGCTAAGAAATCAGTCAATGCGTATCAAGCTGCCCAAGCTGAAATCGCAAGGCGTAAGGCATCCCAAGCCGCGAAAAAGCCAGCATCAAGCGCACAGGTAAGACCTCAAATTAGCCAGCAGGCACAGCAGGCGTTCAATCAAAGAGTAGCCACTGATACAGCGAAAAAGCCATCCATTTTATCAACACTATTCAAAAAGAAGCCAACTACAACATCGACATCAAGTAGGCCGGTCCAGGAATCGTCATATGCCTACATGCAAGCCGGAAAGATATGGGCTCCCGGAACCAGATCACATGGAATGCCGGATATTGACAAAGTAAATCAAAAGCCAGCCAAGAAGCCAGCCGCGAAAAAGAAATCAACATTCCCTAAAATTTCACTTCCGAAAATATCTATTCCCAAAATATCACTGCCTAAGCTCACTTCAAAGAAGAAAACAGAAAAGACCAAAGCCACCACCACAGACAAGAAAACTGACTTTTTTGACGTATTGAAAAAAGCCAGTGCAAAAAAGAAAATGGAAGAGGACAGAAAAAAGGCCAAGGAAAGAATCATAGCCAAACCAAGTAGCACAACCTCCACTTCAGATAAGGCTAGTCCTTTTACTCTGCTAAAGCAGGCGATCCAAAAGAAATCAGAAGAGAAGAGATTATCAATGGTTGCGGAACGAAAAACTAAATTGATAGATTCTGCAAATACCAAATATGCCAACGATCCTGCAAGGCTCGCACTGGAATTGAAATACATTGAATCTGGTGCCACAGCGCAACAGATCACAGACAAAGCAGAACGTCTCCGGCAAACCAAACTCCTAGCGGAACAGCGACAGCAGGGTATTCAGCAACTCAGGCCTCCGTCTCCAGTGGTCCCGGCAACAACGCCAACAACAGAACCTGCACTTACAGTCCCAGAAGCAGCCCCAGAGGAACAGCCAATCGTTCCAATTCCGGAAATGTTCCAACTTCCAGACATGTCAACGATTACTCAGACCCCAACAACATCTCTAATCCCGACATACGAGACCCCCTCAAGCTCTGCCCAATCATCATATCCCACATACCCAACGTATCAGCAACCTGAAACACCATCCTATCAACCTGAAACCACACCCACATACGAACCCTATCAACCCGCAGCAATTCCAGAACTTCCGGAAATGCCAGCATGGACAACCACAGAACAGGAACCAACTGAAGAAACCGAGCAAGAACCAGAACCCGAGCAGATTATTACACTGCCAGAGACAACGGTTCAGCAACCTTCAGTCCAACCAGTCTCAATGATTCCGCAGATTTCCTCACCATTTGATATTGGTGGATTCTTAAGCGGAATTACCGCATCATTCACAAACATATTCAATCAGATCACAGGCCAGGGACAGACTCAAGCCCAAGTACCTGAAGAGACTGTGCCAACAGAGGCAGACTATCCATATGACCTCGAAGATGATTTCGATTTTGGAAAAGGGCCAGCCAGAAGGCAAGCATCAAGGCGTAGGAGGTAAGAAATATGAAAACTCTTCCAGTTAT
>NZ_JBAZJF010000012.1:0-42858 GCF_041651515.1 Sulfuricurvum sp.
AATTTTACACCGCGACAAAGAATTAAACTCGGAGCAAATCACTGAAACAAAATATCAAATGATGCTTCGGAAATTCAAGAACTCAATACAGAACTCCAAGATAAACGCGAAGTCGCCAGTCATCAAAGATGTCTATGGCCGGTTTACCGGGCGCGGGCGCGGCTATCCTCTCGGTATGGGGGGGAGCGTGTATATCCCATGAGTCCACTGACAGAGGAATGGCGCAAGGCACCACTGGTAGATAATTTTGAAGGTGGGATGCGGCTCGACAAATCAGAGTCGCTTCTTGAGCCACCCTTTGGACCCGGCAATGAAATGCGGCGCATGACAAACTTCATTCTTGATGAGCGCGGCCTTGCAAAAGTTCGACCCGGATACCTCAAGGCGCACGCTTCCGGCATAACTGGCTGCATCGGAATTGACAGCTTTATCCGGTGGGAACGGCCAACCGGCAGCGTGTGGGTTATCGCGGCAAAGACTGCGACTTACACAAAAATATACACGTTTGACGGCACGACGTTCACAGAGGTCACAGGCGGCGGCACACTCCTTGACGGGTACAAGGTCCACTTCCTTGTCTTTCAGCAATACCTTTTGATTTACAATGGGAACGTATTCCAATACATGGACAACACCACGACCAAGGCTGACGTTGTGTTTGCGGGTACGTCGGCATATTCGCCGATTCCTAAAATTGCAGAGGTAAGCGACGGGCGGCTGTTCGTCGTAACGGCTGTCACGGGGGAGCGCAACACCTGCTATTTCAGCATTGAGGGCGGATGGACTACCGACCCTGGTACCGACATGGAGTTTGAGGCGAATGACACGTTTCAGGTGGACAACAGGTTCCTCGACAGCACCGGGGCAACATGTCTCTGGAGTTACAGCGACACGGATAATCTGTTGAATTACACGCGCAACAACTCCCGGATACTTATCGGCGAGTACGGCGGCAACTATGAGAACCGCCAGACATCCCGGAAAGACGGCTGTGTGGCTCAACACGGGATTGCCGAAACAGACGACATGAGCGGCAACGGAATGGCCGTTTATGTCGGCAAAACGAATTTCTACATGTTCCGGGCGGACAACAATTATCCTATCGGGAATGGTGTATGGCCGCTCGTAAAAGGCACGGACATGTCAAACTGTGTGGCGTGTACGGTCCCGCAGTGGAACAGCGTTCTATTCACCTACTTGAATGGTATCCTCTGTTACAACAGCATCACAAACGGTTGGACTGTTTTCGACATTGAGGGAGTCAGCCACATTGCGCGGCAGACTGACGGGAACACGAATGCAATTTACTTCTCGTTCTCTGACGACAACAATTTATATTACTTTGACGACTACACCTACACGGATAACGGAACGGACATCACGGTACTGATAGAGTCACCAGAATATGCGCTCGGCGATTGGTCGATGGACAAGCTCATAAGCCGCGTCATTGTCCGATGCAACACGCTTACAAACACGATTGGAACGATGCAGATAATTACATCGAGTCTTGAAAGCGGCCACCAGTTCAACAAAAAAGTTGCTGACGTTCAGATAAGCGTGGAAGCTCCGGCGCATTACGCGACGTATGATGACCCGCTGACGATTTATGACGAAAGCATTTATGCGGATTCCATGACGCGGTTGGCCCACGCTGATTACGACGCGGAACTCGAGGGCAGCACGGTCAAGTTTATCTACAGCTACACGGGGCATTATCCGCTGTCAATTCATGGGATTACGTTGCGCCTGAAAACGAAAAACAGAAATTGAGGGTATTGATATGGCTCTTACACTTCTTGATTTATTGACCGGCCAAGTTGCCCGCACTACGTTGCAGGAAAACTTTGACCGGATAAAGAATGCTATCAATGCCGGTGTTACCGCGCTCGGGGCTGACTCTGTTACGGCGGCGGCTCACGCTGATTTGAGCGCGAATATTACCAAGACGATGCACAGCGGCAAAGGCGTAAAAATAACGGATGCCGCAAATTATTTTGCCGGTGACGATGATGAAGAGATTCTTGCGGAACTCGGCGCGGCGTTGGGCATGGCCGCTGGCGTATCGACAGGTTTGAAAATATTCGGATTTGCAACACATGCCAGTGACCCGACAGCATTAACTCCCATAGTGGTTCCGGCTGATAAAGCCACAACGCTCATTGCTATTGGCGGATGTTTTCAAGCACTTGCACACAGTGCCGGAACATACTCAATCGCTACTGAAACATGCCAGTATACAATACAAGATGCCGCCGCCGCTGACGCATTTGTATTGCGCGTTGCTCTTGAAGCCGCTTTTGGCGGTGGCGTAAATGTTTCATCAACAACCTGTGCGGCGGCGAAGATAACCCCGACAGCGGGGAAAACAACCACGTTTAATTACATTGCGGCCTCTTATACGGGGACAACGTATGGCCACGAAAAATTTTGGCTTTGTGTCGTTGGCTATTAAAGGAGAAACATCATGGCAGATTCAATCTACGGTGGCCGGTGGGGAATTGATCTCGATAAGGAACAGGCCAACTGGAAAAATGTATACGGCGACATGCAAGCGTCGGCCACGGGCGCACGCTCCGCACAGTTAAAGGCGATTCAGGCCAGTTTGCGGCGGCGCGGGTTTTCGGACAGCGGCATAGGCTCGGCTGAAATTGGCTCTTTCGCGGAAGGGCTACAGCGCGCCGATCTCGGGATGGCCGCTGACATTGCCAACTCATTGCAGGGTATCCGGGAGAACGAGTATTCCCGCCGCTATGGTGACCACCAGTTTGAGCTTCAAGGCAATCTGGCGAATGAACAGGCGCGCAAGCAGAAGAACGCCGGGTGGGGTCAACTGGTAGGCGGTATCGCGGGCATGGCAATGGGCGGGAACCCGTATGCCGCGCTGATGGGCGGGGCCGCACAACAGCCCGCCGCCGCGCCGTCGCAATATTACGAGGGTGCCGGTTCCCAAAGCAATCTGTTGAACACGTTCGGATCGGGGTGGGCTGACATGGCTTCGCGCTACAGTAAGCCAAAACGCCCACAGACGAGCGGAAACTTCTATTACAACCGGAACACCAATCAAATGCGTTAGGTGGCTTAAAATGGCAAACAAAGAGATTTTAGAAGCGATTTACGCATATAAGCAGCAACGTGAGGCCGACAAGAATATTGCCCGTCAGTTGCAGTATCAGGCGTACATGCGCGATCAGGATAAAGCCGCCGCCGAAGCGCAGTACAACCGTGAGCGCGCGGACAAGCGTAGTGATATGGTTTTTGCCAATGATCTTTCGGACAATGATTATAAAGATAGGCTTGCACAAGACAGAATTGAAAAGCAATACGCTCTTGATCAGGGTTGGGAGCTACCGCCGCAAACGCCACAAGAAAAATTTGCAATGGAAAATTGGGACAACCCCATGCTTTATAAGGGGGGCTTTGCTCCGCTTCCTGATCGTGTAATCCCTGAAAATATCATGTCTGACCGTCCGGGGATGATTGATTTCATGCGCGAACGTGAACCGGAATTGTTTAAGCAGAATATACCGGAATTCGCCAATGAAGCACTGTACAAACAAGGGCGTTCACAGCTTGAACAACTTCCGGGCTTGGGCGCGCTCGGCATTTTGCCACAGGAACAGTATCCGAATCAGCCGCAGATCAAACAGCAGTTGGGCGAACGCGGATATTTGAATGAGCCTGATTTCTATGATATTCTTGGTTCAAAGACGAAGGGGATCAAGCCGACAGACCTGTATCGTGAGGTAGGCGACTTTGGAACCACATACGGATATATAACCCCGAAGATGGCGGATGAATTGAAAATGCAGAACATAGAAAATATTTGGCCTATCAAGGAATACAGCTCTAACGATAAGCCTATTTCTGGTGGTCGCATTGGCGTATTGCCGGGGTTGGATTCTCTTGATCCTGTTGACGAACTTATTATCCAGTCAAAACAAGGTGAACTCGATCAGGCAATATTTGATGCAAATGACATGAGCTTGCCTAAGTCAAAGCGTGATGCGGCGGCGGCAAGGATACCCGGATTGGAAACGGATGTTTATATTGCCAACAGGACGGGTAAAAAGAATGCTGAAACCGCCGCAGACAAAGCAGAAACAGAAGCGGAAAAATTGACAAAAGACGAATCAGCCATGAATGATATTATATTTTCTTCTGCAACTGACGCGGTGGCGGAACACTTTGCAACGAACACAACCAAAGGGAAGGGCGTTGACCAGATAAAACTCGTCAACGATATTCCAAAGATAAACAAAAAGGCCATAGCAAAAGCAGAAAAGAAAAACGGGAAACCACTCAATGATTCCCAAAAGAAAGCTGTTGAATCAGAAGTTGCCAATACCGTTAATAGCCAAATTAAATCAGGCAAAACGTACAATCCGGCAACTGGATTTTTAGCCAAACAGCTTAAAGGTACTTCGGGTTGGGGTACAGGGAAAGCGGAAGAAAAAAAAGGCGGAAGTAGCGGGACAACCACAATCAAGCGTGACAATTATGGGAGCAAGCCTCGATAATGGCATTCGGCGTTGACCCTATCAAGATAATGAACCGCGCCGCACAGGGCGTTACTAAACCCGCGTCTAAAAAAAACACTAAGCCAAAGAAGAAACCAACTCCAAAGCTAACGGGTGTTGATGAATTCCTTTTGACAGGTGTTGCGCCGTTCACGGGGACACAGGCATTGATTGAGGCCGGGATTCCGGCAAACACATTGGCTCCGTCTACTGCAACATTAAAACAAGCAACGTCAAACACAAATATTATCCGTAACGGTTATAAAATAAAGCCAGAAAAAGACATGCCCTTATTAGAGGATGATGTCATTGACACATCAGGCGGTGGCAAGGCGTGGATTCAATATGACACATCGGATGAACCAACGTTTGTAAAGCCAAAGCAAAAGTATGGCGTGTCATACAGGCGTGGCGCGGCGCAGCAGTACGTGAAAGATAATCCGATTGTTCCAGTAAAGCCAACAAAGCGGACACCTGAATGGGTTGAAAATGCCGCATTTGCCGTTGAGCCTTATGGCAAAACCGCAATAGATATATTGGAACTCACCCCATACACAGCGTTTAATGTTGGTAAAATGATAGCCAATCCAATGGCTCCATTTTCAGAAACAGTAAGCCCGATAACTTTTAATTCTTTGGATGATTTTAAAAAGGGCGAAAGCCTGTTAAATTTACCTGATCCCATAGAAGACCCAAAAACAAAGGGGCTTATGTATGTCCCGGCAGTTATGTCCGAGTTGTTCACACCTGATTTAACGGACGTATTCCGCATCACGGCAAAGGCCGATGATATGTGGGACATTGTAAATAAGATAGGCAAAAAGGAAGTCCGGCAGGAAGCCACAAGAATACGCGATCTTATTGAAGCAAAAGAAGTTACTCGCGCTGACATTGATAATTTCCGTGCCATTGTAAGATCATCCCGCACTGGCGACGTAACGAAACCGCAGAAGCGCGCCGCGACGATACTTGATAACAGGCTTGAACGACTGTCAAAGAAAATGGACAAGTCAACAAGCCACGTCGAGGCGAATCTAAGGCTTGAAAAAAACAGGCAGTATGGGACAATCGTACTCGGTAGAAACCCCAATGCCGCAACGGTCACAAAGAAAAAGGCTTTCGACAAAATCATCGGGAATGTAGCCGAAGTCCAGGATACCGATCAGGCCATTGACCTTGCGCGCACAATGCCAGAGTATGAGAAGATTGTAAAGCATTCAAAAAAGGATACGGACTTCGACAGAACGGTTGTAGGCCGCGTGGCTCGGTTTGTCGGCATTGATTCAGCAACGGCACAAAAGATATATGAAGACGATCCAGACGCGTTCATGCAGACATATTTAAATATTGCCTTGAAGCCAGAAAATGAAGCTATGGAATCAGCGGGCCAGTTGTGGGACAATAGTCCTGTTGTTCAAAAGATTATTGCCGATGAACAATCCTCGATGATTGACGAGGCCACATTATCTGACATGCTCGCCGCGCGCAAGGAATTGAACGTGGCAATTCGTGAAGCCAATATCAGGCCGCGCGAATTCAATCAGCTTGCCCGGAACCAATATGGAACGTCCCGCCTTGATAAGCTCGAATCGTTTGAATTGCGCGAATTGGCATCGACCCTAAGGGACAACAAGAAACTTGTCGGAGAAACGGTTACAGCACTACGAGAACAGCGCAGAGAAGCACAGGCCGCGATCAGGATCGGTATGGATTTCAGGTGGGTTGACTCCGGCGACCTCCACAAAATACTTCCCGGCAACAAGTCGCGTCTCGCGGACCTGTCAAATGAAGAACTTATCCTGTTGAAGAAACAACTCGAAACCGGTGACGTGGTTCCAAAAAAAGGATATTTCGCGCACAAGTCACAAGGCAAAATACAGATACTTCGCAACAAAGAAGTTGCGCGTTTCATGGTTCCGAACAGCGTGTGGCGCGGGCTTAAATCAAAGTCCCCGTGGGTAATTGATGAAGTAGACAATGCAAAAAATGCTGACGATATTTTCACTTTGCTCGACACGCACGCGGGCGCACGTGGGTTTATGAAAACAGCGTGGGCCGATGAAAACATTGGCATTGCTGAAAGGAATATATTCAACAAGCTATCGGATATTCCCATCTATAAGGGTGGCCGTCTTACTGGAAATGTTGATCCTCTTGACTTCGCCGCGCAACAGGCACTTGAAATGGAACGCACGATGGGCGAGAAGATGTCGCCTACGATGTGGAAGCTCGCAATGCAGGACGACCCCGCCGCCGTGTGGCGCGTCTATCAGAACGTGGTACAGGGTGAACGTGGCGCAAAGCGCGCGGAGTCGGCTGAAACGGCACTTGGTCGGGCAAGCGGCAAACTTGGAGATGCAAAACAGGATTTATACAGGACGATAGACCGGGCAGAAACATTCGAACCACCAAACAAAATGCTTCAAAAAGCCGTGGATAAAGACTTGTCACGTGCCGCGAACAAAAGGGCTTATGCGGGTGAGGGCCGCGACCGGTCCATTGATATTCTCGCGCGGCGCACAGACGATCTCCAGTATTCCGATGAAATGTTGCGCATGGCGAATGAGGAAATAAGCAAACTTCCAAGCGTTCAGAAGTATCTCGAACAAGGCTCACATATAAATGCAAGCGGTGAAAGCTTCCTTAAAAGGATAGCGCGTGAAACCAACATAAATTATGGGCAACTCCAGAAGTGGGCTGTAAAAAATTATGGTTCCATCGAGGGCAACCAGTCGCCACTTTTTGAAAACATTCGCGATCTGACTGACACGCAACTTGAAGACTTGATAGCGCGGATGAATACCGTCCGCACCCCGACCGGTAAAACGAAGCCGCCGAAACTTGAATATCAGCTTGAAACGATGGGGGCGTTTAAGGGTGGCACTGGTAGGGAATTATTGTGGCCGTCATTGTCACCGCGTCAGGTCGTAATGCAACGGTTTGGATTCTCTGACCTGTACGATCTTAAGGTGGAACGCGAAACGCTTGAAGTTAAAAAGATGGTGGACCAAGAAAAAAAGCTCGGCGAAATATTCAGCCCCGTCACATCATACGTTGACCGGCAGATTAAAGCCCGTAAAATGAATAAGCGTCAAGGCCAGATGTTCAATCGCAATATTATGGATTCTCTTTTCAGAATGGCAGAAGACCCCGAGTATCTACTTCGGAATAAATCCGTATTGGAAAAAGACGAAATTGATCTGCTTATTGAATCTGCAACTGGATTAAGAAAATATCTTGATGAATACGCGGAACGCATGGGGCTTGAAGAACTCGGCAAGTATCGACAGAACTACATGCCGCACTTGTTTGATGCAATTATGGGGCGACGCGACCCGAATGAATTGCCGCCGTATATTTGGAAAATGGTTCCAGAGGAAATAAAGAATAGATTCCTTAACGCTCGTGTCAGCGATGAAGCGTATGGAACTGACCCCGTCGAGGCGATATGGAAATACACAATGGCGGCTGAAAGCAAAATCGCCTATGACCCTGTTGTGAAAAAGGCGAATCAGTACATTGCATTACTCGGCGACGATGAAGGACTTGCGCGGAATTATCTTCAAAAGTTCGCAACTGAAATGACAGCCGGAACGGAACCGACAGGGCTTGACAAGGCGTTTGCGTCTGTAATGGAATGGGGCGGCGAAAGTTTGAAGAAGTTGCCAGTACTCGGTTCTCGTCTCAACATTGAACAGGGGGACATGACGGTTATCGGCAACGCTTTCCTCGAAGGATTACGCGACACTCTTTATAAAGGAACCATCGGCGGCAATCTCGCTACATCGGTTAAGCAGAAGTTTCAGGATTTATACACGATTCAGTATGTTGGCCCGAAGTATTACGCCTTGGCGCGCGGGTATCAGGCTCTCGGTTATCTCGACAGGTTCAAGACGATTAAAAAATATCCCGGCATTGCAAAGCATACAGAGCGCGGCAGAGAACTTCTTGACATGGCATTTGATAATCCGCAGTTGCGGTCGTCTATTATGCGCGATATTATTCAGGACATTAAAAAACATTCGTTTGATGACAGAACAAAATTTATGGCGGGTGCGCGCGAATACTATGATCGTCTTGGAAAAGGGTTGTTTGTTCCGTTCAACGTGGCTGAATTCGACAACCGGCGCACGGCATGGATTGGCGGCGTTCTGAAATATCTCGACCACGCAAAAATGATGGGGTATGATCTCGATAGCCCAACCGTACAAAAAATGGCTGAAATGTTCGGGAACCAGTCCTCTGAATTCACACAGGTTGGTTTCGGGTGGAAAGGCCCAACAATTCTATCAGGCGGCGCGCCGACAAAACTTTTGACAATGTTCCTTTCGTATCCAGTACATACCATATCGACACAGGCGCGCGGCATTGGCGACGCGCTGAAATATTCCCTTGACCAGAGTATGCCGCCGCCCGATGATATTCTTTTTGATTATCTGCGCCGCACAGGAGAACAGCTTGAAAAAGAGGGCAAGTATAAGACAGGAACATTCGTTGATGAATATCTGAAATATAAGCGCGGCACTGAATATGCAGAACAATTTTCGGGAGCGGAACAACTACCGAAACCGGACAGACGTAGAGCAATGGCGGCGGCGGCAGCATTCCCACTGACATACGCCGGATACGTTGCCGGTGAAGAATATTTGAAAAGGGAAAAAGACACAAACATAGGCGTTATCAATCCTGTTCAGGGGTATTACAATCCCACTGCAACAGGCGAATATGACTTGAGATTACCATTTGCATTAGGAATGGCAAGGGACATCTATCATTATGGTCAAGGCGTGCGTTCGAGAATGGACCCAACCGATGATATAACGAATGTTTCTGACGCGACAATGAAGAAGCGTTCAAGAAACGTCCAAAGAGGGCTTACGGCATTGATTCCCGGCGGCGTAGGGTTGGGCCGCATTGGTTCAGGGGCCATGACGTTATCCCGTGGCGGCGTGAAATACGGATACGATGAACAGCCCGGAATGTTTGAACGTGAAAGATATGCCCGCAAGCCAGATGAACGCGCAATCCCTTATGATGTTGAATCCGTTGGAGAAACGCTTCTAAGGCAGATAGGCTTTTATCAGACGTATGAAATGCCGACTCGCGCACAGGCCGTTTACCCGGATGAAACCAAAGGTAAGAAACTTAGACGGATGTATTACGGGGCAATCGGAGTTGGCGACGACAAACAAGCGGAACGTCTGTTCAAACAGCATGGCGGAAAATATGATTGGAAAAATCCACAGGATACCAAAGAAGAAATCGGTGACGCTCTTCTTGATGGATACAACAAAAAACTGGACAACACGTTTACGCGGCTTCTCATGGATTCTGTTCTTGAAGATGATTCCGATCAGTATAATCTTGTGTTTGACCGGTTCGAAAATATATATGAAGACAGGGGAATTGAAACAAGGATAAGCAATCGGATTATAAATACAAAATTAACTGAACTCATATCGGATCATATTGAAGCAAAAACCGATGATCAGAAAAAAGAAGCAAAGAAAAAAATAGACACAATGGTTGATTGGCTCGATAAAAAAGCCCCTGAATTATCAACACCCGAAAATCTTGACAAGAGATTTGAATCCGCAAAAGGTGGATCGGAATAATGCCGCGAATGACAATAAACGTGATCCTCGAAAAAGTAATCAGCGCGGTCAAGACGAACGCGAAACATTCTGTTACAGGCGCGGCTATTGGAGAATCAGCGGCGGCTCCTTGGTATGTCAGTTCGGCAGGCACAGGGGCTGGCCCACTGCCAACAGATGCGTCACGCGAGACAAAGCAGGATTCACAGATTGCTCTTGAAACAACACTCAATGGCCTCATAACGACGCTGAACGGACTTGTAACCGCAATCAAGGACACAGACGGGATAAAGAAGATTCTCGACGCTGTGGCGGTCACAGGTACTGTTGCCGTGTCAAATGGATTTGCGCTCGAAACCGGGGGCAACCTTGCGGCGATAGCCACGGACGCGGCGGCGATTGAAACGGTTCTCACGCCGGTCGTGGACGCGAATAACAGCAGCACGGTTGCTCTTGGAATCTCGGGCGTGTTTACGGGGACCGCCACGGACATGTTACTTTATGGCAGTGTCCTGATCAACGCATTCTCCAATGTGGCAAGCGCGGCGGCGGGAATATCAGTCCAGTGGTCAAGCGACGGAACGAACTGGGACATCATACCGTCAACTTATTATGTGGCGGCGGCTGTGGCCGGGGCGCGGACGATTACGCAGAATAAGCTCGCGCGTTACATGCGCGTGGTGTACACTAACGGCGGCACGGGGCAAACGACATTCCGGCTCCAGACAATCCTTGTGCCGTACCCGGCGAATGATAGCGGGTTCACGGGCGAATCCACGTATGCGAAGCGCGGGACAATGATGTATGGTCAGTCCACTGCGAACACGCTTGTGGCTCCGACAATATCAGGGCTTGGCAATGCTGACGATGTGGCAACGACCTACAGCGGCATACTCACATATCCAATGATGTTGGCGTTTGACGGGACAAATTGGGACCGGGTGCGTTGTTCGCCGACAAGCCATGTTCTCCGAACACTCGGATACCCCGACCGGCCTGCTTCCGATTTGGGCGCGGCAATTATCGCGTTCAACCACGGCACGGTCACAGCTGACTGGTCGGCGGATAGTGCAACGGCGGTAGCGCAGAGCGGAACGTACAATCTTTGGGTGACTGGATTAAGCATCTATACCGGGACCGACCCTACCGCAGAATGTGCCGTGCAGGAAATTCCAATACAGGTTATTATTTCGGATACCACGGACGGGCAAAATAGATGGTTCGGCACGCTGTCACTCCCCACGAATGGGAATATTACGTTTTCCACGCCGATACTTATTGCCAAAGGCCATTCGTGGCAGACGATTCTTAAGCTCGGCGGGGCAACAAACTTGGATTTGATTATCACAGTCAATGGTTTCGAGGAGGCATAATGGCAGACATCGAAAAGCAAATATTGTACAGCGTGCCGGTTTCACTGGACGGCTCAAAGAAGCTCAAACAGGCATTGAATGATGCCTCTGAAAAAATCCTTGACTACAAACCCGGATCGGGCCGTATGGCTGAATTGACGGTCACGATAACTGGAGTAGAAAAGGATTCATAAACAAAACCACGGCCAGCAGGGAGAGAAGCCAACATGGCACCAATTAATGACAGGGAATTCGGCGGACTTGAAAGACAGGTGGATATTGATCATGAAAACGTCGTTGAGTTGTTTAAGAAAATGGACGCGCTCACCGGTGAGTTGCATGGATATTATGATAGACACAACAATGTTCATGTGGCTATCGGTCGACAGCTTGGCGGGCTCGCTGTCCTTACGGCGATTTTACTGTTGGTTGCTGGAGCCGCAATTACCAAATTGTTTGGAAGTTAAAACCACAAATAAAGGGAAGTGACAACATGAGTGAACTTTCGGAATTACAGCACAACGTCGAACGTAAATTCAAGAAGTGGCTCGGTAATCACGAGGATGGCATTAAGGCAATAGGCGAAAAGATAAAGGCCATCGTGGACGCAGAACTCATGGACTTCATCCAGGACAACAAGGAGCGCGCGTTCGAGCTGATTCAGGAATACAGCAAGGGCATGGCGACCCGGGAGTTGTTCGACGTGTTCATCAAAGCCCTCGAGGATGCGATTGCGGAATGATCCCGATCCTGTCACTCGCCATCCGCAAGGATTACCAGAAAGTGCGCGACGCGCTTCACCAGTCGATTTACGACAAGAACAAGGCCTACATGCGGAGGCGGCGTGATTCGTTCGTTACAGATGCGCACGCGGCTATCAGAATGGCTTGTGCCGATGAAAATCAACTCATGCTCATGTCCAAGGCCTTTGACGCGGCTATGGCTCACTGGCCCACGAGCAAGGAAGTTGCGCGGCACACCATCGAAAGCATAGATGGGATTGTCTACAAGAAAACGGAGGTCACGAAATAATGAAAGCATTCATCATGGCACACATCAAAAGCCCGACAACGTGGGCAGGACTTGCGGTTATCGCTCACGCGGCACAGGCTTACGCGCTCGGTAAGATTCAGTTGCAACCGGCGATTTTACAGGCTGTGATCGGACTTATCGGCGTTCTCAGCAAGGATATGAAAAAGTAAACCTTTGCTCCTTTGAATACCACCAATTACAAGCCGCTCACTCGGGCGGCGTTTTTTTATCTATCAAACTTATTCTTCTTTAAAAGCTCCTCGATAACTCCGCGCTCCGTACAGTTTCCAAGCGTGCTTTTAATCGCCACCAGAATATCCTCGACCGGAATCTTATCGCCGGTCTGATAGTTCTCATCCAATGCTTTGTTGACGTATAACTGCACAAATTTAGGGTATTGCTTCATGCCTTTTCTCCCTCCGCGAACTTGTGAGTCACACAGCATGATACTTTAACGGCCACATGACTACCAGCTTTAACATCTGATAAAACCATACCGATTGGAATATTATTTCTATTGTCAACAGGATGAAACACGTAATTTGAATCTATTGAAACCATCCATCCAACAGGTATTGTTTCTTCACAATATCCATAAACATAAGTATTTCCACCGACGGTTTTAATGTCGCCGATTCTTGGACGCTTGCCAAAATGTCGTAAGAACCATCGTTTTAATTTATGGAATAATTTCATTGTGTTTTTCTCCCTCCGCGAACTTGCCCCACTCGCATCCGGGAGCGTGGCCTTGGCTTTGATGTCTTTTACATTTTGGGCAGTATCCAACATAAATAACATCAGCAGCCCACTCATGTTCTTTCAGCAGCGCGCGCATGGCGGCGTTTTCGGATTTCAACCTTACAACTTGTATTATTAACCTGCCATTATCTTCTAAGCAATTATGATAATCTGATACCGCATCATCATGAGCTTCTTTTACCTGATCAATTAATGGATCAGCGCATAATTCTCCATTTGAATAACTCGGATAAATAGCGGTGGAAAGTTCACGCTCAAGCTCGGCCACGCGGTTTTTCAGATTAACATTTTCTGTTTGCAAATCAAAACATTGTTTGGCTACAACAGCGTCAACCTCATACACGCCCTTGTATGTCCCGGTTTCGCGCCAGTGGTTAAGGGCTTCATTTTCTTTTTCAAGCTCGGCCACGCGGTCGCGGATTGACTGCATTATTTCATCAGCCATCATGTCCGGTATCCATGTTTTTAATAGCTTTTCAACATCTTCAAACGTCATGTCAGGCATCGGATTATTTTCTCCTTTGCAATTTACGTCGGGGTTATGGATGCGCATACAATAATTACAGTACGCGCTTTTCATGTCAGCCATCGGAAGCCTCCTTAATAATTTGTATCCCCAATATTTTACGAGCATCTAAAACGGGGCCAATCTCAAATATATTTTTCCCAATAATGTTCATTCGGTTTTCCAATTCCTTGTCGGTGGTTTTCTTTATATCTGATCCGCGTGGATGTTTTTTATAATACAAATTTAGCATATTAAGCAAGCATTCTTTCAGCCGCGCGATCTCGCTTCTCATGGCCGGAATCTCCTGCTCGGGATTCTCCATGCCGTCGCAGGCGTTGACACAGGCGATAATCCTGTCTGCATCTGTGTGTGTAAAATCATATCCGACATCTGTATCGTCTGCCTTTTCTATTATTGCAACATTCACGTTGCTCATTTTATTCGTTGTCCATGGCTCGCCGTGCTTGCCCTTGTTATCCATTCTCGGACTCCAGTTGTTTTTTAAGTTGGTCCACCCGATTCAGCAATGTATCTTCCGATGATTTTAATAGGCCGCAATCATTCAGATCGTCTATTACGAGCCAGTACGCCTCGATCAGCTTGCGCTTCTTTTCATGCTCGCGTTTTTCATTCCATTTGCGAGTTGATTCTTCATCGCGCATCCTTCTTAATTCAGGGTTATGCTGTTTGCAATATGGATTGCCCTCATATTCGGTTGTAGCGTTTCTATCGCATTGCTTAATGTGCCATCCAGACATAAACTGCTCACAACATTTAGCCATTTCCGTTCTCCTTTTTCTCCGAGTCCACGCCGTTCGCCGCGTCGCGCCTTGAAATCCAATATTCTATCTCGCATTCCGAATCAACAGACTCAACCGCATAACTTGTAATATCACAAGTCATACAGTCATATTGTGGTGTGATAAGTGCCTTACACTCGCCGCACTTCATACCATTCACCCCTTTTTTGCACATTGGTTTTTTGATGCAGGCCCAGATATAACATCCGACCAATGAAATATATATATTATCTCATTACAATATTCGCACTTAGCCTCATACTTCATTTTTCTTGTTTGCTTAAATTCTCCTATATTGTGTCCAAGACCAGTGGTTATTTTTTGAGCCTTGATTTTCATGTCTTTAAGTAGTGGCATTCCATTCACCCCCGCCAAATTTCTACCGGCAGCCACCTGATTAGCAGGATGGAGCCGATGATAATCGCCGCGATTCCGATCATGTCTGTGAGCTTTTGCAAGTTAATCACAGCTCTCCGATCTTGACTCTAAGGTGCGGCGGGACGTGCCACCGGACATTAGGCATCCCAAAATCAAACGTGGCTGAAAGCCCCGTCATACCGATTATTTTTTGATAGCCGATGAAAACGCCAATGTAATATTCATCGGCATACGGGGAATAAATCAAACACACGTCGCCTTTTTTGAGATTCATTTCGGGAACTCCTCTCATTTTTTCTCGATTAAATAAGCAGCAATCGCAAGCCATGTAACACAAATCAATGTTCCACCTAAAACAAATACCGCTTCGCGCCAACCAAACGCACAAAATAATACGGCAATTAATGCAATCGCAAAAATGGCAAGCATTATGTATCCGATAATCATTTCTGGAACTCCTCTCGGCACGCGGCGCAACGGTAGATAACGTCTTTGTGAAATTTCAGATCAATTACTTTATCTATGGGCCTCATGCAGGAATAAACAACTTTTTTGAATATCCCTGAATATATTTGCCCTATTAAAAAATGACAGTTATCGCCGCAAGCGTCGCCGTCGTACTCGATGTTTACCGTTACCGGTATTCGCGTTGGTTTCATAATTTCCTCCGGTGATATAGGTTCCCATCCTCCCCAATTTCCGATGTCAGTCATCCATCGCCGCCTCCCTGCTTCCGCGCTTTGCGCCCAATGAACAACTGATCGCCCTTAAACAATGAGCACACCGCTATGGCATCATTCTTTTGCAAGGCATATAGAATTGTTTTATCGTTTTCGGGTGCATCTTCCATCGGGCCATTTATACAAAACCAATCATGATTTTTAGCGTCGAGTATATTTGATAATGTTTCCGCAATTTTTCTTTGATGTAGTACTTCTGTTTGTAGCCTTAACATTTCATCTCTGGCGCACTTCGGGAGTCGCAAGAGTGTACGCGATGATATATTTAATTTTGGCCTGAGCAATTCGTCTTTTTCAATCTGTTCAAAAATATCCATGTCAGTCATTCTCCTTTTCGTTTCCGTTTTGCTTCCGCGCGGCAAGCATCGCGTCGGCAATTTCGTATGCTAATTTCACCGCTCTTTCAATGTCATAGTCCCAATATTTATTTGAGATAATCCCCCTGAGCGCCGCCATTGCGAACTGGTCGCGCAGCGTGGCCGTTTGGGCCTCTTCATGTATCATCTTTTTTACAAAACATGCCGGGTGCATACCATTGATTTCCCTATCAGACATTCCCGGTTTATGACATTCTGGACATACCATATCACTTCTCCCCTTTCCATTTTCGCCCGTGTTGACAATTCTCCCAATAAGGCTGTGTACAGATATGCGTCAGGTTAGATTTGCATATAATTTGAGAATCGTACATGTGACATCGTTTCGCTGGCAATTCGGCATTCAGCCAGTCGCGCAGCGCGGCGGCTTCTCTGGTTGTTATCCGTATGTTTATTTTCAAAATAGGGAAAGACAACACAACTCCCAATTCGTCATATTCCATGATAACATTTTTCAGCCGCTTCGTTTTCGCCGCCATCAGGACACCGCCTCGTCGTTTTCGATTGCCCTTGACATTTCCAACATCTTATCCGTTATAAAATCTTTCAACTCTTGTATTTCCTTATCTGCCTGTTCTGTTGTGAAGTTGCTTTCTTGTCCCAAACATTTCAATGCGTATGATACGGCAGCATCTATGTATCCCTTTTCAATGGCAATGCCATGTTTTTCATATAGCCATTGAGATATTATTTGTGGAATATCATGATACAGGCTCCAATATATATGCTGTTTGCATTTTATATCTTTTAGGTGTTGATCTATTTTTCTAATAGTGTCCCATGAAATAATTGATTTTGTCAGTTGTGTTTTTTCAACTCTATTTAAAAATCTTTGCCTTATGTTTGAGTCGTCTGATGTCCAATACCCGTCATTATCATCGCCGCAGATATAATCCAATACCCAGTTTATAATATCATCATTCAGGGCAACTGATTTTACAAAATCTTTTTGATCTTGTTCGCTCATTGCTGAATATAAATCGTTGATATTGATTAGAATGTTTGCCCCTTCAAATTTAATCATGGTTCAATCTCCCTCGTCGTTTTCGATTGCCGCGCTCGCGGCGTTGGTTATCTTACACGTCCGGCAACTGCCAGCCGGTTTTTTACAATGATCACAGATCAAGTTGATGATTCCGCACTCGACACAGTTCCCGTCGTCGCACAGTTCATCGATATGGAACTTCCTGCCACACCCGCCGCAGATCCGCACGCAGTCCGGGCAGATGATTTCGCCGTCCGGCATAAACGTCATGAGCGCGGCATCCCATTCGTTGTAGCAGTCGGAACAGATTGTCATTTGATCAGTCCCGGGATATAGATGCTTTTCGAGCAACACGGAATCATGTAGCTGTAGTCCGTAGAATTTCCGAACCGGACGCATTTACCGTCAGACGTGTGCGTGTCACAGGCTCGTGGCTGCTGAATGCGCTTAACGTACTCCGGTTGCGACGTGTTGAGCGCGATAACGAATCCGGCGATGAATAGGATTGTGTGCATCACTTCACCAGCCCCGTCATTTTGCGAATCTCGGGCAGAAGCGCGTACAGGTTGCGCCCTGGGCACGCTGTCGCCGCGTGTGGCGCGTCTTTGTGGCCGATGAGATGAATAACTCCGTAATACTGCCGGATGTCGCGCAGAAGCGAGACAAGCTCATCAATCTGTTTTTGTGTCGGCTCCTCGTTTTCAAAGTTGCCGACCACGCACACTCCGTATGATTGGCTGTTGAATCCCTTGCAGTGCGCCCCAACCTTGCTTGCCGGTCGCCCGGCCACGCGCTTCCCGAGACGGTCAATGATCCAATGGTAGCCAATCGAGTTGAATCCGCGCGCCCTGTGCCACTCGGCTATCATCTCCGGCGTGGTGGACACGCGCGGGCTTGCGCTGTGGTGGAGAACTATCGTTTCGCGTTTTGCCATTTCATTCACCGTCCCTGACGATAAGTACGCACACGAGCATCACGATTAAACCGGTAGCGTATGCGTTTAAAGATAAAATCAGTTTGCTTGTCGGCGTAGGGAACACGGAAACGATGTGCATCCAGCCTACAAACCCGGTCACCGCGCACAGTATCCATTTTTTAAACGTCATTTTGGACACCGGCCTTTGTTGTGGTGTATCCACCATTGGGATGTTTATATGCCGGTAAGCATTCTTTTGAGTCGAGCCCATCGCACGGTTCAAAATCATCGAGTCCGCAGCCGCAATCATGATTTACAAGCCCGTCGTATCCGTTATCTTTCAGGTATTTCTTTACGATTTCAAGACAGTTCACTTCGCGCCTCCCGGCCACTCGCGGCACAGATCTCCCGCTAATATTCAATCTCATCACATTCACAGTTTTTTGATTTTCTGTATTCCGGCTTCACGTCATACCATCGTGAGTACCCGGACTCATCGTCTATTTCCTCGGTGCTATCGCATTCCAATATAAAGTATTCGTTTCCGCAACGATTACACCTTACTTTAGGGTTATACGGACGATGGAATCCATTTTTTTCTGCTATCCTGTTTGCGGCATACATCATTCGTATTGCTCGGTCTGGAGATTTTTCTTTATGGAATGATTCGTCGAGCGTTAAATCAGAACAAACTTCATCCATTGCCAATATCTTGCATATCCATTTTTCTGCCGCTCCGCGTGAACCAAAAGATTTTTTGGGATATATTTCATGGCCGTCTTTGATCGTGACGGGCAACGGCATATATCTAATGGCCTTGAATGTTCTTATCATTTCATCAGTCCTTTCGGGAATTCGCGGCACCGCTCGCCCGCGAGGTGTTTTCTATTTCTGCAATCCCATCAAGCATATCATCAACAGATATTCCTTTTGATTTCATATAGGCAACCTGTTGCATTATGATTTCTTCAAGCGATTTGATTTTTTGTATTTGAGAATCAACTTTTGAAATTATTTCATCAAGGAATTCGGTGGGTGTGCATTCGGAGTACCACCATATATTGCCGTTTGCCATCATGTATCTGTTTTCGTCGCTCATAACACACTCACCGCCGATCTGTTGTCTGTACGCCCCGTGTCCCTCAGGCACTGGCCGACCGGGAACCACTCCACGCAGCCGCATTTCGAACATGCGTATTTTTCATACCGTTTATTTTTCAGCATTGTCATGCCGCGTGATTTCAGCCGCTGTTGGTAGTAGCGGTTCTGGAATTCATTCTGTCCGATAAAGTAGTGGGTGCAAGGCATTTTATTTGCTCTCCGAATTCAATATTGATGAAAGTAAATATCCCATATTGAATACAATCAAGATACCGACTATTTGTATTATTCCACTTGTTAGAACTACCAGCGCGACAGGAACAGGGATGAAGCATAATATTATTGCAAGATATACCTTTGCCTTGTATGTCATCGTCGTTCCCTCGTTTCGTTGTCTATCGGGTGAACAGGAGTTGAACCCGTGACCTCGGCCCCTGAAAAACCTGTCTTTCAACAGGGTTCACACGGGCCGCGCTCTACACTGAGCTATCACCCGTGGCGGTTCCTACCCTTGGTGTTACCGCCAACCCCGTGGGCCGGTTGCGAGCCGGACACCGGAACTACTTGTAACGCGGAAAATAAAAAGAGCGCGTGAGTCCGTAGACCGCGCTAATTACGCTTCGCCTGCCGGCACGCCGTCCAACGGAAGTTCTTTCCCGGACATGGCACATTCCACGGCGTACTCGATGATTGCGTCCGTGGCTGTCGCTCCAAGGCCCGTGAGCCTCGTTTTAAGCGACATTTCGGCCACTTCCTTAATGTCCTGTGCTCCGATGGCTTTCGCAGCTTCAATCTGGTCATGGGCCAACGATGTCAGCCGCGAGATTGAAATGCCTTGCAGATTGCGCTTCATGAATTCCGATGCGTTCATTGCCTTTATACCCCCTTTGTTATTTTGCTGCAACTTTGATGGTCAACTCACAAACCAATGTCGGTTTACCGAATCCAGATTTTGTCAAAAATACCGGCGGCAGTAGGTATCCAAGAATTTGTGGGTATTCCTTGACATCAATATACCCGTCCGCCCCCTGATAATAAGCAAAATGATGGTTGAAAAAGTATGGTATGTTCAAAACGGCGGCTCCCCCAGATTGTTCTCCGCGTTGTCAACGTCCGCGTTGGTGATTCCGTCGGTGTCGTCCATGTACGCGGGTTGAGCATCGCATTTTTTCCAGTAGCCCCACGATTTGTACAGGTTCCCGTTTTTGTCCCGTTTCTGTTTTTTGTTCGTGGTCAGCGTGGCTTCGAACAGCAATCCGGTTATGGCCTCAACGGTGTCTGGATCGCTTAGGCAAAATGGGCCTTCGTTTTCCAAGCCTGCCGCCGTTAGAAACCAACGCAATTTTTGAAACGTGAAATCGTTGTTTCCGCCTTCTTTGATGTAGTAGAATTCCTCACCACGGCTCCCGATGAATGGCCCCTGGTACACATTCAGCCCGAGAGAGTATGTGATCGTCCCTTCGGCTTCGTCTCCGCCCTCGCGTACTCCCGTCACCTGTACGATGTGTTTTCCGTCGGGGAAAGCATTCTTTGGCTTGTTAAATTGATCATCAGGTGGTAATTCTTTGTATTTTTGTTCCAGTTCTTCACGGTTCATTTCATAAGCTCCTTTTGGATTGGTTTTTCGGCACCTGTGGCTGCGTCTGCAACGCGTTTATATGCCGCAAGAATTAATTCCGCGCTCGCTCTTGGATCGTCAGTTACAAGCTCAATCGGGTCGTCCATGTTGTATCGTCCACCAGCGACATATTGTGGATCGCCTTTTGTCCTAAGTTCTCTTACTTTTGTCGTTTCACCCTTTTCAATTTTTGCCCGATAGCGAAGGTACCAAACTGAATCTACCATTGCAAGAATGGCGTCACGAATTTGATTGTTTTTGTCTGTTGGTAAAGAGGGCCTTATAATAATCTTCCCGTTTTCCTCGCATTGTTTTTCATGCGCTATAAGAATAACTCCCTTGCCGCATCTTTGTAGTTCATTTATTGGCAATACAAATTCCCTAATAAGCCTATCCCTTCCAACGCCCCAAGCGATGTCTTGTTCGTGTTGAATTCCATTCGCCTTTAAAAACCAATCGACGAACATATACCATAATGCCGTTATTGTGTCGATTGCAATCATGTCTATTGGTTCGTTTTTTATTGTTGACATGCAGGATGTAAAATCATCCCATCCAGATATTCTATTTGATAATGCTGAAATTTTCCCATCTCCTCTTTCTGCCGCAATGAACCCCATTTTCGGAGATAGAAATTGAGTAATTTGTGTTTTACCAATTTTTTGAGTTCCATAAAGAAGAATTTTTTCTTTAGGGAAAGAATACACAGGCCTTGTCATTTTGAATTTACTCTCGATCATTTTATATCACCTTTGCCCTTTTGAGTTCCTCGTGCGTGCGCGCCTCGTCAATTACGTAGCCATTTTGCAACGCGAGGTCATGCTTGCCGTTATAATGGTGGCAGTACGCATAATACGCGCACCGCGAATACTGGCCCACGCACGCCGAATAATTCTTGCGCCATATCTTTGTTTCCCTGTTGCGCTCAATCGCGTCAATAATCAGCGAATACCACTGGAACATTTCATCAATCTGCTGCGCGTCAAAATAGAGTTCCACGCGCGTGAAGTGCTTGCTCCGGTCGCCAAGCATTTTCTCGCAACATTCGATTTGATACTCTGCAAGGCTTTGGTTCTTTTTCAGCCTGATCGACGGCTTGATCACAATGTCATACTCGAAAACGTCTTTATCGAACGCGCTCAAATATACGCGCTGACTGTTGACGGCGAACCGGTCATGAAGATACTGATTCTGTTGCGCGTAAAATTTGTGGTCCACAACGCGGTCGGCGCAAACCTTGTCTGCCACGCCGCACAGAGCCCATCCTTCATTTTTGTGCATAAGAATTTTAAATCCCTGCTCAATCAGCGCTAATGGGTAGCCGCCATCGGCCCCGTAGTGCGCCTCGTAAGCTTGCAGGACACCCGCGAGCTTGGCTGTCTTGTCGTCGTGGACCTTTATCGGCGTGTTGAATGCCAGTGCCGCATGAAGCGCGCTACCGACTGACATTCCATCGTTTTCTTCGCGCTTAACGGGGTGAATGTTCATTTCCATTGATAGGTTGTAAAGTTGGTGGCATTCGTTGAACTTCGCCGCCGCGCTGTTGGTGATTATGTTGTTCATTCACCACCGTCCAGGAATCGGCAGTATTTCATGAGCAGAAACCGAAAGCCCATGAAGAAGACGAAGGAGATTGCCGATAATGCCAGTGTTAAAAGTCCTGATTTTGTAATGTCAGACATGTTATTCCTTCCCGGTGAGGATGTCTATGATTTGTTTTGACCAAATTGGGACATCATACGGCGGGTCATTGAGCTTTATTTTCGCAGCGTCAATCCACGCCTTGTACGCGTCGCGCTCTTTTTCTCGCTCCATACATGTTTCCATGAGTTCTTTGTAGGACGCGCATTGTGCATAAAACATATTTTTATTTTCGTCGCGCTCTTGCATGAACCGGTCCCCGGCCTCTTTCAGCGTCTTGCATTTTTTATTTTCGTCCTCGAACAGTTCTTTGTAGGTGTCGCGCTCGGCCTCAAGCTTCGCAACTTTTTCGCTGTAATAACCTTTGCAGAATGCGTTTTTACTTTCTTTAATGAATCCTGTTTTCGGCTCCGCGCGCGGCTCGTCGATTCGTTTAACAACCAGAGTAGATGCGTTATATATTGCCGCGAGTGTAATCCCGTCTTTATCGCGCAATTCGATCACTCCAAACGGCAATGTATTGTCTGTTTGTAATTCAATTTTCATCGTCACACCTCCGCGTCGTCTGTAATATATTTTTTGATGTTTGGGTGCGTCCTGACAAGATGCCGGATTGTCTGTTTGACCGTCCACTCTTTATCAGTGCGGTACTTCTCTATTAAATCATACGTCAGATCGTCTACTCTTACTTGGTGATCGCCTTCACATCCCATTTTGTTAAGCCTCCGTTATCAGACAGTATATATCGTTTGCTTACACTTGTCAACAGTCGTGGCAAATTATTTTGTGCGCCTTGTAATTTCGTCCATCACGCCCATGTCCACTACCGGCCACGCGGCAGCGGCCTTGACCTTGCGCTCGTAGAATTTCGTCAGCAATCTCAGCGTGAACATTTCACCAACTTTCCGATTGCAACAGAATATCACGGGTATGTGATAATCAAGCATCAATGCGGCGGTGGCCCCAACCACTGCGTTAGGGTGTGCAAGGCTTCTATAAACATTTTTTACGATGTCGAGCATTGAACATTCTACCACCACTGCAAAAAATTCATACCGGCGCGCAAGCTCCATCTCTCGCAGGAACCGCTCTCGATTCAGGATGATTGAACCAACATAATCGTCAAGCGTCTTTCGCTCTATGCTGATACCGTCAACCTCATATCCCTGCACGCTGTAGTCGCCCGCGTCGAGTTTCTGGCGAATGGTTTGATAGCCCTTGAATTCGTAGGCCGATTCCGATACCCGCGCGCTCGGAAGCTGCTCTCGCGTGTCAACCACTATAATGATCGGGGGTTTCTGCATTATTCCTCAACCGGAATCAACAAGTTTTCAATCACCTGTCTGTCTTTTGTGAATATTGGACACGGACAAATAACAGTCCATTCTCTATCGTAACAGATAAAGCGGCCATTCTTTAGAACGTCGTCTAAATCGGCCCAGTTTATATCTTTGGTGTGAAGCATTTCGTGCATGTCCGAAGTGTTTTTCCCGTGAAGTTGCTTATGTGAAAAGTGCGCCTGTGCCAACATCTGTATTGAATTCCTAAACCAATCCTTTTGCCGCCATACAAAATAATTTGTGACTTCCTCTTTTGGGATGTTGAACACGCGGCTGTCAAAAAATGCTCTGACGTGTAGTTGATGTGAAAATGCAACGGAAGCAATACCGGCGGACACACTTGTCATTTTCTGGATGTTGTAATCAAACCACGCGTCAGTATTCAACCGATCAAAGTCCGTTATCAGGATTGATATTTCATCGCTTTGGATGTACGCGCATTTTGCCCCTTGAATTTCTTTTAGAACTTGTGCGGCTGTGCTTGACATTGCGTTTATAAAATCCACGTCAAATGGCTTTTTGTATTTCCGCGTCATTGTATGAAACGCTTTTCCGTCAAGCCGCATTATCACGGGCGTTCGCCGATTCAGATAGAACCGCGAACGATTTTCGTAATTGTTTTTCATCCTGTCGCCAATGCTATCCATATTAATCTCCTTTTTTCTATCGCGTGTCCACGATAATTACGGGATTACTCGCTTTCATATTTGCTTTCGTCTCCGTTATCGTTGCCGATAGGATTATCAAAGCCGTATTTCAGCGCGGTTGCTTTGAACAGGGGTAAGCCGTACATTGGATATTCATCAAAATCTTCAAGCCCTTCTTCAAGAATCCAATTCCACATCTTTACTACTTCAAACATCAAGGATGCGGATATGCCGCGTTGGCCAAGGGCTTTTTCAAACCCGAACGCGACATCACTTTTGAGTTGTTCGAGAATATTTTCCCTTGTGAATTCTTCGGCGACATGCTTGCCCTTGAATTCGTCTTTAAGCTCGATTCCGATTTTGTCTAAGTGTTCTTCTGGTACAAACCGGGCCAATCTGTTTGCGTCCCTGTTATCAATACATTCTGATTCAAACTGATTTAATACCTGTTCAAGCGTTTTCATGTCGTTCTCCTTTTTAAAATGATGATCACGGGCTGCGGCTTCATTTGCGATATCCCGCCACGCCGTCCGGCAACGTCTCGTGCGCCGCAAGCTCGAAAAACTCGCCGCGCATCCGGGACGCCTCGGCCAGAGCCTTACCGTTTAAGGCTTCCAGTTCGGCGTTCAAAACTTCGCGCTCGCATTGGATTTCTTTCAGCCTACGGCGGATTACGTCCGTGCGCTTGCCGATGTCGAGTAGGTTGCTCATAACGCGTCCTCTCCTTTTTCTTCATAAAAGAATTGTGTTAACAGGCTCATGTGCGCCTTGAATTTCCCAATCGGCCCGTACCTGTTAGCAATCACGATGATGTCTGTATCCTCTTTCGGGACATTCTTTCCAGTGAGCGCGGGCCTGTAAATGAAAGTCACGGAAGTCGCGTTTTGTTCAAGGTCGCCGGATTCCCGGAGATCGGAAAGTCTCGGCGTGTCCCCTTCCTCGGCCCCGCGCCCGAGTTGTGAAACCAGAATAACCGGAACGCGCAAGGTTTTGGATATTTCATACAGCGTCATGGCCGCGCGTCCGATTGCTTGGTACCGTTTTTCACGGAAGCTGTGCCGGATGAGTTGCACGTGGTCCACTACAATCATGCTCAACGGAGATTCAGCGTGCGTCTGGTAGATCGTGGATTCAATCTGTTCAATCGTCTGGTTAGGGTTGTCGCGGATAATCCAACCGGACCCGGCAATCTTCTCAAACTCATCCATGACGCGCCCGGTTTCCCACTCGGACGTATTCCCGCGCATAATTGATTGCGAGTTTATGCCGGTGCGCTGGGAAACAATTTTCGTTAAGATGTCACGAGCTGGCATTTCGAGGGAAAACATAAGCACGGAGTTTTCCGGGCTTTGAATATGGTCGGAAATTTGAACGGCCATAGACGTTTTCCCGTGCTTGGCGCGCCCGGCAATGAGGTTCAGGGATTGCGGTCGAATTCCGCACAGGAGATTGTCGAGCTTGGTTATCCCCGTGGAATGGCCCACAAGGCCACCACCGGCGCCGTAGAGCGCGGAAAACTCTTGTATGGCCTCAATGCACTGCGTTTTGATGTTCACGGCCTCTACGGGTGTCCTGCGCATTATTTTTCGAAGGTTCTCAATGGCTTTGATCCCGATGGTGTCCGGCGAGTCCTGCCCGGATTCTGATTCAACCGAAAGCGTCAGCCCCGCTTCCCGGTATTTTCGGCGTTGCGAACATGCAATGACGGAGGCCGCGTAATATTTCCAGTCGCCGGGTGCCGGTACGGTTTCCATGCAGGTTGCGAGTTCGGCGGCGAATCCACGGCCATGCCGCTTTTCGAGTTCCGTGTTGACCGTCACCATGTCCACGGCCCCGGTCATTTCAACCATGGCCCCGTAAATCTGCGAGTGTATCACATTGTGGAAGTCGTTTTGATACAGTTGCCCGGCCACGAGCTTTATAATGCTGTTGTCCAATAGGATGGCCCCGAGTATAGAAAGTTCACTTTGGATGTCGTGTAGCATTATACGTACTCCATGTTGTCGGCGGCTGACCGTCGTGCTGATTTTTTGGGCTGTTCCCTTTTTTTCAATTCCAATTCAAACGACCCGCGCAATGATTCTGAAACGATTGCCGATAATGCTACGATTCCCTGCTGTAGACAAAATTCTACAAGCGCGCAAAAATATTGTTCATTGTACTTTTCTGGTTTGGACTCCGAAAGCCGCTTAATAATACTATTAAATGCTTTTACTTGTTTAGCATCAGGCTTTATTGTTTCTTTTGTCATTTCTTCGTATTGCTTATGATAGTATGCCCGTATAACACTGCTTAATTTATATTCTTTACCAACTGCCTTATTAATAATAAAAGAATATTGCGCGCCGGGGTCACTACAGGGCACTACAGGTAATTGGGGGTCACTACAGGGCACTACAGGTAATAAACCAACAATTTCGACATCGATGAGTTTTTGTATTTCTTCTTTCACGTAAACAACGCTTGTCCCTACATGGTAGAATTTGATTTTATCAAGTGGTGGCCGCGCGTTTTTAAGTGTTCCATAACTGATACAGAGCATTTTTGCCGCCTGTCTTCTGTTAATCAAAGTCGCCATTCTTAACGAATCCTATAAAAAAACAACCCAACGGCGACGTATGGCCCGGCAAGAGGTGTAACGTCAACCGTTGGGTGTTTTCTTCACGTTGTTGGAATCAGCTTGCCGAGCCATGCCAGTAATATACCACGGCCCGGCGCGCTTGTCAAGACTCCGTTTCAGGTTTTTTTGAATTCAGATAATCCCGCAGCGCGCGCCGGACGATACAGCCCACGCTTGGTTTCTCCCCGGTCAGTTTCATTTCAGCCTCTTGGTGTTGGCCGATCTCCGTGAACATCTCGTCAGTGATGAATGTTTGGAGCTTTCGGTTCATTGTCATGTTTATAACCCCTTTCAGAATTTATCCACAATGGCTCACAGTGTGCCTAAATGGACGCTGGTGTGACGAAACGGCCCTAAGGTATACCGACGTATACCTCGGGGCTTTTCGTGGCTTAGAATTACTTTAAACGGTAGCCGATAGCCAGTAGGGCAGTGGCGATGCTGGTCAGCAGGATCACGCCGTGCATTCCGTAAAGTTGCGGATTTGACAAAACAGTCATTGCTTCCTGTAGCATTTTTGTTACTCCTTTCCCTCGGCCTTGGCGATGGCGGCTTTGAGTTCAAGCCATGCGTTTATTTTGTCTTGGTCAGTATAATCTGATGTTGACACGGCAAATAGTTTTTTCGCCGCCCAAAGCAGGTCGTCACGCTGTTGTTTCGTCTTCGGCGCCGCCGCTATCAGCCGCGCGTTGGCCTGTTGAATACTAATGGGCTCGTTTGGATTTGTTGCGCAAATTGATATCCCTCTTTCGTCAACAACGTGTATTTCCCATCCTGTAAGCACTTGGGTTTTTACTGTTTTCCATTTCCCTGGTGTGTGTCCGCTCATCTCGTCACGCTTGCCGCGTTTATATCCGCAGTTTTCACAGCCTTTTGATGTAATCCAAGCCCCGCATTTTGGACATTTTAACATCTCGTCACGCTCCTTTTTTTCTGTTTTCATTCATCCACGTGTTGAATTTCAGCCCGCACGGCGTACACCATGCGGTTAAATAAACCGTGTACATTTCGTCGCCGTCGCTGGCCCGGACCAACTTTGCAGGCTGGCCCAAAATTGCGAATGTTTCGACCGTATTGTCGTGGTTGGCCGGAATCTCGCAGCCGCAAAGCCCACATTTGCCGCCCGCTTTGCATTCATAGTAAAACTCGGAGAATTTTTCAATTTCCCGTTTGCCAGTAATCAGGATTTTCGTTTTCATGACTCACGCTCCTTTGCGTTTTTATACCACACCGCGTCAAGCGGTTTTGGTGCTGTTTTTACCGCGTTTCGAGGCTATTTTCGGCCTCGCGGGGTAGTCACTCTCCATTCGTAGCCGCTATCGGCTTATTTTGCTTAGATTTTGCCAATTCGTACAATTTCCTCGTTGTGTAAATACCAAAAATCATTTTTGCCGGTAATTAAAAAATTATGATTTGTAACTCTCGTAACTTCGGCCAATTCAAAAAATTCAAATCCATGGCCGTACTTCTTTTCCACGATTTGTACAAGATCGCCCGAATTGACTGGCTTACCAAAAAAATCAATTGGCTTAAATTCCATCTCAATCGCCTCCTTCGTTTTAGTGCCGTTCCCGGCCCCGGATCTCCAGTTTTTAGGCTGGGTCACCGGCGCGGGGGCGCGGGTTATGCTATTTCCCATTCGTAAAGAGAAAATTCCAGTTCTTCGAAGTCATATAGTGCCATAGGGCTAACACTTTCATCATAGCCTGGATGATAGCCCTTAGGTTTTCCCTCTGCAAAAAATTGTTTTGAAGGCATGTATTTTGTCGCAATGTGCGTTATGGTCAATGGCTTGTCTTTATATCCATTGCCATAATTTTCTAATGCGTCTTCATTCATGAATACCGTGTTTCCTATTTTGCGTTTCATTTCAATCACCTCCGATAATTTGCCCGGTCAACACCGGCCCGGAAGATCCCCGAAGGGATCCGCCGCGCGGGGGTTAGGCTGATTTCGTCAACTGATATTGTGCATCAATTCCAATGATTGCGACTTCGGGAAAGTGTTCGCTGCCGCGTCCCGTTTTCCGTGCTGTTGCCAGTTTGCGCAACATCATTTTCTTTAATTCATAGTGCGGGATTTTTTTCCCATTGATAAAAATGTCGTTAACAACTGGAATTTTACCCGATCTTGCTTGAAAAACTTCATACAAAAAAGAAGCTATTGAGTGTTCGCCGAAATGAGTATTGCATTGGTTTATCCCGTCAAAAGTACAGGTCATAATGCATGAATACCCGCCACGTGGGTTTTTGTCTGCTGTTGCTTTTAAGATTGTTGTCATGTCCTTAACCTCGTTTCAAGTTTCCCGCAGCGCGGGTTTTTCCAGCATGGCCGGTTAAGCAGCCGCACGAATGCAGCCGGTTAACGGGTCAAACGGTTGTTCTTATATAAGTGTTCCAGCGGCCTGTTTTGATTTCATGATCTGAAATATATTTGCGTGCTTCTGCACATTCTTTTGTCGAAAACAGATTATTTCCACAGGCCATATTTTCAAAGATGTCGCGGGCAATTGATTCAACAGTGTCCCCGTATTTTTTTGAAAGCTTTTCAAGTGTTGGATATTTCATTTCGTTATCCTCTTTTCTAAGTTGTGGCCGCGCCGTGTGTCTCACTGGCCTACTTACATTATAATCCTATTTATAATAATGTCAATACTTATTTATAAATATTTTCAAAGTTTTTTTTATCCGCATGAATAAAGGCATTTTCACGACATATATCTTATATATAAGAGTAATTATCGTATGCGCACGCGCGCACGGGCGGAAAAAACCATAACTCAAATAATAAAAAGCATTTGTTATTGTTTATTAAATGCTTTTAATCTTTTTGGTAAAATGATTTTATGTATTATTTTCTAGAGCCAGTTGTCCGAGTATTGATATTTTCGGTAGTCCTATTTTTTATCCCAATGGGTAGATAGTAGCAACAGCATATTTTTATTCCATAAGAAGCGGTATCTTATTTTTTTATTCGCGCGCGCACGCGTTTCATTGCAGCGTTGTAGTCCTCAAGACTACAAGCTTGCCGTCCTGGAGTTGACACGACACAACATACCTGTATAAATATTTATACACTAAAAGGTCGATATCCGGCATGATCGTGACAGTGGCCAGTGGGCAGGCCCGAGCGCCTACAATCACGCAAGCCGCAAATTCCGGGAATTGATATCATACTATCAATATACCATTAAAAAGCCCGCAAATCGCATTCTGTGCGTGTACGATAATATCACTATTGTACAATTTATCAGATAAGCGCGCGTATGTTTCAATCAAAGCTGAAAATTATATAGATATCATACACCTTTTTGTATTAAATGTGTATTCAATACAATTTCATATTATTATAGATTGTTTGTTATGTTGTGAGTGTCACGGCCATGGTGATGGCGACGGCCAGCGCGCACCATGAACATATTGTTACAGACTGGCCAGAGCGTGCCGCATATCATTGTCACGATTTCAAACGCCCAGGGGCCCCCGGCTCGATTTCGTTTAGGTTCCCCGGTCAGCGGATGACTTGACGTGGCGCGGGGTATATATATATATCGGGTTAAGGAATCTGTTATACACACACACAGTAACGTCCCTTGGCGAGAAAGCGGCGACTACTTGACAAAATTAAATAAAATGGATATGGTAGTTAAAGGAATGGGGGTAAATGGAATGAGTTACGAAGTGAGCGAGCGGGTACAAAGGATTGTGCGGCATATTTGTGAGGTACATCAGCGGGCTGGGTTTCAGAATGAGATACTTGCGGCTTTGGACGCCGGGAAGGAGCGGTATGATGGAGGGGTTGAAATAATCAACTCGGTTCGTGGCGGGTTTGTATCGAAGCCGCCGGCGCATTACCAAAACGAAATTTGCCTTTCCCGAAAGCAAATGATAATGTGTGAGGCTCTTGAAAATGATGAGTTGGCATTTTTCTTCAACATCAAAGTGGGTGCGGCGTTTGACCGGCTTGAGAAAGACATGCTGCACTATTTGATGCACGATGAAAAGAAAATCGTTGGCTGCGGATTAGATATAATCCCAGAGCTTGACAGAGTTGGCGTTGACATCATCAGAATACGCAAGGCCAAACTTAAAAGCCATTCGCTGGACACGCTTTGCTTCACACCGTTATTGACCAACATAGATAAAACTGTGTACGTGGCGTATGTGACATGGACGGGGCAGGTATTTTTCGATGCCTGACAACGACGGAATCAGAGTGGGACGCCCGAACAAGGTGGATGGTGGGCGTGACGTGAATATCAATTTCAGGTTGAGCCAAGGGGAACGGGCGCGATTCAACGCGGTATGTCAGAGGGAGCGCAAGAGCCAGAGTGATTTTGTGATGTGGGTGGTGGCGCAGATGGAGGCGATACAACTTGAAGGGAGCGGACAATGAAGAAGAAAAAATTAAATGAACGAATATCGGAGTTGGAATATCGGATATTGAAGTTGGAGAATCCCGGGGAGGCATGTATTTGGACAGAGATGCCACCTGAATATGTGACTTTCGATATCTCAAGGAGCCAACAGACTCTTGATGTGGATGTTTACCCGGCTACTGGCTGCATAAAATGGAGTGATATAAAAATTGATATGAAAAAAACAATGAACAAACAAAACAAGGCTTTGGTGTTTGGCACATGACCGAAGAAGAAAATAAAATTCAAGAAGAATATGGGATAGACAATTTAAGACCAATCCCCGAAGACGATGTTTACAAGGCATTAATCCGAAGTGAAGTTGAATTAAAAGAAGTTGTCGACGCTGAAATTGAGCATCAGCTTGAAATACTGGAAGCGGCACGTGATGAGGCCAAGGCGCGGTGGGAAAGCGCACAGAAAGAAAACGAGCGGGGCGTCCTCAGCGAAAAAGAATTTCAGAAAGAACTTGAGCGTCGCATTGCGGCTGACAAAGAATACGAAGATGAGGTTATCAGGAGTTTCGGCAAATGCCGGATTGAACGGTTCGTGGCTGTCATTCAGCGGCTTCGGATTGTAAACAAAAAAGGGAAAAAGCAGGAAATAAAACTTAATACCGGTCAGCGCAAAATGCTTCAAGCGGCGTGGGACCAGGCGACACTTGACCGGCCAATCGCGGTTATGCTGTTGAAAGCGCGGCAGTTCGGCGGCAGCACATTCATTGCCCTGCTTTTTTATTTGTTTCAGCGGGCCATGCCTGGGCGGTTGCAATTTATTATTGCGCACAAGACACAATTCAGCAAAAAGATTCACCAGAAACTGAAAGTTGCGTATGAGAACGACCCGAACAAGTCAGAAATGAAAATATTGAAATCGTCGATTGAGGATAAAGAGGATGGGGAGATAAACGTCGAGAGCGGGTACGACGATGATTTGTTGAAGTCAACGACCACACATGGCCTCCACGCGAGCGAGATTGAACTGTGGCGTGACCCGGAGGGTGCGTTCCTTGCCATGTTACAGGCAGTACCCGAGGAACCTCTTTCGATGCTGTGGATTGAAACGACGGCCAAGGGGCAGGGGACTTATTTCCACAAGCGGTACACGAGCGACATCCGTGACGGAATTTCCAGAATATTTGTTGGGTGGCATGAGATTGAAGAATACACCATGCCGTTTGTCTATGATAAGATTGCCGGTGCGCTTGACGATATTACCCGGGATGATTTTATCAAGGAGTTGAAAGACGAAGAACATACCTTGATGCGGGCCTACAATCTCACGCTCGAACAGATGCACTGGCGTCGGTACATCATAAACAAAAAGTGCAACGGGTCTGATACCCAGTTCAAACAGGAATACCCGATCAACGAGCGCGAGGCATTTTTGGGCAAGGGCCACAACGTGTTTGACGGCGTTATCCAAGAGGAGCTGAACAACAATCACAATCTGCTCATGGAAAAGCTCAAGGAATTCAAGCGTCCGTGGATCGGGGAAATAACGATAGTTAACCAGCTCGACAACGGTTCTTATGAACACAGGATGCGACGGAACAGTGATGGCCGGTTCACAATGTTCGAGATGCCGCAGAAGGGGCATTCGTATGTTATTGGGGTCGATGTTTCAGAGGGCATTGAAATTGAGGGCGTGGACGACGATGAAAAGTACAGCCGCGACAATCACGCAATAACGGTTATTGATGTCGGAGCAATATTTGCAAGGTCGTGGCACCTGCCGGTGTTGCTCGGGTGTCAGGACCGCGTGTTGTCACCGTATCAGGTGGCGAGTTGGTACGGCAAGTGTGAACCGACTGACCTTGCCTACATTATCCACGTTATCGCCGAAATGTATTTCAAGGCGTTCACGGCGATTGAGGCCAACAATCACGGAATATCCGTCATTAAAAAGCTGCATAAGGATTTGAAATACCCATCGTCGCGCATGATGAACTCACAGACGTTCAATGTGACCCGGACACGCGGGACAAACAAGCTCGGTTGGATGACCACCAGTAAAACGCGCGGGCCGCTCATTGACAATTTCTGCGAAGCCGTGAATTTGGGGTACTGTTCTTTCTACTCGAAGGAATTTATCAAAGAGGTTTCAACATTCATTGACATAAAAGGGAAGTTTCAGGCCGCGCGCGGGTGCCGGGATGATGCTTTGATGTCAGCGGCAATCGCCGTCCAGGCCTACCGCGACCCGAAAATGGTTAAGAGCGCATTCAGCGACCTGCAAGGCAAAGACAGCATCGAGGCGCGGCTGAATGACCTTAAAAACATGCGGCAACTTCGCATCGGCCAGTCCTACAAGGGCATGACCGTCGTAAAATAACGCCAAAACCAACATGAATATATTTTTATACACCTATTGACACGGTGTATATTTTGTTGTACCCTGAAATGATAAGGTACATTGTTTGCAGAATGTACATTTTGTAAAAAGGGTACAATATGAGCGCACAACTTCCCGAATTTGATCCTAATTCAGCCGTGTTTCTGCACTTCAAGCGCGAAGCCAACCGCAAGGCATCATCCGCGCGAGCAGAGGCAGTCGAAGCCGAAGCCAAAGCCACAAAGCCCACTGACGGGCTTTTTTACGTTAAGGGGTGGGTGAACAACAATAACCATTTTGGTGGCGGCACGGCTGAAATCAGGGGCATTGTGCCGGATTCTGGCGCGAATATCGACGTGCCGGTGTACGAGGTCCGATGCCTCAATGAAAAGTGCGGCCATGACTGGTCCTATCCGACGAAAAAGGACTTCATGGCGGCAAAGAAACTCGGCGAAACTGAAAAATGCCCAGAATGCGGGTCCGAGACGGCCAAGAAAATTTCGGACGCTACCGATTACGAGTCGGTTTTGATCAAAGAGATTTGGCACGTCGCCAAAGAACACAACATGAACTTCGAGAACCTTGACGAATTTCAGGTTTACTGTGGCCCGCGCGCCTTTGACCTTATTCCCGACCTGTTGAAATTCAAAAGCGACGGCGTGACACTCCGCGCAACACTGTCAACCATCGTCGCCGAAAACGAATGGAAAATGGTGAAGCGGTTTGGCCGGTAGAAAGACCTACGACGCTGAAAAACTCACGACGTGCCTAAGCCATTTTCGCGTTAAGAACGCCGAAAAACTACCAGAGGACCACGAGTATTTATTCAATCTCCGCGACGTTTTTAAAAAGGCGTACGAACTCCACAAAGACAGAATCAAGGAAATTAAATTTTATGATGCGGAATACATAGCCAAGAAACCGCCCGACTTTTTTGATCAGACTGACGGGTCAAAAGAGATGGGACGGATGCTTTTCAACAGCAACATTATCAGCGACACTGCGAAAACATACACATCGTTTCAATTGAAAGAATCTCCTGTTTGGGACATCGACCCATACGCCGTTGAGAATTTTAAACAGAACGTCATGTACAATGCCGCGACCAATAAGCTCGGATGGTTTGAGGAAGGTATTGAAAAACACAATGGTTTTGTTTACGAGGATGGGCCGGACGGGGAAAAGCAACTCGTAGACATTAACGAGGCTGGCGCGCTTGAATTTTTTGACGATCTGATAGACCAGAATATTATCCGTTGGCTCCACCATGATAATTCAAAACAGGGCATTCTTAACGTGCTTTGCACGCATGGGTATCTCCACGGGCGCGGCGACGTACAGATACGCATTGTGGAGAACAAGCCGGGTGCGTGGCCTGGATCCGGGCCGCACATCATCCTTGAAAATATCCCGCAGGAAAACATAATTGAAGATCCCCTTGCGAAAAGCATCGGCGACAGAAAAATATATTTTCACATTAAGCCGATGGATGTCCGCGACATTGCAAAAGAGTACGGAATCAATGAGGACAAAATAAAGGCAATCCCTGAATATTCAGAGTTCAAGGAAAATTTTGATGTAACCGATGGGGAAAATAAATTCAAAGTAAGGCGTGCGCTTGTTGTCCGCGCGTTTTGCTACGACGATACAACCGTTGACCTTGAAACAGCATCACAGTTTGAAATCTACGATGAAGTATATGTTTACCCGAATGGCCGTGTAATCACTTTCATTCCCGGGCAGGAAACCGAATCAGGCTTATGGATTTTGAAAGACGAGGCCAATGATGTTGTTGGCGGTCCTGTTTTCAGTTTCTTTCCAGACCCGATTGACGACCTTCACGGGCGCGCGCCGGCACAGGATGCAATGAATGATCACCTGATTGCCACGGAATGCGTCCAACTCGGTCAGGCCAACCTCCGCGCCAACGGGAATGATATTCTTTTCTACGAAGAAGGCGAAGAAGCAAATATACAAAACCTTTCGAATCAAATTGGGATAAAACAAAAAGTAAACAGCATCGGCGCGATACAGTATCACAAGCCGCAAAACATGCTGACAGAGGCGATGGACGCGCATATTTTCTTCTCGCGCCACGCCAAAGAATCCGTTGGAATCAACACCCCATCAGAGGGCGATAATTACAGCAAAGTGGTTTCGGGCAAGGCCATGATGATTGAGAATGGCCGCGTCTCGCAAACCATGTCGTTGTCGGTCAACCAGTATGCGAACACGTTAAGCCGGATTGGAACGGGATATTTCAGCTTGTTTCTCTCCATTGCAAAAGCAGGATATAAGGTTATTTACGACAAAAAATGGCACAAGCTACCGCTGCCGCTCGACATGTTTCTTTGGGGCGCGGACATAAATGTAATGCCGGACTCGATCATGCCGATTGACCCTGTGTCGCAAGCCAACACGATTTTGACATTGGGGAACATGATTGCCGAAGATGGCGGCCCCGTCGTCGGGCGCAAACATCTTATTAAGACTCTCCGCGTTGATAACGCCGAAGAGATATTGGCCGATGCCGATGAAGCCGCCGGACTCAAAAACATCATTCAAGAGCTTACACAGCAGAATGAAATGCTACAGCAGCAAATGCAAGAGTACGCGGCGGCACTTCAAAAGGCAGAGGACGAAGTTGAACGCGCCAAGTTTGCCATGAAGACACAGGCTGGCTCGGCTCAAATAAAGCAACAGTCAATGGAGATTCAAGAGCAATACAGAACACTTCGCCAACAGATGAGCGACGACACTGAAAAGTGGACTTCGCAAGTTGAGGCCAACACAAAGCAGATTAACGAGTTACGACGGATTCTATCAGCCGAAAAAATGGCGGCTTCACAAACACCCAAAGGAGGCCCGGTAGTCGAGGATTGACGGATCGGTATATCCGGTAGCCGTTCATAAATCGAATCGGGAACCAACAATGGACGCAGACGAAACAGTATTGGACCCTGAAACAGAAGTGCCCGAGGATGGTAATCAGGAACCTGAATCACCCGATGACGGCACAGTTGACGGGGAGGCGAAAGGCGAAGACGGCGGCATAAGCGAAGACGATCTTCGAATGAAATATTTCGAGGATGAGGATGCCGAACCAGATGAAGCGGAAATTGCCCGGCGAGAGGAACAGTCCTACAAGGACAGATACCACAATCTCGTCGAGAAGATTGCCAATTCAAAGGACGCTCCACAAGAGGCGGCACCGCAGCAGAATCGACAAAAACCGTCAGTCGCGGATGTCGCGAAATGGGTTGACAGAAACATTGCCGCGCAAGTCGAGGAAGGCGAAGTCTCTAAGGAAGTCGGTGACTCGGTACGGTATCTCGCGTATGCCGTCAATGAGCTTTATTCAGAACTCACCGAAACACAGACAATCGGCCTCGTGGGGCAAGCCAAGTCAAAACTCATGGACGCGATTGACACGGCCTTGCGTGAAGAGGGCATTACAGACCCGGACGCGCGAGACTACATTATCCGCGACTTCGCCAAGCAGGGATTGAAAGAGAATGATCCCGCTATCGCCAAGTTTCCAAAGACGTTTATACAGCATGAAGCGCACCACCGAATTTCGACCTACAGGCTGAAACGACTCGGTAAAAAGGTATCCGGCAATGGGCATTCGACAAGCGCGGCTGTCAAGGCCAAAGAACCAACTGCGGCCCGGGCATCCGAGCGTCATGCTTCGCCAGGATCACCGGCGAACCCGGAAAAGCCGCCAGTGAAATATTCCAGTTTCAGGGATTTGACGGCGGCATTGAAATCGGATTCGTAACAAAAAGCAAAAAAGGAAGGGGAAATAAACAATGTCCTCACGAACCATCACATGGGACAATCTGAACACGTCCACGATGGGACAGTTCGATTCCACCCTGAAAGACACGATCTTCAAGAAGCATTTTATTCTGAACAAGCTCCGCGAAAAGCAGAAGACCTACGACGGCGGCGTGTTCCTCGCCGAGCCGATCATGAACAAGCGCGGCAACGGCGGCTCCTACACCGGTATGCAGGACTTGACCCCCGTGGACAAGCAGCTTGTCGAAAACGCAATTTTCGAGCCCGCGCACTACGAGGTCGATATTTCCCTGTCGTACACCGACGATCTCGCGAACCGTGGCAAGTCGGCCGTGTTCGATCTTCTGGAGGCGAAGTACGAGAACGCCAAGAAAACGATGGAATACAATCTGACAACCGCGCTGTTTGGCGACGGCGTGAAGGCCACATACGGCATGGCGCCGCTCGTGGGCCTCAAAGCGGCTGTTCCGATTGACCCGACCTCGAACCCGACCGCCGGGGCATACGGCGGCATCACGCGCGACTCGACCACGGCGACGGACTTCTGGAAAAACCAGTACACCGCCACCGGCGTTGCGACCACGGCGCTGACAATGAAGATGCTCCAAAATCTGTGGGGCAAGTGCAGTGACGGCGCGGACCACCCCGACGTGATTGTCACGACTCAGGCCATTTTCGACCGTCTGTGGGAATTGGCCGACGCGCGCCAGCAGCTTGGCGTTGCCGAAGTGGCAAAAATGGGTTACCAGAACATCTACTTCAACGGCGTGCCGCTGATTGTAGACAAGAACTGCTCGGACTACCATGTGTACATGCTCAACACCGACTACCTCTATCTCAAAGTCCACCAGGACGATGACATGGTAGCGACCCCGTTCTTACAGGGAACCACGCAGCTTGTTAAAACCAAGTACATCACGTGGACCGGGCAGCTTATCTGCTGCAACCCCCGCTATCAGGGCATTCTGACGGTGACAAGCTAAACCACGAAAGGAGAAAAAAGAAATGGGCCTTATTTTTGATGAACTCACGGTAACAGGAACCGATCAGAAGTTTACGCTCGGAACCACCCGCAAAGTTGGCGACAAGAGTTACATCTATTGCCAGATTGCGGCAGCGTCCGGGGCGTGCGCAAATGGTTCGGTTCTTTACTACACGTCCACGGAGGGCGTGTTCACCACAAGCGGAACCGCCGCTGTGCGGAATCTCGTTAAAGGCGTTGGCAATCACGCGATTGCCGCAGGCAGCTTCGGATGGGTGCAGACGTGGGGCGACCACACGGCAGTCAAAACCAACGGCGACGATGACATTGCCGCCGGTGATTCGCTTATCGGGCTTTCTTCAACCGGTACATGCGATTCCGTGGCTGGCGGAACCGCGCCGACTTACAATGCGTTTGGCATTGCGACCGCCGCAGACGTCGACAGTCAGGACACTGTTGCGGCCTATCTGATCATCCAGAGCGCAAGCAACTGACGAAGTGTAACTGAAATATAACCGGGGGGCTTCGGCCCCTCGGATTTTCAGGAGACCAATGAGAAAATTCGATTACAGAAAGTGCATGTCTGCCGCGTTCAAGATGCGCTACCGGAAGAACTACGCGCAGACATGGCACGCGAAATGGATTTCTCATTGGTGGCAATACTTGGCGTTTAACATTGATCAGAATACCGAGACGATCAAGAAGCTGACCCCGCTGAAAAGTCTTTACGGTTCATGGGAAGGCCAGCCGTGTCTTGTTGTCGGCGCGGGGCCGTCGCTTTACAGTGAGATTGAACACATCAAGAAGCTCGCGGAATACGGCGTAAAGATCATGGCCGTGGACAAGTCATTTAATTTCCTGAAACAGAACGGTATCAAGCCGGACATCACGGTATCCATTGACGTACAAAATATTATCGTGGACATGTTTGACGACAGCCTTATTGAAAATGACGACGTGTTTGCACTTAACGTATTCAACAGCCCAATGGTTTATGAAAAACTCGGCAAGGCAAAAATATACCCATTCGCGACGTTCAACCCGAATGATAAAATGATTTCAGACATAAACAAAAAGCTCATTGAGTCGCGGTTTGGAACGCGGCTTTACGCAACCCACGCCCACAATGTTGTCGGTATAAACGCACTCGAAATAGCAATGTGGATGGGCGCGAAACAAATTATTTCAATAGGCAATGAACTTTGCTGGTACAACAAAGAAGATGCAATGAAAAGTTTTGTCGAATCGGATTTGAGAAATCATTATATCAAAGATATTGGAATAACCGTTTACACAAACGAAGGATTTTTGCGGGCGGCGAACACGCCGAAATTTCTCAAACTTGTATTTCCAGACGGCGACATGGTTCCAGAAGACGATGCGCCTTTTTGGATAGACGCTTCATTTGGGCTGATCGAGGATTTTTACAGATGTGAAGCGAGTAGCCTTGTTAAATTACTTGAAAAGGACGTGGATGAAAATGAAAAGGTTTCTCCTTGCGATTGCGGTGTCACTGCTGCTGCTTGCGCCCCGTGCTGACGCGTCGGTAGGCCAGTGCCTTGAAACCACAACTGATTTATCAGCGGAATATCTCCGGTGTACCGACAGTGCGCAAAACGTGAATATTGCCACCGGCACGCTCACGGCTGTAACCACAGTCGGCACGATCACGAATGTCGTGAGCGTGGATGACAACGCATCAAGCCTCACGGTTGATGGAACCGTTACAACCAGTCCCACGGTGTTGACAGATTGGGAGTACGACTACGCGACGGTGGCAACCACGGCGACCGGAACGATTACATTGAGCGCGACTTCAACAAAAGTTATGGTGTGCAACTCATGCTCGGGCATTGTCACGATGCGCTTTGACGGCACTGACGCGTCAGCCACAAGCGGCGTTCCGCTGTTCCCGAACGCCTGTATCGTTATCGAGGACGCGGCAATCGCGGCGACCGGGGTTCGGTATTACAATGCGCACACGGGCGACTGCACGCTTTATTCACAGGCTCGGAGGTAAGAGATGAAAAATGCGATTACGAAAATATGTGTCACGTTCTTTCTGGTGGCCTCGGTCGGCTTCTTCAAGTTTCAGCAGGAGCTTGTGGCTGATAGCTATGTGGCGGGCAGCACGCCGTCAACGCTCCAGAGTACGCTTGAGACGGGCAACACGGGCGCGCGCACGGACGCTAACACGATGGAACTTTCAGCCACGGCAACCTACGACGCGTTGCAGATAACGCATACATCGCAGCCAGGGCAGGGCGGCGACGGGCTTCAGATTACCATGCCTAATACGACTGGCACGGGTGTGGCCGCGCGGCTTGCGAGTACGAACACCGGCGACGTGTTGAATATTACGAAAACCACACGGGCCGGGTACGGGATTAATATCACAAATACCGGAAGCACGGGCGGCATCCAGATAGACACAAACGCTGCGAACGCACGCGGGATTTATATTGCGCAACAAAATGGTTCTGGCAACGAAAGCCTGTTGGTTGATCACGCGTCAACCGGGAATAATGCGGTTTCAGCAAAAACGTATTACGCGTCGACCGCGCCGTATTTCGGGTACAACTGGTTCAACCAAACGACCACGGCGGCGCAATCAGATTTGATGAAGTTCAATTCTCGCGTTGATGGAGTTGTGAATCAGGCATTTGCCGTTTCAGGTTACGGCCACATTGCGGCGGGATTCTACTCTGGCATCGACAATACCAACGTCATTTTCGCCAGCACGACCGTTGTACTTGGCGGCGCGCGGGTCCAAAACAACGCGAACACTGCCGATGGTGGCTCTCTGCTCTTGGATAGAAAGCGCGGGGACGGCTCGATTTATCAGGTGGCACAGGCCGGCGACGATATTTTCAATGTTACGTGGGAAGGGCTTAATGACACCGGCACGTCCACGCTCTACACCTACGGGCAGATTGCCACGGAAATTGTTTCCCCGGCCACGGGCACGATTGACGGCGGCATGTACTTCCGCGTCGTGGATGACGGCGTTCTCGCCGCTCCCATTACGATGGTCGGCGGCACTGAAATGATTACGATGGCGTGGCCCGTTACCGCGAACACGCTCCAGTTTGATGACGAGCCGATGGACACGTACAACGAGGGGACTTATACCGTTGTCTACGCCGGTGATGATGGTGGCGATTGTGCCACGGCCACAACCGAAGCGACCGGCACATACACGCAAATTGGCAACGTGGTTCATGTCGATATTCGCCTAACCGTAGGTGGATCATGTGCAATCGCCCCAACCGGCACACCTTACGTTACATTGCCAATTTCACAAAAAACCGCGTCCGGATATTATGCAAACATGACCGTCGGAACATTGGCGGGGTTTGGGCTTACCGCCGGGAATATCATGATTGGCTATGTGGACAACTCGAATGATAAAAAGCTGTATCTCCAGCAGTGGGACACGGCTACAAGCACACAATCCGATGCACCAAACGATGAGGATTTTACCGCACAGTTTAGCATTACATATATGACGGATTAACGGGGGCACGCAATGCTCTGGAAAGACATTGAAGAATATATCCGCAAAGAAGCCAGTTACGACGTTTCCGCCGGGAAAAGCGTAACGCCGTATTATGTGCGGCTTATTGGTGGCTTTGTCGAACAGGAAATATCAGAAGAAACAAATTGCATTGTAACCACGGCATCACTTACAACCACGGCAAGCGCGGCAGGAGTATCATTGCCCGCTGATTGCATTGAACCGTTTAAAATGAAGTACGACACCACACCGCTTGAACAGAACCAAGAGCGGGTTATGACATCATCCGACGTTATTTCAGCACCGCAAGAATGGGCGTGGTTTGGGAAAAATACGATTGCGTTGTGGCCCATACCGAGTGAGGCCAAGACGCTTGAAGTATGGTACTACAAGAGGATTGCGCCTTACGCGTTTGCGATTGAACACGCCGGGGATTCCGAAACAACTGTCACGATCACATTCGGCGCAACGACGATTGATTTCAGCGTTGTGGGTGGCCCGGAGTCAGGGGCGTATTCAATCAACTGCGCGGACAGCGCAACAAACACGTTCGGCGAAATAGTGTCCGCGATCAACACGAAGTACACGAACATAACGGCCACGTTATGCCCCGAGATGTATTCGGCACAGGTTTATACGCTTGTCGAAACGCGCGGTCCCGTCTCTATCAGAAAAACCCGCGAGTTGTGCAAGCTCGACCCACAGATTCAGGCAATGGGTGGTCAGCTTATTTGTGAGGGAATACTTGATCGAATTTTACACCGCGACAAAGAATTAAACTCGGAGCAAATCACTGAAACAAAATATCAAATGATGCTTCGGAAATTCAAGAACTCAATACAGAACTCCAAGATAAACGCGAAGTCGCCAGTCATCAAA
>NZ_JBAZJF010000013.1:0-38513 GCF_041651515.1 Sulfuricurvum sp.
GGAGGCTTTATTAAAAATGAAGCAGAATCAGAAAGAATAGCACCATCAGCAAAATCTCCTCTTATTCTTGATGATCTAAAAGTAGATATCTCATTAACAACAATAGATTCTGATACACTAAATGAAGGAGGAACATAGACAGCTTCTGTTCCTGCACCTGAATTATAAATAAAAGCTCTTTCGAGTGCTGTAAGAACATGAGTATAAATTCTAACATCATCTATCAATCCATCCCAACAAAGACTTGCTCCAGCATTGTAACCAGAACCTATTGCCATCCCAACAGTAGGATGAGCAGCTAATGTCGTTCCAAGTGCTGGAACTGATTGTTTTACATTATCAAGATACAATGCTGTTTCAACTGCTGACCATGTAAAAAGAAGCCAATGCCAATTAGTATCAGCTAAGGCACTATTGGAATAAGCATTAAATGATGATACACCATCTTGAATTTGACCTATTAATTTAGAATCACTTGCTCTTAATCTAATTAGAAAATCTCCAGCAACATTTCCAGCAGCATTTCTTGCAACAATATTTCTATCTGTTGCAGGAGTATAATCATCTGCTTTAAACCAGGCACAAATTGATCCTGCTGCTGCATTAAAAGATTGTAAACCTATATTAACATAATCAGAAGTTCCATCAAAGTTTAATGCACCACTTATTTTTCCAGCTACATGTAATTGTGCCGTAGTATTGCCACCAACAAGTGTTCCATTTGTTCCAACAGAAGCAACAACTGCAGTATTGGCTGCATTGTCATTTAATTTATAATGGGCTACTAAACTCATTGTGATCCTAACAATCTAAATTATTATCATTATGCTGAAGCAACATTTATAACTATCTCAACCATAAGAGTAGTTTCTGAATCAACTTCTAATTCTTCATCAGAAATAGCATGATTCAACATGTTCCCATGAGAATCAAAAATACCTGTTTCCCAAATTGAAACATTTTCAGTAAATGAAAATTCATGTGAAAATACGGCATTATAGGTTTCTTCATATTCCATTGTAGCTACTTCATCTGAATATAAAGTACCTAACTCTGTATCTGCTGATGAAGCATTTGTACTATTTGTTCCAATAGCAATGATACTAAAAGCTGCATCAGTATATTCATGCATTAGTAATTCAGCCATCTTTCTAAGACCAACAGTAGTTAGAACATTATGAAAACGTTTTCTCATTTTAATCTTATGAGTTCTACGATCAATAGTCATCATATCTACGTTGTGTGTTATTTTAAATCTTTCTATGTTACTCATTGTGTTCTCCTTTATACTTGTGCCCCTATTTGAAAAGTATGTTGCGTCGCGTTAAAAATCGGGTATGAATTCCCCTCTAAATAACTAAACTCCGGGATGTTATCAAACCTGATAATGTTACCATCAGTGAATCCATGGTCTTGGGCCGTGATTGTTAGATAGACATCGACATCAATACTGGTGATATAAATTGGATTTTCTCCCACCGTCACACCGCAGTCAACAAAATACGAATTTTCAAGAAGAAACTGTTTTCCCCCAGTGACGCAGTTTGCTTGAACAATGCGCTGACTCATGACCTCAATAAACCTGTACGCGCCGCGTTTAACCGTCATCCACAGTTCGTCATAACCATCGCCCGGAATCGTTGCGATTGATTCGATCTGGCCGACATCGTTCCCAGCTACGGTTCCTGTGTCGATCCAGAACCACGCCACGACCTCTTGATCGCGCATGTACGTCATTCCAAGGAGAATCCCATCGTCTCGCAAGCACCAAACAATACTGTCCGGATCCTGCTGATAGGCCATGTCGATGATTTCCCATTTATCAAATAGGTGCCGGGACAGGATATTAAGGTCTACGCCATCATAGGAATTAGAAGAAAATGCATAACTCAAATTCCTAATAACTTTTCCGATTGCTTGCACATAAATAACCTCGTTTCCAACAAGCACCGGATCGACCCCGTTTGATCCGCGGTATCCTTCGATTGTCTGCTCGAAACTCGTTGCATCAAGCCCGGTGCCTTGGTTGGCCCCGATCGTCCATTCTGACGAACTCGTAAATGCGATAAGACGTTGCATTGCTATGAGGCCGTTGATGGCGTTCAGCTGCCGGCTTGGCAGGCTTGTGGTGATGCCATCGGTCGCCAATAGCGGCGTATGCCTTAGGAAGCTGTCATAGACCCCTGTCTGGGTCATCCAGATAGTCATAGGCTCAGATGTATTCCCGGCAAGGCAAAATCTGTCCTGATAGAACCGGGCAACCGCTGGATATCCTCGATAATCGCTCCATGCCCCTTCGGCCCATGAAGAGGTGTAGGTCGTGCCACCCAGATCAGATAAAACGGTTGCCAAGACCTCAGAGGCGCTGTTAAACGTGTCTATCCTGACAATGCCTTCCAGATAATAGGCATCACTTGTGAGATCGATATTGGCCGTTCCGCTCACATAGTCGTAGAAACTTATCCGGATCAAGAAAGGTTCGGTGTTGGTGTCAACATCTTCGGTTCCGGATGTGTTCGCGTTGTAGTCGTCCGCAGAACTGAACGTGCGCAGAGTCGTCCATGTGGTTCCACCATCAATTGACTTCTCAATCTTAAATTTCCCCGTCCATGTCCCATGACTAATCAACCGCCACGTCGTAAAACACGAAATTGACGCACTCACAGCGTCAGACGTAAAGGCCTGCGAGATGGTGTTGCTTTCAACGTAATGCCGAAGTTTCCACAGCGCGCCTTCGTGAAGATCATCGAATATATTTGAATTGGCATTAAGCGTTACCGATCCTGTGGTATCACTTGCCATGATGTAAGTTAGGCCGTCAGTATTCTCGGCCCTGAACGGGCCGTCTTCCGGGGAATAAAGCTCAAGCCGCCAGTCTGCGTTCCCGTACCGCGACAACGTTCTGGTTTGGTAAGATTGATGAGTGATATAAATTACATCTGCCGAACTCTCGAAACTTAGACCGCGCAGATCGGCTTCAAGATACGGAGTCGGAACTTCATAAATTGTTTGGGCCGTCCAATAGGCGGTTTCCGTGTCCGGCTGTTGATTTGTTCCGGCTTGAATGGCGTAATACGTGACGGCGTTATATGTCGCGTAATCACCAATGGCATAGGCGTTGAGTGTCGACCATTCGTCTGGAACGTTGACCGGGATCACCGCCTGATCGGTGTAGAAACGAATGTACTGATCCCCAACCTCGAGAATGTATGCTTGAGTATCAGAGAAAACAAATCGTTTAACCAACGTTATCTTATCTGAATGCTTTGCGGTGGCAATATACTTCGTGCCTGGCCGATTGCTCGCTCCACCATGCGGATGAATGAGGAAGTTGCGGCAAGTCTTTAAACCCGTTCGATACTTTTCGATATCGACGCGAGGAAAAATCGCCGGACTAAATTCACCTCCTGCGAACGTCGGTTGAATGGGGTTTATGAGCGCCATAATTCTTGACCTCCATTAAATATTGAATTATAATATCTCAAACCAAGGAGGTTGCTATGGGACGACCAAGGGACAGTGAAAATAAAAAACCATCGTCTAAAATTAAGTGCACGTGTTCTGTGTGCGGAAAAGGATATCTTATTTATCCATATAGAAAGAAGTCCGGCTTTTGCTCTTATAAATGTTATTGGACTGATATGAAATGAAAAAAAAGCGCATTTAAGGGCAAGCATCACTCTGTAGAATCGCGCATTAAGATTGGTAAAAACACACGTAAACGATACGGGCCAGACAACCATGCATGGAAAGGAGGAAAAATTATTTTTGGAGGATATGTTCTTATTCGTTCTCCAAAGCATCCCGCCAGAAACAACATGGGCTACGTTCAAGAGCATCGGCTTATTATGGAGAAACACATTGGACGCCTTCTTATGAAAGGCGAGGTTGTGCACCATATCAATAAAAACAAGCTTGATAACCGCACAGAAAATCTTCAGGTGATGACAAATTCTGAGCATACAAAGTTCCACCATTTAAAAATGATTTAATAAACATCACATAATCATGGCATCAACCTCTTGCGTCGACCGTGGGATTGCTTTGCTCAGGCTTCGATTTCTTTTCGTAATGAGCAATTCTCTTTGCCTCATGAATATACGAAATATAAATCTGCATGAGTTCTTTTGATTTCGTACTGTCGCCGGTTAATTCAAAACAGATTGCGGCGGCTAATCGAAAAGAGAAGGCCATCATAAACTTTGGTTCCCACTGCTCCGGATCGGTCACGTTGTAAGAATATTCACAATAAGCAACGTCTTCGTCGTCGAGATTACAGCAAATTATTTTCTCTGCCAAGGTCGGATTGAAAACAACCTCAAACTGATTCTCTTGCTTCTTGGCAACGTTGTACGAATCGAAGATGTACCAGACCTTACACGCCGCCGCCGGATACGTATAAAAGCTGGCCCATTCAGGATAATCGTTTACATCGACGCCGGGATTGATTGTCATTTTTTCAATGACGTTACAGAACGAATACTTGAAATCGCTTAATACTTCATTTCGGCACGGCCCCCACTGTTTAGCGATCGCAAGCGCTGATGGATTGTTATTCGCTACGTCAACAGTGAGGTCGGTGATCGGTTTCATTCCGATGTGAGATAAAGACAAATTACAAACAGATGTCGTGTTAAGTGTGAGATCGGTGATTGGCATTTTTTATTTCGAGAGTTGCAGAGACGGCTTTTGACCGCCTCTGCATTTCTCGTTCCTTTTTTAGTCTAACTTTTTCACAGATCCAGCATCGTTTAGGCTTTGGCTTTTTATGGCCTTGGCCTTCGTTTAAGTTTTGGATTTTGTTTGGCATTGTTAGGAACCTTATCCGTTGTCATGATCCGGTCGATTTTTTGAATACCTGATCCATGCGCAAACCCGCCAGTAACCTCCCGGCTCTTTCCGGGATCCATTTCTTTGGGCTCTGTCCGATGCGGCTCTTTCGGTTCTTCCTTGGGAGCCTGATTCAACGGAACAAAGTGTTTCGGCGGATTTTCACTTGGATCAATATCATGAACGATCGTTCCTTCAATCCATTTAAGACCCCTAAACCCAAAACATGTTCTAACGACTTTGTAATCCATGATACATTCCTTTTTTCTACTTACTGCTTACTTATGCAAGCTGTTGTCCACCCATGTCAACGTCTTTGACGATGAACATGTCCCACTTTCCAGTCAACAGCGGGCCTGAGGCAATGGTTACGTACCCGCGCAGGTACCGTTCTGCACCCGGAGGAATACGGATCTTGTACTCTTTTCCAGCGACAAGAACAGCCTTTGCCACCGCGCCCGTTTCAACAAGTGTCGTTGCAGACGGGAACGTACTGTCATCATCTGTCTGTAATGCAAAATTGACAGTCGCCGATCCGCTTGCGGTGATGGCGGTATCAACACGAACGTGCAACCACGCGCCTTCATACGAATCGCCCGCTGCGATTGTATCAATGTAACTGGTCGACGCGACAGAAACAGTGCTTTCCTGCGCGTCTGCCAGTTTTAACAGGTCATCTAAAATCATCTGAGACTCCTTTATTGGTTTGTTAATAGTCAAACAACGCCATCCTCAAATTACGAGGGAGTTGTTGCTGTCGTGATCCGTGACTCAGTATTCAAAATACTGTCGATTCGACGACACGGAACGCCTTGGAATTTCAGAGTATCATCAGGACGAAACACCGGCGACCCTTTGATCTCTCCTACCGACAACCAGACGTTGCTCTTATCCAACATCTTGACGGCCAGCATTGTCTGAACGGTCTTGTTCATATAGAACACCGGACGAACTCCTGCGCGAGGCGGAAGGTTGCCCAGGGCCATGACCATCATCTTAATGATGTTCGCTGACGTATCCGATGTATCTCCCGCAGTAAGCAGGGCCGAAACATCGATGTTACAAATACGAACAACGTAACGGTAATCGTCAACGGCAATCCCGCCTTTCCACTGAAAACGAGACTGGTAGACTTTCAAAAAGTACCCGCTGTTATTCGGATCACTGATTGTGATCTTTCCATCGTCTTCGTGAACAAGGCCGGCCTTTGACCCTTTCGGATAAATGCCGTAAACCTTATTCGGCGCCCAACCAACGAGCCAAATCGAGGTGTTGTCCGAACCTATACCGCCGCCATCAATCATCTGCGATGACGTGGTGTAGGTCGTTCCAAGAGAGAAGTATCGAGACGCGAGTCCGTCAAACTGCTCAGGATCGACAGAAACGTTTCCGTAAATCAACGTGTCGCTCATCGTGTCTGACAGACCTTCGATGTGCCCTCTGTCCTGTGAAAAACGGAACGCCTCAGTGTTTCCATTTAACGACGCCAAATCGCAGTCGATATGGCTCAACGATTCCAACATCCCGCAGGTGTTGGTAATTTGTCCGACCGTTGACTTAGATGCTTGAATACCTTTATTCAGGCTTCTCCAAGTCCCGGCAGGTTTACTCGTCCGAATAACAGACAAATGACCTGTCGGAAGGTTACCCTCAATCCACGGAATGTCATCCAAGATGTCGTTGTACTCCTGTAAAACCTCAGCGATCATCGGAATCTTTCCCTGAGGATCGGTTGCTCTCGCTACGTCAAGCAACGTTGGGAAAATTGCTGATAAAGCACCCATGTGTAATCTCCTTTAGTTTTTCCTCCGACAGAGACGAATCTATTCGCTTTTCCCTTCCATAGAAGGGTACATTTTCTTTAGATCCGGCCCCTGAAACGAGGAAGGATGTGTTTCTGGATCAACAAAAGAATCTTCGCTTATCATCTTACCGACGCGGCTAAAAAACTTCACCATCTCAGGGTGATTCCCCAGCCCGGTATCATCCAAGACTTCTCGAAGCCTTACTGACCCGAGTTTATCAATGGCGCGCGCCCCATAAGACAACACTTCTTTCAAAGACGCTCCGTGATCTTTTTTTGTTTCTTCTTGCCATTCACTCACTGTTTTCGCAAACTCACCGGCCATTGCCTTGGAAGACTCGGCCTGCATTGCCTGAACGCGAGTCGCGTAAACATCGGCGATCTTTTGAAACGCTTCCTGCGAAACCTTGTTTTCTTTCAAGATCGGTGTCAGGCTATCAATCAATGCCTGATCAACCTGCGTCCCTTCCGGGACTTTCACAGAATACGTTTCGGGCACTCCACCTTCGCCCTTTTGAGCGCCAGATTCTCCTTCTTTTCCTTTTCCTCCATCTTCACCTTGGGCGCCGCCGAGCAGGCTTTTAGGGCCTTTCTCGCCTTCGCCGCCCTTGTCTCCACCCTTAGCCGCAGCTGCGCCTTGAGCGCCCCCTTGGGCCCCTTCTTGACCAGATTTAGCCGCTTCTGCGCCTGATGCCGGAGTCCCAGCTGGCGTTCCTGCCGGGGTTCCTGCACCTGCTTGTTCGTTTTCTCCTGCCATTGTACTACCCTCCTTTTGCGACTAGTAGACCGATTCCGTAGACTGGGCCTATTCGTCTTTTGGTTCTAAAATATCTTTTTGCTCGATATATTCTTCTTCAACGAGTTCTTCGCGCTTTAATTCCGACGCATGCTCACGTTGCATTTGAGTGAACGCCGCCGGCTTTGCTTCAAACACTAAATTTAACAGCCAATGACCAACCCACTTTATTCCCGTGTTCCTTGTTGTTTCATAGCCAGAATCGCCGGGGACGTACCCATCAACGAACACCTTACAGATCGTCAGGATCCACCAAACCAGTCTGCGGCCTTCGGGTAAATTCAGAATTACCCTAAGATCGTTTAGTCTCCGCTCACGAACCCTGCTTTCTTTTTCCTGCGGGCTTTCGGGCTTTCTTTTTTCGATCATTGATTTGCTCACGTTCCTCTATCGCCTGATATATCAGTATCATTGCGTCTTGATAGTGTCCTTTTAGAACACAATAAATAATACACCGATCTATTTTTTCGATTCGTTTCATTGCTGTGCCGGTACGGACTCCCTTAAAACGTCTAACGCCGAGTTCTTCCCGAGTTCTGTTTCAGACATGGTCTTCCCTGCCTTTGCGGCCACATCGGACGCCGCGAGCGCTTGCTGGGCCTGCGCCTGTTGTGCCCTTGACGCTCGCACTTCTTCAACAAACACCGGATCGTTTAGGATTTTTTCTGGTGCACCTTCCATATCAGCATACAATCTCACGGCCTCATCCCAATTGACAACATCAACAATATTCGGATTAACCGGCGCTAATTGCCCGATAAATCCAATAACCTTCTCGATTTTTTCAGTGCCAACCGCCCGCTGCATCTGGGCTAAAATCGAAATGTACTGGACTTTGACCTCTCGTCCTTCTATCTCAGAAGGAGGCTGAGGGATCATTCCGTTATCATCCATGATTCCATACAACAACGAAATAACGTCCGCCAGCATTTCTTCATCAAGCTGATTTAAGATGGGGCCCATCAGCATGATCTTTTCCTGTTTCTTCTCAGCGACCTCCATTGCCGTCACCTGACCATAATCAATTGCCGAGATCATGGTGAACAGGTCAGTAAAAAAGTGCCGATCAATTGCGGCCTTGGTGTCGTTAATGGCCTCGAGAAACGATGCAATATTGGGATCAACCTGATACGACGCCCGCACGCCAGCGTTTGGAACACTCGCGGAGGTTTTTGTCACTCCGCCGGGGAGGAGATTCGGGTGTCCTTCTACGCTGGCGTCAGATTGAACCGGCGGGTTATGGCTTTTCGCCTGCGCCATCAATTTATCAAATTTCGTTTTCTGTAACTCCCGAACATCCCCAAGCGCCTCCCATCCCGGCCCGAACCCATAAATAATATCTGTTGTTGGAACACTCCATCTCGGGGCAACAACGGGAAATCGTTTGTACCCACGGACATCTAAAAACTTTCCTTCATCGCAATTGCCCTCTTCCCAGTACACCGATCTAAACGGCATCATCGTAAACTGCGGCATCATTCCTGCCGGGTTCTCATTAGGCTCAATCAAGTGCCGGACAATATGTGGTCTGTCAACCTGATTGGATTCCCAGTCTGCCTGTACTGTCGTAGGACAGTTCTTAAGCCCAAACGTTGAAACCATCTGACCAACCGTCATTTCAAACGATCTTGCAAATGAATTCACCCGGCCTGTTTTGTCAATACCAAGAAAATACTCTCCGATCGTAAAACACCGAGATCGGATAACGGTATTAAAATCTTCAAGGAGAATAAAGCACCCAGTCCCAAACGTCAGTAACTCTTCATAGATATTTTGAAACGTGCCGTAGATATTTGATCCGCGCAGAATATCATACATCCGCTTTTGTACCTCATCCAGCCACAGGCGAACATTCGGCATTTCAGATATCTCACCGTCTGCAATCATCAGCTTAAACCATGGACGATTCTTTGATGTCATCCCAGAATTTAATCCAGACGCGCTTTTTCTGATGGAGCCGGTCGCGTGAGAGTCCAGAATGATCTTGTGATCAATCATCTGCCCGCGATCCTTTTTTGTTCCATCGAACAAGCCGCGCGTAGGATTTAAAAACTTAGACAGATCCTTCCACGACGTTGTGTAATGAACAGCCTTATCTTTCATGGCGTTGAATCGCTTTTCGAACTCTGCCTTCTTCGATACGCGATTATTGCCGAACTGCTGGCTTGTAGGATTGTCGTACATTGATTTAACCATCGTTATGCCCCCAGCTTGGTTTTGCCGCCCATTGATGAATACATACCTTCACCGGTGGTAAGCACGCCTTTCGGAGAGGTTTTGATTGTAGACGCAAGCCCTGCGCGCAACCGTTGTAGACGCGCCCTTCTGCTTTGCTCTGCCGATTGAGTAGACGTCTCGTCCGGGGTTGGAACGGGCGCCGGATCCGGTGGCGGCAATGCTTTGGGCGCCTCAGGAGCTTTTGGTGTTGATACGCACATGTCTATCTCCTTTTTTATTTTTCCTGCGACACGCCTGCTTGATGATTCTCCGTCGCAAAACTGACGTCATAATCCCTGTCAATGTTTCCTTCATGCAGACACATCACCTCAGCTAATTTCTTTTTAGCCTCATCACGATTCTTGGCGAATAGTTCGATGATTGCATTGTTCATTTTGTTTTTCATACAGAATAAAATCATGGTCTCTCCTATTTTTTAACTGTGTGTAAATCAAGCCACGCCTGTGGCCTCTTCTGTACAACCTGAGCCAATGGACTTGACGGATTATAAACAGCCGTGCGACTCTGCTCCTGCTTTGTCGACAACGGATCATACGTCTCGGGGGTTGATTCAGTCAGGTCTTTGAACTGCCGCTGGCTCTTATTCAGCACCGGCTTGGCAAACGTCAGCGCCAGCGCATCGCCATCATCCGGTGACTCGATCCCGCGGGCCTGCATATCGTCCTTTGACTCTAAAATCAACTTCCCGGCGTTGGGCCCGGTCTGTACTGAATAGGCTTCCGGGGCGATTAGATCGGTGCATAAATCCTGTTCATCAGGAATCGCGCCGCCTTCTTTGAGCCATTGCTTTGTTAGCCCCCACATTTCGGCGCGTTTATTGGCATAGGTAGGATCGTCCGCGGCCCCTCCGAACGCCACTAAAATCCATTTGCGGCCCATTTGTTTGCCGGCAGAGAAAAGCCCTGTGCCATAACCAAAATCAATAAACACCGCATCGGCCTGATACTCATCCTCAAACCGCGCCAGATGCCCGGCCACCAAATAATCATCCTCGTCTTTGCGGAACGTCGCAAGTTTACGGCTCATCAGGCCTTGTCTGAGATAAATCTTTGTCTCATTTGATCCGCTCCACGCGCGGTCAACTCCGATCACGACGGCAGAAAAATTATACATTGACGGGTCGAGGTGTCGACCACGAGCCGCATTGACAATATCGGATGGAATAAACTGATGATCAGATGCGTGCGGGAACTCTCCCTTAACACGGACACGCACGAAGTCTGAGTCTTCACCATAGTCGTCAATCCATTTCTGAATCTCTTTCTTATTGGTGATAGACACGGTACGACTATCAATCTGCTGATGGATCCATCTATGCCGATGTAAATTAAAACAACTATGGAATCTACCCTGATTGCGTGTAGGGTTTCCGAATGCAAGCCAAATAATCTCTGTGTTCTCATCGGTCAGGGCCCCTTCGGTGACTTCCCAAATCTGATCAATAATTGCCGATCCTTCGTCGAAAATAACAATAATCCGCTTTCCCTTGTTGTGCAGGCCCGCAAACGCCTCTGTTTTATCTTTCGACCATGGAACCATGTCGATGCGCCACGTCTTTTCATGCTCCGGATCAGACGAATAAATTGATGTGGCGGTGAGATTGAACCAATCTTTGGTGATACACATGCGATGCCATTTTGCCAACTCAGACCACGTTTTGGTTTTCAACTGATTCTCGGTGTTGGCTGTGACAACGCCGCGGCAGTCTTCGCACGTTGACATCGCCCACAGAATCACCATTGCAACCAACGCAGACTTCCCAATCCCGTGACCTGAGGCGATGGCGTACTTGATGGCCTCTGCAACGGTCATTTTGCCCGCGCGTAAACGCTTAGAAATCTCTTTAAGGACATCGGCTTGCCAATCCAATGGTCCGCTGAACAATTCTAAATCAGTGCCCTTCTGCCCCCACGGGAACGCATACAACACGAACTGATCAGGATCGAGGGACAGGGCACCCACCTGCTGAACTATTTCTTCTTCTTCGGTCATGTTTCTCGCTCGCTGAACACCCTGAGCGCAGGATCAATTCGGCTGCGCGCCTCTTTGATCCGTTCAGAGATATTAATAATCACATTGACATTGCCGGTTTTTTGCTCGCCAAACTTTTTGGGAAGAACTTTTGAGAGGTACCATTTGCGAGTGTCAACCCGAAGCCGAGACCTGTCCAGAACCTCTCGGTTAGGAACCTCTTCTTCTTCCCCTGATCGTTTATGAATAATCATCCAATCGTTTGTTCCATCGTCGGCGATATCCAAACAGTCGTCAAATAAATATTCTGCCTGCAACTCTCGAGCACGCGCGTAATTGTTAAAAAACGCCTCGTGTTTGCCGTCTAGCAACCAATTATAAACAGAGATTCGAGTCGGTAGATGGTCGTCTCTACAAATATTGAGCAGAGATTCTCCGCTGGACAGTCTTTTGCATATTTCATCCGCTATTTCTTGAGAGAATTTTGACGGTCGGCCACCAGTGTTTTTTTTCTGTTCTTCTTGTTCGGGCACGGCGGCTCCGTTCTTTGGTGTGAAATTTTGAAATGTTAAGGAAGTTTTTGGCGTTGCCCCTTACTCGCCATGTTTGAGTAACTGATAATTTCATATTTTTTGATGTGTGTCAATGTTTTTTTGTTTATTTTTTTAGACACATTGTTATTTTTTTAGTCATTCCACGTAAAACACAAAATTCTGTTTTTTTAGTATGCATTACAAGAATTCTTGACAAGTGATTAACTGGTGATAAAATAAAAACATGGTCAAGGTAAATATCCACAAAAAAAGATGTCTTTATTCAAATCCCCCGACGGGGAAGGTGTTTTATCACACCAGTGCCTTGACCAGCCAGAACCGTCCGGGGGATTTTTTATTTACGATTGAGAGATAATGTGCCAAAAGATCCTGCTGTTTTATTTTACACATCAGATTTTATCAGTGGAACACTGACCATGTCAGATGAAGATGTTGGGAAATATATCCGTCTTCTTTGCCTCCAACACCAAAAAGGTCACTTGACCGAAAAAGACATGCTCTACATATGTAGTACATATGTAGAAGATGTGTATGAAAAATTTGAAATAGATGCGGATGGTTTGTACTACAATAAACGAATGGAAAATGAGACAAAAAAACGTAAAAAATACTCTGAAAGTAGACGAAAAAACATCCTAAACCGTTACAAACAAAAGGGGATAAGTGCTCCTACATATGTAGCTACACATGTACTACATATGGAAAATGAAAATGAAGATAAGAAAGAGGGGATTGTTAAGGGGAGAAAACAAACCGCGCGGCCAACAATAGAAGACGTTAAAAACTACGCTGGCGGTGTTGGGCTGATTATAGATGCCGGGGCTTTTATAGACCATTACGAAAGCAATGGATGGAAGGTTGGTAGGGCGCAGATGAAGGATTGGAGAGCCGCAGTTAGGAATTGGTGCAGGAGAAACACAAAACCACAACTAACAAACGCCCAGAAACAAACATTGGCAAGTTTAAAACAGTTTGACGAAAGGATGAAAAGTGACGCAGGACATATTTAAAAAAATGTTGGCATTGTTTTTTCAATCGTTTCCAAATAAGGTTATTGATCTAAATCTATGTTGGGAAATGCTGAAGGACATCCCGGATAATCAATTTGTGGCATCGGTAAAAAAAATTATGGCGACAAAAGAAGAAATCAATCAAAGCACAAACATCATCGCGCTAATAAGAAAAAACGCCATCGCGCACAGTCTGCCGTTGCCCGCGGATGCGTGGTCCGAGGTTTTATTGGTCGTTTCGCGAGTCGGGTGTTATGGGCAGCCAGAGTTTTCACATCCAGCGATTGGGCGCGCAGTTGACGGGATCGGGTGGCGGTCAATTTGCATGTCTGAAAACATCGGAATCGAGAGGGCGCACTTTTTTAAGATTTACGATCAAATTGTCCAACGCGAAGAAAAAGAGACTCTTATGTCCGAAGGATTGATCGAGGATTCTGAAATGAGAAAGACGGTTTGCTTTTTAGCGGAAAAACTATCAATCGGATAAATTTGACAAAATAGCATTGGTGTGTCATAATACATACATTACGACGAGATGGGCGCAGAAACACAAAAACAATCAAAGGACGAGACAATGAAGATTAAGGGAGAAATTACGGACGGGCGTGTTTGGGTTGATGGTAAAGAACTTTTTGCTGGCAGAAGCTTGGACGTGCTGCGCCATAACCCAGATGGCTTTATGTGGGGATATGAAGGATCCGGGCCGGCCCAGCTGGCCTTGGCCCTGCTTTTACTCGTCACGGGGAACAAGACCGCCCTTGAACACTATCAGGAATTTAAACGAGAATTTGTGTCGAAATGGAAAGACGACTTTGAAGTGGAGGTCGACATCATCGCGTGGCTTGACAAACGGTGCCCGGTGAAGACGTTTTATGTGACGTTTGGTCAGGTGCACGTTCATAAAATCAACGGGAAAACATTTGATAAGGATTGCGTGGCCAGGATTAAGGCGCGGGATATGGGAGAGGCCCATGACATGGCTATGGCGCTGTTCAATGGTGTCTTTTGCTTCGTGAACGAAGAGCCGCACCTTGAATTTTATCCGCGGGGGATTATTGATGCCGCGTAAAGAATATACTGCTACACAATTAGCAAAAATAGCAGGCATAAGCATGTCTCTCATTTATTTTTATCGGAACGAAGGACTGCTACCAATGCCGATATATGAAAAAAAGAAAAGGCGTTCCGGGAAAAGAAACGGTGGAATATCTTCGATATACACCGACGATCATCTTAGGATAATAGAAAAAATCCGTGGATTGACAAAGAAAGGATTTTGTGTCGAAACCATAAAACAATCATGGAAAACGGAGGTACGAATGGATAAGTTTTGGATGGTAATGAATTTAGAAAAAACCGGCGAGAGTCGCATGCCTACGCACGAACACACGTCTTTTGAAGACGCGGCAGATGAGGCCGGGCGATTATGCAAAAAAGAAGGGTGCGCGTTTGCGATCCTTGAGTGTATTGGATTTGTACAGCAAAAAGAGAGCCCGGTTGAATTTGTTAAAGTCCATACCCGGGATGAGGGACTCCTGGCTACTGTCCTATAAGTAAAAAATAAATTAGCGGATGGAACGCCGGGGGCCCGTACCAGCCTCCGCCGCAGACCCACGAATCTAGGACGTTGTAGGGCGTGCGAGTGTTAAATCCTAGTGTCGGTGTAGGAACCTCAAGCCTCGCCGGCAACACCGTTTCATCCGCTCCATTTTGGAGGGAAAGGACATGACAAGAGGAATGAGAAAAAATAACAATCATCTTGAAAATTTTAGAATCCATGATGGAGAGCTTGGTTCAGACAAACGGTTTGGGATGTGCGGAGCCTTTAAGATCCCATTTGAAGGCAATACGATTTGCATAATTGCAACCGATGGAAAAGGATTTATTCCACAATGGGAGCACGTCTCTGTTTCCCTCACCAATCGATGCCCCAATTGGAAGGAGATGTGTTTTGTAAAAGATTTGTTCTGGGGAGAGGAAGAGGTTGTGATGCAGTTACACCCAGCGAAGAGCGAGTACATCAACCAACATCCACATTGTTTGCATTTATGGCGGCCGGTTAAAGAACATATTCCAAAGCCACCGTCTATTTTTGTTTGACTAAAGGAATTAAAAAATGGACACTCATGAAATAATAACTGACATTGACCATGGGCGGCATTTTGATTTAGTTAATGACGCCGTGTCAATGCGGCGTTTCACTGGTTATTTTCTCTTCGTTGGAGCCCTGCGTGACTATAAGGGCATTCATTTTTTACTCGACGCATGGAAGCAGTTGCCCGGTATAAATCTGAAAATTGTCGGAGAAATATTGCCAAAAAATAGATCAATGATTAAAAATCATCTTGGAACAAACATTGAATTTGTAGGAAAAAAATCTCAAACTGAAACATTAAATTATATACGAAATGCGTACTGCGTGATTGTTCCATCGTTATGTTATGAAACTTTTTCACTCGTTATTGTTGAGGCATATTCATGTGGCGTTCCGGTCATCGCCAGCAATATCGGCGCTCTTAAAGAGCGAGTCATTAACGGGAGAACCGGCATCTTATTTAATCCGGGGGACAAAAACGATCTTGTTAGAAAATTGAGACTTTTGATCGACAACCCGGATTTGGTTACTGCGATGGGGATAGAGGCATACGGCCAGTATAAGCAACTTTATAATCCAGATCGGAATTACGAAATGTTGATGGAGGTTTACGAAAGGGCCATAAAAATATCAAAAGGAGGGGTCATGGACGTTCCTATAAATCCATTAATTTATCAACAAGTTGATCCTGCCCATATCGAAGAATATATTGCTCGCGGAAAAAGAGGAATTGAAGAAGCAAAAAAGGGAAACAGAAAAATAATAGATGGAGTTGAGTCTTTGAGGCCGAATGGGGGCTATGGCGGATTAGGAGATTTCGCTTCTTATGAATATTGCATGTGGCAAATAGAGAAGAAGCCATAAAGGACGTCACATGTCAAAAGAACGATTCTGCCCATTCTGCGGGACAAGGTTGGCCGAAAGAAACCCAAATAAATACTGTTTTGCCCACACCATGATTGGAGCAAACGCGGATCACATAAACTTTCGTATGCGGCAAGCGATCAATGAAAGAAACCGCAGAAAAAAGAGAATCGCCGGCGCAACCGTTGAAAAAATCATTTGACATTTTACAATATATATATTATGCTCTTGTTAAGAATCCGGGAGCAAATAAGCGAGGCAAAAATGATCTACGGAAAACGATATGACGTTATGTTTAAAGGAGAGGCCATCGCGGCTTTCAACACAAACAAAGAGGCCGAAGATCACGTCAGAATAATTCGTGCGTGTATGCCTGAGGCTTTTGGATCCCATAGCCCCGGTTCTACGCCGCTTTCGATCAGGGTCTTTGACTTAGATCGCGCGCGCGTCATGTTCGAAAGAGCAAAAGCATTAGAAAAATTTGACAAAGCGTTTGACATGAATGCTTTTTTATCTTTCGCGTATAAATTATTAAGCGACGAGATTAACGGAAACGTTGAATATCAAAAAGAACTTGGGGCTTACATAGGGGCGTTTTATCCCTAAGACAAAGTTAATGCGCGGGTGTCGGAATAGGTAGACGAACGGGAGGGATGAAATTAAGCCTCCCGCGGCTAGGCCAAGAACACAAGGCCATGCAGGGTGACTCTACAATGCGCAGACGACGGCGTCCCCCGTATCTGCATTGTCAAATCCCTGTCCCGCGCTCCAATTGGATGGAGAAAACAATGGACGTTGAATTGAAAAGGTTAATTCTGGCAAAAAGAAAAGCCGAATGGCGCTTGCTTCGTATTAATGAGTTAATAGCGGACTGGATGGATAGGCTTCCCCACCTATCTTATTTTCAATTTTCGGCCAGAACGTTCAATGCGTTATGCAGTGCCGGTATAACGGAGACGCATCAGTTGATCATTAAAACGCCACCGGAACTATTAAGCATTCGTTGTTTTGGGAAAAGATGTTTAGAGGAGGTCGAAAACGGATTAAGAGAAAAAAACTTATCTTTATTTGAGACAAACAAAAAAAAGGATGAGGATGGAGAAAGACGTTGAAGAATTTTGCGCGTATCTAGCGAAAGTATATGTAAAACTAATGGCGCTTAAAATCCCGCCTCCGAACGTGAACTGCTGGATGGCTCAGGCAATCATGATGTTTTACATGCAGAAGACAACAAACATGAATCTTGAGTTTGATAGCATTATAAAAAAAATTAAAGGAGAATCTCATGCCGAATGACAGAATGAACTATATCGGGGCCAGCGACTTTCCGGCCATTATGGGCATGAGCCCGTACAAAAGCCCGTTGCAATTATGGGCAGAAAAGACCGGCCAGCTTGAGCCGGACGATCTTTCAGACAATCAGGCTGTTGAGTGGGGGACTCGACTTGAGAGAATCGTCTCACAAAAATTCAGCGACGATCACGAAGTTAAATTGATCGCACGTAAAACAAGGTACGTCCATCCGGAACATTCTTTTATTTCATGCGAACTCGACAATATTATTGCCGGGACGGATGAGTTGGTTGAGATTAAAACCGTGAATGCTTGGGCGTGGAAACAATGGTCTGATCCCGATGAGCTGCCGGCCCATGTTATTGTGCAGGTTATGGTTCAATTGGGTTTATCCAAACGAAAAATTGGATGGGTTGCCTGTCTCTGCGGAGGCCAGAAATACATTGAGAAAAAAATCGAATTTGATCAAAAGTTTTACGACATCATCATTGCTTCCGGCGTCACATTTTGGAAAATGGTTGTTGACCGAACGCCTCCGATCGCAATGGGCATGGACAATAAAGACGTTGTTCTGCGCTTGAATCCATCGCACACAGATGAGGTGGAAGAGGCTAATGATATGAATGATCGGATCCGTTATCTGCAAGAGGTTAAGATGCACATCGAAAATCTTATCAAAGAAAAAGATGACCTTGAGGCGATTATCAAAGAACGAATCGGCGGGAAACTCGGAATCGTCACCGACATATATTCGGTTACTTGGAAATCACAGAAACGGCGAAGCGTTGATACGGTCGCCTTAAAAGTAGACATGCTTTATGACCGATATTCCAAAGAAACCGAAACGCGGGTGCTTAGGATAACTAACGCAAAGAAATAAACGGAGGAAAAAAGATGGCCAAACAAAACGAAGTTGCCAAACAGGCAGAAGAACAAGCGACCGATGGAATCGCTTCAATCGAAACAATAGTAAAAAAGTCTCTTAAAACGCTGGGCGAGGCCATGCCTTCTCACATGAACCCAGAGAGGCTTGTGAGGATTGCATTAACCACGCTGCGGTTAAATCCAAAACTGTACAAATGCACCCCTCAATCTTTCATGGGAGCGCTTTTCCAATCTGCGCAGTTAGGGCTTGAACCCAACATTGAGGGGCAGGCATACATCATCCCATTCAACAACAGCAGGAAAGATCCGGCGACTGGAAGATGGAACAAAGTTCTGGAAGCCCAATTCCAAATTGGGTATAAGGGGTACATTGATTTATTTTATAGGCACAGCAGCGCAGTAAGTCTCGACGCGCAAGAGGTGAGAGAAAACGACCAGTTTGATTTTAAGCACGGAACGAACGCTTTCTTAAGACACAAACGACTGCTCAAAAACCGGGGCGATGTGATTGCCTACTTTGCGATTGCCGTATTAAAACATGAAGCAGAAATTTTTCATGTGATGAGCGTTGATGAATGTATGGATCATGGCAAAAAGCATTCTAAGTGCTGGGTGACAAAAGAATGGGACGAAGGGAAAAAATCTTATGTCGAAGTCAAAGCTCCGTATTTTTTGAAAGATACACCTTGGGCGACAGACCCGGGATCTATGTGCAAAAAAACCGTGTTGATCCAGTTGATGAAGCTGCTTCCTAAGTCAATTGAATTGCAAAAAGCGGTTGCCATGGACAACACAATCAAAACCGATGTAATGGCCGACATGAGCGTCGCAAAAGATAACACCAATTGGGAGGCGGAAGACGCCGTTTTTGATGAAGACGCAAAAACCCAAGAGCGTGCCCCAAAAGAAACAAATGAGAACGTCGGGCCTACGACGCCACCCCCTGAGACAGGTTATAGGAAAGAAGGCCCCCAAACGCCCAACGACGGGCCAACTGTCCTCTATATCAGCGAACCACAACGAAAACGATTGCTGGCAATCGCAGGATCAAAGGGACACAGTCACGACCAAGTAAAAGAGTATCTATCTTTCCATCACGAGATTGGCGCAACATCAGAAATCCCGATAAGTAAATATGAAGAAATCGTCGCACATTATGAAGCTTTGTAGAGGGAGGCTCCCCCGGCCTCCTGAGTCCGGCCACGGAAAATACATGATGGGCCCCGAAAGGGGCTCATTGTGTATAAGAACTCACAAAAGGATTTACAAATGACCACTCACGAAATGCTTAACGAATACGATCACGGGCGCAAACCGTTTGTTGAGATCACACTCAATGGCGGGGCCGTTGTGGTTGTCAATCTCGATGAGCCGACCAGGTGCAAGCGGTGTAAAAAGGAAATCTGGTGGGCCACGACTAAAAATGTCAAGTCGATGCCTATTACCAAGGATAAAGACGGCGTCTGGATTTCGCATTTTACGGATTGTCCCGGCGCAAAAGATTTTAGGAAGTCAAAGCCGGGGGCGGGCGACTCTCTCGACGAAGCCCTGAGACAGGCCGAGAGAGACAGAAGATTTGCTAATTGACGGGGAGAAAAAATGACCAGCGATAACCTGATAAAGATACTGTTGGTGCGTATGTGGTGATTATGGTCACCTGTTTATGTGAGAAAAATTATCCTCGCACGCTCTATTGGTTCGCGGCTTGTCTTTTGCAGGTGTCAATTTTATGGGGGTTTAAATGATTAACCACAACCGCCAAGGGCAGTTATTTTAAGGAGGGTAAAGATGAATAAACAAAAGCATACGTCTGGACCATGGTTTATCAGCAATGAACTGGAAGGAATGGTGATGATTTTTGGAGGTCAAAGAGAAAAATATATTTGTAGGGTACAAATACATCAAACACCAAGAGCGTTTGGTATGCAAGAAGAAGACGAGCGTTTTGCCAACGCCCGTCTAATCTCCGCGGCTCCCGATCTGCTTGAGGCGTGTAAGTTTGCCTATAACGAAGGATGCGCCGGTAGAGCGTTAAAGAATTACAAGTTGCTTATGGATAAGTTAAAAGATGCGATTACAAAAGCGGAGGCCAACGATGAGAATAATTAAATTCAGAGCGTGGGATAAAGACGTGAAAGAAATGGAGATTGTCGGAGCTATTTACTGGGATGGGTATGGAAAAGTTATTACGTGTAATACGGAAGGTCACAAACACTATATGACTGAGCCAGACCAGTTTATTCTTATGCAATTTACCGGCCTCCTCGACAAGAACGGGAAAGAGATTTATGAGGGAGACCTACTTCAGTTTGATAATGATTCCAGTGTTTGTTTTGAAGTTTTTTATGATGCTGATGAGGCGAGATTTAATTGTTGTCGTGTTCATTATCACGGTAGCAGATGCGGTTGCTATATCCCAAAAATTGAAAGCAAGCATCTTTCCGTCATCGGCAACATCTACGAAAACCCGAAACTCTTGGAGGCCAACGATGAGTAAATTTAAAGTGGGGAATTGGGTCGAGTATATGTCTCATATGACCGAACTGGACAAAAAACTGTTTGTGATTGGAATGCATTATAAGATTAAAAAAATAAAGCGGCACTATATTTGGCTAGATGGATTAAAGCCGTGGGTGTACGAATACCAACTCAACAAAGTCTCGCCGAGGAAGGAAAAGAAGAAGCGCCCGGCGTTGTGGTTTACCTTAGAAAAAGGCCGAATCATTTTGCACGGGAGAAACGATTTTGTGATGTACACCCGCACGATCTACAGCACATCAGCAGGAAATCAGCAGTTGAAGCGTCTGGGAAAGGAATCAGGAATCGAGGTGAGGAAATGAAAGATTTACGCAAACAGATCGTTGACCTGACAGGAGAAGAGCCGGAGGACATTCTAGGCCCTGATTGGGAAGAGTACGCAGAGGATTATTTGGAAGATGAGCGGGAGAGGATGTTTGCGGATAAGTTTTGGAAGGAATAAATTTCGGCAACAATAAAGAAAGGGGAGAGAGATGGATGACAGAGGAGATATATTATCGTTGGAGGAAGTTAAAGCCCTTCCAGAAAAGCGCAAGGAAAAGTTTAGGGAAATACCTGAAAAAGATGTTCCAATGCTTCAAGGCATGAATAGGCATCAGCGACGGAAGTGGTATAAAGAAAATAAAGATTTTTTGAATAAGGTGAAGTAATCGTTCTTTGGCTGGGGTGGCTGAATAGGTAGACGCTAAAGATGGGTTAAAACATGATCCCCATCATGCAGGGTGACTATACGAGTACAAAGAGATGAAAGTTTTAAGCCTGACTCTCTGGCTCTCGTCAATTCCCTGCCCCCAGCTTTAATTAACTTAACCGAGAGGGAGGGGAGAAGATGGACACAACTAAAATCAAAGAGGCGGTTAGTGTTTGCAAAACGACAATATCCGGAAAGCATATAGACATCTTGGTAGACCTCGCAGAATCTGTGCTGTCGACCTCTGGGAAGATGCCGGAGAAGCATGTTTTAGTTTATAACGAAATAAATTTAAGTGAAGAAGAACAAGCATTAAGAAATGCTGGATTTAATGAAGCAATCGACTACTGTACCCTCGCCGCCGCTGGGAGGGAGTTGAGTAGGGAGGAATTGATGAAATTATTGCAGGGTTTTTTTCATTTAGGGCCGAATGCGTTTGTATACGGGTGTCACGAGAATGAAGAACTCGCAGAGGCCATCCTCAAGGCGCAGAAAGAGAGGGAGTGAGATGACCACCCTCGAAAAACTTGGAAAAGACCTCTGCCGTGAGTTTTGGGACGCAAGATACCCCAATAACAAAACTATAGCCAAGAAGGAATTTGAGTACCGAAGGAAAGAATGGATGTCGCTGGCGGAACATGTAATCAAGTTAGAGTTGGAAACAAGGAAGGATGAAAATGAAAAGCTGATTCGAGCCTTAATTGTAGCTGATTATGTAGATAAAAGAATAGCAGAACTCGAAAGACAGATGAAGGGTGTGAGAAAATGAAAAATAAAAAAGATGAAAGAATAAGAATAGATGTTCATATAAATCCATTGATTTATCAACAGGTTGACCCTAACCACATCGACGAATATATTGCTAGAGGTAGAAGAGGAATTGAATTGGCAGAAAAAGGAAACCGAGAAATCATAGATTGTGTTGAATCTTTAAAGCAGTGCGGAGGATACGGCGGACTAGGTGATTTTGCTTCTTATGAATATTGCATGTGGACTATAGAAAAAAGGCCTCCGATGGAGAAAAGACATAAGACATAAAAAAGAGGATCAATGAATACCAAGCAACCTGATATTGTTTTACACGGAAGAATACCAAGCAAAAAGAACAGCAAAAAAATCAAATGGTCGTTTCGGAAACGGAGGAAAGTAATCGTTCCGTCGGATAGTCATCTAATATGGCACGAGAATGCTACGATTCAAATATTGAAACAGTCTCCAAAAAAACATTGTGGCGACGTTAAAGGAATTGAAATGGCTTTTTGGATGCCGGATGACAGGGCCTCTGACCTCACCAATAAAGCGGAATCGGTGATGGATTTACTCGTCGACAATGATATACTGATAGATGACTCATGGCAGATCGTTCCGTATGTTCTATTAAAAGTGAGAGGTATTGATAGAAAGGATCCTCGGGTATTGATATGGATATCGTGAAACGCCTTTTTGATATCATTTTTTCAATGGTTATCCTTTTTGCGGCTTCCCCCATTTTTGTCATTACATCGTTAGCGATATGGATCGAGTCGAGAGGAACAGGGACAATTTTGTATAAATCTCGCAGGAGAGGGCGGCTTTGGGTTGAATTTGATATGTTTAAATTTAGATCAATGATCCCAGATGCAGAAAAATTTCAATCAGCCATCGCGCATTTGAATGAAGCGAGCGGCAAGCTCTTTAAGATACGCCGGGATCCAAGGATAACGCCGGTTGGCAAAATCATACGCAGATTGAGCATTGATGAATTGCCTCAAATCTTCAATGTACTGCGCGGAGAAATGAGCCTTGTGGGGCCCCGGCCTTTACCAGTAGACCAATTTGATTATAAAGACGACCGGCAGACGGCGCGTTTACTCGTTAGGCCAGGCATTACTGGTCTTTGGCAGATTCGCGGGAGGAGTGATGTGGGATTTGAAAGGATGCTTAAATTGGATCTTTTTTATATACAGCGCCGAACGCTAGCGATGGATATGTGGATACTGTGCAAAACTGTCCCAGCAGTGCTAAATGGACGCGGCGCATTTTAACTTTTTAAGGAGAATGTATGACAACAACGATAAAAAACGGAAGAGATGTGGATTGTAAAAAGTGCGCCAGGCCTGTTTATGCAATGGGCCTATGCGTATATCATTACGCGCGTTCTCGGGAACGGTTAAAGGAAAAAAAATGTAAACTATGTAGGAGAGGACATTATGCCAAAGGACTGTGTTACAAACATTATTTCCAGAGATATCGGAAAATCCAAAAACGAAAAAGAGAATGGGCAGTGTGAAGAATGTAGAAAAGGGCAGATGTGCCACGCAGGACAGCCCTGGATTGAACCTGACGGTGTATCATGCAAGGCGAATGCTGATTATGTCCTTTCGTGCATAAAAAACAATTATTGTTATTTTGAGAAAAAGAACTCATGGGATCAAAAACACAAAGACATCAACTGGGAAGAAACGGCAGTGTCGATGATTGCCTTTTTTGCCCTGTCCATCGTCGTCTTTTTAATGGCTGTCCTTGTTGTTACTCAATTTCGATTTTAAAGGAATTAGAAAAGACGTGGCCGGACATCATAAAAAAAGAATTGGGCGAGTCTTCTGTGTTGTGTTTAAAATCTAAACTAAAAAGGAGAATGCATGGAGATAATTCTGATATTCGCGTTTACGATCGCAATTTATTTTAGGACGATCTTTTACAGCATCATCGTAGACGACATTAAGGTCTATAACAACATCATCACCTACATGCGGCTTTGGAATCCTAAGCGCGGAGACAAGACCCTTCCCAAAACGTTAAAGACCATGGTAAAAGAATTTTTTAGAGAACTTGGAACGCGGACATATGGAGGCGGAACCTTTGGCCCTCATCCGTGGCTTGACCACATGCTTTGTATTTATACAACCGCGTGCCTCGGGGCATTGATCTATATGGTGTTTGGGTACAATCAGATTTCTTTCTTTGCGGCCTTACTTTATGTGGCAAACCCGGCAAATCATCAGGCGTCGATGTGGCTTAATGGAAGGCGCTACGCAATCTCGGCGATTTTGGTTATGCTGATGATGCTCTTTAAACCGTTTGGAATTGTGTTTTATCCGTGCACCTTTTTTTGGAATCACGCGCTTGCCTTTTTTGCTCCGATCCTATACATGGACATCGCTCCGTGGCTGCCTTTATTAATTGTCCCGGTCTTTCTTTGGAAAAGAAAAGAACTTTGCGTGAGGATAAAGGCTCGAATGGACAGAATCCTTTGTAAAGAGCAAAGAGTATTTGGGCCGGCCCGGATTATTATTATTGTTAAATCCTTTGGATTTTATTTTTTCAACATGCTCGCCCCCGGCAGAGTTCTCATAAACAATCCGAGCCTGTATTGGTGGGGAATCACAAAAGAAAAAAACGATCAATGCTACAGTTTCAATCTTGAGTTTTTAAAAGGATTGATCGCCGTAGGGCTATCGGCTTTTCTGATGTTTTATTTCACTGGGTACATGAGAATCATGTGGGTGTTCACTGTGCTATCAATACTGCAATGGTCGGCAATCACTTCTTCGGTACAGATTAACGCAGATCGGTATATGGCCGTTCCTATTGTATTCATGATGTTCTTCTTGTCCCATCTTATCAACATGCTTCCGTTCTCTGGGTATGTTTACGTGGGGATTGTTGTTTATTACGTCACCCAGCTTCATGTCTGCATGGTCATGTACAAAACAATTGACTGGTATCAACGATACCAAATGTTTTATGCCCCGCAGATTGCCAAGCCGCGATTTAACAGGATAGATTTTTACTTTAAGCAGGGCAGGTTTCTGACGGCATGGTACTTGATCGAAGAGGGATTACAGAACATGCCGAATGATTTTTTGTTGCTATATCAGGCTGGGGTGGCGCTTTCACAAATTGGAAACCTAAAGCAGGCCATTGAATTTATTGATCAGGCAGAAAAGAACATGTATTTAGGACAAGAGGTAGAGCAGAAAAGGATTCTCGACGATCTAAGAACTAAAATTACGAACAGGAGGATCGACATTGAGCGGACGAAAAAACAAGAAATTAAGAAAGCAAATCGTCACGGAGGCAAAAAGAAACGCTGATGAAATGCACAGATTTTTGTATAACAAAAGCTTCATGTATCGACTGAAGCTTGCATGGAGGGTTCTATGGAAAATACCACCGAAGAAATAGATCTTGTTGACTGTACCGGGCTTGACGCGGAGACGATCGCCTGCATTGATCAACAGCGCCTTGCCGAATATATTTTTTATGGAAAAAGAATAGGAGAGGTGTGGAGATCGGGGTTTATATTCACACTCTCAAAGCCGAAGCTCAGAAAGCCGTCAATCTTTATTCCTAAGCTTCGCCCCGGATCCATTTCTGTTGGGATGGCTAAACAATATATGGTTTGATTTTTTTAAACAGCCCTTTTGGGCTGATCCTTTTTTTCCACTTGCCAAAAAATACATAATTGCAGATCTCTGAGCAATACCACTTCTTTTTTGCGTTGATCTGGCCAAAGATCGTCGCAAACCCAAAGATGCCTAACCAGTCATATTTCTTTCCGCATTCTTCCTCACAGGTATGCACCATGTCCTCGATAGATCTAATCGGCTTGACATCGAAAACATCCCATCGATCCGGGTGAGAAAACAGATCTTCATCTTCGATCCACCTCGTCCCGGTAGATCCATCAGAATTTCTCGATGCGCTTGAGTACCACACCCATCGTCCTTGAAGAAAAAACCCGATCTCGCAGTGACTGTATGATCCGACGTTCTGATTGAACACGCCAGTCCACGCACAAATAAGCTTGCTCCAAATGCTCTTTGTGTCTTTGTAAAAAGCCAACTTTATCATAAGTCGTCCTTTCTTAAAACTCAACGCGAACGCCTGCCCGGATAGAGGCATCAAATCCTCCGCCGTTGCTATCTTGGCCAACCGTTCCCTCAGCGAACGGTATAAAGAACCGGGACGGCTTCTGAATGATGGTGAGCTTATCGACGTTCCCTTTGATCGTTGTCTGTTGTACGTTATTCTTCTTAAAAAATTTCTGATATACGCCAAGACAGATGACGAGAATGATGGCAATGCCGATCAAATGCCTTGTTGTTTTAATCCATGGCAAAATCTCAAAAAAGCTCTTAAAAAATTTTGCTATTGAAAACTTCTCAGACATACACGCCTCCTAAGGTTTTACCTTGCTCTGGGCTCATGAAATTTTTCTAATTTTTCTACGGCCCTATTTAGATGATTAACATCAGTTTTAAGCCCTCCCCATGCAATCGCAAATCCGAAAAGAGATAAAATTACGCCGACAAGAACGCCTCTCCACGTCCGTCCATCCCTAACATGATCTTTAAACTGTTTTAAAACTTCTGCGTGGGCCTTGCAATCTAGCGCTCCAATCGCTTTTGTTGTTTCGTCGACCTTTGTCTCAAGCTTATTAAACGCGCTTAAAAAAAGATCAGCGATCACCTTAACGTCTCCATTAAGGTTTTTTCTTCTCTCTTCTCCTTCGTATTTCATGGGTGTAATCTCCTTAGGTGTTAATCTATAAAACTACGTTACTTCTCATTCAGAGCGCTCCTTGACCAAATCAGTCTGCGCCAGTCGTCGGTATTTGAGTCAATATAATCAATCGCACCGTTAATTGTGCGCAGCGGCTGTGTCATTGGAAGGCCAACTCCGGCCACAATCCCGGCGTTAAGCAACACCTCCGCGGCGCCTCGGCCATACTCTTCGTTCTTAAATCGCCAGAGACTCCTCTTAAGTCCTTGAATAACAGAATCCGCCGGGCTGATAGATGGAGAATATCCGCGCGCTCCGCTTAAAACAAGATTTCCAACGATTGGCAACGCGGACACCGCGGATCCAGCCAAGGCATCAAACCATTGCAAAAATGCGTCCTCATCATCCGGATCTGGCAACGTGCCTCCGGTAGACGCCAGATAAATCAAGAACGACGACACTACGATTGACGAGACTTGGGCTATTGCCTTACCATATTCTTTGTTCGTAATGTTATTTGGGACGCCTTCGCGCAACATATTATAAATTGAATTTAATTGGTTCGTGAACATGAGCACCATACGCAGAAACTCATTATTTGTCCGATAAAGTTCAGGGAGGTCAATCATGCGCCCTTGGTTCTGTGTTTTGATATAGACCTCATGGGCGATCTTTCTGGCCTCTTCATCTCCAACGATCCTTCTTTGTGATTCATAGACGGCATCATAAGAAGCCAGAACCGTCCACTTGTCCATCAGCAAAATAAGGTCGAACGCGCTTTTGCCTAATTGATCGTGGGCGATCTGTAATCCACGAAAAATATCATTCTTCGCCAGCCGAGGATAATTACTCCGGAATTCATTAAGGTCTCTATCCATGACGCGATTTTTAATCGACGGATCGAGTTCGTAAATTTTGTTAATTAACTCGCCTCCGTTTACCGCAGACCACACCACATTGATTATGCTCTTATGAAGTTGTACAAGATTCGTCCACGGAAGGGCCAAGTGTGCCGATGGAAGTTGTTTGAGAGCCGAAACAACGTTAAATCCAAGATACGCCGTTCCCACCGCCTTGCGCATTACGCGCACTCTTTTTGATACAAAGTCAAGGCTGACTTTATTTATTCTTGGATTGATAGCGATATTGAAATAATCATCAAGAGCCGCCCACGCCTCTGCGCCATGATTATAAGTTACAGCGTTACGCAGGGCCTCGTCCCCTTTTATTCCGTTGATCATTTTTTGGATCTTTGCAAAATTGATAAAATGCTCCTGCGTCTCAATCGCGCGCAGTGCGTCACCCATGAAGTCAAGACTGATCGGTTGCTGATTGCGATCAGCGATTTCTTGCCGGCTGAATGTGAACCCCTTCGCGGCCCCTGTATAATCCACTCCGCCCATAGTTTTGAGATCGGCGTCTGCGATAAGATCCATCGCAAACTTTGCCTCCGGATCCGCCACCGCATCAAACCGAACCCGGAACATCGGGAAGTAATCCGACTCTTTTGGCATAACAACATTGAACGAGTCAGCCATCACCTGCCGGGCCTCTTCATATCTCTCCCCAACGATTTCTTTGACTTTATCGACAAATTTAACATAATTTGGGTGTTCTTTTTCAAGATATGTCGTGAATTTGTTGTACAAATCCTCGGGCATCTTGTTTCCAAAAACAATGGCCTTTCGGGCATGTTCGTTATTTCTTTGGGCGTACATAGCCATAATATCGTTCATCTGGAATGTCACGCCATCAATCGTGACCGATTGGCCAAGGTTGTGTTCACCAATCGCATCACCCAGCTTATTGTCTTTTGTTGCAATAAACTGACGAAAAACCTTCTTAATCGCGGTTGTTCTGTTAAATATTCCAGCAGTTTTAACGGTCTCCGAGTAATCAATCGAAGAATAGATCAAATCCTTACCATGCTTTCCAAAGATTCTATCAATCATTTCGATAGGCCGGATATTTGCCCTTCGGAACGCCGTGAAGCCCTCTCCTTTGCGTTTTCTTTCCTCATACGACCCAATCACCCCGGCATCCACTTCGCCCCCTGCTGCGCGTATCAGAGAGGCGCGCATGATCTCGCGCGCCATGGCTCGGTTATCCTGTCTACTTTTGAATGAAAGTTTGCCTTTTTCTTCCAAAAATGCTACTTTTCTTGCCAAATTAACGAGGTCTTCTGTCGTCATGTAACGAAGCGTCTTCTTGCGATCGGCCTTTTTCTCACCCAGGCGGTCGCGCATCTTGTCAATGAGCTCCTGATATTTTACGTCAAGCACGTTTTCCGGGTGCTTATAGGTCTTCAATATCCTCTTAACCGCTGCCCCGCGGATCATCGCAGATTCATAATCTTTGTAAATATTAGCGATCCTGTTCATTGCCACTGCGAAATTCTTTTCGTCAACGTTCTGAACAAGACTCAATGCCTTCCATCTAACACGGGTTGGCAACACCTTCCGGGCAATCTGGCCAAGGTGTGTTTTGATAGCCTGCAATTCATTGCGGCCTTCAAGCTTTCCCTGCTGAAACGCCGACAGCTTTTCCGTAAGATATTCGATTTCTGATTTTACAATTTTCCGGTTCGTCTCAGTTTGAATTTTTTCTTTAAGGGCCTCTTTTTCTATTCCAAGTTTTTTTATCTGATCGTTGATATCAATCAGATAATCCCGGAATGCCATATCAGAATCAAATCCGGCCTCGGAGGCAAGATCATCAAGAGTATTTCCTTCTTTCGATCGGTAATAAACCGGGAGCTCGTTATATTCTTCGTCGAGATATCCGTCTTTGTATCGCCTGATAGCTCTCTTAAATACAGACCGCTCTTGCTTCAAATAAGTCAAGGAATCATTCAAGATTTCCATTTCAGTCTTGAATGAAAGCTTTTTGTTTTTTATCTCATCAATTCTGTTCTTGATATTATCGAAGCGCTCTTGGCGCGTCATTGGCTTTTGTTCTCTGAGAGAGCTTTGTTCCCTTGCAATCCTCAGCGCATCATTCGCCAAACTAATCTGCTGTGTTAAATCGTTCATCTGAATTTCACGCGCTTCATTTATTCCAGTATCCGCCGCGTCTTCTTCCATAAGCTTTGCATTTTGTTCTTTCATCTGCAAGACGCGCTGTTCAAGTTGCCCGATCTTTTCTGAATTTCCTTGGATACTTTTACCGTAAGCATCGGAAGAATCATTGCCGGTGAATTGAGGGACGCCGTTCTCTAGCTCATCAAATATCATCGGCTTTTCAGGCATGTCTTTGGGAATAGGTTCTTTCCCTTCAACCCCGGCCATCCCGCGCTCTTCGCTCAACTTTGATATTCCACCAGCCAAACGACTCCCAAACATCGGTTGTCCGAGCGCCGTGACTTCGCTTACCATTTGAGGAGTGATGTAGAAACCTTTTTGGGATTGTAGAGATGTCAATTCTCTGGCCCCATGCTTGCCGGTTCCTTCGTGGAAGAATCCTAGGTTGATATTCTCAATCTTCCCGCCCCATTTATTGATATACTTCTCGGCCGTCTTTGGAAGAATTTCATCATAAAATTTCTTTGCCCATTCTCCGCCGACTTTGAGCTGATCGCCTTTTAATAAATGTCTGCCCGCGGCATCTTTCGGCTGTTCTAATAATTTCTTTCCTACGTCTTTTCCAAGATAAGAATCAATCTCGGCTTTATTGATGGTCTTCTTTATGACTTCATTGTTTTCCTTGTATGCGGTTAATATTCCCATTCCTTCACCTTGAGAAGGATAGTCAGTCCATCCGATAGAATCAACTTGCTTGCTCAAGTCATATCTATCCGCAGTCTGCTCGCCGGAAATGAACGCGACAAACTTATCCCCGCGCTCGACCGCCTGACGGATGATGTCTTTGAGTGCAAGCTCGTGCCATGTGTTTTTAAATGGGGCGCTAGGGACACCTTTGTTGAACTGATTTTTGCCAAAATCATCCCACATCTGTTGTTCTGTTTTTCCGTAATATTGAATAACATTGTTTTCGTCACGAATGTTCCAAACCCCAAGACCGTCTTTTTGTTGCTGTTCTGTAGGTTTCTCAATGCGCCATCCGTCAGGAAGTCTTCCTCTTCCATATCCTTGTTGTTTCCCCTCCCTATGCCAATCACTTTGAATTTCCTCGACGAATGTTCCTTTGTTGCCTTGTGCGTCGGTTCTCTGGTTCGTGCGGTGATGAACTAAGACGTTTGGCTCTTCCCAGTGGTGAGATTGATAATATTTTTTTCTCTCTTTTTGTGCTTTTGATAATTCAAATAAATGATTCTTTTCATAATCAGTCAACTCATCAATTTCAAATCCGCGCTGTCCATTTTTCTGATATTTATCTGAAAGGAACATCGTAAAATCATCATAGTCTTTTTTGGTTGGCTGATTTGATTCGTTTGGTACCGTCAGCAACGTCTCCTGATAATTCTCTCCGCCGGGAAGGGTGTATTGCGAATATTTGGTTAAATTATACCCGGTTGTTTTTTGGAGAACCCTTTCAATGGCGCTTTCTTTCGTCGGATATTGCGAAACAGGAAGTTGAATGACGTTGTCCGGGACTTTGATAATATGAAACGCCACTTCCCCAGTCTCTCCGTCTGCCCCGATTGTGATATTGCCATTTTTCTCGATGCCTTGATATTCCACTTCGTCGATTGTGTATTTTCTCTGCTCGTTAGATTTTATTACAGGATTAACCTGAACCTTATTCTGTTCAACATAATCAAGAATCTCTTGTTTGGTGAATTTGTCTTTTGATTTAAGAAACTCTTTAATGCCGCTAAACTCAATCTCTTCTTTTGACATGCCAGAATTTTCAATAGTCTTTAATGCCTGATCTCCAGAGACACTGTTAGGAATTTTATATTGAACAACTGCCAGAAGATTTGATTTCAACGGAGCGTCTTCTGGTGCCACACGAAGAGAATGCTGAACAGGACTCGCCTCAATCGACTCACGATAAAGCTGGGCCTCGACGGCGTCGTACATTCCTTGTTGCATGTCTTTATCTGTCAGGTCTTCTCTCGATAAAAGCTTTTTATTTTTAGCCAAAATATCGTCCCGGCGTCTTTGCATTTCAATAAGTTCGGCCATTGACGCGATCTTTCCGAACGCCTGTGCCTCGTCTGTTGTCTTAAATTTTGGAATTTCTCGAACAGAGGCCTGCCCTTTTGTCTTCTTTTGACGTTTTAAAAGCGCCTGTTTTGCATCATACAATTCTTTCGCCGCTTCAAAAACCTGATCGTTTGTTACAGATTCTAACGGCTTGCTGGTGGCCATTTCTTTTAATACGTCAAGAAAATTATTTTTTATTTCTTCTGTCGAAGTTCCGTTGTATTCTCCGGTCTTTTTAGACGCTAAGTATCTTTTATAAGTATCAATCAGCGCATCCTCTAAATTCGATCCTTGGATAGAATCCTCGGACATAGTCACGTCTTCTTCTGTCACAAGCAAATTATCCTCACTCACTCGTTTTGCAAAAATCTCTTCCAATAAATCAAGTTCGTCCTGCGTTGCGCCAGCTTCGTATCTTTCGTTGATAAACGTTTCAAGCGTATTCGTGTCTAATTCATTCAAACTGTTTTCGATATCTTCTCTGATTGACGCAAGGCCGGGTTCCTCTTCTTCTTGAGCGGTCTTATCCTCAAGTAAAGCGCGCGCCTCTTCTGCGCTCTTATTTTCAAGAAGCGCCGTTACTTCATGATCAATGTTTTTTACACCACTATCGATCTTCCGCCCTTCCTCGGTAAACTCGGCAATGGCTCCTTCGCGACCTTCGGCGATGACTTGCTCGATGTAGTGGGCATGCTCTTCTTTTGTTCCTGCCCAGTTGGGGATGCCCCCTTGCTCTTCAACGGCGTGGGCAAATTCATGGTAGATATCGGTTGCGTCGAAACCACGGAAGACGCGGATCTCTGACCATTGCTGTCCATCTCGGCCAGTATATGTCGTGTGAAGCCCCGCCCTAAAGAGTTGCCGGCCTGATTTAATTCGTTCATTGTAGCTCTCCTCTGTTTCCCCGTGCTGTCTAAGCACGATCTGGTCTTCTGGAAGATTCCAGTCCATAAAATGTTGTGTGTCTTCATATCTGATTCTACCAACACGCACGCCCAGCTTTTGTGCCAAATCCTCAATTTTTCTGATGGCCTTCTCATTGCCATCGCGCATAAGAATAGATTTCCTAATCTCTGTTTCACGTGAAACAATATCGTTGATCTCTACAATATCAGAGTCCTGTGTCGGGCCGTTCTGATCCATCATATTCTGTTTTGCCTGATCGATCGCGGATGCCTTTATGGCAGGAGACGGTTCTTCTCCCTCTTTTTGCTTAATCAATCCCTCATCAATATATTTTTGATAAACGTCATTCAAAATCTGCTGAGCGTCACCCGTGAGCAGTTTTCCTGTCACGGCGTCCATAACAACGGCCTGCTCTTTTACCATCTGACCAAACAGGTTCTTTTCCATTTCTTCAAGGTTCTGGGTAGCCGTCTTAGCCATCAGTTCGTTGGCTTTAAGCTTGGCTTGTTTTTGATTCATTCCGCCTGATTCAAGAATTTTCTGAACGCGGTTTCTCTGCATCGCGGCGAAAGAAAATCCTGTTATCCCGCCAACAATTGTTCCGATTGCTCCGGCATAAAGAGCAGACCCAACCATTTGCTTTGTACTTGCCTTTCCTTCCCACTCCCGACTTCCAAAGACGTATGAAATGGTGTCGCTAGATGCGCTCTGCAAAACCTCTTCTGTCCCATTAAGAATGGCGGTCAGTCCTCCTCTTATCAACCACGGCAATGTTAAATTCCAAGATAAATATGTGCTAACTGATTCTATGGCGCCTTCATTAAAACCAGAAAGCGCCGCGGCAAAAGTTGCCTTATGTATACCAACACCAGCTTCATCCATTTCTCTGAATTTCTGTCCCGCTTCTATAAGACCGAAATAAATAAGAGGAGAAAGCACGCCGCCAAAAACTAATAACGCGGCTGATTCAGCGTTTGATAAAAGACCAGAACCAACATCTTGTAGGACACGGTCAACATTGTCAATCGGGGTCGGAAACATTTTTTCAACCCAGTCTCTGTTCTTGTCTGTTAAAGCCCAAAGAGACTTGGCGATTGATCCTGAAATTTTATCATTCATCTCAACAAATTTTTTTTGATATTGATCAGCGCCTTCTGGAATTTCAAACATTCCCCCATAAATATCCTTTGCGATTTCGAGCGTTCTATCAATCGGTTCTTTTGATCGAGGATAAGACATTGATCCAAATATCGGAACAGACTGTCCCGCTTCTTCTGTTAGCGCGTTTCTTACAAACAAAGCCGTCGTATTTCCCATGAATGTGGGGGAGTTCTGCATAATGCTTTTTGTCACGCCAATGAAGGGATGCTTTACTTTCGACCACCAACCCGAATTAAATTTTGCTTTTTCGAGGCCGGACACGGAAATAAAATCAGGCTCGACCGACTGGCTTTGCAAAGGCAAAAGGATATCGTTTGGATTCGGTTCGCTGTTTATTACGTCTGAATATAGTTTCATTTTTATTTGATTCCCTCTTTGAAATCTATTAACGGCTCGCCATAACTGTACCCAACAACTTTAAACGATGAACCGTCCGGTGAGGTAACATATTCAAACCCGTCATCTTCGTTTTTCTGAATGTTGTACCTTTTCTTGGCAATCTCGGCGCTGAATGCTCTGCGCACTTCTTCTGCTTTTGATTGAAGCACTTTAAGCTCATTGGCGTTTTTAATCGGTTGCAATTTATTCCCGCCGGTAAGCGTTACCAGCTCTGCAAACATCTTATAAACCAAATCATTCGCCATTGTCTCTTTCGTTCCTTCGGTCTGCAATTCTTGGACACGCACTTTCTTTGCGAAGTTCTCCATATTTGTCAACTCTGATAAATAAGGAGTAGAATATTTCACAAAGTTTTTATTCTGCGTCGTCGTGGCTTCAAATAATTTATTAAACATCGACAGCATATCGTCGTCGACGTTTCCATTTGTTCGTTCGTCGATAATTCGCGCACGAAGTTTCAAGACATCGTCGAATTTCCCCTGACCCGATTTCTTCTTTAAGTCGCCCTCTTTGATCGTCCCGAAGATTTTTGAAAACTCGGAAAGCATTTCATATCCGACGTTGGTGTCTGCCGTTCCAAAAACGGCCTTCTGGCTTTCAATCATTTTCTTATACCCGTTATACATTTTCTCGTCGAGCTGAAACGGGTTTTGATCGCGCAAGGTGTTAAGTTTGCTCATCGTGAGTTCGCCGGAAACCGCCAGAGACTTGAGATTGTCGTCAAGCGAGTTCTTTGCCAATACGGCCTGAAAATTATTAACTGCCTGTTGTTTGTCGAAGATGGCAATCATTGACTGCTTCTTTTCTTCGTAATACGGCCCAAGGTCTTTCTTCGCCTGCTCAAGAACGGTGAACGCCTTGATCCCGGAGGCGTCTTCAACAAACGCCGACTGAATAGCCGTATCAACGGCCTTGTTGATATAGCTTTGAGCAAAGGCGTTCTTTGCTGTGCTGTCGATAATTCCTTTTGATGCCGCGTATTCATCGCTCGTTTTTCTAATTGATTGCAGTAAATTAGGGAGCCCGCCGTTCGTTGCAAAGGTTGCATCGTTGTTTGTCAATGCATCCATCTCAGATTCATAGGCCACCTGGGTGATCATGTTGTCTTGTTTGACCTCATGGCTGATGATGTTGTTTCTTACGGATGCCGTGAACCGCCCGGAAGACTCAATAATGCTGTTTCTCATTTCATCCGTTGGAGCCAAGGCAAGCATCTTTTTGACCTGTTCTTGAGACCATCGGTCAAACTCTTCTGTGGCCCCAAGGGCGGAAGCGCCTTCGCGCAAAAGTATTCCCTTTTTGCGTTTTATCTTCTGCCCGTCTTTGACGTAATACTCTTCTCCCTGATCAAAGAGTTTGTCGTTGACAGACCTTCGATAATTGGCGTCCTGATCAAGCATGTACCTATCATTACGATCTTTTTGTTTTTGAAGCGCCCGGCCTTGAAGCACCTGTGCGAAAGACCCAACGGCCTCGCCCATATTCCCTTGCGCCTGAGCGATGTTCTCCCCAAATGCACCCCTGATGGGAGAAAGTGGTTGTGGCGTAGGAACTTCGCCGGCCTGAGGCATTACCTGACGCGGTTGTACTTTTATAACCATGAGAATCTCCTTAAATGAATGCCTTTGTGCTTTGACCAAGGATCTGGCTTTGTGTAGACCCGAAAAGTTTTGTCCCAAAGATGCCGGTGCCCGGAACGTTTCCAGAGCTAACCTTGCTGAACACGCCAGCGTTTCCGAACGTCATTGCGGATCCCAAGAGGGAGGCCCCAGTTTTAAGATATGTCGCCGTCGCGTTCATCTTCCCGGCCTTTCTGGCGTTGGCGCCCGCGTACCGGGCCTGTTCGGCCTGACTTTTGAGAGCCCAATTCTTATATTTGGCATCCGTCTGAACGCCCCACGTCTTAACATCAGCATTGTATCGAACCGACAACTCATCAAGACGCTGGGTGTCTTTTGTTGATGCGACAATGTCTTGAGACGATACTGATGAAATATCCATCCCCTGAGCAACCATCTGGGATATCTGTGACGCTGATAATTGAGCCTGTTCTTTCTTGAGTTGCTTTCCAGTCTCTTTTGCTTCGTCTTGAATCATACGCGCTTGAAGATCGCCTGATTTGATCGCCTGTTCGGCTTCCTGCTCATTCTGCCGGGCAATGTAGTCGTAATAATTTCCCTGTGCTATTCCTTCGGCCCGTTGCGCCCGGCCCTGAGAATATCCAGAGTAAGCCGTAAGAGCCATTGAAGAAACGGCTAAGATTGTGGCGGGTTCGCAGATGGGGCACCTCCTATTTTGTGACAGACATTGACGATATTGTAATCATAGCTATAATAAACTTATGACACATAAAGTTTGGATGCCTGTCTATAATTTTAAAAATATATATGAAGTATCTTCCGAAGGAGAAATCCGCAGAATTAAAACAGGAAAAATTCTTTCTCCAAGAATCTCTACAGTTCCCAAGAAAGGAAAAAAAGTATATGCAAGCGTTGCTCTTTATAAATGGATTAATGGAGAACTGAAAAGGCACCCGCTTCTTATCCACACAATTGTCGCGCGAGCATTTATTGGCAAAAAACCAATAGGATTTCAAGTGAACCATAAAGATGGAGTTAAGCTTAATAATTACGCTTCCAATCTTGAATATGTTACTCAAAAAGAAAACATGAGACATGCGAGAGAACTCGGTCTTATAAAACCTCATATTGGCGTAATGGGGTCTAAAAGTAATCTTTCTAAATTGACTGACAAAGACGTCCTTAAAATAAGAAAAGAACGAGCATGTGGGGCCAAGATTGCTTTCCTTGCAGAAAAGTACGATGTATGTTTTGCAAATACCATGCTGATTGTTCATAGAAAAACATGGCGTCATATTTAAGCCCCTCTTTTAAAATAAAAATATCTGAATAGCAATCCGTCTTTTCCGTATGGCTGTGGATCTTCAATTATCGCGCCACAAATCCGTAACCACTTAATTGATTGCGCGTTCCTATCATCAACGAAATTGTACAAATACGGACGGAACATCAGCATCATGTCAATAAAGTGGCGGCTGTTTTTAACAAACCGCCTTCCTATCTTTTCAAGATCGTCAGATGCCAAAAACCACACTGAACCGCGCGCTCCAATCATAGCCACCGGGGCGACGCCAAACATTCCAATCGGATTCCCATTTACAATCGTCAATGAAAATATTGATTCATCAAACGATTTTCTTAATGCTTCATATGGCGCATGGTGTCCGCTCGCCCACACTTCATCAACATCGCTCTGTCTCAGCCTGTCCTTCAAATAATCAACGTCTTCCATTACAGACCTTCTTACCACGATGCCATCTTTGTCATAAACTCTATCTAGTTCTTCCACCTATTTCCACCTCTGGTATGATAGCACCAATTGTCACAGGTAAAGGATCCGATTGTCTAAAAAATACATGTCCGTCTTCGCCGTACTGTCCACCAAGCGGCTGGCGAATATCTCCGGTAAAAAGATCGTCATCGGCAATATTGACACCAGACCCCTGTCGAACGGCTTCGGCAGTAAACGCTTCCCACAAATCATTTTCATCTGGGCCGATAAACCCACCGCGGGAATCCTTAAACGAAAACGTCACGTTACTAATTTTTTTACGTTTCGATTGGACAGTGCCTTCTTCTTGCTGGACTTCTACGCTCAGAGTTTCAAGATCGGAATAGAACGGGAGACCAATATGCACCAACGAATATGTGGAGCTTACGTTCACCGTCCCGTCATCAACGATCTGCTGAGGCAAGACCGCGCCGTTGGCATAAATAGAGACCATTTGTCCTTCAAGATGCGATAAATCCGGCTGACTTGACACGACCTGCCCTGCATATCCGCACGGGATTTCGACATAATC
>NZ_JBAZJF010000014.1:0-36461 GCF_041651515.1 Sulfuricurvum sp.
AAAGGTGAATATAAGGCGAATATAGCTATCTTTCTAGCAAGATTTATTGATATTTATCGACACAATTCATTAGGAGAGAGAATGAGACTTATTACAAATCCGATACTTTCGACAGGTGCGGCCATCCTTATCGGACTGATACCGCTATCGTTGCAAGGAGCCCAAAAAGCACCTGCCGCACAAACACAATCCGCTCCGAAAGTGGATGTCTATAAAGTCGGTTCGGCTCAGCCGATTCCGATTACGTTTGCTTACCCGGCACGTCTAAACGCAATGGCGAATGCTACGGTAACCTCGCGGATTACCGGAGTATTGACCCAAAAGCTCTACACCGAAGGGAGTTATGTCAAAAAAGGGGATCTGCTTTATCGGATTGAGCCGGACAGTTATGCGGCATTGGTGAATGAGCGAAGTGCCGATCTGGAAGTTAAAAAAGCGGCACTTACCAACGCGCAGAGGGATTGGGAACGGGTTGAAAACCTGTTTAAAAACAATGCGATCAGCAAGAAAGAGTACGATGCGGCTCTCTCGGCCTATGAGATAGCGAAAGCCGACGTTTCTTCTGCACGAGCGCGGCTTCAGTCGGCAAAAATCGATTTGAACTATACCGCTGTCAAAGCGCCGATCAACGGAATCGTCGAAATGAAACAAATCGATGTCGGCAACGTCGTTACGGCGGGGACACCGTTGGTCAGCATCACGCAGGTCGATCCGATCTATGCGGAATTCTCAATTCCCGATGTCGATGTCCGTAAAGCGGGAGGTTCGCTGCAAACTCTTGCTAAAGGGGAGAAGCTCAAAGTAGCCTTTAATTACAACGGTGCGATCTACACGGGATTCGTCGACTATGTCGCTCCCCAGATCAATACCAATACCGGAAGCATCAAAGTCCGAGCCCGTTTGAAAAATCCGCTCAACGTACTGATTCCCGGAGCGTTCGGGCGGATTAATATCGTGGGAGTTCATACGGATGCAGCAATCACGGTTCCCCAAAAAGCGGTACTGCAAAACAAAATGGGGACGATCGTAATGGTTGTCGATAAAGGGGTCGTCGGGATACGTCCGATCAAACTCGGTAAAAAAAGCGGCGATAATTTTATCATCGAACAAGGTCTAAAAGCGGGAGATACCGTCATCGTCAATAATTTTTTCCGTATTCAGCCGGGAGCTCCCGTTACAATTGACAAAGTCGTCAATTCCGAAGGGAAATAAGCATGTTTTCCAAATATTTTATCGATCGGCCGATTTTTTCAACGGTATTGTCGGTTATCATCATTTTAGCAGGTTTGATCGGTCTCAACAAACTGCCGATTCAAGAATATCCGGCCGTCGTTCCGCCTCAAATCATGGTTCAGGCGACCTATCCCGGTGCGGATGCCGAAACGCTGGCGAAAACGGTTGCGGCACCGCTCGAAGATGCGATCAACGGTGCCAAAAATATGATCTATATGAGTTCGACCGCCTCACCCAGCGGAACACTCAGTATCAGCGTAACGTTCGCGACGGGAACCAATCCGGCCGCGGCGAATGTCGATATCAACAACCGTGTCCAGGTAGCGTTGACCAAGCTGCCCGAAGAGGTAAGACGCCAGGGGATCAGCGTACGGGAGCGTTCACCCGATATGTTACGGGTCATCGGATTTACCTCGAAGGGTGGAGTCCATGATGCGTTGTGGCTGAACAACTACGCGTTGATTAACGTTATGGATGATATCAAACGGATCAAAGGGGTAGGAGACGCCTTTTTGTTCGGGAGCAAAGAGTATGCCATTCGGATTTGGCTCCGTCCCGATAAGATGGCTGCCTATAATCTGACTCCAAACGACGTTTTGGGGGTGATTGAGGGGCAAAACGTCCAAATGTCCGCCGGACAGATCGGAGAAGAACCGGTCGCATCCAAGCAGGCATTTAACTATACCGTTACGACGGAAGGGCGGCTCAAAACGGCCGAAGAGTTCGGCAACATTCTGGTCCGTACCAACGAAGACGGATCGTCGCTCCATCTCAAAGACGTTGCCCGCGTTGAGCTCGGTGCCGAGCGCTACATGCTCAAAGGGATGCTGAACAAACAGGATATGGCGGTTGCCGGGGTGTTCTTGGCTCCGGGTGCGAATGCATTGGAAGTATCGGCGGAACTGGACAAAGTACTCACCGAAGCCTCCAAAGAATTTCCGAAAGATGTGCAATATACTTCGTTGTACGACACGACCAAATTCGTCCAAACGTCGATCAACGAGGTCAAGCATACGCTCCTTGAGGCATTTATCATGGTTGTTATCATCATTTACCTCTTTTTGGGGAACTGGCGTGCGACGATCATTCCGGTACTGGCGATTCCGGTCTCAATCATCGGGACATTTGCCGGTTTGTATATGGCGGGGTTTTCGATCAATCTTTTGACTCTGTTTGCCCTTATTCTCGCGATCGGTTTGGTTGTCGATGATGCTATTGTCGTTATCGAAAACGTCGAGAGGGTTTTGAGGACGGATGAGAAAATAACTGTCAAAGAAGCGACGGTCATAGCGATGAAAGAGATCGCCGGACCGGTTATCGCAATCGTATTAGTTCTCTCTGCCGTTTTTATCCCTGCCGGACTGAGCGGAGGATTTAGTGGGGTAATGTATCAGCAGTTCGCGATGACGATCGTCATTTCCGTCGCCATTTCAGGGTTGGTCGCATTGACGTTGACGCCGGCATTGTGTGCCGTCTTTTTGAAAAAACATGAACCTGAGCCGATCTTCTTTATTCGACTCTTCAACCGTTTTTTCGATCGCTTGACACTGTGGTTCAGTGCCGGAGTCAAAAAAATGCTTCGCTATGCGGCGCTGAATGTTTTGATATTCGGAGTGATGATCGCTTCGGCGGTCTGGATGACACAGAAACTTCCGACGGGGCTTGTCCCGGGTGAAGACAAAGGGATCGTACTGGTCCTCTCATATCTGATGCCGGGAGCATCGCTGGAGCGGACGGTCAACGCCCAAAAAGAGGTGATTGGAACCGCATTGTCAAACCCGAACATCGACTACGTCGGAGCGATGAGCGGTATCGATTTCGCGACATTTGCGTTTAAATCCGATGCGGGGGTCGCTTTTGCGGGGCTGAAAGATTGGTCGCTTCGAAAATCTCCCGAACAGGAGTCTACGGCTCTTGTAGGCTCTTTGATGGGGCAGTTTTCACAGAACAAAGAAGCGATGGTTATCGCGGTCAATCTTCCCGCTATTATCGGTATGAGTTCGACCGGCGGTTTCGATATGTATGTCCAAGACCGAAAAGGGGGAGATATTCAGGACCTGAGCAAATATGTCTCTCAAATCGTCGCGGAGGCGAACAAACGTCCCGAGCTCAGAGCCGTACGGACGACGATGAATACGGAAGTCCCTCAATACCATATCACGATCGATAAAGACAAAGCCAAGGCGATGAATGTTGAAATTTCCGATATCTATAAAACCTTGGGGACTACATTCGGTTCCGGATATGCAAACGATTTCAATATGTTCGGGCGCGTTTATCATGTCAACTTGCAAGTCGAGTCGAATTATCGCGACGATGTGGAAGATTATAGCGACGTATTCGTCCGTTCCGCTAACGGTGCGCTTATTCCGATCAGCTCACTGGTTGATGCCGAACGTGTAGTGGGACCGAGTGTCATTCAGCGCTTTAACATGTTTACGGCGGGACAGATCTCTGCCGAACCGGCTCCGGGGTACAGCTCGGGAGAGGCGATGCGGATCATTGAAGAGATATCGAAAAAAACATTGCCGGAAGGGTACTCCATCGCATGGACGGGTACGGCATATCAGGAGAAAAAACTGGCCGAGGAAGGGAACAATACGTTTGTGTATGCGATTGTCTTTATCTTTTTGATCCTTGCGGCACTGTACGAGAGCTGGAGCATTCCGTTTGCGGTATTAATGACCGTCCCTTTCGCTCTGCTCGGAGCATCGCTCGGGGTCTATTGGCGCGGGCTGGAAAACGATATCTATTTTCAGGTCGGGCTGGTGACTTTGGTCGGACTGGCAGCTAAAAACGCTATTTTGATCGTAGAGTTCGCACAGCAAAAACTCAAAGAGGGGATGAGTCTGTACGATGCTACCATCGCGGGTGCGACGATCCGGTTTCGTCCGATCGTTATGACCTCTTTGGCGTTTATCGGCGGTACCATTCCTCTCGCAATCAGTACGGGAGCGGGAGCCAACAGCCGTCATATCATCGGAACGACGGTGGTAAGCGGTATGACAATGCTAACCGTTGTCGCGATATTTTTTATTCCGCTCTTTTATTATTTGATTATGAAACTGACGAATAAGTTTAAACGTAAAGAGGCTCAACATGAAGCGTAATATCCCTTTATTATTGGCGACCGCCTTGGCAATCGGCGGTTGTTCGCTGGCACCGAATCTTCAGATCCAGACTCCGGAGCTTCCGACACAGCTGGAAGATAACAATACGACCGCGCAAATCGTGACGGCCGTGTGGTGGAAACGTTACCAAGATCCCTCTCTCGATGCTCTGATCGAAGAAGCACTGCGTAACAGCGACGATTTGAAACTCTCTATCAGCAACGTCAATACGGCGAAAGCATTGCTAGGACTGAGTGAGGCGGAACGCTATCCTGCCCTAAACGCATCGGCATCGGCGAATCGCCAAAAGACAAGCCAAGAATCGCTCTCTCCTATGGGCGGTATGATCTATAATACCTATGGCTTGTCGGCGACGCTGGGATATGAAATCGATTTTTGGGGAAAACTGAAAAATCGGGAATCTGCCGCTTTGTCCGAGCTTACGGCAACTCAGGCCGATCGGGATACGGTTCGTATTACATTGATCAGCAGCGTCGCCGAGACCTATTTCAATCTCGTAGCGATCAAACGGCAAATCGAGATCACCGAACAAAGCGTCGAGTCGTTTAAAGAAGGGTACGAATACCGTCTTCGCCAACACCGTTTCGGTGAGATCGACGCTTTGACGCTTGAGCAGGCCCACACGCTCTATGCCAATGCCAAACTCTCGCTTGAAGGGCTCAAAGAGTCGAAAGTGTTGAATGAAAACGCATTGGCGGTTTTAATCGGGCGTACTCCGAAAGAGATGAGCGAAATGGGATTTACGACGGTCAAAGAACTTCCGAAACCGCTTACTATTCCTGCTGCAATCCCCTCCGATCTGCTCCAAAGACGTCCCGATATCCGCTCGGCAGAGGAACTGCTGCGTGCGGCAAATGCCAACATCGGTGTCGCAAAAGCCGCGTATTTCCCTTCCATTTCATTGACGGGAAATATAGGTCTGGAGAGTTCGGAGCTGAACCGTCTTATGCAAAATTCTGCGGGAGTGTGGGGGATCGGACCTTCACTAAACGTCCCTTTACTTGATTTCGGACGGATAAAAAATCAAGTTGAAAGTTCTGAATCCAAAAAAGAGACGGCGCAAATCCAATATGCCAAAAGTGTCAAAAATGCTTTTAAAGAGGTCTATGATTCTCTGAAAAAGATCGAATCTTCCAAGGCAAAAATTGTAGCACAGCAAGAGGGTGAAGATGCCTATGCCAAACTTTCTACATTGTCCGAAATACGCTATAACGCTGGATATGTCGATTACTTGAATGTGCTTGAGGCTAAAAGGGGGGAATTAAATGCACAGGTGAATTTGGTGGCACTGCAAGCACAACTGCTGTCAAACCAGATTACTCTCTACAAAGCCCTTGGTGGCGGTTGGAAATCAGAATGATTTCGAACTTCTTTTTACGTAATGCGGCATTGAAGCAACGGGTTAATTTATAATCTATCAGCTACGTCAAGAAAATTGTCATCAGATTGTACATAGCAGAATGAACAATCTGATGGACTTCTCCAGCTTCTGTCAAAAAAACTGGGATTCTACTTATTAACCGCCATATACTATACTACCACTACTTTATTCTTACCACTTGTTTTTGCAGAATAAAGTGCATCATCCACCCTTTTTAAAAATGAGTCTGTCTTCTCATCATTACGAAATGTTGCAACACCAAAACTGGCTGTTACCTTGCCTACATCTTTAAAAATATGGCTTTCTATAGCTTGACGCAACCGTTCTGCTAAAACAAGCGCTTCTTTTGATGGAATATCCGTCTGAAGAATCATAAACTCTTCACCTCCCCATCGAGCAATTAAATCGCTTTCCCTAATATTCTCTTTGCCTATTTGCACTATTTTTTTTAAGACATCATCACCAATTAAATGCCCATAGGTATCATTGACTTTTTTAAAATTATCTATATCAAATAAAATAACTGAGAGTTCGATATTATATCGCTTTGCTCGATCCACCGAGTACTTTAGAACTTCATCAAATTTCATACGATTGGCAATTTCAGTTAATGTATCCACAGAAGCAAGTTGTTCATATTTTTGTTCAAGGAGCATATGCTCTGTTACATCTTTTCCTGTGGATACAAAAGAGACAATTTGACCTTTGTTATTAGTTATAGGTGCAATTGCTTTGTATTCATAGTAAAGTTCACCATCTTTCTTTTTATTAATAATGTAACTTCTAAAAGTATCCCCATTTAAGATAGTCACCCATAAATCTTCATAGAAGCTTTGTTGCTGTGCACCTGATTTTATAATGACAGGGGTTTTCCCATATGCTTCTTCCTTTGTAAAACCTGTCTGCTGCTCAAAAGCAGGATTTGTATATAAAATGATGCCATTTCGGTCAGTAATAATAACACTATCTCCACTCACTTCAAGTGCTTTTGAAAGCTGAATTAGTTGTGATTCAACTTCAAGCCGGGATGTTCTTAATAAGGCGATAGATATATAGGCTAATATAAAAGCACATGTTGCACGGAAAAGCTGAATAGGTAAGCCTATATATTCTTGGAAAGTAGCCGTGTTTATAATGGAAGCCATCCCAGTAGGAGCAGCGGGAACTATAAAGCCTGACAAGAATCCATATATTAAAAATGTGATGCTGAATAACAGTAAATACCGCTTTTGGTCTTCAGAGAATGTGTGAGAATTTTTATATAAATAATATCTATAAGCGGTCAGAAAAGTAGCGGGAATTGCAAGGAGATATCTCGCATAAATATTACCTGTTAAATATATATCATGACTGCTCAAAGTAATCAGTAATGGGATGATTGCCCACAACATAAAAATAATTATTATATGCGAGTAAGACAACTTCTTATAATAATCGATCAAAGAGACTAGCCCAAAGTAAAACAAAAATAGAAAAGAAATCGGTATCAATATAAAATTTAATAAATTGAAAACATCCAGATTAGACGGTTCCACTATCTTGAATATCTCTATCCATTCGGTAGCACCATGAACAATACCGAATAATCCCAATAACCATATGTTTTTTAGTAATGAATTCTCTTCCAGCCTTTTCGGATACAATAATATAGCTAAACCGAATGAAAAAAAGGAGAGTCCATAAATAAAATATATATAAAGCACACCACTCCTTTTTTTAGATAATCCCTTATAAACGCGTATGTTAGCGAAGCTCTCGAAGGGGTTCAGCCACTCGTTTTTTCATTACGCCTGAGTCCGAATAAATTATTATATAGTATCATATCATTCTAGAAAGATATGATACTATATGGTAATTGGGTCATCTAGTGTATCTCATAGAAATTAAATTTCATAGAGGTTGAAATCATATGATGGAAATAAACAAATTTTCGAATATCCGTAATGGAGAATCTATAGGGTTTGTCTTGCGTATTTTAATGAATCACCTATCACAATCTTTAAGCCATATATTCCAAAAAAATGGAATCACGTCTACTGAATTTTTGGTATTGCGAGAAGTATTTGAAAATGAATCGATTTCTTCTTGTTCTATTGCGTTACATCTAAAATTAAACAAGGGGTCTATTTCAAAAATTTTAGATCAATTGGCTTATAAAAAATTGATTAAAAAAGAAATATCTTCTTTAGATAAACGTGTACAAAAAATATTTCTGACTGAAAAGGCTTATAAAACACTTCCGGAGTTAGCAGCGTTAATACAATTAAAAGAAAAAGATATATTTGCAATATTAACTGATTCTGAAAGAAATACTTTGTACTCATTAGTCGAAAAAATCGTGAGTGCACAAAATGAGCATTATTAAGGATTGCTAATTATCATCTATTAATAATGCGTACGCTAATTTTTTAAAGGCATTTTCAATTACTACTTTTTCACTTTCCTCTAGAATACTTAGAAATTGCGATTGATATTCTGCAATGGCCAAAAGAGCTTGTTTGATTAGAACTTCCCCTTTTACTTCAAGCTGTACCAACAGACTTCTTTTGTCTATTGACGAAGGAATACGTGAAATAAGTTCTTTTTCTTCAAGTCTTTTAAGTACCTTAGTCATTCCTCCAGAAGAAAACAACATTGCCTCGTATAACTCGGTTGGAGAAAGAACTTTGTTATTAAAAAACAATGTCACTAAAACATCACTGTCGGAACGAAGCAATCCAAAATGAGAAAGTGATATATCTGTTTTATCCAAAATAAATTTATCAATTAAAATCATAGGCAATATTATTTTCCATGCGTCACTATTTTTAGAAAAATCTATTGCATTGTTCAAAATGTTATCAAGATGAGTTTTATTCATTTGAAAAGGATAGCCTATTTTGTGTTAAATACGTTATAAGTTTAGAGACCTGTGTAGCTATATTTTCTCTTTTATGCTTTATTTGTTAGCACCTTCGAGCCACCTAAGTAACGTTGGCGCGCTATTTGAATCATATTTAGTTGTGATTTTACCGCCTCCATCTCTTATGAGTTTTGTAATTTTGCAACTGGACGCAACAGCATAAGTAACGGTATAACTGCGATTGTGAGCACCATCATCAATTGATAATCATCGATATACGCGATCATAGCTGCTTGCTTTGTAATCATATGATTTAGACGACTCATTCCAACAAGAGTATTTGGATCAATATTAAGAGAAATAAATGCCGGATTTTGCAGATTGTATGGTGTGATATGCTCGACAATACTGGAGTGCACGATTTGGGTATTTCGAGTCAGCAGCGTTTCTACGGCGGATATGCCTATAGCACTGCCAAGATTACGCAGGAGATTAAACAAAGCAGTCCCCTCGTTTCTTAATGATACAGGAAGCGTACTAAATGCGATAGTAGAGAGCGGCACATAAACCAGTCCCACTCCAAACCCCTGGGTAATTCCAGAAATAATCACCAGATTCTCATTCATCAATAAATTAAAATTTGTCATCTGCCACAAAGAAAATGCTGTCAACCCTAATCCAATTGAAATAATTATCCTAACATCAAAAATACCCATTAACCTTCCAACAACCATCATTCCGATCATTGTACCTATACCTCTTGGTGCCAGAACTATTCCGCTGATAATGGAAGGATAGCCCATTTCATTTTGAAGCATCGGCGGGATAAGTGCCAAGGTAGCAAAAAGTACAACCCCGATTATAAAAATAAATATATTTGCTGTAACAAAATTACGGTCTGCAAACAAAGATGGACTTAAAAATGGACGCGAATATGTAAATGAATGTACAAGGAAATAATAAAATGCCACGCATGCGAGCATAGCTTCGATAATTATTTCATTGGAATTAAACCAATCTTTCAACTCTCCGCGATCAAGAAACATCTGTAATGCAAAAATAGAAAGTGCAAGTGTAATAAAACCAAAAAAATCAAATTTGCTGAAAAGTTTTTTTGTCTCTTCCATTGAAGTGGAAAGGATCAAAAATGCTATCACACCAATTGGAACATTAATAAAAAAAACCCAGCGCCAGCTATAGTCCTGCGTAAGCCATCCACCAAGAAGAGGACCTAAAATTGGACCAAGCGTCACCCCTACTCCCCAAATTGACATAGCTTTTCCATGTTGTTCAGGTGGATTGATATCAAATAAAACTGCTTGAGAGAGCGGAACCAATGCCGCTCCAGAAATTCCTTGTAAAAGACGAAATAACACGATCTCAGGCAAACTTTCCGATAAACCACATAACGCAGAAGTCACAGTAAATCCTACGATTGATATCAGAAAAACTTTTTTTCGTCCGAATCGACCAGCCAGCCATCCGGTAAGTGGAATCATAATGGCTGCTGCAATAATATAAGAGGTAAGAACCCAACCCATCTGATCTTGAGTAGCTGAAAGTGCTCCTTGCATTTGGGGCAAAGCCACATTGGCAATCGTGGAATCAAGAGATTGCATAATAGTTGCAGCCATAATTCCAAAAGTAATCAAAGGACGATTTATATCTGCTTTTGAATTCTCCTTATGAGGAGGATGGGGATATGTCGAACCTTCGCCAAGTTCTTCTATAACTTCCTCAAGTGGAGTGTGGAGTGATGGATGCTCAGCCATTATAAGAAATCTTTTATCCGACTATGATGTGTGTCAACCTCTACTACAGTGCTCAACCCAGAATGCAACGGACGATTACTGTCCAGATTATTAATTTTAATTTGTACAGGTAAACGTTGTACGACCTTAACCCAGTTACCAGACGCATTTTCTGCCGGCAATAAAGAAAAACTTGATCCCGTTCCAGAACTGAAACTTTCCACACTGCCATAAAATGTTTTATCAGGGTATGCATCAACCTCTATTTTTGCTTTTTGGCCTGCACACATATAAGCAAGCTCTGTCTCTTTAAAATTTGCTTCCACCCAGACTATATTTTGTGACATAAGAGAAAATAATGCAGATGCCGCATTGATGTAACTCCCGGGCTGTAGTTGATCTACTTTTGAAACTATGCCATCCATCGGTGCTTTTGTAACAGTATAGGAGAGGTTGAGCTTAGCTTGTTCCAACTCAGCCCGAGCTTGTTGTACGGTCGGATGATTATCGATATTTATTGTTAGATTATTGCCCAATAATGAACTGATATTGTTTTGTTCTTCTTTTAATGCATGTAGCTTTTCAATCGCTGTATCAAAATTATGCTGTGCGGAATCCAGTTTCGCTTGGGATGATGCTCCACTCAAAAACAAATTTTTCTGACGTTTAAGCTCATTTGTCTCATAGGCTAGTGTCGCTTCGGCGGAAAGCACATCAGCTTTTCGTTGTTTGTATGTTGCTTCCAATGCCTCAATCTGTAGCTTGGCATTTGCCAATTTAGCTTTTGCATCAACAATAGCAATTTTATATTCACGGTCATCAAGCTCAAAAAGAGGATCGCCTTTATGCACTTGCTGATTTTCTTTGACAAAAATTTTTATTACACGTCCTGAAATATTAGAGCTTATATTTACTCGGGCAGCCTTTACATACGCATCATCAGTGGAAACAAAACGCCCTCCCCTCAAATAAAAAACTACCGAAACGATTATCAAGACAATAGCACCTCCCGAAAACATATATTTACGGATTCTAGCCTTATTTTTTATTTGATTTTTCATATATTTCCCAACAGTATAAATACAATTCAATTTTATGAATTATATTCATTTTACATTAAACACATTCTTAATATAGAAACTTGTGTATAATTTGCCCATATGTTAAGTATGGAGATATAAATTGTGAAAAATATCGTCAAGAAAAAAGTTCAAGAATTTAAAAAAAACACAATACTAGAAGAGGTTTCAATATATTTCGAAGAAAAAGGGTATAACAACGCAACCATTCAAGATATCTCACAACATATCGGGATATCTGTTGGCTCATTATATAAACTCTTTACCTCTAAAGAGGAACTTTATTACGCTTATATTGCACATCAGAGAAAACTTTTTTATACCCATTTAGAGAATATGTGCCGTGATAAAGATTCATTGACTTCTCTTAAGCTATTTGTTACCTATAAATTTGAAGCATTTCGAAATAAAAAAATGGCTTTTTTAGATCCGATCTTGGGTGACCCGCTCTATTTAGTAAAGCTCAATATGTCCAATGCAAATCCCCTGCTTTCAAATATAAAAATTTTAGAAAACTGGTTTAAAGATATTTGTATAAAAGAAAATCTCAAAGAAACAGACTCTTTAAAGCTAGCCTATCTTTTTAACGCAACAATCAACGGTTACGTTGAGTATTGGCTTAATGGTGGCTTACTTCCTGAAAACGTTGAGGAAATAATTAACCACTTTATAAGTAGTTTTAAAGATTAATATATACAAAACACGATTAGTTGCCATCATTATTAAAAGCATAGGTGTTGCACTTATGACTTGAATTGGCGAGTTATTTAAAGTTTAATATATATATATATATATAATACATTACTACCCAAGATTGATTGATTTGTTTTTAAACAATCTCGAAGAATGTTTAGAGATATGGGATCGATATATCGATTAAACTTAAAAAGGAAAAATATACATGTTTTTTGGTAATAAAAAGGCTCAGTTTTTAAAAATTGAAGCAGAGTTAAAAAATGAAATTAAAAGTTTAAATGACGACAATCACCGTTTAAATGATGAAAATCAGCAGTTGAAACAAGAGGTTTCCAAATTAAAGAATAATGCTGTGATGTTTGATCTTATCCAGCATCTTACAGAAAACCTTACCGGTGCGTGTCAAACAGATTTATCACTGCTTCAAAAAGACCTTGCGGATAATGTAAGTAATTTAGAAGATATGGAGTCTCTTAATAAAAACAATCGAAACAATGCGATTGAAATAAATGAAGATATTGGTGAAATCCTTGAAATTCAACAACAGTTAGTCAGTAATATTACAGATAATTACGGTTCCGTTGGTCAATTAAATGATGGCGTTGGTTCTATTGGTCAAGTAATTGACCTCATTAAAGATATTTCCGATCAGACCAATCTGCTTGCGCTGAATGCGGCTATTGAAGCGGCACGTGCAGGAGAACACGGACGAGGGTTTGCCGTTGTCGCCGATGAAGTACGAAAACTTGCAGAACGTACCCAAAAAGCGACAGCAGAGGTCGCAATGAGTGTTCAAAGCCTCAAGCAAAACGCTATGGAAATACATGAGCGCTCAAGCATTATGGAAACTATTTCAAGTAATTCAACACAGAAACTTGAACAATTCCGTTCTACGCTAATAGCTTTAGGTAATAGAGCAGAAGAAATTGAGACTGATTCAACAAATGTGCTCTACTCTGTCTTTATGGTTTTAGTTAAACTAGATCACTTGCTTTTCAAAGCAAAAGGATATAAAAGCGTATTTAGTAACAAAGTGGATGAAGAGTTTGTGGATCATCACCATTGTCGTCTCGGCAAATGGGCTGAAGGTGGAAAAGGCTCCCAAATTTTCGGGAATACCCCTAGTTTTAGAAAACTCGAATCTCCACACAAATCAGTGCATGATAATATCATTGCGGCTGTTAATTGTGTTAAAGCTAATACTTGTGGACAAGAATCCAAAAACGTTATGACTTATTTTAAAGATGCTGAAAAAGGTAGTCGTGAAGTTATTGATACCCTTAATTCTATGTTAGTTGAAGAGCGAGCAAAAAGAGCGAGCAAGTAAAAATTTACTTGAAGATAAATAATCAAAGTGATAAGCTACAATGTGTAACATTGGACATTGGTCTATATTCTAGTGTGCTGGGTTATATGTGAAAAGAAATTTTTTATTTGTATAATGTAACAATTATTAATCTTGGAAGGAATTATGTTGACTGCATGCAAGCAAGATCATTCGAGTACAGAGAGAGAGAGAGAGAGAGAGAGAGAGAGACGGCGCGCGAGCAAAAACTGTTTCAAAACTATCGAGAAGCCGTTGATCGAAGTGTAATAGTCTCAAAAACCGACAAATGTGGATTTATTACCTATGCAAATGAAAAATTTTGTAAAATATCCGGCTACACGGCTGAAGAGCTGATTGGGCGGCCTCATAATATTATTCGACATCCCGACATGCCTCAAGAAGTATTCAAAGGGCTTTGGGAAACTATTTTAAATGGTCAATCATGGGAAGGTGTTGTAAAAAACCGTAATAAAAATGGAAGTTCGTATTGGGTTCATACGGTTATTAATCCTATTTTTGACATCGATGGTAATATTTCTGAGTTTATCGCCATACGCCACGATGTTACTGAACTCGAAGAATACAAATTATTTTTAAAACATGAGCTGGATACAACCAGCAAAAATCTTGAAGAAAAAGTTCACTATACTGCACAGTACGAAGAAGCTATCAATTCAACAACCGCAATATTAAAAACCAGCACCAATAATATTATTACGTATGCAAATGAAAGATTTGCGATTGTTGCGTATACCCATTATGAAAAATACGATGGCAGTGGATATCCGAGAGGATTAAAAGGGGAAGATATTCCGATCTATGGTCGTATCACCGCCATCGCTGATGTATTCGATGCTTTAGGCCATAATCGGGTCTATAAAAAAGCGTGGGATATGGAAGATATATTGGATTTATTTAGAACAGAACGTGCAAAACATATTGATCCGAAAATGGTTGATTTGTTTTTTGAACATTTGGATCAATTTTTATCCATTCGTGAAAATATGCAAGATTGAAAATAATAACACTATATAAAGGAAAAAAACATGGAACATACCCTTAATAATACTGATTTTTTGGTATCACAAACCGATTCAAAAGGGAAAATTCTTTTTGCCAATGAAGACTTTTGCAAAATAGCCGGATACACGCTTGAAGAGTTGATAGGACAACCACACAATATGGATGAAATGATGAGTTTGACTCAGTATGTTGGAGCTGTAGATGGTAAGATGGGTGAATTGCTTCACACTATGGATCGATTAACGTAAAAGAGTCTTAATGGGAATTAAACGCAGACATTTTAATCAATACATTTCTTTACTAGAAAAACATGTATCGACTTCTATTACTGATGTAGATGGAGTTATCGTTTATGTCAGTGAAGCATTTTGTAATCTGACGGGTTATACCGAATTAGAACTTATTGGTAAAAAACATAATTTACTTCGACATCCTGATGTAGCAGATGAAATATATCGAAATTTATGGACGATGATCACAGAAGGTAAGCCTTGGCATGGGCGTATTAAAAATCTTAAAAAAAATAAAGATTTTTATTGGGTAGATGCTTATATAGAACCGATTTTTGATGATGGAGCTATTATTGGTTATCAAGCGGTACGGCAAAATATTACCAATGAAATATTATTTAAAGCATTAACAAAAATCGATGTATTGACAGGGCTTTATAACCGTAACTCCATCGAAGAATTTGCCCAATTGTTTATTGATGAAGCACAACGATATCAAACCTCTTTTTCTATCATTATGGTAGATTTAGATGACTTTAAACATATTAATGATACCTACGGTCACCCAGTGGGTGATGAAGTATTGAAAAAATTATCGGTCATATTTCAAGATTTGATTCGTTCAAGTGACCGTATTGGACGATGGGGAGGAGAAGAGTTTATTATTCTCTGCCCGCAAACGACGTATTTACAAGCAAAAGAGTTGGCTGAACGGTTACGTCTTGGATTTTCTTCACACGAATTTAAAAATATCGGTTATAAAACAGCTAGCTTTGGAGTCGCTTTGTTTGAAGATGAAGATACCATTGAAAGTTTAATAGTTAAAGCGGATAATGCATTATACGACTCCAAGAGACTAGGGAAAAATCGGATTAGTTGATAAGATATCTTTGATTAGAGTCCTCCCATCCATAGAGTTTCTCCTCAAGTTGTCCTTTTGATAGGGGGGCTCCCGGTGTTTGAATCAGTGCCATTAGAACTGCAAATTCTTTAGTAGAAAGTTTGATAATCTAGTGTCGCTTCAAATGTTTTTGGATTTAATATAAGTCCATTATGTTCTATTAACAGTTCAGCTCTTCCGTTTTTCCAACTCCTGATCAATAATCTTACCCTCATATGCTTTAAGGACAATCTTTTGTGCCTCTGGCATTGTAATTTTAGTTTTTTTTGCCAACTCACTGCCGGTATAAGCAAAAGCTGCCGTATGTTTCATAATATAAATCCTTAGTAATTGATTCGCGAACTTTCATTCGCTGGTAAAAGTGTAGAATACGAGTATGAGTTATAACTTAATGGTATCTATGAGATCAGCTTCGACGAGGCAATTGAGTTAGGGAAAACTTTTGAGCGATACGCGATATTCTTTTCTTCTGCTACTCATATCGGCTATTATGAGTGTGCTACCAAAGAAACGATCACCCAAAGAGCATTGGAAAAATAGTATTTAACACTCCGCCCTACTCCAGGATATTTTCCCATACACGACATAACCGTTTGGGCTTCTCTTTAATGTGCAAGGTAGTGCGAAACTCTCCATCGATCATTTTGATACTGGATATCTCATCCATGACACATTCGCCATAGGTGCGCCCTTTGGCCACTTCGGTTTTAATCTGGGGATGAAGTTCTAACTCTTCCCTAGGTTATTTTCACCTTAGTCTCGAATACTATCGGGAAGATTACGATCACGTTTGAGCGCATCAATGGCGGCATCGACAGCCCGTTTGAGTTTGAGTGCCGCTTCGAGCCCTTGTCGGTCTTTGGTGATTTCGAGAGTACCTTCAATCGTTATTATTTCCATACCGTTTTTAATTTGGAGTTCACCGATAGTGAATCCGTCCGTATCGTTTTCATACGCCATAAAAGGTTGCTGCATGGTCTTCCTCTCTTATGGATGTTTAATTAGCGCAATGATAACACACCTCTAAGGCTCAGAAACGATTTATTGCAACACAGAGTTGTTTATTATTCGTTCATCGCTCTGAGGACGCTAAAAAACGATCACGAGAGGATACATTGGAAGCTTCAAGGGTTGTTTGTGCTCTATAGGTCACCGCTATAGCGATTTTGCAAAGCTCAGCTCTTTGGGGGTTGGTTTGGGACACAGCAATCGTTTATTCCCAAAATAGACCCCGCGATAATGGCTGGGCTGAGACGGTATTTATGGCCGTATTCGATATCGGAGTGTTTTTCCTCTGCTATGGCTTGGGCATCGTCTTCACTGCATCCAGCGAGTTCGCACAGTGTTTCAATCACTTCCTCTCGAAATTCATCGATTGTAGCCATTGCCCCCTCCCCTACTCTATGCATCCAAATGCGAGGTTGGTGATGTGGTATTCTTTGTAAGATTTACTGCGTCTGCCAAACAGCTTTTTGAGTAATCGTATCATGCGTAACGTTCTAGCAAAGGGTGTTCCCTCTCTTCAAGGAGGACATGATCGTAGATAAAGGCGATACTCTCTTTCATAACCGTTGAGACTCTCATGGAAGTTGTAAAACCCCCTCTTTATTCAAATTCTGCAATCATTTTTTTAATAGCATCATTCAACTTCACTAGCTTGGCTTCATTCATGCCAGCGATATTAATATCAATTTTGATTTTATCTTTTGTCTGTTTGGCTTTAAAAATTGGTAAAGCAGCTGTGTCCTTACCTTTACTCAAATATTTTGTTTTTAAAACACTTTCAGCATCATCTCTACCTAAAGACTTTATTTCTTCATAGGCTGATTTAATTTTATCTGGAGCCACTTTATTTAAAATAGACAGAATATAAACGATATTGTAATTATCTTCTTTGACCATTTTTATAATATTTGATGGTAATTTCAAAATACCCATTATTTTTGAAACATGCCCCTTTGACAATCCTATATGTTCTGCTAACTTATTTTGGCTTTCCACAACACCTTCATCAAGTAGATGTTGCATAGAAATTGCAAATTCAATAGGATTTAAATCTACGCGAACAGCATTTTCTGCTATTGCAAAAACAGCCATATCTTGTCTTGAAACATCGTTTTTCAGCATACAAGGTATTTTTTCTTTTCCTAATATTTTAAATGCTTCTGCACGCCTATGTCCTGCCAAAATCGTATATTTGCCATTCTGATTAGATGTAACCAAAATTGGTTGCAAAAGTCCATTTTTTTCGATGGACTGAACCAATTCAGAGAGTTCATTTGAATCCATTTCTATACGAGGTTGAAACGGGTTATGATCCAATTTAGAAATTTCTATATCAGCGTGTGTTTCTGATCCATCAATAGTGATTTGCTTAGGTACCATTTTCACAAGTGGTGCAGATTCCGCTATCGTTTGGGATAGTTCTGCTGTTATTCTATTACGCTTTGCCATTTATCAGCCCTGCTTTCGTTTCAATTTCTTTAATAAGCATTTTCACCTCGGCGGTAGCTTTACTATTTTTATCCAATTCTGCAACACTAAAACCATATCCAATTGAATGCTTGAAATCCGATCGAAACCTTATTACAGTTTCCATCAAATTAAAATATTTTGTCTCTCTAATAAATTCTTCTATGTCATCAAATGATTTAGCTTTTGGATCAATTTTATTTAAAAGGACATTCACTTTTACAGTTTCGCCCTCCCCTTTTAACGCTGAAAGTTCCGCTAAAATATTTTTAAATTTTTGAAGTCCAAATATCTCCATATAATCAGATGACACAGGGGTAATAACATAATCGCTTGCTATGATAGCAAGACGGTTTAAGTCTGCATCGTACCCACCAGAATCTATGACCACTAAAGTCTCATCGTCTATTTCATTTATAAAATCACGAAATTGTTCGCCCTCTCGATCCGTAAAACGTGTTATATAAAGCGGTTGTTGTCCATATTGCATTCTGAGTCTATTTGTCATGGTTACAGATTCTTGATTGTCTAGATCTACAAATACAAAGTCTTTAAATCCATACTTTTTATAGTTCAGTCCGAGTTCTATAGCAACATTCCATGCCAATGTTGATTTTCCTGTACCGCCTTTTTGATGAGCCAATGTGATTATGTTTGACCTCATAAATATATGTCCTTTTTTAAGTGTTTCCCGGGGAAACTCATAAAGTTTTCTAAAAAAATATAGCATCTTAGATTTCTCAAAATGATTATACCAATATTTTTTCATATTTTTAGTAGTCACCTAATATTTCATATGATGTTTCTTTACTTATTAATTTATATTTTCAAAAAGTACGTAATCAATTTATGCTTATTCAACTGTTTCCCCGGGAAACACTGAACATATTTCAATGTAGCAATTTTGGATATAATACAATCAAGTGAATATAGGTAAATAGGGGAAATCATGAATGACGAGTTAGAGATCTACAATATTCCATTTGAAAGATCTATATTGTCTTCTATTATTTTTAATCCTAGTGATTTTACATATATATCGAATCAACTTTCACGTGACCATTTTTATCTTGTTGCCCATCAAAATATTTATACTGCTATGATCAATTTAACTGCAATGGATAAACCTATTGATGAAGAATTTTTGAGATCTGAACTAAATCGAATTGGGCAATTTGATGAAAGAATAATGGTTGAAGTTCTAACTGCCAACCCGATAGCTAACATTACTCCTTATATCCAAGAACTTGCAAAATATAAAGATAGAAGAACTCTTTTGGGATTATCAACACAATTTAAAAAAGCTGCCCAAGCAGAAGATCCAATAAATGCGGCCAAAGAATTAATTGTAGCACTTGAAGAGGGAATGAGTATAGATCGACGATTACCACATCCTACAAATCATGAGGAAATTGAAGAAAAAGAAGTTGAATTCATTCTAAAAGATTGGCTTCCTATTCCTCGAAACACTGTTTCATTAGTTACTGCACCTGGGGGATCTGGAAAAACTTGGACCGTATTACAAATTGCCGCACGTTTTTGTATTCAAAATAAATCATCTAAGGCATTCTTATGGCTTTCAGAAGATCCAAAGTCTCTTTCAAAATCACGTTTAAATAAAATTTTATCAGGAGTACTTGACAATTCTGTGCCAAATCTTAAAATAGATATTGCAGATGACGCAACTCCACATTTACTAAATATCATTGGAAATAAAGTAACAACGGATCCTATTTGGCATGATATGAAAAAAGTTTTTGACCCTTACGATTTAATTATTCTTGATCCACTTATTGCTTTTTTTGGAGGTGATGAAAATAATAATGGACATGCTCGATTTTTCATGCAGCTATTTACTGAATATGCAGGAAAAAACGAGAAAACTATTATCTTTATTCATCATTCAACAAAAGGAACTGCTGGCTCTCGTGGAGCAGGGGCTATAGTTGATGCAGCACGCCTTCATTATGAAGTTGATCGCATAAGAAACAAAGAGAAAGAGATAGATGAATCAAAATTACATATGCGACTTGTTCGTCTAGCAAAAGATAATTATAATGCTGGTGCAATTTTAAAATCAAGCGAAGTTGAACGACAAATTTTCCCTAATCAAGATAACTCAACTACTCTCGGTCGTTCGGAACGATTCAATTCAGTATTTATTGGAGATTAGATGGCAAAAAGAAAAGATTCCCCGAATCAAAGTAAATTTGAGATTGATATTATTTCAAAAATGGAACGATCTAACGTTTCTGTTTCAGAACTTAGAACCGGACTATGGGCACCCATTGAAAAAGTTTCTTCTACAAGTCTTATTTACAAAAATTTTATTAAAAACAAACGCTCTCGTGCAATTAGTACATCGTGGGGTAAAGTTCTTGTTACAGGTAATATTTTAACGCAAGTTCACAGAGATCTACTAGACTGTATTTTTGCATCTGCTAATAATATCGAAGAATTGGAAGGCGGCAGCGTTGCTGTATTTTTTAATGAAACGGATGTTTTAAAACGATACGGAAATACAGCCGGTTCAAACCATACTTGGCTACGGACAAAGATTCGAGAAATCCGTAATACGTCCATAGAAATGGAAGACCACAGTAAAAAATATTATGCATTTCAAATTCTCGAAGATGATGGTGCAATTCCTGAGACAGGAGAATTTAAAATTGTATTCTCTTCGAAATATAGAAATTACATTGAAGGACAATTGACTATCGGTTATATCGATGAGTTAGATAAGTTGTTAACTATTCAAAGCGCATTACTCAGAGCGATTGTCCGTTTCTTTTGGACACACAAGGATGCTTCAAAGATGGAAATAAAAGCTCTGTTAACAACAGTAGGTTACCCTCAAGACAGCGAAAATGCCATAAGAACTGCTCGTCGTGAAATTGAATCCAATATAGACACATTGGAAAAATTTGGTATTTCTGCACTTGAAGAAGAAGTAACTGAATCTGGACGAAAAAAGATCAAGAAAATTTTATATCGAAAACAAGAAGATGCAAAAATCACTTTTTCTGCTCCTCTTCAGTCTTTACTCTCAAAATAGGGGGAGGGGAGGCACAAAAGCCTCACCCCCCTACTATAGATTTCTATATAATCTATAATACTCTATAGAGGAAAAACTCAAAGCCCGTAAAATAGGGAACTTTATCCATTAAATGACCGACACTATCCATTAAATGACCGACATTTATCCCTAAATCCCATTAAATGACCGACACTATCCATTAAATGACCGACACAGCAATAATAAATACTTATGAAAATACAGGTATTTATGAGAATATGATGAATTTGTGTATGTTAAGAAACTGGTTATGAAGTGAAAAAAGTAATTTTGAATCATTAAATGGCATATATTTCTTTTACAGAGAAGAACTTAGTTAATAATAGTTAGGAAATAACGATCAAAGGCTTTTATTCCATTAAATGACCTACATTTTTGAATTGCTGGCATTATTTGACCTACATAAAAAAAGTTAGTACATTATTTGACCTACGCAAAATACCCTAACAAAGGAAAATAGGTAACTTATAGGTCTGCATTTTTTATGTAAATGGCTATAAAAATAGCGTGAAATGACGTAAATATCGAGAATTCACGTAGTATAAACCAATAAATTTCCCCCATTAAATGACCTACATTATTATCAAATACGGCGTTCATATCTCCGGAACGATTTTTAAGAACTCTGAAAAATTGATTACTCAAGTTGATAATGCACTGAGAGCAGGGGAGGGCACAATGGTACCTAGATGGATGAGAGGGTTTTAGTAGACGTAATTTTAAGTCTCAAGAAGCCATATGCTGCAAATACTCAATCATCTTGAAATACCCGATAAGTATCTCAAACATCATACGCCACATGATCTCAAACCCGACAAATAAAATCATGAACCCCAGAACCAGTCGTGAGGTTGTAATGGGAAATGTGCGCATCAGAGCATCGGCTATTTTGATAACCCATGGTCGTTTAATCCAAAGCAGGGCAGGGATCATCAATGCTCCCAGATAATAGAAGGCTATCAGTACCGGAATCGAGATAAATGTGTCAAAGGTTAGAAAGTTCACTTGGATTTTTTATCCATTAAATCGCATACGCCGCTTTTGCTTATTGCCTCTTTGATCTGCTTACAGTGTTGGTTCTCAATATAGAGATGAAGCCAAGATTCAACCCAATAAGGGATCTCTCGTCCCTCGTTACCCCAGTTGCTAATCGTTCCGCCGGTGGTTCCAAGAATTTCGGCAAACTCTTTCTTGGAGAGACCGGCGGTTTTGAGAAGATCGTTAAAAGCGTATTTGTCCATTTTCTCTCTAATACATAGCTGTTTATAAAATTCTATCTAAATCACCTCAAATGTTTACTAAATGACTTAAAAAGTCTTATTTGTGAATTTAATAAGACTATTACTAATCAAACGTTTATTTCATACAAATACTACTACTTCCGACTACCCACTTTGCAAAATGTCATAAATTTACATATAAGTAATAATAAGTGATTTAATATAATCATATAAGTATATAAAGCGTTGACATTGTTTATATATGAGTATATAATGTCTTAAATAATAAACGTACGTTTATTTTAACTCAAATAAAAAGGAGATTTCATGAGCCATGTATGTTTTAGCGATATCGATCTACTCATTGATGAGGGGAGAAAAGAGATCCTCATCAACCCTAAGGGAGAGCGTTTTTATTTTGTCTCATGTGACGAGCAGCATAAAATTTTCCGTGATGCGATACTTCGGTACGACTCCGTAGAAGAGCGATATGAGATTGAAGGAGAGCAGACCCTCTACACTGAGCATAAAGGGATGGGCTTGGATTATGAAAAGCTTTTGTGTCTTCACCCCCAAGAGCTAATCCATAAAAAAAGCTTTTTCGGATTTACCTGGTACAACGTATGTGGCGTGTTGAAACGTGAAATTCGAAGTGTCTATCTGTGTCAGTACAAAGATTATCGTATCCATGAGCGCTCTGCGGTGATCTCTCATACTTACGAGGAGCGATGAGATGCATCCTGAAATGTTGGTTACCAGTACCGGCGAAGTATGGCTGTTGAGCATATTGCTGCTCATAGGAGCTGGATTTATCCTCTATGGAAGAGGGGCTGAGTTTGTTTTTGTCGGTATGGTGGTGATTGTGGGAGTATTTACTATTGCCTACAGTAACCACACACATTACCTAGGGGAGCGTTTTTTGATGGAGCAGTTTCATGAGGGGAGGGCATTGTCATGCGGTTTATGGAGAGGGGAGAGTGTTAGGGTCGATCGCTTAAGCGGGTGGAAATATGAAGAGGGGACCGGATTTGTGAAAGGGGATGTGATCATTAATGATCCTGGAGTGTGTAGGGTGATTGAAAAACCTTTTCCAGAGCCATCAAGCGTTCCGTATTGGATGGTCTTAGTCACTGTTATGGGAGTGTTGATGATTCTGCGGGCGGTGACGCTGGGTGTTGAGGAGGAAAAAGATGACGCAAGAGCTGAGTAATATCGTTTTTCTAAGTCTTTTTTACTGGGGACTTAGCGTCTTGATGCTACGGATTATCATACATGAACGGCGTCAACGACTTTATCTAATCAGTGTCGGGTATTTAGTTTTAAGTGTGGGAGTGGGGCAGGCCATAGCGATGAAATGGCTATTGGCAGCAAGCTTGCTCTTTATGGTGATCTCTATGTCTCTCACACTGTGGATCCTTTTAAAGCAAAGCCGTCAGTGTATACGGGATCTTAAAACGATGCATGAAGAGGAAAAGCATGCAGAACACTCCCAAAAGGAGGAGACACCCCATGGAAAATAATGTCATATATCTCAGTGATGCATCGTATGACCACCTCACCAAAGAGGTGGGAATAGGGGTAAAAAACCTCTATACGAACCAAAGCCATAGTGTTTTTGTCCACGCTATGAATGTACTTGAGGCAGAAGAGTTCGCTCTGATCGAAGCAATAGAGCATGCTATAGCGCACCATCACCGCAACTGCGTCTTTGTCTATGACAACATGGGGATTGACACGAAAAGTATCGGAGCGTTTTTTTCTCAGATGTTTGATCAAATACAGTTTCTGTGGATGAAACGCGATTATTTGAAGCAGGTGGATAAATTGGCGTGCAACGTTCGACTTAAACACGCAAAAAATGCCAACTGGACGAAACAGATTCTCATCCATGCTTCCCAGATTAGCGATGAAGCGTTAGTGAGTGCATTGATGCCGCTCACACGGGGTGAAACCTATGGATACCTATGCGCCATCAGCGGTACGGCTCCGATGATGAAACCTTATCCCAAAAACATCAAAGAGGTGAATGAGAAGATTATTGCCTTATTGCTCTTTGCCGGTAGCCAAAACCTCCATCGCCTGTTATCTGAGCGATTCAGACATATTCAATGCTATAAGCAAAAACTCTACGACGAACTGCTCAGAGCGAGCGGGTTTGATATGAGCTGGTTTGAGGAAGCCGAAAAAAAGACTTTTAAAGCGCCGATTGCGGCATAAAGGGGAAAAGATGAGTCACTTTGATATGGATATGATGGCATTGATGGGACTGATACTCTTAGTGGGTGGAGTGAGCGTAACGTTTCTCAAAGAGATGATCGTACCGATTGTTGGGCTGTTTTTACTTTTAGTTATGGTCTGGGGAGATGATATTTGCAGTCGTCACGATCGGCTGAATTTTTATGGCAATCACGTTGATAGGGGAGGGGAGATCATCTGTAAAGATGATTCTGCTCATCCGCTTCTCATCTCTACAGCAAAAGGGTGGGAGCACAAAGGGGGCTATCTCTTTAAAGGCAATATAGGGGTCGAAATCCTTGAAGATCAATGTGAAATTCTCCATCAGGATGAACCCCATTGCATCAGTGTGTCAACACAGATCGTTATTGGAACGAGTATGCTGATCGGTATCTTTGGTTGGATGGCTTGGATGTTTCGACAACTGAGTGAGAGACTCGCAAAAACCAAAGCCCGTGAAGAGCGCAAAGAAAAAATACGCAAAGGTGCTGAAGAGATGGCGGAACTCTATAAAACCGATCCGGAGCTTAAAGAGTGGAATGAGTTTGTGGGAGATTATTATGAGACAAGTGAAGAGTACATGAAGAAGGCAGATCATGAGCAAAAGAATATCTAAATTACTGATTTATTGGACACTGCTGGTACTGGTACAAATTTATGGCCTGGCCATCTATCAATACGGACAAAGCTACGGATTCGATGAACAGATCAATCCTACAACTATCATTGCCGCGATATTGACCATTATCGGTTTATTGGGTTTAATCGGGCGATATCTCAACAACAAGGATATGAAACGGGGATATTGTGAGAGCGGTATTGCTCAAGAGCAGATCGATGCGTACCAAAAATCCAGAAATGGAGGTCATTTAATGGAAGATGTATCCAAAGCAAGTGACATTAAAGATGCAATTTCGCAGAAGAACGATTATGAAAACGACCATGATACGAAGCGTTAAGGGGAGGGTGCGCTATTACACCCTTGAATTGATCCCCAATCTTTTTGGAGAGTGGATGGTCGTTCGCACATACGGCTCCATCAAAAAACTCAAACCAACCGGTGTGATTCGCGAGATATATGACAATGCAGAAGCCGCAGCCGAGTCAATGCAGTTATTGATAAGTGCCAAACTCAAAAAGGGATACACAAACCGATGCACATTAAACAATGGATGAGTGCTTTGATCTTTTTTATCCCCGCATTGATTGCTGGGGTAGGGGTGCACAGCATAGAAGAATTTGGGGTGGCAATTTTTTTATTTACAATCGCGTTTACGGCCGCTGCCATTATCTTTTATCCCGAATGTGAGTTTTCCAAAAGGGTATTGGATCTTTTTTAGACAGTCTTTCCCAAAACCAATCTTATCAAAACAATTAAGGAGATACGAAAATGAGTAATACTTGGATGGCGCTAAATATCATAGCACTGCTGGGAGCGATAATCTACGTCATCCGCTATAAGCGGACGCCAAAAAAACAGCACAACCACAAAAATGAGGAGCCGTTTTGCATTTACGAGGGTGAAGAGGACCCTCAGATACGCCATGTTCGCAGAGGTAATTTTATAACCTCCCATACAAAGGATACAGATCGCTGCGGCGAATCATACGACGAGCATCAATGGCGTTTTACGATGCCGCATACAGCGGTTGATCTTCTGATCGAAGCCTTTTCGGGGGATGAAAAAAAAGCGTATCAGATTAAACGTGCCATTGAACTCTCAATCGAGCATTATGCGATTGAGATGGCGGATGATGCGGAGTGTGCAAGGATTATTGAGGAACGACTTGTCAATAACCCATAAAATCGAAGATAAAGAACTATAAGCTATTAACTCTGAGTGATCCGGCAACCTGCTTGGAAAGTTCACTCGGCACTTCATACTCTTTAGCTAACTGTGTAAAACGACTAAAAGCCTCCAGAGAGGTATCAATCATTTCATTAGCATGTTTTGCGCTTATGCTGCACTTCGATGCAAAAGCCAAAAGATCGTTTCGCTCAAATTGATCTCGTTTACCCGAAAGTGAAATTTGATGCTGTGCGGTCCACTTTCCAAGCGGGTCATACGCATAGGTCATATCAAACGCAGGTGAGAGTGACCATACGCCCCGACGATCCATCATAAAGCCGAAATTTTTGGCATGATCGTCTTGATTACGTCCGATGATGTTAAAGATGGCGCGACGAAACAGCTCGTTGAGTTCATTCTGACCCAAGCCCAGTTCTCGACAGGTCATGACCAACTGCTCGTACGAGTAGACACCCACATGATCTCGATCGAAATGTCGCAAGCCTGCCCAGGAAGCATAGTGCTTTTTGCGTACCTTGCCATCAACAATCTCACGATCAAACCGCTCGATCATAAAATGAAAATCATCACTATCGGTGATGTAGGTTGTTGAGGGAATATCGATTCCACATTCTTTGGCTATAACGGAATAGATGTATTCGATTCGAGTCATCCCTTTAGGATCTTTGCGATCTTTATCGCTGTTATCATCCGAATCAAACTTCAAAAGCCAATAGCGTTTATCCTCACCTGCATCCAAGGTACCGTCATAAAATCTCCCTTGTGCGTCTTGAGCTACTAATGCTTTAGATCTTGCCCCTCCGGCGCTCGATCCTACACGGATAAGAGCTAACATCTCTTCATGCGATGCGGTGGATAATTTATGATTAAAATCGCTCTTTTCGCGCAACACCATATTTGCTAGTTCATTAAGATGATGAATGTTGAGGCTTCCTCCATTCATAGCCATGTCATCGTTGCTAGAGGGCTCATATTCGAACGCACCCATGCTTCGTTTGCCGATGTACGCCAAACGATCAAGTGCGGTGATATCGGATGGGGATAACCCATTGTCGGCAAAGAAACGATCGATTAACTTGTTACCGAATTTGTCAGGAAGCGAATCGGCAAATATTCCGGGCAGTCCATGAAAGGTTCGCTGACTGATTGATGGGTATGAGTGTATCATAGGAGGATATTTCATCTCCAAGGGTGAGAGTTGAATCTCTGAGGTTGCAAAATCAGGTGCGTATTCAAACGTCGCTATTTCATTTTGTCCAGGAGCATAACCCAAATAGCCAATGGTCTTTCCCCAAAGTGTTACAGTAATAATCGGTGTAGCCATTATTCATCTCCCCAAGCAAAATTGGAGGGTTTGGATTTCTTTTTAGTGATCCGCTTTTTGAGCGGTTTTTCGATTTGTTGTGCAGGGCTAAATGTTTGGGTTGATTCCAAAAGTGCATTCAGTGCATCGAGTTCACCCAACCCTCTGAGAATTCGGATAAAACTGGTTAGAGATATCGTCCCCTTGTTAGCACGGAAGCGTTTGAGAGTAGCGAGGTTGGTACCGCTTTTTACAACCAGTTCGGCATCGCTGAGTTCTTTTTCACGACGTCTTCGATCGACGCGATGTGCCAGTTCTTTGAGTATCTCTTCATCGCTTAACAGTGAAAAACGCATCAAATCCCTCCCAAAATTGTATATAAAAGTAATTATAGCACTAAAAAGAGCTTTTATAATAAATAAATAGAAATAAAGTATCTAAATAGATTTAAAACATGTGTGGTTTATACTAAAAATAGTATTATATAAAGTAGTAGAGGAATATCAATTTGAGGATTAGGGTGATCTGTATTTTAGTGGGCTTGTTTTTGATGGTACTTATTACAAAATGCAGTAAAATACAATCTTTATACGAAAATAAGATAGCTAAAGTAAAATATGTATTTTTAAAAAGTATATATTTTATTTCTGAATATGGATTAAGCTTGAAGGTAGTCACCGGAACGGAAAAATTATCAACCGTCATCGAAGGAATTCAAAAAACTTTTTCATTGAATTTTATATATTCACAAAACAAAGAATTTAAATTTGTTGATAACATTAGTCCTGAATTTATAACTATTTTAATCAGTAAGCCAATCATTTTTTATGCCAAAAAAGGCAGTTTAAATGGATCACACCATTCTGCTGAATTTATAAATTATTCTACATATATATACTATTCGGAGAATCTAGAGACACTCAGATATTTAAAATCTCTTAGTGAAGATGTTCAAAAAAAAATCGAGATAAAATGGGTAATCATTGACGTAGATGATGATGTCCGAATAAGTTCTTGGTTAGATAGATTGATTTTTCTTGATTTTTGGCAGGAAGAACGAGAAAAAAAAATTACGTCTGGAAATATAGACTATCAAGGAATAGAAGCTGTATTGAAAGATTTAAGTCCCAAGAAATATGGGCAGCTCTTTATGAAAAAATTTATCAAATATGTTACCTATCCCTTATTGCGAATCAAGCCTCCGCAGTTTGAATATGTTTATCCAAAACTTCAATATATTAAAAAGCCTTCAGACATATTAGTGACAGATGACATGAATAATAATGTGTATCGCTATGAATGCTGCATTTGTGGTAAAAAACATTTTGTGGTGATGACTAATTCCAAAAATAAAAAGAAACCAAGCAGTAAAAATATGATTGCGTTTGACGTTGGAAAAAATTGTATTGAATTCAAATGCAATCATGAAGACACAGAATTTAAAGGGAATAGAAGGCCATACTTTAAACCTGATAAAGTTGGAGGCTTCTTTTTAAAAGAAAGTAAAGACTATGACAAGGCATTTTTATACTTATTTGAGCGCTATCAAAAAGCGGATGAGAATATAAATTTTATGCACGAAAATGGCACATTGATATCAAGACCAATCAGTCAATATCTTGAGTCTTAATGCAAAAGAATATCCCAATAGAGATTAGCAAATATTTTGATTATCAAAAAGATGAGCTGCTCGGCAATTTGATATATGCAGCAATTTTTGTATTCCGATCGGCTATTGACAAACATGAGAATCTGATCAATGAAGTATTGAAACTATCCGGTATCGACAGACCCGCCCCTTTATTTATGCGATTATTGGAAGAAATATATTTTGACATAGTTAAACAGCAAAATAAGGGCGTTTTACAGCAGACCATGAAGCATGCTCCAAATGTAATACAACACAGTCCATTGACATGGGCTTATTATGCTTTATATTGGTATTGGCCACAAAATGCTTCATTTGAAGAGATGAAATATAAGATGCCGGAAAATCTGGCAAAAATATTGTTTCAGTTTCATTTCGATCAATTGACATACAGACAAAAGGAATCAGTAGAATCTGCTGATAAAAGGGACGATAAATTTTATCATGACGTTGCCCGTGGCGTTACACGGGGAGTTGAATTGTTATCGGGGATATATATTAAAAAAGAGACATTGATCAACAAAGACGATAAAGAATACCTTGAAGAGGTCTATTTTAATAAAAATGATAACGATTGGCTTTTTAATTTTTATAATGTTCTTGAAAATGATCTGATTGAGGCCAATTCCTTTAGAATCCAAGATGGAGGCACATCTTCATTTTACATCAGCTATGACAGCATTTCCCATAACATTGGCGAATGGCACTTTAGAACGAGCCGAAAAACACAAGCCGGAAAAACGAGGCAGAAAGGGGTTAATAATAACCTTCGCCATTATATGTCGAGTTACCGTGAAAATCACGAAAAAATGCGCGGACTAATCTACAAAGACAAACCTTCTCAAGGATATGGCGGAAAGAGATCCAAAAAAATATCACAATATACTGTTGTAGAACCATTTAACAGATCTTTATCGATAAATCTAAGTATTCCGGTTGAACCTTCAACGCGTGAAGAAGCCATAGAACAAAAAAACAATGAAACCAAACGAACAAGAGCTTATCCTGACCCTATATTAGGAGAGCGGGATACGATCCCTAACGCTGCACAGCAGCGCAACAGAAATAAAGCATTTTCTGCGAAGATTACCAAGCGCTCACTATTGCTAAAGAGTGACTACGAAGTGCCTCCAAAAAAGCATTTGAAAGAGTTTATCAAACATGTTTTTGGCAATAAAATGGATGACGCATTTAACAGGGAAGATTTTTTCAGGTCCGTATTTTTGACTTCCCTTATTACTGGTTATGATTATCATAGAACGGTGACAGGTGTTTTTTTGCAAAACAACAATATCGCTAAATATGATCATAAAACGAACGAAATCGAAGTCATGATCGATCCTAAGCTCTTTTCGAAAGAAACAGATTCAAAATTATTAGTTAATGGGAAAAAGCAAATTTTCTATAGGCTTCCGCATCTGTATCGTATGTTTTGGTCAAGACAAAAAAGTCAGATACTTGCTTTAGATGAAGAAGAAATTACACAACTGACAAGTCAGAAATGGGCAAATGAATATATCGGTTTTATGGTATCGCTTCAAAAGACATTCCCTAAAAAAATAAAAATCAATTTCAAACATATCTGGAGAATCATTGCGACATATAGACGAGAACAATCCATTGAAGATATGAGTGTATTGTTTTGCGTAGGAAAATATCAAAGCTGCGATGAATCAAGATTGGCCTATGCATCCACGCTCAAAAGATCAGAAACATTTTCAGAGATGATGGAGAAAATGTACATCGATTTGGACTTGCATGAAAGTGTCTGCAAATTACTAGGTATTTCACCAGAATTGTTCAGACCGGCACTCTCAATAACCGTAAAGCCAGAATATGCGGGTACCAGCAGGGTTCTTGAGATTCAAAAATCCATTCAGTTTTTTAACGATATGAATAGGCTTATACGATTGCAAATAAGTCCTGTAGCCGAATTTAATATATATTCGATTGCACTACGTTTTGCACTATCGATCACTTTAGGAACGAGAACGTTTTCCAAATCTGATTCATTTGAATTTATGTCCATGCATACCATCAGGATCAGTGAAAAAGCCGAAACAATCTCTACGGGCACACGTATTATTCCCGTATGTGATATTGCTGAAAACTTGATCGAGCGTTATCGTAAAATAGCACAAGACCTCGGATTTGAAGTGACACAAGTGATGTTTATCGTTGATGAGAAACTTGAACCATACAGCGAAAAAAAAGCACTTCATTTTTTGGACAGTTATGGAGCTCCTGAACATCTTCAGAAGTTTATTACTCATGTACCTTTAAATACTGGCAGACACATAATCACCAAGTATGCGATCGAGCATAATTTCAATAGTTTCTATCTAGAAGCTCTTCTTGGACACTATATAAGCGGTGGAGAACAAGAAGGGATATTTTCAACCATGAATCTGCGTGAATATATCAGTGCAACAAGGGAAATGCTGCAACATATCGCTCAAATCTATGGAGTAGACAAGTTATGAATACAACCGATAGTTTTTCCATAGCATATGACACTTTAAGGTCCAAAATAGCCAAACACCCTTCCATTAGCGGGCAATTTAAAAGCTTGTTGCTTATTGCACTAAAGAATGAACAGGAAACTGTCAAAACAGTTTCTGGCCAATTTAAACTTGATATCCAATTTTTAAAAGTATTCATAGATCTCGCCAATCAGCAATTAAAACCAAAGTCAGATGCGGAACACACCACGTATGACAAAATGCTTTATCGTGAATTTAAGCGTCTTAAGAAATTTGAACTGATCCATAAATCATCAGTATCTTATTTGCCCAGAAATCTTGTATTGGTGTCAATCAATCCAAATCATAATGCACTCCTCTCAAAATCCTATTCAAAATTGGACAAAATTGATAAGGCTATCAATGCTTATGAAACTTATTGTAAAATTGAACGCGAAGATTCGAATATTTTGCAGCAGATATATGGTTATTTGCGGCTGTTTCACATTATACCCTTCACATCCTCGGTCTTAAAAAAAATCTGCTGGAAAGATCTTGTATTTACTCCTTCAGGTAAGGTTGTATTGGTGATTTATGAGGAAAGTTTTTTAGCTTCCGGTGTCGATACAAGAGGTCCTAAGCCTTATAAAACTGTTTTGCTGGATGAATTTGTTTCAGGGCTTTTTGAAAAGGTGCGTTTCCGTATTACCAATACTGGTGAAACGGTTTTTAAAAATATTGATAAATATGAAAATAATGTGAACGTTAACAGGGCTAAATCTTCTATTCAGGATATTAGCATCGGTGAACTTCGGCAGCTTACCAAAATCCGCTATATGTATTTAAGCTCACCATTTGCTTTAACTCTTCGTACTGGAACGGTAACACCTGTGCAGTTGTCGTTAGCAGATATTGATGCGATGTTTCCTGGAGCGGTGTCTCAAGAACTGATGAAAGATGAAATCAAGCGAATCCAGTCTGCCTTGGCAAGACCGGCTCCGCTTGATCCGGACGATGAAATGGACTGGCAGGTCATTACGTTTGATATTTACGAACTGGATGACCTTATTGCGCTATTAAGACATAAAGACAATATGCCTCCAAAAGAGCTTATCGAAAATGCTTTGTTTGAACTGCATAAAGCACTAAAATTCAGTGATTCACCGCATTTGGAAATGATTTATGAATATTTGATTTATCTAATTGATTTGACACAGAAAAGACGCATACGCCTTTCTACGGCCAAGAATTATATTTGGTTGTTGAATAAACATTTATTTGGAATGATTGAAAATTTTTATGCGATAAAAGAGCATGAAGTTTTCAGAATTAGCAATCGGCTTGATAATCGAGAATATAAAAGTACATCAGTAAAGAAGATAAAGGCACAGATCAACCGTTTTTTCAAATATTATTCTAAAAAGGGTATCACGATTGATGTAGCTAGTTCTTTTTATCCAAAATCATTGGTATTTAAAAAAGAAATTGATGGCATCATTGACGAGATCGAGGAAAAATACAAATCCTGGAAACAAATTCAAAAAATTGGGAAGCAACACAAACTGTATCTGAACCAATTGAAGGTAATAGTATTACTTGGATTTTATTGTGGGGTCCGTTTGAAGGAAGTGTCAACATTGCTATTAAAAGACATTTATCTTTACGGAAACAGACTGCATTTGGATATCAACAGTAAAGGAATCAAAAAGACAGGATTCAAATTGAAAACAATCAGTTCAAAAAGAAGGATTGATGTTGATATTGAGAATCCACAGCATTTAAAGATTTTTACTGAATTTTTAGAGATGAGATCAAAGCTGGATAAAAAATCGAATTTTCTTTTTCTTGAACTTTCCGAGTATAACGGTTTTTTGAACAAATCGATCAATGTAAGTTGTTTTGAGTACATAAATGAGATAATTCAATCTGTAACAAAACGCTATTGTACTTATCATTCTCTGCGCCACTCATTTGCAACATACCAATGTCAACGTTTTTTCCCAAATGGAAGTTCTTACCCGTATGAACTTTTAGAACTCTCTGATAAGCTAGGGCACCGAACACCTGATACCACAGTTCAATCTTATGTACATGGAGGAGTCTTATTTTTTGAAGCAATTCAGCATAGTACTTTCGTTAGCTGTTAAAGATATAGAGATCAGTTATTGATCAAAAGAAGGGGCGATTACGAACTATAATCATACTAAATATGGTATGATTATCTTAATAATTCAATCCACTTAAATCAAATCGATTGACTAAAAGGCAATAAAGAGTATGAAACGCTGGATATGGGAGCAAGAAGCTTATCCCCATTTTACCTACGATCTAACCCGACTTGAGCAATTGATGCAGCAGGTGTCGTTAGGGCAGGGGTATCTTATTGCCATGACCCAAACAATGGACAGTGACAACATCGCTCAGCGTCAACTCGAAGCACTGATGAGCGAAGCAATCAGTACCTCTGCGATCGAAGGGGAAATTCTTAACCGTGACAGTGTCAAAGCCTCTGTCGCTCGAAAGCTGGGACTGTCCGGTATCGATGCCTCAAAACGGGATGAGAGTACCGATTATCTCATCGAGATTCTCATCGATGCCAATACCAATTATGATCAGCCTTTAACACTGGAGCGATTGTTTGGATGGCATAACGCTCTTTTTCCACGAGGATACAGTGGGTTATCAAAAATCAATGTTGCAACCTTTAGGGGCGAAGAGCCGATGGAGGTCATCGGCGGAGCGGCAGGCAAAGAGAAGACCTACTATGTAGCACCTCCACGATCCATTCTCGAAAATGAGATGGAAAAATATCTGCAATGGTTCAATACCACGCCGCCCAGTTTAATCAAAGCGTGTATAGCCCATCTGTGGTTTGTCATTATCCATCCGTTCGATGATGGTAACGGGAGAATCGGACGTGCGATTACCGATCTGGTTTTATCCAAGATAGAACGATCGAGCATCTCAAGACTTTATTCGATGTCTAGTGCTATCAATAATGACCGTAACGGATACTATCATGCGTTGGAAAAAACGACGGGATATGTGCATAAAGAATCAAACCATTTGGATATCACCCAGTGGTGTGAATGGTTTCTTACGACCTTGCATATCGCACTCATCGATACGAAAAAGAAGCTGAACTACATTGTTCAAAAAACAGCGTTTTGGGATAAATATCGAGAGTATGGTCTTAATCCACGACAAACCAAAGTGCTCAATAAAATTCTCGACATGGGTGCTGAGAATTTTCAAGGCTCATTGAGTAAAAAGAAATACATGACAATCACCGATACAGCATCGACGACGGCATCTAGAGATATTACTCAGCTTCTTGAAATCGGATGTATTCGACAGATCGAGGGGACCAATGGACGCAATGTACGTTATGAGATCGTTATAGAAAAGTAAACAACCCCATTTTTACTTCGATGTATGTGTTAAAGTACCAAGAATGCGAAAGATTACATCTATCAAGCACATCAATATTTTCAGGAAAACATGCTGTTTTTCTGAAAAAATATTTACATCACAATACGAAACCATGCTATTGACTATCCGAATTCACAATTTATGAGTATCTTGCAAAATGCCATTTTTTTAAGTGGGCTAAATAAAGTATTTTACACTTACGGTTTATTCATAAAGGCAGAAAAAATGAATTATGAAATCAAACAAATCGGCTATGTTAATGGCGATAAACATCTGAAGGGCACTGTCGCTAATATGAAAGTGGGTGAACTGCGATATTACCCTCAAGACAACCCAAATCTCTATCGCACGCAGTCACGAGAACTTTCACCAAAAACAGTGACGCGAATTTTTAAATCGATGTTTCCCGATTACGAGATAGAGGTAAATGAAAGTGATCCCTCTACGATAGACCATATTGTAAAACGCGAGTCACGTCACTATATCATCAATAAGGCCTACATCTGTATCAAAGAAGCAACTCCGGAACATGATGGAACGGTGATCAATCTGCATAACGGGTATGTATTAGTCTTCAAAGAAAATTACATCTCATCGGTTTGTTAAAGTGCTTCAATCTTCTTGATTATTTTTTCCCGATGTTCGGCAAACAACTTTTCGATTGATGAGGTAACTACTTCTTCTTTCGATCCGTATTCCCCAAACCCGATCATGGTATGGATACGCTCTTTAGAGGTTTGATCCAATTCTATGAACTCTTTATCGAACAAGCGTTTGATTTCGAGCAAACTTTCAATCGCCGCACCCATTCTTTCCCGTTCATTGATCGATTTCTCTAAATCAAGTGAATTGGCGATTTTTGACAATTCTTCGAGACTATTGCTCTCTAAAACGACTCTACGATCTATTTTTTCATTACTCATGAGATAAATTCCTTTTAGTATTACTTTACTGCTTTATAGTAGAAGTATAATAGCTATAAATATGGTTATAGTCAATATTAATGACATAATTCAAACTATAAATTTATATATAACATAGATAATACACTTTAGCCATATGGAGCGATTGCTTGCAATGTTGATGCACAATATGGCTTCGTTTTGGTATTAATACTAAGATAATACAATATTATCTTGTAAGTAAAAGGCAATTTTGCTATAATTTATTAAATGATCGATAGATTTAGAGATGAGTTTTGATTGCTTC
>NZ_JBAZJF010000015.1:0-16012 GCF_041651515.1 Sulfuricurvum sp.
CTTGATCCATGGCATATTCCTGTTTTGGGTTCCGTTATTTTTGATATTACATATTCAGAAAGAAGTTTTATATTGTCCTCAATAACCCAAATGTTTTTCAGCTTTCTGTAATTATTTTTCGTCTGGCAATCGACGTAGTTTTGATATGAAGGATACTCATGTAAACTAACCATTTAATACCCCTTCATAGTATCCTAAAATTTCATCAGCCACACGTTGCGGCGTTATCATGCTCATGCACTTTGCCGAACTTCCTTCCATTCTGACGCATACCTTATCTTTATAGATTTCCTTCAATTCAGGTACAATCTGCCATTCAAGAAAATTCTTCCAACATCCATCCCCGGAACAACAGGCAAGAAAACCATTTGTGTGCAGATACCGCTGATTGGGGTATGCTTCCCACCGGTAAGGCTCTCTTCCACCGGCGATGATAACGCACGGCTTCCTGAATGCTGCTGATACGTGTAGGTGCATCGATACCGGTCCGAGAGATCCCTGCGATTGATAAGCGAGCCTGAAGTATTCCCGCAAACTCGTTTTGCCGATCATGTTTATTGTACCATCAAGGGGAATATGGGTGTGTCCAAGTGATGCTTCCCCGACCTGAACGAACTTCACCTTTCCCTTGAGCATATCAACGACCTTCTGGTATCGTTCATGCCCCCATGACTTCAGCGGAAAGTCATCTTTGAACCCAGCGTTCACAATCCAGTAATCACCATCAACCAACCTTTCTTTCTTTTCAGCATCAGACAAGAATATCTCCGGCCATATTTCAGACTGAATTAACCTTATTTTCAAAAGCTTTTCAATCGTCAAATGGAATGCAGAAGAAAAATGACGACCTGATTTTCCTGAATTGTGAATATCTTCGTAATCAAATTTGAAAATTGCATCAGCTTCATCGTTATTCATGTTTGAAAGATGCGGATTCAATTCCCATACCGCGCCACAAGCGGTATCCATTCTGATATCATATTCAGGATACTGTTTTTTAAGATCACGTATTGCTCCGGTAGAAACTACGATATCGCCGGGACTCTGGAAATTTTTGAAAATAATCTTCATTCCTACCTCGCGAGTGCAGGGTTAAGATATCTGTACCTGATAGCGTTATTATAATCATCTCGAAACTGCTTCAAACGATTCACCGCATAGTTGACTGTAGATTTATCTGTATTCCCATTTATGGTGAGGTTGACAGTCATGTTTCCACCGGATATTGCTCTCATTGAATCCCTGTTGCTTAATATACGCTCTCCGCCCTTCATTTGCATCAATTCTCTTCCATTCTCTCCAACCCACGCAAGGCCGGGTGCAGCGTAGTTCGTTCCGGCCGCGTATCCCTTCGCTTTGCTTATTTGAGAGTACACTATTGCCAGTATCGAAGAAATAGCGGCCGCTGCAAGAATGGCTCCCACGTAGGGTATCTTCGCAACCGATCCGCCAGCATCAATGGCCGTCTTTACTCCACCGGTTGCAGCGTTGGAAATATTTTCGGCGTTTGTTTTTGTAGATTGAGCTGACCCGATTGCGCTTTCAGTCATTTTTGCCTTGATGTATTCTGCGAGATAATCCCACAAAAAACCCATTGCCGTCTGATAGAAATTATTCAGTATCGAGAGAAGCTTTTCCTTCATAGTTCCTTCTATCGACACCATCGTCATGAAGGCACCCTTCATGCTATTCTCAATGCTTTCCTTTACATCTTCCCATATTTTTTTCATTCTTTCGGCAGAAGTTTCATGAGCTATCGCTACATCATAAGCCGCATCCTGACCTTTTCTCGATGCTTCAAGCCATGCGGAAACTGCGGTATCCTGCATCTCTTTTTCTTTTTCTGCAATCTCTGCCGTTACTTCGCTCCCCCTTATTACAAGATCGTGCCATGCCGCATTGGCATCGAATTGTTCTGTTCGTTCCTTTTGTGTTTTAATTTTATCACGTTCGTCTTTTAGCCTTGATTGTTTGGTTCCAGATTTTGGAGCAACTGGAATTATCTCTTGAAAACTTTTTGCCGCTTCTCCGGTTGCCCTTACTTTTCCGGTAAGCTCATCAAGTTTATCCATCGCCTTACCGGCCTTCTCAATCAATCCGCCCTCTATCGATATTCCAAATTCAGAAAGCCTTCCTTCAAGAATTTTTATTTCAGCATCAAGTTTCTGGTTAGGGATGAGGGTTTGCTTTACCGCCCCCGTATAGGCGTCGGTCGATTCCCTTACATCGTCAATTCGTTGTTCGTATACTGATAATAATTCCTGTAGATTAGCGATCTCTTTTGCCTTGTCCTGCAATGCTGCATTCTCTGCATACTTCTTTGTCCATCCCTGCGTCTGTTGAGCTACTACACCAAGGCCAACAAGGGCAGCGGCAACGGCAAGTATCGGATTTGTGTACAAAGCAAGACCAAGGGAAATAAATGCTATCCGTAGGCTGTTCACGGCAACGACAGCCTTTGCAAACGCAAACGAAATACCGATAAGAAAAATTGCATCCTTATAATCATACACGAACTTCGCAAGGGCAGTAATCGATTCGAGTATCTTGTCAAAATAGTAAGGAACTTTGTTCAATGCCATTGCGATATCGTCTTTATGTAGAATGATATCGTCTTTCAGCTTTTGCATTCTCTCCATTAAAGACGGAAGCATTTCATTTACTACCGCGCTGATAACATCGCCGACACTCTGTTTAAGATCAAACCAGGCGTTTGTAATCCTTCCTAAATTGGCCTGTAGTTGATGTGCGGAAGTTTCGAATGATCCACCGAGTTCAGTTTTTACCTGTGTGGCAAACCTTGGCAGAAAATCGGCGGAAAGCAGATTCCCTGAAGCAACAAGCTTATTGAACTCCTGCGTTCCCATGTTCATTGCCTTAGCGCCAATCTCCATTGCTGCAGGGAATGAATCTCCCAATTGTCTACGAAGTTCTTCCATAGACACTACGCCCTTACTTGCCATTTGCTCAAGAGCCATGAACGTAAGCTTTACGCGCTCCGGGGAAAGCTTCAACGATACGGCCGTTTCTGAAATATCTTTGAATATTCTACGGGTTTCCTCCATCGATATTCCGGCGCGGGTGGTTGCCGCTGCGAATCCTGAATATGAGGAAGCGAGGTCAACGAATTTCAAACCCATACGGTCGGCTTCGGCGCGGACGTATTTCATCTCTTCCGCCGAATCGGTGAACTTTCCAACCGCTGCCGACATTCTATTTTCCATAGCCTCAAGCTGCATATCGGCCTTTACGAAAGAAGCCATTAATCCGGTTCCGAGTGTACCGGCAACAATATTCGGAAGGTTTACAATACTGTTAAATACAGAAGTAACCTTGTTTTGAAAGCGGTCAAGTGTACCACTTACCTTGCCGAAGGCGTCCATCCCACGGCTGGTTACTTCAAGTATTACCTGTACCTTTTGGCTCATGACTCATTTCCTCGTAGACGAATCCGTCTAACAGGTCGAAAGCTTCCGCAAGTTTGACATATTGATACAGCCGCGATTTACCATCCGGCCATGCGATACGGTTCGACAAGCGCCAGTCAGTAAAGAAAGGCAGCAACCACCAAACCTCTCCGGCAAGTGCTCGCGGACACCTGTATACCGGTATGTGGTCGCTGCCTTCGCAATGCTGACACCCGCTATCAGTACCATGACAAACGAAACAAAAATTCGTTTCCCACACCATTTTTTCCGCATTAACTTCGCACCCATTATCCTTTTTTACCTCTTCGTTTTCGCCGCACTCTCTGCAACTGAATACCATCGAAAGGTTTTTGTTCAACAGTATTATTGCGGCGGCATTCAGTTTTTTTGGTCTTGTACCGTCAACCCCATAAGCTCTTCAATGTGTTCAGAAAGAATACCCATGAGTTCAACCATTGAAGTGATCTGAAAATATTCCGATGGTCGCTTTCCAGGGTCACGGTTTGGCTGACCTTCAATTTTCCAACCTGTACAAAACAGGTCTATCACTTCGGCCATGTGCCGGTCTTCGTCGGCCCCTGTGATTATTCCTTTTTCTTTTGCGAGTTCAAGCGACTTCTTTGCCGTCAATTGTTCCAAGGTAGGAATGATAACTCGTTTTGTGGCGTCATCAATAGATTCGTTTTCCTTGCCCATATTTTTGATTGTGGTTTTAGAAAGTTTTTCCGCCTCTTCCTTGAAAGTCTTTGCCTTCACATAAAGACTGTCCTGAACGTCCTGGTATTTTGCTCGATATTCTCCGGTGAGATAACGGAAATAAATTTCATCTCCGTTATCACACTTATGAGTGAGAACTTTATCTGGTGAGATTGGAATAATTGACATACTAACCTCCGCGACGGTTAATGTTTAATTATAATTAAGAACTCGAAGAGCTGGAGCTGCTTGAACTGCTACTGCTCGAAGAACTCGAACTCGATGACGATGAACTTGATGAGTTCCCCCCGGCGATTCTCAAATGAAAATCATTGCGGGTGAGAATAAGTTTCAAGTCCCAGCATCTTACTTTATTCTGATCAGACTTTTTCGCATCAGTTATCTGCGAATAAGTGGCATCGATCTTCATGTCGGAACTGTCCCAATAAATCTGGACAGCCCCGATAGTCTGCGCCTTGAGTGCTGCAATCGGATCAGTGGTTGAACGAAGGTCCATATAGACCTTTGCATTGAGTTCAATTTCCCTGTCGGTTACAACACCGGCACCAAGGCCGGATGTGGCGGTCCCGTCAAGGCATTGTTCAATCGGCTGATTTCCGCTGATATCGAAGGTAAGAAGTTTGTATGTTACTCCGTTAATAAGGATGGTTGCTCCAAGCATGGTTGGCACTGCGGACCTGATACGGCTTACCGCTGGCATTGCTGCTGTCGTAAAGGCAAAGTGGGAACCCTTACCGGGGAATTCAAGCTTTACCATCTTCCCCATTTCTCCGCTGATTTTCCAGTCGCATTTCCAGTTGTATAACTGGTGCACATTGGTCGTACCTCCCTTACCCTCATAATGCCATATCGTCGCACTCTTACCGCCAAGGCTCGACGGGGTAGCAATGTAAAATCCGTCATTCTCTGTAATAACGAAGTCGGCACATTCAAAGCAATCCAGGTAGTCTGGTTTGACTCCTGATCCGAAGGACCGCATCGGGAATATGAGTGTGGCAGAAGCTCCGTACGTACTCGGAACAGCTATCTCCTGATCGAATACCCCGGAAACAATCTTCACCTTTTCGCAGGTAATATCGGCATCGGAAGTAGAGCCTTCCATGACTTCGATAAAATTGTTTTTGTTCAGGTTAGTTCTCTTCGTTTCGTTGTCCGCCTGTAAACTCAACAGAAAACACTCAAGCGCACTTACAAATCTGTCGCTCATATTCTTCTCCTATGCTAAATCTGATAAGGATCGTCTGCATCTATTCTTCTTAATATTTGTACTAAAAACCAAGTCGCAATCGTTCCCACATCGGAACCTTGAGGACTCGGTTGATAAAACATATTATGGCCGAGGCCAGTAACTTTAGTATTCAAAGCATATCCGCCGCGAGTTCTGTCAACCATCAAAGCCCTTTGAATGTCAGCGCCGACATTCCTGTCTGTATATTGAATAGGATCGTTGCCCTTACTGTCGTCTTTTCCGTTAAAGTAAAGTATCAGAAATTCAAGAGATCCAATTTCTGTGTGTTGGTAATCTTCATCATATTCCGGAGGCAGCTTTACCAACAATGTGAATGTATCGGCGGCGGCACACGAATTAAATTCCGACCGTTTTTCCTCTACTGTTCCGAGATTGGTATTGTACCCGTTGGCAACGGAAACCGTTTGAAGAACCGATTTTATGTTGGCAGTTATCAGTGCATCAATGCAATCAGCCATTAGTGCTCCCGTTGATACGGTTTGTTATCCGGTCGATTCTCTTCTGAACCCGATTGTAAACTGAAGGTAAGCGCCGGTTCCAATCGCCGTAAAAATTATACTGCTGATTCACGGTTGCGGCTTTTATTCCGATAAACAAAAGATCACTCGAACCCCCAGTACCATTTTTCTTGAAATAATAAATTCTCTCACCTTCATGTACCCATTCGAGAAGATCGTTGTCCCTCATGAACTTCCATTGTTGGGCAACCTTTTTTGTGTTTTCAAGATTACGATAAATAGGCATTATCATATAATCTTTTAGGCGCGGGAATAGCGGCCCCCCGGTACTCAAGAAATCCATCACATCACGGAACGGTGCTCCGGTATAAGTTCCCACCCCGTACCCGGCCTTGTGTCGATACTTCGACCTTCCGCTTTCCCCGACACCCATCACAAGACGCATTCCGTCAATTTCCGTTTTACTCGGTTCATCAACCCGTCCGCCGAAGATACGAGCAACATTGCGCGGCCAATGACCGCCTCGAATATTACTCTTTCTCATTATCTTTTTTGTAAACACGCCGTCTTTTTTACTACTCCCGACAAACCCGTCGCGCTCGGTAAGCAACGATCCGAGAATACCGCTTCTGAATTTTTCAGGTGCCTTACTAAGCGCGTGAGATACTTCGGCGGCGAATCTGACCTTTCCTTTTATTGCTACGGTAGGGAACATCATACTAATGCCACCTTGTAGCTGTAAGGATCCTCGTAGAGTATTGATGTTACTCTCAACTCTTCTAGCGACCCGTTAAAGGAAATTGTCATGGTATCTTTATTCTTTGTCACTACCGGCCAATCTGTTTTCGAAACATGGACGGTACACCGGGTAAAATTGTTTTCGTGTCCGCCTTTTATTCTCGACGCCGCAAATCCGTGTCGTTCAACACAAGCATAGAAAGAAGTGCTTGCGGCACCATTGGCAGAACCGGATATTTGTTCCGCCATGATGTTGCTTGAACTGAAAAAGATCGAGTCGAACGTTGTTTGCATAAATAATGCGGGACCGAAGTCCCGCCTCCGTTTTTACGAACTACTTGACGAACTGCTCGAACTTGACGAACTACTACTCGATGAGCTACTGCTGCTCGAAGACGAAGAGGAGCTGCTTGAACTACTCGACGAAGACGAAGAGCTGCTTGACGAACTTGAACTTGAACTGCTTGAACTCGAAGAGCTGGAGCTGCTTGAACTGCTGCTGCTCGAAGAACTCGAACTTGACGACGAAGAACTGGACGAGCTTGAACTGCTGCTCGACGAACTCGAACTGCTCGACGACGAGCTTGACGACGACGAACTGCTGCTTGAGCTGGACGAAGAGCTTGACGTCGATATTCGAATATATTTACTCGAACCCGAATTCAGCTCTACCCGAACATATGCCTTATCGGTAGTTGCCCTTGCCTTTATACAAGTACCCAAACAGTAATCATCGGTTCCGTTTGCGCTCCCTTCCGGTATCGCGTTATTTCCCTCATGATTCCAATATACCTGATCCCCCGATGAGAAAGTCTGCGCCGAACTACACGGAAAATCATATACATTGATAATATCTATCGATCCTACCTCACCGTTCGCAATATCCTCTTCAAGCACCCCGGCAATTGCCGTAGTTGACGATATGTTAATCTTAACCACCTCCCCGGCTGTCTGTGCCGAACCCGTGGCATTCGTATAACGCATCGTTGCGTCTTGATCGGTCCTGCGTTCAGCAAGAAATGCTTCTCTTGCCATATTAATTTCCTTCCGTTATGACGATGCTGAACTTGAACTTGAACTTGACGAAATACGAGTGTATTCACTCGGACCGAAGTTCAATCTTACTCTTACGAAAGCCTTGTCCGTTGTTGCCCTTGCCTGCTGACAGGTGCCGAGACAGAAGTCGTCTTCACCATTAACAGAAGCGACGGGAATAGCCTTACTTCCTTCGTGATCCCAATAAACAGCGGTTCCCGCTGTCCACGTTTGGCCTGAAGCCGTAGGGAAATCGTAGATGTTTTTGATATCCAGAGTTCCGGTAGCATTGGCGGCAATCGCCTCAAGGCTCACACCGGCGATACATTTAGTTGCCGATATATTAACTTTGACAACCTCACCGGCTGTTACTGCTGCGGTCGGTGTAAACCTCATGGTGGCGTCTTGCGTTGTTATCCGCTTCGCCAGAAATGCTTCTCTCGACATATATTTTTTCCTTTTTGATCGTTATGAAAATGGGGCGGTTTCCCGCCCGTTTAATTATTGATCCGCTCCGTAATTGGCATATACCGGTCGGTAATTGACCTGACCGAAATTGACGACATGGTAAATGTCGTAAATAGTTCCGAGCGGTTCGGCAACATCGGAGTTCTTCTGGCGAAGCGTCGGAGCTTCCATGCCGGACAGAAATACCTTGTTGATCGCCGGAGCTTGTCGCGGATCGGCCATGAGATACCATCCGTTGTGAGCGTTGGTCGCAGCGTCCATCTTCGCATCGAGATAGGGCGACTGAACCGGAATGAGACCCCTGATATAATCAAGGTTCGGTACTCCTGCGGCATTACTTGTCGCTGAAGAATCAATGTCGAACGAAGAGGTAATGCGCTGCTTGATCGCCGTTTCGAGATTGGTATGGGCGATGATGTACTTCGGGGGAAGGTTCATATACTGCGTTGACGCCCTTCCGTCCGGGGCAAGAAGTTGCTGTCTCATCATTGCCTTGCGCCCCGCGGCGATTGTGGTAGTGGTCGGAGCGCCTACGCCGGTCAATCCGCGACCGATGAAGTTCCTATGCCCCGCGGTAAACATTGCGGTACTATCTTCTCCCATTGTCGGCCCTACCATATTGGTGCCGTAGAAGAATGTCCAGAATAACATCTCTTCGGTCCGGCGGCAGGATGCACCAAGCTGTGCAGGCATACCGACAAGTGCTCCGAGGCTGTCGTTGACAATCGCTTTCCAGTCAAGGATGATTGCGAGAGCGTATATTTTGAGCTGTACGCTTTCCTTCGAATCGGACATCGAAGTCATCGGGAAGCCTTCGCCGGTTTTCAATTCCTCAAGGTCTCCCAGGTTGGAAACGCTGATTGAATACTTGGGTAAGAAGTTCTGCGCGGTATCACGTCCGCAAAGAAGTTCATGCACTCCGGGAGTTTCGGCGTACCCTCTCGCCATATCCTTGCTCGCGACATCGAGAAAGACATTCGCAAGATCCCCTCCGGTAATTGCGAACGAACGCCGCATATCAACACATTTGTTGTACACGGCAATAGGTGACATCCATCCTGCACCGCGCACTCCGTTCATGTCAAGGAAGGCGCGCATACAAGAAAGGACGGTGAGTCCACCGTATGCGGTCTTTTTCACTTCGGCGCGTTCCGCATCGGTCATCGTTCCGCCTGCCGTCTGGTAAATTGCCAGAGATGCAGCCTTTCGGAAGTTGTCGAATCCATCAACGTGAACCCTTACACTTTCAATTGCAGAAGCGGGGACTGCATTCTTTTCGATCTTCTTCCGCTGAATTTCGAACAGTTTTTCCGTTGCCGTTCGTTCGTGGTCTTTATCGAAGAAGGTAAGCCCCTCCATCGCCGAGCGCCCTTCATCTTCGGTAAGACCCATCAGTTTGGCTTTATCGGCAACATTTTTCTTTCCGGTTGTTGACCGTTCGGCCATCTCAACCGCTTTTCTCGTTGCCGCTTCATCAATCTTTTCCTGCGTAATTGCAGGGTTGGCCGGGGTTTCCGTCCGAACTTCTGTTACCGGTTTCGCGACTTCATCAGGCATATCAACTCCTTGTGAATTGTTGTTTTCGTTTCGATTTATTTCATTGCCTTGCGGCTTGTTTCTCATTTTTGCGTTTTCGTCGGCACCAATCGGAGTCAACGACACTTCCTGAAGTTTCCATTTAGTTCTGTAAACAAGCGTCCTTTCACCGCTGTTTTTTATTTTCCTTCCCTTGATTTCAGCCTCACATCCCCTTTCGATATAGATTGAGCTGTCGGGATAAATACGATATCCTGCAGATACGTCGGTAAGATGTCGTTCTTTTACAAGAGTCCATGCATCTTCGGATAGGGTAGAAAAGTTTATTAATCCCCTGGCAACCCCATCCTTTTTCTGTATCTCACGGGCAGAACCGACGATATCTGAAATCTCGTATCGTGAATGGTTATCAAGCAGAGGAACCTGTCTGCTTTCCGGCATATCCATACCATCAATATCGAGAATCTCATCAACAAATTCCCACCGGGTACGATCAACAACCGTAACCGGTACTGCGGTAGCGATAATTGCCTCAACGGTCCTTTTCTCTTCGTTTATCGTCGATCCGTCAAAGCTCAACTTCGCCGAACGGGTAATCAGATCAACCGGGTAATCGTCTCGCTGTGCAGTGTTATTCTGCAGGTTTGCTTTCTTCGGCATCTTCAACTCCATCTGAATTTTTGAAATAGGCCATGAGTTCTTCCGGCGTAACATCCTTACCGGCAACAGCCTTTTTTATGTAATCGATTTCAGTAGCAACCTGATCGATATAATCACGCCAATCAATACCGCGCTTGCTGCAAATGTCGTTCAGGCTGTTCAAGCCAGCGCCCTTCATATTCACCATCGCTGCACTGTCCGCCTTCGGATCAACCCAGTCCCATGCTGGAAACTGGAAAGAAACGCGGGTATACCGGTACGGATCAGCGAGGAACCTGTCGGGTGATATCGTTACCTTCCCCTCAATCACGCACTGATATACAAACTGATTCCACATCCATTGACAGACTTGGAAGTCCATAAAGGTTCGATGAACCTTGTACCCTGCCCGGTCTTCGTTAAGATTGGTGCGGGACGCGGCAAAATTAACTCCGTCCATGTCGCGGGATACTGCCATGTAAGATGTACCAACACCACAACAGGCATCGAGAAGAACCCGGTTCAAAAGCGGTTTTAGAGCGGTATTAAGGTCGCCGTCGGCTTGGATAACCTTCGGCTCGTTCTTACTCTTTATCCACGTCCCCGGTTCCCATAGTGCCTCACCATCACTGTTTTTTGTAACGTTGTTGAAAAACACATCCCCGGAAGGATCAGACCACAAAGCGATGTCCGCAAGAATTCGCAATTTAGTCATGTAATCCTCTTTGATCTCCCGATAATCAAAAAGATCGGGAAGGGAGGCATGAAGCCACGGAACGCCTATAACCTGATTCGGTCGCGTTCGCTGGTAAAAGTGCTTCATGTATTCTGCAGAAATTGCGTTGTTAATTCCTTTGATCCAGTATTTAACGGGTCGATAATACTCATCAATAGCGATTCCGTGAAGAACCTGTTTTTCCGGCCTGTTCTGATCTTGGGTTATTTTCTGATCGTCCTTGGAAGTGTCTAGGATGTCCGGTTCAAGCATCTGATATGCTAGGTTGAGATAGGAACCCTTTCGAGCCGGAACACGATTAAAAAGTACAGTCCCGGAACTGATTATGGTTTCCAGCGCCTCTTTCCCCCACAAGGCAAAGTTCGACTGCCCGGTAGCGTCCAGTTCTTCAGAATGTCGCATCCATGCGTATTCAAGCTCGTCGTTGATACCCTTCTGTATTTCCCCATTCGATAGTTTCACCTGTGCCTGAACTATAGGACCTTCCCCCCATACGTTGTTCACTATGGTGCGGCGGATACCGCTGGCAATTCCGTTATTATCGATTTCACGCCGGGATCGGGCGATAATGGTACTCAACTGCTGCTTTATGTCGGTATATGGGATAGATGACGTTGTCGGCCAATCATCGCGTATCCGGTTAGTGTACCCGGCTGCGTAGTGATCACTTCTGCGGGAAAGTTCTTTCTGAATGATATCTCTGATGTTCATTGATCGGGACTGCGGGGCGGGTGCAACCGGTACGGATTTCCCCCAAATCTTCGCTATTTCGGCCAATGATCGTTTTACCCGGTCGATCATATCGTCGCCTTATCGGTGAAGGTAATTTTCATTACACCTGAATCGGCGGCGGAATTTACTTCACCCTGAACAAGATCCCTTAGTTTTATAAGGTCTGACAAATTTGGAAACTCGAACTCCTTATCGCCTATGACTACTTTTTTAGCCCCCGCCATTCTTGCAATAATTGCTGCCTCTATTTGCGCCAAATGTGCTGCAGTAAATGCCATAGACACCTTTCCGGGCAAAAAAAGAGGACCAATACACTGATGCGCCAGCGCATTGGTCCTCTTATTGCATATTTCGGGTAATTATTCCGAAACTTGCCCGATTATTTATTGTCGGTAAAATATACCGATTAATTACAATATAGCATATTTCAGATAAAAATCAATGTTTTTATTTTTGGATATAAAAAAGGCCGGTGGAGAACAGGCCTGAATGATACGGGAATGTTGCTGGATGTTGCTGGATGTTGCTCAATCTGCAAAAATAATACAAAAATACGAAAGACGAAGCCCGTAACTAGTTGATAGTTATTGGATTTTTTGGTTTTACCAAAATCGCATCATTGGACCATCTACAATTTCAAAATGTTGAAAAAATGTATCTTCTTTAATAATATTTGCCGTAGTTTTACTGTTAATATAAATCGACTCACCGCTTATCATCCATACCGAATATAGTAAGCCCTCAGCAAAATTTATCATCCCGTGATGGTCGGTAATGTTTTTTATGCATTTTACCCTCATTGCTTCCTCCTGAACCTCAAATAAATCTCATTTCCTCCCATCGGGACAGATTCATAGTGCTCCCATCCGTCGCGCATTTGATCACTGATTACTTTATTCTGCGCGTCTTTATCGGACACTGCAAGGACGAAGCCACGCACAAGTGTTTCAAGTTTTTCAGGTTCTTTTTTTTGTTCAGGTGGAATCGTCGGTGCTACCGGAATATTCGGTACTCCGTTATGGTTGCGCTTTGACATCGGTTTCCTCCTTAAAATTATTAAGTATTTTTCTCAACTTACGTTTGTATCGTTGGTCTTGTGGTTGTATGACATCTACTATTTCGACATCTTCAGCATTACAACCGAGTTGTTCAGCTATTTCTTCTAAAAATGCTCTACTTGACATTATCTTCCTCCTTTTATTGATGATATTATTTCTTTAATCCCTTCAATTAGTTCCATCTTACCAGCATTGTCCATTCCTTTATCATCAACTTCTATAGAAATTTCATACTCCAAAACCATTCCCATTCCAGGAACAAACTTATTGATTTCAACTTTAGCAGTCATCAATGCCTCCTTATAGCCGATAGCCACGGCTTTTTATATGGTTGAATGTTTCGTTGAAGTGGATTTATTGCCGGTATTTGCGGTTCTTTCTTCTGTTCTACTTGAGGTTGTTCTTTATTCCGGTCCCTGGTATTTTCCTCAATTCGCTTAATATAATCATCGGATACCAGCTTGTCCTCAAGCTCAAGGACAAGAGCGCAACCCTCTTGTAGGTTCTCGCTGTCGCGGTAATGGTCATTCGGAAGGCAAATAAAATCACGTTTCACCTGTCCGTGCTCGTCGATCTCTTCGGCGTAGTATTGGGAGAGCAGTTGCGATAAATACTCATCGGTAACATCGTCGGGAAGGTGCCATATCTTGCTCCCCATGCGCCCCTCAACCCGATCGGATAAAAGACGGGTTTGCCCGACATACAATTTAGGGTGAGACTTCCCGGATTCGCTTTTCATGATAATGGGCTTTTTATAATCAATAGCTGTCAATCCCACATAGGGGTGCAGCCATGTAATGTGATCGCAAAGGTAATCGACATACTCCGGTCTATGTCCCCCTCGGTCAATGAGTCCGAAAATGGTATGCATCCTGGTTCCGTTCTTTTTAAGCAATGGCTTTTCAAGGAACGGTCGAACAATCTCAAGAACCTCTTCTTTGTTCTTTGCGTCGCCATCCATTGGTGCCTCGATGAACTCGTGCCATAAAAGCCATGTTTCCATATTCTTTCCCCATCCGCGGCGGGTACAGAAGAAACCGTTGTCCTGTGTGTCGGCGGTGAAGGTCACAACGTGAACCCAGTCGGGTATAAAGGCGTCTGGACCGTACTGAAGATACCCGAACCGTTTTCCGGCAACGAACTCCATTGAACGCCTGCCAAGTTCGTTTTTAGGGAAGCGCCCCATATCTTCAGCAGTGTATGCCCTCATCCGCTTGGGATCTTTCAGAGCAGCAAAGAAGGCGGCAAGACATTCATAGAATTTCCAGTTATAGTCAAGAAGTCGGGACCAATTCACACATATTCTATCTTTTTTACTCCGGTCCTCTGTCTCTATTACCGTTCCATCGGGGAGTATTTTGTCGGCCTTCTGTTCAAAATCTTTGATTTCTATTTTAGGCGCAGCCCATATCGTATGTTCAAGCATATCCATCCGCGCCTCTTCAGGTATCTCTTTCCCGCAGTTTGGGCATTCGTATCTTACAGCTTTTTCCTTCATCCCTTTGACTCTCATAGGGTCTTTCCTCAATTTTGAATCCTTGGCGAGATTCTCACGAATATGGTAATCAGACCACTCAAAACCGATATGACACCACGGGCATAGAGCATGAGGAGCCATAAACAATGATCCTGGCTTGTAGCTTGCCTTGTATAATATATCCCCCACTTCCCACGGAGAAGATGAATATACCTTTCGATAATCGTTTGTTCCGGTATAATCCTTCTGCCGACCGTCGATAAGAGCATCGGGGTCAAAGCGTACCACCTGCCATTTTGCCACTTCATCACCCTGAAAGAACTGTGCCCCGTATTGAGCCAACTCGTTTCTATTCTGTGCACTTGCGGTATTCCAAATCGAGTTTTTTAGGATGATCATTTTTATGGTCAGGTCATCAGATTTACCGGTAAGGTGTTTTTTCATAACCGGAATCTCTGTGAGGGAAGGAATGATGCGAGTCTTGAAATTCGATTCTACAAGCTCTTTCGTCGGGTAGGCAACCATTCCCCCCATGTCGTAAACATCAATACAGTACGATCTCATTATGTCTGAAATCATTGTTTTTCCCATTCGGACCGGCGCAATAATGTGAATTACCCGCCAAGTACAAATCAGGTTTATAACCCACCGTTGCCACTGAATAGGATGAAATTTTCCTTTACGAGCATATACCTTTGTCAGAATCCAGTTATCTTCTGACCACTTATCGGCAAGGGGTTTATCCTTAAACCGTGCAGCGTTGCGAACGTGTTCCGGGATAGGAAAGTCGTAGGATATCGGGGGGAACTTATCAGGCATTGGTTTTTTCCGGCGCGTTGGCTATTTCATCCATAGCGTTTTTGAATAAATCGAATAATCTTTTTTCCGCAACGTCTCCTGAAATCATATGAAATTTCTGTTTGTGGTAAGCCGGGATCTTCTCGAAGAAATTGCGAAGCGTTACGAAAAGGGAAGAAATATACTGGTGATAGAGAGAGCGTTCGATATAATTTTCCTGAACTTTAAGTATCTTTTGGCCCTGAAGTTCAATATCTTTTCTCAACTTTTCAATCTCAAGTTCAGCCTTACTGTCGGAATTCTCTCCGCTCTTTTCCCGCCATTGAATCAATTTTACCAGATTAACGGTGCCGTCCTCATTGGAAACACCGGAATCTTGAGCCTTGTCTATCCACGTTTTTACCGCAGACTTTGAACGCCCGAAGAGGGTTGAAAGAAGCTTCGGGTCAACATAGCTGAGTTCGGATAGGTCGGTGATCATCGAAAACCATTAAGGTAAGCTATCCTGTTTTCGTCCGCCATCTCCCTTAAAACCTTCACACCGATATCGATTGCGATTGCAACTGCTCCCGATTGGCTTCCCTTCCTGGTGAGAGATTGAAGCATGTGAAGCCGGGCGTCGTATTCGGCGGGAAGATTGATATGATGCTTTTTTACCGGCACTTCGAACTCTGGTTCGCGCATTACCCCTCCTGCTCGATTGTTTTTGCATGGACAATGCCATTAACTCTGAATTTTTCATCGATGATCATTTCGCCGATATCAGAGATAGTGATTTGCTCTTCCCCGTTGAACAAGGTTTCGGGTCCGATGAGGGTGATTGAGACTGCTTTCATTTTCTGCATAATTTACCCCAATTTTAAGGTTTATACTGATAATATAATACCTTTTATTCCTTTTATCCTAATTATTTTTTTGCGGGAACATTTCGGGCTGGCCTGAC
>NZ_JBAZJF010000016.1:0-15925 GCF_041651515.1 Sulfuricurvum sp.
GATGCACAATATGGCTTCGTTTTGGTATTAATACTAAGATAATACAATATTATCTTGTAAGTAAAAGGCAATTTTGCTATAATTTATTAAATGATCGATAGATTTAGAGATGAGTTTTGATTGCTTCGTTGAAAATATAGAGGTCATTTAATAGAGATTGGATATTGTTTAGATACTTAATGTGTCATTAGTATCATATATAGTCTAATTAACTAGACTATATATTCATAATTTGACAATATGTAGAGATAGGTCAATAATATTTGACTTATAGATTGGAAAGGCTTGATTATCTTAACGTGCTATGTTTTCCGTTTTCTGAATGGTTGCTATTTAAGATTTTTTAAAATGGATGGGAAAAAAAATCCTTTTGTAGGTTTATCGACTTTTTTAAAACGGTTGAAAAAGATTCATCCAAAATGTGGAAACATTGTAGTCTACCAAAGTTCAACAAGCTGCAATTATGTAGCAAGTGATTTTATGATGTATGGTGATTGATAAAAGTATTAACCGTGTTAATTTAGTACTTGACAATAAGTACAAAAATATATAAAATTGGTTTTATATAAAAGGATAAAATATGAGAGAAGTATTTCGCCGTATTATCATCGATTTTCAAGAACGTAGTCTACGACCTACAATTAAACGTGATGTTCAAATTCCTTTATTTAATGATAAGATAATTACTCTTATAGGAGTGCGTCGTTGTGGTAAAACTTCAATCCTTTATAAGATGATTGAAGAACTTCGAGAGAATATCGACTCTAAGAATATTGTGTATATTAATTTTGAAGATGACCGGTTGATGGGAACCACTGTCAGTGATTTGGATGATCTTATTGAAGGATATTTCGAGCTGTACCCTGAAAAAAGGGATGAAAAAATCTATCTCTTTGTCGATGAAGTGCAAAACATTCCGGGATGGGAAGTGTTTATCCGTCGTATATACGATACATTAAATGTTCAGATTATCATCACCGGTTCTTCTTCCAAACTCCTCAGTAGCGAGATAGCTACATCGCTGCGCGGGCGAACGCTCACATATGAGATATTCCCGTTTTCTTTCAAAGAGTATCTCCGTTTTAAAAACATTACCGTCAATCTAGATTCTTCTAAATCACTGAGCTTTATCAAGCACAATTTTGAAGAGTATCTGCTCTGTGGAGGATTTCCTGAAACAATAGGGCAAGAGGGATCCATTCAAAAAAGGATTCTGAGCGATTACGTGAATCTGATTGTCTATAAGGACCTCATTGAACGCTATGGTATTACCAATACCGCTCTTTTGAAACATTTGATCAAATATGCATTCGTCAACATGGCAACCTCGGTGAGTATTACCAAGCTCTATAACGACTTTAAATCTAATGGCTTTAAGCTCGGCAAAGAGACACTGTTTGATTATTTCGGATATTTGGAAGAGGCCTATGCCATTTTTAGTATCCCAATATTTAGAAGCTCTGTACGTGAAGAGCAGCGTAATCCTAAAAAAATCTATGCAATCGATAACGGACTGCGAGCGGTGTATGATGCCTCATTTTCACCTGATTACTCCAAACTCTATGAAAATCTCGTCTTTTTGGCACTCAGGTCCAAAACCAATGAAGTCTATTACATCAAAGAGCGTCAGGAAATCGATTTTTATTGTGTAATTGACGGTGAAAAACAGCTTATCAATGTCAGCGTGGATATCAGCAATCCTGACACCTTCGAGCGTGAAATAAACTCACTTGCCGAGGGGATGGAGTTCATAGGGGTGGATAAGAGTGTTCTCATCACAAAAGAGCGTGAAGGCTCCATGAGTGTAGGAGATAAAATAGTCTATTTAATCCCTCTTTGGAAATGGCTGTTAACTCATGATTAATGATACAAAACATAGCGTAATTGTTATTACTATTGAAGGCATTTAGATGTCCCCTCAACACTTCCAAGACGACCTTGCCGAGTGGGATCTCTGTACCGGAAAAGGGTTAGTAAGCGATCTCGATGCCTGGCGTGATCGCTACATTACTGAGAAGGTGGCTCAAGGGGTAAGCGATAAGACCCGTAAATCCTACGGAGAAGCACTGACCCCTCTTATAGAGTTTTCTCATCAGTATGATTCGATCATGGATTTGGATGGGTTATCGGCGAAGTTTGTGAATAACTACCTCATGTGGTACCAAGAACATCTCGCCTCTAAAGATCTCGAAGCTAAAAAAATATCGAAGGAAGAGTATCATCAAGTCCTCTCCAATCGTAAAGCCAACCGGGGGAAAAACGATGCGAAGCTCTCTATTGTCTATCGCTATGAGAAAAGTCTCTCTCACCGTTTAACCGTACTTAAACAGCTTCTGCTGTTCATCAGTGAAAACAATAAAGAGAACAAAGACTTCACTTCCCTCTTTAAATACTTCACCAAAATCAAAGTGCAAAAACGTAAAACGGAGTTTGTCACTGAGAGTGAACTCGAAGAACTAATCGATTTTATGAAGCATTGGCCTGAAGTTTTTAAAGAGCATTTCCCAAAGAGTTCGGAGCGTTATGCCTATCGCAATGCCTTGATCGTACTGCTTTACTGCCTAAGCGGTGCACGTGCCGATGAAGTGATCTCTCTAAAAATGGAGTATATCAAAGAGTCTGAATATAAAGATGACCATGGTACTACACATCTGTTTTATACGATCGCCTATCATACGACCAAAGGGGATAAATACCGCGAAGTAGTGGTGAGACGTGAAGAGATTGAACCGTTTGTCCATTACATGAGAGCCGTACTCCCGGATCCTTCCTATGTCCTCTCCAGTACCTATACCAACGGAACCTACACGAATAAGAAAATGCCCGATGTGGATATGTGGAAATTCACCACTTATGCTCTAAAAGCGATCGGGGTGAATAAAAGCGGACGTCATATCATCCGTAGGGGATATGCGACCAAAGAGCTCGCCGATGGGAAAGATTTGGCAATTGTCGCGATGGAGCTGGGGCACACGTCAACCAATACGACGTTCAGTGCTTATGTGAAGAATAATCCCGAACTCATGATGCGCCAAAAGATCAAATAAAAGGAACTAAACCTTCTGAAAATAGCGGGTCTCTCCATTGACCTTGGCACTGAATCCATCGGAGGCAATGTTGATTTGATGCATCATCAGATCAAAGTGTTTGGATGGGTTCTCATATACGTTCATCGCAATACTGTGATCAAAATGGACACGGTAATCGGCATGAAGCGCTTGAGAGGATTGTGGATGAATAAAACGTGCTTTTGCCTCGGGCAAGAAATGGAGAATAAAACCCGTTTTAGCGCATTGGAACTGTTGATTGCACAATTGTGAATCGATACGTGGTGAAATCTTTTCTTGTGTGATGGCAGAGCGATCAGAATGAATGATTTCCTCACTCATTAATGGAGTCGTGCCCAATAGACCGGTAGTAATCAGAGCGGTGGCTAAAAATCGTTTGGATTTATCGTGATATTTATACATTCGTTTCTCTCCTGATGCATGATCGAACAGATATGAGAAATTGTATAGTTGAATGATGAATGAATGCTAACAACGTACTTTCCGGCTGGAAGTAAATTGTAGATAGAAATTTAAAATCGATTAATTAGATTCAGGACGGCGATTTTTCTCGTTTAATTCTTCAGTGATTTTAAAAATTTTATTGGTGAGTAAAAATCCCTCTTCAGGGGAAAAAGATCCCCATTGATCAAGAATATGTTGATGAATAGAGAGAATTTGTACACGTATATCTAATTCTGATTTGAAATTTAGATCATTTTCGAGAGTAATAAGTCGGGAAGTAATTTCATTAAACATATTAAATTATAACTAATTAAACCTAAATGATACTGTCAAATAGTTTCGAAATTTTTCAGTATAATTCCATCAATTATTTTATGAGGATACTATGGCAAAAGGTTTCGGTGGAAAATATTTTTCACTCCAAGCGATCACCGCAACTGTCAATGCTACGACGTTGCATAACCGTGCCGTTCGCACCCAAAGTTGCCATGCCTATCGCATTTATTCTGCTGATGCGAGTATCGATGAGTCTCCCCCCGATGAACTCGATATTCTCCTCGAAGCACTAGAACCTTTCACCCCAAAGGTATCCCGTTGTCAGTGCCATTGTAACCGTTTCTACGGGCGTCGAACTCGATGTGCCCTATATCTCTCCTCATTGACCCCAAAACTTCGCTTTTTATTTCGCTATTTTCACACTGATACCTCTCCGCCCTCGCCTCTTTTCTTTTCGTAATTATCAGCACCATATTAGTCGCTCATGTGGCACATTCCATTGACATAATTAATGGAGAAGTGCCTCTATAAACATGACCCTACGGTTTTACATGTACAAGGAAACACATTATGAAAAATACTATTACCCTGCTCGGATTTCCACGTATCGGAGAAAAAAGAGAACTCAAATTTGCATTAGAAAGTTTTTGGAAAGGAACTATTGGCTTCGATGAACTGGAGACAATTGCATCTGATCTTCGAAAGCGCCACTGGAACTTACAGCGTGATTCCGGTATCCAAAAAGTTGCCATTAACGATTTTAGCTTCTACGACACTATGCTTGATATCATGGTAACCCTCGGTGCTACACCCGAACGCTTTAGCGATATATCCGACCCAATACGTCGATATTTTACGATGGCACGGGGAGATGAGAGCCATGTGGCGATGGAAATGACCAAATGGTTCAACACCAACTACCACTACCTTGTTCCTGAATTGCACGATCAATTTGTGTTCGGCGCAGTGAATGCCGAAAAAATCATCCATGAGTTTAACGAAGCCAAAGCTCTCGGATTAGAGGGGTGTATTCAGCTGATCGGTCCAATGACATTTTTTGCTCTCTCAAAATGCTCCGAATCGGTACGTCAAGCGCTGTTTGATAAGGTAATAGCACAATACGTCGCTTTATTAGAAACATTGCAAGCTTTAGATGCCGAGATCATAATACATGAACCATCACTCGTGTGTGATCCTACGCCTCACGATCTATCCTTGCTCAAAATAGCGTATGATCGGCTGGGAACACTTGCGCCTCTTTGGGTAGCAACCTATTTTGAACATTCCAACGAAGCGACTGCCGTTTTGGTGCACACTCCCATTAAAGGGCTTTATCTTGATTTTGTTCACGGAGAGAAAAATATCGAATCGCTTGAGGTGTTAGGCAAAAGTGATAAACACGTGAGCGTCGGGATCATAAACGGTCGCAATGTCTGGAAAAACGATCTTTCCGCTTCACTAAAGACCTTGAATACAATCGCAGATTATATTCCCAAAGAGCGTCTGAGCCTCAGCAGTTCATGTTCACTTTTGCATGTCCCCTATACGTTGCGACATGAAACAACATTGGATGCAAATGTGAAGACATTATTAGCCTTTGCCGAAGAGAAGCTCACAGAACTATCCGCTCTCTCAAAAGCATTTTTTGACAATGAAGAAATCGTATATCAGCGATATGACCCCTCTCGCACCGACCCTGCGGTTCAAATACGACTCTCTGCATTGCAAAGCGGTGATTACAAACGTACTTATCCGTTTCCCCTTCGACAAGAAGCAGCGCACGATTTGTTCGATCTGCCGATTCTACCGACGACAACCATCGGATCGTTTCCCCAAACCGCAGACATCCGCAAAATTCGTCAAGAGTTCAAAAAAGGGCTCATCTCCCGAGAAATCTATGAAATCGAAATGAAAAATGGGATCCGTGATTGCGTCGAATTTCAAGAGTCGATTGATCTGGATGTCTTGGTGCACGGGGAGTTTGAGCGTAACGATATGGTGGAGTATTTCGGTGAACAACTCAGCGGATTTGCTTTTAGCAGCAATGGCTGGGTACAGAGCTACGGAAGCCGATGTGTCAAACCACCACTACTTTATGGTGATGTGAGCCGACCGTACCCAATGACGCTAGAATGGAGTCTATTTGCCCAAAGTCTTACAGCGCGACCGATGAAAGGGATGCTCACGGGACCCGTAACGATTCTCAACTGGAGTTTCGTCCGTGACGATCAGCCCCGCTCCCTCACTTCAACTCAAATCGCCCTCGCTATCCGCGATGAAGTAGATGATTTGCAACGCTCCGGGATCAAAATGATCCAAGTGGACGAAGCGGCGTTCAAAGAGGGGTATCCGCTGCGTCGTGAAAAACGTGCCGAATATGAAAAATGGGCATTGGAGAGTTTCCTCCTATCCACCGCCGTGGCGGAACGTGATACCCAAATCCATACCCACATGTGCTACAGCGAGTTTACCGATATCATCAAAACCATCGAAGCGATGGACGCGGATGTAATCTCGATCGAAACGTCACGAAGCGGAAACCGATTACTGAAAATCTTTGCCGAAGTTGGGTATGCACAGGAAGTGGGACTGGGAGTCTATGATATCCATTCTCCTCGGATCCCTAGTATTGAAGAGATGGAAAAACAAATCCATGCACTTCTCGAAGTCCTTCCCGCCGCTCAGCTCTGGATTAATCCTGACTGTGGTTTGAAAACCCGTGGATGGGCAGAGACCAAAGCGGCATTAGAAAATATGGTTGAAGCGACCAAACGCGTTCGTCAAAGTCTCTAAAGCTGTTTCCCCTTTTGGGGAATGCAATAAAGTATGAATTAATCTGTTTTTAGTTAACCTAAAGACAAATCATATTGAAATTTTCTTGTGATAGTGAAGCTAAGAAAAAAGTGTTACAGGTAAAGAAGTATCTCAGCGAATAAAACCTCTATCACTTCTAAAATTCTTCGACACTTATATCCCAATATTTTTCCCGAGTTATATTGGAAGGAAACCAGTGAAAAAAATCAATAAAAATATCATCGCTTTGGGAATCAACAGCTTTTTTACTGACTTTTCAACCGAAATGGTCTTGCCTCTCTTGCCGATATTTTTGGAGCATTTTTTACACGCAACAAAAGGTGAGATTGGATTGATTGAAGGGTCTGCAGAAATGGGTGTTGCGTTACTTATCGCGCTATCCGGCTTTTATTCTGATCGGGCTGGAAAGCGTAAAGGGCTTACCATTATCGGATATGGTTTATCTAACATTATCAAGCCGTTTGCTTTTTTTGCCCAAAGTGCTACAATGATTGCAACAATCCGTATTGCTGACCGAGTAGGTAAAGGGATCCGGTCTGCACCTCGTGATGCCCTTATCAGTGCCAACACTCAGAAAGAGGTAAGCGGTTTTATTTTTGGGTTTCATAAAATGATGGACAGCGTTGGAGCTGTTGCAGGCTCATTGAGCGCTTTTGTATTATTGTGGTTTTTGGGACAGAGTGAAGCTACATTTCGGACTATTTTCGCTCTTAGCCTCATCCCAGGTATTATTTCTCTAGCGATTCTTGTATTATTTGTAACAGATGCTCCGTTCACCCCTTCACCATTACGAAAATTCCGTCCAAAAGCACTGAGTACACCGTTTTATTGGTTAGTCGGTTTTCAAAGCATCTTTAGTCTCTTCGCTATGAATTATTCGTTTATGATCCTCAAAGCGGGAGATAATGGTATGGCCCTAGCTATGATTCCATTAGCGTACACCCTCTATAATCTTATCTTATCAGTTTTTGCTATACCGATTGGTGAAATGGCAGACCGTTTCGGAAAAATTACGCTATTGTCTATCGTCTATTTAGCATTTGGTTTGGGAGCTTTTGCCATGTCATCAGGAACGATTTTGGGTGCATGGCTTGGATTTGCCATTTACGGATTTTTTGCCGGAGGATTTAACTCATTAGCAAAAGCAATTATCTCCGATACCGCACCGCTTGAGCTAAAAGCAACTGCCTATGGGGTCTATTATACGTCTATTGGAGCAGCTACCCTCATATCGTTAACTGTTAGTGGTTGGTTATGGGATCATTATGGAAGTTTTTTACCTTTTATAATTGCATCAAGTGTGGCTATAGGTTTAGCGGGCGCGTTATTCGGAATGCGAAACAAGTTTTCGCAGTAATTTTTACTCTTACAACCCCTTTAAGACTTTTAACAATACATTTTTCAAGTATTCATTAATTGCTTCCTTGTTCGACTTTATCAATAAATTTCCATCAACTAAGAATAATGCAAGACCATGGACAGAAGCCCATATTATTGTCAGCTGAAGCATTGGATTTTCTAATACGATACCCTCAGTTTCTTGGGCATCTACGAGAAGACTTATGAGGGGGTGCAAGCCCATTAGGTGATTTTCATCTTTATGGCCATGTGATTTTTCATACTCTTTATGATATTTATTTCCGAACAGTAAACGGTAAAGGTTTGGTTGCTCCATCGCAATATTGAGATACTCCCCCAACATCATTTCAAAACGCTTTGCAATACTATGAGTTTTATCTTGTAAGATAGGAGCTAATACCAAATTAAGTTGTTTATACCCTTTATCCATAACATCTAAAATTAGTGCTTCCTTATTATCATAATGACGATATATAGCTGACCTTGATATGTTCAGCCGAATGGATAATTCGCGCAGTGTTAGTACTTTTAACCCTTCTTTATCAACTATCTCGAATGCTGTTTCTACTAATGACTCTTTGAGATTTTTATGGTGGTAGGCCAATTTATTTTTAGTGAACTTACTCATATTCATAATAATGCCGATATAAATGCTTTTCTTTTGGGCCATACTAAAAAATCAGGCAGTGAAGGTATCGTCATGATTTGGATACATTTTTTTCAGTGGTTTGAAAATCAATACCGGCACTACAAAAAGAGAAACCAGATACGCGATAAGGGTGCCGCCTATGAGGGCAGCACCCAAACCGCTAAACACGGGGTCTAAGACCAAAAGAGAACTGGCGAATACAACAGCAAGGACTGTGAGTAAAATAGGTTTGGCTCTTGTTTGAATGGAAACGGCTATCGCCTTGTCTACACTAAAATGTTTTTCTTCGATTAGTTGTTTCGCAAAATCTATAATCAATAAAGAGTTTCTTGAGTTTATTCCTATCAGACCGATGAATCCTACTAAAGACGTACCGGTTATAAAAAAGGTTGTAGGTGAAAATATGTCGATAATAAAATGCATATAAATAACGCCTGCTATGGAAATAAAACTTGCCAGAATAATCCCAGTAGCGAGTGAAAAACTATGATAGTAGATCACCATCAAGAGAAAAATCATGATAATCGAAACTAAAAGAGCAAAACCCAAATCTCTAAATGTTTCAAAGGTAAGTTTTTGTTCTCCGTCCCAATGGAGATAAAATTCTTCACCTGTTTTTTTATGGGTTAGTTTTAAATCTAAAAATTTTGTTTTCTCGATAGTGTATTTCCCCGCAAGTTTTTCCATAATAACTTTTCGAGCATCCAGCAAAGGATATATCTGACTTTCCATATCCGCTTCCGCAATGATACTGATGAGCGGCGTTAAGTTTTTAGAGACTATTTTTTTAGTGTTAGTTGCATCTTTTATTTCTACCAATTCGCTTAAAGGTACCATCATCCCCTGTGAATTAAGTAGTTTTAATTCATTAAATTTATAAAGTAGAGTCTCTTTTTGATTATCTGATAATTTTTTTGTCTCTTTGCTCAACACCAAATGAATCGGGATTTGATTGTTGGCATAGGGGTCATGGATATAAGCGATATCCATCCCTTCAAATGCGGCATAGAGTACATTTTTGACGTGATCTATACTCAATCCTGCTCGAAAAATCTTCTCATCATTTAAAACAACTTCATATTTTTTATACGTTTGGTCTCGCTCAATGTCTACGTCTACCAATGTTTTTGTATCTTTGAATATAGTGTATATTTCATTCGCCAAAGTATTCAAATTGTTCTTATGATAATTCGGACTGGTAATTTCTGCAACCAAAGAAGCAAGCACCGGTGGACCTGCCGGATCTTCGATAAATTTGATATTGGCTCCTTCCGTGCTGCAGGCTTTTTGAACTATGGGTCTGAGCCGGCTAACCATTAGAAGCGAAGTTTCTTCTCTTGATTCTTTTTTACTTAAGTTGACTAAAATATTTGCCGTGTTCTCATTCGACTTGAGTACTCGCCATTTTATGATGGCTGACAAATCCACCGGCAGACTTTCACCCAAAAATATAGACATATTCTCTATTTCTTTTTCATTTTGCATGGTATTAGTAATACATTCAGTGACTTTTTTAGTTTCCTCTATCGATTTTCCCGATGGTAGGTCTACATAAATCGTGAAATAATCTGCGGTCGGCTTCGGTAAAAGTTTTGCTTTTACCAACATAGTAGGAAACATCATAATGGAAATTCCTACTATGATTAATGTGGCTAAAATAATGCCTTTTTGATTGCGATCACTGTGAAGAATCTTTAAAACGGTCTTTTCGATAAACTTTCTTTTAGTATGCATACTAGTCTCTTTTGGTCATAATTTTATTGACAAAATACGGTGTAAATATATAGGCAACCAACAGCGAAGCAAAAAGTGCAATTGGTGTGAAAATAGCCAACGGTCTGATATATTGACCAATGGTGCCGCCTACTAAAAAAATACTCAAAAAAGTTATCATGATTGCCACTGTTGCGAGATTCGTAGGGTTTCCCACTTCATTCGTAGCCGTAATAGCAATTTCTGCTACGCTTTTATCTTTCGATTCATGGTCATGAAAATGTCGATGAATATTTTCTATGACGATAATTGCGGCATCGACTAATATCCCTAGACTCAAAAGAAGTGCAAAGAGTGAAATTTTATTGATTGACAACCCTAATAGATATCCGCTCAAAAGGGTTAAAGATATAATCATGGGAACCGTCAATGTGACGATAAAGGCTTCTTTATAACCAAGTTGTAAAATCAAGAGAATACCGATAATAATCACGGATATAATGATATGTAAAACCAGTTCATTAACAGAATGGTTTGCGGTATACCCGTCATTACGAGTTATGATATATCCTATTCCTTCTTTTTCAAACTGTGGCTTCATGGTTTCCAGGAGGTCGTTGATCTGATTATTGATTTCAACAACATTGGCACCTTTTCTTTTGGAGACGGTTAAAGTGATCTGCTCTTTTTCGTTTGACAGTCCCAATTCTTTGGAACGGATCAAAGCCGATTTATAGTTTTGGATATCGAAACCTTTTTCAACCTTGGCAACATCTCTGATATATACGGAATTGGCTATTTGAATATTTTCAATATCACGTACCGTTTCAATTTCTTTTTTTAACCCGAATAATATTATTTTATTATCTTCATAATGTCCCTTCATATCCGGCACTCTCAGCGTTATTCCCTCGACCGCTTTTATAAAATGACCTAACGAGAGGTTGTAAGCACTGAGTTTATGCAAATCAACTAACACGTTGAATTGCTCTTTGCGCTCACCGATAAAGTCAGTCAGAGCAACGTCATTAATTCTATTAATTTGATGCTGAACAGGAATGAGTTTTCGGTGTAACTCCACAATATCCTTATCTTTGCCTTTGGAATAAAATGCTACCGATGCTACCGCGATATCAGAGTCAATATTAAAAGTTTTGATGATAGGTTGCATGATCCCTTTCGGCAAAGCATCGAGATTACGCATTACACTGTTATACAGATCGAAATCAGCTTCGGAGGAATCAGTACCTAAATAAAACTGTATGTTAAAAATAGCCATATTGTCCTGTGCAATACCGTAAATGTTTTCAACATTCGGAATTTCTTGCAACCTTCTTTCAAGCGGCTTGATAATCAGATTCTGAATCTCATCAGCTTTGACTCCGGGATAGGGAATCAGTACCGTCCCACCTGCGACCACGATTTGCGGATTTGCTTCTCTGGCGGATGATTGCAAAGAGATATATCCCATCGCCAATATAAACAGACTCAACATTAACGTTAGTGGGTGCTTGATAAATTTTCGTGCTAAAACCCCTGCGATATTTTCATTAGTTTCTTTGTTATCCATGAGTGTCAACTTTCAAGGTAGCCAGAAATGTAGTACATACTTCATGAACACTCTCAAGCAAGTCTATATTTTTTGTCACCATCCAAAAACTAATGTATCCATCACTGTATCCGCTTAAGGCATAAGCTCTTTTCATCGCTTCGATGTCATCTACATTGGAATCAAACTGCTTAAAGGTATTGGCAAGGAATTCGTAGACTTCATCAAAGGGATTATTAAAGTCGTTGTATAACGTATTGAAAAATAATGGATTATTCTTAAGTGTATGCTGTAACGCTTTTTCTTTTTGTATGTAGTATGAAAATTTTAATTTGATGAACGCTTCGATCTTGTCACGGTTTGTACTGTTTGGAGTTATTGAACTGTTAAGTTCTTCCATAAAACCTTTGATGTGATATCGAATATATTCAAGGTATAAACCTTCTTTATTAACAAAAATAGCATAGATGGTACTTTGAGACACTCCCGCATTTTTTGCTAAATCTGATATTTTCATATTTTCGTAACCGACTGTTTCAAATAACGTGGAAGCCTCTTCAAGAAGCAAATCTTTTTTGATCTCTTTCATTTTTTCATTAATTTTTTTAGCCATACATTCCCCTTTTTTACACATTACTAATTGAATTATACGTATATTATTTTAATTAGTAATTAAGTTACCATTATTATATTAAATTACCAATATAGGGTGTCCACCTACAAAGGGATTTTTATTCCCATGCGTTTTAAAGTTAGCTTAAATTCATTCTACAAGCCTCTACAAATCGTTTTTCCATTTCAGAAGCAGTCTGCTATGCCGATAAGGCTTTAATCGCTTCCATATCGAATTCATCCTCAATCTGCTTTTCTGTAAAATCATACTCACCGTAAAAATTGATATGTTGCCAGTGTACTATAGAGCCGTTTTTGAGGGCATTGACAATTTTGCTTTGCTGTTCTGGATCTTTTTCTTTGGCCAGCAGGTTTGAAAAATAGAGATAGTTCCAGCAGATAATCGAGTTTTGAATCAGCCGCAGTGCATTGCTGGCAATATCCTGCTCTTCCTTTGTGGCATAAAAATATTCACCGCTGTTTCCGAAAAAAACCGCTCTGGAGAATTTGTTGGCGTTCTCCACTTTGTTCAGTTGCTTTTCGATCTGCTGTCGCAAGGACACGTCATCAATGTAAGTGAGCAGAAATCGTGTCTTGATGATACGCCCGAACTCTCTGAGAGCTTGATAGAGTTTATGTTTGCGTGAATACGAAGTCAGCCGTTTGAGCAGCTGTGATGCGCTGACTCTACGTTCCTTAATGGTAAGTACCAATCGGACTATCTGTTCCCACTGCTCTTCAATGATTTGAGTATTTATTTGCTTAACTGGCAGAAGCGCATAGCCGTTATCGCGGTAAAGTTTTTTAGGCTCGAACGCATAGAGTTGCTGGTCCTTAAAATTCTTGATCCTTGGCGCAAACATAAATCCAAGCAGATGTGTTAACGCGAAAATTATCTCGCTGTATCCGAATGTATCGGTGGAGTGGATATCACTTTGAATCACCTCTTGATGCATCAGTCCATCAATAACATAAGCCGCTTCACGCTCACTTGCATTGATAACAGTTGTATAGAATAACCGCCCGGATTCATCTGAAAAGGTATATCGCGTCGATCCTCTTCCTAACCCGAAATATTTGAATGAATGCCCTGAATTGAGTGAATCGACGCTGAGATTAAATTTTTGTCCATCACTGGCAGTATGGTTTTTATGGGGGTTTGATCGAAACAACATGGGCACGTCAAGGCTTTCTGTAAAAGCGAGTACCGCATCATTGGCTTCTTGGAGCATATCGGGAGATAGATACCAAGTGCGGATATGATCAATATCATGTGCTGATATCCCTTTAGATATTTTTGCCATCTTCGGGATGCTGATATTACAGCCGTAGCCGATAATGGAGGCGTACAGTGCATTGGATTTAGGGGAACGGTGATGCAGTGTACGTGTATGGTGGAGGAATTTCGCACTGTAGATTGATAAACGATCTATCTGACGAAGCACATCAATGAGAGGTATGAATTTCTCTTTTGGTAGATATATACCGATTCCCTCATCCTCATCTTTTTTCTCTAACTTTGGGGTGTGAACCATATAAGAACCATCACCACGTGTGTGAAAAAATGAATTAATCCCCTTGATAATATTGCTGTTAACGCTTCGATAAATCCCATCGAGTTCGCCTTTGAGATCTTTTAGAATATTTTCATGAGTATGTAACGATTCCATTTGATGTTGTTTGAGATAATCAGCTTTAAACTGATGATATTCTTCCATATTAATCAGATAATCGTTAAATGCGCGGTAGCGGTAGGAGTGTTTAAGGTTGAGTGATCCTGATTTGATACCATCTGCAATGGCAATGAAGAGAAACATTTTATACAGCGATATCCGAAACGGCTCGTCCGTGCTACTTTGCAATAGAGAGTTTCTCTCCTCTTCTCTCAAAAACTCCATTGGTAACTTATTAGTTATATTGGCACCGGTTGTCCTGAAATGCGCAATTGCCTTCATTAGCGATTTGTCTGATTCTTTTTCATCAAATTCGAGAGCCTTGATGATATCTGATACACGGTTCTGAAGTTTACGGGAGCGTATCTCAAGTATTGTGTGATAACCGGTATAATCCTCAAGTTCCTCATGGGCGTCTAAATAAGGCTTTTTCTCCTCTTCATCCGCAATCATCGCTTCAACCTGCTCTCCAATGAGACGAATCTTTTCTTCTGTATCGATATTGGAAGCAATTGTCTTTTGAATGGAGTGCAGTTTTGGGATTAGGCTGTTTTTGACTAAGTCTGCGATTTCGGCGGATGCTTTGGAGCGAGACTGGCGCTGGAGGAAATAAACGTTCTGGTGTTCACGCAGAGCTGATATCTTTGCACTTTGAACCGATTGGACCAGTATGTCGCAAAGCTGATCACTCCGTATTCTGGTTTGATGAACAACAAAACAAATCAGATCAAACTGCCATTTGTGCTTGGCTTTTCGAAGTATCTGATGCATATCGCTTTTCTCAACCCACTGGGCGTAGTGGCGAGCAGTATTCTCTTCAAGGCTAATATCTCGTATGATATTCGAGATTGATGTATGGATATTTCGGACTGTCTCAAATGTACGAACCTCCTCTTTGATCTTTGAAGGTTTGAGTGAATGGGAAAACTTTTTGAATCGTGAGAGCACATAACGTCCTGGCAGTGTTTCATCGGTTTGGATCAACAGTTCCAACGGCTGCAACGCAGTATGAGCTGAATAAGATTTGAGCTTACCAAATATATTATTACGACGATGGTTCATCGCATCGGTGATAATTTTTGAGAGAAAGGTATAGGATGGAACTTCATAACGATATCCGACTGCCAATTCAACCAATGCATAGAAAAGTGCTTTTGGTGTTGGCAGCTGTGTAATGAGTTTATTAGCGGCGTCTTTCAATTTCTGCTGAAGTGTGCCATCTGGTGATTGATAGCCAAAGTGATCGCGGATAAGCCTCTTATAACGGATGCGTGTCTTTATATGGGGCGGATTCAATGTGCACGACTCAAAGAGATATCGGCTTTGGATATAAGCGATGTCTTCAGGCATAATTGCACCTGGTTCATAAAAAATTCTTGTTAACTTGAAGTAACCATATAACGCGATAAAAAAGGTTCGGTTTGCATCGCTTTCAAAATTTTCGAGTTCACGTTGCAATAAATCTGGCAATGCAAAAACCTCATTTCTTATATCGTTATCTAAAACAGGCGGTGTATCGAACTCTTTTTTTTGGGAATAGCTGAGGATTTGAATAAGCGGCATGACGATCCCAATTTTTTACTATTTTAACGACCGTTAGTTTACATTAATATAAGCTATGAATAAGGTCAGATATAAAATAAAAATATATGATAAAATACTTAATTATTATCTATTTTATAGCAAAGAGGAGATTGTGATGATTTTTGGCTATATTCGAGTCAGTACAGAACAACAATCTTTGCAAAATCAAAAACACAAGATCCTC
>NZ_JBAZJF010000017.1:0-11493 GCF_041651515.1 Sulfuricurvum sp.
CTGTAACCGTTCCGGTCAGATTGCAAAAAGAAACGGTTACCATTCTTCCTATTTTATAAACAGCCGCAGTTGAGGCGGTTCTGAATGTTCCCCCATCAAATAGAGAATCGACAACAGTAAATGTATCTACAGCACCATCAAGCACCTTTAATTCGTTAGAATCAATGGCAGTTATTGTTCGCAAAGATTTTGCCCCATTCACATAAGCAACACCCTCTTCATTATATTGAGTATGAAAATCGTCTTCGGCAACAACATAAGAACCTGGTGTTAATAGCCCGATACCGTTTTTATTTTGAATAACAGTGTTTCCACCGGAAACCTTATTGTACATTTTAAAATACGATCCAGAGTCAATAGATTGGTCGCCGATAAGAAAATACCCCGTTCCACTCGACCAGTTTCTTAAATGTATAGATATGCTGTCAAGAAAAGATAAAACATTTCCAGAGTCACTTATTCCTGAATTTATTATCGCTCCATCAGAGTTAAACATAGAAAGGCATTTAGATGTTCCGACGTCTGTCCATATTGTATCATCAACGTGTATTCCACCGTTATCAACCGTCATTGCCGGTATGTTTCTGGTATCATCATAATCGGCGTGATTTAAATTCAGTCCCCCTTGTTCGTCTATCCGTAAAAATGTCAAATATTTTCCAGCGCTTGAATACGATCTGATTTCAAAATGAGAATATCCACTATCGTCTTGAAGTTTATGATATGTTAAATAAACTCCACCCCCATAATACTTTGTATCTGCGTTATTAAAAATTAAATTACATGAAGATTCACTTTCACTTGTATTGATTAATTGCATAGATGATGCTACACCAATATTCATGAGAGCTGATCCGAGATTGAGCAGAGACGAATTAGATAAAGTATGTGTTGTAGGAGTTCCGGACCATACAGGCATAAAATATCTGGTTCCCACACCTATCACTTTATTGGCAAGACTGTCACTTATTTGCTGCGGGGTTGCGGCACCGATTACAGTTCGAAGAGTTGAACCTGACATTTGCATCAACTCGTTTCCAGCCGACGTCCTTTTCCATGTTGCAAAGGAGTCGGTTGAGGTACAAACCTTTATTATTTCTTGACTGTACGATCCCATATTTTCAATCATTAAACTATCGGAATTACGGTAGTTTTTAAACTTTACAGTTGGCCATACCGACCTATGCGGTGCTCCGTAATAAGTAAGCGAATCGTTAAATACAACTTGCCCTGTCTGTTCATAAATTGAGATGTGGTCCATAAACGTTTCTGGAGATGGATCGGTTATTGTTCTGATGCTGAACTTACTATATCCAGTAAATCCGCCTGCAGAAAGCTTTGTCCACAACAGATTACACGACGCTCCATACCATCCGTATGACGTTTGGTAATTATAAAGACCTATTCTATTTCTTGAATTGGCAGAACCTGAGTTTGTAAACAAAACAAATATCACTTTTCTGACACCGCCATCCCCGTACCATAACGCGGCAGTATCCATTGCTTCGGGGGTGGCACCCCAAAACAGATTGCGTCGCCCAAGCGTTCCTACGCCTGTTGAGTGTGGTATATATTGATTGGTAACTCCGTGGATAAATCCGTACGATGTACCCGACACTCTCGAAGAATCGGCCTTGCCGGAAGAGTCAGCCTTGTGCGCAGCGCGGACGGAATCGAAAGTAAATGGATATGATCTTGTTTCATTACTTCCCGCATCCCTTACCAAAAGACTTTCAGGACTTGTCGAAAAAGGCACTCTCTTAATCGACATAGTTCCTTCAGTCCTTATACCGCGCAATACCCAAAGGCTGTCAGGAATTCGTTGGGTAGCAAAACAGGATAATGTAAAAAATAATATAAACAATCTGTTCATTATGGAACTATCCCGCATTTAATAAATAGTGTAGTATCTCCGAAATCAATAAACACGGTATCGATATGGCGAGTTACTTCAAATATCTGATGCCCTGAAGCTCCAACCTGAAAATTCTCGTTTGCTATAAGAAGAGAAACTGCCAATGCCGTATCGCTATAAAGATCAAATCCGTCTCCAATGGTGTTACCAAATATATTCAAATGGGCTTCCGGTCGTAAGTCGCTGCATCCGATAGCCGTACTATTTGTTCCAGTTCCCGGCCAAGGAACAATATTAAGGTTCGCGGTATCTGATCCGAATGCAATATAAAAGAACGGAGTAAATAACTTTGTATATCCAGCTTCACCAGAAGCAATATGAATTGCACCGGGAATCGTCGCCTCGTTTCCATATAATGCAATAAACGACCCTCTATTCATAAAACCACCAGCACCGGCAGATGACAATGTTAGTATCTTGTTGTCAAAACCGTTTGAAGTATTTACCGCCAGCATTCCATTAGATGATGAATCGTATAATAAATATGACGGGAAAGTTGTGTAATGATTGATTTTATTATACCCTATCTGCGTACTGTCAAGAGTAGAATCGGCAGCATCGACAAACATCAATTTGTCGTTTGCAAATTTTCTCATCCTTAGGCTGTCGATGTTGGTATAATTCCACCATGCACCAAAAGAAAGTTGAACCGCCATAAGAATGAGCGTTACTGTTTTCATGCTACGCTGCTCGAAGAACTGCTTGAGCTGCTGCTTGAGCTTGAACTGGACGACGAACTGCTGCTCGACGGGATATTCCCCACGCCGAACCCCGTATAAACATCGTTGTAAAAAAGACCGAAATAAGTCGCTCTGCATCTTAACTCCCATCCATTAGCTAATATAATATCACCCGTTGATTTTACCGTCAAATAAGGTGACCCGGCAATATTTATTATCACCTGACTCCCGGCATAATCAAGGTCGATATTTGTGGTTGCATCGTTCGTGTTCTTTATTTTGCTGTTCGTGCTCACGTCTTCCGTCGCCAGAAGATTTTTTACTGTTTTGTCGTAATAAGTATAAGCCCCAATCGAGCTGCGTGATTTTTCAGGGTGCCAAAAGTCGGTATCGGTCCCACGCTTTTTAACCATCGGATACCCTGTAACATTGGTAAGGAACCCGTCGTTCTTTGCCGCTGCATTCGCGACAAAGTTCGCCTCGGTATCTTCCACTTCTTTTATGTTTTTTTGTAATGCCATTATAATACCTTATTCCAATCATCGTCCGTACCAAATTCAGGTATTACCTTCTGAATTTCATCGGTTGAAGTAAGTGATTTTATGATATAAAAATCGTCTTCGGTAATATTGTCCAGCAACATGACGTCAACCCCAACCAGTTCCCGGCCCTTGGAAACGCTTTCTATCACGCATTCAATGGCAACGGATTCTGTATGAAACGGAAGTGTGAGGTTTATGTGCTGCCCTTTAAAAAGCGCCTTTCCAGTAGTGTAGTGAACATTAAAACCAAGTCGCTCACGCGAAGCATATTCAATACCTAATTCAGTATCGACCGCCCCCATATAGTAAAGCCATGTATCGAGATACCATAGCGCGTCTTCATGCCGGTAGATCCATTTTTTATCTGTGAGTTCTTCGGGAGGCATCTCAACCTTTTGGGTAATCTCCCAAAGCTTATGCGCCTTATTCCAAGCGTTCTCTGCCGCACTGCCGGTTATTCCTATAACGAAGTTTGAAAGGAATCCGGTTGCACCTGAATATTTTATTTGCAGAAGTCCATCGTATTTTTCTGTTGCCGAATTATAATTGTACCTCACAAACGGTTCGCAGAAAATAGCCTTCTCTGGTTGCGCCTTTACGGTAAGAACCTTGCCGACTATCTGATCCAAGGTAATAGAAACGGAAGATGCCGTTTGGTGTTTTCGTCCGATAAATGAAATACGTTCGTTTCCGGTTGCGTGATCCTGGGAAGGAACAATAAAAAAATCACGGCACAAAGAATCGACTATCTTATCCGACCACATTTCATCATAATCAAATATTTGTCGGCGCAATTTTATGTTGTCAATATGCTGCAATTCATAATAATGAAACCCGCCCTCATTGGTGGAGATATCAATAAGGGGAGTCGTCGGATACTCCTTCCCCCAATTTTTTAATTCTCCCGTTTCGTTCCAGTTCTGGAGCATAAGAGTATGCATGAGGGCGAGTTTAGGAGTGTCAATAAGATCGGTAAGTTGTCGGGAATCGAATGTTGAATTGAATATGCGGCCTTGGTATCCGGTGAAAATGTTGGATTTTATGTCAAGTTCTTTTCCGAATATTATAGCAAGTTCATAAAGTTTGGTATTGTCAAGCATATAAATAGAGCCATTGTCGGTATATGTTATCCGTCTCCTGAATGCCAATATCCCCTCTATAATAGAATTGTACTTTTCTATCGAATCGATGTTTAAATCAAAGAAGGTATACCCGGTCATCGGGTTGTATATCCCGGTACTTATTTCGGCCGATTCTCTATAAAAATTTTTACTTCCTGTGCTTGGCAAGTCGGCATAATAGTAATCAGGTAGATCATCCATCACACCACCCGAACCCTTTATTTCATACAAAGCCTTTCCGGTGAGTATGTCAAATGTCTTATATGCCCACCGACGTAATTTAACTCTTGAATAATAAGATGCCGCAGTCCTTCTGCTTACATCCACATCGCCAACAAGTTTTATTCCAAGGTAACATTTATCAAAATTATAATCATCTGATATTTTAGGAAGTATGAAGGTAAATGTTTTATAGTAATCAATTTCTTTTCCTTCGTGATCCGATCCGCGTCCCTCAACAAGAAATTGAAAATATGTTGTACTGTCTTTGTCTGTTGCACTGGCTGCGGTTCCCTGTATTATTTGGTCGGTTGAATCAAACCACGTAACGTGTGCAGCACCTCTCCTCGAATGAATACCATCCATTACCCGTTTGTACACCTTTTCAGACGTCTCAAGTTCCCAACTATTAAGATCGTTCAAAGTAGTAAGAAAAACACTATCGACCGGGAGTATAAAAAATCCAGAGCAACTATCGACTTCGGAACCTAAAAAATGCATTGGATCAATAATGAGTTTATTTTTATTTGTTGTAGCAATGTCAATCTTGTATCCGTATGCGGCAAGGCGTTCAAACTTAGAAGCGTCTGAATCGTGGCCGTAAATTATCGGTAGAGTAACGGCGGTTCCCAAATCATCAAGAAAGTTTTTGCACGGCCATAAGTCTGAATCGTAATCACGATTTACAACAACAAACTCAACCCACGATCTTCCTTCTTCGTCGTTATCACTTTGTGATAAATCTTCGGTGAAATAGGTATCGATGTAGAATGTCATTCCATCGGCCCGAACGGGGTCTTTCTCAATTCTCGTTACAAGCCTTGGAGAATTTCCGCTTCCTTTTCCATCGACAACCCTTACGTACAAATGATCGTATGTTCCATCGATGAAGTTATCATTGTTTCCCCGTATATGAAAATCGTATCCCAATGTAAGAAGACCGGTTATAGGAAACATTGTTGTGTTGGGATATCTTTGCAAATAATCAAAGTTTGCATTGGTCCACTTGGTTTCCTTGTTTGCGGTCCTATCCATCCGGGCAAGGCCACCTCCGATAAGTCCCGTCTTCGAATCAAGTTCAGAAATGTATTCCCCGAACGTCATCGGGACGGCTTTTCCTAAAACGCTGCTCGACGCTTCAGGAAAGTCAACTTCATTTATCTGTGTTCCAAGATTAGAACGCCGATTAAGCAGGGCGGTCTGAACCTCTATCCGGGTAAACATTTCGTCGTATTCCGGGCTTCCGCATTCGCACCGAAATACTACTGTTCCATCGGCGGCAATCAGTGCTCCGTTCGCTATTTCGAATTCGATAATGTCGCACCGCCTACCGTTCAACCTCACCCCAAGGTCTGAAAATACCTTTGATATGTTGCGTTGATTACTCTCATAATTTACGGTAGAAACTATTTTAATTCCACCCATGCCAACCTCACCGACCGAACCCCCTATGGTTCCGTCGTAACTGTCGGTAATCGGTTCAAGCCAGTCAGGAACAAGGATACCGGTTTTCCATGCATAGGTAGGATTGTATGCTGATATGTCTGACTCAATCCAGCGCAGGGCCGATGCTCCAGCACCGATAGAATACAACCCTATTTCTGTTTTATCGACAGATGTAAGGTCAAGGTATATTCTCACTGCAAATATTGATTTTGCCATTATGCTACCGATACCAGTGAGAAGGTTGGTGAAAATTCATACCTGTCAAAATTGACGTGAGTAACTTCAAGTTCCGTGTCGATCCACTGGCACGTATACACTCCCGACGTTCCTTTCTCCAATCCGAAAAGGTAGGTTCCTGATGCGGTCGTTATAGTTAAGTCGTTCGTTCTGGCAGTGTTCGTCAAAAAATAAAGCAATGAATAAGCGCGGGAACGATTGCAAACCATCTTCAGAGTAGTCTCGCAGTGGTCAGAACCAGCCAACCGATCGATTGTCTTCGCGGTTCCATTTCTGGTGAATTGAATATCCATAGCGTAATCAACAGCTGGCTGCGGCCACGGCTCCGGGAAGCGAAGTCCGGTTACTGTCCCAATCTGAAACGATCCGTCTGTTTTAACCCTTGGAACCGATACCGAAGGATAGGTGTGCGCGGTCATATTGCACTTGATTGAAAAATGCTTATACGGAGTAAGGAGCATCCCGGAATCAACTACATCGTGAACAGTCACGCTATAATTGCCGTAATCCCCCTTATCCGGCCCGAACGGAGTAAAGCCGCTATTCTTCGGTAGCCTTATTCCAACATTAACACCTCGCCCCTTATCAGCATCGGCGTAGAAATTAAGGAATGTCGTCGCCTGCGCCGCGGTAAGAATAAAACTACCGCTCCAGATACGAATGTCCCGTTGTGTCCCGTCATCAAACCCTGAATACCCCAAAGGTAATTTTCGTTGCCAGTGAAACGGCATAACGATCTTTGTGGTATATCCGTACTCTGGAGCAGATACCTGATATTCGTTTCCGGCAAAAGCTAATGTGACGACAGAACCCATTTAATCTATTCCGTCCACTATTACCCGTGTTGATGTCGTACCGTTTGCCGAACTCCCGATACTGATAGGATCGCATACAAGGCGTTCCCTTGCGGCAAACTGTCTCGTGACATATCCCGAATCGCCACGAAATTGAATCGCTATGGCGGCGGCAGTAGTAAGGTCGTTTGACACTCTTTGCGGGTTACGAAGCGTAACAGCAACATTATCTGTGAAAGAAGTTATCAGCTGTTGCTTATTCGAGGGCCTGATATAATTCAGACATTCGTTACTTTCCAAGGGTGAATTAAAATTTGCTTGCGGCATAAAACCTCACTTTGTTAAATTGTCCCATTCTTCGTTTTGTGGTAAAAAGTCGTATAGCTTCAATTTGGCATCGTTGCCGAAATTTAATTCCCACCATTCTTTTTGAATCGCCTGCAGTCCGGCCTGAATTTTAGGCTCCATAGCTTTCAGGTCTTTCCATCCCTCAAACTCTTTTCGGTATGCATCCATATTCCCGGAAACGAATTTCTCCTGACATATTCGTTTCGTGTCGTGGATCATATATACCCTGTCGCCGGAGAAGGAGCGCCAGTGCCCGTTGTCATTTATGATATGCGTCCACGGTTTGCGCCAGACATGATGCACCTGTGCCATTGCCTCCATAGGAAGCATTATTACATCCTGATCCCTGCCCATTTTATGAATAGAGATATTGTGGGCAAATAGATCGCCTATCCCAACCCGATTCTGCCCCTTGAACTGGTATCCATCAAAACATATTTTGCAATAATATTCGAATACTTCCCGCCACTGCTTCATGTCGAAAATTGAAGGTACATTGCAGATCATAGAATATAGCCGGGAGGTTTTGTCGAATACTGGTTTCCCATTTCCTTCAAAGTACGTTGCCGGTCCCACGTCCCACTTGAACCGCTCGTTTGCCCCTATCAGCTTCCTGGTTCCCGATACCATTTCCATGAAGGACATAAATTCAGGGGCGACAAAAAACATATCTGCATCGAGCAGACAGACCGAATCGTATTTCATACCGATATCAAGTACCTTGAAATATCGCGCGCGCTTGATCAACTCAATTGGCTTCGTTTCTTTGCTGCACGGAATGCTTTTTATGTCTAGTTCGATAGGAATAAAATTGAAATCGAAAGCCGCCTTTGCTCGTTCGATGTAATTCCATACCGGATCGAACCCGTAATGAAGTAGATATACATCAAGTTCGCAATCAGGATAATCGAATAACCGTTGCTTCTGAATGCTGTTCAACAAGCAATTGGTATCAGGAAGATAATTTCTCCCAACAAGCGGCCCGGTCGCCGCAAAGAATATGGCGTACCTTTTCAAAACATCGGCCTTTCTCCGTAACAAAATATGGAGCTTACCTGTACATATAAGTCTCTTTCGTTTCTTGATTTATTATACATTTCTTGGCGAATTAATCCTGCCTTTTTTCTGATATCATCAAATTCATCTCCGATTGCAATTAGATCAATTGCGGCAACAATATGAGACGTTATCAATATATCTATACTATCAACACTATCTTTAAAGTTTTCGGCCTGCGATATCAATAATTTGCATCGTTCAATGTTTGTCATTTTTCCATTGCCTCCGGTAATTATGGAATACATACAAGTCTTTCATAATGTAAATTCTATACCCTGCCTCTTTTACCCGGTCGTGGTAATAGTTATCCATGCCGATAAATTTATCGTCCGGGACTCCTCCCACGGCGTCCCATATTTTTCGGCGGGTGAGAAAGAACATTCCAGAAAGCTTGTTCGGTTTGTCGGTAACGTCTTCTACTTCTCCCGGCCAACACATCTCACATGCCTTTGCGGTTGCCATATGATCGGCAATATTATCATTATCACCTGAAACAAACTTTTGGAGCGGACACCCTATCCTATTAGTAAGACAAGAAATCAATCCCGCATCATGACCCACCTTCTCGATTGCCCTCAAACAAATATCATACCAGTTGATATTGAGCAGCGTCACATCCCAGTCGAGAATAAGCCCCCAATCTTCAACGGTCTTGAACATTCGATTGCAGGCAAAGCCGAGACGCCTTCCCGGTTCCCATGGAATTCTCACATCAATGTGCATTTTTTAAATTCCTCTTCACTTATGAATTCATTATCGAATGATTTTATCAGTATAGAGCAAACAAGGCTTTGGAGCCTACTTTCATTTCTTACTCTTATCTCATTCAATATTACACGATAATTATTCATCCTTGCAAGGTTATTAATATGCGTTGTCGTATAATAATGCTTGCAATGCCCTTTGTATGTTCCCGCAAGTGGCAAAGTGTGAACCATTACCCCGTCTCTCATACAAAGTTCATGCATGTTCCTGAAAGCCCAATACTGCGAACTATTCACGTGCTCTATGGTTCCAAAGTTTGTAACAATGTCGAATTGTCCTTGCCATTCCGATTTAACAGGCTTCGATAAATCGACAGAAATTGAACCGTATTTACCGGCAATGTCAAAGGATGTATGTATAACCCCGATTGATTCAAAATACTTTTTAGCAATAGTAAAATTAATGCCGACATCTTCCCTTATCTCAATCTGACCGAACTCACACATAATCAATCCGTCGGGTTCTCCGTGCGGCGTAAGAGATATCGCTTTGTCGACAAGATCGAATACTGTTTTTGATATTCCCATTATTTCCTCTTGTAGTATTCCAATGCCTGTGTTGGAGTAAGCGGTTGAATAATCTCATTCTGATTATCGGCCCACTCCCTGAAAGTTGAATAAGGTCCGGTATAAAGTTTTTGACTTCCACGCATTATTACTCCAAGTCCACAGTCATCGGTTATTACATGCATGTCAAGATCGGGACGAGTAGATCTCAATAATGACCACGCTTGGTATACCGTTCCGTACCATGACGAACTTCCCTTTACCCTGGCTGGCGCTGCAACCGTTTCGTTATACGGCCTGCAATCGTGCATCACTATTGTTCCACCATCATTCAATACCGAAAGAAGGTTTATGACATCCTTGAAAACCTGCTCTCCGGTATGGAGTCCATCAATAAACCCAATATCGTAGGTATATGTATTCGATTTAAAAAATTCATCCGATGTTGTGCGATAATAATGAGGCTTATTCGTTTGCCCGACATTCGGATCAACCCCACATTTGAACTCGCATTTAATTCTATTGTGACAATTATTTGGAACATCGATACCGATTTCAAGGTATGATTTATATCCGTATTCTTTTATAAACCAGTTTATCAATTCGTATCTTTTCATCCGAGATTCCTTCTGTTGTGCGGACCTATTTTAACCCAAGATAATCGGGGCGTCTTTATCCAATCAAATTTCAGATTCATTTTCCACTTAAGGAAGTCCCATGATACTTGATCTCTTGCGCTGAATTTCAATATCTCTTCCCACCATTTGCGACCGAATTCAACAACTTCTGAATTATTATGACGCCTCATGATATACGTGCAGGCGGCTATTGTATCGGAATTTGAATATGCGGTTTTTCCGTATTCTTTGAGTTGTGGAATTATTTCTTCTTCCGTCGCCTTATCAAGCCTTATGCATCTATTACCCTCAAGAAATATATCCTTTATTCCATTCCAATGCCTGTATACCTTGTAATTTGAACCATTCATTTCTGAATCAATTACAACGGCAGGGTCTTTATAGAAAGCAGTATTCCCATCAACCCACAAAGAAACGTCGTAATCTTTAAGTTCAACATCCGGCATAGTTTTAAAATACCGACAAGCCCTTCTCGGATCGGGGTGTGGAGCATCCCTGTATATTGCCTTGAATGGAGATTTCCTGTTTTCAAGATAAAGCATGAGCCTTCTGTCGTCAGTAAAAAGAATACATTCGCATGATGGTTTACACCTAACAAATCCAGGACCATAATCATGAGGCCCGTACACGGCGGTATAAACTACTTTTCTATCCATTTCTTCCGACCATATTTCTTATTACAAATACCGACATTGCCGAAACACATTCAGGTAAAACGACAGGATTTATTATATCGACAATAGAAAATAATCCAGCCCCCCAGGTATCGATCAATACCGGAATCTCGTCGATTGACGCCCTGAATGGATCGACCTCGTCCGCAACTCCTTTTCCATGTTGCGTACTATGTTCAATAAAGCATATACCGTTTTCTTTTAAACAATACATCCAGTTCGAAAGACACATTTCAGGATTGTAAGAATGATCGAGGGCGTTACTATAAATAAAATCTATCGCTCTTTTCCATTCAGGTTTAACATCATGAAAATCCCACTTTATTGTATTTGGAAAGTTTTCCGCAGATGGAGATATTTCGGTTCCCATAACATTGCATCCGGGAATATATTTCATAAACCATTCTTGTTCAAGACCGCGTCTTGATCCATGGCATATTCCTGTTTTGGGTTCCGTTATTTTTGATATTACATATTCAGAAAGAAGTTTTATATTGTCCTCAATAACCCAAATGTTTTTCAGCTTTCTGTAATTATTTTTCGTCTGGC
>NZ_JBAZJF010000018.1:0-9768 GCF_041651515.1 Sulfuricurvum sp.
CTTTCGGTGGGTATAATTTTTACATTTATCGGATTAGGCCACAAGGCTTTTAAGGCCACTATTACAACAAAGGAATAACATGAGACATTTTTTATTGATACTGTTGATGCTGACGGGGATGGGGTGGACATGGCAATCAGATTCGGTAATTCAATACGGTGTGACATTTTATTTCCACACCAATAAAACTGTTGGTCAATTTGTAAATGGGGACTACTGGGTAGAGGGTCCGGTTACAATTGACAGGATGACACCTCACTATGATTTGTATAGAAATGGTTGGGAGGTAGACCCTCCATATTCAATGACAGATCAGGCTGGAGAATTAGGTCATGGGTTTGGAAATAATATAATATATTTTGACTCAACACTCGTTCCGGCATTACCTTATGATGCCGTAGCGGGACAGTCTATTGTTAAGGTCGTTGAAAATGTGGGCGCGACAGGTGAGGATAAGTTATTAACTGCAGTCGTTTTGACGGTTGTTTCTGCCGAACAGATTGCACTCGGTCTATCAAATTATTTTAGGCCACCATATTGTGCTGGTGAAAAAACACTTTATCCAATATCAAGTATAAATCAAAATTTAATACCCTCATATTCTTCTGTTACAGGAATGGCAACAGCCGATACTTTGTATAAACAAATTAGACGCTTACAACTTGATCACAAGGGCGGAATGTTAGGTAGAAGGTTGCACCCAAAAGAAAATATACCACTTTACGGAAGTACAATAGGAGATAGGAATAACCAATGCGTTCTCAGATTAATGGTAAAAGATGATGCACTAAATTATACAAATCTTCTTTACTGTTATTTACAATATGGGATAGATATGTACCATTTAGTGCTTGCAGGGCACAACTGGCCTGATGGGGGAGGGTACCGTCCCGGTCAAAAACTGCCTCTCATATTTACTGCTATAGTATTGCAAAATACAGAGATGCTAAATAACGTTAAGGATTCAACTTCTTTTTGCGAGTATAATAATCTTCATACGAGTCCTATTACCGGAACAACTCTTTTTGGAATAGATACAAATGAGACAGGATATTGGGACTACATTGTAAATGGCGATCATGTTTCTAATGCCAGATCATGGTCAGACCCGCATGGGTATATTGATGGTGCCGCCCTAGAGCAGGATGATAATACCTATCAGTTTTGTTGTTTATCTAAACCATTTAAAGGGCAGGCTTTGGCGCTGGCCTTAATGCCTGTATTACTAACAGGATGGCCTCAGTATGAAAAATTTATATCCTATTGTTATCGATGGACCACACATGGTTATTTAACACAACCAGACCCATGTGCACCATCTGATGGAGTATGGGCGAATTATGGAATAACGTATGGACCTGACGGTAATGGTGGTTGTATTGCTGATAATAACCCGGATGATGGAATAGGTAGATATCCATCTGTAGATGGAACCAGAACAGACGGAGGGTTTTATGGGTCTGCATGGATAGATGCGTTTTGGAATGCCCATTACACTGATCAATGGATGAGATCTGGAAAATCAATCTGTAAATTTACAAGATAATGGAGGATTTATGAAAAGTTTAATTTTAGTTTTTTTAGCGTTGATCGAAATTTCAAATGCAAATACGTATCTGTTTTCTGATACCGGAACTGCAAGTATAGCCAACGGACAAACTGGGTGGGCAGATGGGACAATAGGATATCTTGATTCACTTGTTTTAATTACGCCAGCTGCCAATGATACGTTTCTTTTTAAACAGGTTTCCACGGGTTTTGTTGGGGCAAGGTCGCTGCATACAAATAAGGCATGGAATGTTAATGATGCCGATGCAGGTGCATTTGCACATTTTATGGGAGTTAAAGATACTGTTACAAGAAAAATAATTGATAGTACCGATATATTTAGGTTCGGAACAAACTGTGCCGATACATTACAGTGGGTAGTAATGGATTTTAATAGTTTTGGAATTGTCAGCGGGGACTATTATTTATTTTCAGGGCTAAATATAACTGGGTCGTCGGCAGATACAACGACAGGACTTTTAAGTGTCTATCGTAGCGTTGTTCAATTTTGTAAATTTAGAAATGACACAAATGTATCAAGCAACAGAGCGGCGCTATGGCTTCAAACGAGTTCTGTCGCACATCATTTACTTGTACAATCTGATTCGTGTATTGGTATTAAAATGGGTAGTTCGAGTTTGTCTTCGTCGTGGGTTAGAAATTGTAGACAGACAACTAACGGTGATGGCATTCAGTTTGTCTCGGGGGGTGGAAATAGTATAGATGGGTGCTTGATAACTAATTGTAAACATTACGGAGTTTATATTGGCACATTGGCAGATAACAGATTTACAGGAGGAACAACAATTGATTCTTGTGGTATAGCGATTTATGGTTATTCGGGAGCAGATATATATTTTAAAAATGTTGTATTTGGCAACAATAATACCGCTGATATACAGTATAATGCAAGTTATCCACGCGCACTTGTCGGAGACGGAGTACACGTAGATCCGGCAAAATTAACCAATTGTTATTTCTTATTTGGCATACACGAACATACCTCTGGCGATTGTAAAATTACAAACCCATCGATAGGTATTATTAGTAAAGCATCAGATTCTCCTCTACTTAATACCGGTACGTATCTATGGAGATGATCATGAAGTCAATTATTTATATTCTCATTATGTATTCGTCTATACTTCCCTTTGTTGATAAGGGTATTGACCAGGGGATCGATGGATGTGATAAAGGTATAGTTCAGGACTCAGTTGCCGAAGGGGGGTGTGTTGAAATTCCAGCAATAACCAATCCCGACGATGATACTGTTTATTGTCATTCCGAAGGCGGAATAAAATTAATTATTACCGGGATCGCACCTGATTCGTTGCACTGGATACTCAAACCTGATAGTATGATTTTCGTAGGGGCCGACTCTATTCATTGGTGGGCGACTAAAGTACTTATTGCTGACACAGTTAAATTTTCAGCTCATAACTCCTGCGGAATCGACACAGGGTTTTTCATCAGAAAGCAAGTGTGGGACACTTTGCATATAGATTCAGTTCAAGTATGGTACTTGGCTGTTTGGCATAAACTAATCAAGGGTGATACCATTTACAGGTCGGATTCGTTATTTCGCCACCTACATTCTAATGGATGGAATACATTAGGGGGGTGGAATTGGCCCGGAATCCATGTAGATTCACTTTATACTGGTGATAGCGCAGATGTTCGTGGAGATTCTACGCAATACGGTATTGCTGCCCGTGTACATTCGTCCGCGTCGACAGGGTGGGCCTTTTTTACCGTATCTGATACCGGGGGAGGCGAGGACACTCTTAAGACCGGAGGTGAGGTTGATTCTTTTTATATCGCAGCCTATGACACCGCCACGATCACGCTTGACCCTCACGACACCACCGTATCGGATGGCGATACGGTTATTTATCATGTCACCGTTTCTGGGTCAAGGGGACCCGTAAGGAAATGGCAATTTTACGATGGATCATGGTCGGACACTGCCGGAGTTACCGGGGATACTCTCAAATTTGTGGCTTCGACCGGAAGGGACGGTGATAGTGTACGGTGTATAGTGAGCAACGACAGAGGAGCGGATACCTCCGTCGCGGCGGTACTTAACATCGCAGTGACAATATGGACATTAACGGTTGCCGACGCGGGAAACGGCTCAACCGATCCCGAAGGTCCGACCGCGGTAGAGGATGGAGTAGCAACCAATATCACCGCCACATCCGACGCTCATTACGGCTTTGTACGGTGGACTCGATCAACTACCGACATTGCCATAGCCGACAGCACCGATTCGACCACCATGGCCACGGCAAGCGGCGCCGGGATTGTCACGGCGTATTTTGATCTTGATTCGGTTACTGTAACTCTCGGCATCACTGCCAACGGAACGATCACTTCTCCTTGTCCAGATCAGATTTTCGCATTCGGTGAAACCGACACGGTGATTTTCACCCCGGCGGCAAACTACCGAGTAGTGGGGGCGACGGACAAGCTCCCGGATACGTCTATTTTCCAACCGACAGCGGATACTATGGTAGACACGGCGTTCGAGTTGTTCCCGACGTATACCATCGATACCACCGAGGCCGAGGTAGGCCTTGGCACCTGGGCGATTGCAGGGGGGCTTACGCAGGACTCCGGGGTAACGGTAGTGTATTCGGCTTCCCCTACTTCGGGATGGTCATTTGTGCGGTATGGGGGAACGTTTACCGGGACTTCGGCAATCGATTCGTTTGTGATCGCCGGGAATCATACTGACAGTGTGATTTTTTCAATTGTTCCCATAATTGATTCAGTTAAGGCTCATACCCGTCGCGATCTCAACCGGATAAGTTGCGCCAGGCGGCTCGATACCGTTACCTTCATAACGACCACCGATATTTACGATTCGACAGATCAAAGTGCGGTATTTATCGGTAGGGACACTACCGGACAGATGGCTATTACCCGGTGGTTTAATTCCGGTTCCGGCCTCGACTCTATTTGGGCAATTGTTCCGGCCGACGCAACTGCTAATAAAAACTTCCGGCCGATACTTCGCAATGGATACGGGATATGTTCCAACGTTCGCACTCCGGTGACATGGCGCGAACCGTGGATATTAAACGTGAAAGTGATGGTGCCATAATGCCTGATATTAATCTGAATAGCATATTGACATTGACGAGCACCGTTCAGGGCGTAACGGAATGGCTGATTGAGCGTAAAACCAATACTGGTTCAGGATATGGCGCTTATTCCACTTTGAAAAATTATGAATGCCCAAGTTCAAATGTTAATGAAATTGAAGTCTATGTTTTTTCTGTTACGGATGATACTATAATTTATCCATTAAAAAATGGAGACAAGTTAATGTATCGGTGTACCCCGAACGGGAACGATGCTGGTTTGGGTGCTGCATGGGAAAGCGAAGAATATAATGTGGTTGAAGCTGAATCAACATCCTCAAGAGAAGATAAAACACATATCGATTTATCAATGATATTGTGAGTAGAATCTACTGCAGTTCAGCAACCAATGGTGATGATTAATGGGATGATGGTGTAACGGTTCGGCCGATGTATGCTGTGTTGAGCCGATGCGACCCCTACTGGCCGCTGTGCCAGCCTCGGTCCACCGTCGTGCGCTTGGGGCGCTACCCCTGTGCTGCACCGGCTCAACATTGCATACTCGGCCTGTTGCACGATGTAAACCGCTCCACCTTAATTTCCTTTCGGCGGGCTGGTCAAATCGGCAACCAACTTTCGTAACGATGGGTCGGGGTAATACTGTTTGTCAACACAATCGATGCACCGCCATTCCACATCAGTTCCCTTAGGACCATTGCGATACACTGCAACCCCTACCTTCCCGCACTTACCACACTTCATCGAAGCCTCCAAAGCAAGCCCGCCAAACTATTAATTTTGGAGAGCGATTTATTGCGTGCAACTGGTTAGCCAACGTGTGCTGGTTTGCCCGTAACTTTGTTACACTGATGACTGTAACCGAAGCCACTATTGCCTGGAATAGAATACGTCCCTTCACCATTACAGTCCATTAAATCTAATGCAAAACTATCTTTAATAGTACAATCGTAAACAGACCATTTTAACCGCGCATGAGGGCAAACTTGCATACTTGGCTTATTATCGGTCTTTTGCTCGGCGCTCCCCTTGCTCTGCCGGGCGGGCGATATTTCGAGACGAACCCACTTAGCCGGAGTAGTTCCGGTTGAATAGTTGCACCGATCGGGATTGACAGAAGCATCGTCAACAATACTTATGCACGGACGGCCACTGTTACATTCATTGCATGAAAATACGTTTTGCATAAAGCCTCCTTAAAAACATTTATGTAAGCCCGCCAACTCCAATATGAAGGGCGGATTTATGTTGTATAACGGTCAACGGCACGTGTGAAGTTGCCGCAGTGTACCGTAAATATGATTAAGTATCGATCTAGCATCAACCATTTCTTTGCTTTTCTGCTCTATGTAATTAATAACTGCGGCAATTTGCGAAGCACACACACTGCCGCTGTTGGTGGTTGGTTTTTGTCTTTCCGTCAGCGCCCTTTTAATGCGCTCAATAGCATCCACACCCCCAGAAAGATCGAGAGCGTTGCATAGGTCCACCAATAATTCGATATCTTTACTAACGTCAAGCATTAAAACTCCAAGTTAAGGGGGCAAAAACTTTCCACCAACGGCCCTCGACTATGCGCAGTTCTGTTGTGCTTTGACAACAGAATTGAGGCGCGCAGCCAATTCGTGAATTCCATTTAACGTTACGGCAATATCGCACTGCTCCCTAACCCACTGTCTGATTTCTTTTGCAAGCGCCGCCGTATAGTCGATGTTAGCAGAAGTACCGCCCGATTCCTTATTTTCCTGCGCGTCGGCACCTTTGCCAGTTAATATTTCAATCCCGAATAAATCGTGAACCTCGTAGCTATTTTCGCTCAATCCACCCTTGATTAACATGCCTTCGAGCACCGGAACATCGATATCGACTGTTTCGATTCCTTTGGTTTTTAAACCGGTATTTCCGTCAAGGCGACTTACCTGAAAAACGAATCTTAACATATCAGACCTCCCGATTTTAACCGCGCCCCCAATCTCAAGAGGGCGGTATTTTTGCTAACGGGTCGCGCAACTTATGATGCTTTGCGCGGTACATAGTGATCGTTAAAAGTTACGTTATGACTACACAGCCTCCCGCAAAAATTAATCGGCCCATGCTGGCAATTAGCGCAAGGTTTCATAATTGCGCTGTTATGCGATGCGGAAGGAGTACCTTCCCTAATGTTGCGGCACCGTTCGATAAAGAAACCAAAGAATAAACCGAACAGTTCAAAACATTTTGCGTATATCGTTTTGTATTTCAAAGCCGCCCCCTTATTTAAAAGCACGACTGAAGTTTTGCATAACGTCAGCGCACGGCTGACTGTTGCCCGATCTCTGTTAACGCATCATCAAACTTTTTCCACGCTATGCCGTCACGAATATGATCGTTGCCTATTTTACGCAATAGGGCAATTGCAGCCTGCGTCGTGTTGTCGGCCTTTTGAGCGGGTACCTTATTATTAGCACATGGCGGGTAATTTGTACCGTAAATACGATTACAGTATAACCACATCTTACACTCTTTATTACATCCGATACTTGCCATGTGCTACTCCAATCAGATTTAAAAGAGAAATTGACGACAACGTCCTCGCGCACAGCCGAAGTGTACTCATTTTGGCTTGCGTGTGTTAGCCGACAGTTTAACCGCGCCTCGAATCTCTTCGGCGCTGCTCAGTGATTTCCCTATGTTGATAAAGCATAACAGTAATGCAAATGACTGTCGGTACAATAACAAAAATCAGTAAGGTAACCCATTGCCATGTCATATTGTTTTCCTTTCAGCGCCGAATATTATTTCAAAGCGCGGTTAAATTTTGGCTAACGGATCGCCGCTACGTGCCGTTTCCAATGGGCGAAGCGAAACATGTAGCGGCTGTTGTACGAAGTTTGGCGGATTACCTTAATCTTCTTCCGCCGCATCTCCGAAATCGCCGACAATATCCTGCGCTATTTCCAATATTTTTGCGCGATATTTCAATTCACTTTCACTTGACGCTTCATCCCAATTTTCATAACAATCGCGCAAATCTGCGTAGGTATTTTCCATTCTACAATACGACATATTAGCCATGATGAACCTTTCTTTGCGGCGGACTATTATTCAAAAATCCGCCAAATTTTGTACAACGGGATCAGGCACCCGCCTGCTGTTGTTGCGCATATAGTACAAACGCATTAACTGCGTGAATAGTTTTCTGACTGAGACTAGGATAATCTTTCTTGAAACCGTCAAGCAACAATTGCAGGCTGCCTGTGTTATGCGAAGGTTTTGACGCCTCCGCAATATTCTTTGAAAATGGATTCTCAAATGTTTTTGGAGAAACCCAAACTTCGTTATCTGGTACAAGATTGTTAGCTATTAAAAACTTCTCATCCATTTTCAACTCCAATATAAGAGCGGTAAAACTTTCGTATAACGTGCTCGCCGTTATACGCAGTGCCGCGCTTTGGCGGCATTGAGGCGCTTTCGTAATTCTATGCGCCAATAGTATAAGCCGTCGCCTTCCTGGCGCGGCCTGAATGACCAAATTTCTCCAAGCGCCCACCGTATGATTCGCTCAAGCGCCGACGTATAGCGGCTGTTGCCTGACTGTACTGCGGGTGCTCCGCTGCCTTCTGCGGTTGGCTCGTTTGACAACGGGCATTCCGCTGGAAAATCATTCATCCAATGCTCGCACGATATTTGATATGCACGACCATCTTTTTTACAATGATGCTGACCGCGATATCTACAGTCAACGACATCATCTATCGGCATTAGCTTCGCCATGCCAACCGCCTTTCAAATTCAGCCGCCCGCAGTATTGCAGGCAACGTCCGATGCAGGCAGACGTTTTGTTTCAAAATGTGCGGAGCGAACTGCCTGCATTTGTTGGCAGATGTAAACTGCCGCTCCTTATTCAACTTAAATTTTGACACAAGTACCATACTCGGTACCGACCCATACCTGCTTGCCATTGCGATCTTCCTCGAAGTGTTCAAATCTCACGCATCGGCCACCAACGCAGTGAACGCTGAATTCGTGAGGGACGGCATGCTGGCACGGTTCTTTAAACCTATCGGTGACAACGAAACAACGTTCCGATTTATTGCTACATTGAACCACAAAAGCTCCTTTCAAAATTTACTACAATATGGTCGGCAGTTTATTTCTGCCAACGTGTTGCCGCACCCGCCCGACGTGGGCTTTGACATGTTGGGCTGCGGCTGTTGTGTGATGTAGGTTGGTGCCTCCTACTTGTCTTCAATTTGGCGGCGTGTTTGACTATTTGCATACTCACGGAAGACCACCAGTTTCCCGATGTTAGAGTACAACCCCATTAAACCACCGCCCCTTTGCATACCCTGGTCGCAATCGTGGACTCCGGATGTCGCAAGGCCCGCCGCAGGGACTGGCTGTTAGCCAAATTGACTACTTGTAAAAGAGCACCAACCTATTTCACACAACGGCCCCGCGCACAGCTGATCGTTTTAATGTCGGCTTGCGCGTGTTAGCCGAATGTTAACCGCGCTTCCCCTTGCCTTTCGGCGCACGGACAACCTGGCACACTGTACCGTAAAAAGGAACTCCCGTTAACGCTTTGCGAAATTCGGAACGGGTAATAACCTTGTTGACAAAAAGAACGTTTAACGTGTGGACGTACTGTGACGCTTGTTCTGCTGACATTAGAAACCTCCCATGAAGTGCGCCGAACTACGGTGCCCGAGCGCGGTTAATTTTGGCTAATGGACTGGCATAGCAGACGTTTCCAATGTGCTAAAAGCCAAGGGCGGTATTCCGCCCGATGCTGCTATGCCTTGTTGTACGATTTTAAACATTGCATACCTTATTATTCCACGATCGCGACGGATCTGAATCCCAGTAACAGAAATTCAAAAAACTATCGAACATATCACTATATTCCAGGTACCGTTGATACCGCTGCTTACTTTTCGAAACTTTGGGCGGCGGAATTATATCACCAACAATAGGAGTTCCGATAAAACATCCGAGATCGCTTTTACTACGTTGACGCCATCCGCAAGCGCACCTATCAACATCGTTACCGTTTCCGCCGCGATTACACTGGTAACAGTATGTGAACTCACTCATAAAAAATCCAATCGTGGCAATGTTTAATTTCGTACAACGG
>NZ_JBAZJF010000019.1:0-7757 GCF_041651515.1 Sulfuricurvum sp.
GCGTTCACCGGCATTCAACCCTTTAATGGCGATATATTGGTCGTCTTTAGCAATGATTTCCACCACTCTCGCTTCATAGGGGGCTTTTTCTTCCTCATGCTCATCGTTCTTTTCTTTTTTTACGTGCGCTTTAGTAACAGTCGGGACAAAGACAACCCATTCGTTTTGAAAAAAGGTGAGTGCCGATTTTTTCACCGCGAGGTAGTTTTTATCTTTTTGGGTATAGATGGTCGCCCCGACATACTGATTCAAATACAACGATGAAGATTTATCCAGCGAGGCTAATGCACTGATGCGCTGAGTTGCTTCATCAATACTCGGCAATACACGATTGATTTGTCCATATAGCACAGAGGGTGTATTACTTTTCACCAAAACCTTTTGTCCCTTTTGCACCTGTACCGAATATTTGAGAGGGATAAAACATTGCAGATAAAACGCATCGGCGTTAATGATGGTTGCCATTACTTTTTCGTCTTTGATAAATGCACCCACTGGTTCAAGAATCTCACCGATTCGTCCTGATGCAGAGGCATAGACATAATGGGAATTACCGTTGTTTGTCAGTGATGAGGGGTTGACGTTAGAACCTTTGAGCTGGACTTCGATCCCTTTGATCTGAGAAAGCAGTGCATCCCGCTCTATTTGTTTGGTCGTCATTTCCTGCCGCGAGAGCATCCCCCGTTCATACAATGCCTTATCCGACTGAAAATTTTTATCGAAATGGGCGTATTGGGTTTTTAACGACTGATAATCGATGGAAAGTTTGGAGAGGGCAACCGAACGCAACCGTGCGATTTTATCCCCTTTTTTAACCGTATCACCGGCACGGACGTAATATTCTTCGATGTACCCTTCCAGCGACGTTGTAATTGCATGTTGGTCATTCTTTTGCACAATTACTTTGGCGTTTACGTCAATCATGGCACCAAATGGTCGTGATTGCACGGTATCGGTCGGTATTTGTACTGCACCAAATAGTGCTACAGAAAAGAATAATGCGCTCAGTGATATTTTATTCATTGTAAGCTCCCTGAAGGTAGTTGTATTCGATGGTAGAACGATTCATTTGTGATTGGAGAGAAATGATCTCTTCTTGCGTTGCAATACGGCGATTCTTGATCTCATAGAGTTCTAAAAGATTAACATTAGCAATCGCATAGGCGTCTTGATACATCCCCAAGAGTTCTTGAGCGTTTTTAAGATTTTCTTTGCGTTGTTGCAAAAGTGTTTCAAGAGACGTGATCTCTTTGGTCAAACTTTTTTTTCGAAGCCCAAGACGGTCATTTTGTGCTTTGAAAAACAGTGCGTTTTGGCGTATTTGAAGTTCTTGAATCGATTTTTCTTCGCGCTTCGTGTTGAAAATCGGCAAAGGGATCGAAACTCCTGCACGGTAGATATTTTGATCGGGCTCTTTTTCGTATTCTCCAAATACCCCAATTGATTCGATGATATGAGTTTCGAGTTTTGCCTGCGATGCTTTAAGGTCATTTTCCGATGTCAATAACGCTAAATCAGGATTTAATTTCTCATCCCCAAAACGAATGAAATCAGTATCAGCGTCAACTGCAATTTCTTCACTAAACCCAGCGTATTCACGTAACGCGTCATAGCTTTTTACCGCTTCTTTTTGGGATTCAGCGCGATTGGAGAGAGCATCGAAATACGCAACATCGGCTTGGAGCATTAGTGCCTTAGATAAAGTGCCGTTAGCATAGCGTGCTTTAGAGACATCATTAATGTTTTGAGCAATTTTCAATTCTTCGTTGGCAAGATTCAATAATTTTTGATTTTGCGCGTAATCGACATACAAAAGTGAAAGCTCTTTGATAAAGCGGGATCGCTCAACCGCAACATTGGCTTTGGCATTGCTTGATAACGATCTGGCAATGCGTTCTTTGTCTTCACCTACACCCCATATACGAACCGGTTGATTGAGTCCCAACCGATAGCCATTATCGGACTTAAATCGGGATCTTTCCACTTCGAGAGTAGGATTCTCATAACGGGTCAGTTTACTTCCTTCAAGTATGGCTTGATCAGTTCTTAATGCTGAAGCATTCAAATAGGGACTTTTTTCGATAGCCTGTTCTAAAAAAAGATCAAAACTCTCTGCTATAACTGCCGCTGAATACAGCGACAAAGAAAGAATAAGCTTAATCATTTTTTTTCTTTTTTCAGGAAGGCACCGTCGAGAGCATTGACTTCCAAACGATAATTCGCAGTGCGTACATCGTAGTAGAGGATTCTACCTCTATGGGTTAATTTTTTACTGGTAATTTCTTCTCCGGTCTCTTTTTGAACCAACTGCTCCAACTGCTTTTCATCGACTTTATGAATTCGGTGCATTTCCTGTTTGGCTTGAAGCTGTGCGGAAGGGCGAGAGTTAGAGGTGTGAATCGACATATGTTCCTGTACAGTCATTTCCGCTGATTGTGCGTGTAATGCAAAAATTAATGTGCTAAGTGCGAATATTATTTTCATGACTAATCCTTTAATACTGTTAATAATTTGCCAAAAAGGCTGTTTTAATGATTATTGTTTTTTGAAAAATAGGAAAATTAAACGGCTATTGGAGGACGAAAATTAGAAGGGGGATTATGGCTGATATAATACTCAGAGTTATAAATCGGTGCAAATGTATGGCTCTCACATTCGACAAGTTGTGTCTGAGCAGGGAGAATAAAGCTGATATGAAACATATATCGAATATCGCATAAATCCCCACAATGCGTAGGTTGAGAAAATTCTTGAACATATTGTTGGATGCTACAATGACCTTTCTCATTGCTCTCAATAACAAAAGCATTCACAATTGAGAAGCTAAATGAGAGCAACAGTAGTATCGTCCAGAAATTACGTTTTTTCATGATGGATGATTATATACTATTCCCAGCTGTTTATCAATGCCTGAAGTTTGCTAAAAAGTCCTGTCATATGGCTTTTTATCGTTTCCTCAAGATTGAAATTATGCACTATATCTTCCATACCTATGGTGCTTATGACCGTTTGACCGTTATCGTCATAAATTGAGATGCGACAAGGAAGAAAAATAGACACTTCCGGATGCAAACCAAGAATGGCTTGTGCCCCGCTTGGATTGCATAGCTCGAATACGGTAATAGCTCTCTCAATCGGAAAGCCTTTTTCATGTAAAAGATCTTTAAAATTATACTCTTTGAGCACACCAAATCCATACTCTTTTGCTTTTGATGTCATTTGCTCTTTAATCTCACCAATCGAATACTTTGTCTCGTGCTTATAAATCATTGTTCTTGTCTCCTGTATTTTTGATTTTACTAGGTCTGATATAGGGCTTCGTGATGAAATAGAGCACAAATCCCCATAAAATCGTACTGCTTATCCACTCGATCAATCCGGGGTTTTCATCGATATGGATAATTTCGTTGACATTAACACCGTCTAACAAATAGTCCAATCCAAAACCAAATAGAATACTTCCGATACCGATGGTCACCAAATAAATAGTGAGGATTTGAGTACCCATCATTTTTTTGACAACGCCAATTGTTACCGTATTGGTTGCAGGTCCGGCTGAGAGAAAGACAAAAGCGGCTCCGGGTGAAACACCTGCGAGCATAAGCCCCGCCGCAATAGGTAAAGAAGCTGTCGCACACACATACATCGGTATCGCAATCGCAACGACGATCAGATAAGAGATCCAATGATAGGTAATCAATATGTCGCTTAAATTTTTGGGAATTGCCACCGTTATCAATGCACCGATAATAAGTCCAAACAATAGTGGCTTGGCGATATCGCCCAGCAAAGTCACAAACGCATAGTGCATCGCATCGATAAAGGAAAAACGTTTTTTCGCTTTGGGTTGACCGCATCCACAATCATCGGCAGAACATCTTTCATTATTAGGTAATGTACCAACTAAAACCGTGGATGGGTTAACCGGCTTTGAGTGTGCCATAGTGAACAATGGTTGAGAGTTCTTTGATTCACCGGGAGCTTTCAGATTAGTAATTATTCCTGCTATCATAGAGATAATAATGGATGTAACAACTCTGTAAATTGTAAAAGCCCAGCCGAACATTCCATAAGTTGCCAAAATTGAATCGACTCCGGTAATAGGGGTAGAAATCAAAAAAGAGAGCGTTGCCCCGTTACTTGCACCATTTTTTTTGATAGAAGCGGCTAACGGGATCACCCCACAAGAGCACACGGGTAAAGGGATACCAAATAAGGTAGCTTTGATTACGGAAGCGATAGAGTCCTTTCCTAGATGTTTGGAAACCAATGTTTCAGGTACCATTTCATGTAAGATTCCAGCGAAGAGCAGACCGAAGAGTATATAAAAAGCCATTGCATTGCTCAAATCTACTATAGCATCAATGAAAAGAACAATATGTTCCATAAATAACCTCTTCTTACGTTATAATCATATAACTTTAATGTTATATAACGAGATTGTTATATAAAAAGACTTAGAAGAAGGTTAGATGGAAAGATTGGTTCAATTATCAAAAATATTTAGCGATATTAATCGGTTGAAAATACTAATTTTTCTTTTAAGAGATAAAAGAGTGTGTGTATGTGAGATTTGTGACACGTTAGAACTTTCACAGCCGCTCGTCTCCCGACATCTTAAGCAAATGCGCGAAGCCGGTATTCTTGATTCAATGCAAGAAGGAAAATGGGTAATTTATTCTTTAACTGCAAATCCTGATTCTACTTTACAATGTTGGATTGAAGAAGCACGTAAACAGATCTCATCTTTACCAAAATTAATATCTTGTAGTACAAAACCATATTGTTAAATTTACTTTGTTAGAATGCCCACTCATTCTCTCTAAATCTATAGATCTTATAATGAATGAAGAGGGAGAAGATTTTATCCGTCGATATATTATGGATGGAAGTGCGACTTAGCGCATAGTAAAAGTGATAACAAAGATTAAAGATGATTTTGCTGAGAAACTGGATATTCCAGATTTAGCCAAATTGGTCTCCATGAGTGAATCATCGCTCTATCATAACTTCAAAAAGATTACGACAATGAGTCCATTACAGTTTCAAAAAAACACTTCGGTTGCATGAAGCAAGACTCAGATTAATGTCAAAAGAGATCGACGCTTCCCAAGTTGCATTTGACATCGGATATGAAAGTCCATCGCAGTTCAGCCGAGAATATGCGCGAATGTTTGGTTTTCCTCCAAAAGCTGATGTAAAGCGGGTAAAGGGTGATTGCAGATTTTAGAATTTTATAAAATTTATTAGATGAAAGACACTTCAATCACAGCTAGGAAAATGAACTCTAAAAGCTTAAAGAATACGATTTTAAGCAAACTTTAAAGCGCATGGGAAGAAAAATCCCTTTGTAGGTTTACACCCAATATTTGATTATCATAAAGCCAAAAACTCCAAACTTACCATCACCCTGACTTCGGTCGATAATCCGTTAGAGTTCGGCGTCGTCATCGCTAACGAAGAGGGGAGAATCGAGAAGTTTCTTGAAAAGCCGAGCTGGGGAGAAGTATTCAGCGATACGATCAATACCGGTATCTATATTATCGAACCTGAGATTCTCGATTATATCCCTAAAAATGAAAATTTCGATTTTGCCAAAGACCTTTTCCCAATGCTAATGAATAAAGGAATCGAACTTATAGCAGGATATGCAGAGGGATATTGGCGCGATGTCGGGAATCCAGAGAGCTATCGTGATGTATATGAGGATATCCTCAGCAAAAAGATTAATCTCAGTCTCGGAGGAGAACCTCATAAGTATCCTGAGTCTATTTCACTGTCCGAAGAAGATACTGCCATCGATAAAAGTGTCGAGATCGTAGGGATCGTCGTAGTTGGGAAAAACGTTACGATCAAAAAAGGGGTTAAGCTGAGCAATGTCGTGATCGGAAACAATGTCACGATTGCTCAAAATAGCAAAATTAAAAATACGGTGATATGGAACGACGTTATAATTGGAAAAAATGCCAAGATGGACGGTTGTATTATCTGTAATGATAACCATATCGGTAAAAACTTTGCCGCAAAAGCGGGGATGATACTTGCCGAGGGATGTGATATTGGTGAATTGGTTAGTATCGAAAAAGATATTACCATCTGGCCAGACAAGGTGATCGAAGATGCTTCCATTATCAGCCACAGCGTTATTTTGGGAAGTAAATATAAAAATTCAATTTTTGAAAATGGGATGGTTATCGGAAAGTCCAATGTCGAACTCTCCTGTGAAATGGTGACCAAGCTGGCGGAAGCATTCGGCGCTCAACTTCCAGTAGGATCGACGGTACTGGTATCGCGAGACAACGATAAAAGTTCGCGAATGCTGAAGAGGGCATTTCTAGGGGGTCTCCTTTCCTCCGGTATCAACATCGTCGATTACAATGCGATTCCCACTGAAATAATGCGATGCAGTCTCTCATCGATAGACGAATACTGCGCTGGAGTCTATTTTCACCAGAAAATCGACGATCCCACCAGTACCGTCATTACATTTTACAATCATGAGGCACTCCGGATCAATAGCGATATGGCCAAAAAAATCGAAAAAGCATTTTTCAAAGAGATATTCCGGCGGGTCGATTATGAACGTATCGGACAAATCATTGAGCTTGACCACAAAAAAGAGTACGGCCAGTATAAAAAAGAGATGGAAGAACTCTTGCAATCGCATATGTTTAAATGCATCGACTGCCGAATCGCCGTGGACATGATGCACGAGATGGCATCGGACGTTTTCCCCGATATCCTTAATGATCTCGGGATCGATCATATCCTCTTCAATGCGTACCGTGATGAACAGAAACTGTTTAATATTAAAGCCCTTTCCAAGCGCTCCTACGAGGATATGGGTTCCGTCATCCGTGCACTTAAACTGAATGCCGGATTCATGATCTATCCGCACGGTCAGCGTTTAGAGATCATATGCGACGAGGGAATCCCACTCACAAAGCAGTCGGCCCTGTATGTAGTCATGACACTGCTGAATATGGAAGCCAAAGCTCTCGGAACGACCAAGCGGGTCTTCCTACCCTCCTGGGCAGCCGATATCATCTATTTTGACCATCTGGAGACCGAGCGGGGGCAATATTCCAATTTTAAAACCGCTCAGATGAAAAAATACGATTTAATTGCCACCGGTGAAGGAAATTTCACTTTTACCGAGTTTGCAACCCACCGTGATTCAATGTATGCGACGCTGAAAATACTGGAGATGATGGTTCATCACCGTGTCAAACTCTCCAAACTGATCGATGCCCTGCCCAAGTTTTTCTACCGCAGTTTCCAGATTCCCTCTTCTCAGGCGATGAAAGGAAAAATGATGCGTATGCTCCTTGATGACGCCAAAGGAAAAGAGTTTTCGACCCTTGACGGTGTCAAAATATGGCTGGATAAGAACGACTGGATACTGATGATCCCTGATCAGTACAGTGATCATCTAAACCTCTATATACAAGCCGAAAATGATGAAAAGGGCCAAGTAATTCATCAATGCTATACCAGTAAAATCGAAGGATGGATGAAATTGAATCAGCCTAGAAATTTAGAATAGACGGAGGAAAAAATATTATTTGTATTTCCTATTTTTCGATGGATGTATATATGGTACGTTTTATATTCACAATGCGAATCAAAGAAAGGTGAATATAAGGCGAATATAGCTATCTTTCTAGCAAGATTTATTGATATTTATCGACACAATTCATTAGGAGAGAGAATGAGACTTATTACAAATCCGATACTTTCGACAGGTGCGGCCATCC
>NZ_JBAZJF010000020.1:0-5732 GCF_041651515.1 Sulfuricurvum sp.
TATCATACTGATTAAAAAGTGGGCTTTATTTTTGTGAAATAGCCGATTCTTTCCGATAAAAAATCCAGTACGCTGATGGTAAAATCATCAAAGTTAGGAATGTTGAACTGATAATCCCACCCGTAACTACTATTGCTAATGGATAATGGATTTCACTCCCTACACCCGTAGCAAAAAGTAACGGTAAAATACCTAATAATGCCGTTGAAGCAGTCATCAGTACCGGACGAAGACGCAAAAGAGTAGCATTTTTAATGACTTCTTTAAGCTCGACATCGGGAAATTTAGCACGCATCTCATCGATGAAACTCACCAAGACAATCCCGTTCAGTACCGCAATGGCAAAAATGGCGATAAACCCGACAATCGCTGATACCGATAGATAGACACCGCTGATAACCAACGCAAATATCGCCCCGATCAATCCAAACGGAACACTCATCAAAATCAACCCCGCTTTTGACAATGAGTTGAACGCCATATACAACAGCAAAACGATCACCAACAGAGTAATCGGGATAATAATCATGAGCTTTTGAGTCGCTTCTTGCATGTTTTTAAAATCCCCTGCCCAACCGATGTAATACCCATCAGGTAAATCAACGCTTTGTGTGATTTTGGCATCGGCTTCTTTGACGAACGACGCAATATCGCGACCTTCGACATCGAGAGAAATGACAAGGTAGCGACTCATGTTTTCCCGTTTAATAAACGATGAACCTTGTACCGTATCAATACGACACACATCTTCCAAATTAATCACATTGCCATCGTGTGATCGAATCGGAATATTTTTAATCGTTTCGATATCGATTTTGGCATCTTTGATTTTTGGAACGATACCGTAACGACGCACCCCTTCAATCATATAAGTAGCCGGTTCTTCACCGATACCATAACGAATCACATCCATTATTTCATCAACACTGATTCCATAACGGGCTAGTGCCTGATAATCGGGTTCTATTTTAATTTGAGCCTGACCCAGTTGCGATTCAACTTCCATCCCTTGAATGCCCTTCATGGAGCCGATATTCTTTTGAATATCCGTAGCAACCCTATCAAGTACTTTTTGATCTTCACCATATACCTTGATCGCAAGCTCTGCTTTGACCCCTTCTAACAGCTCTTCAATACGCATACCGATGGGTTGGGTTGGGGTAAACTGCACGTACGTAAACTCTTTGTCCAACTCCGTATCGATCTCTTTTGAAAGTTTTTCGTAATCACCAATTTCAGGTTTGAGAATCAGCAATACCTCAAAATAGTTGGCTTGCGCCGTTTCCCCTTTTTCACTTCGTCCAATCATGGAGAGAACGGATTGCACTTTATCCCCATGATGTTTGAGAATAAATTTTTCTATCTTCTGCGCAGTCTCGGTTGATTGAGACAATCCCGTACCGGGAATAGCAGTGACACGATACATAATCGACTCTTCATTAAGTTTGGGCATAAATTCTCGTCCCTGTTGACTCAAAAGTGCCACTGAAACGAAAAAAAGCAGTGCAACTCCAATGAGCAATGCTTTGGCATGCGATAACGCATAATTTAGCATGGGGGTATAGCGTTTTTTAATGGCACGCATAACACTGTTGTCGTGATGGGATGTGGGTTTAAGCAAAAATGTTGCCAGTACCGGAACCAAGATAAGTGCGACCGCAAGTGATCCCAGCATCACAAAGGTAATATTAAGCGCCATGGGGACATAAAGCTTTCCCGCCAAACCATCCAAACTCAATAGCGGTATAAATACGATGGCAATGATTAAAATGGCAAAGGTGACAGGTGTTGAAACCTCTTTTGCCGCCTCGGCAATCACTTCAAACCGTGAAGCATCAGGATGATCGTGAAGTTTTCTAAAGCTGTTCTCGACGATAACAACCGTACCGTCTACGATCATTCCCACCGCTATTGCCAGACCGCTCAAACTCATCAGATTGGCGCTAAGACCGTAATAATCCATCAGTAAAAATGCAATCAATAGCGATACAGGAAGCGAGAGGATAACGATAAAAGCCGAGCGTAATTCAAACAAAAATAAAAACAGAACAATCCCTACTAATACCATACCGGTCATTAGTGCTATATCCATTGTCTCAACCGCTTTTTTTGTAATTTCCGTCCGGTCATACAACATTCGAACACTGACACCATCGGGTAAAGCTGAATTAACCGTAGCGGTTTTCGCTTTGAGCTGTTGAACAACCTCTGCTGCATTTGTTCCAGCCCGTTGCAATACCATTCCCATAACGGCTTCGTGTCCATCAAGCGATACGGCACCGGATCGTGGCGATGTCCCCTCTTTGACTTCGGCGACATCATTGATCGTGATCGATTCGCCTTTTAATGCTTTGATAGGCGTATTGCGTACATCATCCAATGAACTATAAAGTCCTACACCACGGATAAGGTATTGTTCCTTATTAAACTCCAAATACTGCCCACCTGCGGCGGTATTGCTTTTTTCAAGAGCTTGAACGACCTCTTCATAAGTGATCCCAAAATCTTGAAGTTTATGGGTATCGATTTCAACGTCATATTGTTTTTCATGACCGCCCCATCCTGTCACTTCTTCTACTCCTGAAACTCCTTTATACAAAGGGGCAACGATGTACTCTTGCATCTGGCGCAGTTCACTGAGGCTAAAACGACCGGTTTTGTCATAGATTTGATACCAAAAGACTTGTCCCAAACCAGTTGTATTGGGTCCAATAACAGGTTTGCCCCACCCTTGCGGTATATTAACACTGTTGAGGCGTTCGTTGACCAACTGGCGTAAAAAGTAAATATCCATATTATCATCAAAGAAGACCGATACATAAGACAATCCGAAAATAGAGTTGGACATAACCGTTTTAACACCCGCCATTCCTGAGAGTGAGGATTCAATCGGATAAGTAATCAGCTTTTCAATATCTTCGGCGGAATTACCCGGGCTTTCAGTATAAATCACCACTTGTTTAGGGGTAATATCGGGAAAGGCATCCACGGGGATTGTCTGATAGGAACGTATTCCCAATACAACAATCCCGATAAACACCACCAAAACGAGCATACGGTATTTGAGCGCACTATCGATTAATTTATGTATCATCGTTATTCCCTTATTCCTCGCCAATAGCTGATTTCAACAGCATTGATTTAACGTAATAGCTTTTATCGCTAACGTAGCGTTCACCGGCATTCAACCCTTTAATGGCGATATATTGGTCGTCTTTAGCAATGATTTCCACCACTCTCGCTTCATAGGGGGCTTTTTCTTCCTCATGCTCATCGTTCTTTTCTTTTTTTACGTGCACTTTAGTAACAGTCGGGATAAAGACAACCCATTCGTTTTGAAAAAAGGTAAGCGCCGATTTTTTCACCGCGAGGTAGTTTTTATCTTTTTGGGTATAGATGGTCGCTCCGACATACTGATTCAAATACAAAGATGAAGATTTATCGAGCGAAGCCAATGCACTGATTCGCTGAGTTGCTTCATCAATACTCGGCAATACACGATTGATTTGTCCATATATCACAGAGGGTGTATTACTTTTCACCAAAACCTTTTGTCCCTTTTGCACCTGAGCCGAATATTTGAGAGGGACAAAACATTGCAGATAAAACGCATCGGCGTTAATAATGATTGCCATCACTTTTTCGTCTTTGATAAACGCACCCACCGGTTCAAGAATCTCACCGATCCGTCCTGATGCAGAGGCATAGACATAATGGGAATTACCGCTGTTTGTCAGTGATGATGGATTAACGTTAGAACCTTTGATCTGGACTTCGATCCCTTTGATCTGAGAAAGCAGTGCATCCCGCTCGATTTGTTTGGTCGTCATCTCCTGCCGCGAGAGCATCCCCCGTTCATACAACGCTTTATCGGACTGAAAATTTTTATCGAAATGAGCGTATTGGGTTTTTAACGACTGATAATCGATGGAAAGTTTGGAGAGGGCAACCGAACGCAACCGTGCGATTTTATCCCCCTTTTTAACCGTATCACCGGCACGGACGTAATATTCTTCGATGTACCCTTCCAGCGACGTTGTAATAGCATGTTGGTCATTCTTTTGCTGAATCACTTTGGCGTTTACGTCAATCGTGGCACCAAATGGTCGTGATTGCACCGTTTCAGTCGGTATCTGTACGGCACCGAAAAGTACTGCTGAAAATAGTAGTACACTCGTTAAAATTTTACTCATTATAAGCCCCTTGTAGGTAGTTGTATTCGATAGTGGAACGATTAATTTGTGATTGGAGAGAAATGATCTCTTCTTGGGTCGCAATACGGCGATTTTTGATCTCATAGAGTTCTAAAAGATTAACATTAGCAATCGCATAGGCATCCTGATACATCCCCAAGAGTTCTTGCGCATTTTTAAGATTTTCTTTGCGTTGTTGCAAAAGTGTTTCCAGAGAGGTGATCTCTTTAAGCAAACTTTTTTTTCGAAGCCCAAGACGATCATTTTGCGCTTTGAAAAACAGTACGTTTTGGCGTATTTGAAGTTCTTGAATCGATTTTTCTTCGCGCTTCGTGTTGAAAATCGGCAAAGGGATCGAAACTCCTGCACGGTAAATATTTTGATCGGGCTCTTTTTCATATTCTGTGAATACGCCAACCGATTCGATGATACGGGTTTCGAGTTTTGCCTGCGAGGCTTTGAGGTCATTTTCCGATGTCAATAACGCTAAATCAGGATTTGATTTCTCATCCCCAAAACGAATGAAATTAGTATCCGCGTCAATTGCAATTTCTTCACTAAATCCAGCGTATTCACGTAATGCGTCATAGCTTTTTACTGCTTCTTTTTGGGATTCAGCGCGGTTGGATAGGGCATCGGAATACGCAACATCGGCTTGGAGCATTAGTGCTTTGGATAAAGAACCTTTGGCATAACGCTCTTTAGAGACGTTATTGATGCTTTGAGCGATTTTCAACTCTTCGTTGGCAAGATTCAATAGTTTTTGAGCTTGTGCATAATCGACATACAAAAGTGAAAGCTCTTTGATAAAACGGGATCGTTCAACCGCAACATTGGCTTTAGCATTGGTTGATAACGATCTGGCTATGCGTTCTTTGTCTTCACCTACGCCCCATACGCGAACCGGTTGATTGAGTCCCAACCGATAGCCATTATCGGACTTAAATCGGGATCTTTCCACTTCGAGGGTAGGATTCTCATAACGGGTCAGTTTGCTTCCTTCAAGTATGGCTTGATCAGTCCTTAATGATGAAGCATTCAAATAGGGACTTTTTTCGATAGCCTGTTCTAAAAAAAGATCAAAACTCTCTGCCATAACTGCCGCTGAATACAACGACAAAGAAAGAATAATCTTAATCATTTTTTTTCTTTTTTCAGGAAGGCACCGTCGAGCGCATTGACTTCCAAACGATAATTCGCAGTGTATACATCGTAGTAGAGGATTTCGCCTCTGTGGGTTAATTTTTTACTGGTAATTTCTTCTCCGGTCTCTTTTTGAACCAACTGCTCCAACTGTTTTTCATCGACTTTATGAATTCGGTGCATTTCCTGTTTGGCTTGAAGCTGTGCGGAAGGGCGAGAGTTAGAGGTGTGAATCGACATATGTTCCCGTGCAGTCATTTCCGCTGATTGAGCGTGTAATGCAAAAATTAATGTGCAAAGTGCGAATAATATTTTCATGACTAATCCTTTAATACTGTTAATAATTTGCCTAAAAGGCTGTTTTAATGATTATTGTTTTTTGAAAAATAGGAAAAT
>NZ_JBAZJF010000021.1:0-2769 GCF_041651515.1 Sulfuricurvum sp.
CCTTGAACTTCGCGAGCGATCAAACGAGATTTAGTCGGAGATACGCGAACGAATTTTAATAGTGCTCTTGCCATATCTCTTCCTTATTTCCCGATTTTCTTTTGTACAGAACCTTTATGGCCCTTAAACGTACGTGTTGGTGAAAATTCACCAAGTTTGTAACCAACATGGTTTTCCGTTACGAAAACCGGTACAAACTGACGGCCATTATGGACGGTAAACGTCAAACCGATCATATCTGGCAAGATCACACTACGGCGTGACCAAGTTTTGATTGGTTTGTTGCTTTTCGTCTCTTTGGCAGCAATCACTTTTTTCATAAGGTGTCCATCAACAAATGGTCCTTTTTTTACTGATCTAGCCATTATCTACCTCTTCGGATTTGATTTACGGCGAGTAATAATAAGTTTATCACTTGCTTTCTTCTTACGTGTTTTAGCACCTTTAGTCGGTTTACCCCATGGAGTAACCGGGTGACGTCCTGAATTGGTTTTACCTTCACCACCACCGTGCGGGTGATCGATAGGGTTCATCGCAGAACCACGCGTTTGAGGACGGATACCCAAGTGACGTGAACGACCGGCTTTACCAATAACGATATTGATGAACTCTTCGTTACCGACAGTACCAACAGTCGCCATACATTCACCAAGAACATAACGCATTTCACTTGATGGAAGACGTACAGATACATACTTCCCTTCACGACCCATGATTTGAGCTGATGTTCCCGCTGAACGAACGATTTGTCCGCCTTTGCCCGGTTTTAGCTCAAGATTGTGAACCGTAGTTCCCACAGGGATATTCATCAATTTCATAGCGTTACCCGCTTTGATGTCCAAACCGCTCTCAGCAGCAGCGACAGTATCGCCAACGATCAAGCCTTTTGGTTGAAGAATATAACGTTTGTCACCATCAACGTAATTGATAAGTGCGATACGACAGTTACGGTACGGATCATATTCGATCGCTGCAACAGTACCGGCAATACCGAATTTGTTACGTTTGAAATCGATGATACGGTAAAGCTTTTTAGCTCCCGCTTCTTTATGACGTGACGTGATACGACCGTTGTTGTTACGTCCTGCATGTGCCGGAAGTTTTGTCAACAATGAACGAACAGACGCTTTCGCTGTAATGTCCGAGTTGTCAACGTTTGTCATAAAACGTCGGCTCGGTGTGGTTGGTTTATAGGTTTTGATTGCCATAATTACACCGCCAAACTATCGATTTGTGCGCCTTCTGGCAATTTCACATAAAACTTTTTAAAGTCGTTTTGCTTGCCAGTAAGACCACGGAAACGTTTTACTTTTCCGCTTTGGTTCAAAGAGTTAACGCGAGCCGGAACGATTCCGAAATACTCTCTAAACACCTCTTTAAGTGCATTCTTAGTCATTCGTGTTGACGTTTGAACTACGATTACACCTTCTTCTTGAAGACCAAGAGTCTTCTCTGTATACAGGATCGATTTGATATCAGTAATATCTGCCATCTTAGCTCTCTTTAGTCAGATTTTCCCATACCGCTTTTTCGATTACTACCGAACGGTATGTCGCGGCCAAAAAGGCGTTGAGTTCATTCTCTTCTACAACGTACGTAGAAGCAATGTTGCGGAATGCAAGATAGGTATTCTCATCGAGAATCTTTTTCACCAATAACGCGTCACGTACGTTCAATGTGTTGAACAACGCTTTTGCGTCTTTTGTTTTACCGCTTGGAACTTCAATCGAATCAACGATGAACAATTTCCCTGCAGTTGCCAAAGCATCCAATGCACATTTAAGTGCTAATTTCTTTTGCTTTTTGTTGATCTTTTGATCATAGTTACGACCCGTGTTTGGACCGTGTGCAATCGCACCGCCAACAAAGATTGGTGAACGACGTGAACCGGCACGTGCGCCACCTTTACCTTTTTGAGCCCATGGTTTTTTACCACCACCGTTAATAGTCGAGCGACTTTTTACAGACGCCGTGTTAGAACGGATACTCGCTTGGTACGACTTAACGTACAAATAGAGGTTATGTGGGTTGATACCGCTAAAGCTCTCAGGCAATGCCAATTCAGAGGCTTTTTCGAATTTTTCGTTCAGTACAATCGCGCTCATTATTTAACAACCTTTACTCGACCTAGCGCACCGTTTGCACCTGGGATTGAACCCACGACAACCAATACACCGTTTTGTGCGTCATATGACATGACTTCGTTTTTTACCGTAACTTGCTCGTTACCGTATTGTCCGGACATTTTACGTCCTTTTTGAACTTTACCCGGCCATTCGCGGTTACCGATAGATCCACCAGTACGGTGAAAACGGTGACCGTGGGCGCCTGGTCCGCCGGCAAAATTCCAACGTTTCATAACGCCGGTAAAACCGCGACCTTTGGTATTGAATGCGCTCTTAACAGTTTTTGCATCTGCTAGAGGGCTCATATCCTGATCACCTGCTTCAGTATTAGCAACTTCCAATGTAGCGAATTTGTTGAATTCAGCAGAAAGGTTATATTTCTTTTGCTGACCCTCAATCGCTTTGTTGGCCGCTTTACCTTGGCTATACGCTACAAGCGCAGTACCTTCGTTCACAGAACAAACTTTTACTTCTTTTACTTTTAAAAGAGTAACTACTTTGCTCGGAACGCCAACCGTTCGGCTCATGCCGATTTTTTCTACAATGTATTCCACACCCTACTCCTTACTTGTCCATAGAGCGAACTTCTACGTCCACTTCCGGAGCCAAGTCAAGCTTCATCAACGAATCAACTGTATCTGGC